>CAVQNH010000045.1:0-408372 GCA_963713815.1 uncultured Actinomycetes bacterium
TAGGCACCATCGGCTGAAAGGCACTGGAGCGTGGCGGCTTGAGCAGCCGCGGCCCGGAGTATTCAGGTGGACCACCCCGGCCGGACTGACGTACTCAGTCTCACCCGAACCGCTGGCCGCCTGATGCAGGCCAGCCCGGCTGCGCCGGCCGGCTGCCCTGCGCCGGCCGGGCCTGCGCCGGCCGGGCCTGCGCCGGCCAGGCCTGCGCCGGCCCGGCTGCACCAGCCCCGGGCTACACCAACCTGAAACCTGCGACTTATTTACGTTTCGGCGCCCTTTAGCCCAGAATCATTTGAGAGAGAGAAGTTCCTGGGCCCGGGTGACGCCGGCCGCCGCCATGTGATGCCAACGCAGTGACGAGCGACGGTGGCAGCGACGGTGGCACTGAGCGGAGCAGCGCTCAGCAAAGGGGGGCCGATCATGTGGAGGATCGTTCTCTCGATCGCGGGTGCTCTCATCGTCATCGCCGGAGTCGTCTGGACGCTCCAAGGCCTTGGCTACATCAGGGGCAGCGTCATGACCGGGGTGACGTTGTGGGCCCTGATCGGGCCGCTGATCGCGCTGTGCGGGCTCGCCGTGACCGTGACCGGCCTGCGCCGGACTAGCTAGCCGCCCGGCACGGTTCCCGGCCCGGCCTCCTGCCTGCCTGCGGCCTGCGCCTCAGTCATCCGTGGACCGCCGGAGCCGTTTGATCTGGGACCGGCGCTGCTTGGCCGCAAGCCTGCGTTCCTGTGAACCGCGGGTTCGCTTGGTCGGCCTGCGGACCGCGGGCGGCGGGGCGGTCGCGGCGGTCAGCACGCTGGCCAGCCGCCGGCTCGCCGCCTCCCGGTTGCGCAGCTGGGATCGCTGCTCGGACGCGCTGATCGTCAGGACTCCGTTGACCAGCCGGTCAGCCAGCGCCGTCAGGGCGCGCTCCCTGAGCACCGGGCCTAGCGCGGAGGAGGCCGCCACGTCATAGGACAACTCCACCCGGCTGTCGCTGGTGTTGACCGACTGCCCTCCGGGCCCTGATGACCTGGAGAATCGCCAGGACAACTCGTCAGCCGGGATCACTTTGCCCCGGACCTGGATCGGATCCACCACAGTCACCATGATCTACCTGGGCTGGCACCATCGACATACCGGGCAGGATGAGCGGAAGGACCGCGGATGACCGAGCAGCAAGCGGGCTGGATCAAGGGCCTGGTCGGGCCGTTGCGGGTGAAGCCGGGCTCGGAGGTCGACCTGCCCCGGGACTTCGATCCCGGTGCGCGGTTCGGCGTCCAGAGCAAGGACGACGGGCAGGAACTGCTCCGCCAGGGCGTGGAATTGCTGGCCGAATACCAGGACCGGCTGGCCGCCCAGGACACCTACGGGGTGCTGGTCGTGCTGCAGGCTCTCGACGCCGGGGGCAAAGACAGCACGATCCGGCACGTGATGAGCGGGGTGAACCCGCAGGGAGTCCGGGTGTCCAGCTTCAAGGAGCCCTCCGCCGAGGAACTCCGGCACGACTACCTGTGGCGGCAGGCCCGGCAACTGCCCGCACGCGGTGAGATCGGCGTGTTCAACCGCTCGCACTACGAAGAGGTGCTCGTCGTCCGCGTCCACCGGGAACTGCTCGAGGCCGAGAAACTCCCGCCGGGAAGCCGCGCCGGCGACGTCTGGAAACGCCGCTACCGGGAGATCAACGACTGGGAGCGCTACCTGACCGACCAGGGCATCCGCGTGGTCAAGTTGTTCCTCAACGTGTCCAGGGACGAGCAGCGGAGGCGTTTCCTGCGCCGGATCGACCACCCGGAGAAGAACTGGAAGTTCGCCGCCAGCGACGTGCGCGAACGCCAGTACTGGGACGACTACCAGCGGGCGTACTCGGCAATGCTGAGCCACACCAGCACGGAATGGGCACCCTGGCACGTGCTGCCCGCCGACCACAAGTGGTTCACCCGCCTGTGCGCGGCCGCGGTCATCGCCCAGACGCTGATCGACATCGACCCGCACTATCCGGCCCCGGACCCGGCCGCCCGGCAGGAACTGGAGCAGGCCCGCCGGGAACTGGAGGCCGAGCCGCCAGCGGAGTGATAACAAGCCGGGGTGCGAAGCCACTTATTCGCCAGTCAGGTCCGCGTGGTTTGCGGTACTTTCACAGCGTTCCTACCCGGATGCGGTGCTGGAGGTGACCGGTGACCGGCGTGCCCGAGGACCTTTCCGGCACGCGGGCCTATCAGGGCCGGCCGCTGGCGGGCTCCCCCGCCGGGAGGCTCCAGAACGCGGCGGCCGAGATCCTGGCCGCGGGCACTCTCCCCCGGTGCCCGCACCCGGACCAGCCTCCGCTCTGGTACCTCCCGGCGGGGTCACTCACCTGCGGCGCCTGCACCGGCGCGCTGCTGCAGGGCTAGTGGCCGCACGCGTGCATGGGCGCCGTGGTGACCGGCATCCGCCAGGCCGCGGCGGCCGCGGCGACGATCTCGGCGGTGGCCTTATACCCATTCGGCTCCGCGACCCGCCGGTGGGCCAGGAAACCGCGCACCATCGCCGTGACCCCGGGGCTGCCGAGCAGGTCACCGTGCAGCGCGGGCACCACCCGGACGTCCGGGGGCAGCGGGCAGACGGGCAGCGTGACCGCGTCGGCCAGCGGCACGAGCAGCAGCCAGCGCAGCGGGTGATGCCGGGCCGCCGAGGCGGCGAACCTGGCCCCCACCTCGTCCACCGAGTCGATCAGCCGCTGCGCCCCGGACGACCCGAACGGGGACAGGCCGCCCACGAACCAGACCAGCGCCCGCAGTTCGTCCGCGGGCATGAGGTCCCGGCTGCCGTCGCCCGGGTAGGTCACCTGACCGGGCGCGACGATCGGGCTCATCATGACCACGGAGCCGAGCGGCAGGCCCGGCTGGGTGGCCAGCATCGCGTCCACGCCGAGGGTGCCCTCGCTCTCCGCGATGATGTCCACCGGCCGGCCCGTCTCCCGGTGCAGCCGCACGACCTGGGCGGCGATGCGGCGCCCCAGCTCGGTCAGGGGCAGGTCGCTGGCCGCGCTGCCCTGGGGGAGGGGACGGCCGGACGCGGTCATGCCCCGGTAGGAGAACTGCTGGACCAGGGCTGCGGGGGCGACTGGCCGCAAGGACCGGGGCGAGGCGCAGCACGCCGACCCGAAGCCCCGGATCTCCAGTACCGGATCCCGGGCGGCTTGCCCGGGCCCGACGCTGCTGGCGGAGTTGCCACCGGAGTTGCCAGAGGAGTTGCTGGCGGTTGATGCGGCGTTCCTGGTCGCGGGGTTCACCCCCGCTGCGCCGGCGGCCGCGGCGGCCCCCACGGCGGCCAGCGTGGAGTGATGCGGCGGGTTGCCGATCACGAAGGCGAGCCGGGTCAGGCCGACCACCATGGCGATGGCGAGGACCATGGCCACCGGGGCCAGCGGGACAGACAGCGGCAGCAGCGGCGCGGGACGGCTTTCCACCACGGCGACCAGCCGCCGGCGGCTGGCCTCCCGGCGGACGACGGCCCTGGTCACGCCGAACCAGGCCCGCGCGTTGGCCACGCCCGCCAGGCCGCAGACACCGATGGCGGCGGTCACCGGCAGGCGCCCGATCGCCGCCGCCACCACCGAGAGCGTGACGAAGTCGGCCAGCAGCCAGTACATCGCCCGGGGCGGCGGCAGGGTCCGCCACCAGGACCCCAGGATGCCGCCGTGACTCAGCGGCAGCGAGATCAGCAGCAGCACCGGCACCGTAGCCAGGAACGGCCAGGAGAACGGCAGGATGGCCACCCCGAGGGTCAGCGCCGCCACCGGGGACAGCAGCAGGCAGGCCACGACGGTCAGCCCGGTCGCGGACCGGTACAACTCCCGCAGGCCGGGTGCGGGCCGGTCCCGCGGCCAGGCCAGCCGGGCCAGCGCGGTGTTCAGGCCGGAACGGACCGCCAGGACCGCGACGAGCAGCCCCGCGAACCCGAGCCAGGACCGGTCATATCCGTACATCCAGCGCAGATCGTGGAAGACGGCCAGCGGAGCGACCGCGGTGACCTGCCCGGCGAGCGACCGGGCCGGCGGGGCGAGCCAGCAGAGCAGCGCCGCTTCGGCCATCGCGGCCCCGGCTGACAGTGCGATCAGGCCGCGGTGGGCCAGGAATTCCCGGCCGGGCCACGATCCCGCGCTCCGCTTGCTGAACGTTTCTCCGGCCCCCTTGGTGTGAGTGGGGGGACTACGGTGATCACAATCCTAAGAAGGTCTTCAGATATTCCTGACGGAGGGCCCTCGATGCGTTACGCCGGCCGCACGATCGTGATCACGGGAGCCGCCGGGGGGCTCGGCTCGGGCATGGCGGCCGCGTTCGCGGCCGAGGGCGCGGCCGTCGCCCTGGTGGACCTGCCCGGCAGCCCGGGCGAGGAGCTAGCGGCCCGCATCAACGCCGGCCTGACCGGCAGTGAGGCAGGCGGCCCGGCCGGTGGCTCCCATGGCCAGGCCTTCTTCGCCCCCTGTGACCTGGCCGACCTGACCGCCACCCGGCAGCTGATCACCGACCTCGCCGCCCGCCAGGGCGGGCTCGACGTGCTGATCAACAACGCCGCGATCTATCCGAGGAAGGAAGTCGGGGAGTACACCACCGAGGACTGGCTGGCGGTCCAGCGGGTCAACGTGGACGCGGCCTTCGTCTGCGCGCAGGCGGCGCTGCCGGCGATGCGGGCCGCCGGGTCGGGCCGCATCATCAATGTGTCCAGCATCACTTTTTTCGGGCACACCCCGTTCCTGGTCCCGTATGTGGCCTCCAAAGGTGCCCTGGTCGGGCTGACCCGGGCGCTGGCCAGGGAACTCGGCGAGCACGGGATCACCGTCAACGCGATCGCCCCGGGCGCCTTCCCCACGGCCGCCGAGGCGATCCACCCGGACCTGGAGTCCTACAACGCGTTCATCCTGGAGCAGCAGGCCGTCAAGCGGCGCGGGACGCCCGCCGACATCGCCAACGCGGCGCTGTTCCTGGCCGCCCCGGAGACGTCCTTCATCACCGGGCAGCTGCTGGTGGTAGACGGCGGCTGGGTGATGAACTAAAGGCGTCCCGCGTCGGTGATTCTCCGCAGGAACCGCTGGGTGCGCTCATCTCTGGGGCTGCTGAACAACTCCCGTGGCGGCCCCTGCTCCACGATCCGCCCGCCGGACAGGAAGCACACCCGGTTCGCGATGTCCCGGGCGAAGCCCATCTCGTGCGTGGCGATCAGCATGGTCATGCCGCTGGCCGCCAGCTCCCGGATGACGTCGAGAACCTCGGCCACCAGTTCCGGGTCCAGGGCGCTGGTGACCTCGTCGAGCAGCATCAGCCGCGGCCGCATGGCCAGCGCCCGGACGATCGCCACCCGCTGCTGCTGGCCGCCGGAGAGCCGGTCCGGATAGTCGGCCTGCTTGTCCAGCAGCCCGAAGCGTTCCAGCAGCGCCCGGGCCTCCTGCTCGGCCTCCCGCCGGGATGCGCCGAGCGCCTTGACCGGGGCGAGCGTGACGTTGCGCAGCACGGTCATGTGCGGGAACAGGTTGAAGGCCTGGAACACGATGCCCACGTTGCGGCGCACCCAGTTCTGGTCGATGCCCGGCTGGGTGACGTCCTGCCCCCAGAGCAGGATCCGGCCGGCGTCGATGGGTTCCAGCAGGTTGATGCAGCGCAGCAGCGTCGACTTGCCGGATCCGGACGCCCCGATGAGGCAGATCACCTCGTGCGAGGCCACGCTGAGGTCGATCCCGTCCAGCACCAGATTGGTCCCGAACGACTTACGCAGACCCTCGATCCGGACCGCCGCGGCGGCCTCCGGCTCGTCCGGCGGTTCCGCGGTCACGACGGCGCCCCGGCCAGGCGGCGGCGCCGGTCCCGGGCGATCAGGTGGTCAGTGAACCGGGCCAGCGGGATGGTGAGGATGAGGAACAGGATGGCCGCCACCACGTAGCTGGAGTAGTTGAACACGGTGTCGCTGAAGATCTCGGCGGCCTTGTTGGCCTCGATCGCGCCGAGGATGCCGACCAGGGCGGTGTCCTTCTGCAGGCTGATGAAGTCGTTCAGCAGCGGCGGGATGATGTTGCGCACCGCCTGCGGCAAGATCACGTAGCGCAGCGACGCCGTATGCGACAGGCCGAGCGACCGGGCCGCGGCGACCTGGCTCTGGTGGACCGAGTTCAGGCCCGCCCGGTAGACCTCGGACACGTACGCCGAATAGGACAGGACCAGGGCGGCGACCCCGTAGACCGGGGCGGACTGGGTGGACACGAAGGTCAGGTTGAGCGCGGGCACCCCGAACCCGATCGCGAAGATGACCAGGATCAGCGGGACGCCGCGGAACACGTCCACATAAATGGTGCTGACGATCCGCAGCGGGAACATCACCGGGCTGTCCGACTGCCGGATGACGGCGATGACCAGGGCCAGGATGAGGATCAGGACCTCGGCGGCCAGGAACATCCGGATGTTCAGCCAGAGCGCCTCGCCCACCGAGTAGTAGCCCGCCCGGGGATCCCCGATCAGGGACTTCCACATGTACTCCGGGTTGAAGAACGTGTGCCGGACCGCGGCGCTGCCCGGGGCCAGGAAGAACAGCGCGACGATGGCGGCCAGCACGACGATCGTGCTGGCCGTGGACACCGCCACCGCGCCGCGGCCGCTGCTCAGCAGGTGCGACCTGCGCTGGGGCGCCCCGAAGGAGGTCTGGGGCGGGCCGACCATCAGGGCTTGAGCAGGGGCACGCTCAGGTACACCTGCAGGTACTTCTTCTGCAGCGCGGCGAGCGTGCCGTTGCTGGTGCAGCGTGGCCAGGGCCTTGTCCACGCACCCCACCAGCGGATTGCCCTTGTGGAAGAGCAGGCCGAAGTGCTCGCCGCTGGACGGGAACTGTCCGACCAGTACCGAGTTCTTGATTTCCGAGGAGGAGATGTACTGGGCGGTGGGCGTGTCCGCCACCAGCGCCGCGATCTGGTGGGTCTGCAGCCCCTGCTTCACGTCGTTCAGGCTCTCGTAGACCTTGGGCGTCTGCGTCGGCTGAATCTGGCTGTTGATGAAGGCCAGGCTGGTCGTGCCGATCTGGTCGCCGAACACATACGTCTTCAGGTCGGCCGGCGCGTGCTTGGTCACGATCGGGGTGCCCTTCAGCGCGACCAGCGCCTGATCCACGTCGTAGTAGCTGGTGGAGAACGTCACCGCCTGAGCCCGCGCCGGGGACACCGAGACCTCGTTGATGTCGAAGTCGAACTTCTTCGGGCCGGGCGCGTAGGAGTCGTTGAACGGCTCGTAGGCCCAGGTGACCTGCGACTTCTTGAACCCGAGCTGGGCGGCCACCGCGTAGGCCACGGCGCTCTCGTAGCCCTTGCCGTTCGCGGGGTCATTGCCGCTGAACCACGGCGGGTAGGCGGGCTTGTCGGTGGCGACGGTAAGCGTGCCCTTGGTGTACAGATCCTTCTGGATCGAGGCGTTGCTGCAGCTGGCCGTGGTGGCGCCGACGCTGGCGCTGGTGCCACTGCCGGACCCGCTGCCGCTGGTGGTGCTGCCGCACGCGGCGAGCCCGGCGCCCAGCGCCAGCACCGCGGCGGTGATCATGATCCGGTGCATTTGATCACTCTACTGTGGAGGCTGTCCCTAAACGAGGAGGCATTCTGATGCCCGCGTGGATCTGCCGTACCTGCGCCGTCCAGCAGCCCGATACACCGGAGCCGCCGGGGAACTGCCCGATCTGCGACGACGAGCGCCAGTACGTCGGCTGGGGCGGCCAGCAGTGGACCACGATGGCCGAGCTCGCGCAGGACCACGCGGTGGTCCTGCGCGAGGAGGAACCGGGGCTGACCGGCATCGGGGTGGAACCGGCGGCCGGCATCGGGCAGCGGGCCCTGCTGGTCCGCACCCCGCACGGCAACGTCCTGTGGGACTGCGTCCCGCTGCTGGACGACGAGGCCCGGACCCGGATCACCGAGCTGGGCGGCATCGACGCGATCTGCCTGTCCCACCCGCATTTCTACGCCGCGCACGTGGATTTCGCCGACGCCTTCGGCGCCCGGGTCTTCATCCCCCGGGCCGACCAGCAGTGGATCCAGCGGCCCTCGCCCCGGATCGAGTTGTTCGATGACGAGGCCGAGCCGGTCCCGGGCGTCACCGTGGCCCGGATCGGCGGTCACTTCGACGGGGCGGCCGTGCTGCACTGGCCGGCCGGGTCCGGCGGCCGCGGCGCCCTGCTGACCGGGGACACCATCACGGTCGTCCCGGACCGGGACTGGGTCAGCTTCATGTGGAGCTACCCCAACCTCATCCCGCTGGACGAGGCGACCGTGCTCGAGATCGCCAGCCGGGCCGAGCGGTTCACCTTTGACCGTATTTACGGCGGCTGGTGGGGGCGGGTCGTCGTGGCCGACGGCGCGGCCGCGGTCCGCCGCTCCGCGGACCGCTACGTGCAGCGGCTGCACGGCGAGCGCCCCTAACTTAGGGGGTCACCTGCGAAGATCTCGCGCCGGAGGGTATACCCATCAGATGAGTACGTTGGGCGACCGCGGATCCCGGGGAATCGCGACCGAGGACTGGTACGGCCTGGACATGGCCACCCCGGGCCCGGTGGACGTGGCCCCGGACGATTCACCGTTCCCGCCGATCGGTGAGTACGCCTTCCTGTCCGATTGCGAGACCACCGCCCTGATCGCGCCGAGCGGGAACGTGGAATGGATGTGCCTGCCCCGGATGGACTCGCCGAGCGTGTTCGGCTCGATCCTGGACCGGTCGGCCGGCGGCTTCCGCCTCGGCCCGGAAGGGATCCACGTCCCGGCCGCCCGCCGGTACCTGCCCGGGACGATGGTGCTGGAGACCAGCTGGGCCACCCCGACCGGGTGGCTGGTGGTGCGCGACGCGCTGATGATGGGTCCCTGGCACCACGAGAGCGAGCTGTCCCACACCCACCGCCGGACGCCCACCGACTACGACGCCGACCACGTGCTGCTGCGCACCATCCGCTGCGTCACCGGCGAGGTCCAGGTCACGTTCGAGTGCGAGCCGGTCTTCGACTACGGCCGCTACCAGGGGACCTGGTCCTATACCGACCGGGGCTACGGGCAGGGGATCTGCCGCGCGGCCCGCGACGCCCCCGGGGTCCCGCTGACCCTGACCACCGACATGCGGCTGGGGTTCGAGGGCGGCCGGGCCATGGCCCGGACCCGGATGCAGGAAGGCGAGGTCCACTTCTGCGCCCTGTCCTGGACCGACCACGCGCCCCCGTTCACCTACCAGGAGGCACGCCAGCGGCTGCTGTGGACCGCCCACCACTGGCAGCACTGGCTGGCCCGGGGCCGTTTCCCGGACCATCCGTGGAGCCGGTACCTGCAGCGCAGCGCGCTGACCCTGAAGGGCCTCACGTTCGCGCCCAGCGGGGCCATGGTGGCGGCGGCGACCACGTCGCTGCCGGAGGTGCCGCACGGCGAGCGCAACTGGGACTACCGCTACTGCTGGCTGCGCGACTCCGCGTTCACCCTGTGGAGCCTGTACGCGCTCGGCTTCGACTGGGAGGCGGACGATTTCTTCTGGTTTCTCGCCGACCTGGCCCAGCGCGACGACGAGGTCCAGGTGGTTTACGGGGTCGACGGCGAGCGGGACCTGAGCGAGCAGATTCTGGATCATCTCAGCGGGTACGACGGCGCGCGGCCGGTGCGGGTCGGCAACGAGGCCTACACCCAGCGCCAGCACGACGTCTGGGGCACGATGCTGCAGGCCATCCACATCCGGCTGGGCAGCTGGCAGCGGCTCGATGACCGGATGTGGCGGGTGGTCCGCCGCCAGGTGGAGTCCGCGCTGAAGTACTGGCGCGAGCCTGACCTGGGCATCTGGGAGGTACGCGGCGAGCCGAAGCACTTCACGTTCTCCAAGCTGATGTGCTGGTCCGCCGTGCAGCGCGGCGCGCAGGCCGCGCTGGCCCGGGGTGAGGCCGCCCTGGCCAAGACCTGGGCCGAGGCGGCCGACGAGATCCGGGACGACATCCTGGCCCACGGGGTGGACGAGCGCGGCGTGTTCACCCAGCATTACGACACCAAGGCGCTCGATGCCTCGCTCCTGCTGCTCCCGATGACCGGATTCCTGCCCCGCGAGGATCCGCGCGTCCGGGCCACGATCCTGGCCATCGCCGACGAGCTGACCGTGGACGGCCTGGTCGTGCGGTACCGGCCCGAGGAGACCGACGACGGGCTGCCCGGGGACGAGGGCACGTTCACGATCTGCTCGTTCCTGCTGGTCTCGGCGTTCTCCGAGATCGGCGAGATGGCCCGGGCCCAGCAGTTGTGTGAGCGCCTGCTGTCGCTGGCCAGCTCGCTCGACCTGTACGCCGAGGAGATCGACCCGCGGACCGGACGCCATCTGGGCAACTTCCCCCAGGCGTTCACCCACCTGGCCCTGATCAACGCGGTGATCCACGTGATCCGGGCCCAGCGCGACACGCCGCTGGCCCTGCCGCCGCTGCCTCCTCCGGAGGCCTAGGGATGTTCGCCGCGGCCTTCCGGGTGTATCTGTTGACAACCGTGGTTGTCCCACCGTCGAGGGGAGCGCGCAGTGGCCGAAATCGTCCGGGCCGGACTGATCCAGCAGCAGTGGACCGGTGACAAGGAGTCGATGATCAGGGCGTCGGCCGACGCGATCGGCCGGGCGGCGTCCGCCGGGGCCCAGGTCGTCTGCCTGCAGGAACTGTTCTACGGGCCGTACTTCTGCCAGGTGCAGGACGCCGACTACTACTCCTACACCGAGGCCATCCCCGGCGGCCCGACCACCGACCTCATGTGCGAGCTGGCCCGGCAGCACTCGGTGGTCCTGGTCGTGCCGATGTACGAGGAGGAGCAGCCCGGCCTGTACTACAACACCGCGGCCGTGATCGACGCGGACGGCACCTACCTGGGCAAGTACCGCAAGACCCACCTGCCGCAGGTCAAGGGGTTCTGGGAGAAGTTCTACTTCCGCCCCGGGAACCTGGGCTACCCGGTCTTCGACACCGCGGTCGGCCGGATCGGCGTGTACATCTGCTACGACCGGCACTTCCCGGAGGGCTGGCGGGCGCTCGGGCTGGCCGGCGCCCGGATCGTCTTCAACCCGTCCGCGACCAGCCGCGGCCTGTCGCAGTACCTGTGGCGGCTGGAGCAGCCCGCCTCCGCGGTGGCCAACGAGTACTTCATCGGCGCGATCAACCGGGTCGGCGTGGAACCGCTGGGCGACAACGAGTTCTACGGCCAGACCTACTTCGTCGACCCGCGCGGCCAGCTGGTCGGCGAGGCCGCGTCCGACACCGACGACGAGGTCGTCGTCCGCGACCTGAACATGGACCAGCTGGCCGAGGTCCGGGACCTGTGGCAGTTCTACCGCGACCGCCGCCCCGACCAGTACGGCCCGCTGGTGACGCCATGAGCCTCCTCATCCGGGGCGGCACCGTCGTGTCCTCCACGGGCGCCGTGCCGGCGGACGTGCTGGTCGAGGGCGAGAAGATCAGCGCGCTGGCCGCCCCCGGCAGCGAGACCGCGGTGGCCTGGGGCGCGTCGGCGGACCAGGTCATGGATGCCCGCGGCCTGTACGTGCTGCCCGGCGGGATCGACGCGCACACCCACATGGAGATGCCGTTCGGCGGCACGTTCTCGGTGGACACGTTCGAGACCGGGACCCGGGCCGCGGCCTGGGGCGGCACCACCACGATCGTGGACTTCGCGGTCCAGGCCAAGGGCACCTCGCTGCTGGCCACGCTGGACAAGTGGCACGAGAAGGCCGACGGCCACTGCGTGATCGACTACGGCTTCCACATGATCGTCTCCGACGTCAACGACACCAGCCTCAAGGAGATGGAGTCGTGCATCGGGGCGGGCGTGAACAGCTTCAAGATGTTCATGGCCTACCCGGGCGTCTTCTACGCGACCGACGGGGACATCGTCCGGGCCATGACCCGGGCGGCCGGGACCGGCGCCGTGATCATGATGCACGCCGAGAACGGCATCGCCATCGACCAGCTGGTCGCGCAGGCCCTCGCGGCGGGGAAAACCGATCCGGTGCAGCACGGCCTGACCCGCCCGCCGGAGCTGGAGGCGGAGGCCACCAGCCGGGCCATCACGCTGGCCGGGGTGACCGGGGCGCCGCTGTACATCGTGCACCTGTCGGCGGCCCAGGCGCTCCAGGCCGTCGCCGAGGCCCGGGACACCGGCCAGAACGTGTTCGCCGAGACCTGCCCCCAGTACCTCTACCTGTCCCTGGACGACCTGGCCCGGCCGGACTTCGAGGGGGCCAAGTACGTGGCGTCGCCGCCGCTGCGGCCCCGCGAGCACCAGGGGTCGCTGTGGCGCGGGCTGCGCACCAACGACCTGTCCGTGGTGTCCACCGACCACTGCCCGTTCTGCTTCAAGGAGCAGAAGGAACTGGGCCGCGGCGACTTCTCCAAGATCCCCAACGGGATCCCCGGCGTCGAGCACCGGATGGACCTGCTGCACCAGGGGGTGGTGGCCGGGGAGCTGTCGCTGGCCCGCTGGGTCGAGGTGGCCGCGACCACGCCCGCCCGGATGTTCGGGCTCTACCCGCGCAAGGGCATCATCGCGCCCGGCTCGGACGCCGACATCGTCCTGTACGACCCGCGGGCCACCCAGGTCCTGTCGGCGGCCACGCACCACATGAACGTGGACTACTCGGCCTACGAGGGCATGTCGATCACGGGCCAGGTGCGGACCGTGCTGTCCCGGGGTGAGCTGGTGATCGGCGGCGGCGAGTACCACGGCCGCACCGGCCACGGCCAGTTCCTGCGCCGTGACCTGTCGGCGTACCTAATTTAGCCAGGGGAGACTCATGGACTTCGGAGTGGTCCTGCAGACCGACCCGCCGGCCAGCGGCGTGGTGGAGACCATGCGCCGGGCCGAGGGGGAGGGGTTCCGCTACGGCTGGACGTTCGACTCGCACGTGCTGTGGCAGGAACCGTTCGTCATCTACTCGCAGATCCTCGCGGCCACCTCGGACATGATGGTCGGGCCGATGGTGACGAACCCGGGCACCCGGCACTGGACGGTCACCGCGTCCCTGTTCGCCACGCTGAACGACATGTTCGGCAACCGGACCGTGTGCGGCCTCGGCCGCGGCGACTCGGCCCGCCGGGTCATCGGCCAGAACCCGGTCACCCTGGCCACCATGTCCCAGGCCATGCACGTGATCAAGGAGCTGGCCGAGGGGCGCGAGGTGACGCTGGACGGCGCGCCGATCCGCATCCCCTGGGTGCGCGACGGCAAGCTGGAGATCTGGATGGCCGCCTACGGCCCGAAGGCGCTGGCCCTGGTCGGCCAGCAGGCGGACGGCTTCATCCTGCAGACCGCCGACCCGGACATCGCCCGCTGGACGGTGGGGTCGGTGCGGGCCGCGGCCCGCGCGGCCGGCCGGGATCCGGACGACCTCACGATCTGCGTGGCGGCGCCCGCCTACATCGGCACCGACGTGGCGCACCAGCGGGACCAGCTGCGCTGGTTCGGCGGGATGGTCGGCAACCACGTCGCCGACCTGGTCGCCCGGTACGGCGAGGACGGCCCGGTGCCGCACGAGCTGACCGACTACATCAAGGGCCGGGAGGGATACGACTACGCCCATCACGGGCGGGCCGGGAACCCGTCCACGGACTTCGTGCCCGATGCCATCGTGGACCGGTTCTGCCTGCTCGGGCCGGCCGAGGCGCACCTCGAGCGGCTGCGCGAGCTGGCCGGGATCGGCGCGGACCAGTTCGCCCTGTACCTGATGCACGACCAGCCCGGCGAGACGCTCGCCGCCTACGGCCGGGAGATCATCCCCGCTCTGAGCTGACCCTTCCGCCGGCCCCTATCGCCCGCCAGGCAGGTCTTTGACGGCAAGTTTTATTGCGAAAACGGTTTTTTTGGTGTGATCCTTTTCATAAGGGACTAATCGCCCGTTCCGGGCCCCGGCTACGGCGGTTTCGGGCATCGTGGGGTGCCGCAAGCACCCCGCGTACGTGATGACCGCCGCCTTCTGAGCGGCCGGGCGCCCTGCCCCCGTGCCCCATCCGACGCCGCTGACCCGCCCCCCGCCCGGTGGCCGGTCTGTGCCCGGGTGAAGACGCACGGCGCGCCCGCGCCCGATCAAAGGTTGACGTTGTCTGCTAGCAGACGGGCTTCCCACCGCAAGACCCTGCCGATCTCGCAAGGCCCTGTACCCAAGGCCCTGTATCCCAAGACCCTGTACCGCAGGACCCCCAAGATCACGATCATCGCCGCCGGCTCGGCCCTGGCCCTGGCGGGCATCGCCGCCGGCACGGTGGCGGCCTGGCCGGGGAATTCCCCCGCCGCGTCGGCGAGCGTCGCCGGCGCCTCCTTCGGCGGGACGGCCGCCGGGACCGGCCGCGCCGGGCGCCAGACGCACCCTGACTGGCGCGGCGAGCCCAGGACAACGGGCTGGCCAAGTCGGTGCAGGACCTCAAGGCCCGCGAGGCCACGGCCCGGCAGGCCGCCCTGCGCCAGGCCATCGCCCGCCAGCAGGCCCGCCAGGAAGCCCGGAAGGCTGCGCGCGCGGCGGCCGCCAAGGCCGCGGCCGCCAAGGCCGCGGCGGCGCGTGCCGCTGCCGCCCGGCAGCAGCAACAGCAGGCACCGGCCGCGGCGGCTCCCGCGGCCACTCCCGCTGGCTCACCGCAGCAGATCGCGGCGGGCATGCTCGGTTCCTACGGCTGGTCCTCCTCGCAGTTCAGCTGCCTGCAGCCGCTGTGGAACGCGGAGAGCGGCTGGAACGTCTCGGCCACCAACACCTCGTCGGGCGCCTACGGCATCCCGCAGGCGCTGCCGGGCAGCAAGATGGCCAGCGCCGGCGCGGACTGGCAGACCGACGCCGCCACCCAGATCCGCTGGGGCCTGGGATACATCCGGTCGGTGTACGGCTCACCGTGCGGGGCCTGGTCACACGAGCAGGCCTACGGCTGGTACTAGCCCGCCGCCGGCAGTCCAAGCCGGCCCAGACGCGGCCATCCGGCCCTGACGGCGGGGAACCCGCAGATCCCGGGGTTCCCCGCCGTGTTATGTGACGTAAGTCATATCGCCTAAATTAGGAGTTTTGGTCACGCTTTCGGCCTGTTTCCGGCATGGTGAAGCCTGCAAGCACCCCGCGTGCGAGATGGCCGCCTGTGAGCCGCCCGGCGCCCTGCCCCCGCGTCACGTCCGTACGCCGCTGCCCTCCCTGCATTTCCGCTGGTAACTGGCATGTGCCCGGGTGAAAGCCGAGCGCGGAATCTCGCGCCGACCGAAGGTGCCCCTTTGTCCAGGATTAGGACATCCCTGCACGCGTATCCGAAGCTCCTCCTGACCCTGACCGCGGCGGGCAGCGCCGTCACCGCGGCGGTCATCACCCTCAGCGGCGCCTCCGCGGGCCAGCTCGCCAGCAGCCCGCCGGCCGCCGCCCAGCGCGCGGCCCACCCGGCCGCCGCCGCGGCCCCGGCCACCTTCCGGCCCATCGCCACCCTGGACGCCGCCGCGACATCGCAGCGCGTGACCGCCCAGCGCACCGCCAAGAAGATGCTCGGGCACTACGGCTGGGGCAAGCGCCAGTGGGCCCCGCTGGACAAGCTGTGGAACCGGGAAAGCGGCTGGAACAAGTACGCCGAGAACCCGTACTCGGGCGCCTACGGCATCCCGCAGGCCGTGCCGGGCAGCAAGATGGCCAGCGCCGGCAAGAGCTGGCGCAGCAACGCCACCACCCAGATCCGCTGGGGCCTGGGCTACATCAAGAGCCGGTACGGCCGGCCGCGCGCGGCCTGGAATCACGAGCTGGCCTACGGCTGGTACTGAGTGCCTAGCGGGCGGCGCGCCCGCGCCGCCCGCTGGTTTCCGGCGGCCGGCGTACCCGCCGCCCGCTAGTTTCGTCTCGTGACCGTGCCCGCCCATTCCGAAGCTTCGCTGGTCCGCCTGGCCCTCGCCCTCGGCGCGGCCCGGGCGGGTGGCCCGCTGTTCCCGGATGAGCGCCGGCTGGCCGGAGCCGTTGCTGACCGGCCGGGACCTGACCCGGGCCAGGTCGCCGAGGCCAGGTCGGCCATCCAGGCCGGGGGAGACCCGCTGGGTGCGGTGTTCGGCCGGGTACGCGACGCCGCGGCCCGGCGCGGTGACGGTGCCGTGTACACGCCGGGTCACCTGGTGGGGCCGATGGTGGACTGGACGCTCGATCAGCGGCCCGCGCGGATCGTCGATGCCGGCGCGGGCTCAGGGCGTTTTCTCGCCGCCATCCTGCGCCGCGAGCCCGGCCTCGAGGTCATCGCCGTGGACCGCGATCCCCTGGCCACGCTGATGACCCGGGCGATGCTCGCCGTCCTGGAAGCGTCCCAGGCCCGGGTCATCCAGGCCGACTACACCACGGTGACGCTGCCGGGAACCGGCGGCCGCACCGCGTTCCTCGGCAACCCGCCGTACGTCCGCCACCATCAGCTCAGTGCCGCCGCCAAGGCCTGGGCGCGGCAGGCCGCCGGAAGCATCGGTCACCGGATCAGCGGTCTCGCTGGCCTGCACGCCTACTTCTTCCTGGCCACCGCGCTCCTGGGCCGGCCGGGCGACGTCGGGTGTTTCGTGACCTCCGCGGAGTGGCTGGACGTCAACTACGGCGCCATCATGCGGTCCCTGGTGCTGGGTCCGCTGGGCGGGCGGTCCCTGCACGTCATCGAGCCGAAAGCGCTGCCGTTCGACGGCGTGCAGACCACCGCCGTCATCACGGCCTTCGAGATCGGCAGCCGGGACGATCCGGTCAGGCTGCAGGACGTGGAGTCGCCCGGCCAGCTCAGGGACCTGGCCACCGCCGGGCGGCCGGTCCCGCGCCAGCGGCTCCGGGAGTCCTCCCGCTGGGGCGGCCTGCTCCGGCCCGGGACGACCGCCCCGGCGGGCTTCGTCGAGCTCGGCGAGCTGTGCCGGGTCCACCGGGGCGCGGTCACCGGCGCGAACGCGTTCTGGGTCGTCCGCCACCAGGCCGGCCTGCCGGCCTCGGTGCTGTATCCGTCGGTCACCAGGGCCCGGGAATTGTTCGCCGCCGGACCGGTCCTGGCCGGCCGGGAGCACCTGCGCCTGGTCGTGGATATCCCGTCCGAGCTGGACCAGCTCGACGCCGGCGACCGGGTCAGGGTGTCCCGCTTCATCAAGGCAGCGAAACAGGCCGGGGTGGATAAGGGATATATCGCCGCCCACCGGCGCGCCTGGTGGTCAGTGGGCCTGGCGGCACCGGCGCCGATCCTGGCCACCTACATGGCCCGGCGCCCCCCGGCCTTCGTCATCAACGCCGCTGAGGCCCGGCACATCAACATCGCGCACGGCCTCTACCCGCGCCAGGAACTGGACCGCCATACTCTTTCCCGGCTGGCCGAGGCGCTGCGGACCGGAACGGTCCTCGGGCACGGGCGCGTCTACGCGGGCGGCCTGACCAAGTTCGAGCCCCGGGAGATGGAGCGCCTCATGGTGCCGGACCTGAGCGTGCTGAGGAGCGGCGAGCCTCTGCCCGGGCCAGGCGCTTGACCTGCCGGCACCAAGGGTCGTCATACCTCTGCGGGCAGTGGTCTCGGATCACTGGGCTGGCCAGTGGTCGCGGGGGCTTCACGGATTACCTCGAACGCCTCCGCGTACAGTCCGTCGCCGAAGCGCGACCAGTAGCGGGCGGTTGACCTGATCAGGTCCGGTACCAGGTAGGCCCGCACTTCTGTCTGCGAGGCAAAGGCCTTGATCGCCGCGAGTTTGCGTTCGACGTGGTCATCGATGCTGACGAAGCGGGTCGGCCGGAAGTCCACCGTGGCCGACGGCGACTGGAAGCAGTAGACGCGGCCGACCCCCCGGGTCGCCACCATGGCGGCCTGGTGGACGTTGCGGTGATCCTGGTGCACGTCGTGGTGCGAATGGGTGTAGATCACGGTGGGCCGGACCGCCTGCACGACCCGGCTGATCACGCTGATCGTCGGATCGCCTTCCCGGATCTGCGTGTCCTGGAGGTTCTCCAGGAACAGGGTGGCGCCCAGCGCCAGAGCAGCCATCTCCGACTCGCCTGCCCTGGTGCTCTCCGTACCTCCGCGAGCCCCCCGGCTGAGCGTCAGGATCGATACCTCGTGCCCCATGCTGCGGTGCACGAGCAACGCGCCGGCCGCCCCGATCTCGACGTCATCGGGGTGCGCGCCGATGGCCAGGACGGCCTGCCGGGCCGCCAGCCGGGCGGCGCGTCCGGTGGCGACCAGTGCAGCCACACTGGCCAGCAGCTGATCCGGCGGCATCGATTTCTGCAGGAACTCGTCAGCGCGATCCCGCAGCGCGCGCACGGCATTGTCGAGCGACGCATGACTGGTCAGCACGGCGACATTGAGGTCCGGGCAGGCTTGCCGGAGCGCCTGCAGGAGCTCCAGGCCGGTCATGCCGGGCATCTCGACGTCGGTGAGCACCAGATCCCAGGTCTCCGACGTGGCGCGCTGCAGCGCGACGGCCGGGTCGAGGGTGTGCGAGACGTCGAAACCGCCGCGGGTGCCCAGCAGATTCACCAGGAAACGGCCGGTCACCACGTCGTCGTCGACGACCAGGATGCGTCCCGGTGACTCGTCATGATCGCTGCTCGTCATGCGTTCACTCCTCGCTCTGGCCGGTCACGCGTCCGCAAGTCCTGTTGCACTAAGTCATCTTACAATTACGATATGTGATAATCGCTGATAAAGCCGGTTCAGGTACGTTCTGCGGTCAGCACCCGTCACCGAGCCCGCGGAGCCGGGCGCGGCACGCGGCGGCGATGTCGCTGATATCGATCTGCTGGAGCATCTGCTCGTGCCGGTCATCCTCCGGGTCGAGCGTGCGCAGGGCCTGCTGGTATGCGCGCCGGGCGGCCTGCGTGTCGCCGAGGGCGTCGTAGGCGCGGCCGAGAGTGAACGCCGCGAGCGCGAACCGGGCATCGGTGCAGAGCGCGCGGCGAAGCGCGACCGCTGCTGCCGCTGGCTGCCCCGATTCCAGGATGACGAGCCCCTGGATGAAGTGCGCGTCGGCATCAAGCGGGGTGTCCGCCAGCAGCGACGCCACGCAGGCCAGGGCGCCGTCGCGGTCACCAGTGTCCGCCGCGTCCAGCGCGGCGGCCAGCCGCTGCTCACGCGGCAGCGGGGGCTCCCGGCGGAGCGGGCGGCGCAGCCCGGGCCCGGATGATCCCGCCCGCCCGTCCGGCCGGGCGTCACGGGCCGCGGCCGGCCGGTCCAGCCGGTGCAGGGCGTCCGCGGCCCCCAGCATCAGCGTGCCTCCCGGCCGCAACGACGCGTCGAGCGAGTCGATCACGGTCGAGACGAGCGGCGGGCTGAAATAGATGAGCACGTTCCGGCAGGTGATGAGGTCGAAGCAGGCTTCACCCGGTGGCGGGCCCGGATCGCGGGCGAGGTTGTGCGGGCGGAAGCGCACCAGGCTGCGCAGGAGATCGCCGACGACGTAGCTGCCGTCGGCCGCCCGATGGAAGTAACGACTGCGCAGGTCGGGCTCGAGCGCGCGCACGGCGCGCTCGCGGTACCGGCCGTCTGCCGCGCTGGCCAGCGCGGCGCGGGAGACATCAGTTCCCAGCACGTCAACGTGCGCCCCCGCCGGGGCGAACGCCTGCGCGGCCAGCAGGGCCAGCGTGTAGGCCTCTTCCCCGGTCGCGCAACCGGCACACCAGACGCGGATGGTCCCTGAGTTCGCCGCACGGGCCCGCTGGAGAAGGGCAGTGCCACGGGATCTCGTCCAGCTGGCCGCGATCCCGGACGAAGAACGTCTCCTGGTTCGTCACCTCGTCGATCAGCCGGGCGACCAGGTCACGGCCGCTGGCCGGATCCGACGTGGCCCGCGCGAGGGCCGCCGCGCCCAGTCCGGGCGCGGCGCGTTCCACCGCCGCCCGCAGCGCCGCCTCCCGAGCCGCCGGCAGCGACGATTCCGGTCTCCCGGCGGACCAGGTCCGCGATCTCGGCCAGTTCGGGGTTCACCGGTCCCCACGGCCGGCTCATGGCGCAGTCCCAGCAGGCAGGCCGCGATCTTCTCCGGGGACAGAACGACCGTGACCCCGAGGTTGATCGCGGACTTCGGCATCCCGAACACCGCCGAGGACGGCTCGTCCTGCGCGATAGCCAGCCCGCCCCGGCGCAGCACCGCACCGGCACCGGCCGCGCCGTCGCTGCCCATCCCGGTCAGCACGACCGCGACACCCGCCCGGCCGGCCGTCGCCGCGATGCTGGTCGAGCAGGACGTCACCGGACGGGCGGTAGTGCCCCGCAACGGTGTGCCGGTCGAGGGCCAGCCGCCCGGAGACAGCCAGCGTGAGGTGCGCGCCCTCCGGCGCGAACCAGACCCCGGCGCCTGCCGCCGCGCCGGCCGCGGCGATGCCGACGGGCACGCCGACGGTCTGGTCCAGCCAGCGGACCAGGCCGTCGGTGAAACCGGCGGCGATGTGCTGCACGACCAGGATCGGGATCGGGTAGTCGGCGGGCAGCGCGTCGAGCAGGCGCATCAGCACCTGGGGACCGCCAACTGACGCGCAGATGCCGATCACGGAGGCGCGGCGGGCCGGAACTGGCCCGGCGGAGAGGCCGCCGAGCCGGGCGCTCAGATGACGGATCACGCGTGCGCGGCTGAGCACCTTTATCCGGTGCCGGAGTGCGGCCCCCGAAGGGCCGCCCGGGTCGAGCAGGTCGAGGGCGTCCTTGGCGAGCACGTCGAGCGCCCCGGCGGCCAGCGCCGCCGCCGGCAGGCCGGTTCCGGGCCGGCCTGGCCGGACAGCACGAGGATCGGCAGCGGCCGGGAGCCCATGATTGTCCCGACTGCGTCGATCCCGCCCATACCGGGGAGCGCGACATCCATGGTTACCAGGTCCGGCGCCGCGCGCGGCAGCGCGGAAATAGCCTCCTCCGCGGTGGAGCAGACGGCCACGACGGTGATGTCTGCGTCGAATTCGAGCGTCCGCCGCAGCGCGCTGGCGTAGGTGCGCGGAGTCCTCGCAAATCAGCACGCGCAGCGGCGTCACCTCATCACCTGCCGACCAGGCGTTCGACGGTCGCGAGCAGCGCCTGCTGATCGAAGCTCCGCTTGGCCATGTAGGCGTCCGCACCTGCCTCGATCCCGCTGAGCCGGTCTTCCTCGGCGGCACGCGAGGTGACGATGATGACCGGCAGCGACGAGCGCGCGGTGCCGGCCCGGATCGCCCGGGTGAGCCCGATCCCGTCCAGCTCGGGCATCTCGAGGTCGGTGATGACCAGCGACGATCCCCGCGTCCCGGTCGAGGACGGCCAGCGCGTCCCGCCCGTCGCGAGCGGTCACCACGGAGTAGCCGGCCGCCTCCAGGATGCTGCGCTGAAGCTCCCGGACCGTGAACGAGTCCTCGACCACGAGGACCTTGGGTGCCTCGGCCCGGCCGTCCGCGGCCCGGCCGTCCGCAGCACTGGGCCCGGTCAGCGCGGGAACGGCATGAGACCTCCGGGTGAGCATCGCGGGCTCGACGAGAAGCGCGATCCGGCCATCGCCCAGGATGGACGCACCGAGGTACCCCTCGAGGCTGGCCAGCAGCGGGCCGAGGGGCTTGACCACGACCTCCTCCTCACCGAGGAGCGCGTCGCAGGTCACGACGGCCCGGCGGGCGCCGAGGGAGATGACGAGCGCGGGCGGCCGTTCGCCCAGCGGCGGCGCCACCGCGCCGATGAGGTCAGCGAAGTCGGCGACCGGCACTGACCTCCCGCCGACCTCCAGGGCTGACCTGCCCTCGAGCGTGAGCGTCTGCGTCACCATCACGACCTTCTCCACCACCGCCAGCGGGACGCCGTACACGGCCGCCCCGCGTTCGAAGAGCAGCACCTCCATGAGCGCCAGCGCCACGGGGAGCAGCTGGATGACCTCCATGCCCTGGCCGGGCTCGCTGCGGACGTCCAGGCTGCCGCCCACCGAGTGCACGTAGGTCCGGACGGCATCGAGGCCGACGCCGCGCCCGGCCAGATCCGTCACCTTCTCCGCCGTCGAATACCCCGGGCTGGCGAGGACGTCCGCGAGCGACCCCTCGCGGCGGGCCTCCCCGATCACCTCCGGTGAAGCGCCCCTTCCGTCGTCCGCGACCACGATCTCGACCAGGCTCCCGCGCGGTGTGGCGCGCAACTCGACCCGCCCGCGAGCGGGCTTGCCCGCGCGTTCCCGTTCGGCCGGCGATTCGATGCCGTGGATCACCGCGTTCCGGAGCAGGTGCCCGAGCGGCTCGGACAGGCTCTCCAGGATCACCCGGTCGAGTTCGGTGTCCGCGCCCGTGACCACGAACTCGACCTCTTTGCCCGCGGCCCGCGCGACGTCCCGGACCATTCGCGGCAGCGGCCCCGCGATCACCGCGAGCGGCAGCGTCCGCATCCCGACCGCGGTGTCCTTGAGGTCGTCGAGCATGCGCTCACCCGCCCCGAACGCCTCGGCGACGTCCTGGGCCTGCCCGGCCTGCCCGCCGAGCGAGTGCGCCAGCCTGGTCCGGTACTGCATGATCTCGCCGGCCACGTCGAGCAGGTGGTCGATCTTCTCGGCCGGAACCCGCAGGGTCCGGACGTCGGCGGCGGGCGCGGGCGCGACACGCTCGCTGGCCGCGGCGGTGCTGGCCGCGGTGCTGGCCTCGGGCGCGCGTCCCGGGGGCTCGCCGCCGGGCGGTCCCGCCCGGCATGCCGCAAGGTCATCGAGGAGGCCGGCCACCGGTTCCGCGGTCCCGTTGACCTGCGCGCGCAATGCGGCGGTCGCACGGAGCAGCGGCGCCGCGAAATCCGGCGGGAAGACGCCTGCCGTGCGCACGCTGGCCAGGACGTCCTCGGCGGCGTGCGCCAGCGCCCGGACATCGTCGAAGCCGAGCATCCCGGCCGCGCCCTTGATGGTGTGGGCGTTCCGGAACAGCGAGTCGATGGTCTCGGCGCCCGCCGCCCCGGACTCGACCGCGAGCAGCGCCGTATCCATCTGGTCGAGCCGCTCGGCTGACTCGTCGCGGAACAGCTCGGTCAGGTCGGCGTCAGGGTCGCTCACCGCTGAGCCCTTCAAGCGAAGCGAAGGCCCGGGGCACGTCGATGACACCGACGAGGTCACCGTCGGCCAGCGTGGCTCCCGCCAGCAGGTCCGAGTCGGTCTCCTCGGCCGGGTCGCCCAGTTCGCCGATCTCGCTCACGTCATCGATGGCGAAACATGCCTGGTGGCCCCGGGCCTCGGCGATGAGCACCCGCTGCGGGGGCCCGGTCCGCGTCACGCCGAGAAGCTGCGCGAGGTCGACGACCGGCAGGATGCGGCCGCGCCGGTTCCAGAGTCCGAGCAGTTCTGGCCGGGCTCGCGGAACGGCCCTGATCTGGCCGATGTCAGCCACTCCGAGGACGTGCTCGACCGGCATCGCGTACGTTTCAGACGCGATCCGCAGTCGTACGTAAACGGGCACCGGAGAGCGCTCCGGTCGTTATCCTGCAGGGCGCTGTCCAGCTCGACCACCAGCGTCTCCAGCCGCTCGGCGGTCGCGGCCCACTGGGTCTGTTCCGACGCGAGCTGGTCCGCCGCCTCCCGGATCTGCTGGATCGCGCTGTCCACCTGGTCAGCAGCTGACTTCTGCTGCTGGGTGGCGAGAATGGATTCCTCCAGCATCGTCGCGGTTGCCGCCATCAGCTCGCCCACCTCACGCGCCTGGCGGGTGCCCTGCTCGGTCGCCATGATCGTCGCGTTCGTCTCGTCCTGCACTCCGGTGATGATCACGCTGATCGAGCCGGTGGAGTGAACCGACCGCTCGGCCAGCTTGCGCACTTCGACCGCCACGACGGCGAAGCCCTTCCCGGCCTCACCGGCCCGGGCCGCCTCGATGGCGGCGTTGAGGGCGAGCAGGTTCGTCTGTCCCGCGATGTCGTTGATCAGCTCGAGGATCTCGCCGATCTTCTGCGCGCGCTCACCCAGCGAGAGCGCGCGCCCGGCGATCGCCTCGACCTTCTCCTGCATGTCGCGCATCGTGTCACCGGTGCGCTCCGCCGCTTTCGCGACGGCATGGGCCTTGTCCGCGATCAGGCCGGCCGTCGTGGCCAGTTCCTCGATCGTGGCGGACGTCTCCGCGACGGCCGACGACTGCTCGCTGGTGACCGCGGCCGCGTTCTTCGCCGCCAGCCGCAGTTCGCCCGTGACCTCGCCGAGGACGGCCGAGGTCGAGCGGATACGGCTGAAGAGTTCGTTCAGCCGGCCGAGCGCTGCCGTCAGGTCCCCTTCCCGCTCGAAGGCCCGGCGCAGCAGCCGGAGCGCGAACAGCGAGAAGGCCGCACCGACCAGGACGGCCAGGATGGCGGCGGCTATCCCGATCCCGAGGGCCTGGCCGGCCGCTGACGAGGCGGCCGCTTCCGCCGCGTTCGCGCGGCTGGTCTGGGCGGAATCAAGCTGGGTCAGGGGTCCCAGGACCAACGGCTCGGCGGCGCTGAGCCGCCTGTTGGCCGCGGTCTCACGGGCCAGCGTCGTTCCCGCGTTCGTCCGGAGCTGGGTAAAAAGGCGCGGCGAACCTTTCGTTCCCGGCCACGGCCTGTGCTCGCAGTCGAGCCTCGCCGGTCCCTTCATTCTGTGGCCAGCACGCCCGCGGTGCGCGCGAACTGCGCGCGCTGGCCATTCACCTCCTGAAGTAGCGCCGGCGAGGGAGTGGCGAGGTACTCGTGCGTGGCCTCGCGCTCGTGCCAGAAGGCGGCGGCGAGCGCTTCGGTGAGCGTGGCATCAGCGCGCGCGTCGAGTGGCCACGTCCGAGCGGGCCAGGGCATCCTCGTAGCGCCAGATCGTGACGCCAATCGCGGCCGCTATGACGGTGACAGCCACCACGCTCAGCGCGGCGACGCGCCGCGCCGACCCTCTCAGCAGCTCTTTCGGCATGCGCTCGCACGCTTCCTGGCCCGTGGTGGCGGGGAACCCGGCCGGTTCCGCCCTCTAGGGTGACCTACCCTGCGATAGCAATCCGTACTCGATTGACTACGTTACGTAGATAGAAGGTAACCCCGAGCCGGGCATCGGCCGTGGGCTACTCCATGGCGGCCAGCCGCTAGTACGTCGGGGCCGGACCGTCCAGCAGGGGCTCCAGGAACGTGGCGCGGGCCCCTTCGAGCCAGTCGTCCAGTCCCCGGGGCGCGTGCCGGGTCACCTCCCGGACATCCTGGGTGAGCTGGCCGGCCCCGCCCGCGCGGATCCAGGCGAACAGCTCCAGCATCCCCTCGGCGTCCCAGGGCGCCAGGCCCGAGCCCAGCAGTTCCTCCCGGGCCCGCTCTTCCGGCAGGTCGGCGTAGCGCACCTGGCGCGCGAACACGGCGGAGATCCGGGTGGCCACCTGCGGGTAGCTGAGGGAGTCCGGGCCGGTCAGCGTGAACACGCCCGGCTCGCCGCCCGCGGGGACCGGGCCGGTCAGCAGCTGCGCGGCGACGTCGGCCACATCGGCGGCCGCCACGAAGCCCACCCGGCCGTGGCCAGCCGGGGCGTACAGCGTGGCCTCCTGGCGGATGGCCGGCGCGGCGGGCAGCAGCATCTCCATGAACGGCGCGGGGGCCAGGTAGCTGACCGGCAGCCCGGTCGCGTCCAGGTGCCGGGCGATCTCACGGTGACTGCGCATGAAGCGCACGTCGCAGCCGGGGTCCAGGAAGCCGTCCGCGGCCACCTTCACCACGTGCGGCCGGTGGCCCGCCGCGACCAGCGCGTCGATGAAGAGGATTTCCAGCTCCGCCTGCGTCTCGCCGGACGGGCTCAGCAGGAAGACCCGGTCGAAGTCCCGGAGCTGTTCCGTGTCCGGCGGGTCGTCGAACGTGGCCACCAGGTTCTCGCCCCGGCCGGGCAGGTCGAGGGCCTTGGCTTCCACCCGCACCATGGCGATGGCCTCGGCCTGGGCGTCCGCCAGCGCCTCCAGCACGCGGTAGCCGACCCTTCCAGTCGCTCCGGTCACCAGGATCACGGCCTGCCTCCGATGTCGTGGCGGGATTCTGCGGCGCTGTCTTATGGGCACCTTACGGGAGGCCCGGTCCGGTGCGCCGGTCGGCGTCCCGACGTACGTTGGTTCCGTGAGCCGGGGTACGTGGCGCAGATGGTCCATCGTGGCCTCCGGCACCGCCCTGCTGTGCGCGATCCCGGCGGTGATCGCGGCGCTGCCCGTGCCGGCCTCGTCGATCAGCGCGCCGGCCCTGCGGGCCCGCATCCTGGCCTCGGCCGGCGTGCCGTACGAGGGGTACGCCGAAAGCACGGTGAACCTGGGCCTGCCGCAGCTTCCTGACCTGCACAACGTCAGCACGCTGCTGGACGGCACCACCGATCAGTACGTGTGGTACCGCTCCCCGGCGTACTGGCGGGCCGACGACGTGACCGCGGCCGGTGAGAGCGACACCTACGGCGACGGCGGGGTCACCTACCTGTGGACCTCCGGGAGCACCCTGCTCACGCAGGTCACCGGCGCCGAGCCGGTCCGGCTGCCCCGGGCCCCGGACCTGCTGCCCCCGGCGCTGGCCCGGCGGCTGCTGGACACCGCGGGCCACGCGGACCGGATCTCCCGGCTGCCTGCCCGGCGGATCGCCGGGGTGGACGCGGCCGGCCTGCGGCTGGTCCCGAACGGGACCGGCACCACGATCGGGGCGGTGGAGATCTGGGCCGATCCCGCCAGCGGGCTCCCCGTCGAGGTCCGGATCTCCGGCCGCGGCACCGGTCATCAGGCTGGCCAGCCCGTGCTGATCAGCACGTTCCTCGAGCTGAGCCGGACCCGGCCCAACCTGGCCGCGGTGACCCCGCACCCGGCCCCGGATATCGGGCTCACCACCACCCGGCTGCCCGACGTGGACGGCGTGCTGAACGGTGACGGTGACGGCGACAACGACGGTGACCCGTTCCCGTCCCAGCTGGGGGGCCTGCGCCAGGTGGCCATCCCGGACAGCCCGCCCGGGGTGGCGGTCTACGGCACCGGGTTCGACCGGTTCGTGCTGCTCCCGCTGCCGCGCGGGGTGGGGACCAGCGCGCTCAACGCGGCGATCCAGGCCGGGGCGGCTGGCCTGAACCTGGCCGGGACCGGGCCCGGGGCTGGGACCGGAGCCGGGACGGGGACCGGGACCGGAGGCGGAAAGACCGCGCCCGCGCCGCCGCCCGCCGTGCTGATCCGGACGCCGCTGCTGTCCGTGGTGATGGTCAGGGCCGGATTCCACCACGCCGTCTTCCTGTTCACCGGCGCGGTGACCCCGGCCGTGCTGGAGAAGTCAGCCACCGGCCTGGTCACCGACTTGTCGCATTTTAGGTTCAGGTTCCATCGATGATCCTTACCCGCGGTCTCACCAAGCGGTACGGCCACCTGCTCGTGGTGGACCAGGTTGACCTGGACGTCCGGGAGGGTGACCGGTACGGGTTTCTCGGGCCCAACGGGTCCGGGAAGACCACCGTGGTCCGGATGCTGCTCGGCCTGGTCTACGCGACCAGCGGCGAGATCACGGTGCTGGGCCAGCCGGTCCCAAAACGGGTCGGCGAGGTGCTGCCCTCGATCGGCTCCCTGGTGGAGGGCCCGTCCGCGTACGGGCACCTGTCCGGGCGGGCCAACCTGGCCCTGATCGACGCGGCGGGGAAGTCGGGCAGCCGCCGGACCCGGCGCAGCCGGATCGCCGCCACCCTGGACCGGGTCGGCCTGGGCGGCATCGACAACCGCCCGGTCAAGCGGTACTCCCTCGGCATGCGCCAGCGGCTCGGCCTGGCCGCCGCCCTGCTGCGCACCCCGAAGCTGCTGATCCTCGACGAGCCGACCAACGGACTGGATCCGCAGGGCATCCGGGAGATCCGCGACCTGCTGATCGAGCTGAACGCGGCCGGCACCACCGTCTTCCTGTCCAGCCACCAGCTCAGCGAGGTCGAGCAGCTGTGTACCCGGGTCGGCATCGTGGACCGGGGCCGGCTGGTCCGCCAGGACGACCTGGAGACGCTGCGGGCGCTGACCGGCCGCTCGATCGTCCGGACGCCCGACACCGAGCGGGCCCGTGAGGTACTCGACGGCCAGATCGAGCTGGCCCAGGGGGGCCGGCTGGTGGTCGCCAGCGCGGACACCGCGGCGCTCAACTCCCGCCTGGTCGCCCACGGCGTCCGGGTCACCGAGATCGCCGCCGAACGGCGGTCGCTGGAGGACGTGGTGCTCTCGGTGACCGGCTCCGGCTCGGACCGCGTCGACATCCTGGATGGTGAGCGCCGGTGATCCGCGTCGAGCTGGTGAAGCTGGTGCGCCGCCCGCGCAGCTGGGTGAGCCTGGTGCTGCTCTGCGGCCTGCCCGTGCTCGTGGCGGTGTTCGTCGCGGTCACCCACCTCGCGCCGCCCCCGGGCCAGGGCCCGGCCCTGCTGTCCGCGGTGCTGTCCAGCGGGTCGCTCTACCCGGCCGCGGCGCTCGCCATCGTGCTGCCCATCTTCCTGCCGGTCGCGGTCGCGGTGGTGGCCGGCGACTCCATCGCGGGCGAGGCCGGCTCGGGGACGCTGCGCTACCTGCTGGCCCGGCCGGTCGGCCGGACCCGGCTGCTGGCCGCCAAGCTGATCGCGCTCATCGTCTACACGCTGTCCGCGGTGATCCTGGTCGCGGTGACCGCCTACCTGACCGGGATCGCGCTGTTCGGCGCGCAGCCGGTCGTCGCCACACCCGGCGGCCTGACCACCTCCGACATCGCGGCGACCTCGCTGTCCGGCAGCGGGCTGACCCCGGCCGACATCGCGCTGCGCACGATCGGGGCGATCGCCTTCATCGCGGTGTCCATGCTGGGCGTGGGCGCGATCGCGCTGTTCCTGTCCACCATCACCGACTCGGCCCTCGGCGCCGCCCTGGGCGCGCTGGCCGCGCTGATCACCAGCGAGGTGCTGGTCAGCCTGAACGCCGCCTCGGCGGTCAACCCCTACCTGCCCACCCGGTACTGGCTAGCCTGGATCGACTTCTTCCGCGACCCGATCGTCTGGCGGAACATCGAGCGGGGCTTCGCCGTGCAGGCCGCCTACGTGGTGGTGTTTCTCGCCGCGTCCTGGGCGCACTTCGCCACCAAGGACATCACCAGCTGACGCTGGGATGCCCGGCTGAGTCGTCCCGGGGCTCAGCCGGGGCTGGCGGCCAGCACGCACACCCGGTTCCGGCCGGACTCCTTGGCCTGGTAGAGAGCATGGTCGGCGGCGGCCAGCAGCTCGTCAAGGTCGCGGCGGGAGGATCCGAGCACGGCCACCCCGATCGAGATCGTCACCCGGCTGCTCGAGCCACCGGCGACCGGGGTGGCGATGCGGGATATCTTCTCCCGCAGCCGCTCCGTGATCTGGCGGGCCTCCGCGGCGTCGGTGCCGGGCAGCAGGATGCAGAACTCCTCGCCGCCGAACCGGCCGGTGAGATCCGCCTCGCGCAGCAGGGCATTCAGGGCGCTGGCCAGGGCGGCCAGCACGGCGTCCCCGGCCAGGTGCCCGAACGTGTCGTTGACGTCCTTGAAGTGGTCGATGTCGGCGATCGCCACCGCGAGCGGGGTCCGGGTCCGGGCCGCCCGGGCGGTCTCCAGCCGGGCTTCCCGCAGCCAGGTACCGGCGTTGAGCAGGCCGGTCTTGGCGTCGATGCGGGACGCGTTGACCAGCTGGGCGTGCCGGAAGGAACGGTGCAGCAGCGCCACTAATGGCAGGGCACCCACGGCCAGGAACGGGCTGGCGATGGCGGCGTGGGCGACCAGGATGCCCACCGACAGCTCAGCCGCGTCGTGGAACAGCGGCTCGCGGGTGAACAGGTCCTCGCGCACGCTGGCGGCCGGGTCCGCCCCCTTGACCGCGGTCATCACCAGGACCTTGTTGACCGCCGACTTCAGCACGCCGCACGCGGCCGCGGCCAGGGTCCAGGCCAGCACCCGGGCCTGGACGCCGGGCGCGGCCCCGGCCAGCTCCGGTTCGATCACGTGAAACGCCGCCGAGGCCGCCCCGTAGGACAGGCCCACCGCGGCGGCGGTGAACACGCGGCGGTACACCAGGGTGGGCCGGACGCGCCACTGCACCAGGGCCATCCGGGGGATCGGCACCAGGAGCCCGTAGAGGGGCGGCAGCAGCAGGGCAAGCGGCAGCTCCCAGATCGCGTGCACGTCCTTGACCAGGCCCGCGGGCTCGCTGGCCCGGCGGGTCAGCTCCACCGTCAGCAGGTTGCAGGCGAGCAGGACCGCGGTCAGCTCCAGGTCCGCGCCGCGGAACCGGGTGACCACGGCGCACAGGCCGATCACGGCCAGATCCGCGGCGATCACGGCCGCGATGAAAGCCAGTAACCAGGCAGGAAGGTCCGAGGCCCGCCATTGGTGACTGTAAGCGACAATGCGCTTTCTCACAGTAATGGCTTGAGAAACCATTTGTTACGCTCTATGCATAGGTGTCCGAGCTCCCGGCCGGTCAAGTTCCGTGAGGGAGGGGGTGGCTCGCATGCGCGGCGAAGGCTGGACGTGACCACAGGCGTGCGGCGGCGGGCGCACTGCGCGCATTAACCACGCGCGTGTCCCGCCGTATCGCACACTGCACCCTTCCCCCGGGGTCTATCCCCATAAGGTAATGAACAGTGGCGAATATGTCACCAGCCCAGAACCATTCTGGCAGCCGGTTTGCCGTGACTCGTCCTGATATTACTTTGAAGTGCGTATGAGTATTTGGCGGACGGCTGACCGTCCAGAGGGCGCGGATTGACGGAATGCGGCCGACGGCCAGCTACTGGCTGTCGGCGTAGCCGGCGCCTCCCGTCGCCGGGGCGTGCGCCGCGTACCAGGCGTCCAGCGAGTCCAGCTCCGTGACCAGCTGGCGCGCGAATTCGGTGGCCCAGTAGTGGGTCTCCCGGGGGAACCGCCGCACCTCGCGGCGGCTCACGTAGCCCGCATCCTCCAGGTGGCGGAGCCGGTCACGCATGACCTTCCAGGTCAGCCGGTGCCCGTCCGAGGACTGCTCGTTGATCGCGTCCAGCAGATCGGTGGGGCGGGCGCCGCCCTCGGCCAGGTTGGCCAGGATGGCCAGATCCCACCGGCCCCTGATGCTGGCCAGGAAGCGCATGAACCGCTGCCAGTTCATCGCGGGCCCCACGCCGGTCTCCTCGATATCCCCGCCGCGTCTCCCCGATATCCCTGCCGCTGCGCGCGATGTCCCCGTTGGCCCCCCTCCCGTATCACAGCACCGGCCGGTAATGTGACGATGGGTCCGGCTTAGCCGTCTCGGTAGCCAGGTGGGAAACCGGTCATCGCGGGGCTGGGAGCGACTCATAGTCGTCCAGGTAAGCACAGGCCCCGGGAGCTGACTGGAACTGTGAGTTCCGATCACGATCCTCCCCAGGCCGTGTGGCGAAGGCGGAGCGAGCTGAGCGACCTCCTGCTGAGCGTCCGCTCACGGCTGATCCGGCCGGACGCGGACGGCCACGAGCGGAGCCTGCGGCAGCAGGACGTCGCGGACCTGGTCGGCATCAGCGTCCGCTACTACGCCGCGTTCGAGCGCGGCGAGATCGATAACCCGAGCGTCACCCTGGTCGAGGCCATTGCCAGCGCGCTGCGCATGAGCGAGGCGCAGCGCTCCGCCCTGCACGTGCTGGCCCTGAGCCATGACCCGCCCATGCCGACCCGCCAGCCCGGGTTTCCGGGAAGCCCGCCGGTGGTCCCGCTGGCGCTGCGGGAACTGGTCCGGCGGCTGGAGCCCACGCCGGCCGCGATCACCGACGAGATGTGGACCATCCTGGTCCGTAACGCGTCCATGACCCACTGGATCGGTGAGTACTTCGACCGGGTGCCGCCTGATCAGCAGAACCTGATCCTGTACCTGTTCAGCCCGGAGGCCCGGGACGTCCTGGTCGACGTGGACAGCGACCGGAAGGCGGCGGTGGCCGGGCTGAGATACCAGTACGCGCGGAACGTGGCCAGCTCCCGCTTCGCGGTACTGGTTGACCGGCTCCTGGCCACCGGCCCGGAGGCCCGGAATTTGTGGAAACGCCACGACGTGGAAATCCCGCGCAAGCTTTACCGTCTGCGGATACGCGAGGTTCCCGGGCGGGTGGCGGAGGTGAGCGTGGTCTTTACGGCGCTGTCCGCCCGGCTGTCGCTCCTGGTCACCATGCTCCCCGAAGGCCACCCGGATCCCGCGTAACGCACCGGAAAGTGCGGGTGATGGTACCCGGATGTGCGCATGGGGCGCCTGTTGAAGCCAGCCATAAAGCGGGTGTAGAAAATGGATCAAGAAAGCACGTTAATGGTTAATTCCTCCGGGGCGGGAGGGGTCAGTGTGATGATTGAGCGGCGTCTGCGGGTGATCGAGTCTGGATCTGCGGCCGGGAGGGGAGGCGCGGAGCGGGGGCCCGCGGATCCCCAGGGTGCGCAGGATCTGGCCGCTCTCCGCGCGCTGGCCGAGTGCGGCGAGCTGGCGTCGGCGGTGTCCGGGCTGACCGGCTCGGACGGCGGGCCGCTGCCGGCCGGGCCGGCCGGGGAACTGGCCCGGGAGATCGCGCGGGCACTGGTCGAGGCGGGCTTCGCGGTGCATCGCTGCGCGGGCTGGGACCCGCAGCGCCGGGTGGGCGGCGTCTGCGTGCAGCCGGTCCCGGTCCGGGCCGATCCGGCGGACGCGGGCGGGGTCATGGTGAGCTGGGCGGTGCACGCCCTGCTGGAGATGGACCCGGCCCGCGAGGCGGAGCGCGAGGCCACCCGGGAGATCATGAACATGGCGCTCGCCGAGATGCTGTTCGCCCTGGGGTACGCGATCCAGCCGTTCGGGACCAGCGGCACCTGGATGGCGATCGGCCGTCGCGCCGAGGGACAGGAGGCTTAGGGCTCAGCGGCCGGGGCCGCCGGGGTCAGCCACCGCAGTCCGACGCCGTCGGAGTCCGGACCGGGCCGGAACGGAGCGCCTGCAGGACCATCGCGGTGACCGCCGGGTTGGTCGGCAGCTGGGAGTGACTGACCTGCACAGCCGGGCACACCGACTGGATGGGCACGTTGAGCGCCCCGGCCAGCCGGGCGGAGGCCGGCGGGGTAACCGTCTGGTCGTCGGTGGTCCACAGGGACAGCCAGCGCGGGCGGGCGGGCACGGCGGCCGCTGTCCAGCTGCGTGAGCAGGCTGCTGCCCGGCACCAGCTGCCGGCACGCCGTCGGGCAGGCGCCGGGCAGGAACGCCACGGCCGCCGAGGCCAGCTGGGTGCCGTGGAACGGGGAGCCCAGGGTGATCACCCGCCTGGCCTTGTGCATGCCGCCGTCCTGCCGGGCCCACACCAGGGCGGCGACCCCGCCCGCCGAGTAGCCGATGACGTCCACCGACGGCGCGCCGTCGCGCAGGTCCCGGTTGACCGCGGCGTTCAGCACGCCGGCGTCGGCGATCAGGCTGCCGGTGCCCTTGCCCGGCAGGTGCAGCACGGTCGCCGCCCGCCCGGCCGCCCGGATCCGGCGGGCCAGCACCGACAGCGACCCGGTGCTGCCGCCGTACCCCGGGACCAGCAGCACCGGACCTGGCCGGTCCTGCGCCGGGATGCCCGCCGCCGGGGGAGCCGCGCTGGTCCCGCCGCCGGAGACCAGCACGCTCACCACCACGGCCACCACGATCACGGCCACCAGCCCGGCCACCCCGCCCACGAAGAGCCGCCGCCGCGGCGAAAGCCGCCCGAGGAAGGGTGCCACGCTCACCGCCTTCCATGATCGCGGTCAATAAGGGGCGTCATGAGCTAGATAATGACCGCTGAAGGGCCGTCATGGACTCCCCATGATGTGCTGGTACGTGCCCGCGGCCGCGGCCGCGGGATCCCCGGCCCGGAGCGCGGCCAGGATCTCGTCGTGCTGGCGGGCCGACTCCGCGGGCGCGGCGGCCACGCTCGGCCCCCGGTGCTTCGGGACAGCCTGCAGCGACGCCCACAGCAGCCGCATCAGCGACAGCAGCAGCGGGCTGCGCGCGTACTCCTGCACGGTGAAATGGAACTCCCGGTTCAGGCTGGCGTACCGCGGGTCGCCCGGCCCGTCATGTTCCCCGCCGAGCGCGCGCATCTCGTCGTTCAGCTCCTTCAGCCGGGCCAGGCCGGCCGCGTCGATCTTGCGGGCGGCCAGCGACGCGCCCAGCGATTCCAGCGCCGCGCGGATCTGGAAGTTCTCCTCGACCGGGCCGTCGTCCGGCTCGACCACCGTGAACCCGCGGTGCGTGTCGCCGATGACCAGGCCCTCGGACTCCAGCCGCCGCATCGCCTCGCGCACCGGGGTCTGGCTGACCTGGAACCGCTGGGCCACGTCCCGCTGCCGCAGCTGCTCGCCCGCGGGCAGCTCGCCGGTGATGATCTGCTCCCGGATGAGCGCCGCCACCATGTCCGTCTTGCTCACGTACCCGGGCCCCGGGATGACCCGGCCCGTCTTGCTGCCCTCGATCTGGCTGCCCGTGCTGGCCGTGGTCATCTGCCTCCTCCCAGGGAGTCACTCCGATTTGGTATACCATATGTCAAGGACGTCGCTGGTGGCATTTGGCCTGGAGTTGCTGATGCGCCGCCGTCCGCCCTGGCCGGGCCGGCGCCCGGATTCGCCTGGGTGCGACTGGGCGGCCTCAACAGGCGTTCAGCGATATGTCCGTTATATACGGCCAGGCTGTGAGCCTTCCGCCAAACTGATATTTGGTATACCGTCCTGCCCAGCACGCGACCGGGAGCCGCCAGCCAGCATCGGAAGGGGTCTGCCGTGGGTCCTCAGCTGGACGGAAAGGCGGCCCTGGTCACCGGGGCCAGCACCGGCATTGGCCGGAACGTCGCTGAGCATCTGGCCGCCGAAGGCGCCAATGTGGCCATTACCGCGCGGACGGCCGCACCACTGGAAGTGACGGCCAGGGAAATCCAGGCCGCCATGGGCGGCCGGTATTGCCGCTGGCCGGCGACGTGAGCGTGACCGCCGGCGTGGAGCGCCGCGGGACCGCTGCCGGGGACCGTCGCGGCCCCATCGATATCCTGGTGTCGTGCGCGGGCAGCTCGCCCGGCCGCCTGCTGGAGGACCTGACCGAAGAGCAGTGGATGTCCAGCCTGAACCTCGAGTTCGCCGGGACAAGGGCGTGAGCCAGGACCCGGCCCACGAGCTCGCGCCGGAGTCGATCCCGGTGGATGGGGCGCAGCGCAAAGCGATCATGGACCGCTAGGGACCCGGACTGTGCAGCTGACCAGCGCGATCCGTATCGGCCGCCCCGCCCCGGAGGTGCTCGACGCGCTTCTCGACGCGGGGACGGTGGCCGCCTGCCTGCCCGGCAGCCGGCTGATCGGCGAGGTCGCGGACAGCACCTACGCGGGAGAACTTCACCTGCAGATCGGCCCGATGCGGGCGGTGTACACCGGGACCGTGCGCCTGGACAGCGCCGACCGGGACGCGGGCACCGCCACGCTGCGCGCGTCCGGGTGGGAACGCGACGGCCCGGGCCGGGCGGACGCCAGCGTGACGCTGCGGGTGGAATCCCGCGGGGCCACCACCCGGGTGCTGATCAGCGCCGACCTGACGATCCGGGGGCAGGCCGCCGAGTACGCCCCCGGTGCGATCGGCCACGTCGGCCAGCGCCTGGTCGAGCAGTTCGCGGGCAACGTCGAGCAGCTGCTCGAGACCCAGGCCGGCGGCGCGCCAGTCAGCACGGGCTCAGTCAGCACGGGCTCAGTCAGCACGGGCCCGGGCAGCACCCGCCTGGTCAGCACGGGGCCCGCCCCTCCGGGCCCGGAGCCTCCCCGGGTCGACCGGAGGCTGCTCGCCGCCTCCGCGCTGCTGCTGGCCGGCGGTGCGCTGGCGGCCGGGGCGCTGGCCGCGGTGGCGGTGTGGCGCCGCCGCCATCCGGGCCTGTCCCTACTCCCCGATACCCCGTGGTACTTCTCGCACGAAGGGGCACGTCATGGCTAACCCGAGGGCCGAAGGTGCTCAGCCTGAGCTGAAACCGCTGCAGATCGAGGCCAACGGCATCAACGTCATCACCGACGCCCAGCGCAAAGGCCGCCCCCACGACCTGTTCTGGCCCTGGTTCGCGGCCAACATCTCGGTTCTCGGCCTCGGCTACGGCGCGTTCGTGCTCGGCTTCGGCGTCTCGTTCTGGCAGGCGATCGCGCTCGGGCTGATCGGGATCATCGTCTCCTTCCTGCTCTGCGGGTTCATCGCGGTCGCCGGCAAGCGGGGCTCGGCACCGACCATGGTGCTCGGCCGGGCCGCGTTCGGGATCCGCGGCAACAAGCTGCCCTCGCTCATCTCCTGGCTGCTCACGGTGGGCTGGGAGACCGTGCTGATCATCCTGGCCACGCTGGCCACGGCCACCGTGTTCGAGCGGCTGGGCTGGGGCGGCGGGACGGTGGTCAAGGTCATCGCCCTGATCGTGGTCAGCGCGCTGACGGTGGCCGGCGGGGTGCTGGGCTTCGACCTGATCATGCGCATGCAGACGGTGATCACCTGGGTCACCGGGGTCCTGACCATCGTGTTCATCGCGCTGGTGGCCAACCACATCCACTGGCACACGGTGTCCGCGATCCCGGCGGGCTCGCCGCAGAAGTTCATCGGCGCGCTGGTGTTCGTGATGACCGGGTTCGGTCTGGGCTGGGTGAACGCCGCCGCGGACTACTCCCGCTACCTGCCGCGGCGGTCCTCGGGCCGGGGCGTGATCGGCTGGACCACGTTCGGGTCCTCCATCGCCCCTATCTTCCTGCTGGTCTTCGGGCTGCTGCTGGCCGGCTCCTCGGCCAAGCTGAGCAGCGCCATCGGCGCGGACCCGATCGGCGCACTGACCACCCTGCTGCCCACCTGGTTCCTGGTCCCGTTCGCGGTCGTGGCCGTGCTCGGCCTGGTCGGCGGCTCGGTGCTGGACATCTACTCCTCCGGGCTGGCGCTGCTCACCCTGGGGGTGCGCATCCCGCGTTACGCCGCCGCGCTGATCGACGGCACGGTCATGGTGCTCGGCACCATCTACGTGGTGTTCGTGGCCCAGAACTTCCTGACCCAGTTCGAGGGCTTCCTGATCACGCTGGGCGTGCCGATCGCCGCCTGGTGCGGGATCATGCTGGCCGACATCATGCTGCGCCGGAAGGACTACGCCGAGCCGGACCTGTACGACCCGCGCGGCCGCTACGGGGACATCCGGGTGGCCCCGCTGGCCATCATCGTGGTCGCCACCGGCATTGGCTGGGGCCTGGTCACCAACATCAACGCGAGCTGGCTCACCTGGCAGGGCTACCTGCTCGGCCCGCTCGGCCTGGGCGGCAAGACCGGCGCGTGGGCGTTCGCGAACCTCGGCGTGCTGGTCGCGCTGGTCATCGGGTTCGGCGCCGCGTGGGCGCTCGACGCCGCGCCGGTGCGGGCCCAGGAGTCCGCGCCCGCGCTAGCCTCCGCCACGACCGCATGACCGGTTCCCGGGGCTGCCTGGCCGTGATCGACATGCAGCGGGTGTTCGGTGAGCCCGGCAGCCCCTGGCTGGCCCCGCGGTTCGGTGAGATCGTCAAGCCGGTCCGCGACCTGGTCACGGCGTTCGGTCCGGACGCGGTGTTCACCCGGTTCGTCGCCCCCGCCACCCCGGCGGGGGCCTGGCAGCGCTACTACGAGGCGTGGCCGTTCGCGCTGCAGCCGCCGGACGCGCGCATCTACGAGCTGGTGGACGAGTTCGCCGCGGAGGCCGGGCCCACGGTGGACGCGGTCACGTTCAGCAAGTGGGGCCCGGAGCTCGCGGCCCGCGTCGGTGAGTCAGGGCGGCTCGTGCTGGCCGGGGTGACCACCGACTGCTGCGTGCTGTCCACGGCGGTGGCCGCGGCCGACACGGGTGTCGAGGTCCAGGTCGTCGCGGACGCGTGCGCGGGCGTGGACGACGACAGCCATCGCAAGGCGCTGGACATCCTCCGGCTGTACGCCCCGCTCATCGAGGTGAGCAGCCTGGATGATGTCCTGGGCGGATGACCGGGCTCCCTGAGCGCGCGGCCGGCGCGCTGTACGGGCTGGCCGTGGGCGACGCGCTGGGCATGCCGACCGAGTCGCTGCCCCGGCCCGAGATCGTGGCCCGCTACGGCCCGCTGCTGGCGGAGTTCCAGCCGGGCCCGCCTGACCAGCCGCTCGCCGCGGGCCTGCCCGCCGGGACCGTCACCGACGACACCGAGCAGGCGCTGCTGCTCGCGGAGCTGGTCATCGAGGGGGACGGCGCGGTCGACGAGGCGGAGTTCGCCCGGCGCCTGCTCGCCTGGGAAGAGGACATGCGGGCCCGCGGCTCGCTGAGCCTGCTGGGCCCCTCCACCAGACGGGCGCTGTCCGCGCTGCTCGCCGGGACTCCCATCACCGAGACCGGCCGCAGCGGCACCACCAACGGCGCGGCCATGCGGATCACGCCCGTCGGCGTGGCCACCCCCGCCGGGGACCCGGACGTGCTCGTCGGGCGGGTGGTGACGGCCAGCCGGGTCACGCACAACACCGGCGTCGCACTGGCCGGGGCGGCCGCGGTCGCCGCGGCGGTCAGCGCCGGGGTGGCCGGCGCGACGGTGGCGGAGGCGACCGGGGCCGCGGTGACCGCCGCCCGGCACGCCGCGGGACACGGTCGCTGGGTGGCGGCCGCCGACGTCGCGGCCCGGATCACCTGGGCCACCGGGCTGACCGCCGGGCGGCCCGCGGGTGAGGTGCTGGACCTCGTGTACACGCTGGTCGGCACCAGCCTGGCCACCCAGGAGTCGGTGCCCGCCGCGTTCGCGCTGCTGGCCGCCGCCCCGGACGATCCGTGGCTGGCCTGCCGGATGGCGGCGTCGGCCGGCGGGGACACCGACAGCATCGCGGCGATCACCGGCGCCATCGGCGGCGCCTGCCACGGGGCAGCGGCCTTCCCGGAGCAGGCCCGGGCCACGGTCAGCGCGGTCAACGGGCTGCGGCTGGACGAGGTGGCGGCCGGGCTGCTCGCGGTCCGCGCCGCGAGCCCATGAGCATCCAGCGGCTGCTCTACCTCGGCAACGTCGTGGTGGACATCGTGCTGGACGTGCCGGCGCTCCCGGGCCGCGGCGGCGACGTGCTGGCCCGCGGGTCCCAGCTGAGCCCGGGCGGGGGGTTCAACGTGATGGCCGCGGCGGCCCGGCAGGGACTGCCCGTGGCCTACGCGGGCGCGCACGGCACCGGGCCGTTCGCCGACCTGGCCCGCGCCGGGCTGGCCGCCGAGGGCATCGAGGTGCTCCAGCCGGCCCGGCCGGACACCGACACCGGCTTCGTGGTCGCCGTGGTGGACGACACGGCCGAGCGCACGTTCGTGACCAGCCGGGGCGCCGAGGCCACGCTGACCGGGGCCGACCTGGCCGGCCTGGCCATCCGCCCCGGCGACGCGGCCGGCCTGTCCGGTTACAGCCTGGTGCACCCCAGCAACCGCGGCGCGCTGCTCGGCTGGCTGGCGCGGCTGCCCGCGGAGAACACGGTCGTGTTCGATCCCGGCCCGCTGGTCGCGTCCATCCCGCCCGGCGCGCTGGACGAAGTGCTCGGCCGGGCCGACTGGCTGACCTGCAACGCGCGTGAGGCGGCCGCGCTGACCGGAGAGGACCGGCCGGCCGCGGCGCTGCGCGCGCTGGCGGACCGGCTCGCCGCCCGCGGCCGCCCCGGTGCGCGTGTGCTGGTCCGCACCGGACCGGACGGCTGCCTGCTGTCTTCTTTCTCCGCAACGCAGCCGCTCGCGGTGCCAGGTTTCCCGGTCACCGAACTGGACTCCAACGGAGCGGGCGACACGCACACGGGTGTCTTCATCGCGGCCCTGGCCGCGGGGGCTAATGCCGCAGAGGCGGCCCGGCGGGCCAATGCCGCGGCAGCGATTTCGGTGACCCGGCGCGGGCCGGCCACCGCCCCTACCGCCGCTGAACTGGCACAGTTCCTTTCCGGTCTCTTGAACCCGGGGCGATGAACACTTTCTCTGCGGTGGTGTGAGAACACGCCAATCGTGGAATAGAGCACTGCGTAATTGATCAATTACGGGGGGAGATCAATGCCTGTGCAAACCCAGGCACGAACGGCCGTTCGCCGCAAATCGGTGGCGACCGCGCGTTCCGGAGCGATTCGCAGCAGTGTGGCCAAGAATGCCGCCAGCAATCGGAAATCCAGGACCAGTACCAAGGCGACCGCCGCCAAGCCAATGCGCGGCGCGGCCACGGGGGCGAGGAGCATGCGGACCACAGGAGCTGCCGCGAGGACTGTGTCCTCCGCGGCCGTGAAGGTCGCCACGTCGGCGACCCAGATGGCGGCGGCGGCCACCAAGGCCACCTCGTCAGCGAAGACCATGTCCACCGCCATGCAGGCGATGAACACCGCGACCAAGACGATGTCCACCGCCATGCAGGCCATGAACATCGCGACCAAGGCCATGTCGTCCGCGGCCAAGGCCCTGACCGGGGCGGCCATGACCATCTCGGCGTCACCCGCGCCCGCATCGGCGGGGACACGGACCCGGGCCACGGCCAGGCCGAAGACAGCGGCCAAGCCGAAGTCCACGGCGAAGGCCAGGAGCACGGCCAAGCCCAGGACGGCCGCGAAGCCGAGGGCCACCGCGAAGCCGAGGGCCACCGCGAAGCCCAGGAGCATCGCGAGTTCCCGGACGGTCACGAAGCCGAAGACCGCGGCGAAGCCGAGGACGGCAAGCCGAGGACGACGGCCAAGCCGGGGACGACGGCGAAGCCGGGGACGGCTGCCAGCCGGACGGGCGCCAGCCGGGCGGCCGCCAAGCCCAAGGCACCCGCCCGCCCGCGGACCGCCGCCACCCGCACCGCTGCCACCCGCACGGGGGCGTCCATGGCGCGGAAGCCGGCCATGGCCACCCGGCCAGGGACGGCCGCCAAGCCGCGGACGGCGTCGTCCCGGCCAGCCGCGTCACGTTCGGCCACGAGCCGGGCCACCGCGAGGCCGAAGCCGATAGCCAAGCCGAAGACGGCCGCGTCGTCCCGGGCCGCCGCCAAGCCCAGGTCCACCACGACGGCGAAATCGCGGACTGCGGTAAAGCCGCGGACCGCGGCTCGCCCGGGCCTGTCCACGAAGCCGGGTCTGGCCAAGAAGGCGGGCACGGCGGCGAAGCCGGGCCTGACCCGGCCCGCCGTATCACGGCCCGCCATGGCCCGTCCGGGGATCCCGGCCGTCAGCCCGGGTGGCTCGCAGCCGGGCAACGGCGCGCCTGCCGCGCCGGGTAGCGACCGCTACCGCGACATGCTGGCCGGTCTCATGCGCTGATCCGGCCGTGCCGCGATGACGCGGCCCAGCCGCAGTAAGTGAGCCCAGCGGCCGGCTGGCCGGGTGCGGTGCCTCCAGAAGGCACCGCGGAGACCTGGCCACGCCGGCCGCTGGGCTTGCCTGTCCCCGGCCGGGTCAACACCTACCGCGCGTACGGCTGCCCTGGCCAGGGGCTGGCCGCCGGTAGCTGGATGCCTCCCTCCCGCCGCCCCTGCCCGCTGTAGCCTCACGGGCAGGGGAGGCGAGTGAGAATGCAGATACCGAAGGCCGACCGACGCGGACAAGGAGTTCTTCCGGTCCGTGCTCCCGGACGATCCGGAGATCGAGGTCAAGCCGATGTTCGGCAACCTCGGCGCGTTCGTGCACGGGAACATGTTCGCCGGGCTGTTCGGGGCCGATGTGGGGGTCCGGCTCGATGACGGCGGGCGCGCGGAACTCGAGGCGGCACGACGGCAGCGGCCCGTTCGGCCCGAGGAGCGGCCGATGGGCGGCTACCTCAGCCTGCCCCGGGCCTGGCGTGACGAGCCCGTGGTAGCCGCGGGCTGGATCGAGCGGGCCCGCGATTACGTGGCCACGTTGCCGCCCAAGCAGAAGAAGCCCAGGGCTGCGGCGAAGCGGACCCGGCTCCCGGCCGGGCCGCAGGAGGCCTAGTTGCCGGCGTGGCGTGAGGTGATCGGGCGGCGCCCAGCCTACGCGGCCGGTTGATCCAGAACGTGAGCTGGATCAGGAGCCCGGACAGGGCCCAGCCCGCGACCACGTCCGTGAACCAGTGGTAGTCACACCAGACGAGGGCCGCGCCGACCGCCAGCCACAGCGCCGCCAGCCCGGCCAGCGCCGGATAGCGGACCCGGGCGGGCTGGCCCGCCACCAGCATCAGCACCGCGAGCGAGAAGCAGACGCACGCGGTGCTGGTGTGACCCGACGGGAAGGCGCCGAACTGACCCGGGACGACCGCGGGCAGGCCGGGCCCCGGGCGGGCGATGATGATCTTCGCCGGGATGACGGTGCCGGTCAGCAGCACCACGCCGGTCAGGGCGACCAGCAGGGGGCGGATCGTGCGCCGCCGGATAGCCAGGGCCAGCGCCACCGCTGCCAGTACCGGCACGGCCACCATGGTGGTCCCGAGATCGGTGAGCCGCAGGGCAGGCCCGTGCGCGGCGGTACCGAGCCACCCCCAGGCAGGCGAATCCCACCGGGCCAGCACGGCCCCGCGGATCCGCTCGTCCAGGCCGGTCAGCGGGCCGTGGAACAGCACGTTGACGGTCAGGATGGCCAGGATCAGGAGCAGGCCGCCCGCGATGAGCCGGGCCGGATCCGGGGTCGGCCGACGGCGCGGGGTGGCGGGCGCCTCGCCCGCCACCTCCACGCTGACCTGGTCCTCGCTGGTCTTGTCCACTCACCGTGAGGGTACCCGCTGCGTCCTGATTCAACGGGCGGTGCTTCGACGGCCGGTCAGCGGGTCCAGGGGGGAGTGAACCAGGATCCGTCCGGCAGGACCCCGGCGAACCCGGCCGTCGTGGTGACCCACGCGGTCGCCGGCTCCGTGGCGAGGTTACTGGCCCCGAACCGGGCGCCGGCCGGCACCAGGACCACGTCCCCCGGCCCGGCGTCTTCGGCCTCACCGTCGAGAGTGACCCGCAGGATGCCGTCGAGCACGTACAGCACCTCCTCGCGGGATACGTGGTGCGGCACGCCCTCCGTGCCGCCCGGGATCTCGATCCGCCAGGCGCACAGCTCCCGGCTGCCGCGGGCCGGGCTGGCGTACGAGGTGAAGCTGGTCCCGTGCATCTGGTGCACGACCGACTGGGCGGCGCGGATGACAGGCATGGGATGGTCCTTCCGATATAAGCAAGTAGCTTGCTCATATGTTCAAGCTACTTGCCTAATATGTCAAGCTGGGATCATGCAGCAGCACGACCCTCAGGCCCTGGCCGTCGGGCTCCTGTCGGTGAGCCGGGCCCTGGTGGACGGGATCTCGGCCGGGGTGCACGCCCGCGGCTTCGATGACGTGCGTCCCGCGCACGGCTTCGCGTTCGCCCGGCTCGCCCCGGACGGCGCGACCATCACCCAGCTCGCCGAGCACCTCGACGTCACCCGGCAGGCCGCGGCCCAGCTCGTGGACGAGCTGATCACCAAGGGCTACGTCCAGCGCAGCCGCCACCCCGACGACGCCCGGGCCCGGCTGATCACGCTGACTGAGCAGGGCTGGGCCTGTACCCGGGCCGCGGAGGCGGCCATGGCCGACACCGTGCGCCCGTGGGCCGCCATCCTGGGCGAGCAGCGGCTGCGCGCGCTCCAGGACGATCTGCTCCGCATCGCCCCGGGCGGCCCGCTCCGGCCGACCTGGTAAAGGGCTCGACCGCCCGCAGGGTCCTGGATACCGTGGCCGGATGATGGATTTGCCCGCCGTGCTGCATGCCGCGGGCCCGGATCCGGATCTGGCCGGGCCGCTGGCCCTGTTCGGCCGGTTCGTCGGGGCCTGGGACATCGAATGGCGCGGCACCGGCCGGGACGGGAAGCCGGCCACCATGAGCGGCGACCTGCATTTCGGCTGGGTCCTGGACGGCCGGGCCGTCCAGGACGTGTGGCGGGTGCCCGCGTCCGGCGAGGCGCCGCCCGGGCTGCGGCCGTTTCACGGCACCACGCTCCGGTTCTACGACCCGGCGCTGGGCGCGTGGCGGTCGACCTGGATCGACCCGCTCAACGGCCGGGTCCGCCGGTTCATCGGCCGGCCCGAGGGCGACGACATCGTCCTCGACGGGCTGGACGACGACCCGGCCGAGCGCTGGTCCTTCCGGGACATCACCCCCGGGCCCGCCCCGGAGTCCTTCCGGTGGGCTGGGGAGGTCTCCACGGACGGCCGCCGGACCTGGCGGCTCGACGAGGAAATGCTCATCCGCCGCCGCTGACCCAGGGGAGTCCGCTCTCCCCGGCAGAAGTCCGGCGCCCGGGCGGAACGTGCCGGCCACCTCCTTCGTGCTTGATAGGCGAAAGGAGGACGGCCAATGACGAATGACCGGGCGGTCGCGGAACTGGAGGAGTTCCTGGCCGAGCGCGCGGACCGGCTGCTGCGCACGGCGGTGCTGCTCACCGGCAGCCGTGAGGCGGGCCAGGACCTGCTGCAGACCGCCCTGGAACGGCTGCTGCGGCATTGGCGCACGCTGAGCGGTGATCCCGAGGGCTACCTGCGCCGCACGCTCTACAACCTGGCCGCGGACGGGTTTCGCCGGCAGGGACGGCTGCAGCGCAAGCTGCTCCTGCTGCGCACGGACACGCGGCCGCCGCCGGACGTGACCGCCCAGGTAGATCTGCGCGATGCACTGGTCCGGATGCTGGTCCAGCTGCCGCCGCGGCAGCGGGCGGTCCTGGTCCTCAGGTACTGGGAGCAGCTGAGCGAGGCCGAGACCGCAGCGGTGCTCGGCTGGCCGGAAGGCACAGTCAAATCCGCCGCGTCACGGGGGCTGCGGCGGCTGCGCGAGCTGGCCGAGGGCTGGCAACCCACGGAACTTCACGGAACGAAACGGGGCTGAGAAGCAATGGACATGAAGACAGACGTGGAGGAACTGCTCCGCGACGGCATGGGGCGGTTCACCGAGGGGGTGCGGGCCCCGGCCGGGCTGGCCAGCACGGCCGCCCGGCTGCGCCGCAGGCGGCGGACCATCCGCGCCGCGGTGGCGTGCGGGACGGCCGCAGTCACGGCTGCGGCTGCGATCGCGACGGTGACCGCGGCAGGCGGCAGCGCGTCGCGGGCACCCGCGACCGTGACCCAGACGCATGAGGTCGCGTATGTGGTGAACCGGGTCAAGGCCGCACTCACCACCGAGAACCTGGTGTTCCAGGGGAAGACAACCGGCACCTACGGGCCGAGCACCACCTGGGCCTACGGCCACCGGTGGCGGTGGGAGGAGTTCACCGGGAAAGCCTGCCGGCACGCGCTGCCCAGTGGCGATTGCACGCACCGCGGCGGATCTGAGCGCTACCTGGCTACTGGGACCGCCCGGGCCGGCGGGAAGCTTACCGGCGCCTACGTTACCTACTACAACCACGAGTACAGTCTGTCGCCGATCACCACGACCCTGCCCACCAGCGCCTGCTCGAGGACAGCCAGGCTCGAGATGAGCGGCCCCGGAGTAACCCCGGGCGCCCACTGGGCGGACTTCATCAACGCGACGCTCGCCTGCGGAGCCGCCAAGGTGACTGGGCATGTCTGGATCAAAGGCGTGCAGACCATCCAGATCACCGGAAAGCCGATCACAGTCCGGCTGCCCCCGGGGGAAGCCAAGGCGGTCCGGGAAAAGTGGGCGCGAGACGGGTGGACCCTGTACGTGGACCCCAGCACGTACCTTCCAGTGCGGATAACCGGCTGGAACGTGACATTCGGCGGCCCGGCGTCCCGCACGTCCGGTTCGGAAGTGATGGATGTGCGGTGGCTGAAGCCGACGGCGGCCAACATCGCCAAGGCGACGATCACCATCCCGCCCGGCTTCCGCCAGGTGGCGTCGCCGGCCAGCCAGTAGCGGCGCCCCCGGCACCACTCGCCCACGACCACTGCCCGCCCGGCGCTCCAGCGCCGGGCGGGCCGTGCGCGCCCGGGGCCGCGGCCGAGCGGCCGGCATGGTTTAGCCTGATCCAGGCCTATGCCCGCCGTAGTGATCATCATCAATCGCACCCGGATCCGGGACCTGTCCCGGTTCCGGCGTCAGTGCTGCCTAGCAGCCCGCGCGGCGGGCTGGGAACCGGTCCTCGCCGAGACCAGCCCTCGTGATCACGGCCTGGGCCTGGCCCGGGACGCGCTCACTGCCGGAGCCCGCCTGGTCGTCGCGGCCGGTGGCGACGGCACCGTCCGGGCCTGCGCGCACGCGCTGGCCGGCACCGGGGTGCCGCTGGCCATCGTGCCGCGCGGCACGGCCAACCTGGCCGCCCGGGCGCTGGGGATCCCGTCCCGGCTGGACGCCGCCCTCGCGGCCGGGTTCGGCGGCCGGGACCGGCAGGTCGACCTGGCCGAGGCCGAAGGGATGCTGTTCGCCGCCATGGCCGGGATCGGGCTCGACGCCGCGGTCGTGGACGGCACTCCTGACCTGCTCAAGCGTCACTTCGGCTGGCTGGCCTACGCGGCGGGCGGGGTGACCCGGCTGGCCGGGCAGCACCGCATGTTCACCGTGCGCCTGGACGGGGGGCCGCCGCTGACCCGGCGGGCCAGGTCAGTGGTGGTGGGCAACGCCGGGCTGCTGCCGGGCGGCTTCGCGCTGCTGCCGGACGCCCGGCTCGACGACGGCCTGCTCGACATCGGGATCCTGGCCCCCGCGGGCCCGGCCGGCTGGGGCCGGGTGGCCCGGCGCGTGATCACCGGCAGCCGCCACGACGACCTGAACCTGCAGCGCTACCGGGCGCGCCGGATCGAGATCGAGACCGATGTGAAGCTGCCGCGCGAGGTCAACGGGGAGATCATCACCGCGAGCCGGTCCCTGACGGTCACCCTCCGCCCGGGTGCGCTGCTGGTCAGGGTGCCCGCGTAGCCCCTGGGACTGGTGAGTTAGAGATCGCCTAGGGCGGGAAGTGCGCAGGGAGCACGCCGATGGCCGGTGCCCTTCCCCCGGAGGTGGATGACGTGGAGATCAAGATGGCGCTGTTCCTGCCCCGCGACGCTGCGAGCGTGCCGGTCAGCCGCCAGGTCCTCGATGGCTGCCTGGAGACCCTCGGCGTGACTCCCGACACCCGGACCGACATCGCCCTGGCCCTGAGCGAAGCGTGCGCCAATGTCGTCCAGCACGCGGGGCCCGGGATGGAGTACGAGGTGCTCGCCACGACCGGGGACGGGCCGGTGCGTCATCGAGGTGGTCAACACGGTGAACCGTGGCGACCCCCCGGCGGCGCCCGCGGATCTGGCGCCTGCCCTGGCGGCAGAGCCCGCAGGCGCGAAACTGGGGCCGCCCTCGGCCGAGCCGGTTCCGGCGACCGCCGAGCACGGCCGCGGCCTGAAGATCATCGACGCGCTGACCGACAACCTCCAGCTGACCGGCGATGGCCGGGCCGGTACCACGGTGCACTTCGAGAAGGTCCTGAGCTGGATCCCCGGCGCGGCCGGCGAGCACCTGTTCAGCGCCCACGCCTAGCGCCGGCTCAGCCTGGTGCGTACGGCTGGGCCCACTGGCCGTGGTGCAGGACATCCGCCGCCGGACGGCGCCGGTCACGCAGGTCGCGGGGCGGCTCGTCGCTGTAGCCGACGGAGATGGCCCCGATCGGGGTGAACTCCGGCGGCACGCCGAACTCCGCGCGGAAGGCGCCGATCCGGTCGGCCGGGAGCCCGAAGAAGCACGCGCCGAGCCCGGCATCTACCACGGTCAGCAGCATCTGCAGGGCCGCGAACCCGGTGTCGATATCCCAGTACGGGGCCGGCCAGAAGGCGTCGCTGCGATCGGTGTGCCCCTTGTCCGGCAGGGCGTAGCGGTCCAGGTAGGCGTCCTTGTTCGAGTGCGGCACGATCACCAGCGGAGCCTCCACCCGCGCCGCGAAATAGTCGTCCGGATCGTCCACAGGCCGGACCGCATCGCGGAACCGGGCCACGTCGGCCGGATCGTCCAGGACCAGGAACGCCCAGCCCTGTGAGAACCCGGCGGACGGCGCGCGGAGGCCGTTCTGCAGAATGCGGTCCACCACGTCTGGCGGGACCGGGCGGTCCGTGTCGTACCGGCGCACCATCCGACGCCGCCGGATCACGTCCTGGAATTCCATGCCCGCCACCCTAGAGGGCTAGCCGGCGGCGCTCTCATGCAGCACGGCCAGGACGTTGCCGGCCGGGTCCCGGAACCAGGCGATGTCCGGCCCGTAGCCCCGGCTGATCCCCTTGCTGTCCTGCGCCAGCCCGTCGTAGCGCTCGAACAGCACGCCCCGCGCGCTCAGCTCATCCACGGCCGCGTCGATGTCGTCGACGGGGAAGTTCAGGATCGTGTAGTCCGCCGGGACGTGGCCGGGCTTGGGGTAGACGAGCGTGTCCCGGCCGCCCGCCAGGTGCAGCGTCAGCAGGCCGTTCCGCTCCGAGGTGTTGATGCCGAGTACGTCGCCGTAGAACTTCTGCGCCGCCTGCAGGTCGCCGACGGCGAACCCGCTGAAGGCCCTGGTGTTCGCGAACATGGCCATGCCGCTCCTCTCGTGGATGGACTCCATGGTTGAGACGATCCTCATGGGCCGGAGTCACCGCTCCGTGACCAGGGTCCCGCGCGAGAGCGACACGCCAGCGCGGTGACCGGCCGGGGTCACCCGCGCGGGGCGCCCGGCCCGGTACCGTTTGACCCGCATCGGGCCGGGTAGCCGCGTGATCAAGATCAAGACCGGCCATGGTGATGCCGCCCTGGACCACTGCGGGCATGGGTTGCCTGCGCCGAGCAGAGGAGCCTGCCGTACCGGAGGAGAACATGAGTCATCGGGCGCCGTGGCCGCACAATCGTGCGGCCGGGCCGCGGGAGTTCCTGCCGCACCAGACCTCGCTGCACCAGACCTCGCCGCACCAGTCCCTGCCGCACCGTACGCCGGGGGCCAGCAATCCCGGGTGGGACGAGCCCGCCAGCCGCCCGGCCTTCCTGGAGTACATCCGCCTGGACGGACCGGAGCTGGCCGGGGAGACCGGATTCCCGCCGCCCCCCGAGGTTCTCGACCGCGTACTGGACGCGCTCAGAAAGCTCAGTTAGCCAGAAGGGTTACCCCGGTAGCCCTTCGCGGGTGCCGGCCGCCCTACGAGCCGGACTGCGCCGGGCGGCTGTTTTTGGCGTGGCGGCGGCGACGGCCCGGCCTGCTGATCGCCGGGCCCGGCGCCGGGAGCCGCGGGTCGAACAGCCATCCGGCGTGCAGCTTCTGCTCGACGGCGTGGAACACGGGCGTGTCCGTGGGGTGGGAGGCGAAGTCCCGGTACTGATAGGGGGTGTGGTGGAGGGTAGCCATGCCCGCAGTACACCGCCTGCCGGGCCGCAGATCGAGCATGGAACGGCTCCCGCCAGCCTTCCCGAATCCGGCGGATGTCGGCCCATCCGGTGACGGTCGGGGCCACCTGGGAGAATGCCGCCGTGCCTCGCCATCATCGTGGACCGTTCCGCGACATGCCGGCCGAGGTGGCCATCCTCACGGCGGTCTCCTTCACGGTCGCGCTCGGGTTCGGGATCGTGGCCCCGGATATCCCGGCGTTCGCCCGGCACTTCGGGGTCAGCACCGCCGCGGCGGCCAGCGTCGTCAGTGCGTTTGCCCTGCTTCGGGTGCTCGGGGCCCTGCCAGCCGGCCGTCTGGTGGACCGCTTCGGCGAGCGCCGGGTCATGGCGGCCGGTATCACGGTCGTCGCGGCCAGCAGCATCCTGGCCGGGTTCTCCGGATCGTTCGCGGAACTGATCGTGCTGCGCGGGATCGGCGGCCTGGGATCGGCGATGTTCAGCGTCAGCGCCCAGACCCTGCTGCTCATGAGCGTGCCCGCCGATCAGCGGGGCCGGGCCAGCGGCCTGTTCTCGGGCGGTTTCCTCGTGGGCAGCATCAGTGGCCCCGCGATTGGCGGCCTCCTGGCGGCCTGGTCGCTGCGGGCCCCGTTTTTCGTCTACGGCGGCATGCTCGTCGTTCCCGCGGTGATCGCCGCGGTCGTGCTGCGGGACCCGGCCCGGCGTGACCCGGGCCGCGATGGTCCGCGGGTGGCGTCGCCGTTCGCCGGGGTCGGCCGTGCGCTGCGGAGCCGGGCCTTCCGGGCGGCAGCGTCGGCCAACCTGGCGGACGGGTTCGCGGCCGTGGGGGTGCGCAGCGCCATCGTGCCGCTGTTCGTCCGCGACGTCCTGCACCGGTCCGCGGTGTGGACGGGTATCGGATTTCTCGTGGTCGCCGTGCTGAACGCCGCGGCGCTCCTGCCCGCCGGGTGGGCGGCCGACCGGCTGGGCCGGCGGCCGGTCATCGTGGCCGGCTGCTCGGTGTCAGCCGCCGGCCTGGTCATGCTGGCGCGTGCTGCCGGGGCTGTGGGGCTACCTGACCGCGCTGGCCGTACTCGGGCTGGGATCCGGGCTGCTCGACGTGGCGCCGGCGGCGATGATCGGCGACCTCCTGGGTGGCCAGGACGGCCAGGGCGGCACCGTGGTCGCCACGTACCAGATGGCCGGGGACGCGGGGACCGTCGCCGGGCCGGTCACGGCGGGGTACCTCGTGGACACCATCTCCTACGGTGCCGCCTTCGGCCTGGCCGCCGGGGTTCTGGGCGTGGCCGCCGTTCTCGGGTTCTTCGCGCCGGAAACCCGGTCGCCGGGCCCTGCCGCCGTGCCCGAGGCCGCCCATAGCGCCGGAATTGAGGACCGTGGCCGCGAGTAGACGGCCGATCCCGGGACACTTGTCGGGCCATGACGACATCGAGCGAGCACGCGGACCCTTCAGCTCAGGCGGCGCCGGCTGGCATGAGCCTGCAGTCGGACGAGGCCAAGGCCACGGTCGAGGAGATCAAGGCCGAGAATGCGGCCCTGAAGCAGGCCGACCGGGCCGCGGAGGCGCAGGCGGAGGCGGCGGCCGAGCAGGCCAAGCAGCTGGCCGAGGTGACCGAGGAAGTGCTGGAGGAGCTCAAGGAGATCAAGGAAGGCGCCGACCAGGCGTAACGATGGTGGCGGCGGCAGCGGAGGTCGTTCGGCGCATGTTCCGGATCACCATTTGTCCGGGCTGGGCTAGTGTCAGACCATCGCGTAGGACGATTCCCTTCCGGGATCTACGCTGTGACGGTGGAGAGAATTAGCGATGGTTTCTTGTCGCGGCGGCCGTTGATTGCCGGGGACCTTCCCATGCTGGCCGAGTGGTTGCGAGAGCCCCAGGTCGCCCGGTGGTGGAATCATGAGACAACCCTTGAGGCGGTCGAGCGCGACTTCGGCGCGAGTACGCGAGGCGAGGAGCCGGGGGAAGACCTCCTCGTTCTCCTCGACGGCCGGCCAATCGGCCTGCTGCAGCGCTCGGCGATTTGCGACTACCCCCAGGATCTCACGAAATTCTCGGCAGTTATCGAGGTGCCAGCCGGCGCCGTCGAGCTTGACTACCTCATCGCGGACCCAGCGCTGCGCGGTCGCGGTCTCGGATCCCGCATGATCGCTGCGGCCGTTGAGGACACCTGGAACTCGTATTCTGATGCGCCCGCGGTGCTTGTCGCCGTGGTGGCCGCCAATGTGGCCTCCTGGCGTGCGCTGGAGAAGGCTGGCTTGAAGCGGGTCGCTGAAGGCCCGATGTCGCCCGACAACCCGATTGATGATGCGCTGCATTACATCTACCGTGTTGACCGGCCTGGCGCCGCCTCGCCGGCCTTTAGGCGCTGACACGTACTAACGAATCGCCTGCGCGGACGGACCTCGGAGCTACTAATTTCGCAGTCGGCAAGAGGATGTACTCACTGAGCACCTGGTCCTGCCCGTCGTCCTCGCAGGCGCAAAGACGACGGGCAGGAGGACGACGAATGACGGCCGCTGCTGCTCGCGTTGCTGCTTGGCTGGCCTGGTGGCTGGCAACCCGGTTGTCCTTCGTCCCGTTGACCTGGGAAGCTGCTGGTGGCGCGCCTGGGGCTCGAACCCAGAACCGACGGATTAAAAGTCCGCTGCTCTACCATTGAGCTAACGCGCCGATGAGGCAGCCAGGCCGGCACCTCGAAGGAAGCGTACCGACTGGAAGGCTCATCCGCGTAGCGGCGGGTGCCCCGGAACTGGTCACGCCCGCGGGCGGATGGGCGGGATCGACTTCTGGGAATGGCGGCGCGGGCCGGACCACAGCGCCGGGACCGCGTCCACGGCCTTGGCTATGGCGTAGGCGGCCTGCTCGTAGTTGACCCGCCAGCCGAGGTAGTCCGGCCACGCGTCGGCCGGTTTCCGCTCGATGGGGAAGTTCACCTTCTCCAGGGTGGCGATCCCCTCCAGGAAGTCCTGGTACGTCAGGCTGATGCCCTGGGCGGGATCGGCCATCTCCGGCGCGGGCAGGCCCATGGCCCGGGCGACCTCGGTGAAGCACTGGAAGCCGCCGCGCAGGCAGAGCCGGGCCGCGACGGTCGGCGCGGACTCCGGGGACAGCGCCAGGTACATGGCGGCGGAATCCAGCACCGCGAGCAGCGCGGTCACCCACGATGAGAGCGGCCGGGGCGAGCGGAACCGGACCAGCGGCAGATAGGTGGTGTGGCTCTCGGCGATGTCCGCCGCCCAGCGCTCCCACTGGTCGTACAGGTCGGGCAGGGTGTTGATGGTGGACGCGCCCGAGCCCAGCGCGTAGTGCGTCCGGGCCAGCAGTTCCGGGCCCCACGAGGGCACCCCGGCCCGCGCGTTCAGCAGCGCGACGTCCGTCTCGCGGCGGTTGAACGCCGAGTACAGGGTGGGCAGATAGGCGATCTGCAGGGTCACCGTGACCAGCCCGATCAGGGCGGCCGCGTACAGGATGACGCGGATAGCCGCCCCGTCCTCGGTGAAGTCGCCGGCGAACCAGAAGGCTGGCCCGGCGTTGTCGAAGGACAGCGTGACCCCGCCGTGCGTGAACGGCCACAGCAGCAGCCCGAATCCGATGTACGCCACGAGCAGCCAGGCCAGCAGCTGGCAGATCAGCAGGGTGGCGGCCTCCGCGGCCAGGATCCGATCCCGCCGGTGGTAGTTCTTGACCGGCGCAGTCATCAGCTGGAACCCGGCGTGGACGATCCGGTCGACCCAGATCATCAGCCGGCCGCCGGCCGGGCGGGGCACGATCAGCGTCCCGACCAGGCTGATGCAGTCGAGGACGATCAGGAACGCCCCCACGAGCGCCGGCCAGGATACGGCCGTATTCCGGCACCATCACGGCAGCCCCCGCTAAACCGGCTCGTCGATCGGGACCTGGGCCGCGACGTCCGGGTTCCGCTCCAGCCAGTCCCGCGCGAACGGGCAGGCCGGCACGACGGTCAGTCCCTGGCTCGCCGCGTACCCGACCGCGGCCCGCACGAGCTCGCCCCCGATGCCGTGTTTTTCCATGGTGTGCGGTACGCCGGTATGCAGCAGGACCATCCGTTCGCCGCGGAGCCGGTACACAAGCTCCGCAACGGAGGAGCCCGCGCGGTACTCGAACCGGTCATGGTCTGGGTCGTGAGTTACCTGTGGTGAGTCGATCACGTGGTCCATCGTCTCAGGACAGGACTGGCCGGTGGGTCCCGGGAATGCGAAGCTGGCCAGATCAGCACGTCACCCGGGGTGGAGCCATGACCGTGAGCAGTGCCGAGCAGGTCGATCTGGACGTCCTGGCCGCGATCCAGCAACGGGTCCTGTGGCTGGCCACCCGGATCGTGGACGCGGCCAACCACGACCGCGACACCGGGGACGGGGTCAAGGTCGGCGGCCACCAGGCTTCCAGCGCCAGCCTGGTCAGCGTGATGACCGCGCTGTACTTCGCGTACCTGGACGCCCCGGACAAGGTAAGCGTGAAGCCGCACGCCTCCCCGGTGTACCACGCGATCCAGTACCTGCTCGGCCACCTGGACCGGGACTACCTGCCATCGCTCCGCGCGTTCGGCGGCCTGCAGGCCTACCCGAGCCGGACCAAGGACCCGGACGGCCCGGACTTCTCCACCGGGTCGGTCGGGCTGGGCGCGGCCGCCCCGCTGTTCGCCGCGGTCGCCCGCCGGTACGTGGACGCCCACTTCGGCCCGCGGCCGCGCAGCCGGTTCATCTCCCTGATCGGTGACGCCGAGCTGGACGAGGGCAACATCTGGGAAGCGGTCGCCGATTCCGCCACCGACGGGCTCGGCAACGTCATGTGGATCGTGGACCTGAACCGGCAGTCGCTGGACCGGGTGGTGCCCGGGGTGCGGATCGCCCAGTGGGAACAGCAGTTCACCGCGGCCGGGTGGCACGTGGTGGAGGCCAAGTACGGGGCGGCGCTCCAGCAGGCCTTCGCCCGGCCCGGCGGCGCGCCGCTGCGGGACTGGATCGACGCCCTGCCCAACGAGCACTACCAGTCACTGTTCGGCCTGGCCCCGGCCGATGTCCGGGAGCGCTTCCTGGACGGCGCCCCGGAGGACGTCCGCGGGTTCTGCGCCAGCCTGGCTGACGACGAGCTGGCCGCCCTGGTCACCGACCTGGCCGGGCATGACCTGCGCTCCCTGCTCGGCGCGTTCGCCGCGTGCGACGCGGAGAAGGACCGGCCCAGCGTGGTGTTCGCGTACACCGTCAAGGGCTGGGGCCTGCCGATCGCCGGAAACCCCCGCAACCACTCGGCGCTGCTCACCACCACCCAGATGGACGAGATGCGGGCCCAGGCCGGGCTGACCGGGGACACCGAATGGGACCGCTTCGACCCGATGACCCCGGCAGGCCAGTGGGTGGCCGCGCGGCGCGAGCACCTGGCCCGCCCGCCGCGGCGCTCCGCGCTCACCACGGGGCTCTCGACCACGGGGCTCTCGACCACGGGGCGGCCGTGACCGTGCCCGATTCCACCGGCCTGCGCACCGGCCGCCCGCTCTCGACCCAGGAGGCATTCGGCCGGATCCTCGTGGACCTGTCCCGCGACGAGGCGGTGGCGCCCTACCTGGTCACCGCGGCACCCGACGTGGCCACCTCCACCAACCTGGCCGGCTTCATCAACCGCACCAAGGTGTTCAGCCCGGACGCCCGCCGGTCCTGGAGCGAGGACACCGTGCTGAAGTGGGCCGAAGGCCCCGACGGGCACCACATCGAGCTGGGCATCAGCGAGATGAACCTGTTCCTGCTGCTCGGCCAGCTCGGCCTGGCCTGGGATCTGTCCGACCAGCCGCTGCTGCCGGTGGGCACGGTCTACGACCCGTTCGTGCTGCGCGGCCTGGACGCGTTCATCTACTCGGTGTACTCCGGTGCCCGGTTCATCGTGGCCGGGACCCCGTCCGGGGTCACCCTGGCCCCGGAGGGCGGTGCGCACCAGTCCACCATCACCCCCTCGGTCGGCCTGGAGCTCCCCGGCGTCACGTTCATCGAGCCCGCCTACGCGACCGCGCTGGACTGGCTGCTGTGCGGCGCCCTGCAGGGCATCGCCACCGCCAACGCCGCCGCGCTCGGCCCGACCCGGGACGGGACACCGGTCATGGAGGACGGGTCGTACTACTTCCGGCTCACCACCCGGGGCCTCGACCAGCAGCCGTTCCAGGCCGCCCGGGACCGGCTGGGCGACGCGGTGCTGCGCCGCCAGGTCCTGGCCGGCGCCTACCGGCTGGTGGACGCGGGACAGCCGCAGGATGGCACGCCGATGGTCCATCTCGCGGCCAGCGGTGCGGTGCTGCCCGAGGTCCTGGCCGCCGCGGCCGAACTGGCGGACGAGGGCATCGCCGCGAACGTGGTGGACATCACCTCGGCGGACCGGCTCTACCGGGCCTGGCAGCGGACCCTGCGCCAGGGAGTGCGCACCGCCACGGTGCCGTCCATTCCCGGCGCGTTGCGCAGTGCTTTCGGCGGCCGGGCATTCGGCGACCGGGCCCCGGTCGTCACCGTGCACGACGCGGCGTCCCACACGCTGAGCTGGCTCGGCTCCGCCCTGGGCGTCCCCGCGGTCAGCCTGGGCGTGGACAGTTTCGGCCAGTCCGGCTCGGTCAGCGACCTGTACCGGGCTCACGACCTGGACCCAGGCTCCATCGTCAACGCCGCCCTGGCTGCGCTGTCCCTGAGGTAGGCACGGTCGTTGGGGTGAGCAGCGGACCGCCGGGTGCTACCTGAACGCTGAGATGCCGGTGAGGACCTGGCCCAGGGTCAGGGCGTGGACTTCCTCGGTGCCCTCATAGGTGAGGACCGACTCGAGGTTGTTGGCGTGCCGGATCACCGGGTACTCCAGCGTGATCCCGTTGGCGCCCAGGATGGTCCGGGCCTGCCGAGCGATCTCGATGGCCGCCCGCACGTTGCTCATCTTGCCCAGGCTGACCTGCTCGGGGGTCAGCTCCCCGGCCTCCTTGAGCCGGCCCAGGTGCAGCGCCATCAGCTGGGCCCGGGACAGGTCGGCCAGCATCCAGGCCAGCTTGCCCTGGGTGAGCTGGAAACCGCCGATCGGCTGGCCGAATTGCTCCCGCGTCTTGGCGTAGTCCACCGCGGCCTCCAGGCAGGACCGGGCGGCCCCGGTCACCCCCCAGACGATGCCGAACCGGGCCTCGCTCAGGCAGGACAGCGGCCCCTTCAGCCCGACCACCCCGGGCAGCATGGCCTCCGCGGGCAGCTTCACATCGTCGAAGTGCAGTTCGGCCGTGATCGAGGCGCGCAGCGACATTTTCTTGTGAATGGACCGGGAGGTGAACCCGCGGGCCGCGCGGGGCACGAGAAATCCCCGGATCCCTTCTTGCGTCTGGGCCCACACCACGGCGATATCTGCCACCGACCCGTTAGTGATCCACATTTTGGAACCCGACAGCACCCAGTCACTTCCGTTGCGGATGGCTTTGGTGGTCATGCTGGACGGGTCGCTGCCGTGATCAGGCTCGGTCAGCCCGAAGCAGCCAATGGCGTCACCCGCCGCCATCCGGGGCAGCCATTCCTCCTTCTGTTCCGGCGACCCGTATTTCCAGATCGGGAACATGGCCAGTGAGCCCTGGACGGAGACCAGGCTGCGCAGCCCGGAGTCGGCCGCTTCGAGCTCGCGGCAGGCGACCCCGTAGGCCACCGGGCCCATTCCCGCGCAGCCGTAGCCGGTCAGGTGCATGCCGAGCAGGCCCAGCTTGCCGAGCTCGGGAGCGAGTTCGCGGGGCAGCGTGCCCGCCTCGAACCAGTCGGCGACGTGCGGCATCACCCGGTCGGCCGTGAACGCCCGCACGGTGTCGCGGACCAGTACCTCGTCGGAGGTTAGCTGCTGGTCAAGGCGCAGCAGGTCGAGGTCCTGGCCAGGCTGGCCGGCGGCGTGCGTGGGCATGGCGGGTCCTTCCGGTCATCACTAACTCCCGCGCCCAGCGTATGCGTGCCGCGTTCGGCTGTCTGGACCCAGCCGCACCGGGAATGATCGGGGCATGAACGAGGCCAATGGGAAAAAGAGGCTAATCCGGACACGGGAAGGTCGGCTCGTGGCTGGCGTCTGCTCCGGGATCGGTGAGTACGCCGGCATCGATCCCACCGTGGTCCGGCTGATCTTCGTCGCCCTGACCCTGGTGACGGCCGGCGTCTTCGTGCTCGTGTACCTGGCGGCGTGGATCGTCATCCCAGAGGAAGGGGAGACCACGTCGATCGCCGAGAACCTGATCAAGAAGACGGGTAGCCGCTAGCCGGGTGCGCACCGACAGGTCACGCGGCGCCCGGTGTGCTGAGCGGCGGACGTTCGTGCCCGGGGAGCGGCCAGCTTCCGGTGGCGGCGCGGACAGCCCAGTGCCCCGCTCGGCCACCGGCAGGTTGAGCACCGGCGGCTCGGCTGGCCGCGGCGCGGGATCCGGGGGAAGCGGAGCGGGGTCTGGGGGAAGCAGCGCTGGGGCCGGCCCGGCCGAGGTTGACGTGGCCAGGGCGGGGGTCGCCGGGGCGGGTGTCTCGAGGGCTGGCGTCGCCGGGGCCGCGGGTGGGCGGCGGTGCCGGTCCCGGTCCCGGCGAGGACGGTCACCCGGCCGCTATTGAGCAGGCTGATCAGCTCGGCGTGCCGACGGGTCCAGTCGGTGGCCAGGGCCGCCGCGGCCAGCAGGCCTATCAGCCCGGCCAGGGCGACAGCCCCCGGTGCTCCGACCCGCTGCGCAACCGCCCCGCCGGTCAGGATGCCCAGGCCCTGCGCGGCCAGCAGGCCGCTCTCGGCGACCGCGAACGCGCGCACCCGCCGGGCGGCCGGGAGCGCCGTCACGAACGCGGCGGCCGCCGCCAGCTGGTAGGCGCCACCCGCGCCGGCCAGGGCCCAGAGCATGACCAGCACCGCCAGTGGCGGGTGGGCCAGGCTGAAGATCAGCGGCGCGCAGGACAGCATGGCCAGCCAGCCCATCGGCCGCATCCGGTCTGAGGGGCGCAGGAGCCGGCCGACCACGAACCCGCCGATCACCGTGCCGGCCGGCATGGCTGCCATGAGCAGCCCGATCGCCGGGGCGCCCCCGCCGAGCACGCGGGCGTACGGGGCGGCCAGGGCCTCGGGTACCACGGTGAAACCGGCCAGCCAGCCGAAGAGCACCAGCGTGCGCAGCACCGGGCTGCCGAACACAGCGGCCACGCCTTCCCAGGTGATCTCCCACGGTGAGGGCTGGGCAGTGCTGCGCGACGGTGCCGGGCGGGGCCGGATCCAGCAGGCCAGGATGCCGGCGGACAGGCTGAACGACAGCGAGTCCAGGGCGAGCGCCCGGTACGGCCCGAGTGCCGCGACCAGGGCGCCCCCGGCCAGGAAACCGCCGATCTGGCTCAGCTGCGTCGTGTGGCTCCCGATCACTGAGCCCAGCGGGTACTTTTCCCCGCGCAGGACGTCGGGCAGGAGCGCCGCCCGGGCCGACGAGAACGGTGTCCCGAGCAGCACGGTGCAGAACAGCAGCGTGCACAGGACGGCGAACGGCAGCCCCGGCAGGGCCATCAGGGCGACCAGCCCCGCCCGGATGAGGTCCAGCGTGATCATCATCTGCTGGCGGGGGAGCAGGCCGGCCAGCCCCGAGAGCAGCGGGCCGCCGATCACCGGCGGCAGGTAGGTGAGGGCGTACGCCGCCGCGGTCAGGAACGCCGAACCGGTCCGGGCATACACCATGAAGGCGATGGCCACCTGCGCGAACTGGTCGCCTGCGCAGGACAGGGCCTGGGCGGACCACAGCGCGCGGAACTCCGTGACGGCGAACACGTCGCGGTAGGCGACCGGGTGGTCGCCGGGCTGCCGATGCCGGCCCGGCCGCGGTGCGTGCGCCGGCCTCCGGGAAAGCGGGGGGTGCTCTCCGTTGTGCACGGCGGCTCTTCCTCTGCTGTTACGTGCGTCTTGCTTCAGGCGCCGGGGGGGTCGCCTAAGCGGATCGCGATCCTTCTCTCACTTTGTGTCATCGAGTCCGGGCATACGGCACCCGGTTCCGTGACCGGCAGTAGTGACTTGGAGTCGTGAGTCGATTGCTTACCGTGTCGAATTTTCGGCAAATGCGCAAGGGGTTCCTGCATGATCGTCTTGGTTCGACTGGTCGCACTTGTCGTCGGCCTACTGCCAAGTAGGCCGTGACCAGCGATGACGACCTGACGGGGGTGGCGGGAGGGTTTGTGGGGACAGGTATGGATTGCTGTGGGGACAGGTCTGGGTGGCTGGTTCGGTGGGCCTGGGAAGGCGGGATGGCGAGGCCTGCGGGGCGTCTCGAGGGGTCCTGGGGGGAACGCTTTGGCGCGCACGCCGGTTGTCCCCTATGCTGGGGCAGTCCCCGACGGCGGGCGCCAAGGGTCCACGGCGGTGGCGGCCGTCATCGGCCCCCATCGTCTAGTGGCCTAGGACACCGCCCTTTCAAGGCGGCGGCACGGGTTCGAATCCCGTTGGGGGCACCGTCGGCCAGTGGCCGGCACCGATGGTCCTGTAGAGCAGCCGGTTAGCTCGCCACCCTGTCAAGGTGGAGGTCGCGGGTTCAAGTCCCGTCAGGACCGCTTGGCTGAGACCGTTCGAAGTGGTTTGCATGACGTGCGGTCAGTCACGGTCAGGTAGCTCAGTTGGTATGAGCGTCCGCCTGAAAAGCGGAAGGTCGGCGGTTCGACCCCGCCCCTGACCACTCGGACCCCCTTTGACCTGCGGAACGATGATTCTGTTAACGGCCGTTGGGCTCCGCTCATCCGCACGACCACAGGCAATCATGAGTGTGGCGGCGCGGCGTCCCCGGTTGTGTGAGCAGCCGGCCGCCGGGGCGTTCCCGCTGGTCATCGGCTCGCTCCGGTTTGATCTGACCGTCGTGCGCAAGCCACCGGCCTGTCGTGCCGATGAGCGTCCGCTTATGTGGGCACCTGTGGGGCGAGTGACGGCCGCACCGGTCTGGCGCGGCGCGGTCTCCGGGAGGCGTCCGCCACGGATTCACGGCGCCTGACCACCTGGCCTACGACCCGGAAGCTGACGCCCGGCACTGGGAAGCACTCCGCGAGCTCTACCGGGCCCACCTCCACCGCTCCTGACACACATGCAACGCCGGCCGCTCACGACGGTGTCACTCAGCGCGTTTGCCATGGAAGGTGGTCAGGGCGCACATCGCCGCCGTTCTGCGCGTGACTGTCACCTCCTCGGATAGCCGGGAAGGGCCGCCTTTATCTCCCTGCGGCCACGGTCATTTCCGGCTGTTCCGAACTGGGGGCGGGTTGACCGGGCGGGCTCGGGCTGGTGGGCTGGATGTGTGGGCGGGGCGGTGACGGGCTTTGTCGGCCGTGCGCGCGAGTTGTCCCATCTGCAGGGGGCGCTCGGCGGGGACGCGCGTCTGGTGCTGGTATCGGGGGACGCTGGTGTCGGAAAGACGAGGTTTGTCGGGGAGGCAATGCGCTGCCGCGCTGCCACGGGGATGGTCTGGATTTCCGGTGGGTGCTTGCCGCTGTCGGGAGAACTGCCGCTGCTTCCAATCTCGGAGGCGCTGGGTGAGCTGAGCCGGCTTGACGACGGGAGCCAGCTGAACGCGGCGCTGAGCTTGGCTGCGCCGTATGTCCGGGCCGAGGTGGAGCGGCTGCTGCCGGGGTTGGGGACAGGTGAGCCGATCGGAAGCGCCCGTGGTGAGAGTGGGCAGCGTGACCGGCTGTTCTCGGCGGTGACCGAAGTGCTGAGCACGGTGTCCACAAGGGCCGGGCTTGTCCTGGTGATCGAGGATGTGCATTGGGCAGATAGCGCCACCCTTGACTATCTGACCTACCTCGCGCGGGCGGCCTCCGGCGGTGCGCTGACGATGGTGGTGACATGCCGCAGCGATGAGAGGCCGGCCGATGCGAAGCTGACCAGATGGCTGACCCACATGCGCTCTAGCAGCGGGGTGCAGGAGATTCGGCTCCGTCCGCTGTCTCGCGGCGAGGTGATGGAGCAGATCGCCTGGCTGGTCGGCAAGGAGCCTCCGCTCCTGCTTGTTGACGACGTGCATGCCCGCGCCGAGGGCAACCCGTTCTTCACCGAACAGCTGGTGGCTGCGGCTATGACTGATTCGCCGGAGGGCATGCTGCGCCCGCCGGGTGCCTTGACGGAACGGCTGGCGGAACTGCTGGCGGCCCGGGCGAGCGGGTGCGGCGATGACGCACAGGCGGTCCTTGCCGGGCTGGCGGTCGCTGGCCGGCCGCTGGGCGAGGCGCAGCTATCCCAGGTCACCGGCCTTTCCCTGGATGCGGTGCGGGGTGGCCTGCGGGAACTGGCCACGGGCCACCTGCTTGCGGCCAGCACGGCGGAGGGAACCCACCGGCCCCGGCATGCGCTGCTGGCCGAGGCGGTAGCGGCAGGGCTGCTCCCTGGCGAGCGTGGGGTGCTGCACGAGCGTACGGCGCTGGCGCTGGCGGCGGCAGACGCTGAGACGCTGGCCGCTGAGATAGCCGGGCACTGGGCCGCCGCGGGCCGCACTGCCAGGGAGCTGCCGGCGAGGGTCGCGGCGGCGGAGGCTGCGCAGCGCGTCTTCGGCTTCGCTGAGGCAGCGGCGCACTGGCAGCGGGCGATTGAACTATGCGGAATACTGCCTGGCGCCACCCCAGTAGCCGGGCTCGACCTGCCCGGACTGTATGTGCGGGCCATCGATGCGCTTGATGTGTCAGGCGATATCGAGGGGGCCGGAGAGCTCGCGGAGGAGGCGTACCGCCGGTTCGCCGATCACCCCGAGCGACCCACGGCCGCACTCATCCACTCGCGCGCCGCGTTCTTCCGGGGAATGTATGCGCCGGCATCAGGGCTCCCGCTGATCAAGGAAGCGCTGCGGCTGTTCGCCCAGGAACCACCCTCAGCGGAGGGGGCCCAGGCCTGGTTCGATTACGCCAGTACCTACTTGCTACTCGCTGAGGGGCAACGCGAGTCTTTCCGAGCCGCGCTGGGTCGGGCGCTGCAGATCGCCGAAGCGGCCGGCGCCACCGCCCTAGTCCCTCGGATCATGGCGAATCTCGCAGTTGCGTCGTTTTTTCGCGGGCAGGTCGAAGAGGGATTTGCCATCCTCCACCGTGGTGAGCTCCTAGCCGCCGCCTCGGGGGACGGCGGGGCCATCCTGTTGCTGGCCATAAACGAGAGCGATGCACTGCTCAAGACCGGGGAGTTCCAGCGCGCTGCAGACGTCGCGCAGCGTGGCCTGCTGTACGCCAGCCAGACCGGCCGCCACACCGGCTTTCCTGCAACCGAGCTGGCCGCCAATGCGGCTGAGAGCTTGCTGGCGCTGGGACGCACGGCCCAGGCGGCAACACTGATCGACCCGCTAACCAGCGGGCCGGCTGGCCCGGACCGGCACCTCGTGCACGCGAGCCGCGCTGAGATTGACATGCTGCGCGGCGACATCGAAGCGGCCACACGCCGGCTCCAGCAAGTCGCTGCTTTCACCCGTGGCGTCGGCAGCATCGTTATTGCCTCCGAAGGAGCACGGCTGGCTGCCGAGCTGGCGCTGTGGGCACGCCGGCCGGGAGATGCACTGGAGAACGTCCAGCGGGGACTCAGCCTCTTTAAGGCTCCCGACCTGACCATCTTCTGCGGGCGTCTGCTTGTCGCGGGCATGCGCGCCTGCGCCGACCAGGCCGAGCAGGCCCGGGCACGTCGTGACAACCACGCAGCCCATGCCGCGCAGACAGCGGCCGACGATCTCTGTTCATGGGTGCGGCAGATGGAAAATCTCCCGTTCACCGACCATCCATTCGTAGCCACCATCCCGGCCGACCGCGCCGACTGGGAGGCCGAGCACACCCGGCTGGAAGGGGTAAGCGACCCGGTGGCCTGGGCCACCGCGGCTAAAACCTGGGACGGCCTGGGCTGCCCGCACCGCGCCGGATACGCCTGGTGGCGGCAAGCCCAGGCGCAACTGGACGTCAGGCAGCCCGCCACGGCAGCTGCCGCCGCACTACGGGCGGCCGCGGCCGCCGCCGCGGGCCACGCACCGCTGCTGGCACAGATCCGCGAACTGGCAAAGCGGGCCCGCATCCCCCTTCAGAGCGTGGTGGCCACCGAGGAGCACCCGCCTGCTGCGGTTCCGGAGGGCTACAACCTGACCCATCGTGAGCTGGACGTGTTGCGTCTGCTCGCTGCGGGCCGCACCAACGCACAGATCGGCGGCGAGCTGTTCATCAGCTCACGGACCGCCGGTGTTCACGTCACCAACATCTTGCGCAAGCTCGGCGTCGCCAACCGGGTGCAGGCCGCCGCCCTCGCCGAACGCGCCGGACTGGCCCAGGCTCCACACGCGTAAACACTTCGCGCCGGAATCTAAATAGCTGCCGGCCGTAACCCGGCACGGTTGACAGATCCGCGCCCAGCTGCCTCAGCCGCATCCTCGGCATACAGCACCGAAACGCCACCGAGGAGACGGCAATGAACCCGAACATCGCGCACGGCCTGATGCTGGCCCGGATCGCCGGGATGCATCGGCAGGCCCGCCGCACCGGCACTGGCAGGACAGCCCGCATCACCCTCATGCGCATCCGCTGGTGCGTCATCGGCCTGATGGCAACCGCGATGGCATTCCTGGTGGGTGTGCCCGCCGCCCAGGCCATCAACGTCCCCCCACCTGGCGAGAACTCTGGCGCCGCGCCGTCAGTGGTTATCCATCCCGTCGCGGTCGGCGGCATGGCGGGCTGGCAGATCGTGCTGATCGCGGTCGGCAGTGCCCTGCTGGCCTCCGCGCTCACCCTGCTGGCTGTCCGGGCCGCCCGGCGCGCGACCCCCGCGCAGCCCTCCCACCCCTGACACTGGCCAGACCGACAGATATCTGCACGGCCGCCGGACCCGGCAGCAAGCACCCGGGCCCGGGGGCCGTGCAGCGCGGCACCAGGCACGCGATAGCGCTCAGGAGCGGATATCTGCGTATGGGACCTGCTGCGTCAGCACCGATGTCAGCCACCCACAACCCAGCAGGCCGCGGCGTGTGCTTGAAGCGCCACCCCTGCTCACCAAGTGTGGTTTTCGGCGTCTAAGGCTCGCCGGACGAGCGCGGAGACGGCCGCTGTCGGCAGGAGCCAGAAACGGCCGAACCAGAACTGGCTAATCTATAGCGCTCGGACGCAGCGAAGCCAACTATCTTGCCTCCCGCTATCCCGTGCCCGGATCCTCACGGCCCCGCCCGGCAGTCGGCTACCCGGCGGCGTGCATGATCTTTTAATAGTGCGTGCACGGACCGCGGAGACTCGCACTGCTATAAACCAGAGACCAGCACCCCGGCCTCACCAACACATCCGGATCTGCCGAAAATAGTGCGTCATCCCAGCACATTTTTATGCGTAGATCAGTATGATCATTCGCGACGAAGGTAATCACGTCGGATGCTCTCGACCAACCGGTTTGCTCCGCCTGAGTGGCGGCAGATCGCCGAATCCGGCGTGGGGGACGGGCGGCCTGGATGACTGGCGACCCCGGCGTTCTGCGCTGAGGGATCCGGCCGCTGAGACTGGAGTCTGGAGCATTTCCGGTCGGGTGTCAGTCGCCCGCCATCACGGGGTCGCGCGTCCGAGCCGACGACCGGGTCCGGCACGACTGTGCGCTCCCATTTTCAGCGGGACACCCGCTCGGGTTCGACGGGTTCTGGGTCGCCGTCGCGCGCTGCGTAAGCGTTGATCGGTTGCCGAGCAGTGAGCGACGGGCGCCGCCTGCAGGGAGAAGCAGACGAGATCTTTGTTCATGGCTCGCGTGGATCGGGGTGAGTGGATGGCGAGCCGCCCGGGTCAGCGACGGACGCGGTAGCGGATGTGGGTGGCCTCCGGTGTGTCGATCACCCGGACTATGTCCAGCTCGACGGGCGACGGCAAGACGTCGAACATCCGGAGCCCCTGGCCCAGCAGCAGCGGGATCTGGTGGATCTGCAGCTCATCCAGCACCCCGGCCTCCAGCGCCCGCTGCGCCGTGTACGCGCCGTGCACCACCACGTTCCGGTCCCCGGCGGCGGCCTTGGCCTGTGCCATCGCGCTTTCGATCCCATCGCTCACGTACGTCACCAGCGGGTAGTCCGCGACCGAGGGGCCGGGCGGCCGGTGGCTGGGCACGAAGATCGGGACACCGTGATGATGGCCGTTGTAGTGATCGACCTGTTCCACGGTGCGCCGGCCCGCCAGGACCGCGCCGGTCGCGTTCATCTCGTCGAGGAACTCCGCGGAGGCCTTGGATGGCTCGGCCCCGGACGGCTGGGAGTCGCCGTACCAGTCGTGCAGCCGGCCGAAGCCGTCGCCGCCGGGGTTGCCCGGTTCGTCGTTCGGACCCGCGATGTACCCGTCGAGGGACATCGACATGTAGAGCACTGATGCAGACACTCCGGCCTCCTGCGTGGTCTCGATCAAAGCCCGTTACCTTGCCGTAGACCCGCATGGCGGAGATTCCTCATCGGCCAGCCCCGGCCCGAGCGCCACGGAGGGGGCGGGCGACCCGTATCGCCGAAACTCATGCGGTCTTCGTGGCTGGCAGGCTAACGGACGGGCCGAATCAGTGTCTTGAACGAAAACGACAACTAGGGATCGCCAGACGAGCGAAGGTGGACAGGGGTGTCGATCGACCAATGGCGGCCCTGGTTGACCTGGGCGGGGGTCTGCCCGATGAATCGCCTCAGTGACCGGGTGAGGTGGGCCTGGTCGGCGTAGCCGAGCAGGAGGGCCGCGTCTTGAGGCGACAGACCCTTACCGAGCGCCTCGACGGCCTTCTCGGCTCGGGCGATCTGCGTGATCGTGCTGCGGGTGAGGCCCGTTGCTCGGGCCACGCGGCGCTGAAGGGTCCGTTTGGACTGGCCGTCGACATCGTCTTGAAGCGACTCGGCGGCGACCGGGTCACGCAGGATCAGGCCTTGGCGGACCAGACGGTTGACGAACACGTCGGTGTTCCCGGGCGTCGGGATCTCCCAGCGGGACCCCTCGAACCAGACCGAGTTGGGCGTCGCGGCGGGCAGCGTCACCGCCCGGTCGACCAGGCCCGCAGGCGGCATGGCCGGCATGAACGTCCCGAGACGGAACACGATTCCGAAGAACTCGGCATCGGCGGGGATCGAGGTGACCGTCGCCGTCGTCTCGGGGCCGCGGACGGTGAGCTGCATGACGTCGCGCCGGGTGGTGACGACGATGTGCCAGCGGCTGACCGCGATCGAGATGAATGTCGGCTCCGGCTCGCTGCGGCTCGTCCACGCCTTCTCGACGAAGCGCGAGTCCGAGCCCCACTCGTCGATGGCGAACAACTCCGCCGCCCGTTTCATTGCTCGCCGTCCTGGCGCCGTAGGTGGCGATCCGCCCGGTGTTGTGTCAAGCGAGGAACGCCTCGATCACAGGCGCCAGCAGAGTGCTGCGGGTGAGATCCATGTGCGTGGTGCCCGGCAGCACGGCAAGCTGGCCCTGCGGCAGGAGCCGCATCGCCTCGGCGGCATTCTCGACATGGATGAAGTCGGTGTCGCCGACCAGGATCAGCACCGGGAGCCGAACGTCTCGTAGCTGGTCGTCGGTCCAGCCCGTGAACGACTGCACCAGTCCACTCGTCCTCTCAGCGACGGCGTCGAACGCGCCCGGATCGGGCGCCGTCGCAACGTAGGCGTCGCGCATCGCCTGGAAGTCATCCGGCGTCGGCAGCCGGGCCGGGTCTGCCTCGCCGCCACGATCGTTGCGGTGGTCGGCCGAGGCCAGGACAGCCCGGCGGACGCGGTCCGGGTACGAGATCACCAGCTGGTAGCCCGTGAGCGCGCCGATACTGAAGCCGACCACATCGGCTCGCTCGATCCCCAGGTGGTCGAGCAAGGCAACCACGTCGGTAGCGAAATCAGGGAAGGTCGGGGGACGGTCGACGTCGGCGGTACGACCGTGACCCTGAAGCTCGACGGCGATCACCCGACGGTGCTCGGCAAGCGCCGGCAAGGCGACGCCGAAGTTCAGCTCGATGGTCATCAGACCGCCGTGGAGGAGCACCAGCGGCGGCCCCTCGCCCCGCTCCTCGTAGTAGAGGTGCAACCCGTTGACGTCTGCGTACGGCATAGAACTATTGACGCCATGGACGCCGCGAACTCATCGCGACCTTGGTGGCCTGCCTAGATGTCATCGAGCCGCCGGGGCAAAGCTCGTGCCGACGAGGCCGCAGTAGCACGTTCCGCAAGCCCGTTCGCGCTCGATCGCCGCGCATCTGCCGCACCCGATGCGTCGCAACCGTGGGCCGAAGGCGAAGGCCCTTAGTTTGCAGATGTCAGCGGTTGCGGCACTTGGCAGCTGCCTCGGGAGTGCGGTGTGCCACCGGGCAAGTGCTGTGCCGGTACACCGGCGCACGTGCTTTGCGCCGTTGCTTTCGCTTCCGGCCAGACCGCAGCGAAGTCGCGACCGACCGCTCCACCCCGTAGATCGCGTTGTCGAGTGGGTGCATCGCCCGCGTTGCCTTCTTCACGGCCTGCGGCGTTGCAGCCCGCTTCACCGTGCGTACCGGGTGAACAGCTCTGCGAACGCTATGAGGTACAAACAGCCTGGACAGAAATCCCACACTCCGGCCCTCCCAGAAAACGGACGCCAAGCGCCGCGGCGTCCTGTTACGCAGACGCCTCAATCCGCTAGGAGGTTGACGTGGCCGCGCGGGAAGCGGGAACCCAGAGTCAGTCGTACTCTCATAGCCGCATGTGGTGGGTGCCGGTGCCTGTGCGCCGTTGGCGGCTCAGGGCTTGAGCAAGATCTTGCCGATGTTCTGTCGTTGCAGGATCCGGCGGTGCGCTGCCGCTGCTTCGGTGAAGGGGTACGACGTGTCGATGCGTGGTTTGATCCTGCGCTGATCCCACAGGGCGAGAACCGCCTGGAGTTCTTCGCGAAGGAGGGTGATCTGCCCCCACAGGTGGCCGATGTTGACACCGCTGACTGTCCGGTTGCTGTTCATCAGCTGCAGGGGCGTCAGCAGCGGGATGCCCAGCATCTGAGCGGCCAGGCGGGTGGGGCGGCGCCGCTGCCCGCTGGCCAGGTTGGCGAAACCGAACGCGACCAGGCGGCCGCATGGGCGCAGCAATGTCAGCCCTTTACGCCAGTCATTCCCGCCCAGCGGGTCCAGCACTATATCCACGCCCTCGCCGCCGGTCAGCCGGCGGACCTCGGCGGCATAGTCGGTGGCGTGGTAGTCGATAGGGTGCGCGCAGCCTTCGGCCCGCAGTGCCTCGTGTTTGGCGGCTGATGCCGTGCCGAAGACCTCCAGATCGCCCACCGTGCTGCATAGCTGCAGTACCGCCGTGCCCACCCCGCCGGCCGCCATATGCACCAGCACCCGCTCGCCTGGACGGACGCCTGCGACACGGAACAGCATGTGGTAGGCGGTGAGATAGTTGACCGGGATCGCGGCGGCTTCCTCGAAGCTCATCGCATCCGGGATCTGGAGCACCTGCTCTGCGGGCACGCATACGACATCCGCATGCCCTCCGAAATGCGTCAGGGCCAGCACGCGGCTGCCCGCCGCGGGGCCCGGGGTGCGCTCGCCGAGCGCATCGACCATCCCGGCCACCTCGTAACCGACCACACATGGCGGCTTGGGGGCATCGGGATAAAGTCCCTGCGCGGCCATCACCTCCGCGAAGTTCAGGCCAGCAGCGCGGACACGCACGCGCACCTGGCCCGGGCCGGGCTCGGGATCGGCCGTTTCCCGTACCTCCAGGGCCTCGGGTCCGCCCGGCCGCGTGATCCAGACCGCTCGCATCGCCATTCCTCCACAGGGAGACCAGGCACTAGACCCAGCCGGCCCACCGGGCGCCAGATCCTGCCTATCCTCCCAGGCACGGCACCGGCGTAGCTACACAGCCGCCATTTCACACAGGAACATCCGCATCTGGCCATCCGCGGCGGCAGTTTCAGTTCAGAGCTGGCTGGTACCAAGGCGCCAGTCCTCCAGAGTGGTGTACCAGCGGCCGACCTGGGCGGTGTCCCGCGGCCAGGATCTGGCCGTGATCGCGAAGGAAATCCACTCGCCGTCAGCGGCGCGCATCTGGATCAGACGTGCCCTTGGCGACCATCGGCCATAGGCAATATCGAAGTACTCGACCTCGCCGCGACGCCATGTGCGCGTCCGCAATGGACTGCGATAGGTGAGGGTGTCGCCGCCGGCAGTGAGACGATACCGGGCTGCGAGCACGACGGGCACCAGCCAAGGTAGCCAGACGAGCACCAGAAACAGGCCCCGCGCGGAGTGCTCGCCGATCGAGCCCAGGACCATCAGCAGGCAAAGGAAGCCGATCCAGGCCACTGCAAATACGAGTCCTCCGCGATGAGGCTTGATAACGACGCCAGGCTCAGCCAGTGTCACGCCTCCAGCGTGGCCCGGCCGGACAGGCACGGCAAGGCAGTACCGGCATCTGGCCTCCGGCACCTGACCGGGCGCACGTCTCCCGCGGCCCTTGGGCTCGGGAGACGCCCGGCATTGCCGATGAGAGCGAGATCGATGTCAGCCAATCCCAAGCCTCACCACCCAGAAATTCAGCAACAGCGAAGCGGCAAGGGGCAGCTGGGCCACGCAGATCAACGCCGAGAACTCATTAATGCAACCACGCACGCCAGCGCAGCGAGCGTTCCTGAGCCGAACGCTATCAGCCCTATCTTGATCCATAGATATCGGGCGCACATCAATCTGTTTCGGGCATCTCTTATGTCATCGATTATCTGAATTGACATCAGTTCTCTGCGAGGCAGAAGCGCCAGCACAAAGAATAGTGTGCAAGAAAGAAAGACCAGAGCTGGCAGCGATACCAGTATTAATGTAGACGTCAACCTATGCCGAAGGTCCGCTATACCGAGAAGTGCAACGTAAATGGGCACCGCGCCACTTGACGCTGTTATCATCTGCTTGGCGAAGTCCCGACCAACGTCGAGGGAGTCAAGGAAGAGTCGGCGACCTGCCTCAATCATAACCTCCTCATCCGGACTTAGCGGCGCCACGGATCCCGGTACCACTTCTACGGCTCGTCCTGCCTTGCGGACAGCGTCGTCGTCACTCACCTGGCTCTTCCTCCGCCTCCATAGGCTCGGGATTTCCGATCGATCTGATACGGTCGAGAGAAGTCTCTTGGAGGCGGAGAGTCGCACCGAATGGCCGCGCGTTCACTGGACACGTGAAGGTCACTCTGAACGATCGGTTGACCGTTTTTGCGGATTCAAATGTCATGAGTCCCATGACGACTTGCCGGTCAACGGGAATTGCGTACGTGTGGCCACCGCTGGTGTCACAGTTGGGGCAGGGGTTTATAGATATGGTTTCTAATGACTCTGACAATTTATTTCATCTCCACTTTGTGAATCCATCAGTGCCCGAATGCCGTGAACGCTGTTGGCCGGGAGCCCTATCCCTTCGAGTAGGTCTGGGCCCGAGCGAGCCGATAACCAACCTCGGTTACGGGCCTGTTCTTGTTGTACTGCGCCCACTAGAAGGCTCCCTTGGCGCGCTTCTGGCTTGCTTACGAGCACGTAGGAGTGCCACCGACTCATCTAACCATCCGGATGAAGCGGCTCAGGGCGGCCCGCACATGCCGCAAAGGGGGAGCGCCCGCAGGATGTTCCGGCAGCGAGGCACTTGTATCAGCCTTGGGTGAAGTCGCGCTCTTCTGACACAAGCCCGTCTGCCCTGAAGCGCAGCATTGACACTCCCGCCAGATTCTCGGTGCCGCCATCCTTCAGCCTCGTCTGAGCACTCCAAGGCACGGCAGCCTGATCCCCGTCGACGATCGGCGCGCCGAACTGGCACTGGGCCGATTCCTCCTCCGCGAACACACGGGCCAAGTAGCCCGGCTCCGGCTCGCGGAACGGATGCTGCTGCCAGAACGCGTCCTCGGCATACAGAGCCGTAATGGCGGCCGCGTCATGCTCGCGCCAGCCGCGCTCCCACACCTCTGCCCACCGCTGAGCTGCCTCCCGCATGTCCATCCGCCAAGAGTAAACAGGGGCACCGACACTCCGCCCGATAGGCAACACGGCGAACGTCCTGGCGCACTCTTCTGCCGCTCCTGGTGCATGGGTAGTCAGCCGGCGGTCTTGCCGGGTGGGGAGTGCGCCAGCGCGGATCGGTGGGCCTGAGCGTCTCCCCGGCTTGAGGACCCGGGCCAGCTCGCCGAAGGCCACCGGCCTATCGGACGGGGCCAGATACATGAGGGAGTACCAGCAGACCAGGCCACTGGCGAAGCGTCCTCAGCTCATCGGTCTTGGCATCCACGGAAGGACCATAACCAGCCCGGCCGGCCAGGGGCAGGTCCATATCCGGTCATCAGCGTGAGTCGTTCTGCGTCAAGCTTCTGGCCGGTGCCCGGCCCGTCGTCTGTCCCTGCATAGCGGTTGTGGGGTTGGTCCCAGCAGCGTGTGATCGGGTTGGTGAGACGACGGGCGGGGCTGCCCATGATGACCGGCGAGATCACCGGGGTGTCTCAATGCCGCGGAGGGCTCGCCCCGGCCGTCAGCTTGCGCCGCAGCGGCTCCTTATGCGGCGAGCGTTGCGGGGTTCTGCTGGGTGCCGTGGGCAGCGATGACCGGATCCCAGGCTTGGCCGGTGGTGATGACGGCGTGCAGTTGCCGCAGGATCGCGGCGGCGATCACGGTCTGAGCCTGGGTAGGGGTCAGTTTGTTCTGCTCCCTGCTGGTTAGGTTCTGGTAGCGGGCATCGTAGACAGGGTTGGCGCGTTGCGCGCCCCAGACAGCACGCCATGCTGCCAGGCGCAGCCCGGGGCGTCCCTGCCCGGTCAGCCTGGTCCGGCCGGTGAACGCGCCGGAGAGTTTCTCCCGCGGGGCCAGGCCGGCGTGCCCGGCCAGCGCACGTGCGGTAGTGAACCGCCTGGGGTCGCCGGTCTCGGCCAGGATCGCCGCGGCACCCACGGGCGATATCCCGGTGATCGAGGTGACCAGCGCGGTCAGCCCGAGCTCGTCCAGGACGCCGGTCATCCGCTGCTCGGCCTGGGTGAGCCGGGTCCGGGTGAGCTGCCAGTCTTCCAGCAGCAGCTGCACCCGTTCCAGCGCGCCGGCCCGGTGCGCGATCACCCCGGCCGGATCGCTGAGCGCGGTGAACAGCCCGCGCACGATCCGCAGGCATGGCTTCTGGCCGCCGCGGCGGGTGATCTCCCGCCGCACCGCCTGTTCGAAGCGGGCCGCCCCGAGGCGGCGGGTGCGGCCGAAGTCCCCCCGGTCCCGGCTGGTGATCACCTGCAGGGCGGCCATCCACGTGCGCGACCGGAACGGCTGCCGCGCTGTGTCCAGCGCAGCGGGCCAGACACACTCCAGAAGATCCCGCATCTGCTGGATCTGGCTGCCGGCCTCGGTGATCAGCTGCTCGCGGCGGGTACCCAGATGCCGCAGCCGGCCCCACGTCTCATCCACCGGCTCCGGGACATAGCAACGCAGCTGCGCGGTGAGCCGGGCGATCAGAACCGCGTCTTTCTCATCAGTCTTGTCCCAGGTCAGGTCCTCGGTGCGGCGCGACCACGACGTGACCATCGGCTGCACGCACACGAACGGCACCGGCCGGTCCGCGGCCAGCTGCCCCAGCACCCGCCAGCGGTGCCCAGCCGGCTCACACGACACCGTCAGCCCGGCCCACCCCTTCGCCGCTGCGCGCCCGGCAGCCCAGTCCAGCGCCGCGCCCAGATCCCAGGCACGGCACCGGAACGTCCGGCGCGCGATGACCTTAGAGTCGTGGTCGGTCACCACGACCATCTGCTTCTTATCCGCCAGGTCGATCCCGGCGATCGCGTTCGTCACCGGCACCAGAACACGTAGCCGGTCCAAGCGCGCGTTGCGGTTGCGGTCGCCCCGCGACACGCCACTACCGTTACCCATGAACGTCCTCCTGCTGCGCAGGACACCAAGCCCGAAGCGCATCAGGGGGACGTTCCTACGTCACGAACCGACACGCAGAACGTCTTTCTATGCCGCGTACCGGGCAGTGGTGCTGCCGGTGGGGGCTGCGTCTGCGGCAGACTGAACGGGTGTCTGCTGATGACGTATGGGCTCCTCTGGCTGAGCGGTTCGTGGATGGGCACTACGGGACGTTGCGCGGCCGGGTGCGCACCCATGTGATCGCGTGCCATCTCCGGGAGCATCTGCCAAGGCCGCCGGCCGCGCTGGTCGATGTCGGAGGTGGAGCGGGCAATCAGTCGATTCCCCTGGCCAGGGACGGCTATCAGGTGGCCATTGTGGATCCGTCGGCAGCGATGCTCGCCAAGGCACAAGCCCGGCTGGAGTCCGAGCCAGCTGAGGTTGCCAGCCGGGTCCGGCTGGTCCAGGCCAGCGCCGCGGAGGCGCGCCATGCGCTGGGCGGCATGCGGTTCGCCGGCGTCCTCTGCCACGGGGTCATCATGTATGTCGATGACCCGCAGCCATTCGCCGCCACGCTGGCAGATCTGGCCCAGCCAGGAGCGATCGTATCCCTGGTAGCCAAGAACGCCGACGTCACGGCCAGCAGACCGGCCCTGGAGGGCAACTGGGCCGGGGCCCTGGCCGCCTTTGACACCGACCGCCAGCTCAACGGGCTCGGCCTGGACACCCGCGCGGACACCATCGACGGCCTCACCGCTGTCCTGGCCAAAACCGGTGTGAAGCGAATTGCCTGGTACGGGTGCGCCTGTTCACCGACAGCTGGACTCCCGCCCACCTCGGCGCCGGTGCCGAAGAACAGGCCCTGGAAGTCGAACTTCAGGCCAGCCGCCGCGATCCCTACCGGCTCATGAGCCGCCTATTCCACATCATCGGCAGGCGCCTGCCGAGCCATTGACGAAGAGTCTCCTCAGGAGGAGGAGACGCCCCGCACTACGAAAGCAAACGCACTCACATGCCGCATATGGTGTGCATTGGAACAGGGGTGACGTGGTGCCCGGCGGCCGTGCTGCAAGATCGATAAAGCGTGCCGGTTTGAGCCGCCAGCTGACCGCTCCTCCTATTGCTCCAGGGGTTGGCGTCGGGACACGCGGACCCGAGAACGTCACTCTGAGTGAGAGCCAAGGGCAGGGAGAACGCGCGCCGAGCCGCACTTACTGGATGACGTTGCGGTTGTTGACCGTGGGATCTGGCGTCTTGCCGGGGGTCAGTGGTAGAGGGCGACGCCCTCGATGCCGGTGAAGGCGTGACAAGGCTCTGTGCCGGACAGGGCGCTGCCGGCGCCCTGGGGGTTTCGATGACGACGGTTACCTGGACGCCGCGGGTTACCGCGTTGCGCAGTGCTTCGGTCAGCGGCGGGTAGGGGCGCCCGGCAGGCTGCACGGCGAAGGACGCGACGCCGCCGACGACAACAGACCGATCGCTGCGGAATAGGTGCCGCAGTTCGCAGTCCCCGAGTCACACCGTGCCGAAGTAGTACCAGCGACCGCCCTCGCGGACGAACCGCGATCGCTCCTGCTGGACCCCGATCCCGCCGCCGGGCACGAGGTAGGTGGCGCGGAACTCGACGATGCCGGTGTCGTCGTCGGGACCGCCAGCGACGGTGTCGATGATCTGGAGGCCGCGCCAGGTCGGGTTGTCGGTCAGGTCGAGCGAGGCGGGCCGGGTCGACGGATGCCACGATGCGAGCAGCCATTCAGCGTCGGCGTCGCGGACCGCCGCGAAGCGCGAGCGCATCAGGTCTTCGGCCGTCTTCAGCCACGGGTGCTCGTGCATGTCTTGAGTCAATGTGCCCCGGTCGTTCAGTGTTCGTCCTCGACGGGCTCGACGTTGTCGCCAAGCATGGGGGCCGCCGTCTTGCGCTGGAACAGCGTCCCGAACGCGCCAGCCATCCCGGCTGCGGCGCCCTTGATCGCCGCTCCGGCTTCCTCGGCCGCGGCAGCCGCTCGGGGCTGGTCCGGGGTGCCGTCACCGTCGATGTCGACCGGGCGGAACACCTCGGTTGCCCGGTCGAAGGTCTCGGTGCCGAACCGCTCTGCTGCATTGGCGCCCTCGGATGCGGCCGCGAGCACCTTGTCGCGCACCTCTGCTGCGGCCTGGCCCCAGCGCTTGGCGTCCTTCGCTTCGTGGCCGGACTCGATCCCGAGTCGACCGCGGAAGTCGAGGACGCCGGTCGTGATCTGGTTGCTCGACTTGACCGCGGCTGGGGAGTCGAACGGGTTGAGCAGCACTTTCGAGTTCGCCTTGCGGACGGTCTCGTCCAGCCGGGTGAGGAGTCGTGCGGTGCTGCGGCCGATGAGTTCGAGGCGGTTCTGCCGCGCGGTAGTCAGGCCGAGGCGGTGGCTGTCGAGTTCGTCGGGGGAGGCGTCGAGCACCCGGTCGAGTTCGAGCACAGAGACGCCGTCCTGGAGTTGGAAGGTCCGGGCGAGGACCGCGAGCCACTCGCGGACCCTCGGCTCGGCCTCCTTGGTCGCCTGGGCGATCTCGCCGAGGCTGGCCTTCTTCTCCAGTTTCTCCGCGATGGCGTCGAGCTGGCGGAGTGCGTACGCCTGAGTGCGGGCGATCGTCATCCCGGTCGCCTGCACCTTCGACCAGGTGACCTCCGAGACCCGCCCGACCTGGTCGCGGACGGTCAGGGCCTCCTCGATGATCAAGTCGACGCCGATCATGTCCGCCAGCACGGCATCCTTCTGCCCGCGCAGGATGTCGTTGACCTTCTCGTTGATCTCCTGGAGGTAACCGACGATCTCGTCCATCTGCTCCTGCATGGCGCGCTGCTGCATCATCGTGGACAGCGCAGTCAGGGCGAACGGGCCCCTCAGCAGGGCCGACGGAGCCTGCGCGATCTGGAGCCACTGCTTGATGTCGCCCGGCTCGCCGATCATCGCGTGGCTCACACCGGGAGTCTTGGTCGGCATCAACCCATACTTCTTGACGGCCTCGGCCGACTCAGCAGTCAGCTTCACCCAACGTCCGGAGTTCGCCGCGAGGTCGGCACCGATCTGCGCAGCGGCCCCACCTGTCCCCGAGAACGACCAAAGGCGGTGAAGATCGAGATTCCTCGACGGTGCTTTGCCGAGCCCGGCTGAAAGAAAGAACCGTTCGACGTCCGCCGAGTTGCCGATGACCGCGAGCCCGTCGCCGTCGCTCACCAGCTCGACCTCGCTGCCCATCGCTACTCCTGCTGCCCGTGGGTGCCCTTCACCCTGTGGGGATTCATCCCGAAGCGTACTCGGCAGCGCCGACGTCTACAGGGGGTCGGCACTCGTCGGACAAGAGGCTCACCCGCTCCGGCACAGCGGCAGCGCGGCGACGGTGAACGCCTAGGCTTTAGCTTGCCGTTTACCTGCCGGGCTGAAGGCTGGGTGTAGTGCGGATCTTGCGCCGGGTGTGCCCGGCGTGTCGCCGGGCGTGCCCGTGCCAGCCACGGCCTTGGACACAACATGTCCGGCCAGCATTCCCACCACAGCGTCGGGCCGTGGATGTAGCCGGACATTCCGGCAGGGCAGACCACTCTTGGAGGACCACCTCGTACATCTCAAACAACTCGTCCCGGTAGCCGATGAGCCACGAAGCATGCGCAGGCGTGGCGGCCTCAGCTGTGGCTTGGGGTGCGTAACCGGGGTCCGATGACCGCCAACGGGATCTACCAGATGATCGCCCGCCGCGGCCGACAGTGCGGGGTGGATGCCTGGCCGCACCGGTTCTGGCACCATTTCAGCCACACCTGGCTGGACCGGGGCGGCGCGGAAGGGGACCTGATGGAGCTCAACGGCTGGAGTTCCCCGCAGATGCTGCGACGGTACGGCGCCAGTGCTCGCAGTGCCCGGGCCCGCCGCATCTACGACCGCATCATGGTCGGCAGCCCGTGACAGCGGCTGCGAACCGCCAGCACCCACGGTCGCCGTTACACGCAGACAGATACCCACGTGGGCGATCCCCGTGTGCGCTGTCGAAGCCGACCCTTCTGCCGATGATCGTGCAGTGGGGGATCGCGGGCATGGATGTTGCGGCGGGTGTCAACGACGGCCCAAACTTGGCTCTGGCACAGTTTCCGTGACGGGGTTGGTCCCGGCGTGTCCGGTGGTGTCGTGATCATGGTTCTTGTGATCATGCTCCTCGTGCGATCTTGAGAGTGCCGGTGTGCTGCTCCCGCACCTGGCCGACGTGTCGGTAGAGCGGATCTTCCTGGCTGGCCGGTCGGTGCGGATCCAGGCCAGCACCCGATGCCCGCAGGCAGCCTGCCCTGGATGCGGCGCGGTGTCCCGCCGGGTGCACAGCCGGTATGAGCGGCGGCTTTCTGATACTGCGGCGGGCGGTCAGGAAGTCGTGATCTGCCTGAGCGTCCGCCGGTTCTTCTGCCCGGACGCTGCCTGCGAGAAGACGACGTTCGCTGAGCAGGTCCCCGGCCTGACTGTCCGGTACGGACGGCGCAGCGCCAGCCTGACCGGGGCATTACAGGCGATCGCGCTGGCCCTGGGTGGCCGGGCCGGCGCCCGGCTGTCGGCCCGGTTAGCCGCCGGGGTGAGCCGGACGACACTGATCCGGCTGATCCGCGCCCTGCCCGATCCCGCCGTAGCCCAGGCGCCGCGGGTGCTGGGCGTGGATGAGTTCGCGCTGCGCCGCGGCCACTGTTACGGGACGCTGCTGGTGGACGTCGAGACCCGCCGGCCGGTGGACATCCTGGCGGAGCGGTCGGCTGACTCGTTCGCCGCCTGGCTGGCCGCACGTCCTGGCGCGGAGGTCATCTGCCGCGACCGGGCGGGCTGCTACTCCGACGGCGGCGCCCGCGGAGCCCCGGACGCGATCCAGGTCGCCGACCGCTGGCACCTGTGGCACAACCTGGGCGAGGCGGTGGAACGCTCCGTCGCCCGGCACCGTCAGTGCCTGCACGCGGCGGCCAAACCACCGCCGCCATCCGGCGCAGGGGACGCCCTGGAAGACAGCCCGTCCCCGGCCATTTCCGCGGGCTCCCGGCGCGGCGACCGGGTGGCTGCCAGGACCCGCCAGCGGCACGCCGCCATCCGCCAGCTGCTGGCTGAAGGCCGCAGCATCCACGCCATCGCCGCCGACCTCGGCCTGGCCCGCAACACCGTCCGCCGGTTCGCCCGCGCAGCTGACTCTGAGGAACTTCTGGTTCATGACGGCACCGGCCGCCGAGCGAGCATCCTGGAGAACTACGAGCCCTACCTGCGGGAACGGTGGAACGCCGGCTGCACCGACGCCGCCGCCCTGTGGCGGGAGCTCCGCGCCCGCGGATACCCCGGCGGCTACTCGCTCGTCCGCGACTACCTGACCCAGTTCCGCGGCACCGCCCCGATGCCCGCGCCACCCCCAGTCCCGCCGAAACCGCGCACCGTGACCAGCTGGATCATGACCAGGCCCGGGACCCTCACCTCAGACGATCAGGCCCTGCTGGAGGTCATCCTCGACCGCTGCCCGGAGCTGGCCGCCGTCACCGCGCACGTCCAGGCGTTCGCCGGGCTGATGACCGAGCGCCGCGGACGCGACCTCGAGCAGTGGATGACCGAAGTGATCGCCAGTGCCGACCCCGCGCTGCGGTCCTTCGTCACCGGCCTGCGCCGCGACCAGGACGCCGTCACCGCCGGACTCACCCTCCGCTGGAGCTCAGGCGCCGTCGAAGGCCACGTCAACCGCATCAAGATGCTCAAGCGCCAGATGTATGGCCGCGCCAACCCCGACCTGCTCCGCCGCCGCGTCCTCCTCGCCGACTAACGATCAAGGAACACGTCACGGAAACTGTGCCAGAGCCCCAAACTTGAGCAGTTTTCGACGTTCTGACCTCAGGAGGGGCATGGCGCCTATCGAGCCCGTTTCGTGGGGTGGCCACGCTGGCTGGGCGCGCCTCAGCTTGAGCCGAGGATGATGTCCTTCAGTTCCGCCAAGGTCCGGATCCGGTAGTGCGCCTGCGAGAAGTCGTGTGACTTCGTGAACTCGTTGTAGACGACGGCGCAGTCGATGCCGGCTGCTATCGCGGAGCGCAGCCCTCTGGCCGAGTCCTCCACGACCAGGGCCTCTTCCTTGGGGGCTCCGAACCGGTTGAGGGCCGTCAGGTAGGGCTCCGGGTCTGGCTTGGCCCGCGTGTAGTCGTCGCGGACGAGGACGAAGTCCATGTACTGCCTGATGTGACGGCCTTGGTGGATCAGCTCAAAGTCCTCGCGCTTGGAGGTGGTCACGATCGCCATGCGCACGTAGTGCGACAGTTCGGCGAGTGCCTCGACGACGCCGTCGATCTCGATTGCCTCGGTCCGCAGGTACTCCTGGTAGTAGGCGTTCCGGACCTCACGCCGCGTGTCGATGGTCTGGTCATCAACCCCGGCCGCCTTGGCCTGGGCCCAGGTGCCTGCGCCTTGGCTCATGTCCAGGAGGTACTGGTCCGGGTCCAGCAGCAGGCCGATCTCGGCTAGCGCACGTTCGCCGGCCTTGTAGTACCAGTGCTCGGTATCGACCAGCACGCCGTCGTGATCGAACAAGATGTACTTCTTCACCTAAGCGTTCCTCTCCCAACGGCTTGGAATGGCGACAGCAAGACCATGCGGCGCACGAGGCGAGCCATGAGGCGACCGCCTCCGGCGGAACGAACGCTGTTGCCGCGTAACCATCCCCGGCCCGGGTGGCAGGAGGACCAGACCTTCGCCCTCCCTGCTCAAGGGTCAACCAGAGGACCCGACCTTGGAACGGAAGGGGACGCTCGCGATCCACAGCCTCATCCTGCCGGACCAACATCCGCATCTGCCGCGCAGCGGGCATGGGCTGGCGGCCAAGCCGGGTCTACTTCCGCACGCTTCTCGAACCCTCGCGGGACGACCGGACTCTGGCTCTTACCGCCAGGTCGGCCAGCCGCTGACACCGCAGTTGCAGCCAGGCCGAAGAGCAACCCGAGTACCTGACCGCAAGCCTGTCGCCGTCGACCACCATGCAGAGATTCTGGGCGGCCGGAAGTGGTCTCGGATGACCAGGGCGCTCCGAAGGCGGACTTACGACCTGTTTGCCGGGTGCCCGCGTCTTCTCAGCTCGCGTATCGCCGCGGCGATGCGGAGCTGCAGATCGGTCGCTGGGTGGAGGACGAGGGGGTCCCCGTCGATTGGCTCGCCCCGCGTTCTGGTTGCCGCGCGCGCCGCGGCGTCGTGGATCAGTGCATACCGGGCCGGAGCTGGCCGTGGCACGGTACGGGTGAGCAGCTCCCCCAGATCATGGGCGTGCGCCACCCGCGCTCCCATGGGATGCGGGCGCCCGGCGCTCATGACCCGCGCCAGCAGCCCGTGATGCCGCTCGGGGTCGTTGAGCGCTTCGGGGCAGAACCGCAGCAGGATCGTCTTGATAATCGACGTGTGATCCAAGACCGTATGTGATACTGCGCCTGGCTCGACCCACGGCGAGACGACCAGCGCCGGTACCCGCGGCCCGTAGCGGCCGAACACCTGCGGGTCGTCGTCCGGCGCGCCGGGCGGCGCGACGTGATCGAAGAAGCCGCCGTGCTCGTCATAGGAGATGACCAGCAGCGTTTTCTCCCACTGCGGGCTGGCGGCCAGCGCATGGTAGACGGCAAGCACCAGCTCCTGGCCATCCTTGATGTCTGCCGGTGCATGGTCATCATTGGGCTGGAAGCCGACGGGGTTGAAGTTGCTGAAGTTCGGATCGATCCAGGAAACCGACGGCAGCGTGCCCCGGGCGGCATCCTCGAGAAAGCTCGCCGCATCAGCGTCGACCCTCTCGAGCCTGGATTTCCAATTCATTTTGGTCCTGCTGAAGAACGCGAACCTGTCGTGGTGGCCGAGCGCATAGTGAGCGTCGGCGAAACGCAAGGTGCCCGCCGCTTCGAACGAATACCAGCGCCACGAGATGCCGTGGGCGTCCAGATGCCGCACAAACGACGGCTGGTCATACAGCGGCGGAAGATTGTGCGGCAGGTCATCGCGGCTGCCCGCGGCCCGGCCGCAAATCGCGTACAGCCGGTTCGGCCAGGTCGCCCCGGGAACCGAGCTGAACCACCGATCGCACACCGCGAACTCGCGCGCCAGGTGATCGTAGACCGGGACATCGTCGGCGTTGTAGTAACCCATCACCCGGCCCGGATCCCCATCCCGGACACCGCGGTGCGCGAGCGTATCGGCGAAGCTCGTGACGAAGCCGTTCATCGCGCCGCCACCGGCCTGCAGGTCGACCGAGCTGGCGGAATGATCGGGATCATCCGCGATCGCCGTGCTGCCGAGATGGTGAACGGGATAGCTGCGCCCGCCGTACTCGTTGGCGAACTCTCTCCGCAAACCGTCAACATCGCCGCGGCCACCCTCAAGGGACAGGTACCCGAGCATGTGATCAAACGAGCGGTTCTCGAGCATCAAAACGACGATGTGGTCGACCTTCTCCAGGTTGGCCATGCCGACCTCCTCATCGACCACACGTGTGCGTATGTTAACCAGGACCTGGCGGCTCGCGGGCGCGCTGGCCTCCCAGTTCGGGAGCGTGACCGTCTCATCGGTGCCTGATGAGCAAAGCGGCGAAGTCGGCGGGTCCAGAACACCGTTTCAGATCTGAAGCACCTCGGCGTACAGAGCGATCTGCGCTCAGCACGAGCTGAGGGCCACTTGCTCACCTTGCGTGACGACTCCTGGACCGGCCCGATAGAAGCAGTCCAAGCAGACTCGGTCGGCTAGATGTGCCAGCTGGTTTCGGGCTGCCTGCCTCAGCGCGGGAACAGTGCTCCGCCGATGTCAGAGTGCGCGGACGGCGATGCCCGGGTAGTCGAGCACGAGGCCAGACTCGTCGTAGACCAGGCGGCACCCAAAGTCGAAGACAGGCGCGGCGTAGTCATAGCGCCGATGACGGCCCTCATCGGCGCAGCGCAGGTAGTCCTGGTCCAGCCGTCCGACACTGAAGTCCAGGGCCCGCACGTATGCAGCCGCCGCCGGTGCCCGGGCACCGACATCCAGATCCAGTCGATGCACAGGCAGGGCATTGGTCATGGCTGAGGACTCCAGGTCGACATCGAGACAGCCATCCAGGTGGGAAGCCGCCTCGCCATCGACCTGCCAGTGGCCCAGGCCGTCGGTCTCCAGCCGGACATGACGGGTCCCCGACGCCGAGCGCCCAGTGATCCGCGCGCTTCGCGTAGTCCAGGTCTCGTCCAGCCTGATCGTGTAGCTGACCATCCAGGTCTGGCCATCCTCGGCCGCGGTGGTGCACCCGTTGATGTGATATCCGCGGCCAGCCGGCTGGAAGTAGGCAACCTCGAACCCGAGCCGGGCGTCACGGTGCTGCCAGGCGGCAGTTACGGGAAGCACATCGAACGACATAGATCACGATAGCTCCGCTGGGCACCCGCTCACATGCCGCGGCGAGTGCGTTTTCCTCGGGTGCTTGCCAGACCGTGTCAGGGTGAGGGAGCGCCTGTGCAGGCTATTGGTCTGACGCCTGGCCTGGCGCTGGAGTGCCCGCATACGGCCTGATCACAGACGGCGTGCCGCCTGGCTTACCGGCATCCGGAGTAGGGAACCTGGCCCAGGTCAGGGAAGCCCGGCAGCCGGATCGCCGCCGGCCGGCCCTGCTGGTCGTAGTTGAGCGTGAACTGGACCGGCAGCGGCTGCGGGCACCTGACCAGAACCTGGAAAGTGACCGCGAACCAGGAGCTGGCCCCGCGTCCGAGGACAGGGGGGAGAACGCGGCCTGATGCTTCATCGGTGGCCGCCAGCTGCCCGCAGGGGCCCCAGGCTTGCGCGGTCACTTTGAGCCCGCCGAGCGGAAGCACGACCTCGACCCGGCGGAGCCTGACCGCTGCCGACGACAGGTTCGTGATCTCCAGGCCCACTTGCAACTCGCGGCCGACCTGCACGGAGCACTGCGGGCCGGACTGGCTCAACGGGAAGCCGCCCGCCGAGAACGGCGCGGCTGGCGCGGCGGCGCGGGACGGCAAGGGCGGCGCGGCATGTTCGCCGGGGTGCCGGGCACCGACGGCATAGCCGACGGCCAGGCCGGCCACTAGCGCCACTACCCCGGGGACGAGAGCGGCCGACGGCGGCCACCACCGGGGGACCCGCTTTCGCCCGCCGCCCAGTTCCAGGACATCGTCACCGGCGCCAGACCCGTCACCGTCCGGAACGGTCATCCATCGAACCTTTTCCATCCATCCCCGTCCACAGTACGCGGGGAGTCATGAGAGCTGAAAACCTTGTCTGGCCTAACACCAGAAAAGTGAGTCGTGGCGCTTGACGTTCGAGGCGCAAGCGCGACAACTGTGCCGGCTTGCGGCGGCCAGCAGATAGCTCACCCGCTACTGCTCGCGCGGCGCGGTTGATGGCGACGCGCGGCGCCGGACTGGTCAGAGGGTGATGGTGCCGCGGATGCAGCCGGTGGCAGCGCCGCCGACCCAGACGGTGCCGTCCGTATCGGCGGTGATCTCGATGGTCCCGGCGCGGCCCAGGCGCGCGCCCTGGGAGACTCGGTAGGCGGAGGGTGCGGCGCCGGTGGTGGTGAGCCATTGTCCGACCGAGGCGTTCATGCTGCCGCATACCGGGTCCTCGGCCACGCCGACGCCGGGGGCGAAGGTGCGCATCTCAAAGGCGTGCTCGGACCCGTCGGGGTAGGCACCGATCGCGCCGACCATCGCGGTCGGGATGACGGACAGGTCGGGTTCGAGGGCGAGGACCTCCCCGGCCGTGGGCAACTGGACCACGGCCCAGCCGGGTCCGTTGTCTACCCACTGGTGGGCGAGGACACGGTCCCGCTTGATGCCGAACGCGGCGACGATCTGGCCGACGTACTCTTCGTCGAGCGCGCCGTCGCGGACAAGCGGCGGGGCAGCGAAGGACAGGGTGCCCTCGACGCAGCGCACGCTGACCAGGCCGACGGCGCACTCCTGCACGATACGGCCGGCGTGGTGCGGTGTACCGCCGTTGTCCAGCCACGCGCGTGCGGACCCAAGAGTGGGGTGCCCGGCGAACGGCAGTTCACCTCCGGGGGTGAAGATCCGCAGCCGGTAGTCCGCCGCCGGTGCGGTGGGAGGCAAGACGAACGTGGTCTCGGACAAATTCGTCCAGCGCGCCAGGCGCTGCATCTGCTCGTCGGTCAAGTCCGTGCCATCGTGGATGACGGCAACCGGATTGCCGAGATAGGGGACCGTGGAGAACACATCGACCTGCGTAAACGCACGCGAGCGCGGCATGGTCATCAAGGGCCTTCCGGTAGCAGCGGAAACGGTTCTCAGCGACCCCCACCTCGGAGGGGGGTCCGCTACCTCTGGTGTGACACCTCAAGCCTGCCCGGCCGGCACGCCGACGCGAACCGATCCGGGCAACTTTGGCAGCAAGTTGCCGCCAGCTCGAGGCACTTGATTGTGGTAGACCCAGCAATAGAGCAATAATCTGCCACGATGGACGACGTAGACCGGTCAATACTGGCCGTGCTCGAAAAGCACGGCCGCATCAGCAACGCCGAACTCGCCGCCCGGGTTGGCCTGTCGCCATCGCCCTGCCTCCGGCGCGTGCGCCGGCTGGAGAAGACCGGCGTGATCCGCGGTTACCGGGCACTGATCGATCCGGCCGCAGCCGGCCGGAGCCTACGGGTGTTCGCTGGTGTCAGGCTGGTGCGGCACGCCCGCGCCGATGTGGTCGCATTCGAGCGCGCGGTCATCCGGCTGCCCGAAGTGGTGCACAGCCACCACGTCACCGGCAACTACGACTACCTGCTCCAGGTCGAGGTCGCCGACCTGCCCGCCTACGAGGACTTCCACGCCAACCAGCTGGCCAGCCTGCCCGGCGTGGCCATGGTGACCAGCTACGTCACCATGAAGACGCTCTCCGCCGACACCACGTGATCAACTAGATCGACGCCGGCTAGCGGTCATGTCAGGTCGGCGTGGAAGCGTCCGGCCGCGACCGGAGCCACCGGGCCGCCGACCCATAGCTGCCCGTCCGGGCCAGGACGAACTTCGATCGTGCTGGGCCGCCCGGTGAACCGGCCCTGGTGGACCAGGATGGGTTCCCTGGCGGGACGGACGCCGTGGTGCAGCAGGTAGCCAGCAGCTGGGCCGGCCGCGCTGCCGGTCGCGACATCCTCCACCCGGCCGGCATTGTCCCAAGTCCGGCCCTCCGGGCGGTCCGGGTCAAGCACATAGACGAACTTCGCTCCACTGGCCTCAAGAAGCCCCTCGAAGCCCGGGTGAGTTATCCGGGCGCCATCCAGTCCGTGTCGAACCGGCACGATCAGGTAGGGCAGACCAGTGCTGACCACCTGCATCGGCAGCGCCGGATGCAGGTGGCCACGGGGCAGGTTCAGGGCATCACGGTAGGCCTCCGCCAGCTCACCCGTTATCGCCGGGCCCAGCGTCGGGACGCCCTGATCCATGGTCGCGTCCACCCACCGGTCCGCACCGCGGGTCCGGACCTCGACCGTCCGCTGCGCCACCGCCAGGGCCCAGCCCTCTTCCGCTTCCGCGGCCGGCAACAGGGTGTGCAGCACGGCCGCAGCGCCCAGCACCGGATGACCAGCGAAGTCCAGTTCCTCGTCCTCAGTGAAGATCCGCAGCCGGGCCGACCGGCCCGGCAGGTCCACACCGGCTAGGAACGCCGTCTCGAACTGGCGGACCTCCCGGGTCAGCTCCTGCATCATTCCCGTGGACAGGTTCTCCGCATCCAGGACCACCACCAGGCCGTTGCCCTGAAACGCTCGCCGACTGAACACGTCAACATGCTGGTAGCCGAGGTCAAGCACGCCAACCCCCATCATGCTCAAGATCTAACGTCCCGCCAGCGCGTCCTGCGGCCGAAGCAGTCTCCGGGCCATGTCCGGGTGACGTGCCGTCATTGCCCTCCGGCGGTGGATGTTAATCAGGGTCCAGCCGGCGGACTGAGATCAGGCAGAGCCCGAGGTCTCTGATTTTGGTCAGCAGACCATGCAGCGCGGGCTGATCGGCCAGCGAGCCGGAGATGACGGTCTGCGTGTCATCTCTTTCGATGTGCAGGCCGCCGAACCAGGCAGCCCACCGGCCGTCGAGGATGCCCTCGACGCGGATCTCGTAATGGGCAGGGCCGCCGGAGGTGCTCACTTCCGCTCGAGCCGTTGCCCGGGCTGACCGGCTGCCGCTGCCGCCGGTCTGGGGCGGGGTGAGCCGGTCATGGCCTGGACCGGGTAGCTGTCATCAACATCACCTCGTTCGTCTGAGAGGCTTGCCGGCGCCGCCCGGCAGGCAGGGGCGGGAGCGCGGGTCGGCGTGACTGGTCGCGCACCGGACGGCCCTGAGGGCAGCGGTTCCTGTCCTGCCGCCGGATGTGTGCTGCCTTCTCCCAGACACGCTAGGAGCGGACGCGGGGCCTGGGCGTCACCCGAAGGTGGCATGCGGGTGGAATCTTGCGGTGATGTGCGCGTCCATTGGGGCCCCGCCCATCGGGAGAGGCAGACCGTAGACTGGCCCCGTCCAGCGGCCGGACCGAGGCTCGCTGGCCGGCTGAGCGGTAGGTCCCCGATGGCTGACCCGCCTGCGGCGGCCCCAGCCGGGGCGGCCATGTCCGGGCAGGATGCCCTGCTAGCGACCAAGCTGCACGTGCCGCGGCCGCAGCCGGGCTTTGTGCCGCGCCCGCGCCTGGTGCAGGCACTCAGCCAGGGGCTGGCGCGGGGAAGAGTGCTGATCTGCGCTCCGGCGGGATTCGGCAAAACGTCGCTGCTGGCCGACTGGGCCCGCAGTGGCGGGCGGCCGGTGGCGTGGCTGGGCCTGGATGCCGGCGACAACGACCCGGCCCGGTTCTGGCACTACGTAGTCGCTGCGCTGGATCAGGCACAACCCGGGATCGCCGAGCGGCTGGGCCCGCTGCTCGGGCCGCCGGCCCCGCGTTCGTTTGAGGGCCTTGTGACGGCCCTGATCAACGAGTTCGCTGCCCAGCCCGGCCGGGATGAGGTGCTGCTGGTCCTGGACGACTACCACCTGATCGACGCCGGCCCGGTGCACGAGTCGGTCGCGTTCTTGCTGGAGAATCTGCCGCCGGGCCTGCTGCTGGTGCTGTCCGGCCGGGCTGACCCGCCGCTGCCGCTGGCGCGGCTGCGGGCCCGCGGCCAGCTGGCTGAAGTGCGTGCCGCCGAGCTCCGCTTCACCACCGAGGAGGCGGCGGCGCTGCTGGGCGCGGCAGCGGGGCCGGCCCTGCCTGACACTGCGGTGGTGGCGCTGACGGCCCGCACCGAGGGCTGGGCAGCGGGGCTGCAACTGGCCGCGCTGTCGCTGCGAGGGCACACGGATGCGGCTGAGTTTGTCGAGGCGTTCAGCGGGAGCCACCGCTTCGTGCTGGACTACCTGGCTGATGAGGTCCTCGACGGCCAGCCCGCGCAGGTGCGCGCGTTCTTGCTGGAGACCTCGGTACTGGAGCGCCTGTCCGGCGAGCTGTGTGACGCGGTCACCGGCCGGTCCGGTAGCCAGGCGATGCTGCACCACATCGAGCGGGCGGGCCTGTTCCTGGTGCCGCTGGACGAGGTGCGCGGCTGGTGGCGCTACCACCACCTGTTCGCCGATCTGCTCCGCGCCCGCCTGGAGCAGGAGCAGCCCGGCCGGGTGCAAGAGCTGCACCGGGCCGCGGCCGCCTGGTCCGATGAACACGATCTGGGCGATGATGCGGTGCGGCATGCGCTGGCGGCCGGGGACGCGGCCTGGGCGGCCCAGCTGGTCGAGCGGTACGTCGATATGCTGCTTCGCCGCAGCGAGGGCGTGACTCTGCGCCGCTGGCTTTCCACGTTGCCTGCAGAGGTGCTGCGCACCCGGCCGCGCCTGTGCGTTGCCCAGGGGTTCAACGCCGTCGTCAGCGGCCAGGTGGAAGCGATCGAGCCACTCCTGGACGACGCTGAGCACGCCTTCGCCGCTACCGGCAGCCAGCCCCCTGAGCCGCCGGTCGGGCCGGCGGGGGGCGTGCTGGCCAACGTCCCCGCGGGGATCGCATTCCTGCGCGCCGAGCTCGCGCGTCTTCGCGGTGACGCAGCAGGCGCGGTCGATTGGGACCGGCGGGCCCGTGCCCAGCTGGGCGAAAGCGACTTTTACCTGCGCACCCTCGTCCGCGCCAACCTGGCCGTCACGGACTGGCTACGCGGCCAGCTCGGGCAGGCTGAGCGCAGCCTGGCCGAGGCACTCGCCGAGCGGCGGGCGGCTGGCGAGGGCTACCTCGCCACGCGGGTCTGCCATGACCTGGGCCAGGTGCAGCGCGCCCAGGGCAACTTGGATGCGGCGCTCGCGACCTACCGGCAAGCGCTGGACATCGCCGGTGAGGTCAGCAGCCAGCCGCCCCATCTGGGGATGGCGCACGTGGGACTGGCCGAGGTGTTGTACGAGCGGGACGAGCTGGCCGCCGCCCTTGACCACGCCACCCGCGGGGTCACGCTATGCCGGCAGCTGGCCTTCACCCCGCCGCTGGCCGCCGGCCTGGCCATCCTGGCCCGGATCCGGCAGGCGCACGGTGATACGGCCGCCGCCGTAGCGGCGATGGGCGAGGCCGGGCAGGTCGAGCTGAGCCCGCAAGTGGTCGCCCTGTTCAACCCGGTGCCCGCGCAGCGGGCGCGGCTGCTGCTGGCCCAGGGCGATGTGTCGGCGGCCAGCCAGTGGGCGAAGGCGGCTGGGCTCAGCCCGGAGGACGAACCGGATTACCCCCGGGAGCCGGCGTATCTGCTGCTGGCGCGCGTGCTGCTCGCCCAGGACCGTCCCGGCCCGGCACTCACGCTGCTGCAGCGGCTGCTGGCCACCGCGGCGAGCCAGGGCCGCATCGGCAACGTCATCGAGATTCAGGCGCTGCGGGCACTGGCGCTGGCCGCCCGTGGCGATCACGCCGGCGCCCTCGGTGCCCTGGCCGAGGCGGTCACGCTCGCCTGCCCGCAGGGCTACGTCCGGGTCTTTGCCGACGAGGGCGCTCCGATGCGCGCGCTGCTGACCCGGCTCTCCGCCGCCCGGAAGGACCAGCGAGCCCCAGCCCGCGACATCGACCCCGATTACCTGGCTGGGCTCCTGCGCGCCTGCGGCCGGGCGGGCACCGCGCCGCCATCGAGGGGAGCAGCCGCCGCGCTACCGGGCATGGCCGAGCCGCTGACCGACCGCGAGGTGGAGGTGCTGCGGCTGCTCGCCGCGGGCAGGTCTAATCAGCGCATCGCCTACGAACTGGTGGTGGCGCTCGACACGGTGAAAAAGCACGTGACCCACGTCCTGGGCAAGCTCGGGGCCGCCAACCGCACCGAGGCCGTCGCACGGGCCCGGCAGCTCGGCCTGATCCCCTGACACTGCCCCCAGGCAGGCCCGTAGCACCTTCGTGTGAGGGCTCGCCGCGCAGCGATGTTCCACCCGGCATGCACCTTTGGGTGACGCCCCACCCGGGCGGGAATTCGTAGCGTTCCTCGCAGAACAGTCCCCGAAGAAGGCCGGGCTCGTAAACGGACCCGGACACGGCGACTGACCGAGGAGATGACAGTGAAGCGCATCCGTATTCACCAGCAAAGGGTCCGGCACGAGCCTGCCTGGCATGAAGTCCTTCCGCCTGACCCGCGAGATCCCGATGTGGTCCGGGCCAAGGCGCTCGCCCGTGCCGGTGATCGCGCCGGCCGGAGAACAGCGAGCCGGTCACATTCCCCAAGACCTGCCGAGACCGCGGGCTGAAGGCGAAACTATGCGATCCAAGCCCATGATCCTCGTCGCGCTGCTGCTCGCAGCGTTCCTCGTCAACCTGGATACCACCCTGGTGAACGTGGCGCTTCCCGCGATGGTGCGCGAGCTGCATGCCACCACTACTCAGCTGCAGTGGGTCGTCGACTCGTTCAACCTCGTGTTCGCCGCGCTGCTGCTCACCTTCGGCAGCCTGTCCGACCGGTTCGGCCGCAAGGGCATGCTGCTGGCCGGGCTGGCGGTGTTCGGGACCGCCAGCCTGGCCGGTGGCTTCACCACCGGCCCGGCGCAGCTCATCGTGGCCAGGTCGGTGATGGGGCTGGGTGCCGCCATGACATTCCCGGCGACGCTATCGCTGATCTCCAACGTCTTCACTGCGAGAAGGGAACGGGCTCGCGCCATCGGCTTGTGGGGCGCGGCCGGGGGCGCGGCCATCGCGATGGGGCCGATCGTGGGCGGCTGGCTGCTGGGGCACTTCAGCTGGGCGTCCATCTTCATCGCCATGGCGCCGGTCGCGGCGGCCGCCGCCGTCCTGGTGGCGCTGGTCGTTCCCACGTCCAAGGACCCGGACGCGGCGGCTCTGGACATCCCCGGCCTGGTGCTGTCGTCGGCGACCATGGCGCTGCTGGTCTTCACCATCATTGAGGCGCCGGACTACGGGTGGGCAGCGGCGCGCAGCCTGGCCGGTTTTGCCGCCTCGGTTGTCCTGCTGGCCGCGTTCATCGCGGCTGAGCGGCGTGCCGCGCACCCGATGCTCGACGTGCGGCTGTTCCGCAACCTGCGGTTCAGCGCGGCCAGCGGCGCGGTCACGGTGTCGTTTTTCACCCTGTTCGGCTTCATCTTCCTGATGACCCAGTATTTCCAGTTCGTCAGGGGCTACGGCCCGCTGGCGACCGGGGTGCGCCTGCTCCCGGTGGCGGCCTCGGTAGGCGCCGGATCGGTCGCCGGGACCCAGCTCGCGGTGCGGGCCGGGACCAAGCTCATCGTCACCACCGGGCTGGTCGCGATGGCCGTGTTCTACGGCTGGGTGGCGGTGACCACCAGCGCGACGCTCAGTTACGGCGTCATCGCGGCCCAGATGGTGCTGTACGGGCTCGGCCTGGGCCTGACCTCGGCGCCCGCCACCGAGTCGATCATGGGCGCTATCTCGCGGGCCAAGGCCGGCGTCGGCTCGGCCGTCAACGACTCCACCCGGCTGATCGGCGGCACGCTCGGCGTGGCCGTGATCGGCAGCATTTACGCATCGGTGTACGGTTCACGGCTGACCGCCACCCTGCCAGCCAGCGTGCCCGGCCGGGTCGCAGCGATCGCACACCAGTCCGTCGGCGCGGCGTACGTGGCCGCCGGCAAGATCACGGCCCTCGGCCATCCGGGCCTCGGGCAGGCGCTGCAGCACACCGCCGCTAACGCATTCCTGCGCGGCCTGACCATCAGCTGCCTCGTCGCCGCAGGTGTTGCCGCAGCGGGTGCCCTCCTGGCTGTCTTGTTCCTGCCCGCCCAGCCCGCCCAGCCAATCCAGATCGCCCGGCCAGCGAGCCCGACGGCCGATGAAGCCGAAACAGCCGGCGGCGCAAACGAAACCGGGCCCCAGGCGCGTCCCGCCCCAGCAGCCCGGTAATCCCGCTCGGACCTCGCCACCTCACCCGCGCCCGCGAAACCGCGGCTCGCCCGGCCCCTCAGCGGGTCGCAGCCGCACCCGATCAGCACCGAAGGGAACCAATCGTCATGACCGGATCGATCACCCACGACCGCAGCATCGAATCGCTCAAGTCAGCGGGCCGCTGGCCTGGCGCCGACCGGAACACGACGGTAATCCTCGCCATCAGGCTCGCGGCGGCCCGCGCGGACGCCGAGGGATACCGTTACTTCTCCGAGCTTGCCGACGCCCGGCCAGGCGAGGCGCTGCCGCTCACGCTGGCCGGGTTCTTCCAGGCCCGGCTGGGCGAAGACGTGGACGCCGCGCTGGCCAAGCTGGACCAGGCCGCGGCCGCCGATCTTGGCCCGCCGCAGTACTTCCGCGGGCTGGCCCTGGCCGGGCTGCCGCCGGACCGGCGGCGGGCCGAACAGGCCGTGGCCGACCTGGAGTTCGTCCTGGCCGTCAGGGACCAGTTCCCGGCCATGCTGCTGCGCGCCGCGTACCACGGCCTCGCCGCGGCCCATGCCGTGCTGGGCCAGCATCAGCAGGCCGCCGAGGCCGTACGCAAGTCAGGGCTCGGCGCGGCCCCGGCAGACACCCAGCTGATGTTCGGCGGCTTCTGGGCCACCGCCGCCGACGGGTTCCGCTTCACCTCGCCCAGGATCCTCCGCCCGGAACCCGGTATCCAGGTCGCCCAGGGCTACGACTTCAGCGATCTGGCGTTCATCACGACCAGCGACGGCGTCGTCGCGATCGACGCCGGAACCACCCAGGACCGGGTCAAGGCCGCGCTCGGCGACCTTGACCCGGCGGCTGACGGGGCGATCAGCCATCTGATCCTCACCCACGCGCACTGGGACCACATCGGCGGCGCGGGCGCGCTGCGCGGACCCGGCACCCGGGTGATCGCCCAGGCCGGTTTCCCCGCCGGACTGGACCGTGAGCAGGGCGACCGGCCACGGTTCCGCTACTTCACCGGAGCCGCCGGGAGCGCCCCCCCGGCCGTCGTCCCCGACCAGCTGATCAGCGAGCCGACGCCACTGACCATTGGGGGCACCGAGCTTGTCCTGTATCCGACGCCGGGCGGGGAAACCGCAGACGCGCTGATGGTCCACCTGCCGGCCAGCGGCGTGCTGTTCGCCGGCGACGTGCTCATGCCCTACCTGGGGCAGCCATTTGCCGGCGAAGGCTCCCCGGAAGGACTCCTGGAGACTCTCGCCTTCATCGCCAGCTTGCGGCCCAGCCTGCTCATCCACGGCCACACCACGCTGACCGAGCAGTTCACCGCCGAGGCGGTCCCCGGCCTTGAGGCGGCGCTGACCCAGCTGCGCGGCCAGGTGCTGGACGGCATCCGCGACGGCCGCACCCTCCCGGACATCCTGGCGGACGCCAGCCTCCCCGCGGTGCTCCGCGAGCACCCCACGGCGGTCGTGCCGTACCTGGTGATCCGCGACCACTTCACCGAGCGGGTCTACCACCAGCGCACCGGCTACTGGCAGCCAGACGGGCAGGGACTCGAGCCGGCCACCGCAGCCGAGCACGCCGCCGCACTCGACCTGCTCGCCGGCGGCAGGGAAGAGCAGTTCGCCGCCGCCGCGGCCACCCTCATCGGCCAGGGCGATTACGGCCTCGCGCTGGAGATCATCCAGCCGGGCCTGCTGCGCCACCCCGCCAGCAGCACCCTGGCCGGGCTGCGCCGCACCGTGCTGCACCGCCTCATGGAGCAGTACCAGCAGTTCGACCCGTTCAAGTTCCTCATCTACGCCGAGCTCGCCGGCGCCGAGATCGGCCCGGTCGAGTAGCCACCCGGCTCACGCTGGCGCCGGACCGTCAGGGCACCTCCGCCTGGTCATCCTCCCGAGCACCTTGAGCTTGCTCGGCCAGCGCAGCTGGTACCTGCCCCGCTGGCTGGACTGGTCGCCGCACCTCCAGATGGAACCACCCCAGGCACCCTCCGCCGATGAGCCCGTAGCCGTCGGGGCGCCCAGCCCGGCCTGAGCCGAGGTTGCAGAGTGCATCGTCGCGGTTGACGGTCGCAGACGATCGCACCACGCTTATGACGACAGTCACCTCGAAGGAGCGGTCGCATGATCCTGATCAACATCAAGATGCCGATCCGGCCCGACAAGACGGACGAGTGGCTGGCACTGGCCGATTCCTACGCCAAAGACGTCAACTCCGAGGACGGCTGCCTGTTCTTCCAGTTCGCCCGAAGCCTTACCGATGAGCACGAGTTCATCTGCATCGAGGGCTTCAAGGATGCTGAGGCTGGTGCCGCCCACGTCAAGCAGCCTTACGTGAAGAGGTTCTTCGACACCGCGCCCGACCTCGTGTCCGCGCAGCCGCAGATCATCTACATCGACACGCCGCATGACGGCTTCGGTCCGATGGGCGAGATCCAGCCCCGGGCACAAGCCTGACCGGGTTCATCGCTGAGATCTCAGTCGAGGCGCGACACCTGGTAATGAACGATCCGCCAGCCGTCCGCGTCCTGGCGGATGATCACACTGAGGTACACGGTGATGGTGGCGCGGTCGCTGAAACCGAAGTCAACAGTGAGGTAGCCGAGCACCAGGCGATCGCTCAGTGCGCGGGTTTCGAGGAGCTTGTACACCGCGGTCAGGCCCGTCGGCTGGGCCGCGTAGTACTCGGCGACGCCCGCCGGCCCCACGGTGTAGGGATGCAGGCCTTGAAAGATCGCGTCCGTGGTGAACAGCGCGGCGACGCGTTCCGGCTGGTGGGCGTTGACTGCCGCCTTCCACCGGGCGAGGACCGGGTCCAGCAAGCCGGCCTTGTCGGTTGATGCCTGATTGCTCATGACGTCGCCGCTACCCGGGTCGCTGGGGTGCGCTGTCAGTGGCGTCACCGTGTCGTGCCGCCAGACGCGCAGCGGCATCGACGACAGCACGCTCTCCAATTCAGTCGCGTCTGCGGCCGATAGTGTAATGAGGTTTGAGAGTAGAGATGAGAGAAGTTGAACAAGAAGAGCTTGGAAAAGGATGGAGTATGAGGAGACAAGTGAATATATGCGTAGGAAGGGAAATTGAATATATTAATTATTATATACGTGAAGAGGTTCTTCGACACTGCGCCGACCTCGTGTCGCGCAGCCGCAGATCATCTACATCGATACGCCTCATGACGGCTTCGGTCCGATGGGCGAGATCACCCGGGCACAAGTCTGACCGGGTTCATCGCTGAGATCTCAGTCGAGGCGCGACACCTGGTAGTGGACGATCCGCCAGCCGTCGGCGTCCTGGCGGATGATCACGCTGAGGTACACGGTGATGGTGGCGCGGTCGCTGAAACCGAAGTCGACAGTGAGGTAGCCGAGCACCAGGCGATCGCTCAGCGCGCGGGTTTCGCGGAGCGTGTACGCCGCGGTCAGGCCCGTCGGCTGGGCGGCGTAGTACTCGGCGACGCCCGCCGGCCCCACGGTGTAGGGATGCAGGCCTTGAAAGATCGCGTCCGTGGTGAACAACGCGGCGACGTGTTCCGGCTGGTGGGCGTCGACCGCCGCCTTCCACCGGGCGAGGACCGCGTCCAGCAAGTCCGGCCTCGTCGGTTGATGCCTGATTGCTCATGACGTCGCCGCTACCCGGGTCGCTGGGGTGCGCTGTCAGTGGCGTCACCGTGTCGTGCCGCCAGACGCGCAGCGGCATCGACGACAGCACGCTCTCCAATTCAGTCGCGTCCGCGGCCTGGAACAGGCCCCACGTACGCCACTCGCCGGCGTGCAGCGGGGGACGCCACAGCCGCAGCAGGTGCCCTTGCGCGGCCAGGTCCCGAGATCGTGCCGCCTCCCGGATCCGCATCGCATCGACCTCGGCGTCGGTGGTGCCATCCGGCACCGTGGTCACCATGTCGACCAGGAATTCCATCATCATCTCGTTCCGTCATTGGGCGGCCCGTACCCGGCTGGGTACCGGTCCGAGGTCGTGTGGGAAGCGGTGCCGCAGCACCAGTGCGGCCACCGCGGCGACTGCGACGATCGCGGCGCCGGCCAGCAGCGCCGGCTGGTAGCTGTGATGAAGCATCGGCGTGACCAGTACCGGCCCGGCGATCTGGCCGACGCTGTATCCGGTGGTCAGGATGGCCACGGCCCGTGGTGTGCCCAGGTGAGCGCCGGTGGCCAGCGCCACGGTGGCGACGCCCAGGAACGTGGCGCCGAACAGCACCGCGGAAGCGAGCGCGGCGGTGGTCCCGCCGACCAGAGCCGGGAGCGCGATGCCGACGGCCTGAGTGCCCAGCGCGACGGCCAGCAGTGTCGGGCGGCTCCATATGCGGCTCAGCCCGGCCCAGAGCGCCGCCGACGGCACGGCCGCCACTCCGACGATGATCCAGGCGCTGCTACCGAGCGTGGTCGAGGCGGTCTGGTCGATAGCGGCGACCAGGAACGTGCCCGCGATGATGTAGCCGACGCCTTCCAGCGTGTACGCCAGCAGCAACGACATGAACCATCGGCGGCCGGCCGGCCCAGCCCCACGGTCTGTCCCGCCGTCGTCCGTGGCCGCCGGCCGCAGTGGCCAGGCGGCCACGGTCAGCACCGCGCCGAGCGCCGCGGCCGACCACCAGGAGTCCTGCCATGTGCCGTGGCGGAGGACCAGCACGAGTACGCCGGAGGCGGCGATCCCGGCACCGACGCCGCCGAATCCGTGCCCGACCAGATGCTGACCGTGGGCGCGCAGCCCGGTGAGCAGCGCGCTCGCCGCGACCATGAATACCAGCGCGCTCGCGCATCCGGTGACGAACCGCAGAGCCGCCCACCTAGCGTCGCCGGTCAGCACCGGCATCAGTGCGAGCGTGGCAACCACGACGATCAGCGACGACCGGTACACCGCCCGCGACCGCAGCAGCGCAGGCGCGGCAACGCCGGCCATCGCGCCGGCCAGATACCCGGCATAGTTGGCGGTCGCGATCGCGGCCCCCCACTGCGGCGAGAGCCCGGCCCTGGCGATCATCAGCGGCAGGATCGGCGTGTAGACGAACCGGCCCACGCCCATCCCGACTGCCATGGCCGCGGCCGCCGGCACGACGGTCCAGGCGGGCCGGGCCAGGGGAACGGCGAGGCCCGACGGCCGTCCCGGCGGCGGTGCGGGTAGCCCGGCCATGATCCCTCTGCTGGCGGGGTGGCCGGTCAGTGGCCGGCGCTCTGGCCGCCGTCGACGTGCAGGATCTCGCCGGTCACGAACTCGGCGGTCTCCAGATACGCGATCGCTTCAACGATGTCGTCGACGTCGCCCATCCGGCCGACCGGATGCAGCGCAGCGAGCGTGTCGTGGGTCTCCTCGGCGTGCATCGGAGTGCGGATGATGCCGAGCGACACCGTGTTGACGCGCACGCCACGAGCTGCGTACTCGATGGCCAGCGACCGGGTAACCGCGTTGAGGCCGCCCTTCGTCAGCGACGCGAGCGCGGATGGGACAGCGGTATTGGCGTGGTCGACGAGGCTGGTGGAGATGTTGACCACGTGTCCGCGGCGGGTGCCGTTGTTGCGCAGCATGGCCGCGATGGCCGGCCGCGTGACGTTGAAGAATCCGCGCAGGTTGACGCCGGTGACCATGTCAAAGTCCGCATCGGTGTAGTCGGTGAACGACTTGGCGACGAATACCCCAGCGTTGTTAACCAGCGTGTCCACCTGGCCGAAACGTTCGACCGCCCGATCGACCAGACGCGCGCCGGTCTCGGGGTCGGCGATATCGCCGGGCACGGTGAGCACGCCCGGGTCGGCGGAGGAGGTGATGTGCCGCGAGTTCGCGACGACCGCGTACCCGAGCTTGCGGTAGGCCTGCACGGCGCCGGCGCCGATGCCCTGCGACGCGCCGGTGATAATCGCGACCTTCTGTTCTGAAAACATGCCTCCACCATGGCCCGGAAGCCTCCGGCACCGCCACGACCAGCATTCTCTCTGCTGGTAGGCAGAACCTCCTACTGCGCTACGATCACTTCGTGGAGCTCCGGCAGCTGCGCTACTTCGTGGCCGTCGCCGAGGAACTCAACTTCGGCCGGGCCGCCGCGCGGCTGCGCATTGCCGGACCATCGTTGTCGCAGCAGATCAAGGTCCTGGAACGCGTTCTCGGTACCCGCCTGTTCGACCGGGACCGCCGTACCGTGACGCTTACCCCGGCTGGCGAGGCGCTGCTCCCGCGCACCCGGGCGCTGCTGGAACAGGCCGACGAGCTGCGCCGGGCGGCCGCCGGCCTGGCCGCGCACGAACCCGTCCGCCTCGGCTACGTCAACTGGCGCCCGGCCGACCTCACCAGCCGGACCGCCGGGGTCGCCCAACTGCTCGTCGACGCCTGGGTGCTGCCCTCACACACCCAGGCCAGCCGGGTCGCTGACGGAAGCATCGATCTGGCGATCTGCTGGGTCCGGGCCGAGGACCTCGCCACCTACGACCTCGAAGCCCAGCTGCTCGGTGCCGACCGGCTCTACGCGGTCGCTCCCGGGACGGACGCCTCGCCCGTACGGGCCCGGGACACAGCGGTGCTAGTCGACGCCGACGAAACCAGCTGGCTGTCGTGGAACAAATACGCAGAGGAGTTCCTGGCCGACACCGGCGCCACCCGCATACCCATCGACGACGGCGGCATCACCGGCCCGGCGTTCTTCGACCATGTACGACGGCTTCGCCGCCCATTGGTCAACTCGCCCAAGGGACAGACGACACCAATCCCGCCGGACCTGGTCCAGCGGCCGATCGTCGCGCCTGCGCCGTACTGGACCTGGTCCCTGGTCTGGCGCCGGACCGAGAGTCAGCCGCCCGTGCTGGCGGCCGCGAAGGCGCTGACCGACGATCGGGGTGGTCCCACCTTCGACAACGGCGTCGCGTGGCTGCCGTCCGGCGACCCGTACCGGCCGAGCTAGAGCGTCCGGTCGGCCGGGGATGTCGGTGTGGTCGCGCGGGCAATACCGCGTGTTCTACACGATTGATGAAGGTAGAAAGCTGGTCCAGATCGACCACGTAGCGCGCCTGCCATGAGGGACAGCAGCGCCCGCTCGCGGTGATGCTGCTGGGCCCGCGGCAGCCAGCATGCAGCCACCGCGGCGTCGTCGCAGATTGGACCCGGGGACCGTGCTAGCCGTACCTCGAGTTCGGGTGGCCGCACGATGGATCTTCTTCTCACGTGCGGCGAGCATCGAGGTGCAGGTGACCGGAGTGGATGGCAGGAGATGAGTTGCATGAGCCATCGCGTTAGCCGGCCCGCAGTGGCCAGCATGATCCTGGCCGTCGCCGCTGGCCTGGCTATCGGCGGCTGCACGTCCGGCACCACATCGAGGGTGGCGAGTTGCTCTGCTAAGCATGCGGCGGCAGGCCCGGCCAGCAGCACGCCGGCCGGCTCCCCGGCTCCGGCGGTCGCGGCGGGCTGGACGCTGCCCGGCGGCAATCTGGCCAACACGCGGGATGTCGCGAGCGCGATCACCAGCTCTGATGTCTCGACGCTGGGAGTGGCGTGGTGCGTGCCGATGCAGTCGACGGGTGCGACTGCTGCCGCGGGCCTGACCGATGGTTACGCGACGACCCCGGTTGTGGTGAATGGCGTGGTGTACACGCAGGATCTTGAGTCGAATGTGCGGGCGATCGAGCTCGCCACCGGCAAGGTGCTGTGGACCCACGACTACAACTCGACCAACGGCGGCCCCGATGGCGTCAACGTGGTCCACGGGGTGGTGTACGCGGCGACAGACAAAGCCGCCGTCGCCTTGTCGGCCGCCACGGGCAGGCAGTTGTGGAGCCGGACCCTGATCGGCAACGACCTCGAGGGCATCGACATGACCCCTGGGTACAACGACGGCACCGTGTACGTGTCGACCGTGCCCGTCAACCCGAACAAGGGCCAGTATCTTGGCGGTGCCAAGTCGGCGCTATGGGCGCTGAACGCCGCCACCGGCGCGCCCGAATGGTCCTGGGACGAGGTCCAGGACCTGTGGGGGAATCCGCGCATCAACTCCGGCGGTGGACTGTGGGATCCGCCGTCGTTCGACAGCCGGGGCAACATTTACATCGCAGTGGCCAACCCCGGCCCGATAGGCCAGACCGGATGGCCCCGCGGCTATCCCTGGGGGACAAGCAGGCCCGGCCCGGACCTGTACACCGACTCGATCGTCAAGCTGAGCCCGCAGGGCAAACTGCTCTGGTACTACCAGCTCACTCCCCACGACCTCTACGACTGGGACCTGCAGAACTCGCCCGTGCTCACCACCGCCCACGGGCAGCCGGTGGTCATCGACGGCGGCAAGGCCGGCATCTTGATCGAGCTCAGCGCCCAGACCGGCAAGCTGCTGTGGAAGCTCCCGGTCGGCGCGCACAGCGGGCACGAGAACGACGGGCTGCTCACCGAACACGCCACGCCCGCTTCACCCATCCCGCTGCCCGCGAAATTCACCCTCGAACCTGGCGTGTTCGGCGGCATCGAGTCCCAGCTGGCCACCAACGGGGCAACGACATTCGCCGCCGTCAACAACCTGGCCGTGCCGCTGTCCGTGAAAGGCGTGACGGAGAGCTCCAAGGAATTCGAAGCCTCTATCCCCAGGGCAACGGGCGAGATGATCGCGGTCAACCAGGACACCGGAAAGATCGAATGGGACGACAAACTCCCCTCCTCGCCCTACGGCGCGGCTAGCGTCACCGGCAACGTCGTGTTCACCACCACGTACAACGGCTATCTGTACGCGTTCAACGCGGCCACCGGCGCGGTCCTGCTGAAAACACCACTGTCCGCCGGGACCAACTCTCCCGTGACCATCGACGGCGACTACGTCCTCGCCGGAGCAGGCGCGGCACTATCGAAGAACCAGCAGCCACTGATCATCGCCTACAAGCTCGGAGCCAAGGGCACGCTGCCCGACACCGTGCGCTGACCCGGGAACTCCGGCATTCTCACAGCGTGAAAGGGAGGGTGCCGGAGGAGACGGAGAGCGCCGTGATGGTCTGCTCCGCCCATTGAAGGCTGGCCCGGCTAACCGCCAGCCCGTGGTCGAGAGCAAGGCCCGGATGGCGGGCCTTGAGATCGCTTCCGGCTGTCTGCCGCTCCAGCTCCGCGATGAACGCCGCGAGCGCGTCTGCGAGGTTCTGCAGGAATTTGAGCACCTCTTCCCGCGGGAACCGGTGCTCCATCATCACGAAGCGCATGAGGTGCAGGCCGAGGTCCCGCGAGACCGTGGCTGGTTCTACCGGTATGCGAAGCCAGCTCACATGAGCCGCCCGGCCGGCCTGCGTTGGCTCATAGACGCGGCGGCGCCGGGCTGACTCGCCAGCTGGACCAGGTGAAGTCTGAGCCCGGACCAGGCCGCTGCGCTCCAGGCGGCGCAGCGCCGGATACAGCGCACCCGAGCTGGGCTGATAGACGCCCATCGGCGTGGCAGCGAAGATCCGCTTCAGGTCGTAGCCCGACGACGGCGACATGCAGACCAGGCCGAGCAGTATGTGCTCGAACGAGGTGAGCTGCCGTCCCGTCATGACAGGCAATCTACCCTTGCCGCATAGGTCGAATCGACCTATGCTGGCGGAACACAGGGCTGAGAGTGGGCGGGCCAGATCATCTGGCTGACGGCAGGACATGGGCCACGAGTGAGGGCAGCCGGTCCCCGCAACATCGCGAAAGGTCCCTTCGTCGTGAAGACGAGCAATGATGCCGGGCGAGCCGCCGGACCTACGCCGGCGAAGGGCGGCCGGCTCCGCGCGATCGCGATGATTGTGATCTTCGACGTGGCCGCCCCGCTTGCGGCCTACAGCCTGCTGCGCGCGGCCGGCATGACGGCCGTGACGGCTCTGCTGCTGAGCGGGGTGTTCCCTGCTCTGGGCGTGGCCATAGGTGTCATTCAGAACCGTCGGCTGGACGTCGTCGGTGCCCTGGTCCTGGCCGGGATCGTCGTGGGCACGGTCCTCGGCCTGGTCAGCCACAGCACCAGGCTGCTGCTGGTCGAGGGATCGGTGCCCACCGCCGTATTCGGCGTCGCCTGCCTGGGCTCGCTGTGGAGACGGCACCCGCTGATGTTCAGCTTCGCCCTGGAATTCACCGGCCCGGACACCGCTAAGGGCCGGGAGATGACCAGGCTCTGGCAATATGACGGCTACCGGCGCGTGTTCCGGATCATCACCGCCGTGTGGGGCGCCGGCTTTCTCCTCGAAGCCGCCCTGCGGGTCGTCATCGTCTATAACACCTCGACTGGAACAGCCCTAGCCAGCTCCAAGATCATGCCATTTCTCTGGGGCGCCGTCTTGTCGGCATGGACGGTCGGCTACGGTGCACGGCAGAAGAAGAAGGGCGAACGCATGGCTGCCGCCACCGGCGAGGTACCGGCGACAAGCCGCGTACTTTCCCCTTCCCCGGATGCCGCAAAGGCGAGCGACCTCACATGACCCGGACGACGTCAGGCCGCTGCATATCCCGGGCTAGCGGAAGAGGGCGCTGTAGGCATTCAGGGCGGGCTGGCCGCCGAGATGCGCATACAGGACAGTGGAGCCTGCGGCGATCTGGCCGCTGCGGATCAGGTCGATCAGGCCGGCCATCGACTTGCCCTCGTACACCGGATCGATGATCATTCCCTCCAGGCGGCCGGTCAGCCGGATGGCATCCAGGGTGGACTGGACCGGGATGCCGTAGTAGTCACCAGCCCAGCCCGGCAGCACGGTGATCTCCTCCTCGGCGAGGTCCCGGCCGAGGCCGATCAGCTCCGCGGTGCTCCGGGCGATCTTCGCGACCTGGGCGCGGGTTTCCTCCAGCTTCGCGGATGCGTCGATGCCGAGCACCGTCCGGGGCCGGTCCTGGCCGGCGAACCCGGCGATCATCCCGGCCTGAGTTGACCCGGTAACGCTGCACACGATGATCGTGTCAAAGAAGATTCCCAGCTCGGCTTCCTGGCGCTGGACCTCGTCTGCCCAGTTCGCGAAGCCCAGGCCGCCGAGCCGGTGATCCGACGCCCCGGCCGGGATGGGGTACGGCGTCCCGCCAGCGGCCCGGACCTCGTCTAGCGCCTGCTCCCAGCTGGATTTGACGCCGATCCCGAATCCCGCGTCGACCAGTCGCACATCGGCGCCCATGATCCGGGACAGCAGGATGTTACCCACCCGGTCGCCGACCGCGTCCGGCCAGTCCACCCAGCTCTCCTGGACCAGCACGGCCCGCAGGCCGAGCCGGGCCGCGACCGCGGCGACCTGCCTGGTGTGGTTGGACTGCACCCCGCCGATCGACACCAGCGTGTCCGCCCCCAGTGCCAGCGCATCCGGTACCAGGTACTCCAGCTTGCGGACCTTGTTACCCCCGAACGCGAGCCCGGAGTTGCAGTCCTCCCGCTTGGCCCAGATCTGCGCTCCGCCCAGATGCGCGGTCAGCCGCTCCAGCGGATGCACCGGGCTCGGGCCGAACATCAGCGGATACCGCGGGAAATCACTCAGCGACACCCAGACCTCCTCATGCCGTGCCTGCCTCAGGGTGCTGGGCTCTCAGCGGCCAGGCGGCGGCCGCCCTGGGAGCCGTGGATGACCGCGGGCCGCCGCTGCGTGCCGAAAGTCTCCCACCGGCCGGTCACCCGGACCAGTGCGCCGCTGTGCAGGTTTGTCCGCCGGTGCACGGTAAGGACAATCGTCCCGAAGCAAAGATTGTCCCGCTTTCGGCGACGGCGGCAGTAGCTTCCTGCAACCGAGATGGGCCAGGAACTCGGCCATGGCGACGACGTGATTGACGTCCTCCAATGATCGTGTCATATATACGGAAAAGCCCCGCGAGTTCCGGCCGCCTAGCAACGTCCGGTGCGGACCGGGCGCACCGGCCACGATATTTCCTGCCCCGAGTTTCACTCGCTGACCCCGGGGGCAGGCTGTCCTGGGGCAATACGGGGGGCGAGATCGTGAGAACGTTTATATCGGCGGGCCGGGGCATATGGTGCACCCGGGCCAAAATGGCCTATGCTGTCGTGGCCGTCGCTTCGATCGGCGCAGTGTGGCCGGCGACTGAAGCGTCGGCACAATGGCATCCAACCTCTGGGCCGCATCAGCCGCCCATCCAGTCCGGGCTCGCTTTTACCTGGGGAAATAACGGGACGGGGGAGCTCGGCCAGGGGAACGATACGGACTCCTCGGTACCTCTCGCCATCCCGAAACTGAACTGGCCGATCTCGGCTATCTCGACGGGAACAGACGGCAGCCTCGCGCTCTCGCGACGGGGACGGGTCTGGTCCTGGGGCGGGAATGACCAGGGCCAGCTGGGCACCGGCAACCAGCAGGACCACAACGCGCCGGTCATGGTCAAGGCGCCTGGTGGCCGGGGCTATCTGTCGCGCATCACCGCGGTCTCCTCCACCAACGTGGCCAGTGCGGCGCTGAACGCCTTCGGCAACGTCTTTACCTGGGGCGACAACATCTGGGGTCAGCTGGGCACCGGGAGCGTGGACGGCCCGGACCACTGCCCGACCTCGATGGGCCAGCCACCGGGCCCGCGCGACGTCTGCAGCAAACTGCCCGTCTCAGTCGTGGGCCCCTCGGGCCAGGGGACGCTGTCAGGTGTCGTGGCCATTGCCGGCTCGAACGACGACGACCTGGCGCTGCGGTCCGACGGAACGGTGTGGACCTGGGGGATCAACGTCTCCGGGCAGCTGGGCATCGGGACTCATTCAGGTCCCCAGGAGTGCAAGCCGTACAGCCATTTCGCGGCCGTCGGCTGCAGCGCGAAACCGGTCGAGGTGGCCGGGCCGGGTGGCAAGGGCGTGCTCAACCATGTCGTCGCGGTCGCCGGTGGCGCCGACTTTGACGTGGCGCTGCGGGCCGATGGCACCGTCTGGGCCTGGGGGTCCGACGCCTTCGCCGACCTGGGTCAGGCCTCGCCCTCGCCCGAGCGGTGCTTCAGCCCGTTCGCCGGCGATTCTCTTCCCTGCAGCACCGTCCCGGTGCAGGTCACCGGGCCCGGTGGTGCTGGCCACCTGACCCATATCACGGCCATCTCGGCTGAACCGTCCGCCAACGGACTGCACGTCATGGCGCTGCGTTCGGACGGCACCGTCTGGTCCTGGGGTGTGGACGACCTCGGGCAACTCGGCAATGGGAAGTCGGAAGAGTTCGACAACCTGCCGAGTCAGGTGGTCGGCCCGAATGGCCAGGGGCATCTGGAGGATGTCGTCTCGATCGCGGCGGGCGGCGGGTTCAGCATGGCCCGGCTGGCCGACGGCAGCATCTGGACCTGGGGCGAGAACAGCAGCGGCCAGCTGGGGATCGGCAACGCGACCGGTCCCAGTGTCTGCACTTCTGAGCACACGCCCTGCAGTCTGGTGCCGGTTCAGGTGAAAGGCGCCGATGGGGCCGGCACATTCGGCGGGAGTGTAGCCATCTCGGCTGGGCAGGAACACGCGGCGGCTCTGCGGGCCCCCTGACCACCTCCCGCGCCAGCGCGGGCTGATCTACGGGAGTCTCAGCCCGGGCGAGCTCTCGCCCGGGGCCCAGCGCCCCGGCCGGTCACTCCGGCCGGGGCGGCTGTGGCTTCTGACCAGCTGCAGGTCACGCCCGCCGGCTGACACCCTCAGGCGCGCCGCCAGACCTCGTCCATATGCCGGTCCGGGCCCGGCCAGTACAGTAAGGGCTGGCCGTGCTGATCAGGCATGCGCGGCGAAAGGGGTGGGTGTGCAGCCAGAGCCAGAGCGGGGCCCCCAGCGGCGGCCACTGACACGTCAGGACAGTCACGCGGCGGAGCAGATGGTGGAGAGGGCCGCAGAACTGGCCCGCGACTCCCACGCCCGGACGCGCCATGCGGCCGTGCTGGTGAAGGACGGCAGCCTGCTGGCCTGGGGAACCAATGGCGTGCCCTTTCCCGGCGAGGACCATTGCTACTGCCGGGCCGGGGAGCTTGGCCAGCATGATCGCTGCCGCACCCACGCCGAGCAGCGGGCCCTCATGCTGGCCCGCGAAGGAGACGGCTGGCAGCGGCTGCAGGGATCGAAGCTGATCTACGTGCGGCTGGAGGCCGACGACTCGGTCCGGCTGGAGGACCCGCATTTCTGCGCCCGCTGCAGCCGCACCGCGCTCTCCCTGGGCGTCGCGGAGTGGATCTTCGCGCTGTCGGATGGCCTGGCCAGTTACTCCTCGGCGGACTACGACAAGATCTCCCAGCTCAGCTGGTAGCCAGCTCAGCTGCTAGCCCGGCTCGAGCTGCTCAGCCCGGGGGTGTACGACTCAGTCAGGGCGGCCAACACCGGGGCGTGAATCGACCCCGTCGAGCACCCCGTCCCAGACGGCGTGCAGGCGGAAGGCCATCCGCCCTGGCCAGCCGCTATGTGGCCCGCGCGGGTGCGGCCGGGTGGGGGCCCGCCGGAGGGCGGCGCGGTAGCCGAGGGCCAGATGCTCGCACTCCAGGGTGGTCAGCCGCTCCTGCATCCAGGCGATCAGCGCCTGTTCCGCCGAGCGGTACTCATCCAGGCACTCTTCCAGCCACAGCTGCACGGTCCCGGGCTGGCGCGCGGCCAGGCCTCCGTCACCGGTGAGATGAGATTGCAGGACGCGGAGCGCCCACGCGGTCTCGCGGGCTTCCGCACGGCAGCGCCGGAGAAGGTGCTGGTCCTCGCCGAGACACTGCCTGGCGGCCGGGTACACAGCCCGGTGCATGGCGGCGAGATGACCACTCAACCTCGCCACCGCCCGGTAACCCCATACCGGCGCACCGCCGTCGCTTCCCGCCGCTCCCTCGTAGGTAGCGTCGATGACCGCGCCGATCGGACCGTTGGTGCTACTTAATTCCAGGTCGGCCTGATGGCCGTCCCCGGGCTCCGGGACGGCCGCCTGATCCGCTGTCCAGTTGATGGCCACGGTGGTCCCCTTACGCATAAAAGTGCGGGACACGGGCCGCTGTCGCGGCGGGCGTGTAGCGCGAACCTATGCACGGCTGCGCGGGCGCGCGTCCCCCGCCCGGGGGAATGGCGGGGGTGGTTCGGGCCGGTGCCTACGAGGTTTTCTGGGCCACGCCCACCAGGTTCCCGTACCGGCTGGGATCCTCGGGCACGTCGGCGGGTGAGTCGGGCCGCCACAAGGACACCGGTCCCGGGTGACCGTCGAGGAAACGCAGGATGTCCGCGCGGCGCTGCGGGCGATCGCGACCGGGACGCTCGACACCGGCTGTCCCGGGCGGCCGCCTGGGCGACCTCGTGCACGTTTCCCTCGGTCGGGATCCCGGAGCCGATGTCGAGGATCCGGCCCAGCAGCCAGAAATCGTGGACGTGGGCCGGGCTACGGTGGCCGGTCCATTCTGGCGCCGGATCTAATGGCTCACCTTAATGGCCGGATACTCCCCGGGTTGACAGCGGGGCCAATCGGAGGTCCACTCCGTGTATCTGTCCTGTTACGTTGAGGAGCGAGGCTCGTGGTCTGGTTACTGATCGTTCTCTGGTGCGTGGCGATCGCCCTGATCGTGTTCCTGGTCCTGACGATAAGGCGGCGCCGGCGGGCGCAGATCGCGGCGCGGGTGTGGCGGCCGGACCGGAGCGGCCGCGGCCCGCGGGTCGGAGCGTAACCCGTCCGCTCACCCCAGCGCGTGATCCCCGGCGGCGCTTCTCGCCCGCCACAGTGCGGCCGCACGCAGTGCGAGGAGCAGCGGCAGCGAGCCGTCCTCCCGGATCCGCCCGGGCAGGCTCGGCGCGGCCAGCAGGTCCGCGCCGCTGTCTAGCTCGCGGCCGAGCCCGTCCAGATCTACCCGGGCCGTGAGCGTCCCCTCGCTGTAGGGTCTTTCGCCGGGTGCCAGGGCGCGGCGCCCGGCCAGGTCGTCCCCGGTCACCGAGAGCTGGGTCAGGCCGAAGAACTCCGGCTTGGCGCCCCGGTCCAGCCAGCGTGCGAAACCGGTGACCGTGGTGCCCTTGATCTCATCCGGCCGGATGGCCGTCTCCTCGCGGAGTTCACGATGCATGCCCCGGCGCAGGATGTCCTGCAGGGTCGCGGTCCGGCGGCGGCCGAGATCCCGCGGATCCAGCGAGCCACTCCCGGAGGGGGCCAGCAGCATCGGGCTGGCCACGTTGAGCCGGGACTGCCGGACCAGCACGAACGCGCCATCGGCGGTCACGGCCAGGGTGGAGACGCCGATGGCGTTGGCCAGCGCACTCTCGGCGAGGGTGCGCAGATGGCCTCCGGGCGTGGCGAGCAGGCTTCGGCCGCGGGTCACAGTCCTCGCCGCTGTCCCGGTGCGTGATCCGCAGCGCGCACAGGTCGTTCGAGCACTGGGAATCGAAGAAACGCGCCGTGTGCAGCCTGATCGGGGTGACCCGGCCGCAAATCGGCGGCAGCGGGTCGCCGCGCATCCCGACCACCTCGCCGTTGAAGACCAGGCGCCCGTGATTGCACGCCTGCAGGACGGAGGGCGCGGCGGCCCGGAGTGACTCAGGCAGGCGATAGGGCTCCCGGGCCAGTTCGGATACCAGGCCTGGACCGGGGAGCGCCCGGTCGATCGGGTCGCTGACCAGGGCTGTGCCGCGGCCTGGGATGCGCAGGTACACCGGGTCCGGATACGAAGGCGGGGGACGTACCGCGTCCACGGGAAACGGGGCGGCGGGTGCGGAAAACTCGTAGCCGGCCCATCGAAGGCCGGTCTGGTGCGCGTCAGGCACTGAGTCCCCCGGTCCCGGCCCCCGGAGCGGCCGGCCGAATGACAGTCACGGTACTGGAGAGGATTCCCGTGTGCCCGCCGGGCCTCATCCTCATCCCTGCCGGGTGATGTACCAGCCGGCCAGGTCCGTGACCGTGTCGGTATGGCCGGATTGGGAGACAGTGGCTCGGTCACCGCCCAGGCGTCCGGCGAGACGTTCAGCGGGGTCATGGACCACGTCGCCCAGGGCTTCGAGGCGCTGGGTGCAGCGGTCCTGGTCGCCGGCATCATCTGGTCGTTCGTGCTGGCCGTGGTGGCGTGGCGGCGGTCAGGCCGGCCGGCCACCGGCTATGTGGTGCTGCGCTCGGCCTTCGGCGGGACGCTGCTGCTCGGGCTGGAGGTCCTCGTGGCGGCCGACCTGGTCCGCACCGTCGCCGTCGCCCCGACCCTCGATAACGTCCTGGTCCTCGGCCTGATCGTGCTGATCAGGACGGTGCTGAGCTTCTCCCTGGAGACCGAGATCGAGGGGGTCGCGCCGTGGCGCCGGGCGCGGTTGAGCGGCGTGGGGGGCATCCGCCAGGCCACGGGCACTGCCCTGACCTCCCAGCTCCGTCCGCCGCCCTCCGGTGACGGCCGAGGGCCGTTGCACGGTGACCTTTGAGATCGAGCCGCTGGGGGACCTGGTCAAGCTGACCGTGGTGCATGACGGCTTCGCACCGGGCAGCGTCGTGCTGCCGGACATCCCGGCGGTGGCCGCGCGTCCTGGCCGGCCTGAAGACGCTCCTGGAAACGGGGGAGACCGTTTCCGGCCGGCTAAGCCGCAGGCCCGCGAACAGGGCCGCAGCCCCTGGAACGGGGGCACGGGCCCCGGAACGCCCCTGGCTTTACCCCCGGTTTAGCGGGGATCGCCGGGGGCAGTTCCTGCCTCGTCGGAGGCGGGTGGTCGCGGTGAATCCAGTCGAGCGGGTCATCCGCAAAATCGACGCGATCCAGCAGCGCTTCACGCCGACGGCCTTCGTGTTCGGCGTAGTCAAGAAATACGGCGACGACAACGGCGGCGTGCTGGTCGCCAACCTCGCGTACTCCAGCTTCATCGCGCTGTTCCCGCTGCTGCTGGTGCTGGTGACCGTGCTGGGTCTGGCCGCGTCGGTGGACGCGTCGTTCCGGGACAGCGTCATCCACGCGGTGGCCAACCAGGTCCCGCAGATCGGCAGCCGGCTGACCGGCAACGTGAAGGAGTTGCGCCGGTCCAGCGTGATCGGGCTCATCATCGGCCTGGCCGGCGTGGTCTGGGGGGCCACGGGACTGGCCCAGGCCGGCCTGTTCACGATGGAGCAGGTCTGGAACCTGCCCGGCCCGGCCCGGCCCGGGTACTTCCAGCGACTCGGCCGCGCGATGGAGTTCCTCGGCGTGCTCGGCGTCGGCGTGATCCTGACCACCCTGCTGGCCGCCCTGAACACCTACGGCCAGAAGGCCGCGATCTTCGTCGTCCTGGCCGAGGCCGCCGCCGCCCTGGTCAACGTGGGCATGTACCTCATCGCCTTCCGGGTGCTCACCCCCAAGGGCATCCCGGCGCAGCGACTGATCCCGGGGGCGGTGACCGGCGGGATCCTCTGGACCGTGCTGCAGATCGCCGGCACCTACCTGGTCCACCACTTCCTGCACAGCAACTCGGTCTACGGCTACTTCGCCACCGTGCTGGGCCTGGTGGCCTACATCAACGTGGCCGTGCAGATCACCGTGTACGCGGCCGAGGTCAACGTGGTGCTCGCCCGGCGGCTCTGGGCGCGGTCCATCATGCAGCCCCCGCTCACCGAGGCCGACCGGGCCAGCATGGCCCTGCAGGCGCTGCAGAACCAGCGGCGCGTGGAAGAGCACATCGAGGTGTCCTTCGACGACCGGCCGCCGGGCGACCCGGTGCCGGACAGCACCCCGCAGACTCCCGAGGACGTCGCGCCGCCCGCCCCGGCGCCCGTCCCGGAACCGGCCGCGCCAGCGCGCGCACCGGCCGCGCCGGCCGCCGAGCAGAACGGCAGCGCCCCAGGCCGCTCTATCCAGCCACCGCACTAATTAAGCGGATTTCCCGTGCTGAATGCGGGCGATTTTCCCGAAAGGCTTCCCGGGAGTTTGGCGGGCGTCCTGCCAGCGCATATTCCTGCTTAATGCCGTCTACGGGGGAGCGGGATAAAATCGTGTTCAGTATCGTCACCCACGTGCGCTCGCGACGCGGGGCAATTGTCCGCACAGGCCATACCGTGCCACGGGTCCCGGGGCGCGCCGCGGGCGCGGCCCTGGTCGCCTCCGGGGTGGCGGCGTCCGGGCTGATGTGCGGGAGCGCGGCGGCCGCCGCCGCAGCCACCCGGCCGGGCCACTCGAACCCCCCGCCCGCGTACGCGCGGACCCTTACCGTCAGCCGGCTCAGCGACGCCGGGCCGGGATCGCTCCGGGCCGCGATCACCACGGTGAACACCAGCCTGCCGGGGCGCCCCGCGCTGATCAGGTTCACGGTCCGCGGCATGATCACCCTGTCCAGCCCGCTGCCCCTGGTATCGCGCAACGTGACCATCAACGGAGCGACAGCCCCCGGGTACGCCGGCGGCGCGCCGGTGGTGGGAATCAACGCCAACGGGCAGGCCGGCCTGGACTTCGCCCCCGGCTCAGCCGGATCACGGCTGCTGGCCCTGGCCGTGGACGGCGCGAGCGGGGCCGGGGTCAGGCTGGGGGCCAGCAACATCACCCTCGACGCCAACTACATCGGCCTCAGCCCCTCCGGAGCCGCGGCCGGCAACCACGGGGACGGGATCTTCGCCGCGCCGGGGTCATTCGGGAACACGATCGGGGAGAACCCCTCGGGTAAATCCGGGGCGGTCTCCAACGTGATTTCCGGCAACGGCGGGAACGGCATCACGCTGTTCGGGTCCTCGGTCAACACCATCCAGGACAACCGGATCGGCACCAATCCGGCCGGCACGTCGGCTATGCCCAACCACCTCAACGGCCTCGCGATCGCCGGGCTCTCCTACGCCAACGAGATCGGCGGCACCGCGTTCGTGGACTCGGCCACCGGCCAGGCCAACAACCCGACCGGCAGCAAGGGCACCGTGACGCCCGTTTTCGTCGTCCCGCCGCTCGGCAACCTGATTTCCTCTAACGGTCTTAACGGCGTGCTCATCGCGGGCGGCGCCGGCCACAACCAGCTCAACGGGAACTTCATCGGCACCACGGCCAACGGCGACGCCGCCCTCGGGAACGGGGGCAACGGGGTGTGGATCGACGCGGCCAACTACAACTCGCTGACCGGCTGCACGTTCGTCAACAACCCGTTCGTGTACTACAACGTCGTCAGCGGCAACGAGCAGAACGGGCTGCGCGTCACCGACGCCAAGGGCACGGTCGTGCAGGGCAACTTCTTCGGCACCGGCGCCAACAACACGGCCATCGTGCGCAACCGGCTGGACGGCATCCTGGTCCAGGGGTCCTCGACCAGCACCCAGGTGGGCGGCGTGATCCCGCTGGGAAACGTGTCCGCGGGCAACGGCCGCAACGGCATCGAGGTCACCGGCCGGGTCAGCGGGTTCACCACGTTCAACACCTTCGGCGGGCTGCTGGCCTTCAAGGGCGCCGCGCCGAACGGCCGGGACGGCCTGCTGATCACGGCCACCGGGGGGAACAACCTGGTTCGCACCAACGTGTTCTCCGGTAACCGCAGCAACGGCATCGAACTGGGCGGCAACGCGACCGGGGTGACCGTGGACCCGGACATCGCCGGCCTGACCACCAAGGGCAACGCGGTGCTGCCGAACGGCGGCGACGGCCTGCGGATCGACGGCACCGCGCACGGCAACACGATCGGGGGCTCGCTGCGCTCGGTGATCCCGCAGGACACGTTCTCCGGGAACGACGGCTACGGCGTGGCCATCTCCGCCCAGGCACACAACAACCAGGTGTTCAGCAGCTTCATCGGCACCAAGATTCAGGGCCTGGCGGCGCTGGCCAACCAGAAGGGCGGCGTGCTGCTCACCGGGCAGCGCGTACGCCAACGTCATCGGCGCCATCAGCCTGAGGCCGGCCAACCTGATCAGCGGCAACACCGGCGCTGGTGTCCTGCTGCGGGCCGGGACGACCCGGAACCTGGTCATCAATAACTACATCGGCCTGGACCGCCTGGGCCGGCGGCTGCCGAACACCGGCCGCCCGGTCGTGAACAACGGCACGCGCAACATCATCCGGGGCAACCGGACCTGACCCGGGTCAGGAGGCCAGCTGCTTGGGGTCACCGCATTCTCCTGTGACTCATCTCACCGGCCGCCGGGGGCCTACGGCAGCGAAACCCTGTCCGGCACTGATGAAAGCGGCGCGATCGGGGGTAGATATAAGGCAGGCTGCTGAGGAGCGGCCTCTGCTGTTTGCTGGTGGACCGGCCCGGGCCTGGCTAAGATGCCAACGCTGGCGGGCGGGGGCCATGACGATCTGCGGCATATGTGCCGGTCTCGGGACGGGCTCCGCTGAGAGCCTGTCCATGTAGACTGGCCGGCCACGGGACGCTATGGCCTGGGTAACGCTATGGCGTGGGTAACCTGCTGTCCCGCCCGATTTTCCCGGCCCCAACGGCCGTGGCCGAAGGGCGTCCCTGCAATCGGCGGAACGTGATGGGAGTCGGAATGCGCGTTCTGGTTCTTGGCGGCGATGGTTTCTGTGGCTGGCCGACCTCGCTTTACCTGTCGGACCGTGGTCACGATGTGACCATCATCGACAACTTGAGCCGCCGCAAGATCGACATCGACCTGGAAGTGGAGTCGCTGACGCCGATCCGGCCGATCGGCGAGCGGATCCGGGTCTGGGAAGAGGTCTCCGGCAAGGAGATCGGCTTCCTGAGCATGGACCTGGCCACGGAGTACGACCGGCTGGTCGCGGTGCTGCTGGAGTTGCGGCCGGACGCGATCGTGCACTTCGCCGAGCAGCGCGCCGCGCCGTACTCGATGCGGACCACCGCCACCAAGCGGTACACCGTGGACAACAACGTCCGGGCCACGCACAACCTGCTGACCGCGCTGGTCGAGACCGGGATCGACGCCGCGCTGGCGCACCTGGGCACGATGGGGGTCTACGGCTACGGCTGGTCCGGCAGCGCGCCCATTCCCGAGGGCTACCTGACCGTGAAGGTGCCGACGCCCGACGGCGAGCTGGAGCGGGAGATCCTGCACCCGGCGAACCCCGGGTCGGTGTACCACATGACCAAGACCCTGGACCAGCTCATGTTCGCGTTCTACGCCAAGAACGACGGGCTGCGGATCACCGACCTGCACCAGGGCATCGTGTGGGGCACCCAGACCCCGCAGACCAGCCAGGATGAGCGGCTCATCAACCGGTTCGACTACGACGGTGACTACGGCACCGTGCTCAACCGGTTCCTGATGCAGGCCGCGATCGGGCACCCGCTGACCGTGCACGGCACCGGCGGCCAGACGCGCGCGTTCATCCACATCCGCGACACCGTGCGGTGCATCGAGCTGGCCATCACCAACCCGCCCGACGCCGGGGACCGGCCGCGGGTGCTGAACCAGATCACGGAGACGCACCGCATCCTGGACCTGGCCAAGATGGTCGGCGACGTGATGGGCGTGGAGATCGCCTACCTGCCCAACCCGCGGCGCGAAGCCGAGGAGAACGACCTGATCGTCCGGAACGACCAGTTCCTGGCGCTGGGCCTGCAGCCGACCACGCTGTCGGAGGGCCTGCTCGGGGAGGGCACCGAGATCGCGAAGCACTACGCGTACCGCGCGGACCCCTCCAAGATCATCGCCCGCTCGGTCTGGAAGGCCGGCATGGAGACCGCCGACGACCTGATGACCGAGCTGCCCGGCCAGGAGTAACCGTTCGCATAGTCGCTTAATCTCTAACGCCCTCGCGGCGGCACCGGATCTCCGGCTGCCGCCGCGAGGGCGTTATGGCGCCAGACGCCCCGGAGGAGGCTCCCGGGACGGCACTCACGTACCGTGACGTGTCATGACGACCCGCGACCCGACGCTGCGATTCCGGCCGATCGCCGTGGCCGTGGTGCATACCGCCCGGCGGCATGCGTGGCGGATCCTGGTCGTCTCGATCGTGGTATCCGCCGTGACTGTGGCGGTGGAGCTGGCCGCCGACCACTTGCTGGACCGGCCGACGTGACCACGGCGGTGGTCGGCGCCCTGTCCACCTCGACGGTGAGCCTGCTTGGCGCGGTGTTCCTGTCCGGCTTCCTGTGCCGGCTGGTCAGTAGCACGGAGCACGGGGCCACCGAGCGGGGGAAGACCGAGCACGGGGAGCCGGAGCACGAGAACACGGAGCACGGGAAGACCGAGCCTGGGTCTGACGGCAGCCGGATCCGCGACGTGCTGCGGTCACTGCCCTGGGGCTCGCTCATCCTGGCCGACCTGCTGGCCGCCCTGATCATCGTGATCGGGCTGGTGGCCCTGATCATTCCGGGGCTGATCGCCATCACCCTGCTGGCCGTGGTCGGGCCGGTCATCGAGCTCGAGCACCAGCACGCCCTGGCCGGCCTGCGCCGTTCCGCGCATCTGGTCCGGCCGCACTTCTGGCGGGTCGCGGCGTTCGCGACCCTGCCGCTGCTGCTGGCCAACGGGATCGGTCGGCCTTCCTGCCCGATCCGTCGGGCCACACCGACGTCGTGACCACCCTGATCGTCCGGTCCATCGGCGAGGGCATCGTCGAAGCGGTGGTCGGCCTGCTGCTGGTGGAACTGTGCTACCGGCTGATCGCCGCCGAGCGCGCCGCCGCGCGCCCCGCGGCCCAGCCGGTGGGCTTACCCGAGCGCGCCCGCCGGGCCGGCCGGGCCTGGTGGTGACGCCCGGTGAGGGCCGGCTGGCGCGCGGCCGGCCGGGACCAGCGACGGCCAGGGTGGCCGCGAACCGGCTGCCGGGGGCCTGGCGTGCGACACGTTCCGCGTCCTCGGCCGTGTCCACGTCCAGCAGTTCCGGCACCTGGCGGACCCGCAGGCCGGCGTCCCGCAGCCGGTCCAGCTGGACCCGCCCGGTGTGATCGGCTGACATCGGCACGCCCAGGATCAGCCCCGGGTCGGGCCGGCGCAGGCCGAGGAGCCAGAACCCGCCGTCCTCGGCCGGCCCGAAGACCGCGTCCGCCTCCCCGGCGGCCAGCGGCTGCGCCACCGTCTCGAGCAGCCCGGGAGTGACCTGGGGGGTGTCCATGCCGATCAGGACGACGGGCACGGCCAGGCTCGCGTAGGCGTCGTCGAAGGCCGCGGCGATCCGCTCGTCCAGCCCCCGCCCACGCTGCGCAGACACCTCGAAGCGGGCCGGCAGCTCGGCCCGCAGCGCGCCCGGCGCGGCCCGCTGGTCATCCAGGGCCAGCGTGTGCCGGGCGAAAGAGGCGCTGGCCCCGGCCTCCAGCGTGTCCACGAGCGCCGCCTCGGCCAGCATCGCGGCTTCCTGCGGGGTGAACGGCGGGGTGAGCCGCGTCTTGACCCGGCCCGGCACGGGCGCCTTGGCCAGGATGATGAGCTGGGCCTGCATGTTCTCAGAGGGGCTGGAGTGGTTCATGAGGCCAGTACCCGCCGCATGTCGCGGACGGTGCGCACCGTCCCGCCCACCGTCCCGGTGACCTTCGACCGCCCGGACCGGGGCAGGTAGGGGATATCCACCTCGTCGATCCTCCAATCGGCGACGGCCGCGGCCATCACCATCTCCAGCGGGTAGCCGAAGCGCCGGTCGGCGAGCCCCAGCTCCAGGAGCCGGACCCGGCGGGCACAGCGCATCGGCCCGAGGTCGCGCAGCCGCACCCCGGTACGGCGGCGAAGCTCTGCGGCGAGGACCTTGTTGGCCACCCGGGCGTGCACGGGCCAGCTGCCCCGGCCGCTGGTCATCCGGCGGCCCAGCACCAGGTCGGCGGAGCCGCTCTGGACCGGGCCTGCCACCTGCGGCAGGTCATCCGGGTTGAGCGAGGCGTCCGCATCCATGAAGCAGACGATGTCGCTGGTCGCCGCGACCAGCCCGGCGTGGCAGGCCGCGCCGAACCCGCGCTGCGGCACCCGGACGACCGTGGCCCCGTGGTCCACCGCGATGCTGCCCGACCCGTCCGTCGAGCCATTGTCGGCCACGATGGCGTGAAAGCCCGCCGGCATCCGGGACAGGACCCAGGGCAGCGCCTCCGCCTCGTTCAGGCAGGGCAGGACGACGTCGATCCTCATGGCGCGACAGTAGCCCGGACAGACCGTTATCGACCCTTACAGAGCTGTGACGTATGGACGCCCGCGGTATGAGCGCAGATGGGCGCCATGATTCGCTGCTGCCATGCGAATACTGGTGACCGGGGCCGCGGGCTTCATCGGCTCCCACGCAGTGGATGTCATGCGGGCGGCCGGCCACGAGGTCCAGGGCCTGGACTCGCTGACCCCGGCCGTGCACAGCGGGCGGCCCGATTACCTGCCGGACGACTTCGACCTGGCCGTCGGGGACGTCCGCGACCCGGACGCGGTCCGCCGGGCGGTGGCCGGCGCGGACGTGGTGTGCCACCAGGCCGCCCTGGTCGGCCTCGGCGTCGACCTGGCCGACCTGCCCGCCTACTCCGACGTGAACGTGACCGGCACCGCGGTGCTGCTCGAGGCCATGGGCCGCAGCGGCGTGCCCCGCCTGGTGCTGGCCTCGTCCATGGTGGTCTACGGGGAAGGCGCCTACGACTGCCCGGAGCACGGCCGGGTCCGGCCGGCCCCGCGGGACGTGAGCGACCTGGAGGCGGGCCGGTTCGAGCCCCGCTGCCCGCAGTGCTCGGCGCCGCTCACCGTGGCCACCGTCACCGAGGACGCCCCGCTGGACCCCCGCAACGCCTACGCGGCCAGCAAGCTCGCCCAGGAGCATCTCGCCGCGACCTGGGCCAGGATGACCGGCGGGTCGGCGGTCGCGCTGCGGTACCACAACGTGTACGGGCCGCGGATGCCGCGGGACACGCCGTACTCCGGCGTGGCGGCGATTTTCCGGTCCGCGCTGGAGGGGGGCCGGTCGCCGCAGGTCTACGAGGACGGCCAGCAGCGGCGCGACTTCGTCCACGTCCACGACGTGGCCCGGGCCAACCTGGGCGCGCTGCGGGCGGGCGTGCCGGGCTCGCTGCGGGCCTTCAACGTGGCCAGCGGGGAGCCGCACACGGTCGGGGAGATGGCGTCGGCGCTGGCCGGCGCGTTCGGCGGCCCGGCCCCCACGGTGACCGGACGGTACCGGCTGGGCGACGTGCGGCACATCGTGGCCTCACCCGGGGCGGCCACCCGCGGCCTCGGATTCCGCGCCGAGACGAAGTTCGCCGACGGGATGACCGAGTTCGCCCACGCCCCGCTGCGCCGCCCGGTGGGGGTAATAGAGCCAGGCGAGGTAAGCCAGCCGGTCTGAGCCGTAGCTCGGGCGCCCCGGGGGGCTAACTCAGGCGGCGCGGGGCCAGCTCAGCTGGCCGGGGCGTAGCCGGGCTGCGCGATGGGGGCGGTGTGCTGGGGCGCCGTCCGGGCCAGCGGGAGCCGGATCACGAACTGGCAGCCCCGGGCGATGTTCTGCACCGCGATCTGGCCCGCGTGCGCCTCCACGATGCCGCGGGCGATGCTGAGCCCGAGGCCGGCGTTGTTGTCCGGGCCCGGGGTACGGGCCGTCTCCGCCCGGAACGCCACGTCGAAGACGCGGGGCAGTGCCTCGGGCGGGATCCCGCCGCAGGCGTCCACCACGCTCACGCAGGCCATCCCGCGGTGCAGGTCACCCTGGACCTCGACCATGCCCTCGGACGGCGTGTGCCGGATCGCGTTGGTCACCAGGTTGCGCAGCGCCCGGCCGAACTCGTCGGCGTCGACCAGGACCGGCAGCCCGCGCACCGAGGAGCCGCGCAGCCGCACGCCCTTGGCCCGGGCCAGCGGCTCGGTGCTGGCCAGGGCCTCGGCCACCAGGTCGTCCAGCCCGACCAGGCGGCGGGACAGCCGCAGCGCGCCCGCGTGGATGCGGGCCAGCTCGAACAGGTCGTCGATCATGGCGGACAGCCGGTCGGCCTCCCGGCGGATCTGCGTGTGGTACGTGGTCACCGTCTCGAAGTCGACCACCACGCCGTCCTCCAGCGCCTCGGCCATGGCGCGCAGGCCGGCCAGCGGGGTGCGCAGGTCGTGGCTGACCCAGGCGACCAGCTCCCGGCGGCTGGCTTCCAGCGCCCGCTCCCGGGTGTGGGACTCGGCGAGCTTCTCGTGCGCCGTGGCCAGCTCGTCGGACAGGGTGGCGAACTCGGCGGGCAGGTGAGCCTGGGGCGGCTCGTAGTAGCCGACGCTGCCGACGTTGCGGACCGCCGCGAGCAGGACCCGGCTGGCCGCGGTGACCCGGTGGCCCACCAGCAGCGCGACGGCGAACCCGGCCAGGCCGGCGATGACCACCACGGCCAGCACGACGTTCCGGTCGTCCGTGGAGATCATCATCTTGTAGGCGATGACCCCGACCCCGGCGCTGGTGCTGACGATGACCACCGCGGCCACCACGAACAGGAGCGTGGCCAGTGACCGCCGCGCGAGCAGCCGGACGCACAGCAGCCCGGCTGCGGCTGAGGCGACGGCGACCCCGGCGACGGTGTACGTCACCTGCCAGAGAGTGGGCGCGTCGATGCCTGTCATGCTTCTCCAGGTTCGTAGCGGTAGCCAACGCCCCAGACGGTGACGATCCGCCGGGGTGCGGTCGGGTCCGGCTCGATCTTTTCCCGCAGCCGCCGGATGTGCACGGTCACGGTCGAGGTGTCACCGAAGGTCCAGCCCCACACGTGCGCCAGCAGCTGCTCCCGGCTGAACGCCTGGCGGGGACGGCGCATGAGGTGCACCAGGAGGTCGTACTCCCGGGAGGTCAGCGACAGCGTGCTCTCGGCCAGCATGACCGAGTGCGCGCTCAGGTCGACCACGAGGTTGCCGTCCTTGATGACGCCGAGCGCGGGCGGGTCGGGCAGGCCGCCGCCGCGGGCGCGGCGCAGCACCGACCGGACCCGCAGGGCCAGCTCCCGGGGGCTGAACGGCTTGGTGACGTAGTCGTCGGCCCCGGTCTCGAAGCCGACCACCCGGTCGGTCTCCTCGCCGAGCGCGGTCAGCATGACCACCGGGATGGGCCACTGCGCGCGCAGTCTCCGGCAGACTTCCAGGCCGTCGATGCCGGGCAGCATCAGGTCCAGGACGACCAGGTCAGGCGGCTCGGCGGCCACCCGCCGCAGCGCCTCGTAGCCGTCGCCCACACATTCCACGTGGTGCCCATCGCGCGTCAGGTAACGCCCGACGACATCAGCCAGGGTGGCGTCATCGTCAACCACGATGATCCGCCCCGGCCGGTCGGGGTTGGTATTCACTCTTACACCGTAGATGCCGCAGCGGCTTTATGCCTCTGACCGGGACGGATCCGTCATCGGTCTGTAAGGGTCATTCCGCTGTCCCCGCCGTTAGGCTCAACGCCGCTGCGACCGGCCCGGGCTGCTGTCCCGGCCAGCACCCCGGAAGGAGGGGACCGCGTGCTCGGTGAGCTGTACGAAGATGCTCTTACTGGCCCCGCGCGGCCGGAAATCGAGTACGAGGACGGCCGCCGGGCCCCGCTGCGGATCGATGACTGGCTGCACGTCATCCCGGGTGATGCCTCGATACTGGACCGCTGCCAGGGTCACACGCTGGACGTCGGGTCCGGCCCCGGGCGGCTCACCGTGGCCCTGGCCGAGCGGGGCGTGCCGGCCCTCGGCATCGACATCACGCCGTCGGCCGTGCAGCTGGCCCGGTCGTGCGGCGCGCTGGCGCTGCACCGGGACGTGTTCGCCACCGTCCCGGGGACCGGGCGGTGGGCGCGGGTCCTGCTCGCCGACGGCAACATCGGCATCGGCGGAGACCCGGATGCCCTGCTCAGCCGGGTGGCTGAGCTGCTGAAGCCGCTCGGCCAGGCGCTGGTCGAGGTGGAGCCGCCCGGTGCGCCGCTGGCCAAGGACATGGTCCGGCTGAGCCACGCGGGCAAGTGCAGCTCCTGGTTCCCCTGGGCGTCGATCGGCGCCGACCAGATCAGCGAGCTCGGCCTCAGCGCCGGGCTGGCCGTGACCGAAGTCTGGACCGACGCCGGGCGCTGGTTCGCCGCGCTGTCCCGGGGGATTGATTCATGACCACGAAGATCAGGATGGCGGCCTCGGCGGCGGCCGCGGCGGCGCTCACCGCCCTGATCGTCCTCACGGTCCACTCGGTGCTGTTCGCGCGGATCGGCACCGTCCCGGTGGCCGCTCGGTCTCTGGGTGCTCTTCGGCGCCGGCGCCTGGCTGGTGTTCCGGCTGCCCGGCCGCGCGGCGGCCGCCCTGATCGTGATCGGCGGCATCGCGGTCCAGCTGGCGGCCCTGTCCGCCGGGCCGCAGGGCAGCGACGACCTGTACCGCTACATCTGGGACGGGCGGGTCCAGGCCGCGGGCATCGACCCGTATCAGTACGCTCCGGCCGCCCCCCAGCTGGCCTCGCTCCGCGACCCGTTCCTCTGGGCGGCCCACGCCCCGCACTGCGTGTCCGCGGGGATGCGGCTGGACGGCTCGACCGAGCTCGCGGACCCCGGGTGCACCAGGATCAACCGTCCCATCGTGCACACCATCTACCCGCCGGTGGCCGAGGCCTACTTCCTCGGCGTGCACTACGTGTCGCCGGCGGGCAGCGGGACCACCCCGATGCAGGCGGGCGCGGCGCTCTGCGCCGTCCTGGTGACCATCCTGCTCCTGTACGGCCTGCCGAAGGTGGGCCGGGACCGCCGGCTGGCGGTGCTGTGGGCGTGGTGTCCCACCGTGGCCCTGGAGGCGGGCAACAACGGGCACGTGGATGTGCTCGCCGCGGGCCTCACCGCGGCCGCCCTGATCCTGCTGGCCCGGCCCGGGGCGCTGAGCCATTCCCTGCGGCGGCCGGTGGCCGGGGGTGCGCTGCTGGCCCTGGCCATCTGGACCAAGGTCACCCCGGTGCTGATCGCCCCGGCCGTGCTGCGGCGCCGGCCGGTCGCGGTCATCAGCGCGGGCGTCGCCGCCACCGTCATCGTGTACCTGCCGCACCTGCTGGCCGTGGGCAGCGGGGTGATCGGGTTCCTGCCCGGCTACCTGCAGCAGGAGGGATACGCCAACGGCTCCCGGTTCCTGCTGCTCGGCATGCTGGTGCCGGGGAAGTGGGGCTTCCTGGCGGCGTTCGCGGTCCTGGCCACGGTGGCCCTGGTCGTGCTGCTGCGCGGTGACCCGGACCGGCCCTGGCGCGGCGCGGTGGTGATGACCGGCGTGGCGCTCGCCGTCACCACGCCCCCGTTCCCCTGGTACGCCATGCTCCTGGTCATGCTGGTCGCCTTCGACGGCCGCGTGGAGTGGCTCGGCTTCGCCATGGTCCGCTACGTGGCCGTCAGCGACCCGCTGCCCGGGGTCAGGGTTCCTGTCCTGGACACCCTCCGGGCCGCCTACGGCCTGGCGCTGGCCGTGGTCGTGGCCGTGGCGCTGATCCGCTGGCGGCGGGCTCGGGCCGGCGTCGCGGTCCAGCCGGTCCCGGTCACCGTGCCGGAGCCCACTGCGGTCCCGGCTGCCTCCTCAGTCGGCTGAGCATCACCCGGCGCTGGCCGCCACGACCGGCACGCTGACCGGCTCATCGGCCAGGTACGGGGGGGCCGGATCGTACTGGATGTACCGGCGCACCTGGCGGGCATGATCGCGGCCGTGCAGGGCTCCCACGAGCCACAGCGCCATGTCGATGCCGGCCGACACGCCCTGGCTGGTGACCAGGCTCCCGTCGACGACATAGCGGGCGTCGCGGATCACGGTGATGTCACCACGTTCCTGCAGGGTGTCTTCGAAAGCGACGTGGGTGGCGACCCGGCGCCCGCGGGCGGGACCGGCCTCGTGCAGGAGCAGGGCACCGGTGCAGACGCTGGTAGTCCAGGCGGCGGTCGCGGAAACCGCGCGGATCCAGCCGGTGACCTCGGGGTTGGATACCTCGCGGCGGGTGCCCATGCCGCCCGGCACCAGCAGCACGTCCAGTGCCGGATGGTCGCCCAGGACGTGGTCGGGCAGCACGCGCAGGCCCTTGGCGCACCGGACCGGGTCACGGCCTTCGGCGATGAGTACCGCGGTATCGGCGTCGTCGCGCAGCATGCGGGAGGTGGTAAACACCTCCCACGGACCGACGAAATCCAGCTCTTCGGCGCCGTCGAAGATCAGCAGTCCGTACGTTGTCACGTGAGCTCCCTGGTTGACCGGAACCGGGTCCGGTAGTCCGCTGGTGCGATCCTGGCGTGCCGGTGGAAGGCCCGGCGAGCGTCTCCGCCGTGCCGAAGCCGCAGCGCCGCGCGATGGTGTTGACCGGGTCGTCGGTGCCGGTGAGCGCGCGCTGTGATCGCACCGGATGCAGCACACGAAGGCCCGGGCGGCGCCCGCGCCCCGTCAACCGGCGCTAGCGGTTCGCGTCATCGCAGGTCACAGCCTGGATGTCAGGCGCCGATCGGCGTGGGCGGCACGCTCAGCAGCGGGAAATGACCACAAACGGCCCGCCGCCACCCGCCACCAGCGCCCGTGATCACGGTCAAGCCCGTGATCACGGTCAAAATGTGCTGATGCGGGCCCCATATTGACCGTGATCATGGATGACGCGCTCAGCGCCCGGGCGGATGACCTTGGCAACGGGTGTTCAGGGGGGGTCGGGGGAGCCCGGGTTCTGGGCGGGGCGGGCCGGATGCCAGACGTCGAATCCGGGATGGGGGGCAGCCGGTGACGGGACGACGTCCGGGGCGGCGGGGAGCGTCTGCTGTGCGCGGGTCCGGACGGCGGCCTGCTTCCGGGGCCGGCCGGCCGATTGCCTCCGGGCCCGGGCGGCGGCCCGGCGCCAGGCCAGGGCGTAGACAACCGCGGAGGCCGCGAACAGGACCCCGGTCACGGCCAGCCAGCGCCACAGGTACGGCTGCGTGGTCAGCCCGCTGGCCCGGTGGTACTCGGGCTCGGACAAGCCCAGGATCAGCGGGAAGAAGGTCAGCAGGAGCAGGAGCGAGAACGCCACCGGGATCCGCACGTAGTTGATCAGCGGGGGTCCCGGGACCTGGGCGGAGGACCCCGGGCGGCCCTGCCGCCGGCGGGCCGTCCAGGGCAGCAGCCGCTGCACGGACTGGTCGGCCAGGGAGTACAGGGGGAACAGCAGCAGGTCGTGGCCGACGATCGCGACGGCGAACCAGATCGCGAAGCCGCGGAACTGGCCGGCCACGATCACCGCCCGGACCGCGTAACCGGCCAGCGCGAACGCGGCCAGCAGGGCCAGCAGGTGCAGCGGGTTAGCGCCGTACCAGTGCCGGATCCGGCCGGGGAGGGTCCTGCCGCGGGTGGTCACGCCCGTCACACCTGCTTCAGGAAAGTGATCTTGTTGACCCATTTCGTGTTGTGCACGCCGGGTGCGTTCGGGATGATCGTCCGCGCCGGGTAGCCGTGGTCCCGGGGCAGCACGTGGCCGTTGACCGTGACGGCCAGCAGCGACTGCGGGTCAGTTACCTGGCCCGCGGACAGGACCGCGGACTTGAACGCGCCCACCTGCTGGATCGAGTTCGACCCGCGCCCCGGCTGGCGCCGGCATCCCGGCCAGCCGGGCCAGGTCGGCCAGCCGGACGCCGGTCCAGCGGGCCGACACTGACCAGCCTTCCACGCAGGCGATCGGCAGTTCCACCGCGTGCTGCGGCAGGGCGAGAATCTGGTCCCGGGTCAGCGTGAGCGTGCGGGCGCCGATCAGCGTGAGCCGGTACGCGGGGCCCACGTCCGCGGTGGTCAGGCCGATCGACGCCGCGGTCCGGTTGACCGGCAGGTAGTGCGGGGCCGTCGCGGACAGCCCGCGCGGCCCGAACAGGGACGTACGCCGGGCCAGGCCGCCGATGGACTGGCCGACGACCAGCCCGGCCAGGGTGACCGAGGCGCCGCCGATGGCGGCGAGCAGGCCGCGGCGGGAGATGGTCGGGGCGCGCGGGCGGGCGGGGCGCAGGCTCTCGCCGTCCGGTGCCGTGGGGTCCGGCTCTTCGGGCCCGGTTTCCGACAGCGGTGTGCGCAGTTCCCGGCGCAGGCTGCGGGACCGCAGGCCGGTCACCATCCGGGGGAACTTCAGGGCCACGTGGATGACCAGCCCGGCGATGAACACCCACGCGCCGTAGAGGTGGGCCGTGTAGAAGGAGAAGGGGAAGACGTAGTAGTTCTGGATGTTCAGGATGCCGGTGGCGAACTCGAACAGGACCCCGCCGACCACCATGATCAGGCTGACCCGCTCCAGGATCTGGGCCAGCGAGCGGACCGGGGGCCAGGCGAACAGGCGCGGGAGCACCGACCACAGCTTGGCCAGCACCACCGGCAGCAGGGCGAGGCCCAGGGTGATGTGCACGCCCTGGTTCACCCGGTACAGCCAGGACGGGTGCGACGGCCAGGAGAACAGGTAGAAGTGCAGCAGGCCCGCGCCGGGTGTCTGGTCGTTGCCGGGCAGCAGCGGATCGTAGGCCGCGTAGGACAGCAGGCCGGTCACCGCGAGGATGGTCAGCCCGGCGAGCAGGACCACGGCCAGGATCGAGGTGAGCCACAGCCCGCGCAGCGGGCTGCGCCAGGTCCCCGGCCGGAACGGCCCGGGCGGCGGGTGCGCGGCCGGATGCCGGGCCGCGTCCGCGGCCCGGCGGACCAGGACGGCGGCCCGGCGGTACTCGGCCGCCGCCGACGCCGCGAGGGCGCGGCGGCGCCGGGCGGCCCGGCGCTTGCGCTCGTCGCGGCGTAGCTGGGCCGCGCGGCGCAGCCGGCCGCCCCGCGGCCGCCTTGGTCCCCTGGTCCCGGCCCTCGCCATGGTCTGACGGTATGCACATCAGTGCAGGTGAGGACCGTTTCGTACTGGACGGTAAGAACCTCGTAAGAGCGGTCAGGCGGCGGGGCGTTACCGCTGGGGTGGCTGGTGACCCGGAGGAAGGAGCGTGCTCAGCAGTCACCCTGGCGGGCCTGCATGGCCCGGCCCAGCCGGGCCAGCGCGTCGGCGAACGCCTGCTGCTCCGCGGCGGAGAACCCCTCGAACAGCTCGGCCATGGCGTCCAGCCGGGGCTCCAGGGCCTGTTCCGCCTCCCGGGCCCCATCCAGGGACAGCTCGACCAGCGTGGCCCGGCGGTCGGTGGGGTGCGGGCGGCGCACGACGAGCTGGGCGTCCTCGAGTGCATCCACCATCGCGGTCATGTTCCGCGGGCTCACCCCCAGCTGGACACCGAGATCCCGCATGATCGCCGGACCGCCGCAGTGCAGCGCCTGGAGCAGCCGGAGCCGGGCGTAGGTGAGGCCGCCGCAGGCCCGGCCCTCCATCCAGCGCAGGAACGCGGACGTGAAGCGCGCGGTCTCGGCGACCAGGGTGCGGCGGCGCTCCGCCTCGGGCAGGCCGTCCAGGGACAGGGTCTCCGGGGCCGCACCGCCGGGCAGCAGGCCGCCATCGGGCAGGTCACCGGGCAGCCCGGCACCGGCCGCGGCGCAGTCATCTGCCACGCTCGGCTCGGGTACCTGATCTACCGACACGCGTTCAGCCTACCTGGAGTGCTTCGTTGACACTATTATTACGCACGGTACTATATCTACAGTGAATTTCACCGAGTTGAATCAGCGATCTTCAAGGAGAGCCATGACCCAGCCCGAGGGACAAGCCCAAGCCACCGGGGAACCGGCGGGTGAGACGCCGGACAGCGTGCTGGCCGGCCCGAGCACCTGGACGCTGGACCCGGGGCGCTCCTCGGTCGCGCTGCGCGCCAAGTCGATCTGGGGACTGGTCACCGTGCGCGGCACGTTCGGGGAAGTGGCCGGGACCGCCGAGATCCTCCCCGGCGGTGCGGGCCGCGGCCGGCTCGAGATCGGCGCGGGCTCGCTGGACACCAAGAACGCCAAGCGGGACCGGCATCTGGCCTCGGCGGACTTCTTCCACGCCGCGGAGCACCCGTCGATCGTGGCTGACCTGGCCAGCGCCACCCGGACCGGAGACCGCGTGGCCGTGCAGGGCACGCTCACGGTCGCGGGGCAGACCCGGCCGCTCAGCTTCACCGGCACGCTGGCCGATGTCACCCCGGCGGCGTTCACGCTGCGGGCTGAGGGGGTCGTGGTGGACCGGGCCGACTTCGGCATGACCTGGAACCAGATGGGCATGCTGACCGGCCCGGCCACCGTCGACGTGGTGGCCCGCTTCACCCGGTCCTGACGCATGGCGCGGCCCGGAGGGTGACCCCGTAGGGTGACACTGTGCGTGCATGGGTAGTGCATGAGCCCGGGCCGGTCGGCTCCGGCCCGCTGCGCCTGGTCGAGCGCCCGGTCCCGCAGCCCGGCCCCGGCCAGCTGCTGCTGCGGATCCGGTGCTGCGGGGTGTGCCGGACCGACCTGCACCTGGCCGAGGGTGACCTGCCGCCCAAGCGGCCGGACACCACGCCCGGCCACGAGGTGGTCGCCGAGGTCGTGGCGGCCGGGCCGGGCACCCGCCGGTTCACGACCGGCGACCGGGTGGGGGCAGCGTGGCTGGGCGGGACCGACGGGTCCTGCGTGTTCTGCCGCCGGGGCCAGGAGAACCTCTGCCCCGCCTCGGTCTACACCGGCTGGGACTTTCACGGCGGGTACGCCGAGTACATGGTGGCCGCCGAGGCCTTCGTCCACCCGCTGCCGGGCGGCTTCAGTGACGCGGAGCTGGCCCCGCTGCTGTGCGCCGGGATCATCGGCTACCGGGCGCTGCGCCGGGCCGAGGTGCCGCCGGGCGGCACGCTGGGCATCTGGGGGTTCGGGGGCTCCGCGCACCTCGCGGCCCAGGTCGCGATGGCCCAGGGGGCCGAGGTGCATGTCTTCACCCGGGGTGAGGCGGCCCGGGAGCTGGCCCGCTCGCTGGGCGTCGCCTCGGCGCAGGACTCGTTCGACCCGCCGCCGGTGCAGCTGGACTCCGCGATCCTGTTCGCCCCGGTCGGCACGCTGGTGCCCCCCGCCCTGAGCGCCCTGGACCGGGGCGGGACGCTCGCGATCGCCGGGATCTACCTGACCGACATCCCGGAGCTGAACTACGAGCGGCACCTGTTCCAGGAACGCCAGCTGCGCAGCGTCACGTCCAACACCCGGGCCGACGCGACCGAGTTCCTGACCCTGGCCGAGCGGCTCCGGATCAAGGTCACCACGACGCCGTACCGGTTCGACCAGGCCGATCAGGCCCTGAGCGACCTGGCCGCGGAACGGGTCCACGGCGCTGCGGTACTTTCCATGGCATGAGCGAGCAGCCGGGCAGCGAGCCAGGGGGCAGTGGGCAGGCGGGCAGGGAGCAGGCGGGCAGGGAGCAGGCGGGCAGGGAGCAGGCGGGCAGGGAGCAGGCGGGCAGCGGGCAGGTGGACCGGGCGCGGAAGCTGCTCGGCCAGGTCCCGCTGGTAGACGGGCACAATGACCTGCCCTGGGCGCTGCGCGAGGCCGGGTGCGCCGGCCTCGACGGCACCGACCTGAGCGAGCCGGTGGGCTTCACCCAGACCGACCTGCCGCGGCTCGCCGCGGGCGGGGTCGGCGGCCAGTTCTGGTCCGTGTACGTGCCGTCGTCCCTGGCGGGCGAGACGGCCGTGGCCACCACCCTGGAGCAGATCGACCTGGTGCGGCGGATGATCCGGCTCTACCCCGGCCAGCTCGAGCTGGCGCTGACCGCGGACGACGTGCAGCGGGTCTTCGCCACCGGGCGGGTCGCGTCGCTGCTCGGGGCGGAGGGCGGGCACAGCATCGCGTCCTCGATGGGGGTGCTCCGCGCGCTGTACGCGCTCGGCGTCCGGTACCTGACGCTGACCCACAACACCAACGTGCCCTGGGCCGACTCGGCGACGGACCAGCCGCGGGCCGGGGGGCTGACCGAGTTCGGCCGCGCGGTGGTCCGGGAGATGCAGCGGCTGGGCATGCTGGTGGACCTGTCCCACGTGTCCCCGGCCACGATGAGGGACGCGCTGGACGTCGCGGAGGCGCCGGTCATCTTCTCGCACTCCAGCGCCCGGGCCCTGTGTGACCACCCGCGCAACGTGCCCGACGGCATCCTGGCCCGGCTGCCGGGTAACCGCGGGATATGCATGGTCACCTTCGTGTCCCCGTTCGTCTCGCCCGAGTGCTGGGCCTGGGAGCGCGAGCTGACCGCCGAGATGGAGCGGCGCGGCGCCGACCCCTGGGAGCTGTCCGCGCGCGGGCAGGCCCGCCGGGAGATGGCGGCGGCCAGCCCCCAGTCCCGGGCCACGCTGCCGCGGGCGACACTGGCCCAGGTGGCCGACCACATCGAGCACGTGCGTGAGGTGGCCGGCGTCGATCACGTGGGGCTGGGCGGCGATTTCGACGGTACCGACCAGCTGCCCGACGGGATGGCGGACGTCTCCTGCTACCCGGCGCTGCTCGCCGAGCTGCTCAGCCGCGGGTGGACCGAGGAGGACTGCGCCAAGCTGGCCGGGGGCAACATCCTGCGGGTCATGCGTGAGGCGGAGGCGGCGGCCCGGCGAGCTGTCCGCGCAGCGGCCGCCGTCCACCGCGCGGATCGAGGACCTGGACGGTCCCGGACACCGGGGCGTAACGGGCCTTCACGCCCGGAACGCCTCCCGGAACAGCGTGACCAGGTCACGCCCGCCACGGCCACCGGAGTCCTTCTCAGGGTTGTAGCAGGCCAGCGACACCCCCGCCAGTGCGGGCGCGGCCAGCAGCGGCCGGATCAGCTGGCCGAGCTCGGCCAGCGACAGGCCGCCGGGCATCAGGTAATCCGTCGCCCGGAAGGCCTGCTCGTCCAGCACGTCCACGTCGAGGTGCACCCAGTACCGGCCCGCCGCCGCGCGTGAGCTGGTCCCGGGCCGCCTGCCCGGCGGTGGCCACGCCCCGCTCCCGCAGCGCCACCGGGGTCAGCTCCCGGTCCAGCCCGGCCTGTTCCGGCAGCACGGAACCGTATTCGACTGCCTCGTCACGGTCGCGCGGGCCGAGCAGGGCCAGCTCACCGGGGCCGACGAGCGGCGCGCCGAGTTCCGCCGACCACGCCGCCGGGCCGCGGCCGGTGATCACCGACATCCCCATGTCCGCAGGCTCCCCGGTCGGCGACGTCCGGCCGTCGTAGAGGTCCAGGTGGCCGTCCAGGTAGGCCAGGCCGATCGCGCCGAGGGCGTCGCGGGCCCCGCCGAGGGCGCCGGGCAGCAGCGTGCAGCAGCCACCCACCAGGAAGGGCACGGCGCCGTCGTCGATCTGGTCGCGGACCAGGGATCGCAGCGCCCGGGTGGTGGCCAGGACCGACGGCCAGCCGAGCACCCCGGTAACGGCGTCCCGGTCCCGGCCGACCAGCCGGACATCCAGGTCGCCGGCGTCCGCCGCGCCGGCCGCGCCGGGCAGCCCCGCGTCCCGCAGGGCGGCCGGGGCCCGTTCGGTGCCGAACGGCGGGCTGCCCGGGTCGGCCGCGTTGACGCAGTCGATGGGGACCCCGGTGGCCAGGATCCGCCGTTCCGGGTGACCGGCCTCCTCGGGCATCCGCGTGACCTCCGGCCTTCCGCCGATATGACCGTTAGCTGAAATGTGTCCTCGGCCGTTCCTGAAGCTCGCCGTCGAGGTAGACGTCCACCTTCTCGTCGTAGAAACAGGCCAGGCCCGCGATCTTCTGGCTCTCCGGCAGCGGGGTCCGGTAGATCCACACGATGTCGGGGTGCAGCTGCTCACCGGCCTGCACCGACCAGTAGCTGGCCGTCCCCTTGTACGGGCAGTGGCTCTGGGTGGCCGAGGGCCGCAGCAGGTCCATCCGCACGTCGGTCAGCGGCACGTAGTAACGCGGCGGCAGGCCGGTCTCGAACAGGATGCGCGGCTGCCGGGAGTCGGCCACCGTCACCCCGTCCACCTCCACCCGGACGTGCCGCGAGCTGGCCAGGATGTCGACCCGGGTATAGGGGTCGCGCGGGTGGGTGTAGACCAGCTCGTCCTCCTCGAACCACTCGCCCATCGCGTCCCAGTCCAGCCGGACCAGGTCGCGGAGGTCCTCCAGCGGGGACTCGGGATAACGCAGGGCCGCCCGCTCCGCGGTGACCCCGGCCACCTGCACGTGGTAGATCTCCGCGTCGCCCCGGCTCGGGGAGTGCTCGGTCTGGCCGGCCGGGATCAGCGTGGCCTGGACGTCGGCGGCCGGGATGTAGTACACGGGGAAGTAGGGCCATTCCCAGACCAGCACCGGCGTCCTGGTGTCGGCGACGAGTTCGCCGCCGAGATAGGCGCGGACCCGCTTGTGCCCCGGCTCGGTGCGGACCCGGCCCGCGGTCTTGGTCCCCGTGGTCTTGGTCCCCGTGGTCTTGGTCATAGAGCGGCCTCTCTCCATGGGTCATGGTGCTGATCACGCGTGCGGCCCAGTAGCGTCAATGTATGCGACTCGGTGTCCTGGACGTGGGCTCCAACACGGTGCATTTCCTGGTAGTCAACGCGTACCGTGGCGCCCGGCCCACCCCGGTTTACTCCCATAAGGCCGAGCTGCGGCTCGGTGACCTTCTCGAAGGCGGCACCCGCCTCTCCGACGACGGCGCCCAGCAGCTGCGGGCCTTCGTCCGCGAGGCGCTCCAGATCGCGGAGGACAAGGGGGTCGAGGAGCTGCTCGCGTTCGCCACCTCGGCGGTCCGCGACGCGGCCAACGCCGACGAGGTGCTGGCCCAGATCCGCGAGGAGAGCGACGCGCACATCCAGGTCCTGTCCGGCCAGGACGAGGCGCGGCTCACGTTCCTGGCCGCCCGGCGCTGGTTCGGCTGGTCCTCGGGCAAGCTGCTGGTCCTGGACATCGGCGGCGGATCACTGGAGATCGCCGAGGGGGTGGACGAGGAGCCCGACGTGGCCATCTCGCTGCCGCTCGGCGCGAGCCGGCTGACCCGGGACTGGCTCACCAAGGACCCGCCCTCGGCCGAGCAGGTGCGCAAGCTGCGCCGGTACGTGCGGGCCGAGATCGGGCGGCAGGCTGGCCAGGTCATGCGGGACGGGCGGCCGGACCGCGCGGTGGCTACCTCCAAGACCTTCCGGCAGCTGGCCCGCACCGCGGGGGCCGCGCCCTCGAGTGAGGGTCCCTACGTCCGGCGGCGGCTCAGCCACACTGACCTGACCAAGCTGTCCGACAAACTGGCCGCCATGTCCGCGGCCGACCGGGCGCAGATGCCCGGGGTGTCCCGCGCCCGGGCGGCTCAGCTCGCCGCGGGCGCCATCGTGGCCGACGCGGTCATGGACCTGTTCGACCTGGAAGAACTGTTCATCTGCCCCTGGGCGCTGCGCGAGGGCGTGATCCTGCGCCGGCTGGACGCCCTCAGCACGGGCCTGCCGGGGCGCTGACACGCCGACGGCCCCGGGGTGCGAGCCCCGGGGCCGTCGGCGTGACTGATCGGGCGGCTACTCAGACATGCGGGCGCCGTCGCCCGGCGGGTTGTCGGCGCGGTCGGCCAGGCTCCCCGGCGTGCCGCGGCCCGCGGTGGGCCGGCCGGGCTTGGCGGGCTCGCGGCCCGGGCGGTCCGCACCCGCCGGGGCCGGGCGCTCGGACGGAACGGAGCGCGGGCCCGTGCCGCCAGCAGGCGTGCCGCCCGGACCCGTGCTGCCTGGCCCCGTGCTGCCCGGCCCGGTGCTGCCTGACCCCGTGCTACCTGATGGGGAGCCGCTGGACGGTGCGGCGCCGGCCGGGGCGGCCGCGGGCCGCTCGGCAGGCACGCGCTCACCGGGAAGGGGGCTGCCCCGGTGGCTGCGGACCGCCGCGGCGTCGGCTGCGCCATTACCCGGGCCATCCGCGGCACGGGAGCCGGCCGCGGGAGCCGCCCCGGGCGCGTGGCGGCCCTCGGGCCCGCTGCCCGGCCGGGCGGCGGCGGGGGCGCCGTTGCCGCCGCCGTTGCCGGACACGGCGCTGGCCACGGACCGGGCCACCTCTTCTTCCAGGGAGCCGCGGGCCGCCTCGCCGGCCACCAGGTTGGTCACCACGTCGCGGACCTCGGTCAGCCGGCGCACGGTCTCGGTGTGCCTGGCGACCAGCAGGTTCAGGCGTCGCTCCGCCCCGTCGTGGATGGCCGTCGCCCGCGCGGTGGCCTCGTCCAGCATCTGCTTGGCCTGGGCCTGCGCGGCCGTCACCGCGTTCTCCGACTTCTTCTGCGCGTCGCCGACGGTGCGCTCGGCCTCCTCCCGGGCGGAGCTGCGGGCCTTCTCCGCCTCGGCCCGGGCGGTGGCGATGGCGTTCTCGGCCTGCTCCTGCGCGGCGGCCAGCATCCGCTCGGTCTGCTCGCGGGCCTCGGCCTTGAGCCGGTCGATCTCCTGCTTGGCGTCGTTGCGCTGCTGGGTGATGTCCTCGAGGGCGCGGGCCTTCTGCGCCTTGGCCTCGTCGTCGGCCAGGCTGAGGATCTGCGCCATCCGCTCGCTGAGCTCCTGATGGGCGGGCTTGTCGGCCATCTCCCGCTGCCGCGCCGCGCTCACCTCGGACCGCATCCGCTCGACCTCGTCGATGGACCGGGACAACCGTTCTTCCAGGTCACGGGTCTGGCTGCGGGAGCGGGCTACGAATTCATTGACCTGACGGCGACTGTAGCCGCGCATCTGCACTTCGAACGCGTCTTCGGAGTCGAGGTCGGGGATAAGGTCGCTTTGCTCAGTCATGGTGTCACCCGTCAGGTGGGTCAGGACCAGGCTACGTCCGGCCCGGCGCGGCGGCTCGGTCGGGCTTCACCTGAGATGGGAGCGGGTTCGTGGCAGGAAGATCTGTTACAGCAGGGAAGACTCTTGCCCGTAAGTCCCTCGCGCGCAACCGAAACGAACGAGTATCCCGTTTTGCCCCGTTTAAATACGGTCTGTTGACCGTCCGCAGTGGCAGCAGAGGAGGGGTCATGGGCCGACTCGGCTCACTCGACGGTAACACCCCGCAGGTGCACGAGGAGGCCTGGGTGGCTCCCGGGGCCATCCTGGTCGGCCGGGTCACGCTGGACCGCGGGGTGAGCGTCTGGTACGGGTCCGTGCTGCGCGCCGACGATGACGAGATCATCGTGGGCGCGGACTGCAACATCCAGGATCAGTGCTGCCTGCACGTGGACCGGGGCGAGCCGGCCATCCTGGGCGAGCGGGTCAGCCTGGGGCACCGGGCCGTCGTGCACGGTGCGCTGGTGGGCGACGGGGCACTGATCGGCATCGGGGCGATCGTGCTCGGCCGGGCCTGGATCGGGGCGGGCTCCCTGGTGGCCGCGGGCACGGTCATCCGGCCGGGCCAGAAGGTCCCGGCCGGGGTGCTGGTGGCGGGGGTGCCCGGCCGGGTCGTCCGGGACCTGACCGACGCCGACCGGGCCACGTTCGCGGACACCCCCGCGAGCTACCGGGCCCGCGCCGCGGTGCACCGCGAGGCCAGCTGGCGGGATCTGCCCGGCGATCCCCGGTAACTCGCGGCGGGACTCGCGTCACCAGTCACTCAAGACGCGCTGAATCGCGATAGTCCTTTACCGTATCTAGAGCCTCGTCGCCTAAGGCTTCTTGGAATTGTTACTGGGGTTCTGGGTAAAATCCCACTTGAGGGTGGTCCAGAAATGACCCTGATGGGTCATGCGGGGGCATAGGGCCGCGTCGTAACCTTGTGGTCAGGCTTCCGCGAATCCGCTTGGCGATGGAGGTGGGCGCGGTGCGCGAGACTCTCGATCTTCGCGTCCCCGATCGCGTGGCACTCGATGAAATCGAGCTCTACGCCGAGGTTCTCAGTGCGGTGGCGGTATGCGACCGGCGGCTGACCGACGCGGAACTCGACGCGGTGCTGGGCGTCGGGTCCAGTGCCGTAGCGGTGCACGGCCAGGGCTGACGCTGGCCTGACTTACGTTATCCCGGTGGATGACGGATTATCCCGGTGGATGACGGAACATCACGTCCGTGCCCCGGTGGGTAAAGCCGAGTGATTCATACAGCCGGATGGCCGGCGTGTTGTCCTCGTCCACGTAGAGCATGACCTCGGGCAGCCCCTGCGCGCGCAGGTAGTGCAGGCCGGCCAGGGTCAGCGCCCGGCCCAGGCCGCCGCCTTGCCCGGCCGGGTCCACCCCCACCACGTACACCTCGCCGACCTGCGGGGGCGTGCCGTGAATTTTGGTCCAGTGGAAACCCGCCAGCTTGCCATCCCGCTCGGCCAGGAAGAACCCGTCCGGATCGAACCAGGGCTCGCGTTCCCGCAGCGACAGGTCCTCCGCGGTCCAGGCACCCTGCTCCGGATGGCTGGCGAACGCCCTCCGGTTGACGTCCAGCCAGGCCGCCTCGTCCGCGCCGACCCGGAACGTGCGCAGCGTGACCCCCGGGGGGAACACCGGGTCCGGGAGTGGGTCCGTCAGCGGGCGGCGCATCGTCCACAGCGAGCGGATCCGCGCGAACCCGGCCCGCGCCGCCAGGGCGCGCGCGGCGGGCAGGTCGCCGTGGGCCCACACGCGCAGCGGGTCGGGGGCCGCCTCGGCCAGCAGTGCCCGGACGAGGGTCAGCCCGAACCCGCGGCGGCGGTAGTCCGGGTGGACGACCATTTCCGCGGCCGGCCCCTGATGCGTGCCGGCCTGACCGGCCGGATCCAGGTGACCGTATCCCGTGAGCCGGGGGCCGATGGTCAGCAGCAGGTTCCGGGCGCCCGCGTCGCCGCCGTACCGGGCGTGCAGCAGTACGTGCTCCGACAGCGGGCCGACCCCGTCGCGGCTGGCGGCCGTCTCGGCCAGGTCCAGGACACTGCGCCCTTCGGCCTCCGCCAGCGGCCCGGTCACCGTGACGAGGGGAGCCTCATCACCGGTCGGCGGGTGCGGCACTGGCCTCCTCCGGGATCCAGGGTGCGCCGGTCTTCTGGGATCCAGGGTGCTGCGGGGCCGCGGACCGCGCCTGCGGGGCGTCCGCGGGCAGGCCATCCGCCTCGGTGACGCCCCCGTTCGCCTGATCCTGGTCCGCCGGGCGGCCGGACCGCGGGACCCGTCCCTCGTCGGTGCCCTTGGCCGGAACGAACCGGTAGCCCACGTTGCGGACCGTCCCGATCAGCGCCTCGTGCTCGGCGCCGAGCTTGGCCCGGAGCCGTCGTACGTGCACGTCCACCGTGCGGGTGCCGCCGAAGTAGTCGTAGCCCCAGACCTCCTGGAGCAGGTGGGCCCGGGTGAATACCCGTCCGGGGTGCTGGGCCAGGAACTTCAGCAGCTCGAATTCCTTGAACGTCAGGTCGAGGGCGCGGGCCCGGAGCCGGGCCGTGTAGGTGGCCTCATCGATAGCCAGGTCGCCGGAGCGGATCTCATCCGGGGCGGCCGGGGCCACGCTGGCCTTCCGGCCGATGGCCAGCCGCAGCCTGGCCTCCACCTCGGCGGGCCCGGCGGTGTGCAAAATCACATCATCCGCGCCCCATTCGGCGGTCACCGCGGCCAGCCCGCCCTCGGTGACCACGGCCAGGAGCGGGGCGTCCAGGGTCGCGGTGCGCAGCAGCAGGCACAGGCTCCGGGCCTGGGCCAGGTCCCGCCGGGCGTCCACCAGGATGGCGTCCGCGGGCGGCGCGTCGGCCGCAGCCGGCACCTCAGGCGGCGTGACCCGCACGGTATGCAGCAGCAATCCCAGGGAAGGAAGGATTTCCGAGGCCGGTTCCAGGGCGCCGGTCAGCAGCAGCAGGTCACTCACGGTGCTGCCACCTCCGCCCTGTGGTCTCTGGTGAGAGAACCAGTGGTCTCGTGTGAGAGAGCTATGGGTCTCTTGCGGGAGAAACTACCCATCAATGCACACAAGGACCCACCGGCGGCACTGCCCGGATCCGATGTGAGCGAGGATAGCGGACATGAGCACAGTGACGTTGCGCTACTGGGCCGCGGCCAAGCAGGCCGCGGGGGTCGCCGAGGAGACGATCAGCGCCCGGACACTCGCCGCCGCGCTCGAGGCGGTGCTGTCCGCCCGTGAGGATAATCGTGCCGCCGGCACGGATTGCGACCTTCGCGCGGTTCTGGCCAGATCATCGTTCCTCGTCGACGGCAGCCCGGTGGGGAGCCGCGCGCCCGAGACCGTGAGGCTCCGGGAAGCGGCGGTGGTGGAAGTGCTGCCCCCGTTCGCCGGCGGATGAAGCCCCCGAATCCCGGCCGCCCGGTGAACCAGCTGACCGGAAGGCGCGTTACCTAGGTCGTGGCACATCACCGCGGTACGCAGGGCCGCCAGCCTGGCGAGCGGGCCTGTGACGAGGCGCTGGTCCGCGCGCTGTATGCCGAGCACGCGGCGCCGCTGCTGCGCTATGCGCTCCGCCTCACCAGTGGCGACCGGCAGCGGGCGGAAGATATCGTGCAGGAAACGTTGCTCCGGGCCTGGTTGCATCCCGAGGCGATCGCGGAGCGCCCGGCCCGTCCCTGGCTGTTCGCCGTGGCGAGGAACCTCGCGGTGGACTCGCACCGGGCCCGCAACGCGCGGCCCCGGGAAGTCGGCGAGGCGGCGCTGGAACTGGTACCCGTGGCCGACGAGGCGGATCGCGTGCTCGAATCGTGGGCGGTGGCCGACGCCCTGCGTGACCTGCGGCCAGAACACCGGCAGGTGCTCGTGCAGACGTACTACCTCGGGCGCTCAGTCGCCGAGGCCGCCACGGAACTCGGTATCCCGGGCGGGACAGTGAAATCTCGGACGTTTTACGCGCTCAAGGCCCTCAAACTGGCGCTTGAGGAACGGGGGCTCGCGCCATGAACGGCTCAGCGGACTGCCGCGACATCCGGCACGCGCTCGGTGTCTACGTGCTCGGGGCCATCGATCCCGCCGAGCGCTCGGTGGTGGATGCCCACCTGAGCACCTGCCCGGAGTGCCGCGAGGAACTGGCCGGGCTGGCCGGCCTGCCGGCCCTGCTGCGCCGGATCCCGGTCGGGGAGGCCCAGCAGCTGGCCGACGATGACGTGGACGAGCTGCCCGGTGCTGGCCTGCCCGGGGCCGAGGTGCCCTCCGAGGAGATGCTGCGCTCGCTGCTGGCCCGCACGACGCGGGCCCGGCAGGCCCGCCGCTGGCGCGGCCTGGCCGCCGCCGCGGCCGTGGTCCTCGTGGCCGGGGCAGCCGGGGCAGCGGGGTGGAGCGCCACACATGACAGCGAGGGAGACGCCGACAGTTCCGCGGTGGCCGCGCACTTCACGTCCGCCACCGCGACCAACCCAGCCACCCACGTGGCCGCGACTGTCCGGTACGCCGCCAAGGACTGGGGCACGGTCCTGGACACGCAGGTGAAGAACGTTCCCACCGGGGCCCGGTGCCAGCTCGTGGTCACCGACTCCAGCGGGCACAGCACGGTCGTCGGCGGCTGGACGACCTCCTACGACGAGGCGGGCGTGTGGTACCCCGGCTCGGCCCCGATCGCGCTGGACAGCGTGCGCAGCTTCGAGATCACCTCGCAGGGCAAGGTCCTGGTCACGGTCAAGCCGCACTGACCGGGCGGTTCGCGGGCGCTGGCCGGGGCGGTTCGCGGGCGCTGGCCGGGAATGGGATGGGCCGCGGGCATGCTGTACCACCCGTGATAGGCGGACTTATCGCGGTCCTGGCCGTCCTGGCCGGGGCGACAGCGTTCGGGGTGGCCTGGCGCCGCCGGGACGGCAGGCTGGCCGGACCGCGGTCCGCGGCCGACGGCGGCCTGCGGCTCGGTCCCGCGGAACTGGGTGAGCCCCTGGGCCCGCGGGCCACGCTGCTGCAGTTTTCGTCGGAGTTCTGCGCTCCCTGCCGTGCCACCCAGCGGATCCTGGCCGAGGTGGCCAGCGGCACCGAGGGGGTCCGGCACGTCGAGGTGGACGCGGGTGAGCGGATGGACCTGGTCCGTCTCCTGGACGTGCGGCGCACCCCCACCGTGTTCGTGCTGGGCCCTGCGGGGCAGATCACGCGGCGGGGGAGCGGGCTGATGAGCAAGACCGACGTACTGGGCGCCCTGGACGAGATCCGGGCCGGATAATAACCTACCAAACGAGTGGGGAGTGACACCGGTGCGGCTGGCGCATACCATCGGGGACGTGCTTTCCCTGGCCATCCCGGATGTCATGGCGGATCGCGGCTGGTCGCGGCCGCTGCTGACCAGGCGGCGCGTGGTGGACTACTGCCACGTCACCGCCGACCTGTGTCCGGGTGCGCCCGGCCTGCAGACGCCGTTCCTGAGCCCAGCACGGGCCGCGCCGCATGTCCGTGCCGCCGGAAGGGCGCGACCCGCAGGCAGTACCCCCGTCCTGGCCTGAACCTGCCGATCCCGCAAAGGGAGATACCACTCATGAGCGTCGATCCCCGGGGCCAGCGTTTCAACGCCGCGCTCTCCGCCATCGTCCTGGTGATTGTCCTGATCACCAGCAGTGCATGGCTGCTTGGGTTCCAGGCGGTGGTGTTCGGTATCGGGGCCGTGTTCGGGCTGCGGTACGCGCCGTACGGTCTCATCTACCGGTTCGCAGTCCGCCCGCGCCTGGGACCGCCGGCTGAGCTGGAGGCCGAGGCGCCACCACGGTTCTCCCAGGCTGTGGGCCTGGTCATCAGCATTATCGGGGTGATCGGGTACGCAGCCGGGATAATCCCGCTGGGCATGGCGGCCGCGGCCGCGGCGCTCGCCGCGGCGTTCCTCAACGCAGCCTTCGGGTTCTGCCTGGGCTGCGAAATGTATCTGCTTATTAAACGACTCCGCCCTGGTCGCCAGGGAATGGCCGACCCGGAGTCCGACAAGGAGGTTGCTGTATGAGCCGTCCAGACGTCCTGGTGGACGCAGACTGGGTGGAGGCGCACCAGAATGACCCGGGGGTGGCCATCGTCGAGGTCGACGAGGACACCAGCGCGTACGACACCGGGCATATCGCGAACGCCATCAAGATCGACTGGAAGAAGGACCTCCAGGACCCGGTCCGCCGGGACTTCGTGGACAAGGCCGGCTTCGAGGCACTGCTGTCCGAGCGCGGGATCTCCAACGACGACACGGTGATCCTGTACGGCGGCAACAACAACTGGTTCGCCGCGTACGCCTACTGGTACTTCCGGCTGTACGGCCACCAGAACGTGAAGCTGCTCGACGGCGGCCGCAAGAAGTGGGAACTGGACTCCCGTGAGCTGGTCAAGGATGTCCCGGACCGGCCCAAGACGTCCTACACCGCCCAGGAGCAGGACGCGTCGATCCGGGCCCTGCGTGACGAGGTCGTGGCGGCCATCGGCAAGCGCAACCTGGTCGACGTGCGCTCGCCGGACGAGTTCTCCGGCCGGCTGCTGGCCCCGGCGCACCTGCCGCAGGAGCAGGCCCAGCGCGGCGGTCACATCCCGACCGCGAAGAACGTGCCCTGGTCCAAGGCGGCCAACGACAACGGGACGTTCAGGTCGGACGACGAGCTGCGCGCTCTCTACGGCGACGAGGCCGGCCTGGACTTCGCCAAGGACACGATCGCCTACTGCCGGATCGGCGAGCGGTCCGCGCATACCTGGTTCGTCCTGCACGAGCTGCTCGACCAGCCGAACGTCAAGAACTACGACGGCTCCTGGACCGAGTACGGCTCGCTCGTGGGTGTCCCGATCGAGATTGGTGATGGCCAGTGAGCGGCCCGGAGGTGAGTGCAGCGGTGAGCGCGGACGGGTGCGGGGCGCCCGCAGGCGGCGCGGCGCGCCCGGCGGACGTGGGCAACCAGGCCGTGGTCGAGGGGCGCGTGACGCGCGGCGGTGAGGCGGTGCCCGTGGGCTACGCCCGGCTGCTCAACGAGGGCGGCGACTTCGTGGCGGAGGTGCCGCTGGGCACCGACGGCGGGTTCCGCTTCTTCGCGGCCCCGGGCAGCTGGACGGTGCGCGTCCTCGCCCCCGGCGGGGTGAACACCGACCGGCCGGTCATCGCGGAGACCGGCCAGGTGGCTGCGGTGGAGGTCAGCGTCTGAGGCAGGCTGCTCATTGGTACCTGAGGGGCGGGTGACTCTGGTCACCCGCCCCTTCGTCATGCCGGCCAGCCGGGGATACGTTCCTCCGAGGTCCCCGCCTGTTCATCTGCTTGTCAGGTTCGTCTCGCCTGATCGTTCACCTGAGTGTCATCTTCGGTCCCTATCAAGGGGAGGTGGCCAGGGGAGGTGGCAGCCTGGCCCGCGACCATCTCAGCGACGAGGGCGGCCCTCACCAGTGTCTCTTAAGGCTGATCCGACCAGACCCGTGGGTCCCCGGGCGTTGTCGTCAGTGCCGTGGTGCCCGGCTTGGGCCGGGCCCTGGATGACACCGTCGCGATGACCATGCGCTACTGGCTCGCGCGCGGCGCGGTTCCCGGCACCCGGCTGATATTCGCGCCCCTGATCATCATGCCGGGACTGGTGGTCACCGCATACGCACGGCGAAATGCGGAATGACCGACATCCGCGGGGAGAGGCACGTCCAGGCGGCAGCCTCAGGCCACGCCGCTGCCGCGAGCGTGCTCGCGGAGCGGATGGCAGCTGCGTTGCTGCACCACGAGCCAGGCTGGCGGCTGCCCCGGCACACCGCGCTGGCCCGCCGCTACAACGTGACCACGGCCGAGATCGACGCGGCGATCGAACTGCTAGCGGCGCGGCACCTGCTCACCCGGCTGCCTGACGGCCAGATATTCCGGGCCAGCCCGGCCGAATACCGGCTTGTCCTGGAGGGACTGCCCGGTTTCGCTACGCAGGTCGACCCGATGGGAGGCCAGATGGTCTGCAAGAGCCGCAACGTTTCCAGACGGCGGCCCGCCGAAGACGTCGCGCGGGCGCTGGGCGTGCCGCCCGGCCATGAAGTGCTCACCATCCGCTGCCTGTGGACGGTGGGCGGCGAGCCCGCCGCATACTCGGCGAGCTACCTGCCACCGCAGATGGAAGGGCTGGCCGGGGAATTGGCCAGCGCGTCATCGCCGGCCGGGCCCGTGCCGCGGCCCACCCGCCCCCGGGCCTTCCAGGTGGACTTCCAGCCGCCCGCCCCCGCGGTGGCCCGCAGCCTGCGGCTGTCCGCCGCTGAGCCGGCCGCCACCGTCACCATCCGGTCCGAGGACGCCGAGCAGCCGGGGGTGGTCGCCCTGACCGTGGCCGTCCTGAGGCCAGATCTGTTCCGCATCGTGGTGGAGTCCCCCGGGATTCCGAGCCCGGCGGTCGGCCCGGAGGGTCCGCCGGGCGGCTGGACACATGCCCTGGGGGGCGGGGAAGCTTGACCGCAAATGGCGGTCTCTGCAACGGAAGGCTTTAGCCATGGTTGAACATCGGCAGGAATTCCAGCGGGAGCTGGAGGCTATCGAAGGTAAGGTCATCGAGCTGTTCGCCATGGTCGCCGAGGATCTGCCCGGGGCGACCGAGGCTCTGCTGACCGGTAACGTCGAGCTGGTCCAGGCGCTGGCCGAACGGGAGAAGGTCATCGACGCGCTCTACCCGGAGATCGAGGAGCTGGCCAACCGGGAGATTGCGCTGCAGGCTCCAGTCGCTTCAGATCTGCGCTTCTTGCTTTCCGTGCTGCGGATTGTGCCCGAGCTTGAGCGCTCCCACGACCTCGTCATCGACATCGCTCATCGCGCCAATCACATTCTCAGCCAGGATCTCTCGCCGCGCACCCGGGGGCTCGTCGAGCAGATGGGGAGGCTCGTATCCAGTATGTGGCGCCAGGCGGCGGACTCCTGGTACCAGCGCGACAGTACTGCCGCGGTGGCGCTCCGGGAACGTGATGACGAGATGGACGACCTTCACGCCAGCTTGATTGCCGAGCTTGCCTCCGGGCAAATGGGAATACCGGTGACGATGGAGATGACGCTGGTGGCTCGCTCCTACGAGCGCCTTGCGGCCCATGCCGTCAACATCGCCCGCCGCGTGGTCTACCTGGCCGGAGCCCAGCCACCGGATTAGGCCGGACCTGGATCATGGTCACTTGCCGCGCAGAGCGGGTATCACCCCTGGATGCGGGCCTCGTGACCTGCAGCCGACCGCGCGCATGTGTTACCCGGCACCCGGTCTGCGCCCCGGTCGGCGCGCCCACTTTCACCGTGCGTCCCCTCACTATTCACCTTTTGGCCTTACTTCCTTAACTCGCGGGTACGGCCGGCACGTAAGACTCGCGGGGTTGTCACGTCTGATCGGGCTGGCATGGCTGGCCGTGGGGGGCCCGGTGCTCCTCACGCCCGAGCAATCGACCGGGGAATACCGGAGAATGGGGTTTTTGAACATGCAACGTCGGCGCATCCAGCGCGCAACGACTGTGGGGTTCGCCACAGTCGCGATGGCTTCGCTTGTAGCCGCTTGCTCATCCTCGGGCGGTGGCGGATCCTCTGCGAGCAGCTCATCCTCGTCGAGCAGCGCGGCCCTTTCGGGCACTCTCAACGCGAGCGGATCGACATTCCAGCTGACCTTCCAGCAGGCGGCCATCCAGGCCTTCAAGTCGGTCCAGTCCGGCATGACGGTCAACTACGGCGGCGGCGGCTCGGGCAAGGGACGCACCGACCTGGCCTCGGGGACCGTCCAGTTTGCGGGCTCGGACTCGCCGATCCCGTCCGACGAGGCGTCGAGCTTCACGGGCAAGCCGACGGTGCTGTACTTCCCCGTGATCATCGGGCCGATCACCGTCTCGTACAACCTGTCGGGAGTCACCAAGCCGCTGCAGCTGACGCCGACGGTCATCGCGAACATCTTCCAGGGCAAGATCACGAAGTGGAACGACCCGGCGATCGCGTCGCTCAACTCCGGGGTCAAGCTGCCCAGCACCGCGATCACCATCGCCCGCCGCTCGGACTCCTCCGGGACCACGGCGAACTTCTCCCTGTTCCTCATGGACTCCACGAAGGCATGGAAGCTCGGCAGCAGCTCGACCATTAACTGGCCGTCCAGCAGCCGGGGCGGCGACGGCAACGGCGGGGTGGCGCAGATCGTCAAGTCCACGCCCGGGGCCATCGGGTACGTCAACTACGCCGACGCCAAGGCGTCGGGGCTGACCTTCGCGAGTGTCCAGAACGCGGCCGGCAAGTACATCGCGCCCTCGACGGCGGCGGCGTCCGCAGCCGCGGCCGGGGCCAAGGTCGCGTCGAACCTGACGTTCGCCGCGGTCTGGTCGGGCGACGCCACCGCGTACCCGATCACCTACCAGTCGTGGGACCTGGTCTTCGCGAAGCAGAAGACTGCGAACGACGTCAAGATGCTCAAGGCGTACATCGGCTACCTGCTCGGGGCCGGCCAGCAGCTGCTCCCCTCGCTGAGCTACGCGCCGCTGCCGGCCAGCATCGACTCAGCAGGCCAAGGCGCAGCTCAGCAAGATCACCTCCTGATCGTGGTGAGCACCATGGCGCACATTGATCAGATCGGCTCGCCACCGTGAGCACTGTGACGAAGGCGGATCCGGCCGGGCCGGCCGGATCCGCCCGCCCCTTGTCGCAGCGGCGCCCGTTCGGCGACATCAGCTTCCAGGCCATCGCGCTCGCGGCCGGCCTGCTGGTGCTGGTGATCCTGGTCCTGATCGCCGTCTCCACCACCCAGCAGGCCTCCTCGTGGTTCTCCACCGAGGGCATCAAGATCTTCTCGAGCACCTGGAACCCCACGGCCAACCAGTTCGGCGCGCTCCCCTTCATCTACGGGACAGCCGTCACGGCGATAATCGCGCTGGTGATGGCGGTGCCGGTCAGCGTGGGCATCGCCCTGCTGCTGACCGAGGTCGTGCCGTACCGGTGGTCACGCCCGATCGTCTACGTGATCGACCTGCTGGCCGTGGTCCCGTCGGTGGTCTGGGGCCTGTGGGGGATCCTGGTCTTCGCGCCGTGGATCCAGCACTACTACACCTCGGTCAGCTCGGGGGTCAACGGCATCCCGGTGCTGGACTCCCTGTTCGGGGGGCAGACGAGCGGGGCCTCGTTCTTCACCGCCGGCATCATCCTGGCCTTCATGATCACGCCCATCGTGACCTCCTTGTCGCGTGAGGTCATCGCGACGGTGCCGACCATCGACAAGGAGGGCGCGTACGCGCTGGGCGCTACCCGCCTGGAGATGATCAACGGTGCTGTCTGGCCGCACAGCCAGGCCGGAGTCGTCGGGGCGGTGCTGCTCGGGCTGGGCCGGGCCATGGGCGAGACGATCGCGGTCGCGCTGGTCATCGGCTCCTCGGCCACGATCACGTCCCACCTGCTGGTCCCGGGCTACAACATGCCCGCAGTCATCGCGAACGAGTTCGGCGAGGCCTCCGGGCTGTTCCGGTCCGCACTCATCGGAATGGGCGTTCTGCTGTTCGCGTTCACGATCATCATCAACATCATTGCCCGTGTGATCGTGGAGCGTTCCGGCCGGCGACAGAGGGGGGCGTGATGGCTGTCACGACCGGGCAGACGGACCTGCGGGAGCCGCCGTCCTGGCGGCGCAGCAAGAACCGCATCGCGACCGTGCTCATGGTCGTCTCGTTCGTGCTCGTGATCATCCCGCTCGGGTTCGTCCTGTACACGGTGATCGCCAAGGGTATCTCGATCATCAGCTGGCAGTTCCTGACCGCCGACATCCCGCCGAACGTGGTGCCCGCCGACATCGGCGGCATGGGGCCGGCGGTCGTCGGCACGCTGGAGATCACCGCCCTGGCCACGGTCCTGGCCGTCCCGCTCGGCGTGCTGGGCGCGGTCTACCTCAATGAGTACGGCGGCAACAGGCCGCTGGCCAGGCTCATCGGATTCTTTTCGGACGTGATGACCGGCGTGCCCTCGATCGTCATGGGGCTGTTCATCTTCACGATCTGGGTGCTGCACTTCGGCTACTCGGGCCTGGCCGGCGCGCTCGCTCTGGGCTGCCTGATGCTGCCCATCGTGATCCGCTCCACGTACGAAATGCTCAGGCTGGTGCCGGACCCACTGCGCGAGGCGAGCTACGCCCTCGGGGCCAGCAAGGCCCGCGTGACGGTCACGGTCGTGCTGCCGACGGCGCTGGGCGGGATCGTCAGCGGTGCCCTGCTCGCGGTCGCCCGGGCCGCGGGTGAGACGGCGCCGCTGCTGTTCACCATCCTCACGGTGACCGCCGTGAACAAGAACGTGTTCAGCGGGGCCAACACCTCGCTGCCGTCGCAGATCTTCGCGAACGCGTCGTCGCCGTACGTAGGCGCGCAGGCCCGCGGCTGGGGTGCGGCCCTGACACTCATCGCAATTGCGTTTATCCTGATGATCGTGGCTCGTCTCGTCACTGCGCGATTCGCCAGAAACTTGCAGTAGGGAAATGATGGAAACTCCTGAGCAGAACATCGTGGCCAACCTCCCGCTGACCGAGACTGCTGTCCAGCAGCAGGAGGCGTCACCAGAGTCTGGCGTATACGCCACGCCGGGCGAATCCGTGTTCGAAACGAAAAGCGTCTCGATCTATTACGGAAGTTTCCGGGCCGTCACCGACGTGTCGCTGACAATTCACGAGAACGAGATCACGGCGTTCATCGGCCCGTCCGGATGCGGCAAGACGACCGTGCTGCGGACACTGAACCGGATGAACGACCTCGTGATAGGCGCCCGGGTCGAGGGTGACGTGCGGTACCGCGGGGCGCCGCTGTACGACAAGGATGTCTCTCCGATCGCCGTGCGCCGGCGCATCGGCATGGTCTTCCAGAAGCCGAACCCGTTCCCGAAGTCGATCTTCGACAACGTCGCCTACGGACCGCGCATCAACGGCGAGCGCAACAAGGGCAGGCTGAACGAGATCGTCGAGCGCTCGCTGCGCCAGGGCGCGCTGTGGGACGAGGTGAAAGACCGGCTGAACAAGTCGGCCCTGGGCCTGTCCGGCGGGCAGCAACAGCGCCTGTGCATCGCCCGCACGCTCGCCGTCGAGCCGGACGTGGTGCTCATGGATGAGCCCTGCTCGGCGCTCGACCCGATCGCGACCGGTGCCATCGAGGACCTGATGCAGGAGATCAAGTCCAAGTACACCATCGTCATCGTCACCCACAACATGCAGCAGGCCACCCGGGTCAGCGATCGCACCGCCTTCTTCTCGGTGCTCATCAACGAGGAGAGCGATACCCGGACCGGCACGCTCGTCGAGTACGACCGGACCGCCAAGATGTTCCAGGACCCGAACGACAGCCGTACCCGGGCCTACGTCACCGGCCGGATGGGCTGAGCCGGATGGGCTGAGCCGGGCCTCCTCGGTCTGGCCGGGCCACGGGCCGCATGGTGCACGACAATGGTTCCAGGTATTTCTGCCCGCCATATTTTCGCTCTAATTTACTAAATAGCAGCGTGCATACCTGCGGGCCAGCCAGAAGCCAGGGCTGAAGGACCTGAGCAGCCGGGACGAAAGAGCTGGCCTGGGCGAACGGCCTGATGAGTGTGCTCCCTCGGCCGATTCCTTTCCCTTCCAGGTAGCAGATCTTTCTGGGTATCCGCCCGCCCCGGCCGGCCATTTTTCCGGGTGCCTGGACATAAGACGCAGGGGACTGGGAGCCTTGACCCGAGATGCCTGCCTCTGCGATGGCCACGGCCGAGCGCGACCCGCGGCGTGCCCGTTCCTTCAGCCCGGGGGATACCCCACCGCGTGGTGAGCTGAGCGCTGCGCTCGCGGCGGCCGGGCTGCTAGCCCACTTATTGCTGGCTCAGCTGACCCTGCTGCTGACCGTCGCGCTGGATCTGACCGGCCGGGTGGCCCGGTGGCGTCCGCTGTGGCTGGCCGGCCCGGCCGCGGCCGGATTCCTCTGGGTCCTGGCCATCGGCCCGGGGCGCGCCGTGGCTGGCTTCACCGCCGGCCCGCACCAGGTGCTGGGCTACCTGGCCGGGGCGGCCGGGCAGCCGGCCCGCGTCCTGCATCCGGGCCGGGCCTTCGCGGGAATCGGGCGCTGGCTGCCCCGGCAGGCCCCGGTCGCGCTGATCCTGGCGCCGGCCGAGGCCGCGGTCACGGGCTGGCTGCGCGCCCGGCACGCGGGCGAACGAGGCTTACCGCCGCCGCGGCCCGGCCTGATCGTGGCGGTCCGGCGGCTGGGCACCGTGGCCTGGGTCCGCTCCGGCGGGGTGGTCACCCGGGCCGGGGCCTGCCTCGGGGTGGACTGGCGGACCGGCCGGCCAGCCGGGATCAGCTGGCGCGCCGCGGAAGGCGGGGTGCTCGTCACCGGCGCCGCGGTCGCGGAGGTGTCCGCGGCCAGCTTCCAGCTGGTCCACGCGGCCATCCGGCGCCGCAAGCCGGTCCTGGTCGTGGATCTGGGTGACCCGGACGGGCCGGGCGGCCTGGATGGCCTGGGCGGGTCGGCGGGGCTGGCCGGGGCGCTCGCCTCGATCTGCGCGGACACCGGCGCCCCGCTGCACGTCTTCGGGCCAGCCGGCCAGGGCTGCTACGAGCCACTGCGCGGCGGCGACCCGGCCCGCAAGGCCGCGCTGGTGATGGGGATGATCGACTGGGGCCCGGTGGCTGAGCACGCCCGGCGGACCTGCGGCGCGTACTTGAACGATCTGTTCGCGGTGGCGGCCGCGGCCCCGGGTGATCCGCGCGTGCCGGTGCTCGACGACGTGGCCGCGCTGCTCAGCCCGGCCGCGTTGCGGGCCCGGATGAGGCAGGTGCCCCCCTACCATCCCCGGCGCGTTCCGCTGGGTGAGCGGGCCAGGGTGTCGGCGAGCCTGCTGGAGACCGACCCCGCCACGGCCTCCTTCCTGGCCGGGGAGCTGACCGGGTTGCGGGCCTCGGCCCTGGGCCGCTGGCTGCGGCCCGCTGGTGCCCGGGCCGGAGATGCCCGTCGGTGCCGGTGCCCGTGGTGCCGGTGCCCGTGGTGCCAGTCCTGGTTCCGGTCCCGCGCAGATCAGCCTGAGCGCCGTGATCCGCGACCGCGCGGTGGCGTTCTTCCCGCTGGACCAGTCGCGGCACGGCCGGTCCGCGCGGATGATCGCGAATCTGGTCGCCCTCGATACGGCGGCGGTCTTCGCCGACTCACGGCGCCTGGGCGTGGCCGGCGATGGGCTGGCCTGGTTCGGCGACGCGGACGCGATCGCCGCGCCCGCCCTGGCCTCGCTGGTCAGCACCGGCGCCCAGGCCGGGCTGGCCACCGTGTTCAGCACCGGATCGGCCCGGGCGGCGGGACAGCTCGCGGCGCTCGCGAACGTCCTGGTGATCCGGGGTCCGGCCGACACCTCGCTGGCGGGCGGCGACCCGGCGGCCACCGTCCTGGCCGGCGCTGCCCTGGCCGGCGCCACCCTGGCCGGCACCACCCTGGACCGCACCGTCCTGGCGAGGGACCAGTTCACCCTGGTTATCAGGAGCCCGCAGCAGCAGCTGGTGCCGCTGGGGCGGTTCGTACCGGGCCGGATGCGATGACCCCGCGGCAGGCGGACCGGGTGTATCTCGGCTGGGAGTACGCGGTGCTGCACCCGCACCCGGGCCCGCCGCCCCGGCGGCCCGTACCGCCCGGCCAGGAGCGGCTGGATCCCGGCTGGGTGCTGGCCCAGCAGCGGGAGGAGCGCCGGCTCAGCCTGCCGCTGAAGGCTGGCGCGGCGGCCAGTGCCGGGCTGGCCGCGCTGACCGGGACCCTGGGCGCGGCCGGCGCCGTGACCCCGGCGCTGACCGCGACCGGGGTGGTCGCCTGCCTGGCCGCGACGATGTGGTGCGCACGGGGCGTGTGGCGGGGCGCCCGGGAGCTCCGCGGCCGGGTGGCGGCCGAGGAGCAGCGGGTGGCCCGGGCCCAGGCGGCGCAGGAACGCCGGCTGGCCGGCTGGCAGGAGGAGCACGCCCAGCGGTTCCGTGACTGGGAGGCCCGCGGCCGGGCCTTCGAGACCCAGCGGCAGTGGTACGGGGTGGCCCTGCCCACCGGGATCGACCGGGTCGACGTCGCCGGCGGCACACTCGCCGGGTGGTCGGCGCTGATGGCCATGCTGGCCGGCCTGAGGCTGGCCGCGGGCGGCCAGGTCACCGTGCTGGACCTGTCCGAGGGGGCGGTGGCACAGGACCTGCTGGCCATGGCCGCCGGCGCCGGGGCGGACCCCCTCGTCTGGGTCCTGCCCGGGGACCTGCCGCGGCTGGACCTCGGGACCGGGCTGTCCGGCGAGGCGCTGGCCGACGTGCTGGCCGTGGCCGCCGCCACCACCGGCACCGCCGCCGACCCGGCCAGCCCGCCTGACCTGGTACCGGACCGCGCCATCCTGGAGCGCGTCGCGCGGGTCTTCGGCGATCAGCCCAGCATCGGGCAGCTGACCGCGGGGCTGCGGAGCCTGGCCGAGATCGGCGATCCGCGCGACGATATCCGGCGCGGGCAGATCAGTGCGGCGCAAGCCGAGGCAATCGCCGGGCTGTACGGCCGGGCGGCCGGCGGCCAGGTCATCGCCGAGCGGGCCCTCGGCCTGGAGGCCAGGCTGCGCGCGCTGGAGACGCTGGGGTCGGCGCCGGTCACGTTGCCGCCGAGCCGCCTGCGCGTGGTGGCGCTGGACCGCGCGGCGGACGTGGCCCATACCCAGGTCCTCGCGACGTACGTCACCGCGGCACTCACCCACCTGCTGCGCCGCCAGCCGCGCGGCCCGGCCTGGCAGCACACGCTGCTGGTCGCCGGGGGCGAGAAGCTCCGCGGCGACCTGCTGGACCGGCTATCGGACGCCTGCGAAGCCAGCGGCACCGGGCTGGTGCTGACCTACCGCTCGCTCCCGGCCCATGTCCGGGAGCGGCTGGGCCGGGGCAACGCCGCGGTCGCGTTCATGCGGCTGGGCAACGCCGACGACGCCCGGGCCGCCAGTGAGCAGATCGGCACCGAGCATCGGTTCGTGGTCTCCCAGCTCACCGACACCGTGGGCGACTCGGTCAGCGACACGGGCAGCTACTCCTACACGAGCACCGTGGGCACGGCCGACTCCGTGGCCGTGTCCGCCTCGGCCAGCCAGGGCCGCGGCCACGGCCGGGGGCACGGGCAGAGCTGGTCCGGGCTCGGGGCCTTCGCGCCGCGGACCGCATCCGGGCACCAGGAAAGCAACTGGTCGGAGGGGGTCAGCGAGTCCCTGTCCTGGACCGGAAGCAGCAACACCTCCACCGCCTGGGGGCTGCAGACCGCGCGGGCCGTGGCGGCCAGCACGTCGGTCGCCCGGACCAGCCAGCGGTCCCGGGAGTTCCTCGTCGAGCAGCACGAACTGCAGCAACTCCCACCCACTGCGATGATCGTCAGCTACGCGTCGGCGGCCGGGCGCCGGGTCGTTTTCGCGGACGCAAATCCCGGCATCCTGACCCTGCCTACCGCCACGCTGGCCAGCCTGGACGAGGCCCGGTCCGGGGCGGCGGCAGCGGGCTGGCCAGCGGCGGGATCCGCGGTATCGGGGAAGCCGGCCGGGGCGTCGCCGGCCGCGGATCCACGGCCGCGGCCGTCACCACGGCCGGCCGATCTTGGCCACCCGGCCCGCCCGGGCCGCCCAGCCCGCACGGCGCGCCCAGCCCGCACGGACCGGGCGGACCGTACGGGCCGCCCGGCCGCGGCGCCCTGGGCCGGGCCGGTCCCGCCGCCGGCCCGCGATCCGGCCGAGGCGCCGCTCAGCTGGCGGGACGACCGGCCGCCGCCGAACCTGGGTCCGCCGCCTGAGCCGCTCGACTGGCGCCGCAAGCCATGACGGACTCCCAGCCGTGTGCCTGCTGAGCTTCTGCTATGCCTGCGGTGGCCTGGGACCGGTGCCGCCGCGGCCGTGGGCCGGATAGCATCGTCGGCCATGGGCAAGCTTCCGATGCGGGCGCGCGTCGCGACCACGCTGGGCGGGGCCGCGGGCCGGATGTCACGCCTCGCGGGCCGCGGCGACGGGTCCGTGATCGGCGGGGTCATCGGCCTGCGCGTGGAGCCCGGCCTGCTGTCGCTGCTCGCGGCGGACCGGGAGATCGTCCTGGTCACCGGGACGAACGGCAAGACCACGACCACGCGCCTGATCACCGCGGCGCTGAGCGCGACCGGCCAGGAGGTGGCCTCCAACGCGTTCGGCGCCAACATGGAGGCCGGGCTGGCCGCCGCGCTGGGCCAGGCCCCCGAGGCGCCGTACGCGGTCCTGGAGACGGACGAGAAGTATGTCCCCGCCGTCCTGCGGGCCACCGACGCCCGGGTGGTGACGCTGCTCAACCTGAGCCGCGACCAGATGGACCGGGCCGCGGAGATCTGGCTCGTCGCGCGGCGCTGGCGGGAAGCGTTCGAGGCCGCCCCGGACTGCCGGGTGGTGGCCAACGTCGATGATCCGCTGATCGCCTGGGCGGCCAGCGGCGCCCACCAGGTCACCTGGGTCGCGGCCGGGCAGCGCTGGCACGAGGACTCCTGGTGCTGCCCGCGCTGCGGGTCGCATCTGCGGCGTGACGACCTGGGCTGGCGGTGCGGCGAGTGCGGGTTCAGCCGTCCCGCGGCGCGCTGGGTGCTGGACGGTTCCTCGGTCATCGACCCGGCGGGCCAGGTGACCGAGCTGTCGCTGGCCCTGCCCGGCCGGGCCAACCGGTCCAACGCGGTGATGGCTCTCGCGGTCGCCGAGGTGTTCGGGGTCAGCCCGGCGGCGGCCCTGCAGAAGATGCGGTCGGTGACCTCGGTGGCCGGCCGGTACACCCAGGTGGAACGCAACGGCCGCCAGGTGCGGCTGCTGCTGGCCAAGAACCCGGCGGGCTGGCTCGAGGCGTTCGACGTGCTCGAGCCCGCGCCGGTGCCGGTGCTGCTGTCGGTCAACGCGCAGATTCCCGACGGCCGCGACACCTCATGGCTGTGGGACGTGGACTACCGGGTGGTCCGGGACCGCCCGGTGCTGGTGTCGGGGGAGCGCGGGCTGGACCTGGCCGTCCGCCTGGAGGCCGACGGGGTGGCGTTTGAGATGGTCGATGGCATCGACGACGCGGTGAGCCGGGTGCGGCCGGGCGGGACCCTGGACGTCATCGCCAACTACACCGCGTTCCAGCAGATCCGCACGGCCGTCGGCCGGGCGGCCTGACCGGGGCCACACCGGCGCCACGATAAGGAGAGCGGAATGGGAGCACACGCCCGCGGACCCGGCGCCCTGCGCCTGGTCTGGGTCTACCCGGACCTGCTCAGCACCTACGGGGACCGGGGCAACCTGCTGGTCCTGGAGCGGCGGGCCCGGCTGCGCGGCATCGGGGTTGAGGCCATCCAGGTGAACTCGGATCAGCCCGTGCCCCGGCAGGGCGATATCTACCTGCTGGGCGGCGGCGAGGACCTCCCGCAGGTGCTGGCCGCCCGCCGGCTGGGCACGGACGGGGGGCTGGCCGCCGCGGCCGCCCAGGGCTCGGTGGTCTTCGCGGTCTGCGCGGGCTACCAGCTGGTCGGCGCGGAGTTCGGCGGGGATCAGGGCCAGCCCGTGGGAGGGCTGGAGATCCTGGACATCCGCAGCGGGCGGGGTGACCGCCGTGGGGTCGGGGAAATCCTGGCCGACGTCGACCCCGCGCTGGGCCTGCCCAGGCTGAGCGGGTTCGAGAACCACCAGGGCGTCACCCGGATCGGGCCCGGGGCCAGGCCGCTGGCCCGGGTGCTGACCGGAGTGGGCAACGGAGACGGGACCGAGGGTGCCTACGCGGGGCGGGTGCTGGGCACCTACCTGCACGGTCCCGCCCTGGTCCGCAACCCGGCCCTGGCCGACCTGCTGCTGGGCTGGGCGGTGGGCGCGCTGCCGCCGCTGGACGCCGAGTACGAGGCGTGGACCACCCAGTTCCGCGAGCAGCGGCTGGCCGCCGTGCCCGTGGGTTAGGTCAGTACACCAGCGCCTGCGCGCCGTCGGCCATGACCTCGGCCACGAACGTGGACGCGCCCGCGATGCGCACCCCCTTGATCACGTCCTCGGGGGCTATGTCCCGCCGCGCGGCGCACTGCGTGCATAGCGACACCGTGCCCTCGGCCAGGACGGTGGCCAGCAGGTCGGCCAGGGGAGGAGCGTGCGGCAGGGCGAAATCGCCCGCCCGGCCCGGCAGCGAGAACCAGGACGCTTCCCCGGTCAGCCACAGCGACACCGGCACGCCGCTCACGGTGGCGGCCGCCGCCACGTTAAAGGCCTGGTTGCATCGCTCCGGGTCGTCCTTACCCGCAGTGATCTTGATGACGAGGCTGCGCGCGGTCATGCTCGCACTTTAACGTGACGTGCGATCGCCGGCATGGCGGACGCCCGCCATTGCGGCGGGTCCGTACACTGCTCAGGTTGGGAGGTCTGGTCATGCAGGGAATCGTCAGCGGGATCCTCCTCGTCGCCGCGTTCGCGGCGGTGATGGTGGCGGCCGCGGCGCTGTCGGTGCGGCTGCTGCGGGTCACCCGGGGGGAAGAGCCGCATGTCTAGCGATCCTGGCCCGGCCCCGGAGCTGCACCCCGACCTCGCCCCGCTGAGTTTCCTGCTCGGCCGGTGGGAGGGCGCCGGGGTGGGCGGCTACCCGACGATTGAAAGTTTCCGGTTCGGCCAGGAGATCACGTTCAGCCATAACGGCAAGCCGTTCCTCATCTACGCCAGCCGGAGCTGGCTGCTGGACGAGGACGGGAACCTGGTCCGGCCGCTGGCCACCGAGACCGGGTACTGGCGGCCGCAGCCCGGCGGGCAGGTCGAGCTGATCCTGGCCCACCCGACCGGGATCGCGGAGATCTACCTGGGCGAGGTCACCGGCACCAAGATCGAGCTGGGCACGGATGTGGTGGCGCGGACCACGTCGGCCAAGGAAGTGACGGCCGGCCACCGGCTCTACGGCCTGGTCGGCCCGGACCTGGACCTGGGCTGGGCGTACGACATGGCCGCCATGGGCCAGCCGCTGCAGCCGCATCTGTCTGCCCAGCTGAAGCGGGCCGGGACGCTGGCCGCCTGACGCTGATTCAGCTGGCCCGGAACCAGTAGGTGCTGAATGCCTGCCCCTGGGACAGCGAGGTGGGCTGGGCCTCAAGCTCGTGGCTGGAGTCACCCACCCCGACGATCTGATAGGTGTTCCAGTACCGGGAACTGAGGCCGCTGCGGCGCCCTCTCGTCGTGGTCAGCGTGCTGCCGGAGAAACCTTCCGCCCGGTAATCCGCCAGCGGCAGAATGCCACCCGTGCCGTTGGACGGCGCCTCGCTGATTATCTCGGCGGAGGAGCGCAGGCACGCTTTAGCGGCGCATTTCAGGGTGCGGATGAGATGCCGCCCGTTGGTCGTATCGCGCAGCATAAGCACGAATTTCCGGGTGGACTGTTTCATAGGTGACGCTGGCCTGGACGGCATTACCGGCTCGCACCGGGAAAACGATGGTTACGGGCTTGGGGTACATCTCATACCACGCGTAATACTGTGCCGTCGATCCGGTGCAGTCCGCCTCGATGCCCACCTGCTCCACGCTGGACGAGCCCAGCCCGTCCAGGCCCACCCAGTGCGAGGAGTACGACGGGGTGGTGCCCTGGCAGTTCAGGTACGGGACGGGGAACGAGGCGCTCACGTGGCGGAACGTGGTCCCGGCCCGGTTGGCCGCGTACCCGGCCCAGTTCAGCGAGTGGATGACGGTGTGCCCCGGCCGGGAGGTGCTGGCCGGCCGGGCCTGGCCGGCCGCGGTGACCAGCGGGCCGCCGGGCACGACCGTCACGGTGCCCCGCGTCCCTCCCCGGGTGAACGCGCTGAGCGTGAGCACGAGGGACATGACCGCGACGGCGGTGCCGGCGCGACGGAGCTTCCGCATCTATCGTCCTTTCCTGCGCGGTGAACCCCGAACATTACGCGGGGGCCGGGCAGGAGCGGAAGCAAACACATCGATAACTGCCGCGGGTTCCGGAATTAATTACTCACGCGCGGCACTGAATTACTTTATTTCCAGCGTCAGGATGTCAAGCGTTTAGTGCGATGCTAAAAGGTGCAATATCACGCTGAATAATCTGAACCGGCGCGTAGCCCGGAAATCCGGAAACTGACAGAAAATTAAAACCCCCGGGCGGCTCCCTGGCGCGTGCGCTCTGCGCTTGCAAACCAGGGGACTGGTTGGACAGACCAGTCAGCCCGGGGGTCCGGTGTCTGCCGAGTATTCGCCGGCCGCCGCCTTCGCGCGCGGCACGCGGGGCAAGAGCACGTCACGGTGAAGACCGATCAGTGAAGCCCTACGCACGGGCCGGTGATCGCACGGCGGGCTTGGCCTCAACGGGCTGGGCCACGCCAGTGCATCGGCGGGACGGCGGCTAGCGGACAGCCACCTCGCGAGTCCTACTGCTATGCATGCTGTTGGACCACCTCCTCTCCCGCGTTGAGATGAGGTTATGCCAGCCTCCGGGGAGCAGGCAAATGAGATAGTTCGCGGTCGCGCGGGCGCGGCGTTAGTCTCGGCGCATGAGGCAGGCGTGGGACGAGGAGTTGCGGGCCCGCGGCTATCGAGTCACCCCGCAACGCCAGCTCGTGCTGGAGGCGGTCACCAAGCTGGAGCACGCCACCCCCGAGGAGATCTGCGCCGATGTGCAGCAGACCGCGCGCGGGGTGAACATCTCCACCATCTACCGGGCGCTCGAGCTCCTCGAGCAGCTCGGGCTGGTCACCCACACCCATCTGGGGCACGGCGCGCCGCGCTACCACCTGGCCGCCGAGGCCGAGCATGTGCACCTGGTCTGCGCCGGGTGCGGCCGGATCACCGAGGTCAGCCCGGAAGCGGTGGCGCCGCTGGTGACCGCGCTGGCCGACCACCACGGGTTCGAGACCGACGTCGGCCACCTCACCGTGTTCGGCCGCTGCGCCGACTGCCGGGCCGCGGGCGGCGAAGCCCCGGAGCACACGGCATAGATTGACACCATGGACAGTCCGCTGCTGAGCGCCCCTGGCGCCGTGCCCGGCGAGGCCCCCGACGCGGGGGTCGCCGCGCACTACGGGAACCCCTACGCGGAACAGCGGGCGCTGGCCGCCGGCACCGGGATGACCGACCGCTCGCACCGCGGCGTGGTCCGGATCACCGGCCCGGACCGGCTGTCCTGGCTGCACAGCCTGACCACCCAGGATCTCGAGCACCTCGAGCCGGGCCAGAGCGCCGAGGCGCTGATCCTCAGCCCGCAGGGCCACATCGAGCACCACCTGACCCTCACCGACGACGGGGACGCGCTGTGGGCGCACGTCGAGCCGGGCACGGCCGGGACGCTGCTGGCCTTCCTGGAGTCGATGCGGTTCATGCTCCGGGTCGAGCCCGCCGACGTCACGGACGACTACGCGGTGCTCACGGTGACCCGCGCGCTCCCGGCAGATTCTCTTCCCGAAGGCGTCTCCGCCGCCCTGCGTGGCGCGGTCGGCACCGACCTGCTCGTCGCGCGTCCCCACCTCCAAGCCGCCGCAACGAAATTCGCTGACGCCGGGCTCACCCTGGCCGGGATGCAGGCCTACGAGGCGCTCAGGATCGCGGCCCGGCGCCCGCGGCTGGGACTGGACACTGACCACCGGACCCTGCCCCACGAGGTCGGCTGGATCGAGTCCGCCGTGCACCTGAACAAGGGCTGCTACCGGGGCCAGGAGACCGTGGCCCGGGTGCACAACCTCGGCCATCCGCCGCGGCGGCTGGTCTTCCTGCACCTGGACGGGAGCGAGGACCGGCTGCCTGAGCACGGTGACCCGGTCCAGCTGGAGGACGCGGTCGTCGGGTTTGTAGGCTCGGCCGCGCGGCACTACGAGCTGGGGCCCATCGGGCTCGCGCTGATCAAGCGGACCACCCCGGTGGACGCGACCCTGCAGGCGGCTGGCCTGCCGGCGGCGCAGGAGGTCATCGTGCCACCGGACGCCGGCGCGAACGTCAAGGTGACGCTGAAGCGCCGGCCCGGGCTGGTCCGGTAGCGGGCCGGCCCCGGGGTCCTGCTGGTACCTGAGTGAGTAACTGGAGGTCGTCAACGGTGCTGAGGCGCACGTTGCTGGCCGCCTCGGGCAGTGACCGAGCGCGGCACCTGATCACGTCGGCTCCCCTCACCCGGGACGTCGTGGCACGGTATGTGGCCGGGGACACCACCGCGGACGCGGTGCGGGTCAGCCGGGAGCTGCTCCAGCGCGGCCTGCTGGTCAGCCTGGACTACCTGGGTGAGGACACCACCGACCCGGAGCAGGCCGCCGCGGTGACTGCCGAGTATTCGGCGCTGCTGGCCCAGCTGGCCGCGGCCGGGCTGGCCCAGGAGGGCCGGGCGGAGGTCTCGGTCAAGCCCACGGCGGTCGGCCTGGGCCTGGCTGAGCACGGGGAGAAGACCGCGGCCGAGAACATCGCGCGGATCTGCTCCGCCGCCCGGGCGGCGGGGACCACGGTGACCGTGGACATGGAGCATCACACCGGGGTGGACCAGACGCTGCGGATCGTCCGGGACCTCCGGCCGGACCACCCGGACCTGGGCGTGGTCATCCAGTCCTCGCTCCGCCGCTCGGTGGCGGACTGCGCCGCGCTCACGCAGCCCGGTTCGCGGGTCCGGCTGTGCAAGGGGGCGTACGACGCGCCGGACGCAGTGGCCTACCCGGCCCGGCACGACGTGGACCGCAGTTACGCCCGCGCGCTGCGGGTGCTGATGGACGGGCCCGGCTACCCGATGGTCGCCACCCACGACCCGCGGCTGGTCCGCATCGCCGCCGCCCAGGCCGAGCTGGGCGCCCGCACGCCGGACAGCTACGAGTACCAGATGCTCTACGGAGTCCGCCCGGCCGAGCAGCGCCGGCTGGCCGCGACCGGGGCCCGGCTCCGGGTCTACCTGCCGTACGGCCAGGACTGGTACCGCTACCTGGTCCGCCGGCTGGCTGAGCGGCCGGCGAACCTCGCGTTCTTCGCCCGCTCGCTGGTGTCGTCCCGGTGAGGGACAGTGTCCTCCCGGTACGAGCACGCCCCGCACGCGTAGGCTCCAGACCATGATCGGGATCTTCGGGGCCGGGAAAATGGGCGAGGCGCTCATCTCCGGGCTGCTGCGGGCCGGCCGCGCGCCGTCCGGGGTGGTCGCGGTGGTGCGGCGGCCGGAACGCGCCGAGCAGCTCCGCGAGGGGTACGGGATCACCGTCGCGAGCGCGGCCGAGGCGGCCAAGAGCGCGGACACGCTGATCGTCACGGTCAAGCCGCAGGACATGCTGCCGATGCTGGATGAGATAGCGCCGCACGTGCCCGCGGACAAGCTGGTCATCTCGGTCGCGGCCGGCATCACCACCGCGGTGATCGAGCGCCGGCTGGGCGTGGACGTGCCGGTGGTCCGGGTCATGTCCAACACACCCGTCCTGGTGGACGAGGCGATGAGCGTCATCTCGCCCGGGGCGTTCGCCCGGCCCGAGCACCTGGCCCGGGCCGAGGAGCTGCTCCGCCCGGTCGGCAAGGTGCTGCGCATCCCGGAGTCCCAGCAGGACGCGGCCACGGCCCTGTCCGGCAGCGGCCCGGCCTACGTCTACTTCCTGGTCGAGGCGATGGTGGACGCGGGCATCCTGCTCGGCATGCCCCGCGGCACGGCCATGGAGATGGTCACCCAGGCGGTGTTCGGCGCGGCCACCATGCTCCGGGAGACCGGCGAGCACCCGGTGATCCTGCGCGAGGCCGTGACCTCGCCGGGCGGGACCACGATCGCCGCCATCCGCGAGCTGGAACGGCACAGCGTCCGGGCTGCGATCCTGGCCGCGATCGAGGCGGCCAGGGACCGGGGCCGTGAACTGGGGAGCGCATGACCTGCACCCTGCATGTGGCCTGGGATGACCGGCTGACCAGCTACGACTTCGGGCCCGCGCACCCGCTCGCGCCCGTCCGGGTGGAGCTCACCATGGCCCTGGCCCGGGCCATGGGGGTGCTCGGCGCGGACGGGGTGACCCTGGCCGCGCCCGAGCCCGCCACGCAGGACCAGCTCGAGCTGGTGCACGACCCCGCCTACATCGACGCGGTGCGGCGCGCAGCCCCTGACCTGTCGTTCGGGCTGGGCACCCCGGACGACCCGGTCTTCCCCGGCATGCACGAGGCGTCGGCGCTGGTGGCCGGGGCCACGCTGGCCGCGGCCGCCGCGATGTGGTCCGGGCAGGCGGCGCACGGCGCCAACGTGGCCGGCGGCCTGCACCACGCCATGCGCCGTGCGGCCAGCGGCTTCTGCGTCTACAACGACCCGGCCATCGCGATCCGCTGGCTGCTGGAGCAGGGCGCGGCGCGGATCGGCTACGTGGACATCGACGTGCATCACGGGGACGGGGTCCAGGCCGCGTTCTATGACGACCCGCGGGTCCTGACCATCAGCCTGCACGAGCATCCGATGACGCTGTTCCCCGGGACCGGCCTGCCGGGCGACACCGGGGGCCCGCAGGCCGAGGGCACGGCGGTCAACGTGGCGCTGCCCGCGGGCACCGGCGACGCCGGGTGGCTGCGCGCGTTCCACGCGGTGGTGCCGCCGCTGCTGCGCGCCTTCGGCCCGGAGATCCTGGTCAGCCAGCACGGCTGCGACACGCACCGGCTCGACCCGCTGGCCCACCTGGAGCTGACCATCGACGGCCAGCGGGCCGCCCACCAGGCCCTGCACGAGCTCGCGCACGAGGTGGCGGGCGGCCGCTGGCTGTTCACCGGCGGCGGCGGATACGAGCTGGTCCAGGTGGTGCCGCGGACCTGGACCCACCTGCTCGCGGTCGCGGCGGGCCGCCCGCTGGACCCGGCGCTCCCCACGCCCGGCTCGTGGCAGGAGTACACCCAGGCCCGCACCGGCGTGCCCGCCCCCCGGCAGATGACCGACGGCAGCGCCGCGGATTTCACCCCGTTCGAGTCCGGATTCGACCCGGGCAATGCCATCGACCGGGCCATCATGGCCACCCGCAGCGCCGTCTTTCCCGCTCACGGGCTTTTCCCGGGCCTGTGACCCAGAGTGCGTCCCGCGCCGGGGTTGCCCTTTTCCACACAAGACTTACGCTGGGGACGGAGGTGACTGATGCGCTGAATCCGGCCAGGCGCACTCGGCTCCGTGCGGAAGAGGGAAAACAGATGGCTGCAGGCGAAACTCCGCTCAGCGACGTCAGGTTCCTGACCGTGGCCGAAGTGGCCTCGATCATGCGCGTGTCGAAGATGACCGTCTACCGGCTGGTGCACTCGGGGGAGCTGGAGGCGATCCGGGTGGGCCGGTCATTCCGCGTTCCCGAGCAGGCGGTGAACCGGTACCTGAAGGGGTCATTCGTCGCGGCCAGCTGAGGCTGTTCCCCGAGGGGACATCACCGGGGCGGGCGCGGGGCAGGTACCCTGGGGCGTTGGCGTGGGCCCAGCCGGCTGGCATCGGGCGAATACGTCGCAAGCCAGTTGGCCTGAATCCCGAGTGAGGGTGGTGTCGTGGGCTCTGTCATCAAGAAGCGCCGTAAGCGGATGGCGAAGAAGAAGCACCGCAAGCTGCTGCGCAAGACGCGCGTACAGCGGCGCAACAAGAAGTAACGCCGCGCTGGCGCCCCGGGGGCTTATCTGAAGGCTGGCCCGGGGCGCTGGGGAGGGCGCGGTGAGGAAAGGGAGGACCGTGGGCTGGGAGGGAAGCACGGGGGGGCTTCCGTCCGGGGCGTTTCCCGGCGCCCCTCCCCAGGGCGGCGGCGATGACTGGCGCGGCCAGCTGAGCGACGCGCTCCGGTTTGCCCGGCGCCAGGTCACCGGTGAGGGTGAGGTCGACGAGTTCGGCTTCGACCCCGAATTCAACTCCCGGCTGCTGATCCCGCTGGCCCGGCTGCTGTACCAGCAGTGGTTCCGGGTCGAGATGCGCGGGCTCGGCCATGTGCCCGGCACCGGGGCGGCGCTGGTGGTCGCCAACCACTCCGGGGTGCTCCCGCTCGACGCGATCATGCTGCAGACCGGCCTGCACGACGAGCACCCGCAGCACCGGAACCTCCGCCTGCTCGGCGCGGACCTGGTCTATGAGTTCCCCGGCCTGGGCCACCTGGCCCGGCGGGCCGGGCACACTCCGGCCTGCCCCGCGAACGCCGACCGGCTGCTGGGTGACGGGGAGCTGGTGGGCGTGTTCCCCGAGGGATTCAAGGGCATCGGCAAGCCGTTCAGCGAGCGTTACCAGCTGCGCCGGTTCGGCCGGGGCGGGTTCGCGGTCACCGCGCTGCGCGCCCGGGTGCCGATCGTGCCGTGCGCGATCGTCGGGGCCGAGGAGATCTACCCGATGGTCGGCAACGCCAGGCCGCTCGCCCGGCTGCTCGGGCTGCCCTACTTCCCGCTCACCCCCCTGTTCCCGTGGTTCGGCCCGCTGGGCGCGGTCCCGCTGCCATCCAACTGGATCATCGGCTTCGGGTGCCCGGTGGACACGTCCGGGTACGCCGACGACGCCTGGCAGGATCCGGTGGCGGTCGCGGAGCTGACCGCCGCGGTCCGGGGCAGCATCCAGACCAGGCTGGACGAGCTGGTCGAGGAGCGCGGCCCGGCGTTCGGCTGAGGGCATGCCGGGGCGCTACGGCCGGCCGGGACAGCTAGGGCCGCCCGCGCTGGTGCTTGCGGTGCAGGGCCAGCCCGGCCGCGATGCCGCCGGCGACCGCGCCGACGCCCGCCGCGGTCGGCAGCGCGACCAGGGTCACCTTGCGGCCGGACCGGAAATCGTGCACCGGCCAGCCCCGGCGGCGGGCCTCGGCGCGCAGCTCGGTATCCGGGTTGACCGCGTTCGGGTGGCCGACCAGCTGGAGCATGGGCAGGTCGTTGCTGGAGTCGCTGTAGGCCGAGCAGCGGGCCAGGTCCAGCCCTTCCCGCTCGGCGAGGGACGCGACCGCCGCGGCCTTGGCCTCACCGTGCAGCAGGCCGCCGACCAGCCGGCCGGTGTAGACGCCGTCCGCGGACTCGGCCACCGTGCCCAGCGCGCCGGTCAGCCCGAGCCGCTGCGAGATGACCGAGGCCAGCTCCACCGGGGTCGCGGTGACCAGCCAGACCCGCTGGCCGGCCCGCAGGTGGCCCTGGGCGAGCTCGCGGGCGCCCTCCCAGACCCGGTCGGCCATGGTCTCGTCGAAGATCTCCTCGCTCAGGCTGACGATGTCGGCCACCTTGTGCCCGGCCACGAACGCGAGTGCGGCCTGGCGGGCGGCGTCGATGTGCTCGCTGTTCTCCGCGCCGCGGAGCCGGAAGTACACCTGGCCCCAGGCGATCCGGGCCAGGTCCCGGGGGCCGAACATGCTGCGCGCGGCCAGCCCGCGGGCGAAGTAGTAGATGGACGCGCCGCGGATCAGCGTGTTGTCCACGTCGAAGAAGGCGCCGGCCGTGGGGTCGGCCTGGGGCGGGGTCTGGACGACCGTGGCCACGGCCGCGGAAGCGGCCCCCGCGAGCGCCGCCTGTTCCCTGCGCACCCGGGCGGACCTGCGCAGCCGGAGGGACCTGGCGCCGTCGGGACGCTGTTCCCGCCGCTGCCTCATGCCTGCCGAGTCTACAAACCGGACCTGCCGCCGGCGGGCTGCTCATTGATCTGGTCCGCATCATCGCCGCCCGTCGTGCACCATAGGCTGCAATGTCTATTTCGTTCGCCGCTGCCCTGGCCGGGACCGTGCTCGCCGCGGTCGGTACCGGCCTGGCCATCCGGCTTTGCGCGCGAAAACCCAGGACGGACATGGTGGCCTGGGTGATCGCCCTGGCCGGCCTGACCGTCGCGCTGGCGGCGCAGGCCGCCGGCTACCGGCGCGGCTTCGTGCCCACCACGTTCCGCGCCACCCAGCTGGGCGCGGCGCTGATCGCGCCGCTCGCGCTGGCCTGGGGCATGGCCGAGCTGGCCGCCAGGGGTCTCGTCGCGCGCTTCGCCGCGCGGCTTATCCTGGCCGGGCTGTTCGTGGTGGCCGGCGTGATCCTGGCCACCGACGTACTCAGCGCGCAGGCGTTCAGCCAGACGTGGCCGGCGGCCCGGGACCACTTCGAGTTCCTCCCCCTCGGGCTGCTCGCCGTGGTCGCCGTCGTCGTGGTGCTGACCATGATCGCCGCGCTGGCCACGACCGGGCTGCGCAGCCGCAGCGACCCCGCCTGGCCAGGCGCGCTGGCCGCGGTCGCGCTGGCCGGCGTGGCCGCGCTGGCCACCCAGGGGCTCCAGGCCGGGCTGCCCGCGAACGCCGCGTACCCGGCGCTGACCGCCATCGCCGCGGCGGCGGCCTGGCTGGCCGCCGGCCGGGCCGCCGTGGTGAGCGTCGGCCGGCTGCGGGGCGGGACCACGGCCCCCGCCGGGCCGCCGCAGCGGGGGAGCGGGGGCGATCCCGGCTACGCCGGCGACGACTCGCTGGACCTGTACCGCGACGGCTACCGCCACTTCGAGGACAGCGCGGCGTTCGCCGCCTACGTCAACGGCGAGTACGGCGAGACCGGAAACCACCCCGGCCCGACCTACGGCAATCCGCGCCCGCCGTACGAGGGGCGCCGGTACGAGGACACGGGCGGTTTCCCGGCGGCCGGCTACCCGGGTACCGGGAGCTTCGAGTCCGCCGGGGCGGAGGAGTTTCACCCTGACCCGGTCGAGCCGGTCACCGGGGCCTTCGATCCGCTGTTCCGGCCGAAGGGACCCGCGGTGCGGGACCCGGCCGCGGGCAGCGCGGCGCCGGGCCAGGGCGCCCCTGCGCGCCTGATTCCCGGGGAGGACATCGAGTTCGCCACCGGCATGCAGCTGCCTGCCCTCGAGGACGTGCTCGACTCCGCCGCCGGCCCGGGCACGGTGGACACCGGCCGGCTCTACGGCCGGATCGCCATCTACACGCTGCTGGACGCCGGCGCGGACGAGTTCGACCGGCTGGCCGAGCAGGTGGTCAACCAGGTGCGGACCGGGGAGCCGGACACGCTCGCCTACGTGGCCCACAGCGTGCCGTCCGCGCCGTTGCAGAGAATTCTCTACCAGCTCTATGCGGACCGGGCCGCCTACGACCGGCACCAGGAGCGGCCCTACGTGGCCGAGTTCGAGTCCCGGCGCCGCCCGCTGGTGCTGGCCACCAACGTGATCGAGCTGGGGGTCCGGCAGGCCAAGGTGGCGGCGGTGACGCCGCGCCAGGTCTCCTGAGGGGACGGGCCCGATGCCTGCTGGCGCGCACGCCATCACCCTGCTCTCCCGGCCCGGCTGTCACCTGTGTGACACCGCGCGCGAGGTGATTACCAGGGTCGCCGCGGACCTCGGGGTGCCCTGGGAGGAACGCGACATCACCAGGTCCGAGGCGGATATGCGGGAGTACTGGGACAAGATCCCGGTCACCCTCATTGACGGGGTCCAGCACGATTTCTGGCGGGTCAGCGAGGATCGCCTGCGGGCGGCCCTCACCCGGTGATGCTGACCCGGTGATCCGTTACGTCCGGTCCGGGAGCGGCGGCCGCCGACTTTGTGCAAACGTTCACAAGAGCGTACGGTTGAAGACCGCAACCCTGTGGCGGGCGTCTGGGCCGCCCCCCGTGCGGGTTGGCCAGTGCAGATTGTGCAGTGCAGATTGTGCAGTGCAGTTTGATCAGTGCAGGTTGATCAGTGCAGGTCGATCCCTCAGGAGCGTCGGCGCATGTCACGGCGTGCAATATCCGCGAACGGCAGGTCAGGGCACGGCAATTCCGCACACGGCGGGCCGGGCATCCCGGAGGCCACCATCGCCCGCCTCCCCGTTTACCTGCGGGTCCTCTACGCCTTCGCGGAGCAGGACATCCCGACCGTGTCCAGCGAGGAACTCGCGGCCGCGGCCGGGGTCAACTCGGCCAAGCTCCGCAAGGACCTCTCGCACCTGGGGTCCTACGGCACCCGCGGCGTCGGGTACGACGTGGAGTACCTCGTCTACCAGGTATCCCGGGAACTGGGACTGACCCAGGACTGGCCCGTGGTCATCGTCGGGGCCGGGAACCTGGGCCGCGCGCTGGCCAACTACGGCGGGTTCGCCTCCCGCGGGTTCCGCATCGCGGCTGTCCTGGACAGCGACCCGGACGTGGTCGGGACCCAGATCGCCGGGCACGGCGTGCTGGATGTCGAGCAGATGGAGCAGGTGGTCGCCCGGCACCGGGTGTCCATCGGGGTCATCGCCACGCCCGCAGGCACCGCCCAGGCCGTCTGCGACCGGCTGGTCGCGACCGGGGTGACCAGCATCCTCAACTTCGCGCCGGTGGTCCTTAATGTGCCCAGTGGCGTAGACGTGCGTAAGGTCGACCTGTCCATCGAGTTGCAGATCCTCGCCTTCCACGCGCAGCGGAGGTCGGTGGTGCGCGTTCCCCAGGATGCCCAGGCGGCCATCCGATGAGTGTTCTCGTGGTCGGCCTGAGCCACAAGAGCGCCTCGCTCCCGGTCCTGGAGCGGGCGGTCGTCAGCGGCGACACGCTCAGCAAGCTCATCCGCGACGTGTCGCAGGCCCCGAACGTGGGCGGCACGTTCGTGGTGTCCACCTGCAACCGGGTGGAGATCTACGCCGAGGTGGACAAGTTCCACGGCGGCGTGTCCTCCATCTGTGACCTGCTCGCCAGGCATTCCGGCATCCCGCTGGGCGAGCTGACCCCGAACCTGTACGTGCATTACGAGGACCGGGCGGTCCAGCACCTGCTCGCGGTGGCCTGCGGGCTGGAGTCCATGGTCGTCGGCGAGAGCCAGATCCTCGGCCAGGTCCGCCGCGCGCTGTCCGTGGCCCGTGAGCACGGCACGCTCAGCCGCGGCCTGGGTGAGCTGGGCACGCTCGCGCTGCGCACCGCCAAGCGGGCACACGCCGAGACCGGGATCGACCAGGCCGGCGCGAACCTGGTCAGCATCGGCATCGCGGTCGCGCGCACCCGGCTGGCCGCGGCGGAGGCCGGGCCCGCGGACCCGTCCCGGCCGCTGGCCGGGCTGCGGGTCCTGGTCGTCGGGGCCGGCTCGATGAGCTCGCTGGCCGCCACCACCGCGGCGCGGATGGGCGCGGAGCACATCGTGGTCGCCAACCGCACCCCTGACCGGGCCGCGCGGCTGGCCGCGGCGGTCGGCGGAAGCCCCGCCGACCTCAGCGACCTGACCGGGCCAGTGGGCCAGGCGGACCTGGTCATCTCCTGCACCGGCGCCGCGGGCGTGGTGATCGGCGCGGACCTGGTGGCCGGGGCGCTGGCGCGGCGCGGCCAGCCCGGCCGGCCGCTGGTCCTGCTGGACCTGGCCATGCCCCGCGACGTGGACCCGGCCGTGGCCGCCCTGCCCGGCGCGGACGTGATCGGCCTGGACGCGCTCGGGGACCGGCCCGCCGGGACCGGGGAAGCGCCGGAACTGGCCGCCCTGGCCACCCGGGACGCGGACGTCGAGGCGGTCCGGGTGATCGTCGCCCAGGAGTTCGCGGCCCGCGTGTCCGCCGTGCACGCGGCCCGGGTCGCGCCCACCGTGGTCGCCCTGCGGGCCAAGGCGGCCCAGGTCGTGGACGCCGAACTGGCCCGGCTGGCGGGCCGCCTGCCCGCCGACCACCGCACCCTCGCCGAGGTGGAACGGGCCATGCGGCGGGTCGTGGACAAGTTGCTGCACGCCCCGACGGTGCGGGTCAAGGAGCTGGCCGGATCCCCGGGCGGCGACGCCTACGAGGACGCGCTGCGGGTCCTGTTCGATCTCGACCCCGCGGTCGTCGCCGCGGTCACCCAGGCCGACACCAGCGGGCCCGGCCCGGCACCGGTCCCCGATGCGCCAGGCATCAGGCAGGAGGACGCCACGTGAGCAGGCCACCGCTGCGGCTCGGCACCCGCAAGAGCCCGATGGCCATGACCCAGTCGGGCCGGGTGGCCCGGCTTATCACCGAGCGCACCGGGGTCAGCGTGGAGCTGGTCGGCGTGACCACGTTCGGCGACGTGACCCGGGCCGAGCTGACCCAGATTGGCGGCACCGGCGTATTCGTCAGTGCGCTGCGCGAGAACCTGCGGGCCGGCCAGGTCGACCTGGCCGTGCATTCCCTCAAGGACCTGCCAGTCGCCCCCGCGCCCGGGCTGCTGCTGGCCGCGGTGCCGGTCCGCGAGGACCCGCGCGACGCGCTGGCCGCCCGGGACGGCGCTAAGTTCGCCGACCTGCCGTCCGGCGCCACGGTCGGCACCGGGTCGCCGCGCCGGGCCGCGCAGCTGCGGCTGCTGCGCCCCGACGTCCGGCCGGTGCCCGTCCGCGGTAACGCGGGCACCCGGCTGGGCAAGGTCGAATCGGGCGAGCTGGACGCGGTGCTGCTGGCCAGCGCCGGGCTGGCCCGGATCGGCCGCCTGGACGCCGTGACCCAGATCTTCGAGCCGGAGGAAATGCTGCCCGCGCCAGGGCAGGGCGCGCTGGCCGTGGAATGCCGGGCCGGCGACACCGACCTGGCCGGGCTGCTGGCCCAGGTAGATGACCAGGCCAGCCGGGCCGCGGTCACCGCGGAACGGGCCGTGCTGGCCGGATTGGCGGCCGGCTGCAGCGCGCCGGTAGGTGCGTATGCTGCCGGAACGGAGATACTGCAGCTGAGAGCGGTCGTCGCGGCGCTTGACGGGGGGTCGGCGTTGCGAGCCAGCGCGACCGCCCCCGTGGCCGAGGCCGGACGCCTCGGCCGCGACGTCGCCGCTGAGTTGCTGCGCCAGGGCGCGGCAACGTACGTGGCCGTGTCTTCGGAATACATCAGCAACGGGGACGATGCATCGTGAGTGTGACAACCACGTCGAAGAAGGACACGCCGGGGCGTTCCGAGCAGGACCCCGCGGCGCAGAAGCGTGCGGCCCAGCCGGGCCTGGCGGCGTTCGTGGGCACCGGGCCCGGCAGCCCCGAGCTGCTCACGGTGCGTGCCGCGGGGCTGCTTGGCCGGGCTGACCTGATGTTCGCCAGCGCCGAGGTCACCGACCGGGTCAGGCACCTGCTGCCGGCCACGGCGGACCTCCGCGACCTGGCTGAGCTGGACGCCGACCCGCGGGTGCTGGTCAAGGCGGTCAAGGCCGGCCAGCTGGCGGTGGTCGCCTACGACGGCGACCCGCTGCTGTTCGGCTCGGCCGCCGCGGCCGCCGCGGCGTGCGCCAAGGCCCGGATCCGGTTCGAGATCGCGCCGGGCATGCCCGCGGCGACCGCGGTGCCCGCTTACGCGGGCATCCCGCTGACCTCCGAGGCGGGCGGGGATGTCCGGATCCTGCACGCCGCCGAGGTCAGCCGCCTGTCGGCCGAGACCCAGCCGTCCCGCAGCCTGGTCATCCTGGGAGTGGAAGCCGGGCCGGCCGACCTGGCCAAGATGCTGATGGCCGCCGGATGGCCGGAGCGCACCCCGTTCACCATCACCTGGAACGGGACCACCACCGAGCAGCTGACCATCCGCTGCGCGCTGGGCTCGGTGACCGCCGACCTCAAGGCGGCCGGGGTCAGCCTGCTCACCGAGACCGGGCCCGCGGTCGGCGTGGTGGGCGAGGCCGCCGGGGCGCAGCAGGACCTGTCCTGGTACGAGAGCAAGCCGCTGTTCGGCTGGCGGGTCCTGGTGCCGCGGACCAAGGACCAGGCCGGATCGGTCTCGGAGCGGCTGCGCGCCTACGGCGCGGTGCCGGAGGAGGTGCCGACCATCGCGGTCGAGCCGCCCCGCACCCCGCAGCAGATGGAGCGGGCGGTCAAGGGCCTGGTCACCGGCCGGTACCAGTGGGTCGCCTTCACCTCGGTCAACGCGGTCCGCGCGGTCCGCGAGAAGCTCGAGGAATACGGCCTGGACGCGCGGGCCTTCGCCGGCGTGAAGGTCGCCGCGGTCGGCGAGCAGACCGCCCGGGCGCTGCTGGACTTCGGTATCAAGCCGGACCTGGTGCCCGACGGTGAGCAGTCCGGCGAAGGTCTGGCCGCCGCCTGGCAGCCCTACGACAGCCTGTCTGACCCGATCAACCGGGTGCTGCTGCCCCGGGCCGACATCGCCACCGAGACGCTGGTCGCCCGGCTGAACGAGCTGGGCTGGGAGACCGAGGACGTCACCGCGTACCGGACCGTGCGCGCGGCGCCGCCGCCCGCCCCGATCCGTGAGGCGATCAAGGGCGGCGGGTTCGACGCGGTGCTGTTCACGTCGTCCTCGACGGTGCGGAACCTGATCGGCATCGCCGGCAAGCCGCACGCGGTGACGGTGATCGCGGTGATCGGGCCGCAGACCGCCAAGACCGCCGCGGAGTTCGGCCTCCGGGTGGACGTCAAGGCGCCCAAGCCTTCCGCCACCGGCCTGGTCAACGCGCTGGCCGAGTACGCGGCCGGGGTCCGGGACGCCGCCATCACGGCCGGGGAACCGGTGCGCAAGCCCAGTGAGCGGCGCCGGGGCGCCCGGCGCCGGCTCCGGTGATCGCGTGAGCACCCCGGAGTTCCCCGCCGCCCGGCCGCGGAGGCTGCGCCGGACGGCTGCGCTGCGCCGGCTGGTCGCGCAGACCAGCGTCCAGCCATCGGACCTGCTGCTGCCGATGTTCGTCAAGGAGGGGATCAGCGAGCCGCAGCCGGTGGTCTCCATGCCGGGCGTGGTCCAGCACACCCGGGACAGCCTGCGCAAGGCGGCGGCTGAGGCCGTGGCGGCCGGGGTGGGCGGGCTGGTCCTGTTCGGGGTGCCGGCGGTGAAGGACGCCCGGGGGTCGGCCGCGGACGACCCGGACGGGATCCTCGCCCTCGCCCTCCGCGACCTGGCCGCCGAGGTGGGCGACGCCACCGTGCTCATGGCGGACCTGTGCCTGGACGAGTACACCGATCACGGCCACTGCGGGGTGCTGACCGGCTCCGGCGAGGTGGACAACGACGCGACGCTGGAACGCTACGGGTCCATCGCGGTCGCCCAGGCGGCGGCGGGCGTTCACGTGGTCGCGCCCAGCGGGATGATGGACGGCCAGGTCGGCGCGATCCGCGCGGCCCTCGACGCCGGCGGGTACCCGGACGTGGCCATCTGCGCGTACTCGGCGAAGTTCGCCTCGGCCTTCTACGGGCCGTTCCGGGACGCCGCCGAATGCGCCCCCCAGTTCGGTGACCGGGCCTCCTACCAGCAGGACCCGCGGTCCGCCGACGCGCTCCGCGAGGTGGCCCTGGACCTGGCTGAGGGCGCCGACATCGTCATGGTCAAGCCCGCACTGGCCTACCTGGACGTCATTGCCCAGGTGGCGGCGGTGTCCCCGGTGCCGGTGGCCGCCTACCAGGTCAGCGGCGAGTACTCGATGGTGGAGGCGGCCGCCGCGCACGGCTGGCTGGACCGGGACCGGGTCATCGACGAGACGGTGACCGCGATCCGCCGCGCCGGGGCGAGCATCATCCTGACCTACTGGGCGGCCGAGCTGGCCCGGCGGCTGGCCTGAGCATGCCCGTTCGGCAACATGTCGGTATCTGCGGGCCGGTAGCCTGCGCGGAGCGCACCGGACCCGTCATTATCAGTAAGGAGAGCAACCCCGGCTCAGTGTGGAGCCTCCGCTCAATCTGGAGCCCCGTGGAGTTGGAGCCCCGTGGAGTTGGGAGCACTGAGGAGTTGGAGCCCGTGGAGTTGGAGCACTGAATGGTCGCACCGGTACTGCGCCGGAGCCGGCGCAGGGCAAGCGGGCGGATGGCCGCCGCGGCCGTTTCGTACGCGGCCATGGGCTGGCCGGTGGTCCTCGGTGCGTACCCGCGCGGCAACGCCCGGAGCGCGGGCCGGGCCTGCTCGTGTGACCGGGTCGGCTGCCCGGCCCCGGCCGCGCATCCCCTCTCGCCGGCCTGGCAGATCCAGGCCACCAGCGACCCCGGGAAGGCCCGGCAGCGGTGGGCGCACCACCCCGAGGCGAACGTCATCCTGCCCACGGGCCGCGTGTTCGACGTGCTGGACGTGCCGGCCGCCGCGGGCCTGGCCGCGCTGGAGATGATGCATGACGCCGGGGTGGCCACGGGACCGGTGGCCACCGGCAGCGGGCGGACCCTGTTTTTCGTGGCGACCCGCGGCGCTCCCGACAACGAGGACGAGTGGTGGTCTTCCCAGCTGGACTGCGCGCCCGAGGACGTGGGCGAGGTGGTCAGCCTGCGCTGGCACTGCCGGAACAGCTACGTGCTGGCCCCGCCGTCCCGGGACGGCGCCGGGCCAGCCGGGCGCTGGCTCCAGGCCCCGGCCGAGCAGGGCGGCCGTCCCCTGCCCGATGCGGTGCGGCTGCTTGAGGTGCTGGCCGACGCGTGCGACGAGGAGATCAGGTGAGTGGTTCCGGCCGGTCCGCCGAGTTGTTCAGCCGGGCCAGCGCGGTCATCCCCGGCGGGGTGAACTCGCCGGTCCGGGCGTTCGGGACCGTCGGCGGGGTACCGGTCTTCATGGACTCCGGCCGCGGCCCCTATCTCACCGACGCGGACGGCCGGACCTACGTGGACCTGGTCTGCTCCTGGGGCCCGATGATCCTCGGGCACGCCTACCCCGCGGTGACCGAGGCGGTCACCACGGCAGCGGCCAAGGGCACCTCGTTCGGCACCGCGACCGCGGGTGAGGTGGCGCTGGCCGAGGAGATCGTGGCCCGCACGCCGGTGGAAAAGGTCCGCCTGGTCAACTCGGGCACCGAGGCCACCATGACCGCGGTCCGGCTGGCCCGGGCCTTCACCGGGCGCCGCGTCGTGGTGAAGTTCGCCGGCTGCTACCACGGGCACGTGGACGCGCTGCTCGCCTCGGCGGGCTCCGGGGTGGCGACGTTCGCGCTGCCCGACTCGCCCGGCGTGACCGGCGCGGCCGCCGCCGACACGCTGGTGCTGCCGTACAACGACGCGCTCGCGGTCCGGCAGGCGTTCGTCGACCACGGGCCCCGGATCGCCTGCGTGATCACCGAGGCCTGCCCGGCCAACATGGGCGTCGTGCCGCCGGTTGGCGGCTTCAACGGGATGCTGGCCGGGCTCTGCCGGGAAAACGGCGCGCTGCTGATCATGGACGAGGTGCTCACCGGATTCCGGATCACCGCCTCCGGCTGGTTCGGCCTGGAAGGCGTGGCCGGCGACCTGACCACGTTCGGCAAGGTGATGGGCGGCGGGCTGCCCGCCGCCGGGTTCGGCGGCCGGGCCGAGATCATGGACCGGCTGGCCCCGACCGGCCCGGTCTACCAGGCGGGCACCCTGTCCGGTAATCCGCTGGCCACCGCGGCCGGGCTGGCCACCCTGCGCGGCTGCACACCCGAGGTGTACGCCCGGGTGGACGAGGTCTCCGCCGCCGTCGCCAAGCTGGCCAGTGACACGCTGTCGGCCGCGGGCGTGCCGTTCCGGCTGCAGCAGGCAGGCAGCCTGTTCTCCGTGTTCCTGGGCACCGAGCAGCCGGTCCGCGATTTCACCGAGGCGCGCAGCCAGTCCGTGCCGGCCTACGCCGCGTTCTTCCACGCGATGCTGGAAGGCGGCGTCTACCTGCCGCCGTCCCCGTTCGAGGCGTGGTTCGTGTCCGCGGCGCACGACGACGAGGCCGTGGAGCGGATCGCCGCCGCCCTCCCCGCCGCCGCCCGCGCGGCCGCCGTAGCCCTGGGCTAGCCGGGCCGTCAGCCGACGGCGATGCAGATGATGCCGGCCGAGATGGCGGCCGCGGCGGCGAGGCGGCGGGCCAGGCTGCCCTCGCCGAGCAGCCGGCGCCCGAGCACCACGCCGGCCAGCACGCTCACCTCGCGGGCCGGGGCGACCGCGCTGACCGCCGTGAAGCTCATCGCGATCAGCACCAGGATGTAGGCCAGCGGCGAGAGCACCGCGGCGCCCGTCACCTGGCGGCGGTACCGGCGCCAGACCCGGGTGGTGCGGTCCCGCTGGCGCAGCGCGGAGGGGGCGAGGACCAGGGCCATCACCGGGAGCGAGGCGTAGCCCTGGAGGAGCGGCGGCACATCGAGGGTGCTCACCGCGTACTTGTCCCAGAGCGTGTACGACGCGATGAACGTGCCGGTCACCAGCGCGAAGATGACCGCACGGGAAGCCGGGGCGGCCCGCGTGGCCGGGGTGGCCTGCGTGGCCGGGGTGGCCTGCGTGGCCGGGGTGGCCGGGGCGGTCTGCGTGGCCGGGGGAGAGCCAGCCCGCCGCCCCGGGACGCCCAGTACCAGCACGCCCAGCACGACCAGGACGATCCCGGTGATGCCGGCCGTACCGGGCCGCTCACCGAGCAGGGTGATCCCCGCCAGCGCGGCCAGCAGCGCACCGCTGCCCCGGCCCAGCGGGTAGACCAGGGACAGATCCCCGAGCCGGTACCCGGACTGGAGAAACAGGAAGTAGCCGACCTGGAGCAGTCCGGTGCCGGTCATGAACACCCAGTCCAGCGGGGTGAGCCGGGGCGGGCTGAGCAGCACGCTCGCCGCCACCACCGGGGCGTACAGCACCGTGGCGGACAGGGACATCAGCCAGACGAACGAGGACGCGCCCGCCGCCGAGGCCTGCTTGCTGAACAGATTCCAGGTGGCGTGGGCGACGGCGGCGACGAGGATCAGGGCGAGAGCGGTGGCGCTGACGGGGCGGCTCCAGGTCCGGGCCCCGGGAACCGGCTGACGGTGCCCCGGGGCATGGCGAACTGAGAGCCCTCGAGGTTTCTATCCCGTCAGGTGTGGGCGCGGAAGGCGCCTGGCGCCGCTCGGTCCAGCCCGCCCCGCCCTGATTGTGTGACCCGGTGGTGCCCACCGGGAGCGGACGGGGCGCGGAACCCTAGGCGCAACCACAAGCTGGCGCTAGTTTACCCGGTGTTCACCTGTCCCGCTTTACCCGGTGTTCACCGGTCCCGCCTGACGTGGCCACGCGCCCGTCCCGGGCCGGGATCAGCGCAGATGTCCCGGTAGGCTGGGCCGGCCATGACTGACACGAGCGGGGCGAATGCGGGAGACGGCGGAGCATCCTCCGGGCCGTCCGAAAGTACGGTGGTGCACCTGCTGCGCCACGGTGAGGTCTACAACCCGGGCGGGATCCTCTACGGCCGCCTGCCCGGCTTCCACCTCTCCGAAGACGGGCGCCTGATGGCCAAGGCCGCGACCGGGTTCCTGGCCGGCCGGGACGTGGTGCTGCTGCGCTCCTCGCCGCTGGACCGGGCCCGGGAGACCGCGGCCCCGGTGGCCGCGCAGTTCGGCCTGGAGCCAGAGATCGACGAGCGGCTGATCGAGCCGACCAACGTCTACGAGGGGACCACGTTCGGCGTCGGCTCCGGCGTCCTGCGCCACCCCGCGGACTGGCGGTACCTCTACAACCCGTTCCGGCCGTCCTGGGGTGAGCCGTATAAGTCCATCGCCGCCCGGATGCTCGCCGCCATGGCGGACGCCGCCCGGGCCGCACGCGGCCACGAGGTGGTCTGCGTCAGCCACCAGCTGCCGATCTATACCGCCCGCCGGGCGGTCGAGGGGCAGCACCTGTGGCACGATCCCCGACGCCGGCAGTGCGCGCTGGCCAGCGTGACCAGCTTCCGCTACCTGGGGGACACGATTGCCAGCGTCAGCTACGCCGAGCCGGCCGGCTCGGGGCCGCCGCAGACGTCCGGAGCGTGAGCTGCCGGCCCTCCCGGCCTCGCGTGCTCCCAGGCCGGCCCGCCGTGACCCGGCTCAGGCCGGTCAGGCACAATGGGGCCTGGTACTACTGCCTGTAGGAGAATCTGCTCCCGTGTCCCCTGCCACCCGCCGGACCCTCCGCCTCGCCGGGGCGGGACGTGGCGCTGCGGTGGCCGCCGCCCTGGCGGTCAGCTCGGCGCTGGGAGTGGCAGGCTGTGCCACGGGCATCGCCGCCAGCACCCCGGCCAGCAACGGGCAGAGCTTCGTGGCCGGAAGCCCGGGGACCACCGAGTTCAAGAGCGGGACCGGGCCGGTCGCCCCGTCGGTCAGCGGCCCGGTCGTCGGTGGCGGGAGGCTCGCGCTCACCTCCTACCGCGGTCACGTCGTCGTGCTGAACTTCTGGGGCTCCTGGTGCACGCCCTGCCGCGCGGAAGCACCCAGCCTCTCCGCGCTGGCCACTGCGTTCAAGTCCTCCGGCGTCCGGTTCCTGGGCATCGACATCCGGGACAGCCCGGCCACTGCCGAGGCGTTCATGAGCGACTTCCGGATCACCTATCCGAGCCTGAACGATCCCAGCGACAACCTGGCCCTCGATTTCCGCGATACGGTGCCGCCCACCGGGATCCCGACCACACTGGTGATTTCACCCAGTGGCCGGATCAGCGCGCGGGTGATCGGCGAGGCCTCGTACAACGAGCTGAAGAGCCTGATCCGGCGGGCGGCGGCGGAGCCCGGATGACCGTGACCGCAGCGCACCTCGACCCGGGGTGGTGACCCGATGACCGGACTGCGCGTCCCGCCCGGGGCGGGGAAGGCCGCCGGGCCCGATGAGGGTGCCCCGGCCCGGCCGCCCAGGAACCCCAGCCCGCTCGGGCTGGCCGGCTGGTCGCGCTGGGGCTGGCGCCAGCTGACCTCGATGCGCACCGCGCTGATACTGCTGTTCCTGCTGGCCGTGGGCAGCGTGCCCGGCTCGCTGCTGCCGCAGCAGGGCATCGACCCGGCCGCGGTGCAGCAGTACTACGTCTCACACCCGGCGCTGGCGCCCTGGCTGGCCCGGCTGTCGCTGTTCAACGTGTTCGCGGCGCCCTGGTTCGCCGCGATCTACCTGCTGCTGTTCCTGTCCCTGGCCGGCTGCGTGATACCGCGCAGCGTCCGGCTGGCCCGCTCGGCCCGGACGCCGCCGCCGCCCGCCCCGCGCAACCTGGCCCGGCTGCCCCAGTCCGCCCGGCACGAGAGCACCCTCGACCCGGCGGCCGCGCTCGACGCGGCGGCCGGCGTCCTGCGCCACCGCAAGTTCCGGCTGCGCACCGGGGACGGCTGGGTGTCGGCCGAGAAGGGCTACCGCCGGGAACTGGGCAACCTGGTGTTCCACCTGGCGTTGCTCGCCCTGCTGTGCTCGGTGGCCCTGGGCGGCCTGTTCGGTTACAAGGCCAACCGCCTCCTGGTCAGCGGGACCTCGTTCGCGAACACCGTGACGGCGCTGGACGAGTTCCACCCGGGACGGCTGGTCTCGTCGTCGGACCTCCAGCCGTTCACGATGACCCTGAACCGCTTCACCGCCTCCTACGTCACCTCCGGCCCGACCCGCGGCCAGCCGCTGTCGTTCAACGCGTACATGAGCTACACCGCGCAGCCGGGCGGTGCGGTCCGCCACGACAACCTGCGGGTCAATCATCCGATCAACGTGGACGGCGTGCGGGTGTTCATCATCGGCCACGGGTACGCGCCAGTCTTCAGGGTCACCGACGGCACCGGGAAGGTGGTCTTCGACCAGCCGGTCCCGTTCATCGCGGTGAACACCTCCGGCCTCACCTCCCAGGGGGTGGTCAAGGTCCCGGACGCCCGTCCCGACCAGCTCGGGTTCGCCGGCGTGTTCCTGCCCACCGCGGTAGACGCCGGGGGGGTGCTGGAATCAGACTTCCCGGCCCCGCTCAACCCCCGGGTGAGCCTGATCTCCTATAAGGGCAACCTGGGCGAGGACAGCGGCCCGTCGCAGTCGGTTTACACGCTGAACACGGCCGGCCTGACCCAGCTGCCGCTCGCTCCCCGCCCGCTCGCGGCCGGCCAGTCGATCAAGCTGCCGGGCGGGGCCGGAACGCTCACGTTCACCGGCTACCGGCAGTGGATCAGCCTGGCCATCACCTACGACCCGGGGCAGCTGCCCGCACTGATCTGCGGACTGGCCGCGCTGGCCGGCCTGCTCCTGTCCTTCTTCGTCCGTCGCCGCCGGGTGTTCGTGCGGGCCTACCCGGGCCCGGACGGCCAGACCGTCGTGGACGTGGGGGGCCTGGCCCGGTCCGACCCGGCGGGCGGCTTCGACGAGGAGTTCACCGGGCTGACCGCTGCCCTCCAGGCAGCGAGCGCGGGGAGCCCCCGTACGGACCCAGCCCGCACCCCGATCCCATCCCTCACTACCACCACCGAGGGGAAGTCAGACTGATGCCCGACAACCAGGGCCTGTCCCATCTCAGTGATCACTTCCTGATTGTCGCCGTCGTGCTGTACTCGCTGGCGGTGATCGCGTTCGCGGCCGACTTCGCCTTCGGGCGGCGCAGCCCCGTGGTGACCCGCAGCCAGGCCGACGCGCCGGACCGGGTGCCCGCCGGTGTCGCCGCGGGCACCGGTGCGGCAGACGGCGCCCAGAGCGGCACGGGGCCGGGCACCACAGGACCGGGGCACCACGGGACCGGCCAGCCCGGCGGAGCCCGGCGGCAGCCGCCCGGGAAGCCCGGCCGCACCGGGCCTCCTGGTCCGGATCGCGCTCATCCTGACCACGGCCGGCCTGGCCCTGCACATCACCGGGGTGATCACCCGTGGCCTGGCCGTGCACCGGGTCCCGTGGGGCGACATGTACGAGTTCGTCATCTCGGTGTCGTGCGTGGCGGTCCTGTTCTTCATCGGGCTCATGATCAAGTACCGGCCGTACCACCTCGGCCTGTTCTTCATGGCCCCCATCGTGATCATTCTGGGGCTGGCCCAGACGGTCATCTACACCCCGGCCGGCCCGCTGGTGCCCGCGCTGAACTCCTACTGGCTCGCCATTCACGTCACCGCGATGACCCTGGCCAGCGGGACGTTCATGGTGGGGGCGGTGCTGGCCATCGTGTACCTGTTCGCGGAGCGGCACACCAGGCGCGTGGCGGCCGGGCTGAGTACCACGTACGGCGAGGTGTTCCGGCTGCTGCCCAGCGCGGAGCGGCTCGACCAGATCGCCTACCGCACCGTGGTGTTCGCGTTCCCCATCTGGACCTTCGGCATCATGGCCGGAGCCATCTGGGCCGACGAGGCCTGGGGCCGGTACTGGGGCTGGGACCCCACCGAGACCTGGGCCTTCATCACCTGGGTGGTGTACGCATGCTTCCTGCACGCCCGGGTCACGGCCGGCTGGCGGGGCCGCCGGGCGGCGTTCATCCAGCTGCTCGGCTTCGCCTGCCTGCTGTTCAACCTGCTGGGCGTGAGCTTGTTCATCACCGGCCTGCACTCATACGCCGGCCTGAGTTAAGCCCAGGGTGACCGGCCGGGCGGGGGAACCTTCAGTCGTCTCCGCCCGGCTCACGGTCACGCCGGATAACCCGGTCGAGCTCGCTGAGGAAGTCCGGATCGTCGTCCGGGCCCCGGGGCGGGGCCCAGTCTTCGGACACCGGCGTCTCGGCTGGTGACACTCGGTCATCGGCGGAAGCGTATCGCCCGCGGCCCGCCGGATGCCGGCGGTAGGCAGCCTCGGCCGCTGAGCCCTCGGGCCGGGCCAGCCGTCGTGGCCACCGGGACCAGCACACCCAGAAAGCCAAGGTGAGCAGCGCAGATAGGGCACCGACCAGCCACATGCGCGCAGCTTAGCCGGAGCCGGGCCCGGTTCGTCAGTGAATAAGAGGAGTCGTTCGGTTACGGCATGGCATCCATAACCGGTAACAGCAGGTAACGGGAGATGACGTTCGCGCTGTTTCGTCATACCCTGGCAGCCTGGCACGCGATCGCTGGGAGTGCGACTTATGCGGCTGCGGCTCATCGATCGCGTTCGCCGGTACATCCGGCCCCGCCCGGGCGGATCGCGATCACGCGGTAGCACCAGGCCGGGCCCTCCGGCCCTGGGTCCTCCGGTGGTGGGTGCTGCCTCGGTGCCGCCCGCCGGCCGGCATCGCCGCGACCACGTGCCCGGCGCTCCCGGGCAGATTGCCGCCGCCGCACCCGTGACCACCCAGACGGGCGAGGGACCCGGGCCTGCCGCGGACAGCGGGAGACCCGCGCCGGCGTCCCCCCGGGCCGGGTTGCCGCGCCGGATGCGCCCGGAGCCCCCCGGGAACGCCGGTCCGGCCACCACCGGGTGGGCCGGCACCGGTCCAGCCAGCACCGGTCCAGCCAGCACCGGTCCAGCCAGCACCGGGCCGGCCAGGCGGGAAATCCCGCCGCCCGCATCCGACGGCCCGGGAACCACCGGGACCGGGAGCAGGGAGACAGGCACCTCAGGGACGGGGAGCGCCCGGACCCAGGGGACCGGGGCCGGGCTCGCGCGGCCGTACGGCCCGGACCGCGCCGCGATCCGTCCGGCACCGGGACACGCCCGGGGGGCCGCCGCGCACGCTGCCGCGCCCGCCGCCCGCCGCCCGGCCGAGGCGGACGCGGCCAGACAGCCCTGGTATGAGGTCGCGCACGCCAAGCGGGTCGCCGAGGGCTACCAGAACTGCGGGCCGCTGGAACGGGTCCTGCGCCGGGAGTGGCCGCCCAGCAAGGTGCCGTCCGCCCCGGTGGTGCGCGCGGTCAACCGCCTCGCCGAGCTCCCCCTGATCATCAAGCAGATCCTCGCGGCCGGGGTGGACGCGATCCACGTGGGGGAGGGCGGCGTCCCGGAACTGGACGACATGTCGCGGCTGCGCGGCGTCCCGCTCCCGTCCGGCCGCGCGACCTGGGACGCGTGCGCGGGCGCCTACGGCGAGAAGAAGATCATCGTGGGGTCGCGGCCCTCGTCCGCGCCCGACGTCATGTGCCACGAGGTCGGGCACGCCCTGGACGACGTCGACCGGGAGAAGGGCCGCTGGCAGTCCGACTCGAGCGAGTTCCGGCGGCTCTACGAGCGCTGCGAGGGATCCCTGGTCAGTGACTTCCACAAGCAGGCCGGTGATCTGGGCCGCCGCGAGTTCTTCGCGGACGCGTTCGCGGCCATCGCGTCCCGGCAGCGCCCGGCCCTCGTGGACATGCTCGGCGGCAACATCAGGACCGCTCTTGACGTAATGCTCTACTTCAATCTCCGCTACGGGCTTTAGAGTGATCAGTGATGGACGTTATCCAGCTGCCGAACGGGAACCTCCTGGTTCCCGAGTCAGCCCTGGCTGACGACGGGCAGCTGATCGGCGACGGGTACGTGGAGATCGGTCCGGCCGACGCCGAGTACGACCGGCTGGCCGAGCGTGCGCTGACCGAGGACCAGCTCGAGGAACGCCGCCGCCGCTGGCAGGAAGGCGACGCGGAGCTGCAGCGGCAGTTCGCGGAGTACCGGGCCAGCCTCGGCGTGGCGCCCGGCCCGGTGCGGCGTCCTGACTCGGATTAGTCGGAAGAGCCCTGTTAGTCGGAAGAGCCCTGGTCCTGGCCAGTCCCGGCCTCGCCGCGGAGCAGAGCCCGCACCTCGGACTCGCGGAATCGGCGGTGTCCTCCGGGCGTCCGGATGCTGCTGATGCGGCCGGACGCCGCCCACCGGGTGACGGTCTTCGGGTCAACCCGGAACAGGGCAGCCACCTCGCCGGGTGTCAGGAGGCGCTCATTGCTGCCGTCCACGCACGTCCCCTCCTGACCCGCCGTCCGGGCTCATGATCGGGCCCTGTCCCAAGTGTGGCGACTAACGATGGTTTTCTCCCTAGTTTCCGTAAAACCGTGCCGCTCATCTAGGGTGATCGCGTGCAGCCGCTCGTGTCGATCGACGAGATCCGCGCCGCCGCGGCGGCCCTGGCCGGCGTGGCCGTCCGGACCCCGCTGGTCCCCTTCCCCCGCGCCGACCCGCCGCTGCTGATCAAGCCCGAATCACTGCAGCCAGTCGGGGCGTTCAAGTTGCGCGGCGCCTACGCGGCGATGAGCGCGCTGCCCGCGGCGGCCAGGCAGATCGGGGTGGTCACCCACTCCAGCGGCAACCACGGCCAGGCCGTGGCCTACGCCGCGGCGCTGCTGGGCATGCCCGCGGTGGTGGTGGTCCCGGACAACGCCCCGGCCGTGAAGGTGGCCGCCATCCGCGAGCTGGGCGCGGAGATCGTGGTCTCGGCGCCCAGCCTGGCGGCCCGGCTGGCCGCCACCCGGGACATCGCCACGCAGCGCGGGGCGGTATCGATCCCGCCGTTCGACGACCGGCGGGTGATCGCGGGACAGGGCACGATCGGCCTGGAGATCGCCGCCGACTGCCCCGGGGTGGACCTGGTCGTCGTCCCGGTGGGCGGCGGCGGGCTGATTTCCGGGGTCGCCACCGCGGTCCGCACGCTCTGCCCGGACGCGACCGTGATCGGCGTGGAGCCCGAACTCGCGGCGGACGCGCGCGACTCGCTGCAGGAGGGCCAGCAGGTGGCCTGGCCGCCCGAGTTCACCCAGCAGACCATCGCCGACGCACTCCGCGCCGACCAGGTCGGGGCGCTGCCGCTGCGGCACATGCTGGAGTACGTGGACGACATCGTCACCGTGACCGAGGGCGAGATCACCGCGGCAGTCCGGCGGCTCGCCCTGGAAGCGAGGCTGATCGCGGAGCCCGGCGGCGCGGTGGCGGTGGCCGCCTGCCTGCTGCGCCGCAAGGACCTGCCTGCTGCCGGGACCACCGTGGCCGTGCTGTCGGGCGGCAACATCGACCCCGGGATGCTGCTGGACATCCTGGGGAACGACCCGTCCGCCGGGCCGGACAGCGGCGAGTAGGCTGGAGCCGCTATGCGTTCCACCATCGCCTACACCACGGCGCGGATCCTGCTCTTCGTCGCCGTCACGGCCCTCCTGTACCTGGCCGGTGCCCGGGGCATTCTGCTGCTCGGTGCCGCGCTGCTGATCAGCGGCGTCGTCAGCTACGTGGTGCTGTCCCGGCAGCGGGACGCCATGTCCAGCGCGATCACGTCACGAATCCAGGGGTTCCGCGGGCGGCTCGACGCCGGCACCCGGGCCGAGGACGACGACTGAAGCGGGCTAGCCCCGGGTGTCGTCGGGCGGCAGCCAGCCGCCGTCGGTCAGCAGGCGCAGGACCGAGTCCAGCGCCTCCTGGCGGGTGAGCACTGACGTGTCGAGGACCAGGTCGGCGTCGTCCGGCTCCTCGTAGGGGTCCGACACCCCGGTGAAGTGGTCGATCAGGCCCGCGCGCGCCTTGGCGTACAGGCCCTTCCGGTCCCGTGCCTCGCACACCTCGGCGGGTGTGGCCACGTGGATCAGCAGGAAATCGCCGACTTCCTGGACCGCGCGCCTGACCTCCTGCCGGGCCTGCGCGTACGGGGCGATCGGCGCGCAGATCGCGATACCGCCATGCCGCGCGACCTCGGTGGCCACGAACCCGATCCGGGCGATGTTCAGGTCCCGGTCCTCGCGGGAGAACGTCAGCCCGGCGGACAGCAGCGTCCGGACCAGGTCCCCGTCCAGCAGGGACACGGTCCGCTGGCCCCGCTCGGTCAGCGCGTCGCGCAGCGCGCGGGCCAGGGTGGACTTGCCGGAACCCGACAGGCCGGTCAGGAAGATGACCAGGCCCCGCTCGCGGCGCGGCGGCCGGGCCTGGCGCAGTTCCTGGGCCACCGCGGGCGGGGTGAACCACGCGGGCACCTCCACCCCGTGGTCCAGCATGTCCTCGAGCTCGCCAGACGCCAGGTCGGTGCGCTCGGTGCCCGCCTCGATCAGGGACAGCGGCCGCCAGACCTCGGCGGCCGGGTCGTAAGCCCAGTCGCCGGGGGAGAGCACCGGGATGACCGGATCCGGCCGGGACCCGCCATCGCCCCCGCTGCCCGGCAGGCTGGCGGGCTCCAGCGGCTTCTCGGCCAGCAGATGCGTCGCCCCGTACGAGGCCGCGACGATCGCCCGCAGGGCCAGCTCATCGCGGACCCCCGCGTGGTAGGGCCGGAGCGGGACCGGGATGACCTGGGTGCCCGGCGGCAGGTGCCGGGCGGCGGCCTGCACCGTGCGCACCAGGGCGTCCGGGCGGCCCACGACCTCCGCGGGGCCGGCCACCATGGGCAGCAGCAGCAGCCGGGCCTTCAGCTGGCCGGCGGCGTGCCGGAGCTGGCCGATCTGGTGGCCGTGCAGCGGTGCGCTGGTGACGTAGGCCAGGACCGGGCCACCCGCGAGCTCGTCCCGCACCTCGGCGGGCGACCGGCGCAGGTGCCGGAACGGCCCATGCTCGGGCGGGCGGTACCCGGTCACCGGGCCACCCAGCCGGACCAGGCCCGGGGCGGTAAATGTCCGGTCCCTGATATCGAGCACGGCGAGCGGGGTGCCTTCCGGGTCCTGCAGCAGCAGCCGGCTCGCGTCCGGCTTGATGGCGCTGGCCGGCACCTCGAACGTCACCGGAACCGGCCAGGGCGTGCCGTCCGGCAGCCGCCCGCTGGCCGTGACCGAGTCAGCCTCAGCGGCCGTCATGAATCCGTGCAGTGGCGGCAGGGCGCCGGACAGCAGCAGCTCCAGGTCCCCCAGCTGGCCTTCGTCCAGTGTCCAGGCCGGCAGGCCGATTATGTCCGCAGACAGCCCGGCAGGTGCCTCAGCGGTCACGTTCACCTCCGTCTGGCGCCGCGCCCCCGGGCAGGCGCCCCGCTCAGAGGATACGGGCGAACCGGTTCTCTGGCTTGCGCATGACATAGAGCACTTCCTCATGCGCGGCGGTCAGCCGGCCCCGGGACAGCGCCGCGACCGCCTTCTGGGCGGCCAGGTAGCCCCGGGGTGCCGGGCGCAGGCCGCCGGCCAGCCCGCCCAGCGGCTGCTGCGCAGCGATCACCAGGCCGCGCATCAGCGCGTAGGACTGGACGCCGCGGGCCGAGGCGACCCGCTCGTATACCGCCGGATGCGGCCCCGGGCGGCCGGGACGGTGCTTGCGCCAGATCATCCGCCGGGTCCAGCCGGGCAGCACCCGGTCCAGGAAGCCGGCCGCGCAGTCCCGGTCACGGACCTGCAGGCACAGCAGGCCGCCGGGCTTGAGCGCGCCGACCAGCCGGTCCAGGACCAGTTCCGCGTGCTCGATCCGCTCCAGCAGCAGGGTGGCTTGCACGATGTCGAAGGAGCGCTGCGGCAGCGGCACCGTCCGCAGGTCCCCGAGCAGGCAGCGGGCCAGGTCCGGGTGGCTGCCCCGTGCGGCCTGGGTGACCGGCTGGTCGTCGTCGACCAGGCCGACGGTCAGGTCGGCGCCGGCCGCGCGCAAGCCAGCGGCGCCCAGGTCACCGGCGGCCGTGATCGCGCCCGCCAGCAGCACGGCGATCGGCTGCCCGAACCGCTCGCCCGCGTACCCCAGCGCCCAGCGGTCGAACAGCCCCGTCTCCGGGGCATCATCCGGTGCGTTACCGGTCTGCGCCCGCGGTTGCCTGGCCTGGGCATGACGCCCCTGGCCCCGGGCAACATCGTGGCCGGCAGTGCCGCCCCCCGGAACACCGCTCACCGATGTCACAAACACATAGCGTAGTCCCGCTGCCATTCGAAACGTAGTCGGGCCGACGTGGCGAGTCCGGGCAATCTGCGGCCGAGCCCGTAGGCGAGGCCGGGCTAACTCTGCGGCCGAGCCCGTAGGCGAGGCCGGGCTAACAGAGCGCCTGGGGTGCGAGCGGCCTGGCCCGGAACGTAAACTAGGGGTATCCCGCGTGAGGGCTCCGGGCCCCCCGCTGCCCGCCAGCGCGGGCCTTTCGTGCTGCCTACCTCAGCTTCTCCTGCTGACCCCAAGGACACCATTGAGCCTCGCCGGACTGCTCAGCGTCATCGCCGCGGATCCCCAGCTGCAGCGCGCCCTGAGCCAGGGCGACGCTGACACCGACCTCGTCGCGCCGCCCGCGCTGCGCCCCTTCCTGGCCGCCTCGATCGCCACCAGCACCGGGGCGGCCGATTCTGCCACGGCCGATTCCACCACGGCCGATTCCACCACGGCCGATTCCACCACGGGCCAGCCCCGGTTCGTGCTCGCGGTGACGGCGACGGCCCGCGAGGCGGAGAACCTGACCAGCTCGCTCGGATCGCTGCTGCCCGAGGGGACGGTGGCCTACTTCCCGGCCTGGGAGACCCTCCCGCACGAGCGGCTGTCGCCCCGCTCGGACACCTCGGGACGGCGGCTCGCCGTGCTGCGCAGGCTGGCCCACCCGGACTCCGGCAGCGCCCGGTCGGGAGCCATCACCGTGCTGGTCACCCCGGTACGCAGCCTGCTCCAGCCGATGGTGAGCGGGCTCGGTGACCTGGAGCCGGTGGCGCTGCGCAGCGGCCAGGCCGCCGACTTCGAGGAGGTCATCGCGCACCTGGTCGAGATCGGGTACGCGCGCACCGACCTGGTCGAGCACCGCGGCGAGATCGCGGTCCGCGGCGGCATCCTGGATGTGTTCCCGCCCACCGAGGAGCACCCGCTCCGGGTGGAGTTCTGGGGCGACACGGTCGAGGAGATCCGCTACTTCCGGGCGGCCGACCAGCGCAGCCTGCACGCCGCCGCCGAGGGCCTGTGGGCGCCGCCGTGCCGGGAACTGCTGCTCACCCCGGAGGTGCGGGAGCGGGCCCGGCGACTCGCGGAGGATCATCCCGGGCTGGCCGAAATTCTGGGCCAGCTGGCCGACGGTATCGCCGTCGAGGGCATGGAGGCGTTCGCGCCGGTCCTGGCGGACCGGATGGAACTCCTGCTCGACCACGTCCCCCCGGGCGGCCTGGTGCTGGCCTGCGATCCCGAGCGGATCTGGGCCCGGGCCGACGACCTGGTCCGGACCAGCCAGGAATTCCTGGAGGCCTCCTGGGTGACCGCCGCCGCGGGCGGCCAGGCCCCCATCGACCTGGGCGCGGCCGCGTTCCAGCCGCTGCCCGGGGTCCGGGAGGCCGCCCAGCACCTGGGCATCGCCTGGTGGACGGTGACCCCGTTCAGCAGCGCTGAAACGACCGGTGCCGAGGGCACTCTTACCGGCAGCACGGACGAGGCGGACCCCGGCCAGGGGGAACGCGTTTCGTTGCAGATGCACGCCGCACCAGTGCCCGGCTACCGGGGCGAGACGGCGCGCGCCGTCGCGGACGTGCGCCAGTGGCTGGCCGACGGCTGGCGGGTGGTGCTGGTCACCGAGGGCCACGGGCCCGCCCAGCGGCTGGCCGAGATGCTGCGCGGCGAGGAAATCGGGGCCCGCCTCGGCGACCTGGACCAGCCGCCCGAGCCGTCCGTGCCGTACGTCAGCACCGGGCTGATCGGGCAGGGGTTCACCTGGCCCTCGATCAAGCTCGCGGTGCTCACCGAGGAGGATCTGGCCGGGCAGCGGACCGCCAGCAAGGACATGCGGATGCCGACCCGCCGGCGTCCTGGCATCGACCCGCTGCAGCTCCAGACGGGCGACTACGTCGTGCACGAGCAGCACGGCGTGGGGCGCTACCTGGAAATGACCAGCCGCAACATCCAGGGCGCCACCCGGGAGTACCTGCTCATCGAGTACGCGCCCAGCAAGCGGGGCCAGCCGCCGGACCGGCTCTACGTGCCCACCGACCAGCTCGACCAGGTCACCCGCTACGTCGGCGGGGAGGCACCGAGCCTGCACCGGCTGGGCGGGGCGGACTGGGCCAAGACCAAGGGCCGGGCGCGGAAGGCGGTCCGGCAGATCGCGGGCGAGCTGATCCGGCTGTACTCGGCGCGGATGGCCTCGCCCGGGTACGCGTTCGGCGCGGACACCCCGTGGCAGCGCGAGCTGGAGGACGCGTTCCCGTACGTGGAGACCCCGGACCAGCTGGAGGCCATCGACGAGGTCAAGCGGGACATGGAACGCCCGGTCCCGATGGACCGGCTGATCTGCGGTGACGTCGGATACGGCAAGACCGAGATCGCGGTGCGGGCCGCGTTCAAGGCGGTCCAGGACGGCCAGCAGGTCGCGGTGCTGGTCCCGACCACGCTGCTCGCGCAGCAGCACTACGCGACGTTCAGCGAGCGGTTCGCGCCGTTCCCGGTCACGGTGGCGAGCCTGTCCCGGTTCTCCAGCGACGCCGAGGCGGCCCGGATCCGGGAAGACATGAGCGAGGGCAAGGTGGACGTGGTGGTCGGCACGCACCGGCTGCTGTCCCCGGACACCCACTTCTCCCGGCTCGGGCTGGTCATCCTGGACGAGGAACAGCGGTTCGGGGTGGAGCACAAGGAGTACCTCAAGCGGATGCGGACCGAGGTCAACGTGCTGGCCATGTCGGCCACCCCGATCCCGCGCACGCTGGAGATGGGCATCGCCGGCATCCGGGAGATGTCCACCATCCTCACCCCGCCCGAGGAGCGCCATCCGGTGCTGACCCTGGTCGGCCCCTACGACGAGAAGCAGATCGGCGCGGCCATCCGGCGCGAGCTGCTCCGCGACGGCCAGGTGTTCTTCGTGCACAACCGGGTGAGCTCGATCAGCCGGGTGGCCGCCCGCCTCGGCGAGCTGGTCCCGGAGGCCCGGATCGCGGTGGCGCACGGCCAGATGAACGAGCACACGCTCGAGCAGATCATGGGCGATTTCGTGGACCGCAAGTTCGACGTGCTGGTGTCCACCACGATCATCGAATCCGGGCTGGACATCCCCAACGCCAACACGCTGATCGTGGACCGCGCCGACGCCTACGGGCTGCCCCAGCTGCATCAGCTGCGCGGCCGGGTCGGGCGCGGCGTCGAGCGCGGGTACGCCTACTTCCTGTACCCGCCGGAAGTGCCGCTGACCGAGACCGCGCACGAGCGGCTGGCCACCATCGCCCAGCACACCGAGGCCGGGGCGGGCATGTACGTGGCCCTGAAGGACCTGGAGATCCGCGGGGCGGGCAACCTGCTCGGCGGGGAGCAGTCCGGGCACATCGCCGGGGTCGGGTTCGACCTGTACGTGCGGATGATCGGCGAGGCGGTCAGCGAGCTGAAGGGCGACGGGCCGGCCGAGCGGCCCGAGGTCCGGGTCGAGCTGCCGGTCAACGCGCACATCCCGCACGACTACGTGGCCGGCGAGCGGCTGCGGCTGGAGGCGTACACCCGGATCGCGGCCATCGACTCGCCCGACGACATCGCGGAAGTCCGTGACGAGCTCACCGACCGCTACGGCCCGCCGCCGGAGCCGGTGACCAGCCTGCTCGACGTGGCCCGGCTGCGGGCCCGGGCGCGGCGGGCCGGGCTGACCGACATCGTCCAGCAGGGCACGTTCCTCCGGTTCTCCCCGGTCAACCTGCCCGACTCACGCCAGGTCCGGGTCCAGCGGCTGTACCCGAAGACCGTGCTCAAGCCGGCCACCCGTAGCATGCTCGTACCGGTGCCCAGGGCAGGATCAGGCCGGCGCCCGGGACAGCCCGCCCCGCCGGGCGCCCCGCTGCTCCGGGACACCGAACTCCTGACCTGGTGCGCGCAGCTCATCGAGGCCATCTTCGAGCCTGACGCACCGGTGACACCTGAGGGATAGGAAGGGACGCCGTCGTGCTCCGCACCCCCATCACCCTGACCGCCGCGGCGCTGGCCGCTGCGCTCGCGCTGACCGCCTGCGGGAACGTCCAGCTGGGCGCGGCAGCCGTCACGAACACGTCGCGGATCCCCACCGCGACCGTGTCGGCCGAGGTGAACAACCTGGACGCGGCCTACAAGGCGGACAAGGCCAAGGTCCAGCTCCAGTTCCCGGCGTCGCAGATGCCCCAGCAGGTGCTCAGCTGGCTGGTCCGCTTCCGGGTCCGGGAGCAGATGGCGGCGCGCAACCACCTGACCATCACCCGCGCCGAGACCCAGTCGGCGCTCGCGTCGGCGTCCGCCCAGGCCAAGCAGAGCGGGGTCACGCTCACCGATCTGGCCGTGGCCAACGGGATACCGCCGGACCAGATCAACGAGCTGGGCCGGTACGTGGCCATCCAGAACCAGCTGCTGGACCGGCTCGACGGCGGCACGCTGCCGACCGCCTCCGCGGCCCTGCAGACGCTGGGGAACCAGTTCAACACCTACCAGTGCCGGGCGGCCAAGAGCATGGGCATCCGCGTCAACCCGCAGTTCGGGCGGCTGGACTACAGCCAGGTGTCGGTGATCCCGGCGCCGGCCAAGCTCGCGGCGGCCCCGCACAGCGCATCGCCCAGCCCCAGCGCGTCCCCGACGCCCAGCCCGCAGCTGACGCCCGCTTGCTGAGGCGGCCGGAGCGACCGCAGTGACAGACCAGGCAGCTAACGGTCATACCGCCCGAGACCCTGGCCCGAGCCGGCGTCTGGTGCTGCTGGTGACCGCGCCCACGGTCCGGGCCGGCCTGCTCAGCTGGCGGGCCTGGCAGATCCTGGCCGGGGCGGCGCGGGTGCTGGCCCCTTCGGCCGACCACCCCCTGCTGCCCGCGCTGGACGAGGCCGGGATCGCCTGGGAGGTGCTGGCCGGGAGCGGCGGGGCAGCGCCCCCGCGCTGGCCGGCCTGCTCACCGGCGCGATGGCCGCGGCGGAGGGCCCCGTGCTTGATGACACCGTGCTCGATGGGACCGTGCTTGATGGGACCGTGCTTGATGGGACCGTCGTGTGGCTGAGCCCGGCTGATCCCCCGGGCCGTCCCGCGGGCGAGATCCCCGGCCCGCTGGCGCTGGCTGACGAGCTGGGCGGGCCCGGCGGCCCGGCCGGTACCGCGGTCGAGGTGGTCTACGGCTCCTCGTCGCTGCCCGGCGGGGAGCTGCTCACCCTGGTCTCGGTGATGGACACGCTGCGCCGGAACTGCCCGTGGGACGCCCGGCAGACCCACGAGTCGCTGGCGCCCTACCTGCTCGAGGAGTCCTACGAGGCGCTGGACGCGCTGGAAAGCGGCGACCGGGCGGCGCTGCGCGAGGAACTCGGTGACGTCCTGCTCCAGGTCATGTTCCACGCCCGGGTGGCCGCCGAGCGTTCCGACGGCACCGGGTTCACGGTGGACGACGTGGCCGACGGCATCGTGACCAAACTGGTCCGGCGGCACCCCCACGTGTTCGGCTCGGTAACCGTGTCCGGCGCGGACGACGTGACCCGCAACTGGGACGCGATCAAGGCGGCCGAGCGGGCCGGGCGGGCCACCGGCGACCGGCCCGCCTCCGCCCTGGACGGGGTGCCGCTCGGCCAGCCCGCGCTGGCCCTGGCCGCCCAGCTGCAGGGCCGCGCCGAGCGCGCCGGCCTGCCCCCGGATCTGGCCGTCCCCGGCGGCCCGGACGAGGGCGCCCGCCTGGGAGCGGAGCTGTTCGAGCTGGTGGCCGAGGCCCGCCGGGCGGGCCTCGACCCGGAGCTCGAGCTGCGTGCCGCCGCCCGGCGCTACGCTGACCTGGTGCGCCGCTGGGAAGCGGAACAGCGGAGTGACCAGGCGGATACCGACTGAGAGGTTCGAGGTCGGCGTGGCCGGTGCCGACCCCGGCCGTGACTCCACTAGGCTCCATTACGGACAAGTCAGCCGAGCTTCAGGAGTCGTCGTGGCCTCGATCGAGGCGGTGCATGCCAGGCAGATTCTGGATTCCCGCGGAAACCCCACCCTGGAAGTCGAGGTCGCCCTCGACGACGGCTCGCTGGGCCGCGCCGCGGCCCCGAGCGGCGCGTTAACCGGCGCCTTCGAGGCGGTGGAACTGCGGGACGGCGGTGACGAGTACGGCGGCAAGTCGGTGACCAAGGCCGTCCAGGCGGTCATCGACGAGATCCAGCCCGAGCTGCTCGGCTACGACGCCGATGACCAGCGCCTGATCGACCAGGCCATGATCGACCTGGACCGGACCCCGGACAAGTCGCGGGTGGGCGCGAACGCCATCACCGGCACCAGCATGGCGGTGGCCAAGGCCGCCGCGCAGTCCGCGGCCCTGCCCCTGTTCCGCTACCTGGGCGGGCCGAACGCGCACGTGCTGCCGGTGCCCATGATGAACATCCTCAACGGCGGGGCCCACGCGGACAACAGCGTGGACATCCAGGAGTTCATGATCGCGCCGATCGGCGCGTCCACGTTCACCGAGGCCGTCCAGTGGGGCGCGGAGACCTACCAGGCGCTGAAGTCGGTGCTGAAGCAGCACGGCCTGTCCACCGGGGTCGGGGACGAGGGCGGTTTCGCCCCGGACCTGGACACCAACCGGGCCGCCCTCGACCTGATCGTCGAGGCGATCGGCAAGGCCGGGTTCAGCCCGGGCCTCGACGTCGGGCTGGCCATCGACGCCGCGGCCACCGAGTTCTACTCCGACGGTGCCTACCAGTTCGAGGGTTCCGCCAAGAACGCGGCCGAGATGACCCGCATCTACACCGAATGGCTGGACGCCTACCCGATCGTGTCGCTCGAGGACCCGCTGTCCGAGGAGGACTGGGACGGCTGGACGACGCTGACCGCGGCCGTGGGCGACCGGGTGCAGATCGTCGGGGACGACCTGTTCGTCACCAACCCCGAACGGCTGCGCCGCGGCATCACCGAGCGTGCGGCGAACTCGCTGCTGGTCAAGGTGAACCAGATCGGCTCGATCACCGAGACGCTCGACGCGGTGGCCATGGCCCAGCGCAGCGGGTTCAGCTGCATGATCTCGCACCGGTCCGGGGAGACGGACGACACGACCATCGCCGACCTCGCGGTGGCGGTCAACGCGGGCCAGATCAAGTCGGGCGCGCCGGCCCGGGGTGAGCGGGTCGCCAAGTACAACCAGCTGATGCGCATCGAGGAACTCCTCGACGACGCGGCCAGCTACGCCGGCACCGCGGCGTTCCCCCGCTGGACCGCGGCTGAGTGATGTCCGGCGCGCAGCCCCGGCGGCCGCCGCCGCCAGAACGGGCCCGGTTCACCAGCCGGGCCGCCGTCCTGGCGGTGGTCGTCTGCGCGATCGCGCTGAGCCTGGCCTACCCGGTGCGTGAGTACATCGCCCAGCGCCGCCAGATCGACCAGCTCCAGGCGCAGAGCCAGGCCACCACGGCCGAGCTGGCCCGGCTGCGGGCCGAGGCGCTGCGCCTGGGTGACCCGGCCTACATCGAGCAGCAGGCCCAGGACCGGCTGCACATGTGCCTGCCCGGGGCCAACTGCTACGTGATCATCGGTGGCCAGGCGGCCGGACGCAGCTCCGCCGGGAGCGCGGCCGCGAGCACTCCGTGGTACGAGCGCCTGTGGCACTCGGTCCGCCAGGCGGATCAGGGCCCCGTGCATGGAGCAGTGAGTGACGAGTGCATGAGTGACGACTTCCCCGTGGGCTACGAGCAGGTGGTCGCCGAGCAGCTCGGCCGGCCGCCCCGGGGACTGCGCGGGGTGGCGCACCGCTGCCCGTGCGGCTGCCCGGACGTGGTGGAGACCGCACCCCGGCTGGAGGACGGTACCCCCTTCCCCACGTTGTTCTACCTCACCTGCCCCCGGGCGGTGGCCGCGGTGAGCAGGCTCGAATCCGGCGGCCTGATGCGGGACATGCAGCAGCGGCTGGCCGCCGACCCGGACCTGCGGGCCGCGCAGCAGGCCGCGCACCGTGACTACACCGGCCGGCGTGCGGCGGCCGCGGCGGCCGCGGGGGTGGAGCCGCTCCCGCCCGGCACGCAGAGCGCGGGCGGCCTGCCGGACCGGGTGAAATGCCTGCACGCCCTGGTCGCGCACGAACTCGCCGTGCCGGGCGCCAACCCGCTGGGCCGGGAGGCGGCCGACGAGGCCGGGGCCTGGTGGGCGGCGGGCCCGTGCGTCCCGTGCGACTCGCGCGTCCCGTGCGACTCATGAGCACGGCCCGGGTCGCGGCCATCGACTGCGGCACCAACTCGCTGCGGCTGCTGGTCGCGGACGTGGACCCGGCCGCGGGCCGGCTCACCGACGTGGACCGGCGGATGGAGATCGTCCGGCTGGGCCAGGGCGTCGATTCGACCGGGCGGCTGGCGCCCGAGGCGCTGGAGCGCACGCTGCGGGCGCTGGCCGGATACGCCAGGATCATCAGGGATCTGTCGGTGGGCGCCGTCCGGATGGTGGCGACCAGCGCTACCCGGGACGCCGCCAACGCCGACGACTTCGTCCGGGGCGTTAAGGGCATCCTGGGCCTGGAGCCCGAGGTGCTCAGCGGCATGGACGAGGCCTACCTGTCGTTCACCGGGGCCACCGCCGAGTTCGTTGCACCCGGGGGGTCCGCGGGGCCAGGGAGCGGCCCCTGCCTGGTGGTGGACATCGGCGGCGGCTCCACCGAATTCGTGATCGGCGAGGCGGGGGCCAGCGGGGCTGGGTACCGGGGACCTGGCGGGGTCAGCGCGGTGTCGGTGGACATCGGCTGTGTCCGGCTGACCGAGCGTCACCTGCACTCCGACCCGCCCCGCCCGGATGAGGTCCGGGCGGCGGCCGCGGACATCGGCGCCGCCCTGGACACGGTGGCCGCGGCGATCCCGGTCGCCGACGCCCGGACCCTGGTCGGCCTGGCCGGCTCGGTGACCACCGTGGCCGGCCTGGCCCTGGGGCTCAGGGAGTACGACTCGGCCCGGATCCACCACACCAGGGTGACCGCGGACCAGGTCAGCGCCCAGGCCCGCAGGCTGCTGGGCCAGACCCGCGCGGAGCGGGCCGCGCTCGGGGTGATGCACCCGGGCCGGGCCGATGTGATCGCGGGCGGGGCCATGGTGCTGGACCAGATCATGCGGCGGTTCGGCTTCGCCGAGGTGCTGGCCAGCGAGCACGACATCCTGGACGGGATCGCCTGGGCTCTGGGCATTGGCGTGAGCCTTCGGTCGGCCGAGCCTGGTCCAGCAGCGCCGGGTTCAGGCTGGCCGGGTGATCCGGCGACCCCGGACACCCCGGTGGCGCACGACCCGGCCGGGGTCCGGGCGCTCGCCGCGGAGGCCGGCACCCTCGCCGAGCTGCTGGCCCGGGAATCGGTGTGCCGGGCCTGCCCCCGGCTGGTGGAGTGGCGCGAGGAGGTGGCCCGGGTCAAGCGCCGGGCGCACCTCACCGAGCCGTACTGGGGACGGCCGATCGCGGGCTGGGGAGACGACCAGCCGCGGATCCTGATCGCCGGGCTGGCCCCGGCGGCGCACGGCGGGAACCGGACCGGCCGGGTGTTCACCGGGGACCGGAGCGGCGACGTGCTGTTCGCCTCGCTGTACCGCTGCGGCCTGGCCGCCCAGCCGGACAGCGTCCGGGCCGGGGACGGGCAGCGGCTGCTGCACACCTGGGTGGCCGCCGCGGTCCGCTGTGCCCCGCCGGCCAACAAGCCGACGGTCACCGAGCGCGACACGTGCGCGCCGTGGCTGACCAGGGAGATCGGTTTCCTGACCGGGTCGCTGCGCGTCATCGTCTGCCTGGGCGGTTACGCCTGGCAGGCGCTGTGGCCCGTGCTGGGCGACACCGGTTTCACGGTGCCGCGGCCCCGGCCGCGCTTCGGCCACGGCGTGGAAGTCACCCTGGGCTCGGCGGTCCCCGGCCAGGATGTGGTGCTGATGGGCTGTTATCACCCGAGTCAGCAGAACACGTTCACTGGCCGGGTCACCCCTGGCATGCTGGATGCGGTCTTCCAGCGAGCTCGCGGGTTGGCCGGCTTAGGCGAGGTCCCGGGGCCATCACATGCTCGGTAACGCTCCGTAAGCAAACGCCGTCGAACGTAATCGAAATGGTTACGCTTTGCATTCGGCGTCCAAGTGAAAATAGATAACTCCCCCCGGGCGAAACAATCTGTATCAATTCGGCTGCCCGAGAGTCGCTCAGACGCTCCGGGGTATTATTACCCAGCCCCCGTAGCCCAAGGGAAGAGGCCGGCCCCCTAAAAGGGTCCCCAGTGTCGGTTCGACTCCGACCGGGGGCACTCATGCGTAAGTGCTCCCCGGAGCTGCGCTGATCTGCCCAGGAAGACCTGCTGGCACAGGCTATCGCGCAGTTCGCTTGGCGAACAAGATGCAGGGTATCGCGGCAGTATCGGCACAGTATCGCGGCACTGAGTGCGATAAGGGCGCCATTCACGGCGTTACCGATCATGTTCACGGGCTAAATCGCCACTCGGCAAAATCTGGCCAAACATGCCATGAGCAGGACGGTTGTTCCAACGGGAACTCTGATCGCGGTGAGTGCAACCCGGCCGGATCGATTTTGGCCACAGTTGCCCCATTCGGCTCGGTAGATCGACGGTACGCCGGCCATGGATCGCGGTGACGGCGCTGACTGAGCGTGCTGGAGGGCGGCCCGCGGCGGCACCCGGCACCGGCAAGCCGGGAGAAGGCAGAAGACGCAGTCCCGGGGCTCCACCTGCGTACCGGGGAAAGGAGTTGCGGTACCGGGGACAGAAGTTGTCGCGCCGTGGCCGCGCGTGCCGTGGTGGCGCGTGCCGTGGCCGCGCGTGCTGTGGTGCGCGTGCCGTGGCAACGGGGCCAGTCGGGCCGGGCCGAACCTAGCCGCTGATGTCCGGGCCGGCCCGGGTGATCTCGATCCGGACCACGCACCGCCGGTCCCGGATCATCGCGGCCCGGTAGTCCTCCCAGTCGGGGTGCTCACCGGACACGACCCGGTAGTACCCGACCAGGAGCTCCATGGCCTCGGGCAGCGAGATGATCTCCGCTTCGCCCTCTACCTGGACCCACGGGCCGAAGAAGGCGTCGGTGAACACGCACAGCGAGGCCAGCGGGTTACGCCGCAGGTTCCTGGTCTTGACCGCCGTCTCCCTGGTACTGATGATCACCCGCCCGGCCTCGTCGAGACCGCAGGTCACCGGGGACAGCTGGGGACGCCCGTCAGCGCGGGCGGTCGCCAGCACCGCCCGGTGGTTCGCGCGCAGGAAATCCCGGGCCTCGTCTGGCTGCATGGCGTTACCTTACAGCTCAGTGCTGGCTAACAGCTCAGTGCTGGCTAACAGCTCTGTGCTGGCTAACGCTCGTGCTGGCTAGCTCAGGCGCTGTTCAGCCTGAGGCGGCGGCGGAACTCGTACTCGTGCACGATCGCGGAGGCATAGCCGTGGGACAGGCCATGCTCGTCGGATAGCCAGTGAGCCCGTTCCTCACAACGGGAGAACGGGGGCCCGGATTCCAGCCGCATGAACCACTCTCGGAGTTCGCGCCCGGTCACCGCGGGGATCCGGGCGATGATGTTCTGGTGCATCTCCGGCGAGTGATTTAGCGACATGGCCACCTCCAGGGGCAGGCTGGTCTCTTCGTTCGAGCCTGCACCACCGGTGCGCCCCTGACAACCCCCTGGCGTAAGCCTTCCGCAATACCCCGGATAGTCCGGCTTCACCTGGGCGTTGCCCGGAGGGCAGCCTGCAGGAGAGCCGCTCCACGATCATGGCCATGCCCTGGCCGCCGCCCACGCACATGGTCTCCAGGCCGTAGGTCTTGTCGTGGAACTGGAGGCTGTTCAGCAGGGTGGACGTGATCCGGGCCCCGGTCATGCCGAACGGGTGGCCGACCGCGATCGCCCCGCCGTTCACGTTCAGCTTGTCGGGGTCGATGCCGAGCTCGGTGTAGGAGGGGATGACCTGCGCGGCGAACGCCTCGTTCATCTCCACCAGGTCGATGTCGCCGATCGTCATCCCGGCCCGCTTCAGCGCCTGGCGTGAGGCCTCCACCGGCCCCAGGCCCATGATCTCCGGGGACAGCGCGGTCACGCCGGTCGACACGATCCGGGCCAGCGGGGTGATCCCGAGCTGGGCCGCCTTGACGTCGCTCATCACCACGACCGCCGCCGCGCCGTCGTTGAGCGGGCAGCAGTTCCCCGCGGTGACCGTCCCGTCCGGCCGGAACACCGGCTTCAGGCTGGCCACCTTCTCCAGGGTGGTCCCCGGGCGCGGCCCGTCGTCGGCGCTCACCACGGTCCCGTCCGGCAGCGTGACCGGCGTGATGTCCCGCTGCCAGAACCCGTTGGCCAGCGCCTTCTCGGCCAGGTTCTGCGACCGGACGCCGAACTCATCCTGGGCCGCGCGCGTGATCCCGCGCAGCTGGGCCACGTTCTCCGCGGTCTGGCCCATCGCGATGTAGACGTCCGGGATCCTGGCGTCCTCCCGCGGGTCGTGCCACACCGGCGCGCCGCCCGCCGCGAGTGCACCGGAGCGGGCCTCCGCGTCGGCGAACAGCGAGTTGTGCGTGTCGGGCCAGCTGTCGCTGCTGCCCGTGGCGAACCGGCTGACGCACTCCACGCCGGCCGAGATGAACGCGTCGCCCTCGCCGGCCTTGATGGCGTGGTAGGCCATCCGGGTGGTCTGCAGCGAGGACGAGCAGTACCTGGTCACCGTGGTGCCGGGCAGCTTGTCGTAGCCGAGGAGCACCGCGACCACGCGGGCCATATTGAAGCCCTGCTCACCGCCGGGCAGGCCGCAGCCGAGCATGAGGTCGTCGAGGTCGTCCGGGCTGAGCTGCGGGACCTTGGCCAGCGCCGCGGAGACCAGCTGCACGGTGAGGTCGTCGGGGCGGATCGACGTCATCGATCCCTTGAAGGCGCGGCCGATCGGTGAGCGTGCGGTGGCGACGATGACTGCCTCGGGCATGGCGGGCTCCCTTGCTGCCGCGGCGAACTGGGCGGGACACGTCAGATTACTGACCAGTAGCGTAAACCAGTGAGCGGGCGCGCTTAATCCCAGGGTGCACGCCGGTGAGATAGCGTCAATGATCCGGTCGGCAAAGGATGGTTGGCGATGCAAGTCCATGAGTCCCTGATCGAGCTGGTCGGGAACACCCCGCTGGTCAGGCTGCGCGCGGTGACGAAGGCGGTAGGCGGGGGCCAGGCCCCGGCCGTGCTGGCCAAGGTCGAGTACTTCAACCCGGGCGGCTCGGTCAAGGACCGGATCGCGCTGCGGATGGTGGAGGCGGCGGAAAAGTCCGGCGCGCTGAGCCCGGGCGGCACCATCGTGGAGCCCACCTCCGGCAACACCGGGGTCGGCCTGGCCATCGTGGCCGCGCAGAAGGGTTACCGGTGCGTGTTCGTCTGCCCGGACAAGGTCGGCCAGGACAAGATCAGCGTCCTGCGGGCCTACGGCGCCGAGGTCGTGGTCTGCCCGGGCACCGTGTCCCCGGAGCACCCCGACTCCTATTACTCGGTGTCCAGCCGGCTGGCCACCGAGATCCCCGGCGGCTGGAAGCCCGACCAGTACGCCAACCCGGAGAACCCGGCCTCGCACTATCACTCCACCGGCCCGGAGATCTGGGCCCAGACCGACGGGCGGGTCACCCACTTCGTGGCGGGCATCGGCACGGGCGGCACCATCACCGGCACCGGCCGCTACCTCAAGGAGGTCTCCGGCGGCCGGGTCCGGGTGATCGGGGCCGACCCGGAGGGGTCGGTGTACTCCGGCGGCACCGGGCGCCCCTACCTGGTCGAGGGGGTGGGCGAGGATATCTGGCCGGCCAACTACGACCCGGCCGTGTGCGACGAGGTGATGGCGGTCAGCGACGCCGAGTCGTTCCTGATGACCCGCAAGCTCGCCCGGGAGGAGGCCCTCCTCACCGGGGGGTCCTGCGGGCTGGCCGTGGTGGCCGCGCTGCGCGTGGCCGAGGCCGCCGCGCCCGGCGATGTGATCGTGGTGCTGCTCCCCGACACCGGGCGCGGCTACCTGGCGAAGATCTTCAACGACGAGTGGATGGCCGACTACGGCTTCCTCACCTCCGAGACCAAAGAGCCCCGGGTGGCCGACGTGCTGGGCCGCAAGCGCCCCGGGCTGCCGGAGTTCGTGCACGCCCACCCGGAGGAGACCGTGTCGGCCGCGATCGGGCTGCTCCGGGAGTACAACGTCTCCCAGCTGCCGGTGATGAAGGAGGAGCCGCCGGTGATGGCCGCGGAGGTGGTCGGTTCCATCGTGGAGCGCGACCTGCTGGACGCGCTGGTGTCCGGCCGGGCCCGCCCGCACGACCCGATCGGGGGGCTCATGTCGGCGCCGCTGCCCATGGTGGGCTCGGGAGAGCCGGTCAGCCGGGCGGTGGGCGCGCTGGAGAAGGCGGGCGCCGCGGTGGTCCTGGTGGATGGCCGCCCGGCCGGGCTGATCACCCGGCAGGACGTGCTGACCTTCCTGGCGCCGCCACCCCGTGAATGTGGCTCTGCGGGTATCCGTAGCCTTATTCGTATCGCGATAAAGCCACGCGTTATCGGTGTTTGCGCGGCCAGCGGGGCGAAAGCAGCCTGGCCAATTCTGATAATCGGGAAGTGCCGTAAGCGGACCGTAATCCGCGTCGGCCGGCTGCCTGCGTGATCGCCTGTCCGGGGCATCTCCCCACGTGGCGGCGAGCTATCCGCCAGTGGGACTGCGGCGTCGCGCTGCGCGGCCGAAAACGCGCGCTGGGATAAAAGTTTCATCCGGCCAGTGTTCCCGCGCGCCAGCCGGATTTACGTTAGCCCCGATCTCTTACCTCGCCGGCCGGGGAGCCGTGCGGCCGTCAATGACGGTCGCGCCATCGTCAAAGGAGGAAAGCACATGGACGCAGCGGAACTTCAGGCGCACGGTGATCAGCCGGCGGTCCGCGATCAAAGGAGGCGGCGGCGCCGCCTTCCTGGTCTCCCAGGCGGTGCTCTTCGAGCGGTTAGGGTGGGCGCCGGATCGCCCATCCCCGGCCGCGGCCGGCGTTCTCCGACATCCAGTTCGACATGGGCGCGTTCGTCGACCCGCCGCAGGTCTTCGACGACGGCGCCGGTGCCGTCACCGTCGGGTTCCCCCCGGTCTACTCGCTGTTCGTGCCGGCCGTGCTGACCCGGACGCCGACCCTGTCCGACCAGTCCACGCTGGCCAGCGCGCTGGCCACGATCGAGGCCAGCTTTCCGGCCAGCCCGTCGGGGCTGCTCATCTTCTCGGTGTCCTACGGCCTGCCGTACTTCGCCCGGCTGCCGCAGGCGCTGGTCAGCAGCCAGCCTGCCGACCCTGTTGGCCGACCCAGGCCGGCCCGTGCTCGAGGAGGCCACCCCGTTCCCCACTGACGTGGTGGACGGCCTGGTCGGGGGCCCGGGCGCGCTGATTCCCCACGTCATCAAGGACCGCTTCAACGTCAACGTCGTGATCGAGTCCAACGACCTGCTCTTCCATTTCCGCAGCGACTCGCTCACCAACCTGAGTGCCGTGGCGCTGTGGCTGCAGGGCAGCAACAATCTCAACGGCCAGGACGTGCCGTCGCCCGACTTCGGGGGCTGTACCGCTTCCAGGCGCCGCGGATCCAGTTCGTCCAGCCGGGCCTGCCGCGGAAGGTGGCTGAGCAGCACGGACTTCGAGTTCGCGTCCAGGATCAACCCCAACTCCACGATGACCATGGGCTTCGTGGACCAGCAGGTGAACGCCAGCGGGCCGGCCCCGCTCGTCACGTTCGCCGGCGACGCGTCGGCCAGGCTGACCAGCGCCCAGCCTGGCGACTACTTCGACAACGGCTCCATCGCTCACTTCTCGCACGTCATCGAGGATCTCTACCAGTTCTACAGCCTGCCGGGTCAGGACCCGAGGCATCCCGCGGGGAGCCCTTCACCGAGCGCTGCCAGTACATGTTCCGCTCCAACCAGCTCGGCACCTCCCGCGGGATCCCCTCCGAGGGGCACGCGGAGCAGTTCCGCGACGGGGGCGGCCCCGCGTTCGTCAACAACGTGTTCCAGGGCACCGCCGCCGCGCTGCTGCAGGCGCAGGACCGGGCGGGCAAGTTCACCCCGGCGAACGCCCGGCTGGGCGCCACCTTCACCGGCGAGCCCCGGATCGGGCACGAGGAGGCGCTGCAGCAGGTCTCCCGGGCCGCGAACGGCACACCGCTGCACATCCGGGCCGACGGTCCCGGCTTCGACGGCATGGACGTGCCCGCCTTCCGCACCTTCCCCGGGGCGAACGGGACCGACGTCCCCGCGGGCAGCAGCCAGTTCAAGCTGCAGTTCCTGATCTACGTGCCGACCGCCGACCTGTTCGCGCGGATGCGCACCTCCCAGGCGGCGCAGGAATTCGAGAAGGAATTCCTGGATGGCCAGAGCGACGATAACGGCCTGGAGCGGCACATCACCGCGACCCGGCGGCAGAACTTCCTGGTCCCGCCGCGCCGGCACCGGGCTTTCCCGCTGCTGGAATTCGCCGCGTCGGGGGAGCCCGCCGACCGGGCCCGGCCCGCCGGCAGGCCCGGCCGGCCCAGCAGGCCCAGTCCGCCCAGCAGGCCCAGTCCGCCCAGCAGGCCCAGTCCACCCAGCGGGCCCATGACGGCCACCGGGCCCATCACGGTCACCACCGGGCCGGATGATGCGAGCGTCGTGCTGCCCCTTCGCCACCAGGGGCAGCACGACCCGGCGGCAGAACTTCCTCTGCCCGCCGCGCCGGCACCGAGCCCTCGCCCTGGTCGAGTTGAGCTGACCAGGGGGCGCGGCGTGGCAGAGTGTGATGCGTGACGATCAACTCATCCGCAAACCCGGACGGGAACCCTGGCGGAGGCCCAGGCGAGAGCTCAGCCAGCTACCCAGGCGGCTTCGAGACGCTGGCCATCCACGCAGGCCAGGAGCCAGACCCGCAGACCGGCGCGGTGGTCCCGCCCATCTACCAGGTGTCCACCTACAAGCAGGACGGCGTGGGCGGGCTGCGGGACGGCTATGAGTACTCGCGGACCGCGAACCCCACCCGCCATTCCCTCGAGGAGTGCCTGGCCGCGCTGGAGGGCGGGCGCCGCGCGCTGGCGTTCGCCTCCGGGATGGCGGCCGAGGACGCCCTGCTGCGCACCGTCTGCGGTCCCGGGGACCATGTGATCATCCCCAACGACGCGTACGGCGGGACGTTCCGGCTGATGACCCGGGTGCTCGCCGGATGGGGAGTGAGCTACCGCGCGGTGCCGATCAGCGACGTGGCCGCGGTGCGGGACGCGCTGGCCGAGCGGCCGGCCCGGGTGCTATGGGTCGAGAGCCCCACCAACCCGCTGCTGTCCATCGCGGACATCGCCGCGCTCGCGGACGTCGCGCACCAGGCGGGCGCCCTGCTGGTGGTGGACAACACGTTCGCCTCCCCGTACCTGCAGCAGCCGCTCGCGCTCGGGGCCGACGCCGTGGTCCACTCCACCACCAAGTACCTCGGCGGCCACTCGGACGTGGTCGGCGGCGCGCTGGTGGTGGCCGACCCCGGGCTCGGCGAGCGGCTGGCGTTCCTGCAGAACACGACCGGCGCGGTGGCCGGCCCGTTCGACGCCTGGCTGACCCTGCGCGGCGTGAAGACCCTGGCCGTCCGCATGGACCAGCACTCGCGGAACGCGGCGCGGGTGGCCGAGATGCTGACCAGGCACCCGGCGGTGACCGAGGTGCGCTACCCCGGCCTGCCCGGGCACCCCGGCCACGAGATCGCGGTCAAGCAGATGCGGGACTTCGGCGGGATGGTGTCGTTCCGGGTCCGCGGCGGCGGGGAGGCCGCGGTCGCGGCCTGCGGCCGGACCCGGCTGTTCACGCTGGGGGAGTCGCTGGGCGGGGTGGAGTCCCTGGTCGAGCATCCGGCCCGGATGACGCACGCCTCGGCGGCCGGCTCGCCGCTGGAGGTGCCGGACGACCTGATCAGGCTGTCGGTCGGCATCGAGACACCGGAGGACCTGGTCGAGGACCTCCGCCAGGCGCTCGCGGGTCTCTAGCCCCGGGAGCCCCGGGGCCGTCGCTCAGGGCCTCCAGACCATCAGCACCAGGATGACCAGCCAGATGATGCTGACCACGCCGGCCAGCGAGGCGATCCGGCCGCGCTCGACCGTGGCCGCGTGCACGCGGGCCGCGGTGGGGGTAGCGGTGGCGGTGGCCGTCTGCGTTTCGGCCGGGGCGGGCTCGACGTCCGCCGCCGTGGGCTCGGCTCCGGGGGACACCGGGCTCCCGGCCTGAGCAGACGCCACCGCGGGCGCCTCGCCGGCCGCCGCGAGGCTGCCCTCGACGGCGACGATCGCCTTGTGCTGGTCCCGCATGATGAGCGCCAGCAGGACCAGGGCCACCACGAAGAGCGTCAAGGACGCGGTCACCCACGTCTTGGTCATGTCGTGCAGGGACTGGCCGGCGATGATGCCGAAGAGCAGCACGCCGAGCGACGCCGCGCCGAAGATCCGGGTCATCCGGGACAGGTAGCGGAGCACGCCCACGTTGCGGGCCCGGATATAACGCGGCGTGGACATGGTCGCGATCGTGACCGGGCCAATGGCAAAAATGACGAAAGCGATGTGGAACCACACCAGCAGCCGGTCGGTAAAAGACATGCCATGATCCTAGAGTTGAGGCCGCCCCCGATGTGACGGGGGCGGCCCAGTGAGCAAATCGTGACCAGGCTCTAGCTACGTGCCTTCCGCCCGCCGAAGCCCAGCCACCAGGCCCCGCCCAGCAGGACCAGGCCCACGATGAGGGCCACGCCGGTACGCAGCGGATGGTGACCGGTGGAGCCGTGCACGTGGCCCGGGATGAAGCTGGGCAGCGAACCGGCCGCGGTCGTCAGGTAGATCAAGGCCAGGATGATCAGCAGAATGCCGATGATGGCAAGAATCAGGGCGCCGATACGCTTCCCCGAAGAGCGCGTGCCTGATTCGGTGACAGTACTCACGAGATCCTCCTAGAGATATGCAGGCCTGGCCAGCTGCCACCCCTTCGGCCCGCCCATAGCTGTAACGGCCGAACGCTACTACGAGATCCCACCGTCTGCGGCACGTCCGAAACGCCCTAAAGCAAAATCTATCCCAGTGTTTGGGGTAGGGCCCGTCGCGCTACCGGCGCGACTCCCGGCGGGTCCGCAGGAAGTCGCGGACCACGAACTCGCCGAGCCGTTCCGGGACGGCGTTCAGGACCCGGCCGCCGTTGCGCCGGGCCACCTCGTTCACGAAGTCGGTCAGCCGCTCGTCCTCGGCCAGCATGAACACGTTCAGCGAGGCGTGCCGCCGGGTCATCTTGTCCACCTCGGCCAGGGTGAGCTGGATCGTCTCCGGCGCGGGCGGCCAGTCGAACCAGGACCGGCCGTCCCGGCGCAGGTGCGCGGTGGGCTCGCCGTCGGTCACGATCAGCACCACCGGGTCGTGCTCGGGCCGCCGGTCCAGGTAGCGGCCGGCCAGCACCAGCGCGTGGTGCAGGTTGGTGCCCTGCACCATGTCCCAGCCGAGCCCGGCCAGGTCGGTCTCGCGCAGCTCGCGTGCGTAGTTGGAGAACCCGATGACCTGGATGGAGTCCTGCGGGAACCGGCTGCGCACCAGCGCGTGCAGGGCCAGCGCGGTCTGCTTGGCCGCGCCCCAGGTGCCGCGCAGCGCCATCGAGTAGGACAGGTCGACCAGCAGGCACACGGCCGCGGACGTGCGGCGCTGCGTCTCCCCGACCTCGAAGTCGCGGCCGGACAGCCGGACCCCGTGCGATTCATCAGTACGTGGTGTCCCCGCCTCGCGCAGCAGCGCGTTGCGCACCGTCGCCGGCGCATCAATAGCCTGCTCGTCCCCGAACTCCCAGCGGCGGGTGGCGCCGGTGTACTCGCCGGCCTGCCCCGCATCCCGCTGCTCGTGGTCCCCGTACCCGCCCTCGGGCAGGTCCGCGAACACCCGGCGCAGCGCGGTCTCGCCCAGCCGCCGCACCGCCTTCGGGGTCAGCTCCAGCTGGCCCGCGTTGCGCTGGAGGTAGCCCTGGTTCTCCAGCTCGCGCTCGGTCCGCCGGAGCGCCTCCATGTCGTCCACGGCCTGGCGGCCCAGGGCCCGCCGGATCGCGGCCTCGTCGATGTCGTCCAGCCGCGCGCCGGGGTAGTCCTGGCGCAGCTCCCCCTCGAGGTCGGCCAGGTCGGCCAGGTCGGCCAGGGCACTGGTGGCGTCGCTGAGGCCAAGCGGCTCATCGCCGGTCATCGGGTCGCCGGACCAGGCCGCCATGTCCATCTCCGGCCGCCGGGCGCGCAGCGAGTCGGACAGCCGGGACATCTCCGCGGCCAGCCCCGCGTCCTGCAGCGTCTGCTCCATCAGCGCGGCCAGCTCGTCCCGCTGCCCGTCGGTGAGCGAGCCGAGCAGGCGCTGCGCGGCGATAGCCCGGCGGACCAGCGAGTCGACCAGTTCCTCCAGGTTGGACGGGTTCTCCGGGAACATGTCGCCGTAGCGGTCCATGAAGCCGTCGAAGTCGCCTTGAGTGTGCTCGCCCCGGGCGTCGGCCTCCAGCATCTGGTTGAGGTCGGCCATCATGTCCTTGACCCGCTGCATGGCTTCCGGGTCGGGCTGCTGGAGCACCTCCTTCATGCCGCGGAACTGGCTGTCCAGGACCTCGCTGCGGAGCAGGTCCTTGAGCCGCTCGAACGTCTGCCGGGCGGCCTGGCTGCGCCAGTTGTAGTCGGCCAGCCTGCGGATGGCCTGTGAGGTGTCCGAGGGCAGCGCGTCGAGCTCGTCCTCGCGCAGCCGGGCCTCGTCGCCCGGGTCGGGGAACAGCTCGGCCCGTTCCTGGCCCACCGCGGTGTCGAGCAGCGCCCGCGCTTCCTCGAGAATCCCGTCCAGCCGGCCCCGGTCGCGGATCTCCCGCTGCCGGTCCCGGACCCGGCGCAGCAGGTCGTCCAGGCCGCGGCGGCCGTTCACCCCGCGGCGCAGCAGGTCCCGCAGCGCGCTGGACGGGTCCGCGCCGTCCAGCACCGCGTCGCCTAGCTCGTCCAGGGCGCCGCGCGCGTCGAACGGCGCCGCCAGCGGATCGGGCCCGTCGTGATACTCGCCGTACCGGTAGCCACTCACTGCGCTACCTGCCTTTCACTGGGGTGGACCCGGGGCGTCATCAAGCCGGCCTCAGGTCCGGTAGACCGCACTGCCGTCGATCACGTCCTTGGACAGCCGCCGCATCAGGTACAGGCCCTCCAGTGCGAACTCCAGCGCCGCGGCGGCCTCGCCGAATGACTCGCCGCCGTCCATGCCCAGCCGGTCCATGATCCGGGCCAGGCCGGGCACCTCGCCGATCCGGTTCAGCAGCGTGGCCGCGGGCACCATGTCCCCGGTCTCCACCGAGCCGCCTTCCTCGAACGTGGCCAGCAGCCCGCTCAGGTCGGCGCTGCCCAGCCGGGACCGGAACGTGTCCGCGACGGCCCGCCGGAGCAGGTGCTCGAGCACCTCGGCCTCCCGGCCTTCCTCACTGACCTCGAACTCGACCTTGCCGCGCAGGCTGCTCACGATCGGCGGCAGGTCGCAGATCCGGGCCACCGGCTGCGCCTCCCCGGTCAGCGCGGCCCGGCGGACCGCGGAGGCGGCCACCGACTCGGCCGCGGCGATCGCGAACCGGGCCGAGACCCCGGACCGGGAGTCCACCGCGGGCGAGGACCGGACCAGCCGGGTGAACCGCGCGATGACCTCCACCAGGTGCTCGGGCAGGTCCGCGCCGGGGTCGGCGCCGTCCCAGGCGACCAGCGCCTCCTGCTGGGTCAGCGCGAGTTCCTCGTCCAGCGTGAGCGGGTAGTGGGTGCGGATCTCCGCGCCGAAGCGGTCCTTCAGCGGGGTGATGATCCGGCCGCGGTTGGTGTAGTCCTCCGGGTTGGCGCTGGCCACCAGGACCAGATCCAGCGGCAGCCGCAGCGCGTAGCCGCGGACCCCGATGTCCCGTTCCTCCAGCACGTTGAGCAGGGCGACCTGGATCCGCTCGGCCAGGTCGGGAAGCTCGTTGAGGCAGAAGATGCCGCGGTTGGTCCGCGGGACCAGGCCGAAGTGGATCGTCTCCGGGTCGCCCAGGGTCCGGCCTTCGGCCACCTTGACCGGATCGATGTCACCGATCAGGTCACCCACGCTGGTGTCCGGGGTGGCCAGCTTCTCGCCGTACCGCTCGCTGCGGTGCCGCCACGTGACCGGCAGGTCGTCGCCCTGCTCCGCGGCCAGGCGCTGGCACCGCGCGCAGACCGGCTGGTACGGATGGTCGTTGATCTCACAGCCCGCGACCGCGGGCGTCCACTCATCGAGCAGGACGGTCAGCGTCCTGATCAGGCGCGTCTTCCCCTGGCCGCGCTCACCCAGCAGGATCGTGTCGTGGCCGGCCAGCAGGGCCCGCTCCACGTGCGGGAGCACGGTCTGGTCGAACCCGACGATCCCGGGAAATCTCTCCTCACCGGCGCGCATCCTGGCCAGCAGGTTGCGCCGGAGCTCCTCTTTTACGGTCTCGAACTCGTGCCCGCTAGCGCGCAGCTCGCCCAGGGTGGTGGCGGCGGGGCGGGGCGGGGTTCCGTCGGCTGCATGAGTGTCGTTGTCTGGCTGCACACTTTTCACACTACGTCGCGCCGGCGGATCCTGTGCATCGCGCCCGGAGTGCGAGACTGCATGGCATGGCGATGACCTCCTCCTCCGTGAGCGCCGACGATGTGGCTGCCGCCCGCGAGGTGCTGCGCGACATCCTGCCCCCGACGCCGATGCTGCACTCGCGGGTCCTGTCCGAGCGGGTCGGCGGCCCGGTGTTCCTCAAGTGCGAGAACCTGCAGCGCACCGGCTCGTTCAAGGCCCGCGGCGGGTACCTGCGGATCTCCCGGCTCAGCGAGGAGGAACGGGCCCGCGGCGTGGTAGCGGCCAGCGCCGGCAACCACGCCCAGGGGGTGGCGTTCGCGGCCGCGCTGCTGGGCGTGAAGGCCACCGTCATCATGCCTGAGGGTGCCCAGCTGCCCAAGATCGAGGCGACCCGGGGCTACGGGGCGGACATCATCTCCCGCGGCGCGACCGTGGACGACGCGGTGGAGTACGCGCGCGAGTACGCGGCCGAAAGCGGCGCGGTGTTCATCCACCCGTTCGACCACCCGGACATCGTCGCGGGCCAGGGCACCCTCGGCCTGGAGATCCTGGAGCAGTGCCCGCAGGTCCGCACGGTCGCGATCCCGGTCGGCGGGGGCGGCGTGGCCGCCGGGGTCATTGTCGCGGTCAAGTCGGCGGACCCGTCGGTGGCCGTGGTCGGCGTGCAGGCTGAGGCGGTGGCGGCCTACCCGGCGTCACTGGCCGCCGGCCACCCGGTCCGGGTCCAGCCCGGCTCGACCATGGCCGACGGCATCGCGGTCTGCCTGCCCGGGGACATCCCGTTCGGGATCATCTCCGGGTACGGCGTTCACGTGCTGACCGTGTCTGAGGAGAGCCTGTCCCGCGCCCTGCTGCTCTGCCTGGAGCGGGCCAAGCAGGTGGTCGAGCCGGCCGGCGCGACCGCCGTGGCCGGGCTGATGGATAACCCGGGCATGTTCGAGCCGCCGGTGGTGGCCGTGCTGTCCGGCGGCAACATCGACCCGCTGCTGCTGTCCAAGGTGCTGCGGCACGGCCTGGCCGCCGCGGGCCGCTACCTGACGTTCCGGTGCCGGATCCCCGACCGCCCCGGCGCGCTGGCCACCCTGCTGGGCGCCGTGGCGGGCCTGGGCGCGAACGTGCTCGACGTGATGCACGAACGGGTCACGCCGCGGCTGCGCGTCGACGAGGTCGAGGTGCTGCTCCAGGTCGAGACGCGCGGCCCGGCGCACTGCGACGAGGTGATCAGCGAACTCCGCCAGGCCGGGTACCACCTGATGTTCCGGTGAGGCCCGTGCGTCGCTGACAACCGGTGCGGCCCGGCCAGGCTCAGAGGTTCCCGCGCCGGGCCTGCTCCCGCTCGATCGCCTCGAACAGCGCCTTGAAGTTGCCCTTGCCGAAACCGTCCGAGCCGTGCCGCTCGATCAGCTCGAAGAACACCGTGGGCCGGTCCTGTACCGGCTTGGTGAAGATCTGCAGCAGGTAGCCGTCCTCGTCCCGGTCGACCAGGATGCGCAGTTCGCGCAGGGTCTCGACGGCCACCCGGGTCTCCCCGGCCCACTCGCCGAGCGTGTCGTAGTAGCTGTCCGGGGTGTCCAGGAACTCCACTCCCGCGGCCTTCATGGCCCGCACCGTGGCCTCGATGTCGTCGCAGGCCAGCGCGATGTGCTGGACTCCGGGGCCGTCGTAGAACTCCAGGTACTCGTCGATCTGGGACTTCTTCTTGCCCGCGGCCGGCTCGTTGATGGGGAACTTGACCGTCCGGGAGCCGTCCGCGACCACCTTGCTCATCAGTGCCGAGTACTCGGTGGCGATGTCGTCGCCGACGAACTCCTTCATGTTGGTGAAGCCCATCACCCGCTGGTAGAAGCCGACCCACTCGTCCATCCGGCCGAGCTCCACGTTGCCGACGCAGTGGTCGATCGTGGTGAACAGCGGCCGGTCCGGCGGGGCCACGATGGGCCCGGCCGCGACGAACCCGGGCAGGTACGGGCCGCTGTAGGAGGACCGCTCCACCAGCGTGTGCTGGGTGTCCCCGTAGGTGGCGATGCTGGCCAGCACCACCTTGCCGTAGGTGTCCTCCATGATCCGCGGCTCGGCCAGGCCGCGTGCGCCGTGGCCGGTGGCGTAGTCGTAGGCGGCTTCCGCGGACTGCACGCCCAGGGCCAGGTCGATCACCCCGTCGCCGTGCCGGGCGTGGTGGCGGGCCAGCGGCGTGCCGGCCCGCACCGGGCCGCGCAGCACGAACCGGGCCTGCCCGGACTCCAGCACGTAGGCGGTCTCGTCCCGGCACCCGGTCTCGGGGCCGCGGTAGGCCACGCAGCGCATCCCGAACGCGGTCGAGTAGTAGTGCGCGGCCTGCCGCGCGTTACCCACGGCGAAGACCACCGCGTCCATGCCGGTGACCGGGAACTCGTCGCTGGCCGTCATCGCACGCTCCAGTGCTCGCAGTGGTGTTGCAAGCAGGATCCGCCTGGTGCGTCATACTGTGCAACAGTTAGTTGATTCACTGGTCACTTTGCATACTCTCTAACGGCTTGCGCGCGTAAATCTGTACACCATGACCGGAGGTACACCGTGGTGATCGACGGGCTGGACGCGCGGCTCATCGCCCTGCTGGCTGACGAGCCCCGGGTCGGCATGCTGGAGGCCTCCCGCCGGCTGGGCGTGGCCCGCGGCACGGTCCAGGCGCGGCTGGACCGGCTGCACAGCCGCGGCGTGATCACCGGGTACGGCCCGGACGTGGACCCGGTGGCGCTGGACCACGGGGTAACCGCGTTCGTCACCCTGGAGATCCGCCAGCCGGGCGGGCACGATCCGGTGGCCGGGCGGCTGGCCGCGATCCCGGAGGTGCTGGAGGCGCACACGATCACGGGGTCCAGCGACATGCTGTGCCGGGTGGTGGCCCGGACCAACGCCGACCTGCAGCGGGTCATCGACGCGATCGTGGACGTGGCCGGGGTGGAGCGGGCCTCCACGGTGATCGCGCTGGCCACGCCGCTGCCCTACCGGGTGCTGCCCCTCGTGCACTCCGTGGCCCAGCAGGCCTAACCGGCCGGCCGCTGCACCCCGGCCAGCTCGCACGCGGTCTCCAGGGCGATGTCGTGCAGCTCGCCCGGGGCGCCGGCGTCCTTGTCGAACAGCATGCAGGAGATCCCCACCGAGACCACGGCCACCGACGCCCGGACCCGGTCCCGCAGCGGGGCGTCCGGGCCGGCCAGCAGGTCGCGCAGGCGCTCGAACTGGGTCCGGAACAGCTTGTGGCGGTCCCGCTGGCCCTCGGTCATCAGCTGGTGCACGGCGGCCTGGTTCTGCTCCAGGAACCTCATCACGGGCAGGCGGTGGCCGACGATCACGCTGTAGCGGTCGAGCAGGAGGCCCCGGGTCTCGTCGGTGCGCGGCTGCGTGGTGCCCCAGGCGATGAGCTCGTCCAGGTCGGTCACGTAGTCCTCGGTGAAGCTGCGGACGATGTCCTCTTTGGACTTGAAGTGGTAGTACAGGGCGGCCTTGGTGACGTCGAGCCGCTCGGCGATCTCGCGCAGCGAGGTCTTCTCGTAGCCGTGCTCGGCGAACAGCTCGAGGGCCACGGCCTGGATCCGCTCCCGGGTGTCGCCTCGTGCACGCCGTCCCGGGTGGGCGCCCTGGGGATCTTCCCCGGGAGAGGCTGCCTCGTTGTCCATCGTTCATCCGCTCGTGCGTCGCCACCGCTAAACTTACTTGACGCCCGGTTAGTGAGCGTCCTAGCGTATGTCCTACCATCCTAGCCGGTCGGCAAGTAAGTTCGGCCGTGGCATCGAGCAGCCATTCATCCATGGGGTCGGCATGACAGATACGAAAGCCGCGGCGACGGCACCAGGCGCGAGCCCGGAGCCCAGCACGAAGATGCGCCGCGAGGTGCTCGTGGTGCTGCCCGGGCTCCTCCTGGCCATCATGCTGGCCATGCTGGACCAGCTCATCGTGGGTACCGCGCTGCCCCGCATCGTGGGCAGCCTGGGCGGCGTCGCGCACCTGTCCTGGGTGGTCACCGCCTACGTGCTCGCGTCGACCATCACCACCCCGCTGTACGGGAAACTCGGCGACATGTACGGCCGCAAGAGGCTGTTCATGACGGCCATCGTGATCTTCCTGGCCGGCTCCGCGGCCGCCGGGCTGTCCCAGTCGATGGCCGAGCTCATCACGTTCCGGGCCATCCAGGGACTGGGCGCGGGGGGCCTGATGGTCAGCGCCATCGCGATCATCGGTGACCTGGTCTCGCCCCGCGAGCGGGGCCAGTACATGGGCTACATCATGGCCGTGATGATGGTCGCCACCATCGGCGGCCCGCTGCTGGGCGGGTGGATCACCGACAGCTTCTCCTGGCGCTGGATCTTCTACATCAACCTGCCGCTCGGCGGCGTGGCCCTGGCCTACCTGGCCGCGACCCTGCACCTGCCCCGGCGGCGGGTCGAGCACCGGGTGGACTACCTGGGCGCGCTGGTCCTGGCCGTGGCCACCACCGCGATCGTGCTCGTCTCCACCTGGGGTGGCAGCCAGTACGGCTGGGCGTCGGCGCAGATCCTCGGCCTGGGCGGGGTGGCCGTGGTGAGCGTGGCCTTGTTCATCATGATCGAGGCGCGGGCGGCGGAGCCGATCCTGCCGCTGCACCTGTTCCGTAACCGGAACTTCTCGGTGGTGAGCGGGCTCAGCTTCCTGGCCGGGCTGGCCATGTTCGGGGCGATCACGTTCCTGCCGCTGTACCAGCAGACCGTGCAGGGCGCCTCGCCGACGGTCAGCGGGCTGCTGCTCACGCCGATGATGGTCGGCGTGATGATCACCTCGCTCATCGCCGGGCAGATCACCACCCGGACCGGCCGGTACAAGGCGCTGCCGATCCTCGGCGCGGCCGGCATGACCATCGGCATGTGGCTGCTGTCCCTGCTGGGGGTGGACACCAGCCGGGTGACGTCCAGCCTGTACATGGTGGTGCTGGGCCTGGGCATGGGCTTCCTCATGCAGATGACCACCCTGGTCGCGCAGAACAGCGTGGAACTCCGCGACATCGGCGTGGCCAGCAGCTCGCGGCTGTTCTTCCAGCAGATCGGCGGGTCGATCGGGGTGTCGGCGTTCGGCGCCATCTTCGCCCGCCGGCTGGCCGACGCGCTGACCTCGGTGTCGCCCGGCGTGCACCTGTCCACCAGCGGCGGCCAGTTCGACCCGGCCACGGTCCGGTCCCTGCCCGCGGCCATCCAGCACGACGTGTACTACGCGGTCTCGTACGCGATCCACGGGGTGTTCCTGTGGGCCATCCCGGCGGCCGCGCTGGCCTTCGTCCTGGCCTGGTTCATCAAGGAGGTGCCGCTGCGCGGCCGCACCGACCCGGGCGACGCCGAGACCCCAGCCCCCGAGTTGGTTGCCGGCGCATAACCCCGTTCATAACGACAGCGCGGTGCATTGTGCGCGTGATGACGCGCACAATGCACCGCGCTGATAAGTCCTGGCGTCAGCCGCCGAGGTACGGGACGGCCTCGAGGATCTCGACCTTGGCCGACCGGCCGTTCGGCAGCGTGTACGTGGCCGAGTCACCGATCTTCTTGCCGTTGATGGCGCTGCCCAGCGGCGAGCGCGGCGAGTAGACGTCGATCGGCGCGCCGCTCTCCTCGCGGGAGGCGAGCAGGAACGTCACCTCATCGTCGTCGCCGTCGAACCGGATCGTCACGGTCATCCCCGGCCCGACCACCCCGTCTGTCCGCGGTGGCTCACCCACGCGGGCATGCTGGAGGATGTGCGCGAGCTGGATGATGCGCCCCTCGATCTTGCCCTGCTCCTCCTTGGCGGCGTGGTAGCCGCCGTTCTCCCGCAGGTCGCCCTCGTCCCGGGCGGCCTCGATCTTCTTCGCGATGTCAACCCGCCCTGGACCCGAGAGGTAGTCATGCTCCGACTTGAGTCGGTCATAGGCCTCCTGGGTGAGCCAGGTAAGGCTGTCGTTATTCGTCTCGGTCACGGGTACTCCTTGCCTGCAGTGCGGATACTCGGATCCGCTTTGAGCCGTGCGCGGCTCCTCGGGGGTAATCCTTCGAGGCTAACAAGACCTGACAAGTACGTCGCCCCTTGCGGGTTCCGGGTCAGCCAGGCCTGACGCCGCGGCGTCATCCGAGCCCGCCACTATACGGGAATGTCGTCACGGGGCCAGCGCGTTGTCCTGCAGAATGTTCTGTCGGCGAGGTACTGCCCGGGTGCACCGGCCGGGAAGCCCAGCCCGGGTAGTGGAGCGCCGGTCCTATTGACCTTTCATGGTGCCGAGGGGAATTCGCTTGTCTGCCGCCACGAATGATCCGGTGGTTCCGCCGTCCGAGCCGTTGCGGCTGATGGCCGTGCACGCGCACCCGGACGACGAATCGAGCAAGGGCGCCGCCACCATGGCCCGTTATGTCCGCGAAGGCGCTGAGGTCATGGTGGCCACGCTGACCGGTGGTGAGCGCGGTGACATCCTGAATAAGGCCATGGAGCGGCCCGACGTCCGGGAAAACCTGCCCCGGATCCGGCGTGAGGAGATGGCCCGGGCCCGCGAGATCCTCGGCGTGCACCAGCAATTCCTCGGATTCGTCGATTCCGGGCTGCCCGAGGGCGATCCGCTGCCCCCGCTGCCGGACGGCTGTTTCGCGCTGCAGCCCCTCGAGGTGGCGGCCGAGCCGCTGGTCCGCGCGGTCCGCGAGTTCCGGCCGCACGTGATCCTGACCTACGACGAAGAAGGCGGCTACCCGCACCCGGATCACATCAAGACCCACGAGGTCGCGGTGGAGGCGTTCGAGGCCGCCGCGGACCCGGACCGCTACCCCGGGACCGGGGATCCCTGGCAGCCGCTGAAGCTCTACTACTTCGCCACGTTCCACAAGGGCCGGATCACCGCGCTGCACGAGGAGATGCTGGCGCGCGGCCTGGAGTCGCCGTACGCCGACTGGTTCAAGCGCTGGGACGAGCGGGCGTCGGACCGCAAGCCGGTGGAGATCACCAGCCGCGTGCAGTGCGCCGACTACTTCCCGGTCCGGGATCAGGCACTGCTCGCCCACGCCACCCAGATCGACCCGGAGAGCTCGTGGTTCGCCTGCCCGGTGGAGGTGCAGCGCGCGGCCTGGCCGACCGAGGACTACCATCTAGCCAGGTCGGTAGTGGACACGGATTTCCCCGAGGACGACTTGTTCGCCGGGGTGCGGGAGAGGGTGAGCCGGTGAGCGTCCTGGCCGCGTCGAGCACCGCCAGCCAGGTCTACCCGGGGCTGGTCGGGTTCCTCGTGGTCGCGGGCATGGGCCTGGCCCTGTTCTTCTTGTTCCGCTCGCTGAACAAGCAACTGCACAAGGTCGCGCCGGGCCAGCCGTCCAGTGCGCCGCCCGGCCGGACCCGGCCGCCGCGGGCTGGGCTCGCCACCTTCCGTGCTATGCAGGCGGAACGTGCGAGGCAACAGGCCAGCGAGTCAGGCCAGTACGCGGAGCCCGATCAGTCCGGCAGCTCCAAGCCGTAAGCCAGCAGGGTGAACCCGGGCACCGGGTTCCAGTCGCGCTCGGGCAGCCGGCGGAACCCGGCCTCGGTGTAGAGGTGCTGAGCGGCCAGCATGGTCGTCTGGGTGGATAGCAGCAGCTGCCGTACGCCCGCATCCCGGGCCCGGTCGATGACCGCCCGCAGCAGGGCCCGGCCCACGCCGCGCCCGCGCGCCCCGGGGGCGACCGCCAGGGCCCGGAACTCGGCCTCGTCGGGCCCGCGCACCACGTGCTCGGCGTGCGGCCACAGCTGCAGCATGACGGTGCCCAGTGCCCGGCCTTCGGCGTCGTTACCGACCGCCACGAGTATCTGGCCGATCCCGTCGTGGCCCAGCGTGCGGAGCGTCTCGCCGTAGTGGGAGGCGTCGGACAGGAAGCCGTCCGCCTCGTAGGCCGCCACCCGCAGATCGCCGATCGCGGCCAGCTCGTCGGGCCGGGCGTCGCGCACGAGCACCGGGTTAGCTGGCACCGGGTTATCTGGCACCGGGTTAGCTGCACGGGTTAGCTGGCACCGGGGCGTCTGGCACCGGAGTATCTGGCACTGGGACACACCGTCCTGTGGGGCAACATCCGGTCCGCACTCTACCCAGGCCTCGTGAGCAGCCCGGCCAGCGCCTCCCTGATCGGCGGCCGGGACCCGAACACCAGCAGGAACAGGGCTTCCCGGGCCAGCCGCTGTGCATCGTGATCGGCCAGGATCGCCCCGGAGCCCTGGGTCACGACCAGGGCCGCCGTGGCGCGCAGGGCCAGCTCGCAGGCGGCCGCGCGGGCCCCGGGCATGGCGTCAGGGTCCGCGGTGTCGAGCGCGGTCCGGCACCGGGCCAGCTGCTCGTCCAGCGGGCCGGGCCCGATCAGCTCGCAGCACCGCGCGGTCAGGCCGAGCGCCAGCGAGCCGTTGGCCCGCAGGGCGGCGGCGTCCCGGCTGCGCCACTGCTCCAGCGGCAGGGTGCCGGTCACCCGGTCCTGCGGCACGGGGTGGCCGGCGAAGCGGAGCTGCACGGTGGAACTGGCCATCACCGCCACCATGGCCAGTGGTTCCGGGGTAATGGACAGTGGTTCCGGGAGTCATGGCCAGTGGCTCCGGGGTAAGAGAGGGTCTGACCCCGCCGCGGGACCCGGCGTCCAGCACGGCCCACACGATCGTGCCGTCGTCCTGGCGGGCGGCGACGTGCAGCGTGTCGAGGTAGTCCCAGCCGGTGACCCACGGCGAGGTCCCGTCGAGCACGTACCCGCCCTCGGTGGCCCGGGCGCGCAGCCGGGGTGGACCCGGCAGCAGGCCGGCCAGGGCCACCCCGGCCCGCCGCTCGCCCCGGCACAGTGGCCCGAGCATCCGCTGCCGCAGCGCGGCGTTGTCCGTCCCGGCCACCGCGCGCACCACGCCGTGGTGCTGCATCCACACGAACGTGGTGGACAGGCAGGCCCCGGCCAGGATCTCGATGATCCGGCAGGCCGCCGGGAACGGCACGTCCAGGCCGCCGGCCTCACGCGGGCCGGCCAGCCCGTAGAAACCCTCGGCGGCCAGCAGGTCCAGGTGCTCCGGCGGCACCCGGTGCGCCGCCTCCACCTCCATCGCGGCCGGGGCGAGAACCCGGGCGCCCAGCTCCCGGGCCCGGTCTATCCACACGCTGTCGTCCGGCATGACGCCAGCCTGCCACGCTGGTGCGGGGCGCCAGTGTTCCTGGGCATCCGTGTTCCTGGGCGCCCATTCCTGGGGCCTCCGTGTTCCTGGGCCGTTGTGTCCCTGGTCGTTGCTACCGTCGATCGGGAGCACGGCATCGGACGGCCCGGCCCGGCCGGGCCGGCCGGGAGCAGGGAGCGGGCATGCTGGTCATCCACGGGATCTGGGCGCGGAATGCGCTCTGCCTGTGGGCCGAGGACTCCGCCCTCCCGGCCGTCCCCCCGGCCCCGGCCGGCGGCCGGCCTTCCCGGGCGGCCCGGCCGCATCCGTTCGCGGCCGATCCTGACGTGCTGGCCGACGCGCTCGGCGTCCTGGGCGACGGCCTGCGCGACCTGGCCAGTAAGGCCACCGCGGACGAGCTGACCCTCTGGCTGCCCTCGGCGGGCGCGGGCCCAGGGTGCTCCCCGGAGCTGATCAGGCCGCCCGACCCTGACACGGGCGACGCCGGGGACCGCCCGCGCCGCGGCAGCCGGGCCGCGCTCGGCTGCTGGCGGGTCCCCGCGCTGGCCTTCGGGCCGGCCGCCGCGCTCACCATCCTGGCCGGCCTGGATCCGGTGGACACTCCGGCCGGCGCCGCCCTCCACCCCGACGTGATCGCCGGAGGCTCGGCGGTCTACTGGGCCGCCGTGGCCCGGTTCGCGGCCGACCTGTGTGTCCGGGGGAGGGTTCTTCCTGGCCTGAGCCGGCTGGGCGACGGGGGCGCCGGCGACGGCCGCGCCGGCGACGGCTGGTCCGCGACCTGGCGAACGGTGCTGACCGGCCCCGACGCCCCGCGGGCCGCCGAGCTGGCCGCGGCCATGCCGCCACTGTGCCGCGCCGGTGAGCCGGGCGGCGAGCCGCCCGGGCCGCTCCTGGCCACGGCGCTGGACGCGCTGGCCGACGCGGCTGCCCGGGGCAAGCTGGACCGCCCCGCCGCCGGGGGCGCGGCAGGCTGGGCCCTGCTCCCCTCGCGGCGCGGCCGGCGGCCCGCCCGGGTTCCGGTGCCGGAGCGCTGGGCGGCCGCGCTGACCGGCCCCGACGCCGAGGTCGAGGTGGCCACCGCGGAGGACGAGGCGGAAGCGGCCGCGCTGGCCGCCAGCCTGGACGCCTGGCATGCGGCCGCCCAGGCCCCGGCCGGCCCCGTGCGCACCTGCTTCCGGCTGGTGGAGCCCGTGCTCCAAGAACAGCCACCTCCGGACACAGTCGAGGACGCAAACACCGACACCTGGCACGTCGAGTTCGCCCTGCAGTCCTCCGAGGACCCCAGCCTCATGCTGGCCGCTGATGACGTCTGGGCGGGCACCGGCGGCTGGGCCCCGGGCGGGATCACCCGTCCCGACGAGGAACTGCTGGCCGGGCTGGGCGCGGCCACGCGGCTGTTCGGTGAGCTGGAGGACGCGCTGCGGGAGGCCGAGCCCGCGGCGGTCACCCTCGATACGGCGGGGGCGTTCCGGTTCCTCAAGGAAACCGGCCCGCTGCTGTCCGGCGCCGGGTTCGGCGTGCTGCTGCCGGACTGGGCCCGCAAGGCCCGGCTCGGCCTCAAGCTCACCTCGCGGTCACGCTCCGCCGCGGGCACCACCCCGTCCGCCTCGGCCAGCGGCGCCGGCGGGAACGGCTTCGGCCTGAACGACCTGGTCGAGTTCCGCTACGACCTGGCCGTGGGCGACACCACCCTGGACGCCGACGAGCTCGCCGAGCTGGCCCAGCTCAAGATCCCCCTGGTCCGGGTCCGCGGCCAGTGGGTGGAGCTGGACGACCGCAACCTGAAGGCGGCGCTGACGTTCATGGAGCGCGGCCGTGAGGGCGTCATGCGGGCCGGCGACGTCCTGGTCGCCGGGCTGCGCGGCCCGGAGGAGGACCTCGAGGTCACGGCGGTCGCGGCGGACGGCTGGCTGGCTGACCTGCTCTCCGGGCAGGCCGACCGTTCACTGGCGCCGGTGACCGCGCCCGCCTCGTTCCGCGGCGACCTGCGCCCGTACCAGGAGCGCGGCCTGGCCTGGCTGGCCTTCCTGAGCGACCTGGGCCTGGGCGGAATCCTGGCCGACGACATGGGGCTGGGCAAGAGCGTGCAGACGCTGGCGTTGCTGGACCACGAGCGGGCGGCGCGACGCGGGGCGGATGGGACATCAGAGGCTGATGGGTTGCCAGGGGTGAATGGGGTGACGGTGAATGGGGTGACAGGGGCTGGTGGGGCGTCAGAGCTTCAGGCAGCAGGGGAAACTGGCCCCACGCTTCTCGTCTGTCCCATGTCGCTGGTCGGCAACTGGCAGCGGGAAGCGGAGCGGTTCACCCCGGACCTGGCCGTGCACGTGCACCACGGCTCGGACCGCCTGTCCGGCGCCGACCTGCACGCCGCGCTCAGCGGAGCGGACCTGGTTATCACCACCTACGCCCTGGCCGCCCGGGACCGCGAGGCGCTGGCCGCGGTGCCGTGGCACCGGGTGGTCTGCGACGAGGCGCAGAACATCAAGAACGCCGGTACCCGGCAGGCCCGCGCGGTCCGCGGCCTGCCCGCCCGGTCGCGGCTGGCGCTGACCGGCACCCCGGTCGAGAACCACCTCGGCGAGCTGTGGTCGATCATGGAATTCACCAGCCCCGGGTTGCTCGGCCCGGCCCAGAAGTTCCGGGAGAACTTCGCGGTCCCGGTGCAGCGGCACGGCGACGAGGAAGCTGCCGCCCGGCTGAAGCGCCTGACCGGCCCGTTCGTCCTGCGCCGGGTCAAGACCGACCGCTCGATCATCTCGGACCTGCCCGACAAGATCGAGATGAAGATCTGGTGCACGCTCACCCCGGAGCAGGCTTCGCTGTATCAGGCCACCGTGACCGACATGCTGGCCCGCATCGACTCCGCCGAGGGCGACATCGAGCGCCGCGGGCTGGTCCTGGCCACCATGGCCAAGCTCAAGCAGGTCTGCAACCACCCGGCCCACCTGCTCGGGGACGGCTCCCGGCTGCCCGGCCGCTCGGGCAAGCTGGCCCGGCTGGAGGAGATCTGCGACGAGATCGTCGCGGCCGGGGACAAGGCGCTCTGCTTCACCCAGTACGCCGAGTTCGGCCGGGTGCTCCAGCCCTACCTGGCGGCCCGGCTCGGCTGCCCGGTGCTCTACCTGCATGGCGGCACGGCCAAGAAGGCCCGTGACGCCCTGGTCGCGGAGTTCCAGGAGGCCACCGGGCCGGCCGTCTTCCTGCTCTCGCTGAAGGCCGGCGGCACCGGGCTGAACCTCACCGCGGCCAGCCACGTCATCCACTTCGACCGGTGGTGGAACCCGGCCGTGGAGGATCAGGCGACCGACCGGGCGTACCGCATCGGGCAGCATAACGACGTGCAGGTCCGCAAGTTCGTGTGCGTGGGCACGCTGGAGGAGCGGATCGACGCCATGATCGAGGAGAAGAAGGCGCTGGCCGAGCGGATCGTCGGCACGGGGGAGGGCTGGCTCACCGAGCTGTCCAGTGCGGACTTGCGCGAGGTGCTGGCTTTGTCGCCCGAGGCGGTGCCGGAATGACAAGCAGAGCGGCGGTGCCGGAATGACAAGCCCGATTGGCTAGCAGAGCGGCGGTGCCGGAATGACTGAGCAGAGCGGGCCGCCCCGGGACACCTCCTGGTGGGCCGAGGCGTCCGCGCCGCGCCAGGTCGAGAACGGCATCAAGGCCCGCAGCAAGCGCGGCGCGATCGGCGAGCAGTGGTGGTCCCGCCGGTTCGTCGAGGTGCTGGAGTCGTTCGGGATGAGCGGCCGGCTGGCCCGCGGCCGGAACTACGCCCGGCGCGGGCAGGTCATGGAGTTCGAGCTGGGCACGGGCAAGGTCCGGGCCCGGGTCCAGGGTTCCCGGCCCGCCCCGTACCAGGTCCGGATCGGCGTGATGCCGCTGACCACCGCGCAGTGGCGCTCGGTCACCGAGGCGCTCGGCGCCCAGGCGCTGTTCCGGGCCAAGCTGCTGGCCGGCGAGATGCCGCATGAGATCGAGGACGTGTTCGCGGCCTGCGGCACCCCGCTGTTCCCGCGGTCCGCCCGCGACCTGGAGATGTCCTGCTCCTGCCCGGACTGGGGCGTGCCGTGCAAGCACCTGGCCGCCGTCTGTTACGTGCTGGCCGAGAAGTTCGACGACGACCCGTTCGCGATGCTGGCCTGGCGCGGTCGCGGCCGGGAAGACTTGCTCGGCGCGCTGCGACGTCGGCCGGTAGCCCACGACCCCGGTCCGGCCGGGGCGACCGGCCCGGAACCGGATCCGTTGCGGAAAATAAGTGCGGCACCGCTGGCCGGGTCCCTGGACAGATTCTGGTCCCCGGGGCTGACCCGGGGCCGGCTGCGCGCGGCCCAGGCCGTCCCGGCCACCGTGCCCGACCTGGTGCTCCGTTCGTTCGAGCCGCCCGGGGCCGAGATCCGCGGGCGGGACCTGACCGCCCTGCTCACCCCCGCCTACCTGCGGCTGGCCGGGCAGGAGGAGCTCACCGGGGAAGGCCAGGACATCGCCCCGGGAGACGAGGACGGTCCGGAAGCAGAGGAAGCTGGGGGAGCAGCGGCTGCCGGGGAAGCAGAGTAGGCATCGCAATCGATATACATGAGAGTGTCCATCGCGCCACAATGGGTTGATCGGTGGTCGTTTGCGGGGAGGGTGCCAGATGAACGGAAGGCCAGCATGACCACGGAGGCGGGGCCGGGCCAGATGCCCGCGGCGCAGGTACCCGCGGATGCCTTTCTGGTCGATGTCCGGGAACCGGACGAGTGGACCGCGGGCCACGCGCCCGGGGCGATGCACATCCCGCTCGGCCAGCTGGGAGCCCGGTACACGGAGATCCCGCAGGACGGCCAGGTGTACGTGATCTGCCGGGCCGGCAGCCGCTCCAACCAGGCCGCGCTCGCGCTGGCCGGGGCGGGCTGGAACGTGGTCAACGTGAGCGACGGGATGACCGGCTGGGCCGCCGCGGGCCGGCCGATGACCAACGAGGGCGGCGGCACGCCCTACGTCGCCTGACCGGTTTTCCCTAGGGAGCCTGACCGGGTTTCCTAGGGAGACAGCACCGGGGCGACCGGGACCCCGCCGGCCACGGTGCCCAGGCTGGCCAGGCTGACGGTGCCCAGTCCTCCGCCCGCCCCGCCGCCGGTCCCGTTGGCTGGCACTGTCCCGTCGGCGAGCACGGCGATGGCCAGCGTGTTGGGCCCCCGGGACCGGAGCAGGCCGTCCGGCAGGACGAAGACGGTCTGCGGGCCGACGTGGCTGATGTACTGCCCGACGTTCCAGCCGTTCAGGAAGATCTGCGCCCGGTACGACTTCGAGGGCGGATCGCTGATGGCCAGGCCGAGTGAGGCGTCCACGCCAGGAGGCACCGAGAGCCGGAACGTCGTCCGGTACCAGGAGACGCCGGGCCGCGGGTCGGCGTACGGCAGCGTCACCTCCGCCCAGCCGCGGTCGTCGAACCGCGGCCGGTACCAGCCTGACCGCTCGCCGTACAGGCCGCCGTTGTTGAGCGGGCCGCGGACCCGGTCGGCCGGGGCCTCACCGCCCAGGGTGCCCTGGATGCGCCAGGTGACCTGGGGTGCGGCGCCGGTGAACGTCACCGCGGTGAGGCCGAGGGCCTGCTTGAACGCGTTGTTGGCGCCGCCGTCCTCCTGATGTGACATCGGCCGGACCAGCACGGCCAGCACATGCGGGCCGTCGTCCTGCCCGGCCGCCGGGATCGGCAGCGGCACCGCCGCCGACCAGCCCTGGGTGGTGGACTGGCTGGCCGTGGGCACCGGCATCTCGCCGGAACCCAGGAACTGCCCGTCCAGCCAGGCCAGGAACATGCCGACCTGGCCGGTCTGGTAGTTCAGGGTCACCGAGGTGGCGCCGGGCGCGGCGGACCACGAGCCGCGGTACCACACGTCGCCGTAGTGGAAGCCGTAGTCGTCCATGAACAGCACCGGCTGCCCGGCGGGTACCGGGGTGGCGCTGGCCGAGGTGGTCTTGCTGGCCACGATCCACCCGCTGTCGTCGAAGCCCGGCTCGGCTTCCGGGTTTTCGGTGGCGTATTTCCAGGTGGTGAGCGCGGGCAGCGCAACGGCAGGCGGGCCGCTGAGCGGGGCGCGGCTGGCCAGGCTGCCGGAGGCGGTCCGGGTCACCGGGACCGGGCGGCCGTTCCACCACACCGCGGCGACCGGCCGGGGCGCCCAGACCTCCAGCGGCGCGGCCGCGCTGGTGTCTCCGGTGAGCGCCAGCACCGCTCCCCGTACCGTGCCGGTGCGGACCAGTTCCGGGCCGCTGACCAGCACCGGGCCCGCGGCGGTGTCGGTCCGCCAGATCACCGCGGCCGCGGTGTCGTCCGCGGCCAGCAGGAGCAGCGGCCGGCCGCCGGCCGGGGTGACCAGGATCCGGGTCAGCCCCTGATGCGGGTAGTTGAGCCGCAGGTCCCCGGGGCCGGCGTCCCAGGAACTGGTCACGCCCGGGGTGCCCGGGGTGTTCACCACGCTGACGTGCGGTCCGGTGCCGCCCGCCGGGTAACGGAGCACCGTCTCGCCGTCGTCGCCGGGCCGGCTGGCCAGCACCGCGACGTCCTGGCCGCCGATCGGGGCGTGCGTCATCAGGTGCGAGGTGGAGTACACCAGGCGGGCGGAGTCCATCTGGTAGTCCGCGACGATCACCTTCAGGTCCTTGCCGTCCAGCTGCAGCGCGCCGGACTGGGGCACCGTGTAGGAGCCGCCGGCCGCGGTGACCGGCAGGGTGCAGGTCAGGTCCGCGGTGTGGTCGTTGCGCACGAAGTAGAACTGGGTGGCGGTGTCCGGGTTGGCCAGGTGATAGGTCACCAGCAGCGAGTTCGACGCGGTGACCGGGTCCGCCTTGCCGATCTTGTTGATGTCCGGCACCGACTGCAGGAAGTAGCCCATCTCCTTCATGGCCGGGATCTTGGCGGTGAGCTGCCGCGGCTCGCTGATGGCCGCGCCGTAGTCGTAGGAGGTGTACACCACCGGTGCGGGCAGCCAGCCCCAGGACGTCCCGCCGAACGTCATGTACACGTTCTGCAGCTTGATCCCGTTGGCCACGTTGGTCAGGTAGAACTGCCGCTCGTACGCGGGCCCGTCGAAGGCCCGCTCGTAGCTGTAGCCCTGGCCCTGCCAGGGGGCGCCACCCCACGGGTCGAAGTACCCGCCGCCGAACTCGGCCTCGAATCCCGGCGTGGCCGGGCTGGCGCTGGCGCCGCCCTTGGCCCCGCCCGGGCCGTAGTAGCCCCAGTCCGGCGGTGCGCCGCTGGCCGACGGGTAGCCGTCGAACGCGTACAGGTAATTGCTGTCCGGGGCCGGGAAACTGCCCGGCACCCAGTCGCCGTTGCGGCCCTTGTCGTTGTGGTAGATCGGCACCGTGATGCCGTCCGCGCGGACCTTCGCGTACAGGTGGGCCAGGTAGTTGATGCCGGTCGCGCTGGTCACGAAGGACGCGTACTCGTTCTCGATCTGGTAGAGCAGCAGCGTGCCGCCGCCGTCGGTGAGCTGGTGCCGGGCCAGGATGGCGTCGATGGCGGTGAGCCACTCGTCGGCGTAGCCCAGATAGACCGGGTCATCGGTACGGGCCACGGCCGCGGTGCGGGTAAGCCAGCCCGGGAATCCGCCCGCGTTCAGCTCGCCGTTGATGTACGGGCCCGGCCGGGCCAGCACGTACAACCCGGTGTCCGCGGCCATCCGCATGACCAGGTCCATGTCCCGCACGCCGGAGAAGTCGTACCCGCCGGGCGCGGGCGAGTGGTAGCTCCAGTTGAAGTACATGCAGACCGCGTTGAAGCCCGCGGCCTTCATCTTCTGCAGGATGTCCAGCCACAGCGACGGGCTGGGCAGCCGGAACGGGTGGAACTCCCCGGACCAGACGAACAGCCGGCGGCCGTCGATCATGAGCGAGTACGGGTCAAAGGTGATCTGGTGCCCGCGGCTGGCGGCCGCGGGCGTGCCCGGCCCGCCGGGCGCGCCGGTGCCTACGCGGGCCCCCGGCTCGTAGACGGCCGCCCCGGCCACTGAGGGCCGGGCGGCGGCCAGCCCGGCGGCGGTCAGCGCCGCCCCGGACAGCAGCCGCCGGCGGGATAGTAAGCGGGGCAGGGGGTCTGTGTTGTCCATGGCGTCTTAGTCTCCGCAGCCGGTCCCGGAAAGCCCGATACGTCCGGTATTTAGCATCGCTTGATATCTAGCACCGCTGTTTCAACGTGTCCAGACTTGTTTTATCGTGTCGGGTTCACCGCGGTCTTGTTCGGGCGGGACAGCCGGGCCGGTCAGCCAGGTCGCCAGGCCGGGCAGCCAGGCCAGTCCGCCAGGCCGGGTCAGGCCGCGCTGAGCCGCTCGACCTCGGCGCCGGTCAGGGCCAGGCCGGCCGCCTGGGCCGAGTCGGTGATGGACGCGGGACGGCTCGCGCCGGGAATCGGGATCACCACCGGGGCCAGGGCCAGCATCCAGGCCAGGGTGACCTGCTGCGGCGAGACGCCGTGGGCGTCCGCGATCTCCTGGACGGCCGAGTGCTCGGCGCCGAGGTCGCCGGCCCGGCCGATGCCGCCGAGCGGGCTCCAGGGCAGGAACGCGATCCCCAGGTCCGCGCAGTGCCGCAGTTCGGCTTCGCTGGACCGGAAGGCGGGCGAGAACTGGTTCTGGACGCTGGCCAGGTTCCCCTCGCCCAGGATCCGCCGGGCCGTGTCGATCTGGTCGATGGTCGCGTTCGAGATGCCGGCCAGCCGGATCTTGCCCGCGTCGAGCAGGTCCTTCAGCGCGCCGATCGACTCCTCGTAGGGGACCTGCGGGTCCGGGCGGTGGAACTGGTACAGGCCGATGACGTCCACGCCGAGGGCCTTCAGCGAGGCTTCGACGGCTTCGCGCAGGTGGGCCGGGGACCCGTCCACGGTCCACGAGCCGTCGCCGGGCCGGACGTGGCCGCCCTTGGTCGCGACCAGCACGCCGCTGGTGTCCCCGCCGTAGGTGGCCAGGGCCCGGGCGATGAGCCGCTCGTTGTGACCGGCCTCGCCGGGCTTGAGGTGGTAGGCGTCGGCCGTGTCGATCAGCGTGACGCCCGCGTCCAGGGCGGCGTGGATGGTGGCGATGGAGCGCTGCTCCTCGGGCCGGCCCTCGATGGACATGGGCATGCCGCCCAGGCCGATCGCGCTGACTGTGAGACCGCCAAGGGACCGCGTGCGCATGTGTGCTCCTGTGTGTCGGCGTTCAGGGTGTCCGCCTAGCGCAACTTCCCCGGGCGGCCCGGATATGCCCCGCTGGTGATAGCGATCGGGGCAGCGGGTGATCGCGCTCAGAGATGGGGGAGCCGGGCGGTCAGGGGACGAGTTCGGCCACGAACGCGCGGGCCGCGGCGGACAGCCGCCGGGCGGTCGGGGTGGCCACCGAGATGCGCCAGGTCAGGGCGGGCCCGTCCAGCCCGATTACCGCCAGCCCGGTGAGGTCGGTCGCGGACTGCGGGATGAAGGCGATGGCCAGGCCGTTGCGGACCAGGCCCGCGGCCGAGATGAATTCGGTCACCTCGAACGGCACCCGCCGGTCCAGCCCCGCCGCTGCGAAGGCCCGGTCGGCCACGGTGCGGTTGCCCCAGCCGGGCGGGAAGTCCACGAAGTCCTCCTCGGCCAGCTGGGCGAGGGTAACCCCGCGCTGCCCGGCCAGCGGATGCCCCGGCGCGGCGATCAGCACCAGTGGTTCCTCGGCGAGCGGCTGCAACCGGAGGCCGGCCGGCGCCGGTCCGGGCAGCGCCAGCAGGGCCAGGTCGAGTTCCCCGGCAATCACCTGGGCGGCCAGCCCGGCCGAGCCCGCCGGGGCGTGCCGCAGATGCACCGACACCCCCGGGTGGCTCGACGTGGAAGCGGCCGAGCAGCCCGGCGACGTCCACGGTGCCGATGGACACCATCGTGCCCACCGTCAGCGTGCCGCGCAGCCCCGCCCGGGCCTGCGCCACCGCGTCCTGGGCGGCCTGGGCCGCGGCGAGTGTGGCCCGCGCCTCGGGCAGCAGCGCCAGCCCGGCGTCGGTCAGCGCCACGCGGTGCCGGTCCCGGTCGAACAGGGCCGCCCCCAGTTCCCGCTCCAGGCCCTGGATGGCGCTGGACACTCCGGACTGGACCACGTGCAGGCGCCGCGAGGCCCGGGTGAAGGACAGTTCCTCGGCGACCGCCACGAAGAACTGAAGATGCCGGAGCTCCACGCGTCAATTATCTCTCAAAGAGATTTCCCTTAGCAATAGTTGTCATTGCTGTAGATCAATCATGTGGACTCCGGCTGGTGTTGACGACCAGGTAAGCAAGCACCCCGTGCTGTGAACTGCGCTGTGAAGGAGTCTTCGATGTCAGCCCCCACGTCTCTCGCCGGCCGTCGGCAGGACATCACCGCTGCGAGCGGCCCATCCCGGTCCGCCTCCCGGCACCGGCGCGGGTTCTGGCTGGTCGGCTTCGCGTTCCTGGTCACCATGGCCTTCTCGGCGGTGCCCGCGCCGTTGTATGTGCTGTACGCGGCGCGCGACAGTTTCGGCCCGCTGATGATCACGGTGATCTTCGCGGCCTACGCCATCGGCGTGATCGCCAGCCTGTTCCTGGCCGGTCACCTGTCGGACCGGCTGGGGCGGCGCCGGATGGCCGTCATCGCGGTGTCCGTCAACGTGGCGTCCGGGGTGATCTTCCTGCTCTGGCCCACGGTGCCGGGCCTGCTCGTCGCCCGGGTCGTGTCCGGCATCAGCGTGGGCATGCTGACCGCCACCGCCACCGCGTTCCTGAGCGAGCTGGACGCGGCCGGCCGCGGGGGGATGTCCCGGCGCCGCGCGGAGATCATCGCGACCGCGGCCAACCTCGGCGGGATCGGCTTCGGCCCGCTGGTGTCCGGCTTCCTGGCCCAGTACGCGGGGGCCCCGCTGGTCGTGCCGTACCTGGTGTTCGAGGCCCTCATGCTGGCCGGCGTGCTCGCGCTGGCATTCGTGCCCGAGACCGTGGCGCGCCCGGAGACCCGGTCCCGGTACCGGCCGCAGCGGGTGTCGGTCCCGGCCGAGCACCGCCCGGCGTTCTACGCGGCCAGCGCGGCCGCGGCGGCCGAGTTCGCCCTGTTCGGCCTCTTCACGTCGCTGTCCCCCGGGTTCATCGCCGGCACGCTGCATGACACGTCGCACGCGCTGGCCGGGGCGGCCACGTTCGCGGTGTTCGGCGCCGGGGCCCTGGCCCAGATCGTGGTGAGCCGCGCCCCGCTGCGCCGCCAGCTCGCCTCCGGGCTGCTGGCCCTGGTCCTCGGGCTGGCCCTGATCACCGCGGCGTTCTGGCTGGCCAGCCTGGCGCTGCTGCTCATCGGCGGCATAGTGGCCGGCGGCGGGGCGGGCGCCGCGTTCAAGGGCAGCGTGAGCACGGTGCTGGGCATGGCCCGGCCGGAGGCTCGCGGTGAGGCGCTGGCCGGGCTGTTCCTGGCCGCGTACGTCGGCCTGGCCGTCCCGGTCCTCGCCCTGGGCCTGGCCACCCAGCTGCTGTCCGCGCGGGTCGCGGTGCTGGGGTTCGCGGTGCTGCTCGTCGGGGTGGTGGCCCTCGTCAGCCGCCGGCTGCTCCGGGCGTGACCCGGACCCAGCCGAAGCCCCGCGCGCTCGTAGGGTAAAAGAACACGACTTTCCCACTCCCCTGGAGAGGATTTATGGACTACGTCAACCTCGGCGCGACGGGTCTGCAGGTGTCCCGCATCTGCCTCGGCATGATGAGCTACGGCAACAACTCCGAGCGCCAGTGGGTGCTGGACGAGGACGCGGCGGAGCCCATCGTCCGCGCCGCGGCGGACGGCGGCATCAACTTCTACGACACTGCCGACGTCTACTCCGCGGGGGCCAGCGAGACGGCGACCGGCCGGCTCCTCGGCAAGATGTTCACCCGCGAGGAGGTCGTGGTCGCCACCAAGGTGCACGGCGAGACCATGGCCGGCCCGAACGGCCGCGGGCTGTCCCGCAAGCACATCATGGCCTCCATCGACGCGTCGCTCGAGCGCCTCGACATGGACTACGTGGACCTGTACCAGATCCACCGCTGGGACAACCGGACGCCGATCGAGGAGACCATGGAGGCCCTCCACGACGTGGTCCGGGCCGGCAAGGCCCGCTACATCGGCGCGAGCAGCATGTTCGCCTGGCAGTTCGCCAAGGCCCAGTACACCGCGTCGGGGCACGGCTGGACCCGGTTCGTGTCCATGCAGAACCACTACAACCTGGTGTACCGGGAAGAGGAGCGGGAGATGATCCCGCAGTGCATCGACATGGGCGTCGGGGTGATCCCGTGGAGCCCCCTGGCGCGCGGGTTCCTGACCGGGACCCGGACCCGCGACGGCGCCAAGCACACGGTGCGGGCCAACACCGACGCGTTCGGGGACACGCTGTACACCGAGTCGGCCGACTTCGACGTGGCCGACCGGGTGAACGAGGTCGCCGCGGCCCGGGGCGTGCCCGCCGCCCAGGTGGCGCTGGCCTGGCTGCTGCACCGCCCGGGGGTGACCGCACCGATCGTCGGGGCGACCAAGGTCAGCCACCTGCAGGATGCGCTGGCCGCCGAGCAGCTCGAGCTCAGCCCGGAGGAGATGGCGCGGCTGGAGGAGCCGTACGTGCCGCACAACGTCCGCGGTCACGGCTGAGCCGGGCGATCTCGCCCGAACCGGGCCCGGCCAGCTGGCCGGGCCCGTTTGCGTGGCGTCGCCGCGCTTACCTTTCGGTCATAAGTTCGAATAACGGTTGGATCGTGGCAGCATTCTTCGATACTATGATCGAGTCAGGTCGAATCCTGGGCTTGCCGGAGGTGATCAGGTGTCAGCTGGCCCGAAGCATCCAGTTGGCCCGGACGGCTCGGATGCGATCCCTGACCCCGAGATGAGCGTTTTACGCGGTGCGGATGAACCCGGCTGGTACGAGGACGACGCCCCAGAACTCGGTGTTCCCGCGTGGGAAACCCCGGATCCCGGCGATCCTGTCTGGGAAGCCCCGGACCCCGGCGACCCTGCCTGGGACAGCTCGGTGGCCCCGGCGACCTGCTGGAAGCCCCGGACCTCGGCGTTCCCGGGTGGGAAACCCCGGATCTCCATGACCCGTGCGATGACGATCCGCCTGCGGGTGCCGCGTTCGCGGATGGCGGGTGGGCTGATGGGCTGGCGCCTGATCCGGTGCTGGCCACGCTGGTGGATCTGGTGCAGCGTGAGGGTCTCGGCAGGCTGGATGATGATCAGCTGACCGGGGTGCTGCAGGCCGCGAACCGGCTGGCCGCCTGGTCCGCCGCGGCGAAGCTCACCGCGGTCTCCGCGCTCGCCGCCCGCCGGGAGGCAGGCGGGCCGGGACGGGGACTGGCGGCCGTTTGAGCACGCCGATGATGAGATCGCGGTCGCGCTGACGCTGACCCGGCGCAGCGCCGGGCGGCTGCTGGACCTGGCCCTGGAGCTGGACCGGCTGCCGCTGACCCGCGCCGCGCTGGCCGCCGGGCTGATCGATGAGCGCCGCGCGGAGGTGATCGCGGAGGAACTGTCCGGCCTGGACGACGCCGCCGCTGCGGCGGTGGAGAAACTGATCATCGGGGCGGCGGCGGGGCTGACCACCGGGCAGCTGCGGGCCCTGGCCCGCCGCGCGGTGCTGTCCGCGGACCCGAAGGCCGCGCGGCGGCGGAAGGAGAAGGCGCTGCGGGACGCGCGGGTGGAGATGTTCCCCGAGACCGGCGGGACGGCGGCGCTGGCCGGGCGGGACCTGCCGCCCGCCGCGGTGCTGGCCGCTGACAAGCACCTGACCGCGCTGGCCCAGGCCATGAAAGCCGCCGGGCAGCCCGGCACCCTGGACATCCTGCGCGCCTGGGCCTACCTGCACCTGCTGTCCGGCAAACCCGCCGCCACCCTCCTGCACACCACCCAGCACCACCCCGCCCGCCGCCCCCGGCGACGCCCCCGGGCGCCCCGCCCCCGGCGACGCCGTCCCGGGCGACGCCGTGCCGGGTACCCCCGGCGGCACGCCGGGTAGCTCCAGGCGGGCCGGGGCCCCCGGCGGCACGCCGGGGACGCCGCGGGCGGCGCACCAGGCAGCACGGGCGGCAGGCCCGGACAGCCAACCGCCCGCGGGACAGGCCCGCAGGGCGCGCCCAGTGGTCCCGATGCCGGAACGGACTTCCCCGCGGCACCGGGCCCCGGCGGTGACAGCCCTGGTCCCGGTGCCCCCGGGCCCGGCCCGGACGGCGTCCCCGCCCCGGGCGGGCTGCGCGGCACGGTCAACCTGACCATGCCGCTGTCGGCGTGGCTCGGCTGGACCGAGGCCCCCGGCGACGTCCCCGGCTACGGCCCTGTCGACGCCGAGGACTCCCGCGCCCTCGCCGGCCTCCTCGCCAGACCCGGCAACCAGTGGTGCGTCACCCTCACCGACACCGCCGGGCACCCCGTCGCCCACGCCTGCGCCCGCCACGGCCCCGGCGACAACACCCGACCAGCGGCCGGCCCGGCCGGTCCCGGGGACAGAGCCGGTCCCAGCCCGGACGGCCCCACGGACAAGCCAGGCGCCACCGGACGGCCCACGGCAGAGCCAGGCCCGCCACCCCGGACCCGCGCACACCCAGCCCGCCCGGTGCGCCACCCCCACACCCCCGGGCACCCACCACGACACACCCCCACGGACCCACCACAGCCGCCGCCTCGCCGCCCCGGTCCCGGACTGGCTGCGCGGCCTGACCTTCAGCACCCTTCGAAACGGGCACCTGCACCCACCCGCGCCAATCACGCGGGTACCAGCCCAGCAGGGCCCTGCGCCACCTCATCTGCATCCGCAACCCCACCTGCACCGGCCCCGGATGCCGACGGGCCGCCACCCGCTGCGACCTCGACCACGTAACCCCCTACGACCAGGGCGGCCGGACCTGCGAATGCAACCTTCACCCCGCCTGCCGCCACAACCACCACACCAAGCAAGTCCCCGGCTGGACCGTCACCAGCCCCACGCCCGGCACCCTCACCTGGACCACCCCCGGAAACCGCACCCACACCACCACCCCGGTGCAGTACTGGGAATGAACGCACTGCACTACTGATCCGCAAGGACTAGTCCGATCCGGATACGCACCAGGTAGCGTGACCGTGGCCTACCTGACCGTGCCCTACCTGACCTTGGCCTTCGTGACGTGACCTTCGAGGGACCGCCCAGCAGGGCAGGCGCCGACCCCGCGATTGAACAGGTACGCGGCCGGGACCGAGACCTGTGCGCCTTACCGCTCCGGGGACGGGTACTCCAGGTTGACCAGCTTGGCCAGCTCGCCCAGCGTGATCTCGAACATGGGTGCGGCATCCTCCAGGGCGAAGTGCAAGTGGCCGAACACCTCCAGGCTGACCATGCCGTACAGCCGGACCCAGCACCGCAGGAAGGTCAGCCCGGCACCAAGCGGCAGGTCCACGCCGAGCCCCTCCTGGTACTTGGCCAGTTGAGCCCGCAGGGCCGGGTCGATCTCGTCGTCGCGCGGGATGGGGAACGGCTGCTTGCGCCATAGCTCGTAGAACAAGGCGAAGAACACTGCGCTGAACTTGGCCGCGCACTCGGCGACCAGGTCGTCGTGGGCCGCCTCGAGGGTGGGCAGGGGGCTGCCGAACAGCATCCCGAACTCCGCCTTGTGGTCCAGGCCCCAGCGGCGGAACTCGCGGCAGGCGGCGACCATCTTCTCGGTCATGCCGTCCCCGGCGGAGTCGATGGCGTCCGCGATCCCGGCGCCTATCTCGGTGAAGATGTCCCCGACCACGTGCTGAATCAGTTCTTCGTGGCTCCCGAAGTACCGGTACAGCGCTGGCGCGGTCATGCCCATCTCCCGGGCGATCGCGCGCAGCGTTACCGCCTCCGGGCCCTGCGCCACCAGGATCTGCCGGGCGGTCTGCTTGATCTCCGCGGTCGTCTCCGCGCGGACGCGATCGCGCCTGCTCAGCATCTCGACCACGAATCCTCCTCGGTCCTGTGAACCGGAACTCAGCATCCCCTGCTGAGGCCGGGCTGGCACGAGGGCGGCCGTCGTGCCGCCCTGCTTCCTGAGAGCGAGCTGATACCCGGGTTGCCGTACGGTTAACAGCCTTGACGTTCGTAAACGGTGTATGCAAGGTTAACGCTATTAGCAGTTTACGGCGTTCACGGACGTGATCGCTGGTAGCAGTTTAGGTGCGGGAGGGCCTGGTGTTCGAGTCATGGGGGCGCGTGGTCTACGCGCGACGGCGGTTGGTCCTGATCCTCGCCGCGATCGTGGTGGTGGCCGCGGCGGTATGGGGAACGCGGGTCTTCGGGGCGTTGCAGTCAGCGGGCGGCTTCTCCGCTCCCGGCAGCCAGAGTCAGCAGGAAAGCGACCTGGCGGGCCGGGCTTTCGGCCGTGACGCCGCCGACGTCGTCGTGCTGTATTCCAGCCCGCGGCTCACTGTGCGGGATCCCGCCTTCCGTGCGGCCGTGACCAGGAGCCTGGCCGCGCTGCCCGCCCGTGACGTGCGGTCGGCCGCGACCTACTGGTCCACCCGCTCACCCCAGTTCGCCGGCGCGGGCGGCCATGCCACCTACGCCGTCCTCGAACTGGCGGGCGGCACCGATTCGGCCCGGGCCGCGAACTACCAGGCGATCAACGGACGCTTGTCCGTACCGGGCATTTCCACCCAGGTGGGCGGCCAGGTCCCCACCATGTCGGCGATCGGCAAGCAGGTCACCTCGGACATCGGCCGAGCAGAGGGCATCTCGATGCCGCTACTGCTGATCCTGCTGCTGGTGATCTTCGGGAGCCTCGCGGCGGCCAGCCTGCCGCTGGCCATCGGGGGCATCGGCATCCTGGGCTCGTTCGCCGCGCTCCGGTTGCTGACCCTGGTCACCGACGTATCCATCTACTCCATCAACATCACCACGATCCTCGGCCTGGGCCTGGCCATCGACTACGGCTTGTTCATGGTGAGCCGGTTCCGCGAGGAACTGACCCGGCAGGACACCACCGCGGACGCGGTGGCCGCCACCGTCGCCACCGCGGGCCGCACCATCGCGGTTTCGGGCATCACCGTGGCCGTCGCGCTGGCCAGCCTCATGCTGTTCCCGGAGACGTTCCTGCGGTCGATGGGATTCGGCGGGGTAGCCACAGTCCTGGTCAACATGCTGGCTGCGCTGACCGTCCTGCCCGCCCTGCTGGCCGTGCTCGGGCCCCGGGTGAACGCCCTGCAGGTGAAGCTGCCGTGGGTGCGCCGTCACGCGCGGCGCCCGGTTCCGGTGGGGGAAACCAGGGTCGGGCAGAACGGATCGGGGGACAGGATCGGGCAGAACAGCGACGAGCAGAGCGGGGTCTGGTACCGGATCGCGCGCAGCGTCATGCGCCGCCCGGTGGCCTATGTCGTGGTGATTCTCCTGGTGCTGCTCGCCCTGGCGTCCCCGTTCAGGTCGATCACCTGGGGCGGCACCGACGCGCGGGCACTCCCGGCGGGCGCCCCGGCCCGGGTGGTCGCCGAGGCCCTGAACCGTGATTTCCCCGGCAACCCGTCCAGCCCGGTCGAGGTCGTGACCAGGCTGCCCGGCCCGGCAGCCGCCCCGGCCCAGCAAACGGCGCTCGCCGCGTACGTGCATCGGCTGGCCCGCGTGCCCGGGGTCTCGTCGGCCGCGCTGACCGGAGTGCGGGGGAACATCGCCCGGGTGGATTTGCGGTACACCGCCGATCCGTACTCGGCCACGGCGCGCGACATCGTGACGGGGGTGCGCGCGGTACCGCCACCGGCTGGCGGTCACGCCTACGTGGGCGGCGTGACCGCACAGCTGGTGGACGAGCTGTCCAGTCTCGGTCACACGCTGCCGTGGATGGCGCTGGTCATGTGCCTGGCCACGTTCGTGCTGCTGTTCCTGGCGTTCGGCTCGGTGGTGCTGCCGCTCAAGGCGATCGTGATGAACGTGCTGTCCCTGTCGGCCACGTTCGGGGTGATCGTCTGGATCTTCCAGGAGGGTCACCTGTCCGGGCTGCTGGGGTTCACCCCGACCGGCACCATCGACCCTTCCATGCCGATCCTCATGCTGGCCATCATCTTCGGCCTGTCCATGGACTACGAGGTGTTCCTGCTGTCCCGGATCCGCGAGCGTTACGACCTGACCGGGGACAACTCCGCCGCCGTGGCCAGCGGGCTGCAGCGCACCGGGGGTCTGATCACGAGTCTCGCGTTCTTGCTGGTGATCGTGGTGGGCGCGTTCTCCGCGTCGGGGATCACCTTTATCAAGCTGCTGGGCGTGGGCATGATCGTGGCCCTGGTGGTGGACGCCACCATTGTCCGGATCCTGCTGGTGCCCGCCACCATGCGCCTGCTGGGCCGGGCGAACTGGTGGGCGCCGGGACCGCTGCGCCATGTCTACCGGAGGTACGGCATCCGGGAGGAGCAGACCGCGCCGCCCCAGGTCGAGCCCGTCAGTGCTGGCTAGCCACCGGGCCTGACGTCAGCCATGCCCCGGGCGTGACGTCAGAGCCGGTGGTCGCGGCCAGCACCAGGGGGAGCACCCGGGGCGCGCCAGCCTCGCGGAGCAGCCTGGCCGCGACCGTCATCGTCCAGCCGCTGTCGATCCGGTCGTCGATGACCAGCACCGGGCCGCCGAGCGAGGCCACCGCGCCGGCCAGCGGCCCGAGGGAGCCGCAGTTCCCGCCAGATCGCCTGGAGCCGCTGCGGGCTGTTGAACTGCTGGGCGGGTGCCTGGCCGGGCGAGTGCTCGCCGCGCGCGGCCCGGAGCCGTGTCCTCGTCGCGATCGTTGCCCTGATCGTCTTCAGCTTCGCCATGCACATCCTGTTCTCCCCCTGGCTGCTGGTGGCCGTCGGCATCCTGCTCGCGCTCAAGTTCCGCCCGCGCCCGCTCGCACAGGTAGCCCCCGGTGCCGGCCAGCCTGCCGCCCGCCAGCCAGCGCCGTCTGACGCGGAACGCCCCGGCGGCCCGGGCTGCGACGGCGGACGCGCTCCGCCATCGACGGACTGGCTGGTCAGCAGCATGACTAGGCCAGGGCGGCGGCGTCTTGTGGCTGTCCTGTTAACGCTTAGTTACCGTGTCGTGATAGACATGCATAGCGGAGATAGCGTTACTGTCGGTGACCTCCAATGAAGTCGGGCACGCTGCGCAATCGACGGCAGCAAGGCGCACCGCGAGTGATTTTCTGATTCACGCCACCACCACTCCCGATTCCGTTAGCGTCCAACGCTAATATCCGTTGCTGCCGACTCACCGAAGGACAGGCAGCAAACCCGCCGAGTCTCTGGTACGGCCAGAGAGCCGGGGACCCACGTATTCCCGGGGGTGAATCGGCGGCCGCGCCCACTGAGGCAGACGGCTGCTGTAGGGCTTCTCCGGCCCGAACCCGTCAGCTAACCCGGTAGGCGGCCAAGGAGAGGAGTACGACGTGGGGCGCTCGCGCCACGGCCGGGTTACCGTAGTTAGATCTCGGAAGAGAACCAAAGCGGCGTGGAGTGTTCTGCTAGTCAGCCTGCTGGCAGCCCTCGCAGTGGCCGGAGGATCCGCGCTCCACTTCGGCGCAGGAAAGACGGCCCGGCTCGCATCGGATGATACGCGCGCTCCACTTTTTGGCGCCTCGACCAATGGGACCGATCTCGGGCAGGAGACGTCTGAGTTCGGTCATATGGCGATTGTTCGCATCTATTACCCGGGGCTGCCAGGCGCCAATGCCTGTGGCTACAGGATTGCCCGCGGCTAACAAGTCGGCGGTCGTCGTGAGCTTCAAGGCCCTGCCGACTACGATCCTGTCGGGACAGGATGACGCGGCCCTCTCGCACTTCTTCGACACCGCTCCTACCGGGAATCCGAATCTACTGGTCGTACTATCACGAACCTGAGGACAACATCGCGGACGGCGAGTTCACGCTGGCTGACTACAAAGCTGCCTGGGCGCCTGTCGTGTCGCTCGCAAACGCCGCGCACAACCCCGACCTGCATTCGACGCTGATCCTGATGGGGTACGACCTCAGCCCGTACGTCACACCGTAGCTGGAAGGACTATCTGCCTGGCGGGGGCATCATCAGCACGCTTGGCTGGGACACCTACCCTCCGGGGAGCGTCCAGAACCAAAACCCGGTAGCGGCAGCACCGGACACGTTCATGGCCCAGGAGATCGCCGCGGCCAAGAGCGTCGGCCTGCCCTACGGCTTCGCCGAGTTCGGCTTGTCGACCGCCGCCGGCCGCTCCGCCTGGCTGACCGACGTTGGCAACTACCTCATGCACAGCGGCGCCCTGTTTGCCACGTACTTCAATGGCAGCGCGCAACATCCCACCCTCAAGCTGACGGACGCTGCGTCGGTCGCAGTCTGGAAGGGGTTTGTCGGCCAGTCCGGTTCCAGCGCCTCGGGGCCAGCACCAGCGTCACTAGCGCCGAGCCCCACGGAATCCGCCACGTCGCCCGCCACTGACAACCCGGCGGTCAGCGGGCTTGACCTCAGCCCCTCCGCGTTCGCTGCCCAGCCTAACCAGCACACCGCCATCACCTTCAGCCTGAACCAGGCCTCCGATGTGACCGTCCTCGTCCTCGATCAGGCGGGCACGGTGGTGCGCACCCTGTCCAGGCCCGCTCAGGCGCCCGGCTCGCACACCATCGGTTACTACGGCTTCAACGGTGCCGGGCATCGCGTGCCCACGGGGCAGTACCAGGTCCTCGTGGTGGCGAGTAACGCCAACGGCAGCGGGACCGCGGAATCGTCACTGGAGATCGACGCTTCGTGACCTGAGTTAGGTGCGCAATCAGCCACTCCCCGGGCCTGACGTCAGCCGGTGGTCGCGGCCAGCACCAGGGGGAGCACCCGGGGCGCGCCAGCCTCGCGGAGCAGCCTGGCCGCGACCGTCATGGTCCAGCCGCTGTCGATCCGGTCGTCGATGACCAGCACCGGGCCGCCCAGCGAGGCCACCGTGCCGGCCAGCGGCCCGGGGAGCCGCAGTTCCCGCCAGATCGCCTGGAGCCGCTGCGGGCTGTTGAACTGCTGGGCGGGTGCCTGGCCGGGGGAGTGCTCGCCGCGCGGCCCGGAGCCGTCGTAGCTGAGCGAGCCCAGCAGCGGCAGCCGGCCGATCTCAGCGATCCGCTCGCCCAGGCTGGCGATGAGCTGGGGCCGGGTCCGGCTGGGCAGGGTGACCACGCCGGCCGGGCGCTGCTCCCAGTCCCACGCGGCCAGCACCTGGACCAGGGCGGCCACCAAGTCATCGGGGACGGGCCCGTCGGGGACCGGACCGCCAGGGGCCGGACCGCCGGGCGCCTGACCGCCGGCCCCGGGGTCGAGGAGCTCACGCAGCCGGGGACCCCAGCCCAGGCCGGTGAGGCGGCCGAGCGCCCGGCCGGTGTCCGCCGACAGCTGGGCCGGGATCTTCCCGGTCACGTCGACGCCGAGCTTCTTCATGCCGGGGGGCCACATCCGCCGCGGGCTGATGTCGACGCCGGGGCGGAGCAGCCGGGCCCGGGCCAGCGCGGTCCCCTCCTCCGACACCTCCGCGGGCCAGGGATGCCCGGTGCAGTTGTCGCACCGGCCGCACGGCTGCGCCGCGGGGTCATCCAGCTGCTCGCGCAGGTACTCCATCCGGCAGCCCGGGGTGCGCAGGTAGTCGAGCATGGCCCGCTGCTCCCGGCCGCGCTCCGCCGCGACCGTCGCGTACCGCTCGGCGTCGTAGGCCCAGGGTTGCCCGGTGGCGGCCCAGCCGCCGCTGACCTTGCGGACCGCGCCGTCCACGTCGAGGACCTTGAGCATCATCTCCAGCCGGGCGCGGCTCAGGTCCACCTGGGTCTCCAGCGCGCCGGATGACAGCGGCCCGGCCGCCTCGCCCAGCGCGCCGAGCGTCGCCCGGACCAGCGGCTCGGGCGGGAACGCCAGCGACGCGAAATAGGCCCAGATATCGCGGTCCTCCCGGCCGGGCAGCAGGATCACCTCGGCCCGGGGCACGGCCCGGCCGGCCCGGCCGATCTGCTGGTAGTACGCGACCGGGGACTGCGGCGCGCCCAGGTGCACCACGAAACCCAGGTCCGGCTTGTCGAATCCCATGCCCAGGGCACTGGTCGCCACCAGCGCCTTGAGCTCGCCGTCGAGCAGCGCGCGCTCGGCGGCCAGCCGCTGCTCCTGCTCGTCCCGGCCGGTGTAGGGCAGCACCTCGTGGCCGCGCTCGCGCAGGAAGGCCGCGGTCTCGTGGGCGGCGGCCACGGTCAGCGTGTAGATGATGCCGGACCCCGGCAGCTGGTCCAGGTGCTCGGCCAGCCAGCCCAGGCGCTGCTGAGCCGCCGGCAGTTCCACGACCGCCAGGCAGAGGCTTTCGCGGTCCAGCGGGCCGCGCAGCACCAGCGCCTCCCCGTCCGCCCCGCTGGCCAGCTGCTCGGCCACGTCCCGGGTCACCCGCGCGTTGGCGGTGGCCGTGGTGGCCAGCACCGGCACGCCGGGCGGCAGGTTCTCCAGCACCGTGCGGAGCCGGCGGTAATCGGGCCGGAAGTCGTGGCCCCAGTCGGAGATGCAGTGCGCCTCGTCCACGACCAGCATGCCGGCGGTGGCGGCGAGCTTGGGCAGGACCAGGTCGCGGAAGCCCGGGTTGTTCAGCCGCTCGGGGCTGACCAGCAGCAGGTCCACGGTGCCCGCGGCGATCTCCGCGTAGATCTCGTCCCAGTCGGCCATGTTGGCCGAGTTCACCGTCCGGGCCCTCAGCCCGGCCCGGCCGGCCGCCTCGATCTGGTTGCGCATCAGGGCGAGGAGCGGGGAGATGATGATCGTCGGCCCCATGTCCCGGGCCCGGAGCAGCGCGGTGGTCACGAAGTACACGGCCGACTTGCCCCAGCCGGTGCGCTGTACGACCAGCGCCCGGCGCCGGTCGCGGGCCAGGGCCTGGATGGCGGTCCACTGATCCTCGCGGAGCTGGGCGGATGGGCCGGCCAGCGCGCGCAGGCAGCGCTCCGCCTCATCGCGCAGGGCGGGATCGGAAACCAGCAGGCCAGAGTCGGAAACCATGAGTCCTTGGTATCAGGCGCCAGCGACAGCCGGGGCGCACCGCACCCCGCCGCCGGGACGCGGTCAGTCCCGTGATGCCCGCCACGTGCGCACTGGCCAGGCACTTCGCACGCTGCATCCCCCGCACTGTGGAATACTCGGCGCTAGACATCGGATGTTCGGGGATGTCGGTGAGCGGGGCCCGGCAGCGGCGCAGAGGCACGGCGGGTTCGGAGGACAGCTGTGGCGCTGACGGACGAGGCCATCGAGAAGATCAAATCCATGATCGTCTCAGGTACGCTGCGGGCCGGGGACCGGCTGCCGCGGGAAGCGGACCTGGCCGCCGACCTGGGGCTATCCCGCAGCTCGCTGCGCGAGGCGGTCAAGGCACTGTCGCTGATGAACATCCTGGACGTGCGGCGCGGTGACGGCACCTACGTGACCAGCCTGCAGCCCCCGCTGCTGCTCGAGGCGCTCAGCTTCATCGTGGACTTCCACCGCGACGGGACCGTGCTCGAGTTCCTCGAAGTCCGGCGGATCCTCGAACCGGAGGCGGCGGCGATGGCCGCGGAGCGGATCTCGGCGGCCGAGGTCGCCGGGCTCCGCGGGCTGCTGGACAGCCTGGGCCCGGAACCCGAGGTCGAGGACCTGGTCGCCAACGACCTGGAATTCCACCGCCGGATCTCGGCCTGCTCGGGGAACAGCGTGCTCACGTCGCTGCTCGATTCGCTGTCCGGGCCGACGTCGCGGGCCCGGGTCTGGCGCGGCCTGACCCAGGCGGGGGCCACCCAGCGGACCCTGGCCGAGCACCGCGCCATCCTGGACGCGCTGGACTCCCACGACCCGGTGGTGGCCCGGTCCTGGTCCACCGTGCACGTCGCCAGCGTTCAGCAGTGGCTCGCGTCAGTGTTGTGAACTGCCCGGGGCGCACCGGGACGGCCGTCATGCCCCCCGGATACTGGACAGCCACGCGGAGCCCTCGGGATAGCTGAACTCCTTCACCGACTCGGGCCGCAGCTCCGCCGACCCTCCCGGCGCGGTGGGCGCCACGTACCGGCCGCGTTCCACCCGGGCCGGCGCGGTGAAGTGCTCGTGCAGGTGGTCGATCCATTCGATCTGGCGCCCGGTGACGGAGGCAGACACCGCGGCGTAGTCGAACATCGCCAGGTGCTGGACCATCTCGCACAGGCCCACGCCGCCCGCGTGCGGGCACACCGGCACGCCGAACTTGGCCGCGAGAAGCAGGTTGGCGATGTTCTCGTTGACCCCGCCGACCCGGCAGGCGTCGATCTGCATGATGTCGATGGCCCCGGCCTGGAGCAGCTGCTTGAAGATGATCCGGTTGGAGACGTGCTCGCCGGTGGCCACCCGGACCGGGTGCACCCCCCGGCGGATGGCCGCGGTGCCCAGGATGTCGTCCGGGCTGGTCGGCTCCTCGATCCACTCGGGGCGGCCCGGCGCCAGCTCCCGCACCCAGGCGATCGCGGTGTCCACATCCCACACCTGGTTCGCGTCCAGGGCGATCCCGATGTCCTCGCCCACCGTCGCCCGGGCCACCGCGATGCGCCTCTTGTCGTCCGCGAGCCGGGCCCCGACCTTGAGCTTGACCTGGCTGAAGCCGTCCTGGACGGCCTCCGCGCAGAGCCGCGCCAGCCGGTCGTCGGAGTAGCCCAGCCAGCCCGGGGTGGTGGAGTACGCCGGGTAGCCCTGGTCCAGCAGGGCCAGGATCCGCGTCGTCCCGCCCGGCGGCCCCCTGCTCCAGCAGTTCGAGGGCGTCGTCCGGGGTGAGCACGTCGGTCAGGTACCGGAAGTCGACCAGGCCAACGATCTCCTCCGGGGACAGCCCGGCCAGCAGCAGCCAGAGCGGCTTGCCCGCCCGCCGGGCAGCCAGATCCCAGCACGCGTTGAGTACCGCCCCGAGGGCCATGTGCACCACCCCGCGCTCCGGGCCCAGCCAGCGCAGCGGGCTGTCCCCGGCCAGCCGCCGGGCCAGGCCTCCCAGGTCGGACAGGACCTCGTCGAGATCGAGCCCGGCCAGGAACGGCTCGAACGCCCGGATCGCGCTGAGCTGGATCTCGTTGCCCCGGCCGATCGTGAACACGTGCGCATGCCCGGCCAGGCCGTCCGGCGCGTCGGTGCGCAGGATCAGCGCTGCGGCCGAGTAGTCCGGGTCCGGGTTCATGGCGTCCGAGCCGTCCAGCATCCGGGAGGTGGGGAAGCGGACGTCATGGGTCTCGAAGCCAAGGATCTTCGTCATGAATGGGTCTCCGTGGGTGCAGTACCGCTCATACCGGGCCGCTCGTACCCGGCCGCTCGTACCCGGCCTCGCATACCGGGCCGCTCATTCGGCCGCGGCCTCGCCGCCGATCAGCCGGGCCAGGAGCAGGGCGACCAGGATGACCGCGCCGTCGATGGCCTCGATCCAGTAGTTCGGCGCGTTGGCCAGGTCGAGAATGTTCTGCACCAGCCCGAGGAGGATGACGCCGGACGCCGCGCCGACCATGTTGCCCCGCCCGCCCTGCAGGCTCACGCCGCCGATCACCGCGGCAGCGAACACGGCGAAGATGATGCCTTCCTGGTAGCCCTGCTGGCCGGTCACGGCGGAGACGCGTCCCGCCTCCATCAGGCCGCCGATCGCGGCCAGGATGCTGCCCGCGACGTAGACGCCCAGCCGGATCCGGTCCACCTTGATCCCGGCCGCCCGGGCCGCCTCCCGGTTCCCGCCCACCGCGTAGATCGCCCGGCCGATCCGGTGGTAGCGCAGGAACAGCCCGGTGGCCACGAAGATGATCACGGTGACGATGAGCGAGACCGGTACCTTGCCCAGGTACGCCGACCCGAGATAACTGAACGCGGCCGGGAGATTGAACAGCGTGTTGCCCTTCACGATGCCGTTCTGCAGGCCGGCCAGGACGATCGTCATGCCCAGCGTGACGATGAACCCGTTCAGCCGTCCCTTGACGATCAGCATGCCGTTCAGCAGGCCGACCGCCGCACCGACCGCGATCACGATCAGGATCCCGAGGTAAGGATTCAGGACCGTGCCGGAGCCGAACGCCGCGACCGGCACGATGAGCCAGGCCGCGACCATCGGCGCCAGCCCGAAGGTGCCTTCCAGCGACAGGTCCAGCCCGCCGATGAGCAGGATGAGGCTCTCGCCGACCACCACCACCCCGAGGGCCGAGATCTGCTGCCCGATCCCGGAGATGTTGGACACGGTGAGAAACGCAGGGTTCACGAACGTGCCGACCACGATCAGGATGGCGAGGACGGGGAGCAGCGCCGCCTCGCGGAGCAGTGAGATGGCGACCGCGCTCCGGCTCCGTCCCTGGAGGATCGCCTCCACCGCCGCACGGCCGCGGTCAGTGACCGCGGTACCCGTGGCGTGAGGAGTTTCACTCATCGTGGCCTCCTGGGCTGGACTCAGGGGGCAGATCGGCGCCCCGGGCCATCCCCTCACTCGCCGCGATGAGAGCTTCGCGGTCGAACGGGGGGTCGGTGAACTCGGTGAACCGCTCGCCGCGCACCAGCACGATCACCCGGTCACAGATGACCAGGTCATCGAGTTCGTCGCTGGCCAGCAGCAGGCCGGCCCCGGTCTCATCGGTCACCCGGGCCAGTTCGGCCAGGAGCAGTGACTTGGAGGCCACGTCCACACCCCGGGTCGGGGTGATGGCCACGATGAGCCGTGGCTCGCGGGCGAGAGCCCGGGCCACCGTCACCTTCTGCTGGTTCCCGCCCGACAATTCGCCGGAGATCTGGCCCAGACCCGCGGAGACGATGGACAGCCGGCGGGCGAGCGGCGCGGCGGCCGCGGCCCGCGCTGACGGGCGCAGGAATCCAGCCATCCGCGCGAGCCAGTCGGTGATGGTCATGGTGGCGTTCTCGGCCACGCTGAGCGCCGCGACGAATCCCTCGGCCTGGCGGTCCTCGGGGATGTAGCCGACACCGGCCTTCAGGTTGAGGTCACGGCGTCCCGCGGTGAGCTCGGTGCCTGCGACCAGCACCCGGCCGGTTTCGTAGCGGGCGGCGCCCGCGACTATCCGGGCCAGGGTGGCGACCCCCGCGCTGAGCAGGCCGGTGACCCCGACGCGCTCACCCGGGCGGACCTCCAGTGAGACGTCGGTGACCCGGCCGCCGCGCGCGCCGGACGACACATGATCGACGACCAGGCAGGGTTCCCCGGCGGAAGCAGCCGGTGACCGGCGGCCCGCACCCTCGGGCGCCAGGTCGGCCCGGGTCGCGGCGACATCCGGGCCGACCATCGCGGAGACCAGCTGGTCCTTGGACAGCCCGGCGGCGGCGCCGGTGAGCACCAGCTCACCGTCCCTGATGACGGCGACGTCCTGGCAGATCTCGAAGACTTCCTCGAGATGATGCGAGATGTACAGGATCGCGACGCCGCTGGCGGTGAGCTGCCTGACCCGGGCGAAGAGCCGTTCGATGCCCGCCCGTTCCAGGGCCGCGGTCGGCTCATCGAGCAGCAGGCAGCGGGTTCCGGAGGCCAGCGCGCGGGTGATCTCCACGATCTGCCGCTGCTCCACGGTGAGGTCCGCGCAGGCCAGGTTCACGTCGATGGAGAAGCCCCAGTCGGACATGATCTGCGCCGCCTGGTCGCGCATCTGCCGCCAGTCCACCAGCCCGGCCCGCTGCGGCTGCCGCCCCAGGAACACGTTCTCGGCGACGGTCAGGCCGGGCACCACCATGGAGTGCTGGAACACCGTGGCGATCTGGCGGCGCCAGGCCCCGACCGCGCCCAGGGCGGGAGCCGCGGCACCGTCGAAACGCACCTCACCGCGGTCCGCGGGGTAGATGCCGCTCAGGATGGAAACCAGGGTGGACTTACCGGCCCCGTTCCGGCCAACCAGGCCGAGGCAGCGGCCAGGCCACAGGGTGAGATCGACTCCGCGCAGCGCCTGGGTGCTGCCGAACTGCTTGTAGATTCCCGCTGCCTCGGCCGCCGGGACGGCGGCCGAGGCAGCAGGGGCCGGATTCGCGGTCATCCAGCCGAGGCCGCGGCGTTGCAGACTCCGCCGTGGGCTTTGCCGTACACGTTGCCCCACAGCTGCGCGTTGGTGACCGGCGTGGTGGTCAGCGTGGCCGGCAGCCCGTCGACCGGCTTGATTGTGTAGGTCGTCGCGGTCTTGGTCACGAACGGGGCCACGATCGGATCGGCCAGGTTGCTATCGCCCTGGTAGCTGACGGACTGCAGGGTCGGCGCGCCGCCGCCGGGCTGGCCCGCCTTCAGCACGATGCCCTGGGCGGCGTCCTTGGCGTACTTGAGGGCCCAGTAGGCGTAGAGGTTCGCGGGCTGCGACTGGGAGGCGCTGGTCATGCCCTTGGAAATGTCGCACATCTCGAACGGCACCCCGTCGTCGCTGACCACCGCGACCTTGCCGGTCAGCCCCTTGGACTTGAGCAGCGGGATGATGCCGGTGTCCGGGCTGCTCCACGCCGAGTAGATGGCCTTGAGCTTGCTGCCGTAGGCGTTCACCGCGTTCTGGGCGTCGGTGACCGCGGTCGCGTCGGTCCATACGGTCGGGTCCTTGAGGATCTTGACCCCGGGATCGTTGGCGGCCATGCAGGCGTTGAACGCGTTGGCCCGGTCCGCACCGTTCGACGAGGTCAGGTCACCCTCCAGCTCGAGGGCATAACCAGACTTCGCGACCGAGCTGATGTAGGCGCACGCGTCCAGGCCGTACAGGAGGTTGGAGGCCCGGACGACCATGTACACCTTCCCGACGCCCACGATCGTGTCGACCGAGATCAGCTTCACGTGGTGGGCGGCCGCGTAGGAGATGGCCGGGCCCAGGCTGGTCGCGGTCTCGGGGTTCACGATGACCGCCTTGGCGCCCTCATTGACCAGCTCCTCCACCTGCTGGTTCTGCAGGCTGGCGCTGGCCGCCGACAGCAGCGGCCCGAGCAGCTTGATGTGCAGCTGCTTGGCGTACTGGCTCTGGTAGTTGATGTAAGCGGACCAGAACGCCGTGTTGTTGTAGGTGAGATCCACGCCGATCTTGACCGGCGAGGAACTGGACGGCTGGCCTGAGCTTCCTGCGCTGGCTGAGCTGCCACCGCCGCTGGAACCGCAACCGGCCAGCAAGGCCGCGACCGCCACCGCGGCCGAGGCAGACATGGCAAAACGTCGGCGAAATACCATCGGTCCTCCTGTCCACTCCCCCGGGCCGCAGAGCGCGCCCTCGCGCACCGCCAGTGGGACGACACCGCAGGTTGTGTGCCAGGAAAATAGATCGGATGTCTGTGCGCTGTCAACGCCTGGTCGCCACCGCAACGGGACCGTCATCGAACCGAGATGTAACCCGGTTCGCCAGACCTTTTGCCCGATTCGCCAGACCCTTTGCCTGATCGGGGTGAGCTTTCGCCTGATTCAGCGGAGCTTTCGCCCTGGATATGAGGGCCGGGGCACCTCAAGACAGCTACGAGCATTCATCCGATCTCTGATGGCACCGGCCCGGCACCGCCGGTGGCCGGCCGCGCGGACTCCCGGGGGCAGGATCGCAGACATACAGGTCATGACGTGTCACTCGCCCAGCAGCAGGCCAGTGGGCGCCTTATTTCGCTATGCTGCACGTACCGGACCTGACGGCAGCCCCCCGCCCTGCGGTCGAGCGTGCGCCCCGGTGGTGCGCGCCAAAGGCATTGTTCCTGTGGCCCGAGGAGGTCGCTGATGATCGCTGCCGGGTTAATGCGCGCCGTTGCGCGCAGGCCGATCTGGCCTCTGGCGATCGCCGGGGTGGCTGCTGCGCCCGTGTTCCTGGCCGCTCCGGTGCTGGCCGCTCCCGTGCTGGCCGGATCGGCTGACTGGTACACACAGGTCACCAACTGCGGGGGCGGCGTCTCCGCGGTGACGGTGCGGCCGGCCGCTGGCTTCCGCCCGCTGACCGCGACGCCGGCCCAGCTGACCGCGAACGGCCTGCCGCTCCGGCCGACGGGCCGCACGGAGCTGGCCGCGTGGCGGAAGTTCGTGACCGGGGGAGTGCGGGCAGCCCGGACCACGTGCGCGTTCGCCCCCGTGACCCCGTCCAGCGCCCCCCGGTCGATCGTGGGGGACATCAAGCCAGACCAGTCCATCGTCGGCGACTCCAAACCGGCCAGCTCGCAGTCGATTGTCGGGGACGCTAAGCCCGGGTCCCAGTCGATCGGGGGACGCCAAGCCCGGAGCTCCCAGTCGATCGTGGGAGACGCGACGCCCGCGAACTCCCAGTCGATCGTCGGGGACGCAACCCCGGCCCGGTCGGCACCCTGACGCCGGGCCCGGCCACCGCGCCGCGGCCCAGCCCGGGCGGCAACCGGGCCACCGCCGCGACCCGGACCGTCGTCTACGGCACCTGGCGGGTCACCCGGCCCAGGAACGACCCGACCGCCGCCGCGTCCTCGTGGGCCGGCATCGGGTCCGGCCGCGCGGGTAACCCGCTCATCCAGGCGGGCTCCGCCGCGGGCGGCTACTTCGGGCCGTACCTGTGGTGGCGGATGGTCCCGCAGCGCCCGAACGAGCAGCGGATCAGCCTGGACACCGCGGCCGGAGACACGGTGTACGTGCGCATCCAGCTCCGGTCGGGCACGGCCACGGTGACCATCCGGGACGAGAGCACCGGCGCGGGCGGCACGTACCGGCTGAGGTACTAGCCGCCCGGGATCAGGCCTGGCCCGGGCCTGAGATCATGGCCGGATGAAGGGCGACATCAGGCTCCTGCAGGCGTGCCTCAACGGGAAGCGCAGCCAGGCCGAGTTCCCGGCCGTGCCGGTCACGCCGGACGAGCTGGCCGCGGACGCGGCGGCCGCCGTCGCGGCCGGGGCCGAGGCCATCCATCTGCACGCGCGCGGCCGGGACGGCGCCGAGTCGGTGCGGGCCGGCGACGTCGGCGCGGCGGTGGCCGCGGTCCGGGTGGCCTGCCCGGGTACCCCGGTGGGGGTGTCCACCGGGCTGTGGATCACCCGCGGGGACGCGGCGGCCCGCCAGGCCGCGGTGTCGCAGTGGGCGGACCTGGCCGCTGGCGCGCGGCCCGATTTCGCGTCCGTGAACGTCAGCGAGGACGGGTGGGCCGGCGTGGTCCGCTCGCTCGGCGGGGCCGGGATCGCCGCCGAGGCCGGAGTGTGGTCGGTCACCGACGTCCAGGTGCTGGCCCGCGCCGTCGAGGTCAGCGCGCTGGCGCCGCTGCCGCTGCGGATCCTGATCGAGGTCATGGGCGAGCCGGCCGACTCCGCGCCGCGGGTGGCCGGGGACATCCTGCGCGCCCTGGACGACTCCCCGCTGGGGGGACTCCCGCGGCTGCTGCACGGCGAGGGAGAAGGCTGCTGGCCGCTGGTGGCCCAGGCCGCCCGGGAAGGACTGCTCACCCGGATCGGCCTGGAGGACACCACCGCCGGCCCGGGCGGGGAGCCGGTCAGCGGCAACGCCGAACTGGTCCGGCTGGCCCTGGCGGTGCTGCGCGGGTAGCTGTGCTGCGCGGGCAGAGGTCAGCTGGCGGCCAGGATCAGCTTCTGCAGGGCGGTTCCTGGTTCGACCAGCGTGGCCAGGCTCACGGTCTTCCCGTTGAGCTTCACCGTCGGCGTACCGGTGATCCCGCTCTTGATGATCTGCTCGCTGTGCGGCACGGCGAGCGGGGCGTATTTCTGGGACGACACGCACTGCGTGAACGACGTGCTGGTCAGCCCGGTTTTCCGGCCCAGCGCGAGCAGCAGGCTGATGGGGAAGCCGCCCTGGGCCCGTTCGCTGGGCTGGTTGGAGTACAGCAGGTTGTGGTACTCCAGCCACTTCCCGGCGGGCACGCACTGCGCCGCCGCCCAGGCCCGCACCGAGTTGTCCTGGGCCGGCTGCTCGCCCAGGAAGATCGTGAACGGGTGGTAGATCACCCGGACCTGGCCCTGGTCGGCCAGCTTCTGCACGACCGCGCCGTTCGCTTTCTCGAACGCGTCGCAGACCGGGCACTGGAAGTCCTCGTAGATGCTGAGCACCGGAGTCTTTACCGCAGGCTGGGACATGGTCACGCTGCGGTCCGCGTTCTTGGTCACCGGGGCGAACGGACCGTTATAGAACGCGTTGTGCACGGGGCTGCCGGCGGTGCCGCTGCTGCTGCCGGGGCGGATCACCACGATGACGATGACCGCGATCACGATCGCGCCGACCGCGCTGCCGACCACGATCAGGACCCGGTTGCGCTGGCGGCGGCGGGCGGCCCGTTCCCGCTCCTGCCGCATGCGCTCGCGGGCCGAGGCCCGGCCGGACCGGCTCATTACGTCCCGGGAGACCCGCTGCGCTGCTCGATCCGGCTGCACGCCGGGCACAGCCCGAACAGTTCGACGGTATGGTCCACCGCCGTGAATCCGGCCTCGGCCGCGACCTGCTCGGCCCAGCGCTCCACCGCGCGGCCCTCGACCTCGACGCTGGTCCCGCAGTTGCGGCAGATGAGGTGATGGTGGTGGGCGTTGCTCTCGCAGCGCCGGTACAGCGTCTCGCCGCTCGCGTCCCGGATCGTGTCGACCTGGCCGTCCTCGCTGAGCACCTGCAGGTGCCGGTAGACGGTGGTCAGGCCGATGTGCTCACCGCGCTGGCGCAGCTCGGCATGGATCTGCTGGGCGCTGCAGAAGCCGGGCAGCCCGCCCAGGACCGCCGACAGTGCCTCGGCCTGCCGGGTCCCGCGCACCCGGGTCCCGCCCAGCGGACGCTTAGCAGGCAGCGGCGTCATCACACACGCACATTAGCAGCCGGTACACCGTGCTCCCCAGGTCCGTGCTCCCCGGCGGCACGCCAGCCGGGACGGGCCGGGCGCCTGCCGCGCAGCGCGGCCCAGCCCCGCCCGGCGGCGTAGCAGAGCGCCCCGAACGCGCCCACGAAGAAGCCGACCGGCCAGTTCGTCTGGTAGGCCGCGGCGATCGACGCCCAGACCACCACGACCGCGATCACGGCGGACAGCGCCAGCGCGGGCAGCGGCCTGCTGGTCACCGACCGGGCCGCGGCGGGCGGGCCGATCATCAGGCTGAAGATCAGCAGCGCCCCCACGACCGGCAGGCACATGCTGGTGGCCAGCGCCACGACCACGAGGAACAGGGTCTCCACCCGGGCGGGCCGGATGCCGCGCGCCTCGGCCAGCTCCGGCATCACCGAGGACAGCAGCAGCGGCCGGTACAGCGCGGCGATGGCCGCGACGCTCGCCACGGCGAGGACCGCGATCGGGAGTACCTCGTTGGCGCTCACCCCGAGCACCTCGCCGAACAGCAGGGCGTAGATCTCCGGCGCGTACTCCGTGCTGAAGCTCAGGAACAGCGCACCCAGGCCGAGCAGGACCACCAGGGCCAGGGCGGTGGCCACGTCCCGCCGCCCGCGGCGGCCGAGCCAGCCGATCCCGAGCGCGCCGAGCAGGGCGGCCGCCGCCACCCCGATGAGCGTGTTGATCCCGAGCAGGCTGGCCCCGGCCGCGCCCGCGAACGCGCCCTGCGGCACGGCGTCCGCGACGAACGCCTGGCCGCGCAGCACGATGAAGAACCCGACGACGCCTGCGACGATGGCCACGAACGTGGCCACCAGCCAGGCGTTGGTCATGAATCCGGTGAACATCGGCTCAGGCCCGCCGCACCCGGCTGGTGATCGTCTGCACGGCCACGTAGCCCAGGAAGATCAGGGTCACCACGAAGAAGCTGACCGGCCAGCCATGCCGGGCCGGTGGCCAGTAGAAGCTGTCGTAGGCGAGCAGCACGCCCAGCCAGGTGGCAGCCAGGCCGGCCAGCGCCGACCAGGCCATGGCCAGGCCCGGGCGGCTGCTCAGCCGGAGCCCGATCGCCGCGGGCCCGATCAGGAGCGCGGTGGACAGGATGGTGCCGATCGTCATCGCGGACAGCGAGACCGCCAGCGCGATCGCGACCAGGCACGCCAGGCCGACCAGGCGCACGCTGACCCCGCGCGCCGCGGCCAGGTCCGCGGCTACCGTGCTGAGCAGCAGCGGCCGGTACAGCACGGCCACGATGGCCACCGCCGCCACGCTCAGCCCCACGATGGCCGGCAGGATGGAGCTGCTGACCGTGAACAGGGAGCCGAACAGGATGGTGATCGTGGCCCCGGTGACGTTGCTGTGCGTCGTGTCCCAGTAGAGGAACAGTGCGGCCAGGCCGAGCGCGGCCCCGCGGACGATGCCGGTGGCCAGGTCACGGCCCCGGGGCCGCTGGATCCCGATCATGTCCATCACCCCGGCGGCCAGCACGCCGACGCCGACGAATCCCCACAGCGGGCTGACCCCGACCAGGAACGAGGCCGAGCCTCCGGTCACGCTGATGTCGGCCAGCGCGTGGCCCGCGTAGGACTGGCCGCGGACCACGGCGAACGAGCCGACGATCCCGGACACCAGCGCGACCACCCCGCCCGCGGCCAGCGCGACGTGCACCGGGCTGCTGGAGAAGAAGCCGGGCTCGAAGACCGCGTTAAGCATCACGCGCCCTCGTGAACCACGGGCTCGGGTTCGGAGGCGGGGACATCCAGCCCTTCCCCGCGCTGGGCGGCGACCACCAGGATCCGGTTGTGCACCCTGATCACGTCCACGTGCTGGCCGTACAGGTCGCTGAGGACCTCGGGCCGCACCACCTCCGCGGTGGTCCCGCTGGCCGCCCGGCCCGCGGCCATGTACACGATCCGGTCCATGACCGGCAGCAGCGGGTTCATGTCGTGGGCCGAGATGAGCACCGCGACCTGCTGCTCCCGGGCCACCCGGCCGAGTAGTTCCACCACGTCCTGCTCGCTGGCGATGTCCAGGTTGGCCAGGGGCTCGTCGAGCAGGAGCAGCCGGGGACGGCTGATCAGCGCGTGCGCGATGAGCACCCGCTGCTGCTCGCCGCCGGACAGCAGGCCCACTCTCGTGTCAGCGAACCGGGCCGCGTCCACGGCCTGCAGCATCTCGTCGATCTGGTGCCGGCGCCGGGCCGACGGCAGCGGGATGCCCAGCCGCTGCCCGTCCAGTCCCAGGCCGACCAGGTCCCGGGCGCGCAGCGGCATGTCCGGGTCGAGCAGGATCTTCTGCGGGACGTAGCCGATCAGCGATCCGCGCCGGGTCCGGGGCTGGCCCGCCACCCGCACCGTGCCCGCCGACGGGGCCTGCAGGCCGAGGATGACCCGCAGCAGCGTGGTCTTGCCCGCGCCGTTCGAGCCGATCAGGCCCGCGAACTCGCCGGGGGCCAGGCTGAAGCTGACGTCATCGAGGACCTTCCGGCCGGACAGCCAGAGGCTGACGCCGTCCACGTCGAGCACGGTCTTCCCATCGAGCACGGTCTTCCCATCGGGCACGGTCCCGGCGTCCGCCACCCCGCCGCCCCGGGCGGCGTCCCGCAGTGCTCCCGGCCGGCGCTTCACTTCAGCCTCTCGGTGGAGATCCCGTGCTGCACCGCCCGCTGCAGCGCGGTCGTCTCGGCCACCATCCAGGACTGGTAGGTGTAACCCGGTTCCGGCATGGTCTCGTACACGCCGACCACCGGGATCCCGGCCCGGTGCGCGGCAGCCAGGAACGAGGCGGTCAGCGAGTCGGTCACCTGCTGGTTGTACAGGAACACCTTGACCTTGTGCCCGGAGAACAGCCCGTTCTGGAGTGAGACGTACTGCGGGGCCGGATCCACGCCGTTCATGACGTCGGCCTGGAAGGCGAAGGGGGTGAGGTTGCGGGTGCCCGCGGCCTGGAGCAGGTAGTCGCCGACCGGCTCCGTGGTCGCCACCGGCGTCCCCGGATACCGGGCCCGCAGCGCCGCGATCAGGCGGTACCAGGGCTGCAGGGACCGGTCGAACGCGGCGGCCCGGGCGGTGAAGTACGCCCGGTGGGCGGGCTGGAGGGCCGCCAGGTCCGCGGCCACGGCCTTCGCGACGGCCGGCATGGTCGTCGGCTTGTACCACAGGTGCGGGTTGGGGGTGCTGTCCGGCAGGCCCAGCAGATGCTGCACGTCGACGACCTTGCGGCCGGAGTTCGGGGCCGCGGCCTCGATCTTGTTCATGTAGGTGTCGTAGCCCAGCCCGTTCTGCACGACCAGGCCCGCGCTGCTGATCAGGTTGGCCACGCTGGCGCTGGCCTCGAACGTGTGCGGGTCGGTGTTCGGGTTGCTCTCAATGGCGCTGACGTGCACGTACTTGCCGCCGACCTGGCTGATCACGTTCGCGTACTCGTTCTCGGCGCCGACCGCGGTGATGGTGGCACTCGAATTAGCCGCCGGGGCAGTCCCGGACCCGGACGAGCAGGCAGCGGCCAGCGCTGCCGTCGCGAGAGCGGCCGCTGCGAGCAGGACGGGCCGGGGGACTGCTGGCCTGAGCACGGGCATGGGTGTTAGGTCTCCGGGTCTAGATGGCGGACGGGCGGGCGAGTCCGCCGCGTTGATGAAAACGATAACCGTTATGAGTCCCGCTCGCAAACGCGCACGGGTCCGGGGGTGCGCCGCCAACGTGCCGCCCGGCGGGCCGGCCACGGGCTGCCAGGCCCCAAGATGGGAACATGGCCAGCCGACTGAAGAACGCGACCAGCCCGTACCTGCTGCAGCACGCGGACAACCCGGTCGACTGGTGGCCGTGGTCGGAGGAGGCGTTCGCCGCCGCCCGGGCCCGTGACGTGCCGGTCCTGCTGTCCGTGGGCTACTCGGCGTGCCACTGGTGCCACGTCATGGCGCACGAGTCGTTCGAGGATCCGCAGACCGCCGCGCTGATGAACGAGAACCTGGTCGCGATCAAGGTCGACCGGGAGGAGCGCCCGGACGTCGACGCGGTCTACATGACCGCCACCCAGGCCATGACCGGCCAGGGCGGCTGGCCGATGACCGTGTTCATGACCCCGGACCGTGATCCGTTCTTCTGCGGGACCTACTTCCCCCGGGAGCACTTCCAGCGCCTGGTCCTGGGGGTGGCCAAGGCGTGGCGGGAGGACCGCGACAACGTCACCAGCCAGGCCCGGGAGATCTCCGCGGCGCTGGCCGAGCAGGCCGCACCGCTGCGGGGCCTGGGTATCGACCCGGCCGGCCCGGCCCCGGGTGACGGCACCGCGGACGTCCTGGCCGCAGTCTGCGACCAGGCCGTCGCCTCGCTGGCCGAGGACTACGACCACCGGGCCGGCGGGTTCGGCGGGGCACCTAAGTTCCCGCCGTCCATGGTGCTCGAATTTCTGCTCCGGCAGACGGAGAGCGCGCGACAGCGCAACGGCGAGCCGCCCTCGATGGCGTTGGAGATGGTGGAGGGGACCGCGGACGGGATGGCCCGCGGGGGCATGTACGACCAGCTCGCGGGGGGTTTCGCCCGGTACTCCGTGGACGCCGGCTGGGTCGTGCCGCATTTCGAGAAGATGCTCTATGACAACGCGCTGCTGGCCCGGGTCTACACGCACCTGTGGCGGCGCACCGGGTCAGCGCTGGCCCGCCGGGTGGCCCGGGAGACCTGCGCGTGGATGATCGCCGAGCTCGGCACCCCGGAAGGCGGGTTCGCGTCGGCGCTGGACGCGGACAGCGACGGCGCGGAAGGCCTGTTCTACACGTGGACGCCGGACGAGCTGGCCGGGGCCCTCGGGACCGGGGACGGGGAGTACGCCGCGGCCGCGTTCGGCGTGACGGCGGCCGGGACCTTCGAGCACGGCCGGTCGGTGCTGCAGCGCCGCGCCGACCCCGGTGACCCGGATCGTTTCGAGCGGGTCCGGGCCGCCTTGCTGGCCGCGCGCGGGGAGCGGGTCCGCCCCGGCCGCGACGACAAGGTGGTCGCGGCGTGGAACGGGCTGGCCATCGCGGCGCTGGCCGAGACCGGCCTGCTGCTCGGCGAGCCGGCGTTCGTGAACGCGGCCCGGCGCGCGGCGGAACTGATGGCCCGGCTGCACGTCTCCGGCGGGCGGCTGGCCCGGACGTCCCGGGACGGGGTGGCCTCGGACAGCGCCGGCGTGCTGGACGACTACGCGTGCGTGGCCGAGGGCCTGCTCGCCCTGTCCGGGGTGACCGGCGAGGCGCGCTGGGTGTCCCTGGCCGGGGACCTGCTCGGGACCGCGCTGGCCCGGTTCGGCGACGGCAGCGGCGGCTTCTACGACACCCCGGACGACGGGGAGACGCTGGTCTACCGGCCGGCTGATCCCACGGACGGCCCCACCCCATCCGGCGCCTTCGCCGCAGCCGGGGCGCTGCTCAGCTACTCCGCGCTGACCGGGTCGATGCCGCACCGGGAGGCCGCGGCGGCCGCGCTGGGCGTCCTGGCGCCGATCGCGGCGCGGTTCCCCCGGGCCGCCGGGTCGGGACTGGCGGTGGCCGAGGCGCTGATCTCCGGGCCCGCCGAGATCGCGGTCGTCGGCCCGGCGGACGACCCGCGGACGTCCGCGCTGCACGTGGCGGCGCTGCACGCGGCCCCGCCGGGCGCGGTGCTCGCCCTGGGGGACGGCGTCTTCCGGGCGGGGGAATCCGACGGCGAGATACCCCTGCTCACCGGGCGCGGGCTGGTCGGCGGGGCGCCGGCCGCCTACGTCTGCCGGGGCTTCGCCTGCCTGGCCCCGGTGACCGAGCCGGAGGCGCTCCGCGCGGCCTTGTCGGGCCAGCCAGCCTGATCCGGTGAGCCAGCCGCGTCCATATCCCCGGCAATACGTAAATAGCTCCATAAAATTTACCGGCGCCGGTCCCGCCGGCCCGACGCTGACCTGGGCGTTCGCCCGGAACGTGGAACGGCGGCCCGGCCGTTTGGCTGCGTCCTGGTATGCGCGGCGGCGCCTGGGTAGGAGGCCCTCGTGACTTCTGCTCCGGCGGCGGCGGCACGAGGCCGTGCCCGCCCGCGTGCGCTCGCGCCACGCTGGGCTGCCGTCGTGGTCGCGCTCGCGGCCCTGGCCGGCACGGCCGCGGGGCGGGTGCCGGTCCCCGGGAGCGGGACGGAAAACGCCTCAGCCGCGGGGACAGCCTCGGCTGCGGGGGCCTCGGCTGCGGGGACAGGGGCGCCGCACAAGCTGCTCCGGGCCGACGTCATGGTGGTGGCGCAGAAGGCGCTGCCGGCCCGGGACGTGGCCCGCGTGGCCCGGCTGCGCGGCGTGCAGGCCGCCCGGGCGGTCGACGCGGCCCGGATCCGGGTGAACGGGACGGTCGCGGCGGTGCTGGGGGTGGACCCGGCCACGTTCCGCGCGTTCGCCGCGGGCCCGACCGCCTCGGCCAGCCCGCTGTGGCGCAACGTGGCGGACGGCGCGATCGCCGTCTCCTACACCATGGGCAAGCAGGACAAGCTGCCGCTGGGCGGGACGGTCCAGGTGGCCGGGCGGACGCTGCAGTCGCTGCGCGTCGCCGGGTTCGGCACGGTCGGGATCGGCGGGGTGGACGCGGTGATCTCGCGGACCGCGGCCCGCTCGCTCGGCTTCCCCGAGGGCAACGCGATCGTGGTCAGCGCCCCGCATGACCGGGTCGCCGCGCTGGTGCGCGAGATCAAGGCCCGCATGCCGCACGGAGCCGTGGTCGAGCCCCTGGTCACCACGTCAGCGGGCGGCACGCCCGCCGCGGCCGGGGTGGCCGGGGCGTCCGTGGCCGCCGGGTCCGCGGCCAGCACCGCGGCCAACGGGCAGGCCGCGCTGACCATGGCCGAGCTGATCGCGATGCTCAAGGCGGCGGCCAGCCGGGTCGGCTACCCGTACGTGTGGGGCGGCTCCGGGCCGACCACGTTCGACTGCTCCGGGCTGGTGCAGTGGTCGTTCCGCCAGGCCGGGGTGGTCATGCCGCGGGTGGCCGCGGACCAGGCCCGGACCGGGCCGGCCATCCCGTTCAGCCAGGCCCAGGCGGGTGACTTGCTGTTCTACCGCACCGACCCCACCGCTCCGGATTACATCTCCCACGTGGCGATCTACCTGGGCAAGGGGCTGATGCTCCAGGCGCCCGAGCCCGGGGAGAACGTGCAGATCGTCCCGGTGGCACTGGGCAGCGAGTTCGCGGGCGTGGTCCGGGTGTCCCCGGCCATCGCCGCCCAGGTGGCCGCCTCGCCAGTCGGCTGATCCGGCCGAGCCGCCCCGAGCCGCACGGGATGCTTGCCTGCGCCCGGAGCGCATGTTTACATCATTACATGAGTACCGAGAAACACGGCGAAGACGCCACACCGGGCGAGGAAGTCCGGGGCTGGTTCGCGGGCCGGCTGCCTGACGGCTGGTTCACCGCGCCACCCGAGGTCCTCGTGGACCGGGAAGAGATCACCGTCGTCGGGCCCCTCGGTGATCTGGACACGGCTCCGGACGCGTCGCCTGCCGCCCAGGCGGCCGCGGCCGACGGGCGGGCGCGCCGGTTCCGGGAGGAAACGCGTGATCACCGGATCGAGATCGCCCGCGAGGCCGAGCTCAAGTTCAGCCGCACGGTGTCCTGGGGAGTGATCTGCGGCGGCCGGAAGGTGATGTTCACCACATTGTCGGTCCCGGTCATGACGCGCCTGAGGCAGGCTGAGCGCCGGGTGCTGGACACGCTGGTGGACGCGGGCGTGGCCCGCAGCCGCAGTGACGCGCTGGCCTGGTGCGTCCGCCTGGTCGGCGAGCACGAGGAGTCCTGGCTCGGCCAGCTGCGTGACGCCCTGCGCCGGGTCGAGGAGGTCCGCGCCGGAGGGCCCCAGACCTGACCGGGGCGCGCCGCGTTTCCCCCGCCCGCACCACGTTATCCCCCCACTTTGGTGAAAAAGCGGTAACGAATCGTCGTACTATCGCTACTTTCTGTTTAGCTAGCCTCAGGTGAGGTAGCCCTGGGGTTGAGGTAACACCGCGGTCCGGGTGTCTCCCCCGGCCGGCTGGTCGTGTCACGAGCCCGCCCCGGTGGTGACATCCTTGGTACGGGCAGGCCATGCCCGTGGGCCGGTGGCGAGCGGCAGGAGTAGGTTCCGATGGGGCTGCGCGAGTTTCGGGTGGGACTCCGCGATGTCGCGTACCGGATGTATGAGCGCAGGCTGGAAGCGTCCCTGGCCGGGCACTCCGGGCCGCGGCACGTCGGGGTCATCCTCGACGGCAACCGCCGCTGGGCCCGCCTGGCGGGGTTCACCGACGTCAGCAACGGCCACCAGCGGGGCGCCGACCACATCTTCGAGCTACTCGGCTGGTGCAGCCAGGCGCGGGTCGAGGTGGTCACCCTCTGGCTGCTGGCCACGGACAACCTGACCCGGCCCGCCGCCGAGCTGGAACCGCTGCTGAAGATCATTGAGAGCACCGTCCGCGCGCTGGCCGAGGCCGGCTGGCACGTGAAACCGATGGGCGCCCTCGACCTGCTCCCGGCGGAGACCGCGCAGGTGCTCAAGGACGCCGGGGAGGCCACCTCCGCCAATCCCGGCCTGCTGGTCAACGTGGCCATCGGCTACGGGGGCCGCCGGGAGATCGCCGACGCGGTCCGGTCCCTGCTGCAGGATCACGCCACCAAGGGCACCACCATCGAGGAGCTCGCCGAGGTCCTGGATGTGGAGCACATCGCCGAGCACCTCTACACCGCCGGGCAGCCCGACCCGGACCTGGTCATCAGGACGTCGGGAGAACAGCGGCTGAGCGGCTTCCTGCTCTGGCAGAGCGCCCACTCGGAGTTCTACTTCTGCGACGCCTACTGGCCGGACTTCCGCCGGGTGGACTTCCTCCGCGCGCTGCGCTCCTACGCGGCCCGCCAGCGCCGGTTCGGGTCCTAGCCCCGGTTCCGGTCCTAAACCCCTCCCAAACCTGGTCCGGCGTGGTATGCGACACCCCGTCTGGGTCTTCCGGCGATGGCGCGGCCCGGGTACCTTTCAATCAGGTGGGCGGTGCCTAGCCGTCCCCCCGGGAAGGCCCTCGACATCCTCGAGCTTCGTGTCCTGACACGCAGGCGAGACGAGCGAAGGGCCGGGACCTGGCCCTTCGAAGGCCTATCCCGGTCCTGGAGACACATCTGTGTCCGAGCGTGGCGCCACGTCAGGTGCCCAGGGGAGAACGAGTGGCCAGTTCTTCTGCCCGCCGCGTACCGCGGCCCAGCAATGCCCGCACTGACAAGGACGGTGGGGCTTCCGGCGTATCCGGGAGCCACCGGTTCAGCTACGTGCTGGACACCAGCGTCCTGCTCGCCGACCCGGCCGCGATCAGCCGGTTCGCCGAGCACCGCGTGATCCTGCCCATCGTCGTCATCACCGAGCTGGAGGCCAAGCGTCATCACCCCGAACTGGGCTATTTCGCCCGTCAGGCCCTCCGGCACCTGGATGACCTGCGGATCGAATTCGGCAGGCTGGATGCCGACCTGCCGATCGGTGACGAGGGCGGAACCGTCCGGGTCGAGCTGAACCACAGTGATCCCCAGGTACTGCCCCCGGGGTTCCGGCTCGGCGACAACGACACGCGGATCCTGTCAGTCGCGCGCAGCCTCGAGGCTGAGGGCGAAGACGTGGTCCTGGTCAGCAAGGATCTGCCGCTGCGGGTCAAGGCGGCCTCGATCGGGCTGACCGCCCAGGAGTACCGGGCTGAGCTGCCCGCCGACTCCGGCTGGACCGGGATGACCGAGCTCGACGTGAGCGCGGACGACATCCAGGAGCTCTACGACACCGGCAGGCTGGACTGCGAGCAGGCCCGCGAGCTGCCCTGCCACACCGGGCTGGTGCTGTCCGCCGCGGGCGGCCACGGCGGGTGCAGCGCGCTCGGCCGGGTGCTGCCGGACAAGTCGGTCCGGCTGGTGCGCGGTGACCGGGAAGCGTTCGGCCTGCACGGCCGCAGCGCCGAGCAGCGCGTGGCGCTCGACCTGCTGCTCGACCCCGACGTCGGGATCGTCTCGCTCGGCGGCCGGGCCGGCACCGGCAAGTCGGCGCTGGCCCTCTGCGCGGGCCTGGAGGCGGCCATGGAACGCCGCCAGCACCGCAAGGTCGTGGTGTTCCGCCCGCTGTACGCGGTCGGCGGCCAGGAGCTCGGCTACCTGCCGGGCTCGGAGGCGGACAAGATGAACCCGTGGGCCCAGGCGGTCTACGACACGCTGTCCGCGGTCACCTCCCAGGACGTGATCAACGAGGTGCTGGCCCGGGACATGTTCGAGGTGCTGCCCCTGACCCACATCCGGGGCCGGTCCCTGCACGACTCGTTCGTGATCGTGGACGAGGCCCAGTCCCTGGAGCAGAGCGTCCTGCTGACCGTGCTGTCCCGGATCGGCTCGGGGTCCCGGGTCGTGCTGACCCACGACATCGCCCAGCGTGACAACCTGCGGGTGGGCCGGCACGACGGCGTGGTCGCGGTCATCGAGAAGCTCAAGGGGCATCCGCTGTTCGCCCACACGACGCTGGTCCGGTCGGAACGGTCCCCGATCGCGGCCCTGGTCACCGAGATGCTGGAGGACTCAGGGTTGTGACGGGCCGGGCGGACTCACGTTTGTAACCGCCCCGGGTAGCGGGAGGCCCCGGCAAGTCGGCAGACTACTGCACATGGTTTTCGACTTGTCGGAGCTTCTCGCTGCCCGGCACGGGGAGGGCTACGCCCTCGCCAGCCAGCACCTGAACCCCCAGCTGCCCCGGATGCTGCACGCCATCGGCTTCGACCGCGTTTACGAGCGCGCGGAAGGTGCCTACCTCTACGACGCCGACGGCACGGCCTACGCCGACTTCCTGTCCGGATTCGGGGTGTTTGCCCTGGGCCATAACCACCCGGTGGTGCGCAAGGCCCTGCACGACATGCTGGACGCCGAGCTCGCCGACCTGGTCCAGTTCGACACCCCGCTGCTGCCCGGCCTGCTCGGGGAGCGGCTGCTGGCCAAGGCCCCCGGACTGGACCGGGTCTACTTCTGCAACAGCGGTACCGAGGCGGTGGAGGCCGCACTGAAGTTCGCCCGGTACGCGACCGGGCAGCAGCGGATCATCTACTGCGACCACGCGTACCACGGGCTGACGATCGGCTCGCTGTCCGCGAACGGCTCCGGGGAGTTCCGCAAGGGGTTCGGCCCGCTGCTCCCGGACACGATGATCCCGTTCGGTGACCTGGAGGCCCTCGAAGCCGAGCTCCGGAAAGGCGACGTGGCCGGGTTGCTCATCGAGCCGGTCCAGGGCAAGGGCGTCGCGGTGGTGCCGCCCGGCTTCCTGGCCGCGGCCCAGGCCCTGCTGCACGAGCACGGTGCCCTGCTGATCTGTGACGAAGTGCAGTGCGGGGTGGGGCGGACCGGCCGGTTCTTCGCCTACCAGCACGACGACGTCGAGCCGGACATCGTGACCGTGGCCAAGGCGCTGTCCGGCGGGTACATCCCGGTCGGGGCCACGCTGGCCAAGGGCTGGATCTTCGACAAGGTCTACTCCTCGATCGACCGGGTGCTGGTGCACGACTCCACGTTCGGCTCCAACGCGGCGGCGATGACGGCCGGCCTGGCGTCGCTCGCGGTCATCGACGACGAGAAGCTGGTGGAGAACGCCGACCAGGCCGGCGCCCTGCTCCAGGAGGCGCTGCAGCTGCTGGTGGACAAGTACGAGCTGCTGGCCGAGGTGCGCGGGCGCGGGCTGATGATCGGCCTGGAGTTCGGCCGGCCGAAGGCCGTGCGGTCACGGGCGGCGTGGAACGTGCTCCAGGCGGCCCGGCACGGCCTGTTCGCGCAGACGGTGGTGGTCGCGCTGTTCCAGCGGCACCACATCCTGACCCAGGTCGCGGCGGACAACGTGGAAGTGATCAAGCTGCTGCCGCCGCTGAACATCGGCGACAAGGAAGTGGACCTGTTCCGTGACGCGTTCGTCAACGTCATGGACGACGCCAGCCGGGGCAGCGGCCTGATCTGGGACTTCGGCCAGACCCTGGTCAAGCAGGCGGTCAGTGCCCGCCGTCACGGATAGGGCTTGCCGTCACTGATCGTCGGTGGCGCTGAGCAGGACTTCGGCGATCGTCAGATCCCCGGGATAGGTGATCTTGATGTTGCGCTCGCTGCCGGGGACCACGGCGACCGGCACGTCAGGCAGGTACCGCATGACCACGCCGCAGTCGTCGGTCGCGGTGAGGTCCGCGAACGCGGGGTCGGCCAGCGCCAGCTCGTGAGCCTTGCGGATCACCGACAGCCGGAACCCCTGCGGGGTCTGGCAGCGGCGCAGCGTCTCACGGTGCGGCATCCCGGTCATCAGGCCGTCCTCGACCACCACGATCGTGTCGGAGGCCGGCACCGCCACCCCGACGGCCTCGTAGGTGCCCAGGGCGCTCAGGCAGCCGGCGATGGTGGCCTGATCCAGCAGCGGGCGGGCGGCGTCGTGGAACAGCACGTTGCCCTCGGCCGGCCCCAGCGCGGCGATCGCCCGGCGGGTCAACTCGGGCCGGGTCGCCCCGCCCTCGATGATCCCGGTCACCTTGCGGTAGCCGCCCAGCGCCAGCAGCTCACGGACGTGGGCCGCGTGCCCGGGAGCCATCACGACCAGGGTGGCGTCCACGCCCGGGGCCTGGTCGAACGCGGCCACCGAATGCTCCAGCAGGGCCCGCCCGGCCAGCGGGAGCAGCTGCTTGGGGAGCGTGGCGCCGAAACGCACTCCCGACCCGGCCGCCAGCACCACAGCCACCGTTCGCATGAGCGGACTCTACCCGGGTACGACAGGCAGGGGTTACCCGCAGAATCGCGGCACTTGCTCATGAGCAACTCGACACCCTGAGCACCGGAGACGGACATGACGGTAGCCACGGCCGTGGTGGTGCTGCCCCGGCGCGTGGCCGTCTGGGCCAGCCGCCGCGCGGTGGCCCGTACCTCCGTGACCGGCATCGAACTGGCCTGCGCGCTGTGCGCCGCGGTGTGGTTCAGCGCGGGCACCCCGCTCACCGCGCTGGCCGGCGGCGCCGCCCTGGGCGGCGGGTACCTGGCCCGGCGGGTGGGCGGGCAGCTGGCCGTCGGCGCGTTCGACGGCTGGCTGGCCAGCATCTGCGCGATCGCGGGTGAGCTCGCCGTGTACGCCGGGCTGGCGGCGGGCGCGGCGCCGGGGGAGCGCCAGGTCTGGGCCCTGGCCACCGCGGCGGCGGTGCTGCTCGGCATGCGGAAGGTGGCCCGGCTGATCCGCCCGGCCCGCCCGGCCCGCCGAGGCCCCCGCGCGCCCCGGGAACCCGCCGGAGGACCGGCCCGCCGGACCCGGCCGGGCCCTGGCCGTCCTGGCCGCGCGCGTCCCCGCGCTGCCCGCGGGAGAGCGGGCCGTCGTCATCACCGTGACCGCGGCGGTCTACGGGACCCGCATGTCCCTGCTCGTCCTCACCTGGTGGGGCGCGGTCGCGCTGGCCTGGGCGGTCGCCGGGCCCCGGCTGGGGAAGCGCTCATCCGCCACGGCGGACGATGCCCCGGGCGATGCGCCGGACCGGCTGCCCCCGGCCGCCATCGCGGCCGCGCGTGATGACGGCCCGATCGCCCGTTTCGCGGGCGCGCTCGTCCGCGGGCAGCTGGTGCCGCTGCCCCCCGCGGTGGCCGGGCTGACCGCGACCGTCCTGCTGGCCACGCTGGGCCTGCACGGCCTGGCCGGCCTGGTCCTGCTCACCCCGGTGGCCGCGATGCTGCTCGCCGCGCCAGGCTCCGCGCATCCGCATGACGGGCCGCTGGACTGGCTGACGCCCCTGGTCATCCAGGCCGGGCAGTACGCCTACCTGGCCGCGCTCGGATTCGCCAAGGGTGTGCCCGGGCCGCTGATCTTCGCCCTGATCGGGCTGGTGGCCGTGCGCCAGCTGGACGCCGCGTACCGGGCCCGGTATCCGATGCCCGCGGGCGAACCCCGCGGCGGGATCGGCTGGGAAGGCCGCATGCTGGCCGCCGGGGTGGGAGCGATGCTCGGCGTGGGCCCGCTCACCTACCTGGCCCTGACCGTGTACCTGATGTGGCTGGTGTCCTCGGGCAGCCTGGCCAGCTGGCTGGCCATCCGGGCGCGGTCCCGAGGTGTTCACCGGCCCAGTCTGGGCAGCTGAGCTCCGGGGTGCGGGCACAGCGCCGCAGGGGGCAAAGGCTAGGATCACCCCGTGGAGGGTTTATCTCTATGGTCCTGCTCAGACGAGCGCCGCTGCCCTGCGGCGAGCCCGGCCTGGGATGGCAATCGCCGGTAACCATCCCCCGCCTTTGGCTGGCGGCGATCTTCGCTGCCTGCGCGCTGTTCGCCGCGGGAATGGGCCTGTTCAGCACGGACTCCCTGCACCGGCTGTGGGGACTCTTCGCCGTGATCGCCTACGGGCTGGCCGCGGGGCTGGTGCTGGCCTGGAGATCGTCGCGCGCCGTGGACCTGGCCCTGGTCCTCGCGGTCGGCGGGGCGCTGCTCGCCCCGCTGTCGCTGCTCGCCGAGCAGGGCCGGTGGCAGCCTGAGGTCGGCGTGATCGCCCGGGGTGCCCGGCTGCTGCTCCAGCACGGATCCCCGTACGAGAGCCAGGCGGTGGTCACCGCCTCCCACGACCCCAACATCTACAACCCGTACCTGCCGGTCATGGCGATCTTCGGGCTGCCGCGGGCGCTGCTGGGTCCCGGACTCATCACCGACCCGCGGATCTGGTTCGCGCTGGGCTTCGTGGCCGTGTTCGCCGCCGCGCTGGCGGTCTCGGGGGCCCGGGATGTGCTGCGCTGGACCGCGCTCGTCACCGCCACCCCGGTGATCGCGTTCTCGCTGACGGTGGGGGGCACCGACGTCCCGGTGCTCGCCCTGCTCTGCCTGGGCCTGGCGCTGCTCTGGCGCCGCCCGCAGCCGCTGGTGGCCGGCCTGGTGCTGGGCGTCGCCGCGGCCACCAAGGCAACCGCCTGGCCCGCCCTGATCGTCGCGGCGACCATGCTCCTGGTCCGAGATGGCCGCCGGGCCGCGGCGCGGTTCCTGCTCGCCGCCGTGGCGGCGGCCGCCGTCATCGTCGGGCCGGTCGCGGCGGTCTGGCCGCACGCCCTGGTCGAGAACACGATCTTGTTCCCGCTCGGCCTGGCCAAGGTCAAGTCGCAGGCCGTCAGCCCGCTGCCCGGGCACCTGCTGGCCGACACCGGGCCGGCCGGGCACACCATCGCGGTGGCCCTGCTCTGCCTGGCGGGCCTCGGGGTGCTGATCTCCCTGGTGGTCCGCCCGCCGCGGAACGTGCCCTCCGCGACCTGGCGGCTGATCATCGGGCTGGTGCTCATGTTCGTGCTGGCCCCGGCGACCAGATTCGGGTACTTCATGTACCCGCTCGGCCTGTGGGCCTGGCTGATCGTGTCGCAGCTCGGAGCCCGGCGGGCGCTCTCCCCGGGCCGCTCCGATGAGGACGCGCCTGGGGGGCCGCCTCCGCATGGCGGCGTGGCCCAGCCCAGTCCGGCCTGACCCCGGGGGGTCGGCCCCCTGGTTCAGCGTCCTCGTTCAGCCCCCGGGCAGCGGGTTGTCCGGGCCGGCGAAGGCGGCCGAGTCCTTGCAGATGTTCGTGCTCGCGGTGATGCCGCCGTAGCTCTTGGCCAGGTTGCCGAGGGCCTTGGCGGGGGACTTCGACCCCGAGCCCTGGGCCTTGGCCGTGCTCAGGCCGTTGAAGCTCGACCCGACGATCAGGTTGAGGGACGCGGTGCCCAGCGCCGTGTCCTGCTGCACGACGACCGGGCCGACCAGGGCCTTGAGCGTGTTGACCTCCGGCAGCTGGGCCGCCGACGAGTACTGGATCACGCTGCTGGTGAAGCCGTAGTTGGCCGCCGGGCCGGTGCCGGTCACGGCGAAGCCCTTGGCGGTCAGGGCGGAGGCGGTGGTGCCTGCCACGCCCTGGACACCGGACCCGTTCAGCACCTGGACGTGCACCGTGGCCGGGCTGGCCGTGGGCTCGACCGTGGCTGGCTTGGCCTTCGCCTTGCCCTTGCCCGTGGCCTTCGCCTTGGCCGTGGCGGGCAGATTCTTATCGCGCTCGATGGCCCGGAACATCCGCGCCGACTGCGGCTGCTCCCAGGACAGCTCGGCCGCGGGATCCCCGGCGTACGGCACCACGGGGACGGTGACCAGCTGGACCGAACTGGAGCTCAGGCTCTTCATGCTGTTCGCGATGCGCAGCATCGTGGAGAGGTCCAGCCCGCTGTCGGTGGTCAGGGACTTGGCCACGTCACGCACGACGTTGAAGATCCGGCTGGGCTGGGACAGCAGGTTGGTCGACTTGAGCTTCTGCATGACCGCGGCCAGGAAGTACTGCTGGCGCTGGATGCGCTGGGTGTCGGAACCCTCGCCGACGTTCTCCCGGAGCCGGACGAACGCGAGCGCCTGGGCCCCGCTGACCACGTGCTTGCCCGCCGCCAGGCGCAGCCGGGACTGGGGATTGTTGATCGCGAACGGCAGGCAGACCGGCACGCCGCCGACGTCGTTGACGATCGACTGGAAGCCGGCGAAGTTCACTTCCACGAAGTGCTGGATGCGGATGCCGGTTTCCTGCTCCAGGGTTTTCCACAGGCACGGAGCGCCCCCGGCCGAGAACGTGGCGTTGAGCCGCTCGAGCTCCCCGGGCTGTGCGCTCTGGCCCGGGTGGCCCTGCTTGTCGTCGGCGCAGGCCAGGACGGGGACCATCGAGTCGCGCGGGAAGCTGATGATGTCGGCCCGGGTGTGCCCCGGGGCGATGTGCAGCAGCATCGAGGTGTCCGACCGGGCGCCCAGGACGTCCGCCCCGAACCTGGCGCCCAGCCCCTGCCGTGAATCCGAGCCGATGACCAGGATGTTCAGGCCCGCGGTGAGCGGCGGCCGCTTGCCCAGCATCGCCGCGGTGACCTTCTCCCGGTGGATGCTGCCCACCACGCCGCGGTACTTGGCGTAGGCCACCAGCGAGGTCGCGACGACCGCGAACGTGGTGACGATCGCCGCCGCCCCGAGCATCGCGCGCCAGCTGGGCCGCCGCCCGCGCGACCGTCCGCCGTCCGGCCGGCCGCCGCCAGACCCGGCGCCCGAGCCGCGATAACGGTCGGTTCGCGGGGCCTGATCCTCGGACCCGGGACCATAGAGGGCCAGCTCCCAGTCCGTGTCCCCGCGGGAGTCCGATAGCGCCGGCCGCGGCGATCCGGGTGCGTGCCCGGACACTGAGATGCCGCCCCCGGACTCGTCCATGTCGTCGTAGCGGGTCATCGCTCCTCGTGGCGTGGGCCGTGGCTTGCGCGGGTATGCGGGGGGTGTGCCGTCCATTGTTCACCGAACAGCTACCCCATGTGGCGTCAATGGGATGAATCGGTCACCTCACCCTCCCCTGTAATGTCGGTGCCCCGGCTTAGAGTGGAACGCGTGCATCCGGGAGTCCCTCAGGCCGGCCCAGTAGCCGAGAGCCGCGCGCCTGACCCCACGGTGAGGCTGGGCCGGCGGGTGCCCTGGGCCGGATGGTGCTTCACCTACTTCACCCTGCTGCCCGTGCTGCTCGCCCTGGCCTGGCTCATTCCCGGCACCGCGCTGCTGATGGCCGGCCGGCTGCGGCCCGCCCCCGCGCTGCTGATCTCCGCGCCGCTGGCCGTGATCCTGATCGCCGCCGCGCTGCGCCGCGTGCCCGGGCAGCGGCTGCTCCCGGCGCCCGGCACCGGTCAGTCCACCACGGGTCAGCCACCACGGGCCAGCACGGGTCAGCCACCACGGGCCAGCCGGGCCGGGCCGCCCCCGCGTGGACCGGCTGGTGGGGCCTGGCGGGGACGGTAGTCGTCGCGGCCGGGTTCGGGGCGTGGCAGCTGCGGCTGAATTCGCCGCAGATCATCGTGCTGCGCCAGCCGGGCGCGGTGTTCCAGCTCGGCTACTGGATCGCGGGCCACGGATCGCTGCCCATCCCGGCGTCGCTGCACGACTTCGGCGGCGCGCACCCCGGGCTCGGGTTCGCCAGCACCGGGCTGGCCGCCACGCATGGCGGCCTGGCCCCGCAGTTCCCGCCCGGGCTGGCCGTGGTGGTGGCCGGCGGCTGGTGGATTCACGGCATGTCCACCGCCGAACTGGTCAGCCCGGTGCTCGGCGCCCTGGCCGTGCTCACCTTCGGCGGCCTGGCCGGGCGGCTCGCGGGGCCCCAGTGGGCGCCCCCGGCGGCCCTGGTCCTCGCGGTCGCCCTCCCGGAGCAGTACGTGAGCCGGTCGGCGTTCACCCAGCCGCTGGCCCAGCTGCTGCTGCTCGGGGGCCTGTGCCTGGTGGCTGACTCGCTGAGGGTGCGCCCCGGACCGGCCTGGCAGTCCAGGTACCGCGGTCGGCTGCGGTGGCCGGATTGGCTGTCGCCCAGCATGGCCACCGCCGCGCTGGGCGGACTGGCCCTGGGGCTGGCCACGCTGGCCTCGCTCAGCGTGCTGCCGGACCTGATCCCCGTCATCCCCTTCATCGGAGTGCTGGTCGCGGCCCGGCGGCCGCAGGCGCTCCCGCTCGGGCTGGGCGTGCTCGCCGGGGCCGGGTACGGCGTCGTGGTCAGCGCGGTCGTGGCGCCGGCCGCGCTGTCCGCCCCCGGCTTCGCGGTCCGGCAGGCCAGCCTGATCGCACTGGGCGTCGCTCTGGCCACCGTGGCCGCGGTGGCCGTCACGGCCTGGCCGCCGGGCCGCTCGCGGGTCAGCCGGGTGGCCCGGGGCGCGCTGCGGTGGCACGTCCCCGATGTGGCGGCCGGGCTCGTGGCCGCGGTACTGATCGCCTTCCTGATCCGCCCCTCGGTGCAGACCGCGCACTGGAACCCGGGGGCGGGCACCGCCGGGTATGTCGGCGCGCTGCAGAAGCTCCTCGGCCTGCCGGTCCAGCCCACCCGCTCGTACGCGGAAGACAGCCTGTACTGGGTCATCTGGTACATCGGCATCCCGGCCCTGCTGCTGGGCGGGTTCGGGATGGCCCTGCTCGCCCGGCGGTGCGTGCGCGCGCTGCTCCGGTGGGCCGACGACGGTGGCGTGGCCTGGGCCTGGGGGCTGCCGCTCGCCATCGTCGCCTGGACCACGGTGATCGTGCTCTGGGATCCGCACACGGTCCCCGACCAGCCATGGGCGAGCCAGACCCTGGTGCCGGTGGTGCTGCCCGGGTTCATCCTGTGCGGGATCTGGGTCGCCGCGTGGCTGGACCGCCGGGCCCGGGAACGCGGCGCCGGGCGGGTAGCCGTGGCCCTGGCGGCGGCGTTCTTCGTCCTGGCCATGGCGGTGCCGACCGTCGTCACCACGCTGGGCATCAGCCTGTCCCGGACCGCGACCGGGCATTCCGGGCCTACGGCCACCGGGGTGGGGGTGACCCGGACCGGCGCGGGTCAGGCGGCCGCCGTCCAGGAACTGTGCGGTGCGATGAGCGCCCGGATGTCGGTGGTCATCCTCGACCGGGTGGCCGCCAGCGAGTTTGCCCAGGCGATCAGGGGGATGTGCGGCGTGCCGGCCGCCGTGATGGCCGGGGCCCCGGTGGCGCAGGTCCAGTCGGTGATCCGGGGTATCGCGGGCACCGCCCGCGAGCCGGTCCTGGTGGCCACCCGAGCCGCCGAGCTCACTCCGTACGGGGCGATCCCGCGCCGGGTGGTCGACCTGGTCACCACGCAGGACGCGCACGATCTGACCCAGCCGCCCTCCACCACCTGGCCGATCAGCTACCAGCTCTGGATGTCGGCGCAGAGCACCTCGGTACCGAGGGCCTAGCAGGCCCGCGGCCGCCACGGCGGCCCAGCCGCGCGCCGATCCGCACGGCCCAGGCTGATCGGGAGCCCGGCGCCGATCCCGCGGCCGGCGCCGGTCCAGCGGTCCTACCCTGATTCCGGGCATGACGGCCCGCCTGTCACGATCCGGCGCATGTCGCCTCGCCTCCGTTCCCGAACATACGTTCGAACTGATTGTGACTTCACATCAGCATCGCACATGTGTTCTAATGGCCGCCAGGCCTTCGGCCCGCCGGGCTGGAGCTGCACGGGGGCAGCTGAGGGGCCGCCGCCGTCCCGGCCGCTCGCAGCGGCCGGGGCTGCGTCGTCGCTCTCGGCTACCCGACGACTACTGAACAGATGGACGGATCCCGGGCCGGGCACCAGCACCGGGGCCTCAACCGGCAGGGCCGCACGCTAGAGGTGACACAGTGACCACGCAATTCGAAGACATAATCCGCCAGAACAGCCAGCGGCTCGCCGACCTGAAGAAAACCACGGAAGAACTGGAAAGGGAGCTTTCGGAAGCCCGGGTAACACTGGAGCGCCAGCTCAACCAGGCTTACCGGCGGCGCCCGGCCCTGGCCGATCAGGTTCCCGGGTATCCCGGGCCGGCGGAGGAAGTCATTCCGCGGCACGGCGGGGTCCCGGTGCAGGCGCCTTTTGAGCCGGACGCGCTGCCCTATTACTCCGCGGATGAGCCGCCTTTCGTGGGCGAAGGGCCGCGATTCGGCACCGGGTATCCAGCGGATGAGCCGAATGTCCCGGATAGGGCACCAGATGACGAGGTTGACGCACCGGATCCGACGCTGGGAATTGCCAGTCATGGACGGCAGACTGCGTACCGGCGCCGGCTTTCCCGGCGCAGCATCCTCGCCATCTCCGGCGCCGGGGTCGTCCTGGTCACCGTCCTCGCCGTCATCATCAGCAGCGGCGGTGCGTCGTGGCCGGCCAGTGTGGCCACGGTCCAGGCGGAGATCGCCAAGGCCTGCCAGAACCCCGATGTGGTCTCCGAGCCGGGCCAGGTCAATTTCGCCTGCGCGAAGGCCACACGGCAGATCCTCTGGGTCTTCTCGCTGCTGACCAGCAACGATAATCCCAATTTTGCCGACACCAAGACCGGCCGGCAGGGCCTCGAGCCCATCACGCCCAGCCAGGGCGGGGCGGTGGCCGCATCGCTGAACCTGCACCACCCCTACGACCCCGCCAACCCGGTGGACAGCATCGCGGTCGCCGCCCGGGCCATCAACGACATCATCGGCGGGGCCACGGTGACCGGTACCAACGGCAATCCCGTGGTCCAGTCGGGCCTGGAGAGCAATTCGGGGAACTGCCTGCGCTACACCGGTTCCGGGGTGGTCACCTCCCGCCAGGGATTCCCAGGTCTTTGCGCCCACCCGGTGAGCAGCCCGGGCGGCCAGGAAAACCTCGTGGCTGACGTGTACCAGAAATGGATCGTCGGTGCGTCCGCCGCGGCGGCGCACGACGCCGCGGTGCTGTTCTCGAACGCGGACAACCCCGGTAGTCCGCAGGTCCAGGACATTCTCAGGAAGCTGGGAAACGAGACCCTGGCCGCCTGACATGACCATCTTCACGATCGGATGCCCCGAATCGGCCGTCACGAAATTAGTGACGGCCCCAGAAACGCCGTCCGCGCTATCCGCCAGGACGCACTATTCGCACGGAAGAGGTGAACTCGTTGCCTTCGGCAGGCCGGCCACGGTGGCAGCAGATGACGGCGCTGGTAAGCCTCAGCGTTGGCGGAGCCGTCACCGGGTTCTCCTTCGTCCCGAAGGCGGCCGCCGATATCAGCTCGCCGACCAGCATGCCGCTGAACCTGCTGGCGCTCCGGCAGTCGGTCCAGGCGCCCCAGTCTCCGGAGGCGGACCGGGCGGCGCCCAGCCATGACGCGATGCTCCGTGCGGCCATCGTCCACGTCGCCGACTACTACCTCCGGATGGCCCAGACCAAGAGCCCGGCCGAGATGGAGGCGATCATCTGGCAGCACGACAGTGCCGACGGGGCTGACCATGGCCAGTCGTGCGCGGCCTTCGCCAGCCTCACCCTGGAGCTGGGCGCGCAGGTGGTGGGCCGGGAGAGCTGGGTCTCCGGCGGGGGTTCGTATCCGTGGCCCCTGCACAGCTGGGCGGATGTGCGGGTGGAGCCGAACCCGGCCTCCCTGGGGATCATCTCGATCCAGCAGGACGCCGAGGCCAATCACCGGTGGCACCCGCTGGGCGACGGCTACCAGCCGCTGCCGGGGGACTGGGTCCTGTTCAACGGTCATGTGGAGGTGGTCACCAAAGACGCCGGCGGTGTGCTGCACACCGTGGGCGGGGACTCGCTGCCCAACTTCTCGGTCAACGCGCACCAGTACCCGCAGCCGCTGTCCGCCGACGGCGTCGTGGGCTTCGTCAACAACGGCTCGCTGCCCGGCGGGGCGCAGTCCGGAACCGCGCAGTCGGTCGGTTCAGGCGGCCGGCTCAGTCTGGTTCAGCCCAGTCTGGTTCGGCCGCCGGCTCCGGGGCGACTGAGGCATCGGCGCCCGGCCCGCGAAGGCGGATCGGCCCACGCAGCACGGGGGCGTTAGCGCTGGCAGCAGCGGGCTCGCGGCTATCCCGGGGGCGGCGCCGGCCGCCACTGCCCAGGCCGCTCACCGACCCGGCCCCGGCGGCTGCCGCACACGGTGCCGTGGACCCGGCCATCCCCGGCCTGGTCCCCGCGCCCGGGGCGGGATCGTCGGCTTCCGCTGCGACGGCCGCGGCCGCCGGGAAGGAGGCGCCAGCCGGCCATGAGGCGGGCGGCGCGAAGAAGGCCCAGGTTGCCCCGGGCACCGCGGCCATCCCCGGGCTCGTGGCTGCCGAGCATTCCCCCGGGAAGAGCGGGTCGGCGTACCGCCGGCACCACCCGTCACCCCTGCACAAGCCGCCGTCCGAGACCCGCGCGCAGCAGGCGTTCATCGAGGCAGTCGCCCCGGGAGCGATAGCGGCGCAGCACCGTTACGGGGTCCCCGCCGCCGTCACGATCGCCCAGGCCATCGACGAGTCCGGGTGGGGCCAGAGCCAGCTGGCCGCCCAGGACCACAACCTGTTCGGTATCAAGGGCACCGGCCCCGCGGGGAGCGTGCCGCTGCCTACCGAGGAGTACGTGAACGGGCAGCAGGTCAGCACCTCGGCGTCCTTCCGCGTCTACCACGACGTCGCCGAGAGCATCGACGATCACGGCAGGCTGCTGGCTGACAGTGGCTACTACCAGCAGGCCATGGCCGACCGGCAGCACCCCAATGAGTTCGCGAAGGCGCTCACCGGGGTATACGCCACCGACCCCAACTACGGGTCGAACCTGATCAGCCTGATGCTCCGCTACGACCTGTACCACTACGGCACGGCCGGGCAGGCGCAGCGGGCGCACGGGCCAGCCGGGCCAGCCGGGCCGGCTCCGGGCAGCGCCACCATCCCCGGCGTGGGCGGCGCGCCCTCGGCGGCCCCCGGGCCCACGGGGTCCCCGGGCCGGCCTGCCGCCAGCCCGCAGCCGACCCGGACGCGCAAGCCCGAGCCGACCCGGACAGCCAGTCCCGCAGCCGCAGCCCGGACGGCGCAGCCCGCAGCCGACCCGGACGGCCAGCCCGCAGCCGACCCGGACGGCCAGCCCGCAGCCGACCCGGACGGCCAGCCCGCAGCCGACCCGGACGGCCAGCCCGCAGCCAACCGGAACGGCCGCCCCGCAGCCGACCCGGACGGCCAGCCGCAGCCAACCGGAACGGCCGGCCCGCAGCCGACCCGGACCGCGAGCCCGCAGCCGACCCGGACGGCCAGCCCGGAGCCGACCCGGACCGCTAGCCCGCGAGCCCAGCGGGACGGCCAGCCCGCAGCCCAGCCGGACGGTCAGCCCGCAGCCCACTGGAACGGCCATCCCGCAGCCGAGGAGGACGGCCAGCCCTCCGGCGCGGTCACCGGCACCGTCGCGACGCGGTTCACGGCCGGCGGCCGCTCCGTCCGGATCGCCCGCGCAAGCGGACATCCCGGGTGTGACCACGCAGTCGGAATCTGACCGCGCGATGACGTCCGCGGTCCGGTTCGGGCCGGCGGCCCCCTTCGTGCCGGTGGCCGAGTCCGAATCCGAAAGCCCGATGACGGTCGGCGGTCCGCTTCGGGCCGGAGGCCCCCTTCGTGCCCGTGGACTGGTCCGCGGCAGCCCGGCCTGCGTCCGCCCGGCCTGCCCCGCCGCGGTCTGTCCCATCCCGGTCTGCGCCAGCCCGCCCCGCACCGGCTGGCTGCGCTCCGCACCGGCACGCCCGCGCGACCGGTCCGGCCGGTCCGGTCCTGCCCGGGCCCCGGCCCGCGCCACCCTGGTCAGCGCCCGGCGCTACCAGCCGCAGATTCCCCGGTCGGTGCTCAACTCGTTCGTGGAGACGGCCAAGGGGCCGCTGGTCAGCGAGGAGTCCTTCTACCGCGACGTGGCCAGCTTCCACGGGATCAGCTGGGAGCTGCTGGCGGCGTGCGACTGGATGCAGTGCGACGCCCGGCCGAAGCGCTCTCCCGTGTACGGGGAGAAGCTCGGCACGATGAACGCGGACGGCACGGTGTACACGTCCAAGTCCGCGGCGCTGGCGCGGTGCGCGAGTGACCTCGTCACCCTGGCCCGCGGCGTGTACGGCATCGACCTGACCAGCCGCGCGCCCCTGTCCGTCCGGGATCTCGCCAACGCGTTCGCGGCCTTCCGGTGGGGCCGCGCACTCAAGGATCACGATTTCTCCGCGATGAAGTTCCCGTACTCGGTCGCGGGCCTGACCGAGAACCACCTCGGCCTGCGCTGGCCCGAGTTCGCGCCCCCCAACTCCGGTGACCGGCCCCGCGGCCGGTTCCACCGGCGGTTCGGGGCCGTGCCGATCGTGCTGAGCCTCGACTACCCGGCGACCGTCTAGCGAGCGGCTGCCGTCATGCCCCGAATCGCCGCTGCCCTGGAAGGAAGGTGGACCGCGTGGTCCGGATCCTGTTCGCCCTGCTGAGCCTGCTCACCGCACACGGACCGGGCCGGGCCGTGCTCGCCGGTCCCGGGGGACCGGTGGCGCCCGCGCCGGTGCCCCCGGGCCCGCCCCCGGCTGGCTACCCGTCGGCCGGAGCCGGGGCGCCGCCCCCGGGCCCGCCCGTCCCTCCCGCCCGGCCCCCGCACCGGCTGCGGACCCGGATCATCGTGACCGCGGTGCTGGTGCTCACCGGCCTGATCTTCCGTAAGGCGATCGCGTCCGTGGTCCTGGCCGTACTGTCCGCCGCGCTGCACCTCGTGGGGCTCAACGTGCACCTGCCGAGCGTGCGGTTCGCGTGGCCGTGGCAGGTCATCACGTCCGGGACCACCACTCACACCGATCTGGGTCCCTGGGTGCTGCAGAAGATCGAGGGCATCTCGCAACCCGCGCTCGGCCAGGCGAACTTCGATTTCTACTTCACCCGGAAGGTGTCCAAGAACATCGGCCCCTGGCCGTGCTGGTACGCCAGTACCTTCTACGCGGTCGGGCACGCGTCGGCGACGGTGAACCTCAACCCGGGCCCGGCCTGGTGGAAGCCGGCCGCCGGGCACTACCGGCTGCAGGTACTGAGCCGCCCGGCGGGCGCGAAGCCCGGCCAGGTGTCGGTCACGATGGTGCTGCCTAAGCCGCGCCTGCCGCAGACCGTGCACGACATCACGATCGACAACATCCCGTCCCGCCCCATCGACACCCAGCACAGCTGGACGTACCCGGGATTCGGCTGCGGGACGGTGCTGCGGCCCCAGTTCGCGCCCTCCGTGCTGTACCCGCAGGCGCAGCAGATCGCGTTCTACAAGGCCACGCACCTGGCCGGGGTGACCCGCCCGCTGATCGGCAGTGCCGAGCACGAGGCCGCGCAGACCATCCGCGGCAGCTTCATCCAGCCGACGCTGAACGCCCTCGGCTACACCCTGGACCAGTTCACGCTGCGGTGGGCGGCCAGCCCGGCCGCTGCCGCACCGGGCAAGTAGGTCGCGCCGGGTAAGTAGATGCCGGGTAAGTAGATACTGCACCGCGTAAAGACTGCACCCAGTAGGTACTCAGCCGGAGACTGAGTACGTGCACCCAGGCGAAGTCTCGCGCCCGCTGCCACACTGATCCGGTGGGCCTGCAAGCGCAGCTATGGCGGGCGATCGCGGCCTTCCGCTTCGCCTCACTCGGGTACGCCGCCATCCTGCTGGTGGTGGACAGCGGGGATTACCGGCGGCTGCCGTTCGCGTGGGTCGTGCTGGCCGGCATGCTCGCCTGGACGGTGGCCACCACGTACGCCTACGCCCGGCCCGCCGGCCGCACCCGCGGTCTCCTGACCGCGGACGTGGCGGTCACGGCGGCCGCACTTCTCTCCACGATCTGGCTGCAGGACAGCGCGCACGTTACCGCGCCCGTCCTGCCGGTCACGGCGACCTGGGCGGCCGGGCCGGTGCTGGCCTGGGCGGTAGCCGCCGGGCGCCGGGCCGGGCTGGCCGCGGCGGCCGTGCTCGGTGCCTGCGACATCGCCCGGCACCAGCCCATCTCCGGCGCGTTCAACGCCTCCGCGCTGAACGGGCCGATCCTGCTGCTGCTGGCCGGCTGGGTGGTCGGGTATGTGTCGCGGCTCGCCGCGGCGGCCGAGCTCGCGATGCAGCAGGCCGCCCAGGCCGAGGCGGCCAGCCGGGAACGTGACCGGATCGCCCGCGGCATCCACGACTCCGTCCTGCAGGTCCTGGCCCTCGTGCACCGCCGGGGAGCCGAGGCCGGCGGGGAGGCCGCCGAGATCGGCCGCCTGGCCGGCGAGCAGGAGACCGCGCTGCGCACCCTGATCGGCGCGGGGGGCAGCGTGGAGCACGCGCCCGGCGAACTCGACCTGCGGACCCTGCTGGCCCGGGAGACGACCTCGGTGGTGTCCGTGGTCACCCCGGCCGAGCCGGTCCGCCTGCCCAGCGAGACGGCCGGCGAGACCGCATCGGCGGTCCGGGCCGCCCTCGACAACGTGCGGCGGCACTGCGGCGACTCGGCCAAGGCGTGGGTCCTGGTCGAAGACGAAGGGAACCTGGTCACCGTGACCATCCGCGACGACGGGCCCGGGATACCGCCGGGACGGCTGGACGAGGCCGCCGGGGACGGGCGGCTGGGCATCAGTCACGCGATCCGGGGCCGGATCCGCGACCTGGGCGGCTCGGTGCACATCGCCTCCGAGTCCGGCAGCGGTACCGAGGTGCGGCTGCAGGTGCCGCGCCCGCGCGAGATGGCCTAGGCTGCGCCCGGTGAGCGAGGTACGTGCGCCCGTTGCCCCGGTCCGCGTGATGATTGTGGACGACCACCCGATGTGGCGGGACGCGGTGGCGCGGGATCTCACCGAGGCAGGCTTCGAGGTGGCCGCGACCGCGGCCGACGGCGCGCAGGCGCTGCGGGTGGCCGGGGCAGCCCGGCCCGACGTCGTCGTGCTCGACCTCGGCCTGCCCGACGCCCCCGGAGTGGACGTGACCCGCGGCCTGCTGGCCGCGTGCCCGGGCGCCCGGGTACTTATCCTGTCGGCGAGTGGTGAGCAGCAGGACGTGCTCGACGCGGTCAAGGCCGGCGCCGCGGGGTACCTGCTCAAGTCGGCCGCCCGGACCGAGTTCCTCGACGCGGTGCGGCGCACCGCCGCCGGGGATGCCGTGTTCACCCCGGGCCTGGCCGGGATGGTGCTCGGCGAGTTCCGGCGGCTCGCGTCCGCCCCGGCCGCTGGCCCGGCGGACACCCCGCGGCTCACCGACCGCGAAGCCGAGATCCTGCGGATGGTGGCCACCGGCCTGTCGTACAAGCAGATCGCCGGGCGGCTCGTGCTCTCCCACCGGACGGTGCAGAACCACGTGCAGAACACGCTGGCCAAACTGCACCTGCACAACCGCGTGGAGCTCGTCCGTTACGCGCTGGAACACGGCCTGGATTCCTCCGCAACGAAAACCGGCGAGGGCTAGCGAACATCGACGAGGACGTCGTTCAGCGCCCGGCGGTTGGACCGCGGTGCACCCCGCCGGGGGTGGCCGATCCGGAATACCGCGACGGGCACCGGAACCCCGGCCCGCGCCGCCACCGCGGGCGCGGTCTCGGGCCGGTCCACCGCGATCGAGATCGGGTGGCAGGCGAATCCCGCCGCGGTGATCGTGACCCAGGCCCGCAGCAGCCGGCGGCCCGCGTCGACCAGGGTGACGGCGCCGAGGTCGGCCGCGCCCAGCACGGCCACTGCCCGGGCCCGGGCCAGCAGCCGCGCGTCGCGGGCCGAGTACGCCAGCGCCAGCGGCGCGGGGAGCCGCCCGGCCCGGATCGCCAGGCGCAGCGCGGCCCACTCCAGCCGGGTCAGCGGCAGCCCGGCCGGCGTCATCCCGGCCGGGGCGTCCGGGTCCGCGCTGGTCCAGCGGCCCAGGTCGGCCACGAACCGCGGGTCTTTCCAGGACAGGACGCTGGCCCGGGTGACGAGCCGGGCCATGGCCCGCGGGGGCACCAGCACGCAGCCCAGGCCAGCCAGCCCGGCCCGGAGGTCTCCCGGCAGCGGTGTCCGGTCGTAGGCGTGCCGGTTGGTCCGCCGGTCCGCGGCCGCGGCCGCGAGCGGATCGGCCACCTCGCCCGTCCGCGCGGTGCGCACGCTGATCACCCCGACCAGCAGGTCCGTGCCCTGCCGGGTGAACTGCGGGGTGAAATCCGAGCGCAGCCCGTGGCGCTGGGCCGCCAGGTTCAGGGTTTCCAGGAATGCGCCGATGGCCAGGTACGCGTCCCGGTCATCGGGGTCGTAGGGCAGATAGTCCAGGTAGTCGTAGTGCAGCTCGTAGCTGCCGTCCGGCCGCACCGCCAGCCGCCAGGGCTGGGCGTTGTGCGCCGACGGGGCGCGGAGTGCCTCGGCGAGGATCAGGCGGTGAGTCTCCGGCAGGCGCGTCACCGGCTGGGACGGTGAGCTCATCGCACGTACCTCCGCTTGATCTGGCCTGGCCGGACCGCGAACGGCCCGGTCCCCTGGGCGTGCAGCACCACGCCCAGGCCCGTGCTGCGGGCGTCCTCGGCCGCGGCGGTCCGGAAGTCCGCGCTGTTGGCCATCAGGCGGGCCCGTACCGCGGCGGCCAGACGCCCAGCCAGTTCCCCGTCGTACGCCGCCGGGTCGCGCCACGTCTCGACGTGCACCAGCGGCCGGGTCAGCCCCGCCTCGTCTTCCGCCAGGTCCAGCGCGAAACCGGCGACCGCTGCCGCGTCGGGCGCTTCACCCAGGCCCCACTCGACGTCTTCCGGGTAGATGTTCGCGCCGTGCACCGACACGGTGGAATCGCTGCGCCCGTGCACGTACAGCAGCGGCAGGCGCAGCACGGGCGCGGCCGACCGGTCGTGGCTGCCCCGCGCGGGATCGAGCCCGAAGTCGCGGCAGATCTCTGTCATCCTGGCGAACGGCAGCATCCCGCCCGCGTCGTGCACGTTGTAGCGGATCCGGGGAGACAGGGTGGCGGGCCGCGACACGGTCACGACCAGCTCGCCGCCCACGGTCTCGGCGTAGTAGTCGGCCGGGTCGTACTGGAAGATCATCGGCAGCCGGCCGTGCTGGCCGAACAGGGCCCGGGCCAGCGCGGGGGAGGCGGCGGCCTGCTGACGCAGCCACACGGTGAGCGGGAACTCGGCGGCGATGCCGATGTCCAGGTCACTGGCGCCGTAGGCCGAGTAGACCGCGCGGAAGCTGCGCTCCAGCCGGGCGCGCAGCGTCTCGCTCATGCCCTCGCCGCCGGTGAAGCCGAAGATCTGGTAGCCGGACAGGTCCCCGGCCAGTTCCAGCAGCGACCGCAGGAACGGCGGATAGCCGGTGATCAGGTAGGTGTAGCCCGGGCCCAGCAGGTCCAGGACGGACAGCACCTTGTCCGGCTCCGGGCCAGGCGATTTGATCAGCCCGAGCCGGCCGAGGGCGCGGGACACGTTGGTGCCGGTCGCCCAGGCGCCCATGGAGAACGCGTTGATGGTGACGACTGGCCGGCCCGGCGCGGTCTCGTCCTGGATCAGGTGGCGGACCATGATGGCGAGCTTGCGGCGGACCTGCTCGAGTTCGGTCACCGACCGGATCCACGTGTAAGGCTGGCCGGTGGACCCGGACGATTCGTCCAGCTCGGCGGCGGCCGGCAGCACGCCGTGCCGGCAGCGGGCCGCCAGCGGGTACGCGTCGATGTAGGACTTCTTGTCGGCGACCGGCAGCTGGCTCAGCCATTCGGCGGCCGGTGCCCTCCCCGGGGGCGGCCCGGCGAAGTCGGCGTAGGCCGGGACGGTGGCGAGGGCGCGTCGGGCGGCCGCCGCGGCGGCCGCGGGGGACACGTGCTCGGCGAACCGCCCGGCCCGGCCGGCCGCCCGGAACGCGGGAAGGCTGCGGGCAGCGGCGGAACTGGCCAGGCGCGCACCCGCCAGACGGAAATCAGGGAGCCGGAAATCAGCGAGAGCATCCATGCCGTCATCGTCGGGTGCGCGGGGTGCGTCCCGCCTGAGCCCGGGTACTCAACCCCGGGCTGGCCCCGTACTCATATCCTGTGCGGCGTGCACCGTCACGCCCGGCTGGCCGCCGTATCCTGCGGCCTGGCCGCCACCCTCGCCCTGGCCGGCTGCAGCACGGGCACCCCGGCCGCGCAGAAGACCACGGCGCAGGCCGCCGCGACCCACCGGAGTTCGCCGCCCGCCGAGCCCCAGCCCCACGCCCAGCCCGGCGGCCAGCCCCACCCCGGTGGCGTGCGCCAGGATCGCCCCGGGGTTCCCCTGCGCCATGCGTGACCGTATCCGGGAAGTCAGCCGCTACATCGGCCACCTGCCGGGCTCGCTCGGCATCGTCCTCGAGGACCGGGCCACCGGGGCCATCTGGCGGAACGCCAACGCTCACGTCCAGTACCCGGCCGCGTCCACGATCAAGCTGGCCATGATGACCGACCTGCTGCTCCGCAACCGCGCCGGCAGCATCCACCTCACCCCGGCCGACCGGTCCGCGATGTTCCAGGCCCTCTACACCAGCAACGACAACGACGCCGACCACCTGTGGTTCAAGTACGAGAACGCCAGCTTCATCAACACCATCCGCGCGTTCGGGATGCGCAGCACCCGGTTCACCACCTCGGCCTACTGGGGGAACATCGACACCACCGCGAAGAATCTCGCCAACCTGATGAACTACGTCCTGACCAGGACCCCGGCCGGAATCCGGAACTATCTCGTCTACCGGCTCCAGCACGTCAGCGCCCTCGACCAGCAGTGGGGAGTGTGGGGCGCCGGACCCGGGAACCACCCCGGCAACAAGGACGGCTGGGAACAGGACCCCAGCCCGGTCGGCGTCTGGATCACCAACACCGTCGGGTTCGCTGGCCCGCACCAGCGGTACACGCTGGCCATCATGTACGACCTGCAGGGCTTCGACGAGAACGGGAACACCGGCTTCAAGTACGGCACCAACAAACTCACCCAGATCGCCGCCCTGCTCTTCCAGGGCCAGCACACCCCGGCCCCGCACCCCCTACCCTCCGCCGTGCCGTAATCGCCCAGGGTCACGGGATCCGGGGCTCTGCGCCGTTAGGCTGGCGGCGTGAGTGGCCTGGGGGCCAGCCTGCGGGGGCTGAGACCGACACTGGTGCGAGCCGCGATCCTGGCCGTCGGGATGAGCCTGCTCGCGGCCGGATGCGGGAGTTCCGGCCGCGGTCAGGCGGCCACGCCGGCCGGGCAGCAGCGCCCCGCGACGGCGGCCGGCCGGGCTGTCTCATCGTCGCCGGCGTCGCCGGCCTCGCCGTCGCCCGCCTCGCCCGTTCCGAGCGCGACGGCGCGCACCGCACAGCCGACCGTGATCCCCGTGCCGCCACCGCCCGGCGCGCTGCACCAGACCCGCACCGTGCCCAGCGCGGGCACCCGGGTGTTCCGCGCGGAAATGACGGACCTGTGGGCCGCCGTGGTGACCGGCCAGGCCCGGCTGGCGGCCCAGGCGTTCTTCCCGCTGGCCGCGTACACCCAGGTCAAGGCCATCGCCGACCCGGCCGCGGACTGGCGCAGCCGGCTATTCGGTGACTTCCGGCTCGACGTGTCCGCCGCCCACCGCTTCCTGGGCGCGGGTGCCCGGCACGCCACGCTGGTCCGGGTCGTCGTGCCCTCGGCCGAGGCGGCCTGGATCAACCCCGGCGTCTGCTACAACGCCGTCGGCTACTGGCACGTCGGCGGTGCCCGGCTGGTCTACCGGCAGCACGGCCAGGTGCGCTCGATCGGCATCGCGTCGCTGATCTCCTGGCGCGGCCGCTGGTACGTGGTGCACTTCGGCGCGGTCCTGCGGGCCGGGACCGGCGGCGTGGTGGACGCGCCCGCCACGGGACCCGGCGTCCCCGGGCCGGCGGGCGGCTGCTGAACTTCCGGCCCCGGGCGATGACTTTCGCGTCGCGGGCGGGTCTATAGAGCACGGGTCCACAGCACGGGATCCCTCGCACCGGAGAGCCGATGACCGCCAGCGATGACTTCACCAGCGCCGCCCAGGAATTCCGGGCCGAGCTGCTGGTGCACTGCTACCGGATGCTGGGGTCCGCCGACGAGGCTGAGGACCTGGTCCAGGAGACCTACCTGCGGGCCTGGCGGGGCTACCCCGGGTTCCGGGGCCGCTCCTCGGTCCGCACCTGGCTGTACCGGATCGCCACCAACGCCTGCCTGACCGCGATCGAGCGCCGCGCCCGGCGCCCGCTGCCGTCGGGGGTGGGGGCGCCCGGGGAAGATCCGCGCGCCCCGGTCATGACGGCCCCGGACGTGCCCTGGCTGCAGCCCATTCCGGGCGCGTGGCTGGGGGAGACCCCCGACGATCCCGCGTCGGTGACCGCGGCGCGGGCCGGCACCCGGCTGGCGCTGGTCGCCGCCTGGCAGTACCTGCCGGCCCGGCAGCGCGCGTTCCTCATCCTGCGCGACGTCCTGCAGTGGCCCGCCGCCGACGTGGCGGACCTGCTCGGCACCAGCACTACCGCGGTCAACAGCGGGCTGCGCCGGGCCCGGGCCGTGGTCGCGCGGGCCCTGCCCGCCCAGGACGACGTGGCCGAGCCGGGCGGGGCCGGAGAACGGGCCCTGCTGGACCGCTTCGCGGCCGCGTTCGAGGACGCCGACGTGCCCGCGCTGGCCAGGCTGCTGCGCGACGACGTCGTGCTGGAGATGCCCCCCGTCACGGCCTGGTTCAGCGGCCGCGCGGCGGTTTTGACGTTCGTTGCGGAGAAAATCCTGACCACGCGCGGACGGTTCCGGCTGCAGCCGGCCCGGGCCAACGGCCAGCCGGCGTTCGGCGTTTACCTCCGCGCGGAGGACGGGACGTACCGGGCGCACGCCGTGCAGGTCCTGACGGTCACGCCGGGCGGGATCGCGCGGCTGGACATCTTCCTCGACCCGGGCCTGTTCCGGGTGTTCGGCCTGCCCGCGCAGCTGGGTGAACCGGTGGCGGCCGGGGCGGCGACTGCGGGGCCCGCGGCTGGTCTACCTGGGTAGCCGGCCGCATCAGGCGGCCGCGGACCCCTTGGGGGCAAGCTCATGACCACAGCAGAGATAACGGTCCGCCCGGCGCTGGTCACCGGGGCCAGCCGCGGGTTCGGCCGGGCCATCGCCACCGCCCTGGCCGCGAGCGGGATGCCGGTCACCGGCGTGGCCCGGGACCGGGACGCCCTGGACGCCGTGGCGGCCGAGGTGGGCGGCTCGTTCACCCCGGTGGCCGCTGACGCCGCCGATCCCGTCGTGGCCGGGCAGCTCATCGACGCCTGCCGGCCCGGCCTGCTGGTGCTCAACGCGGGCGCCGCCCCGCTGTCCCGCCCGCTCCAGCGGCACACCTGGGAGACGTTCAGCCGGAACTGGGACGTGGACGTGCAGCACGTCTTCCACTGGACCCGCGAGGCGCTGCTGGCCCCACTGGACCCGGGCAGCCTCGTCGTCACGCTGTCCAGCGGGGCCGCGGTGCGCGGGTCGCCGCTGAGCGGCGGCTACGCCGGGGCCAAGGCCACGATCCGGTTCATCACCGCGTACGCCGCATCGGAGTCGGAACGGGACGGGCTCGGCATCCGGTTCGTGTCGCTGCTGCCCCAGCTCACCCCGGTCACCCGGCTGGGCGAGGCTGCGGTGTCCGCGTACGCGGCGCGGGAGGGCATCGAGGTGGCGGCGTTCACCGAGCGGGCCGGGCCGCCTCTCACCGCCGAGCAGGTGGCCAAGGCGGTCCTGGATCTCGCCGCCGACGATGGCGCCGCCCCGGGCGCGTTCCTGCTGACCGCCGGGGGCCTCAGCCCGGCCCCGTGATCGTAGCTGCGCGGTTCACCCTCGCGCAGGCGGTGAACCGCGTAGCTCTCCCGGCTGTGCTCCTTTACGATCATCCGACCAAGGCTTTACGATCGGTTGATCAAATTGGGGGGTCTTCGGGCATGTGTGCCGAAGTGGTCGGCCGGGACGCGGAGCTGCACGCCATCACGCGGTTCCTGGACTCCCTGACGGCCCAGCCGCAGGTCCTGGTGGTCGAGGGCGAAGCCGGGATCGGCAAGACAACGCTGTGGCTGGCCGCGCTCGATCACGCGCGTCAGTGCCGGTTCCGGGTCCTTTCCTGCCGCCCGTCCGCGGCGGAGGCCCGATTGTCCTACGCGTCAGTGGCCGACCTGCTGGCGGACGTCGATGACGAGGTGCTGGACGCGTTGCCGGACCCGCAGCGGCGGGCGATCGACTTCGTGCTGCTGCGGGCCCCGGTTGGGGCCGCGGTCACGGACCACCGCGCGGTTGGTGCCGCCGTGCTGTCGATCCTGGGCCGGCTCGCGGAGGACGCGCCGGTGCTGCTCGCGATCGACGACCTCCAGTGGACGGATGGTTCGAGTATCCGGGCGGTCGAGTTCGCGCTCCGGCGGCTGAGCGCCCGGGCCGGGCTCCTCGCCGCGTTGCGCACCACAGAGAGCGGCGACCGCGGACTGCCGCTTACGCTGCACGATCCGGAAGGGGTCGGGCGGGTCACGGTGGGGCCACTAAGCCTGGGCGCCCTGCATCAGATGCTTCGCGAACGAACCGGGCGGTCGTTCCCACGGCCCGTCCTGGCGCGGATCGAGCAGGTGTCGGGCGGTAACCCGTTCTACGCCCTCGAGCTCGCGCGGGGGACACCGGGCGACGGTTCGGCTGAGCTGATACGGCCGTTGCCGAGCACGCTGGCTCAGCTTGTTCAGGCCCGGATCGACGGGATTCCTCCCGATGTGCGGCAGGCCCTGCTGGCGGTCACCGCGCTGGCCGATCCCACGGTCGAGCTCGTGCAGCTCGCCCTGGGCGCCGATCAGGTGACCGCCGGACGGCTGATCGAGGCCGCCGAAGGGCACGGCGTGATCTCGGTCGACGGCCACCGGGTCCGGTTCACTCACCCGCTGCTCGCCGCCGGTGTGTATACCGCGGCGTCGCCGGCCAGCCGGCGCGGGATGCACCGCCGGGCTCGCCGAGATCGCCGCCGATCCCGAGGAGCGGGCCCGGCACATCGCCCAGGCCGCCCTCCGCCTGGATGCCGGCACCATGGCAGCGCTGGACGAAGGCGCGGCCCGGGCGCGATCGCGGGGCGCGCCCGCCGCCGCTGCAGAGCTGCTCGATCTGGCCATCCGGCTAGGTGCCGACACCCCAGAGCGCCGGATTTGGCTGGCCCAGTGCTACTTCGACGCCGGTGACCCGGCGCAGGCCCGGGCGCTCATCGAGTACGTCGTGGCCACGCTGCCGGAGGGGCCGGTCCGGGCCGGGGCGTTGTGGCTCCTGGCCGTGGTCCGCCTGCACGACGACAGCTACCGCGAGTCAGCGGCTTACTTGGAACAGGCCCGGGCCGAGGCAGGCGCGGATCTGCCGCTCCGGGTCGGGATCCTGAACCAGCTGATGTTCGTGCTGGTCAACCTGGGCCGCATCCCGGATGCGCTGCGGCTGACGGGGGAGGCCGTGGCGGACGCCGAGCGGCTCGGGAATCCCGGCTTGCTGGCCAACGTGCTGGCTGGCTCGGTCATGGTCCGGTTTCTCAGTGGGGAGGGGCTCGACGAGCCTGCCCTGCAGCGGGCCCTGGACCTGGAGGATCCGGACAGTCCCGTACCCGTGATGCTGCGCCCGGCCCTGATCAGCAGCCTGCTGCTGGCCTGGACTGGGCGGCTCGACGCGGCGCGCGACAGGCTCCTGGCTGTCCGCCGGAGGTGCCTGGAACGCGGTGAGGAAAGCGACCTGATGTTCACCGCGTTCCACGCCGTGATCATCGAATGCTGGCGCGGCAACCTCGCGGATGCGCGCCTGATCGCCGAGGACACGCTCGAGCGAGCCTTGCAGCTGGGCACCGATTTTCCGCTGGCGATCGCCCTGGCCACCCAGGCCAACGTCGCAGCGTACACCGGTCAGGTGGACGAAGCGCGCGGCGCCGCCCGCGAAGCGCTGGCGATCTTCTCGCGGGGGAGCTGCCTCGCGGTGACCGTCTGGCCGGCCGTGACCCTGGGGTTCCTGGAGGTGTCATGTGGTGATTACCAGGCCGCGGCCGTCACCCTGGGGCCGCTCGCGGGTGCCGCGGCGGCCATGGGCTACGGCGAGCCGACCGCCGCCCCCTTCGCCGCGGATGCCGCCGAAGCGCTGATCGGAGTAGGCCAGCTCGAGCAGGCCACAGCGCTGGTGGACCAGCTGGAGAGCAACGGCCGCCGGCTGGACCGTGCGTGGGCGCTGGCGCTGGGGGCGCGCTGCCGGAGCATGCTGCTGGCTGCCTCCGGTGACCTGGATTCGGCCGCCGCGGCGGCCGAGCGGGCTCTCGTCGAACACCGGCGGCTGCCCATCCCGTTCGAGCGGGCCCGGACCCAGTTCGTCCTGGGCCAGATCCAGCGGCGCCGGAGGCAGAAAAAGGCGGCCGCGGTCCAGCTGACGGAGGCGGCCGAGGCCTTCGCCCGGCTCGGAACGCCGCTGTGGGCCGCCCGGGCCCGCGCCGAACTGGACCGCGTCAGCGTCAGCCCGGCGGGTGGCTCCCAGCTGACCCCTTCCGAACAGCGTGTGGCCGACCTGGCTGCCACCGGCATGACCAACCGTGAGGTGGCCGGGGTCCTGTTCATCAGCCCGAAGACGGTCGAGGCCAACCTGGCCCGCGTCTATCACAAGCTGGGTATTCACTCCCGGGCCGAACTGGGCCAGCGGATGGCCGACCCAGGCACATAGGGAAACACCCGATTCCCGGGCAGGATCCCCGGATTTAGCGTCGGCCCATGTCAGAAGGTTTGCCGCCCAGCCAGCCGCGCTACCTCGTGGAGTGGTACCAGCCGGCCCTGAGCGGCGAACTGCTCGACCGGACGGTGGACCAGATCGGCCGCTCCACCGCCGAGATCTCGGAGCAGGGCACCGCCGTCGAGCTCCTGCTGACCCTCTTCATGCCCGACGACGAGGTCGCGTTCGGCCTGTTCGCAGCCGGGCTCTCCTGCTGCTGTCGAGCAAGCCTGCCGGCGCGCGGAGCTTCCCCTCGCGCGCATTACCAAGGCGATCACCGGCCACGGCCTGAGCCCAGCGTCCTGAGGAGAACCCATGGCCTCTTCCACCGATACCCGCAGCCCGTCGCCCGCCGTCACCGGGCTGCGGCGTGCTGCCCTTACTGCCTACCGCTGGCTGCTGCTGGGCTTCCTGCTGCTCGGCGCGGTCCAGATCTTCCTGGCCGGCCTGGGGGCGTTCCGGCTCGACAACACAGGCGTCTCCGGTGATACCGCCTTCGCCCCGCACCGCGCGGTCGGGTTCGCGATGGGTGGCGTCGCGCTGGTGATCTTGATCCTGGCCCTCATCGCCCGGCCTGGTACCCGCGCGGTCGTCCTCGCGGCCGTGATGTTCGTCCTGGCGTTCCTGGCCCAGAGCGTGCTCGCGAGCCTGGCCGACAACACCGTGCTGTTCGGCGGCCTGCACGCCCTGGACGGGCTGGCCATCCTGGCCATCGCCGCGTTCTTGTATCTGAGCGCCCGCCGATAGCACTCATGACGGGGGTGATGTCATGACGGCGGGCACGGAGAGCCAGACGGCGGGCGTGCCGGTGCAGGACACGGCCGGACGCGGCGGACGGCCCGGTACTGCGCCTGATCGACGCCTTGTGGGCCGGGTCGGTCCTGATCGCCGTGGCCGGGGCCGTACTGACCGGAGCTGACCTGGAGCGATTTCAAGGCGGAGCGACGCCGTCTCCCAGGTGGGAGCCTCGGTCTCGACGGTGGCGTACGCCACTCTCGGGGCGCTGATCGTCCGCCGGGTCCGCAACCCGATTGGCTGGCTGTGGCTGGCCGCGGGAGTCAGCCTCGGGCTGATGGGGGTTTTTACCGGCTATGCCATGCTGGGGATCACCACGCATCCCGGCGCGGTGCCCGCGCCCGAGCAGGTCGGCGCGGTGTCCGAGTGGCTCTTCTTCCCGGTCGTGGCCGTGCTGGCCTGCGCGCTCCTCCTCTTCCCGACCGGGACCTTGCGGTCGCGGCGCTGGCGCCCGGTCGTGGTGCTGAACTTCCTGGTCACCGGGCTGCTGATGATCGTCTTCATCCTGGCGCCGAGGCCCGTGGGCCTCCCGGCACCTGGCGGTGTCTCGCTCACGTACCAGAATCCGTTCGGCGTTCCGGCTGTCGGGAGTGCTCTTTCCGGGACTCCCTTTAGCAACATCAATTCCCTGACCTTGCTGTCCCTGCCGTTCCTAGCGGCGGGAGCGCTGTCGCTGGTGCTCCGCTACCGGGCGGGCGGCGGGGAGCTGCGGCGCCAGATCAACTGGGTCGCGCTGGCCGGAGCCGCCTTTGCCCTGGTCCAGCTGGTGGCCATCGTGGGCATCGTGGCCGACCACGGCAAGCTGCCGCCTATCACCGACGCCGCCTATGCCGCGTCCGCTTTCATCGGGCTGCTCGGCTTCCCGGCCGCGATCACAGTCGGGATCCTGAAGTACCGGCTGTACGAGATCGACGTCATCGTCAACCGCGCGGTCGTCTACGGCCTGGTCTCGGCCGGGCTGACCGCCGTGTACGCCGGCATCGTGCTGGGTATCGGGGCGCTGGCCGGCCAGCAGGGCAGCCCGGTCCTGACCATCGCGGCGGCCGTCGCGGTCGCCCTGCTGTTCCAGCCCGCGCGGCAGCGGGCCCGCCGGGTCGCCAACCGGCTGGTCTACGGGGAACGGGCCACGCCCTACCAGGTGCTGTCCGACTTCGCCGAGGACATGACGGGGCAGCTGGACTACGACAGGGCCGTGGACCGCATGGTGATGGTGCTGGCCGGCGCCACCGGGGCCACCCGGGCGGAGGCATGGATCCGGGTCGGCGCCGAACTGCGGCCCATGACGATCTGGCCGGCCGGGTCCGCTCCGCCGGCCGCTCTCCCACTGGCCGCCCGCCCGCCGGACGACGGTCACCTGCCCGCCTTCGAAGGAGTGACGCGGGCCGTCGCCGTCCGGCACGGCAACGAACTGCTGGGCGCGCTGGCCCTGCAGAAACCGGCGAATGAGCCCCTGACCGCGGCCGAGGACAAGCTCCTGCAGCACCTCGCCTCACAGGCGGGGCTGGTCTTCCGCAATCGCCGGCTCACCGCCGAGCTGCGGGCGACCATCGCGGAACTGACGGCCTCCCGCCGGCGGCTGGTGGGAGCGCAGGACGCCGAGCGGCGGAGGATCGAGCGGAACCTGCACGACGGGGCGCAGCAGCAGCTCGTGGCGCTCTCGATCCAGCTCGGCCTGCTCGAGGAGTCCGCCGGGGACCCCGGCTCCGTCAGGCAGCTGGCGCCCCAGCTGAAGAGCGCGGTCCGGGCCGCGCTGGACGACCTGCGGGACCTGGCCCGCGGCATCTACCCTCCGCTGCTGGCCGAGCAGGGCCTGGCCGCGGCGCTGCTCGGCCAGGTCCGCAAGGTGCCGCTGCCGGTCTCGGTCGAGGCGGAGGGGATCGGGCGCTACCCCCAGGACACCGAGTCCACCGTGTACTTCTGCGCGCTGGAAGCCCTGCAGAACGTGGCCAAGTACGCGGCCGCGTCCCAGGTCACGGTCGGGCTGTCCGGCGCAGGCGGGGGCCTGCAGTTCCGGGTGACCGACGACGGCGCCGGGTTTGACCCGGGGCTGACCCGGAAGGGCACCGGATTGCAGGGGATGGCCGACCGGCTGGCCGCGCTCGGCGGCACCCTGCACGTCCATTCGCAGCCCGGGCACGGCACCACGGTGCAGGGCTGGCTGCCCGTGCCGGCCGGGAGGCCGGAGCGGTCCAGGGGCGGTGATCAGCTCACTACGATGGCCAGCAACGATATGCCACCGGCCACGTACTGACTGGAATGAACCACGCAGATGCGACAGCGCCGTCCCGGGTCCTGCTCCTGCGCCCGGCGGCTTCCTGCGGTACGGAACGCCGCCCGGGCGCGGCGGCGTTCCGGCGTTCTGGCTGGCCTGCTGGCCGCGGCCGTGATGGCCGTGCCGGCCTGCGGCGGATCGTCCCCGGGAGGAGCCGCGCGGTCTGCGGCCGCGACGCCGCACACCACGGCCACCGGGACCGGAGCAGGCTCCCCGGCCGCCAGCCCGTCAGCCGCGGCGGGGACGCCCCGGTCCTGCGCGGACCGGGTGCTGGCCCGGATGTCCCTGGCCCAGCGGGTCGGGCAGCTGTTCGTGGTGGGGCTGGCGGGCAGCGTGCTGGACTCCGCCACGGCCCAGGCGATCAGGACGTACCACTTCGGCTCGGTCAGTTTCATCGCCACGGATACCGCGGGTGTGGCGGGGGTGGCCTCGGTCACCCGGGCCGTGCAGTCGCTGTCCTCGGCGCAGGCGACCGGCGGGACCGGGTTCTTCGTGGCCGCCAACCAGGAAGGCGGCGAGGTCCAGGCGCTGCAGGGTCCGGGCTTCTCGACGATGCCGAGCGCCGTCGCGCAGGGCATGCTGCCCCCCGCTGAGCTGCGGGGCCTGGCGCGTACCTGGGGCAGCGAGCTGCGGGCCGCGGGCGTCAACCTCAACTTCGCCCCGGTCATGGACGTCGTCCCGGCCGCGGACACCAGCCAGAACGCGCCCATCGGGCAGCTGATGCGGGAATTCGGCCCCACCCCGGCCGTGGTGGGCAGCCACGGCGTCGCGTTCATCCGCGGCATGGCCCAGGCGGGCGAGGCCACCACGGCCAAGCACTTCCCCGGGCTGGGCCGGGTGCGCGGGAACACCGACTTCAGCGCCAACGTGATCGACACCGTCACCACCGTTGACGATCCGTATCTCCAGACCTTCCAGCGGGCCATTGACGCGGGCGTGCCGTTGGTGATGGTAGCTCTGGCCACTTACACGCGCATCGACCCGCGGCACCTGGCGGTCTTCTCCCCGGTCGTGATGCGGACGATGCTGCGCGACCGGATGCATTTCGGCGGCGTGATCATCTCCGATGACCTGGGCGCCGCCCAGGCGGTGGCCAGCGTGCCGCCGGGCAGCCGGGCGGTCCAGTTCATCGGCGCGGGCGGTGACCTGGTGACCTCGAAGTACGTCGGCCCGGCCGAGGCCATGGCCCGGGCGGTACTCGCCCGCGCCCAGGCCTCGCGGGCGTTCACTGGCAAAGTCAACGCGGCCGCCGGGTACGTGCTCGCGGCCAAGCAGCGGTACGGCCTGCTGCCCTGCTGACGGATCTCGCGGCCCGCCTAGGCCAGCGAGTGGACGAGTTCGATGGCCCGGGCCAGGTTGTCCAGCCGGGCGGCGAGGGTGTCACCGGCCGGGTACAGGCGGACGGTGTCGACTCCCGTGTCGCGCCACGTCCTCAGCCTGGCGCGCACCATGTCCTGCGTACCGATCAGCGTGGTCGCCAGGACCATCTCATCGGTGATCAGGCCGGCCGCGCCGTCGCGGTCCCCGGCCTGCCACCGCGCGCGGACCTCGGCGGCGGTCTCCGCCCAGCCCTGGCGGCTGTAGGCGTCGTTGTAGAAGTTGGTGGTGGCCGAGCCCATGCCACCCAGGGAAAAGGCCAGCTCCTTCTTCCGGCTGGCCACGGCCTGCGCCAGGCCGGCCGCGTCGACGAAGTCGACCTCGGCCCCCTGGCAGATATCCAGGTCCGCCCGGGTGCGCCCGGCCCGGGCCAGGCCGGCGTCCAGCGGCCCGAAATAGGCCCCGGCCCCTTCCGGGACGAAACTGGTGCCCAGCCAGCCGTCGGCGAGTTCCCCGGTCAGCTCCAGCATCTTCGGTGACAGCGCGGCCAGGTACACCGGCACGGACACGGGCGGCACGCTGACCCGCATGGGGCGGCCCTCACCTCCGGGCAGCGGGATGCGGTACTGGCTCCCCTGGAACGAGACCTTCTCCCCGGCGAACACGCTCCGCACTATCTGGACGGTCTCCCGCATCCGGGCCAGCGGATGGGCGAAGGGGACGCCGTGCAGTCCCTCCATGACCTGCGGGCCGGAGACTCCCAGGCCGAGCAGGAACCGGCCGTCGGACAGGTGGGCCAGCGTCATCGCGGTCTGCGCGATCAGGACCGGCGAGCGGGTGCCGACCTGGATGACCGCCGAGCCCAGCCGCATGGTCGTGGTGCGGGCCGCGAGGTAGCCCAGCGGGGAGGGCGCGTCGGTTCCCCACGCCTCCGCGACCCAGCAGATGTCCAGGCCCAGTTTCTCCGCCTCGCAGGCAAACTCGATGATCTCCGGCCAGTTCCCGCCCGAGCCTTCGATCGTGGTCGCGGTCCGCATCACGGCGGTCCCTCGGCCAGTTCCTTGATGGCGGCGAGATTGCTCGTGAACCCGGCCTCGAATTCCCGCATCCGCACGAACACGATCTTCTGCTCGTTCTCGGGCATCGCGTCGATAGCCAGGTTCAGCCCGGACCGGCCGGGACCCAGCTGGGCCCGCTGCTCCAGCAACGTCCCCCGGCCATCCGGGCGCAGGTTGAACTGCCAGGTTGCCGAGGGATGGCCGGGATCCCCGACGGCCCACCTGAACTCGCGGGGCTCATCGCAGGCCACGATGGTGCTGACCGTCTCCCAGCTGCCCAGGGCCGGGTGGGTGTTGCGGCCGCGGAAACGGCGGCCGACCGCAGGCTCGCCCGCCCCGTCGAGCCACTCCACCTCCCGTAGCTCCGCACTGAGCCTGGGCATCAGGTAGATGTCGCTCACCAGGGCCCACACCCGCTCCGGCGGGGCCTCGATGTAGGTCTGCACCGCCACGGCCGGGCGGTCGGCGTAGAGCTGTCCCGTCCACTCCATGACGCCTAGCTTCCTCCACCAGGGCACACCCAGGTAGGCGGTGAGCGCTGCCGTCAGATCCGCCGACGGGACGCTGCCCCCGCGCGGGCTAGGCGGCGGGCTGCTTCCTGGCCATGAAGAACAGGCTGGGCCCGAACGACAGCGGTGCGAGCGGGACCTGCATGGCGTACTCGGCCGCGAGCATGAGCCGTTCGGGAATGATCCGCTTCAGAGCCGGCTGGCGGAGATTGGACACCGACAGCACCCGCTCGACGAGCAGGCCGCAGGCCGCCAGCTGCCGGGCCACGGCGGCAGGATGATGGTTGACGAACGGGATGCTGTCACTGGCCTTATTGGCCTCTGACCGGATATCAACGGGCACAAAGGGGATTTTCTGCCCGCTCCGCCAGTAACGGAGCCGGTTGACCGCGTGCTTGACGTTGGCCGCCTCAACGATGGCGTATCCGCCCGGCCTGACTATCCGGGCGACCTCGGAAAGTTCCTGCTCCGGATCTGGCAGATGGTGCAAGACCCGGACCATGACGGCCAGATCGACACTGGCCGCCGCGAAGTCCAGGTGCGCTGCGTCGGTGAGCCGCGTCTCGATCGCCGGGTGCTGTTCCAGGTAGCGCTCGGCCACTTCCAGCTGGCGGTAACTCGGGTCGGCCAGGGTCACCCGGTCCGCGTAGCTGCGGAGCACGACGGAAAGCCGGCCGTATCCGCCCCCCACGTCCACCGCGTGGCCGAACCGGCGGCCCTGCAGCAGCCGGGACAGGGCCATCACCTCGGCGCGATGCTCGTAGCTGCGCCCGGCCCAGTAGCCCAGGTAATCGACGTCCGCTTCGTCATACTGGCTAGGAACGGCGCTCGTCGCGTTTCCTGCCGCTATCGTGCTAATGCCCATTGTTTTCCCCTGATTTGCCGCCGTACGGCAGCCTGCGACGGAATTATTTCCGTGCGGCCGGTACGTGCCCCCGCGATCGCTGATACCCGGCGGCTTTCCCGGTAAAACAACGCGGTCATGCCAACGGAATCAGACCCGGAGAAATGGGATGAGATTGGCGTCCGCAATGTCGCACATCAGGGCGTCCAGGCCGTCTGGGCGGACACCGGGGTGCCTGTCCCGGTTGCGGCCACGCGGCCGGGCACGCAGGCTGAGTAGCGTCATGTCCGACGATCAGCCTGCTTGGGCGGTGGCCCGTGAGTGACATCCTCAGTCAGGGTGGCGACCGTGAACCCAGACGGCGGTGGCGCTGGGTGATCCCGCTCGCCGTCCTGGCTGCGGTGACCGTGCTGATCGTGCAGCACCTTCCGCATCACCGGCACGGTGCGGCCCATCCCCGCTCTGCTTCCCCCAGCCAGGCCGCCTTGCCGCTGGTGCCCGTGGGCCTTCACGTGCGGGAGCCCGGCGGAGTCAGCGGGCTCCCCATGTCCCGCGATCACAGCCTCCGGCTGCCGCTCGCCGGACCGCAGCCCGCCTGGCTGTCGCTGGGGACCGGGCACGAGCAGCCAATCCGCGGGCTGCCCCGTGATGAGTCCGGCTATCAGTTCAACCGCGTCCCGGGCGGCTGGGCGGTACAGGCCGGTTCCGGCGGTCCTGTCCGGTGCGGCAGTTGTGCCGGAGCGCAGGTGCCGGTCTACTTCCTCGCCGACGGCGCGCAGTCGGCGACCCGGCTCGGGACCGCGAACCTGGTCGCCCCGGGCGCCTCCGCCCGTTCCCTCTGGCTGACGAGCTATCCGCCCGGCACCGACATGAGGACCACCGCGGCCACGGCGCAGCAGGTCAGCCTCACCGGCGCACCCTCCGGGCACTCGTTCAGGCTGCCGCCCGGATATGCGATCGACCAGGTGACCGACCGCGGCCTGCTGCTGTCCTCGACGGCTCAGCCGGGGACGCCGGTCTCCACGCTGTGGAACCCGGCCACCGCCCAGGCCAGCCGGTCCTTCGACGGGGTCATAGCGGCCAGCGCGACCCAGGTGGCCTGGGCGACGCGATGTGCCCCGCTGTGCCACGTGCGGGTGCTGGACCTGGCCACCGGCCGGCAGACCGCCATCGCGCTGCCGGGCGCCAGCTCCGCCGTCAACGGTGCGTTCAGCCCGGACGGCAGGTTCCTCGCCATCCAGGTGAGCTTCAACAACCGGGGCGACGACGGGGCACTGGCCATGCAACTCGACGTCGCGCCCATAGCCAGCCGCCACCCGGTAGCCGGCGACGGCCCGGTAGCCAGCAGCCGCCCGGTACCGGTACCGGGGATGAACGTCAGCAGCGACGCCCTGGTCAGCTTCGGCTGGCCCGCGCGCGGGGACGACCTGGTGGCCGAGCTCAGCTTCATCACCAAGGTCCAGGTCGCGTCCTGGTACCCCGGTGCGCGCCAGCTCGCCGTCGCGGTCATCAACTCCGGGCCGGAGCCCGGTTCCCTGATCCTGCGCTAGTCGCCCAGGGCCGGTGCGAGGGCAGAACTTTCCGGCCCGGTCAGGTAGCCAGTCAGCTGCCCGGCCATTTCGGCGGGGTGGGACAGGGCGGCCAGGTGGCCGCCGGGGACCACGTCCACGTCCAGGCCGAGTCGGTCCCGGGCCACGCGGCGCTGGAAGTCCAGCGGGAAGAACCGGTCGTCGCGACCGGCGATCACCCGGGTGGGGACGTCCGGCCACCGGCCGATGGCGCAGGGCTGGCCGAACGCGATATCGGCCTCGGGCCTGCCGGACAACTGGCCGGAGGCGAGGACCTCGGGGGGCAGGTCGTGCACGAAATAGGTGTCCAGGTCCATTTCGGCGGGGTACCCGCCGTCGCGGGCGGCGGCGACGCGCGCCTCTTCCGACCCGGTGTTGCCCCACCACTCCCCGGGCGTCTCACCGGGCTCCGGGATCATGGCGTTGACCAGGACCAGCAGGCTCACGGGGACGGCGGTGCACACCATCGGCGCGGTGAAACCGCCCATCGACTGGGCCACCAGCACGACGTCCCGGCGGCTCCCTATGGCCGCGGTGACCAGGCCTGCGTATTCGGGCAGCCCCGCGGACTCGTCGTCGCCGGGGAGGTCGACGGCGATCGCCTCGTGGCCCCGGGCCTCCAGCAGGGGGACGACCCGGGACCAGAATGATGCGGCGCCCCCGGCCCCGGGAATCAGCACGAACGTACTCACGGGCAACTCCCTCGTTCTCGTCGTCAGAAGGTATGACGCGCGGGGGCGGCGTCACTCACCGGCCTCCGGGATCACCGGCCGCCGGGATCCTATGGCCGGCAAATCGGCCCGGCCGGTATGGAGCTAGTTCTGCCTCGTCCGCGTCCCCGGGCTCGTCAGCACTGAGCAGCTCGGCGCTGATGAGCGTGGCCAGGTGGGCGCCCAGGGTCACGCCGCTGTGGGTCACCGCCACGTATACGCCGGGGGCACCCGGCAGCCAGCCCACGATGGACTGCCCGTCGGCGGGCATGGGGCGGACGCATACCCGGTACCCGGTCACGGTGGCGTCGTCCAGCACGCCGGTCACCCGGCGCGCGCGGTCCAGCAGCTCCCCGGCCCAGCGCCGCAGCTCCTTATCGGGCGTGTGGAGGTCGACGGCGGCGTCGGGTGCTTCCAGGTGCACCTGTCCGCCCTCGTGGGGCCGCAGGTGCACGCCGGGCGTGTGGATCATCCGGGTCAGGCCGGGAGACGCGGCCGGCCCGGCCTGCACCACCAGCCCGGGGGCCGTGGCGCCCGGTCCGGCCCACGGAACCAGCGGAACCGGCGCCACAGCCCCGGAGCGGTCGTCCCCGGCCAGCGCAGTCCCGGCCAGCGCAGCCCTGGCCAGGGCCGCCCCGGCCAGCTCCGCCAGCCGGGGCACCTGGGTGCCCGCGCAGCACACCACCACGTCCGCCGGTATCAGCTGGCCTGCGGCGGTCCGCACCGCCCACCCGGGCCCGGCGGAATCCGGGCCGGCCTCGAAGCCGGTCACGCGGCCCCGCTCCCCGGTGATCACCGTCGCCCCCCGCCGGACGGCGTGGTCCACCAGGTCGCTGATCATCGGGCCGGTGAGCAGGTACCCCTCGCCGGGAAACCAGGCCACCCCGGGTGCCGGGCGGGGCAGCCGCAGGGACGGCTCGAGTTCCGCCGCTTCCGCCGTCCCGATCAGCCGGGCGGGATACCCCCAGTCGCTGAGCCTGCGCACCCGGGCGGCCAGTTCCGCACGCCCGGCCGCGCTCACCGCCCACTCGAGGTTCCCCGCGGGCCGGTACCACGCGCCGCCGCCCAGGTCCCGGGCCAGCTCCTCCCAGGCGCGCATCCCGGCGTGATTCAGCTCGTGGTACGCCCGGGGAGCCTTGTCGTTGGAGTTGAGCCAGGCGAAGCTGGACCGGGTCGCGGCCTGGCCGGGCTGGTCCTGCTCCAGGAGCATCACCTCGGCTCCCGCCGCGGCCAGCCGCGCGGTCAGGCACACGCCGAGCACCCCGGCCCCGGCCACCACGTACCTGCGCGGTCTGGCCCCGCCTGCCCCAGGCATCCACGGCCCCTTCCGGCTGGCTTCCACGGATCATGCACGCCACCTCCACGGCATCACGCTGGGATTGATCCAGGCAAGAGCGGCCGGCGGATCCCTGAGAGGGAAGCGATGAGTCCCGGGCGGGTGCACGGTCTACCGGGCAGGCCCGTTGATCCGGGACCGGCCTGCCGCCCGGCGCGGATGACTGAAGGAGACGACCATGCGACTGACCCTGCACACCTTCCTGACCCTCGACGGCGTGATGCAGGCGCCCGGTGGCCCGGACGAGGACCCCGACGGCCGGTTCGAGCACGGCGGCTGGTCGTTCCCCTACGGCGACGAGGACTTCGGCGTGGCCGTGAGCGGCTGGTTCGACCAGGCCGACGCGTTCCTGCTGGGCCGCAAGACGTACCAGATCTTCGCGGGCTACTGGCCGCAGGTCACCGACCCCGCGGATCCCGTCGCCACCAAGCTCAACACGCTGCCGAAGTACGTGGCCTCGACGACCCTCGACGCTGCGGACTGGCGCAACTCGTCACTCCTCGGCGGGGACGTCGCCGCTGAGGTGGCCAAGCTCAAGGAACGGCCGGGCCGCGAACTTCAGGTGCACGGCAGCGGGCAGCTGGCCCAGACGCTCATCGAGCACGACCTCGTGGACGAGTACCGCCTGCTGTACTTCCCCGTCCACCTCGGCTCAGGGAAGAAGCTGTTCCGCGACGGCGCCCCGGCGGCGGCCCTGCGCCTCCTCAGCACCACCACGACCGGGACCGGCGTGATCATCGCCACCTACGAGCCCGCCGGGCCGCCGCAGTACGGTTCCTACGCCCTCGATCAGGACTGACCGCTCACGTCGCGGCGCCGGCTTACTCACGGGGCCCGGCCAGACGGTAGAACCCGGCCAGCACCTGACGGGCCGGCTCGTCGTCGGCGACCGTGACGTCCCAGCGGACCTCCTGGCCGTCGGCCGTCACGGTGAAGTCGAAGAAAGCGCAGCAGGCCTTCTCCCGCCGGGCCAGGTCGCGGACCCAGTCCTCGACGCCGGGGCCGGCCCGGAACCGGAAGCTGATCGCGGTGGCGGTCCGGCTGCGCGCGGCCAGGTGCTCGCCGAACAGGCGCCGGTACTCGGCCATCCGCTCCGCGAACGCGCCCGGGGTGCCGTCCAGCGCGCACGCCACGGGCGGCGGCTGGGAACGATCGGTCAGGTCCATCGGCTGGCTCCCCGGAGGCCGGACGCCGCGCTCGCCGCGGCGTGCTGCCGCCAACGTAGAGTCTGGACTCAGGTCCAGAGTCAAGGGAGCAGCCGTGAAGATCGGGCAGGTCGCCTCAGCGGCGGGCGTCAGCATCGACACCGTCCGGTTCTACGAGCGCCGCGGCGTGCTCCCGCCCGCCCCGCGCACCGCAGCCGGGTACCGCATCTTCACCGAGGCCACCGTGACCAGGATCAGGCTCGCCCGCAGGCTGCAGGGCCTGGGCCTGACCCTGGACGAGATCACCGGCGCGCTGCACGCCCAGCACGAGGGCCAGGCCACCTGCGAATCCGAGCGCTGGCGGCTGCACGCGGCGCTGGACCGGATCGAGTCCAGGATCGCGGACCTCACCCGGCTGCGGGGCCAGGTCCGCGACACGCTCGCCGCCTGCGAGGCCGGGTCCTGTGGCGTGCTCGCTGGCTAGGCTGAGGCTGTGAAGCCGGGGACAGCCCGGACGCTGGCCGTGTCGGCTGCGTCTGGCGCAGTGGCGTTACTGGTCTCGTGCGCCCCGGCGCCTGCCCCCGCTAAGCCGCCCAGTCCGCCCCCGGCCCCGGGCCGTCCGCTGCCGCGTCACCCTTTCCCTCCACCGTCCCGGCCAGATCGCTGAAGGTGCCCGGGTGCAGCGTCGCCGTGGCCCCGGCCCGCACGCTCACCGGGGTCCGGCCGGTGATGACGCCCGTCCCGTCGGCACCGTTCGGGGTGATCACCTCGCCGGACGGGCGGTGGGTCTTCGTCAGCGACAGCAACGGGGTCACCGTGCTTCGGGCGGGCGCGGCCTCGCCGGCGGTGGTGGAATCCGTATCACTGCCCGGCGGCCAGCAGGGGCTGGGTGAGGCGCTGACCCCCGACGGGCGCTACCTGCTGGTGGCGGCAACGAGTGAAACCGCGGTGCTCAGCGTGGCCCGCCTCGAGTCCGGCTCCGCCCAGGCGGTCGTGGGGAGCCTGCCGGCACCGGGCGGAGCGATCGAGGTGGCCACGTCATCCGACGGGCGTTACGTGTTCACCTCGCTGGAAGATACCGGCGCCGTTCAGGTCTCGGACCTGGCCCGGGCCCTGTCGGCGGGTTTCCGGGCCCGGGGAGTCACCATCGGGCGGGTGCCGGCCGCATTCGCGCCGGTGGGTGAGGCGGTCTCGCCGGACGGCCGATGGCTGTACGTGACGAGCGAGGTCCGGCGCGCAGCCCCGTGGTCCCGTGATCAACCAGCGCTGTCCCGGCGACCCCGACTCCCTGCCCGGGGTGGTGCGGGCCATCGGCATCCCCGCGGCCGAGCGCGTTCCGGCCACCGCGGTCCGGGCCACGGCCGGCGCGGGCGCCAGCCCGGTCCGGGTGGTGCTCTCGCCAGGCGGGAGAGTGGCCTGGGTCACCGCCCGCGGCAGCGACGCGCTGCTCGGCTTCGCCACCTCCCGGCTGGTGTCCGCGCGGCCAGCGCTGGTGGCCGACGTCCGGGTGGGCTCGGCGCCGGTCGGTGTGGTCCTGGTCGACGGTGGCCGGCTCGCGGTGGTGGCCGACTCCAACCGGTTTACGGGCCGCGGGGCCCAGTGGCTGAGCGTCGTCAGCGTCCGGGACGCGCTGCTCGGACGGGCCGCCCTGGTGGGGCAGGTCCGCGCCGGGAGCTTCCCCCGGCAGTTCGCGACATCCCCGGACGGCCGGACGCTCTACGTCACGAACTTCGACAGCAGCCAGCTGGAGACCATCCCGGTGGCCAGCCTGGTCAACGCGGCAAACCCCTAGGAGCGCCCGCCCGGGCCTGATCGCGGCCCGCTCTTCCACTCCGGCGCTAAACTGCATACAGTTTGGGGGATGGGATGGCGCACCGAGAGGACACACGGGCCGTGAATCAGCAGGAGCACGAGGAGATCGCCGAGCTGCTGCTGGAGGTCTACTCCAGCCGCGAGCCGGTCGAGCCGCTGACCGCGAAGTTCGCCGGGCTCACCGTGGACGACGCCTACGAGATCCAGCTGCTCCAGGTCCGCCGCTGGCTGGCCGGGGGAGCGCGGATCAAAGGGCACAAGGTCGGCCTCACCTCGGCCGCGATGCAGCGCCAGCTGGGAGTGGACCAGCCCGACTACGGCCATCTGCTGGACCGCATGTTCTGGCTGGAGTACGAGCCCATCCCCATCGGCCGCTTCCTGCAGCCCCGGGTCGAACCCGAGATGGCCTTCGTCCTGGCCCGCCCGCTGCAGGGGCCGGGGGTGACGGTGGCCGAGGCGATCGCCGCGGTGGACTTCGTGCTGCCCGCGCTGGAGCTGATCGACTCGCGGATCCGGGACTGGAAGATCGGGCTGGCCGACACCATCGCGGACAATGCGTCGTCCGGCGGTGTGGTGCTGGGCTCCAGCCCGGTCCCGCTGGGCGCCACCGACCTGCGGCTGGCCGGCTGCACCCTGCACAAGAACGGTGAGCTGGCCGGGACCGGCGCGGGCGGTGCGGTGCTCGGCTCGCCGCTCACCTCGCTGGTCTGGCTGGCCAACACGGTCGGGGCCCGGGGTGTGGCCCTGGAGGCCGGGCACGTGATCCTGCCCGGCTCGGTGACCGCCGCGATCCCGGTCGGCGCGGGTGACACGGTGACCGCGACGTTCGCGGGCCTGGGCAGTGTGACCGCCCGGTTCTCGCCGGTGAGGGGACGGCGGACGAATGAGCGGAGCCGGGATGGGCAAGGTGACGGCGGCCATCGTGGGACCGGGCAACATCGGCACGGACCTGCTGGCCAAGCTGCTGCGCAGTGAGCACGTCGAAGTCCTCTACATGGTCGGTGTGGACCCGGGTCTGAGGGCCTGGAGCGGGCCCGCCGGCTGGGAATTTCCGCAACGGCTGGCGGCGTCGACTGGCTCCTGGACCGGCCTGAGCTGCCGGACCTGGTGTTCGAGGCGACTTCCGCGCGGGCCCACCTGGCTAACGCGCCGAGATACGCCGAGGCGGGCATCCAGGCGGTCGACCTGACCCCCGCCGCGGTCGGCCCGATGGTCTGCCCGCCGGTCAACCTGCGCGAGCACCTGAACGCGCCGAACGTCAACATGATCACGTGCGGCGGGCAGGCCACCATCCCCGTGGTCCGCGCGGTCTCGGCGGTCACGCCGGTGCCGTACGCGGAGATCGTGGCCTCGATCGCGTCGCGCTCCGCCGGGCCGGGAACCCGGGCCAACATCGACGAGTTCACGGTCACCACGGCGCGGGCCATCGAGTCGATCGGCGGCGCGGAGCGCGGCAAGGCGGTCATCGTCCTGAACCCGGTCGACCCGCCGATGATCATGCGGGACACCGTGTTCTGCGCGATCAGCCCGGACGCCGATACCGGCGCCATCACGGAGTCGGTGCTGGCCATGGTGGCCGAGGTGGCCCGGTACGTGCCGGGCTACACGCTGCGCGCCGAGCCGCAGTTCGACCCGCCCGCCGCGGACTGGGGCGGCTGGGCCCGGGTCGCGGTGTTCCTGGAAGTCCGCGGGAACGGCGACTACCTGCCCGCGTGGGCCGGCAACCTGGACATCATGACCGCCGCCGCCGCGCGCGTGGGTGAAGTCCTCGCGGTCGCGGCCCGGACGGGGGTGACCGCATGACCCGCGACCTGCGCATCACCGACTCCACGCTGCGGGACGGCTCACACGCCATGGCGCACCGGTTCACCGAGGCCCAGGTCCGCCAGGTGGTTGCGGCCCTGGACGCGGCCGGGGTGGAGGTCATCGAGGTCTCCCACGGCGACGGGCTGGGCGGCTCCTCGTTCAACTACGGCTTCTCCGCGGTCGACGACATCGCCCTGGTCCGCGCGGCCGCCGCCGAAGCGGTCGCGGCGAAGATCGCGGTGCTGCTGCTGCCCGGCGTGGGCACGGTCGAGGATCTCCGGCAGGCCCGCGAGGCGGGCGCGTCGGTGGCCCGGATCGCGACGCACTGCACCGAGGCCGACGTGTCCGCCCAGCACTTCGCGGCCGCGCGGGACCTCGGCATGGAAACCGTCGGCTTCCTCATGCTCTCCCACCGGCTCGATCCCGGCGGCGCTGGCCGCGCAGGCGCGGATCATGGTCGACGCGGGCGCGGAGTGCGTGTACGTGGTCGATTCCGCCGGGGCGCTGGTCCTGGCCGACGCGCAGGAGCGGGTCCGGGCCCTGATCGGGGAGATCGGCGGCGAGGCGCAGGTGGGCTTCCACGGTCACCAGAACCTGTCCCTCGGCGTGGCCAACTCCGTGCTGGCCTACCAGGAAGGCGCGACCCAGATCGACGGGGCGCTGTGCGCCCTCGGCGCCGGGGCCGGCAACGCGCCGACCGAGGTGCTGGCGGCGACGTTCGACCGGCTGGGCATCCGGACCGGGGTGGACGTGCCCGGCGTGCTGGCCGCCGCGGAGGAGGTGGTCCGGCCGTTCATCCCCCGGCTGCCGTGGATGGACCGTGCCTCGGTCGTGCAGGGCTACGCCGGGGTGTACTCGTCGTTCCTGCTGCACGCCCAGCGGGCGGCCGAGCGGTACGGCGTGCCCGCCCACGTGCTCCTGCAGCGGGCCGGCGAGGCCGGCTACGTCGGCGGCCAGGAAGACATGATCATCGACATCGCGCTGCAGGTGCAGCGGGAGCGCGAGACGGCAGGAGCGGCAGGATGACGAACTGGACGGTGGACGCGGCGGCCACGGCGCTGCTGGAGGCCGAGGGCGCCCAGGCCGGCCGGGAACCGCTCACCGACGGCTGGCCGGGCCTGGACCTGGCCACCGGGTACGCGGTGCAGGACGAGACGCTGCGCCGCCGGCTGGCCCGCGGCGAGCGGCTGGCGGGCCTGAAGCTGGGGCTGACCAGCGTGGCCAAGCAGCAGCGGATGGGCATCAGCACCCCGCTGACCGCGTGGCTGACCGACGCCATGGTGCTGCCCGCCGGGGCGGCCGTGCCCCGGGACCGGCTGATCCACCCGCGGGCCGAGCCCGAGATCGTGTTCGTGATGCGGGACCGGCTGGCCGGGCCCGGCGTCACGGCGGCCACGGCGCTGGCCGCCGTCGGGTCGGTGCACGGCGGGGTGGAGATCATCGACAGCCGCTACCGCGACTTCCGGTTCACCCTGCCCGACGTGGTGGCCGACAACGCCTCGGCCGGCTGCTTCGTGACCGGCCCGGTCGGGGTGCCGCCCGCGGGCCTGGACCTCGCCCTGGAGGCGTGCCTGCTGGAAGTGAACGGCCAGGTGGTGGACTCGGCGGCGGGCGCGGCCGTGCAGGGCCATCCCGCCGAGGCGCTGGCCCTGGCCGCCAACGACCTGGGCCGCCGCGGGCTGGCCATCGAGCCCGGCTGGATCGTGCTCACCGGCGGCATGACCGACGCCGTCCCGGTGCCCGCCGGCACCTCGGTCGCCGTCCACTTCACCCACCTGGGCTCGGTCTACCTCCCCTGACTCCTCCCCTGAGCCCAGCCAGCCCCGCCAGCCACCCGGTGAGCCTGGGGTCCTCTACGTGATCATGGGCCGACTGGTGCGCTCCGGCAGCACCAGTCGAGCCCATGATCACGAACTAGGGCGGGTCGGCTCAGGGGGCTGAGGGGGCTGGAGTGACCCCTGGGGCGGCCGCGGGCACGATGTTGGCGTTGACGCTGAACAGGTTCTCCGGGTCGTACTGGGCCTTGATCCGGCCCAGCCGGGCGTACTTCTCCGGGCCGCCCATGGCCTCGACGACCCGGTCCATCTCGTCGAAGTTGAGCATGTTGACGTAGACGCCCTGGCCGGTCCACGGCTTGAGGCCGGTGACGGCGTCCCGGGTCATCTGGATGTACTCGCCGTCGAGGGCCGGGTCGTCCCAGCGCATGGCGAAGTTCAGCCACAGCAGGTAGCCGCGGTTCGAGAACGCCGTGGCGTCCTCGGGGACGTCACCGATCGCGCCGCCCAGGCCGATGATCTCGACCTCGCCCTCCATCGGCATGTCCTTCCAGAAGTCCACCAGCCGGTCGATCGCCTCGTCGGCCAGCTCGGCGACGTGCGCCTCCTTGGTGTAGTAGCGGTGCCCGTCCTCGAACTCCACGTCGATCAGGTGCTGCACGGCCCCCGCGAACGGCATCACGGTCGAGGCCTTGACCAGGCGACTCGCCCACGTCGCACAGGCGGTCGATCATCTCCTCGCCAGCCGGGTCCGCGGCGTCGTCCAGCCACATCGAGAACAGCATCACCACCCGCTGGCCGACCAGTTCCGGCGGCACGAAGGGCAGCGCGGGCATGTCGTGCTTGAGCGCCGCGTGCCAGCCGACGTGACGCGGCAGCGTCGGCACCAGCGCCGCGTACTCGCGCAGCGCCGCGGCCGCGTGCTCCTCGTCGTACAGGGACACCCCGATCCGCATCATCGGCCCGAAGTCGTGCGCGGCGAACGTGAAGCGGGTGACGATGCCGAAGTTGCCGCCGCCGCCCCGCAGCGCCCAGAACAGCTCCGGGTGGGAGTCCGCGGAGACCTCGATCACCTCGCCGCTGGCCAGCACGAGCTCCAGGGACGACGAACTGGTCGCAGGTCAGGCCGTGCTTACGGGAGAACCAGCCGATGCCGCCGCCGAGGGCCAGGCCCGCCACGCCGGTCTCGGACATGATGCCGGCCGGGACGACCAGCGCGTGCGGCGCGGTGGCCGCGTCCACGGTGCCGAGCAGGCAGCCGCCGCCCGCGTGGACCAGCTGGCGCCCGGGGTCCACCGTGACCTCGCGCAGCCCGCTCAGGTCGATGGTCAGGCCACCCTCGGACATGCCCTTGCCCGCCACGTTGTGGCCGCCGCAGCGGACCGAGGGCGGCAGGCCGTGCTCGCGGGCCACGTTCACCGCGGCCACCACGTCGGCGGTGCTGGTGCAGCGCAGGATCAGCCCGGGCTGCCGGTCGATCATGGCGTTCCAGACCTGGCGGGCCTCCTCGTACTCGGCGTGGTCCGGGCCGATGATGTCGCCCTTGAACTGGCCGGCCAGGTCGTCCGCGATCTGCCTGCGGAGGGTGTCGTCAATGATCGGGGTGCTCATGCCTTCACCGCCCCCGTGTTTGCCGAAGAAGCAGCCTCGGCCAGCCGCCGCATCGCGTTCAGGGTGGCGGCCACGGCCTTGAGGTAGTCGCCCGTCATCGAGTCGGCGTACGCCTGCTCGGCGTCCGAGCCGCCCTCCACCCCGGCCACGACCAGCGCGAAGCTGAACCGCAGCTGCAGGCCCTGCTCAGAGTCCTCGATCTCGTTGGCGATGGTGCCCAGCACCGGGCCCGCGATCCGGGTGAACACCACCCGGTGCGGCTCCTCCAGCGTGATCCGCTCGGTGAAGCGGTCGCCGCGGAAGTCGATGTCGCGGTCGAACACGGTGTCGCCGTAGCGCTCCGTGACCTCGCAGAAGGTCATGCTGGGCACGAACGGCAGGGCGTTGTTGGCCTTGAGCACGAGCCCGTCCCAGACCGCGGCGCGGTCCAGGTGCGGTTCGCCCGGCACGTTGACCGGCAGCTGGTGGGTTACGAAGATCACGATGTTCCTCCCGCGGGATCGATCACGGTGTTTTCCAGGCTTCCGAGGCCGTCGATGGTGACCCGGACGACGTCGCCGTCCTTGAGGTACAGTCCGCGGCCCGCGCCGACCCCGGACGGGGTGCCGGTCGCGATGACGTCGCCCGGCTCGAGCGTGACCACCTCGCTGGCCGCCGAGACCAGCTCGGCCACCGGGCAGACCATGTCCGAGGTGGACTCGTCCTGCTGCAGCTCGCCGTTCACCCACAGCCGCAGCCGCAGATCCTGCGGGTCGGGCACCTGGAACGCGGGGGTGATGCCCGGCCCCATCGGCAGCGAGCTGTCCATGGACTTGGCCGCGAACCAGTCGTAGATGAACGCGTCGGCGGGCACGGCCTGCCGGCGGTGCCGCCCGCGGGCGGTCACGTCGTTGGCCACGCAGTAGCCGGCCACGTGGGCCAGCGCGTCGGCCGCCGGGATGTCCCGGCCGCCGATGCCGATGACCGCGGCCAGCTCCGCCTCCCAGTCGTAGCGGGCCTCGTCGGGCGAGTGGACCACGATCGGGTCGTGCGGGCCGACGATGGAGGTGGTGGGGGCCTTGAGGAAGAAGAACGGCCGCCATCCCTCGGCGGGGATCTCGCCGCCCATCTCCTTCATGTGCCGGCGGTAGTTCACGCCCGCGCAGACCACCTTGCGCGGCCAGCGCAGCGGCGGCAGCAGCGCGTCGTACTCGACCGCCGGGGCGCTGGCGGTGTCCATGCCGCGCAGCACCTCCCCGGCCTGGGCCCAGTCCTCGACCAGCTCCAGCAGCGTGGTCCAGCGCTTGAGGTCGGGAGGCGCCGCGAGGGTCCCGTCGTCGCGGAGGATGGCCACGCCAGCGGTTCCGTTGCGGAGGTAGGTAACCAGGGACCAGGTCATGAAGGCTCTTCCTGACTCAGGGCGGATGCGCCGGAAATCTGATCATGGACACACGCGATGTCGAGGTCGCCCCAGCCGTCGGCGAGCGCCTTGTCGAAGACTTCCTTGGCCGCGCTGAACACCGGCGCGTCCAGCCCGGCCGCGGCGGCGCAGGCCTCGATCTGCTCGAGGATGGGATGCAGGGTGGCGACCGGGCCGGGCGCGGGCGTCCAGGCGCGGTCGCGCATCAGCGGGCCGCGCTGCTTCCAGATGGCCGACTCGGCGATCGAGCCGTCCAGGGTGGCCTGCACCAGCTCGAGGTCCAGGCCGCTGCGCCGGGCCAGCGCGATCGCCTCGGCGGCGGCCACGGTGTGCACGGCGAGGAGCAGGTTGGCGATGTACTTCATCCGCGCGCCGGTGCCGAACTCGCCGGTGTAGACCCAGGGCCCGGACACCGCGTCCAGCACCGGGGCGACCCGGTCCACGCTGGCCCGGTCCCCGGACGCGAACGTGGTCGCGCGGCGCGGCGCCACCATCCCGGGGCTGCCGCTGATGGGGCAGTCGAGCAGGTCGCCGCCGCGGGCCCGGACCGCGTCCCGCAGCCGGGTCTTGTGCCCGATGTCGATCGTGCTCATCTCGATGTGCACGGTGCCGGGCCGCAGCGCGGTGAGCGTGCCGGCCGGCCCGGCGATGATCTCCTCGACCGCGGCGGCGTCGGGGACGATGGAGAGCAGGACGTCAGCGGCGGCGGCCACCTCGGCGGCCGACCCGGCCACGGTGCCGCCCGCGGCGGCCAGCTCGGGGGAGCCGCTCCGCCGGTAGCCGGTGACCTCGAACCCGCGTTCCATGAGGTTGCGGGCGATCGGGAGCCCCATCTTGCCCAGGCCGATCAGTCCGACTCGGTGCATCGCCGCCTCCTCGCGGTCCGCCGCCCGGTCATTGCCAGTCGTAGGTCGCGGCGCCCAGCGAGAGCCGGACCCCGATGCTGCCCTCGTTGAGCCGCCAGCGGTGCACGGCGAAGGTCCGGAGACCTGCGAGAACAAACGGATCTTTCGCGGCGATCGCTCCGGCCTGGCCGGCGTCCGCGGCGCGCAGCACGGTCACCCCGGATCCGGGCCCGGTGCCGGGACCGGACAGCAGGGGCCCGGACAGGAACAGGACGCCGTCCCGCTCCAGGCCCAGCAGCCAGCTGATGTGCTCCCCGGCGCAGGCGTCGATGTCCGCCTGGCTGGTGCCGGCCACCGGGGTGGACAGGACCAGCCAGTAGTCCCGGCCGAGCAGCCGGGGCGGCCCGGGCGGCCCGGCCGGCGGCGTCCTGTCCTCACTGCTCATGCCTGAAACTGTATGCAGTTTCCGGCAAGCATTCAAGACCTGAGCTAGAAACTGTATGCACTTTCAGGTGAGGGTGCCTCAGGCCGCGCGGCGCGGCGGTTGGCACTCACCGGGACGACACGGAGGAGCTGGGACCCAAACTGTATGCAGGTTCCGGCGGATCAGGGAGAATAGGTGCCATGCCCAGTGCCGCTCTGGTCCCCGACATCCGCAAGGTTGACCTCCCCGAAGCCCGGCAGGCCATCCCGTACGTGCACGCCTACCTGCGCGAGTGCATCCTGGACGGCACCCTGACGCCCGGCACGAAGCTGTCCCAGGTGAGCCTGGCCAGGCAGCTCGGCATCAGCCGCACCCCGCTCCGCGAGGTGCTCCGGATGCTGCAGGAGGAGGGCCTGGTCGAGATCGAGCCGAACCAGCGGACCCGGGTCGCGGGCCTGGACCCGCAGGAACTCGACGACGTCTACGCGAGCCGGATCCTGCTCGAGACGCTGGCCCTGTCCATGACCATCGGCCACTTCGGTGCGGCGTCCCGCAAGGAGGCCAAGCGGCTGCTGACCGCGATGCGCCGGGCGGCCAGGTCGGGGGACTTCGGCGCCTGGTTCGCCGCGCACGCCGACTACCACCGGCTGGTCACCGCGGGAGCCGGGGAGGCGCTGCAACGCCAGCTGCGGGCCTTCGCCGACCGGACCACCCGGTACATCCGCATCTACCAGCTGTCCGATCCGGGCAGCTGGCAGGCGGCGGGCGACGTGGAGCACGCCCAGATCCTGGAGTCCCTGATCGCCGGGGACGAGCGTGGCGCGCTCACCGGGATGGCCCACCACCTGGAGCGCACCGCGCTGCGGGTGCTGACCGACTGCGCGCCGGAGTTCGTGCCGGTCGCGGTGCCGCACGCGGTGGCATTGATCGACCCCGAGCAGCCGGCCGCCCGGGCGGCCTCCTAAGCGCCCAGGAACGGCTCGACGACGGCCAGGAAATCGGCCGTCTTCTCGATCATGGTCCAGTGCCCGCACCCCGACAGGACGTGCAGCCGGGAGTCGGGCAGCAGGTCGACCAGCTGGGCCGAGGAGACCCGCCACGGGACGACGCGGTCGTCGCGGCCGTGTACCAGCAGCACCGGGGCGGTGATGGCCGCGAGCTCGGCCCCGGACAGGGCCAGGTCATCCACCCAGCGCTGGCGCGGCTCGGGGAACATGGCCGCCCAGGAGTCACGCACCGCGGGGCTGAGGCTGGCCTGGTAACGCAGCTCGATCAGCTCGTCGGTGATCAGCCCGCGGTCGTGCGCGAACAGGCCGATCACCTCGCGCATCTGGGCCACCCCCGGGGTATAGCCCCACACCGTGTTCAGGCCCGGCCGGCAGCGCCATGGCCACGCCCATCGAGCCCATCAGCACGATGCGCCGCACCGCGGCCGGGCGCGCGGCGGCCAGGGACAGGGCGATGGCGCCGCCCATCGAGTTGCCGATGATGTCCACCGGGCCGGTGCCCAGCGTGTCCAGCAGGGCCAGGGCATGGCCGGTCCACGCCGCCCGGCCGTAGGTGCGCTGCTCGCCGGTGGCGGTGCCGCCGAAGCCGAGCTGGTCGGGGGCGATCACCCGGCGCTCCCGGCTCAGCGCCGGGATCACCGGGCGCCAGTTCGCGGTGGCCGTCACGCCCGGCCCCGATCCGTGCAGCAGCAGCACGGGCGGCGCCTGCTGGCCGGCCGGGACCCCGTCCGGGTTGCCGGTGTCGATGAGCGCGGTGGGCACGCCCGCCACGTCGATCTGGCCGGCAGGCAGCGTGGTCGTGGTCATGCGGTCCTTCCGGTGGTGACGGATTCCGTGCTGGCTGGTTCCAGCCGGGCCTGCCCGGCGCTGGCCGGCTGGGTGCTGGCCGGTGGGTGCTGGCCGGTGGGCTGGCCGGTTCGGCTGGCCGGTTCGGGGCTGGCCAGCTGGAGCTGGGAGGAAACACGGCGCACGGGTCCGAGCCACATGTCGATGGAGCCGGGCTCGTCCGGGTCGAAGGTCCGCGGCTGCCAGGCCGCGTCGTCCTCGATCCGGCGCACGCCGAAGGAGTACTCGTAGGTGAATCCCTCGGGGCCGAGGAAGTACAGGAAGATCGCGGTGGACTGGGGATGGCGCCCCGGGCCCATCTCGATCTCGACCCCGTGCTCGACCAGGAAGTGCCAGTTCCTGAACACGTCGTCGATGGTGGCGACCTGGAAGTTCATGTGGCACAGCCCGGGCCGCTCGCCGCGGAACACGGCCAGCTTGTGGTGCACGGGGTCGATCCGGATCAGGCAGGCGGCGTCGCCGAGCCAGTCTGAGACCCGCGCGTTGAACCGGGTGCTCCAGAACCGGTAGGCCTCGTGCACGTCCGGCGCGTCCAGGCACAGGTGGCCGAACTCGGTGATCCCGGCCGGCCGGGTGAACGCGACCGGCCGGCTGATCGTCTCCTGCTGGCTCACGAGCTCCAGCCGGTTCCCGAACGGGTCGTCGAACGCGATGAACTCCCGGACCCGCCGGGACCGGGCCTCGGCCGGGTCGCCCCGGCGTACCCGGAACCCGGTGCGCTCCAGTTCGGTCTCGGCCGCCGCGAGCTCGTCCGGGTCGGCCACGGCGAAGCCGGAGGAGATGACGCCGGAGGGCCCCTGGACCAGCGCGAGGCAGTGGTGCCGGTGGTCGGCGCGCAGGTGCGCCACGCCGGCCTCGGAGGGCGTGGCCAGTTCCAGGCCGACGATGTCGGTCGCGAACCGGACGGCCGTCTCGAGGTCGGCGACGCCGGACCGGACGTAGGCGATGTCGGTGAGGGTGATCATGGGCAGCTCAGGCGTAGACCGGGGTCACGTCGATGTAGATCTGCCAGTCGCTGACCAGGTCGCCGTCGAAGACGAGGATGTCCGCGTTGGGCACGGTGACGCTCTTGCCGTCCTTGCGCCGGTACTCCACGTCGATCTGCGCGACCACCGTGTCGCCGACCTCGTACACGTTCCTGATGTGGTGGGTCAGGCCGTCGATGGTGGAGAAGAACCCGGCCACCGCCTCCTTGACCGCGGCCCGGCCGGTGACCGGGTCGGCGTTCGCGAAGCGGAATTTCGCGTCGGGGGTGAGGTGGGCGACGAACTTGTCGGGGTCGAACGCGTCGATGTCCGCGAATACCTGGGCTACGTCCCGGCTCATGGTGCTCTCCCTCGTTGGAGGCCGGCGGGCGGGAACCAGGGTGGCCTCGGGGGAAGCCAGCGGAACCAGGCCCGGCCGAAAGTGTATGCAGTTGAAAGTGTATGCAGTTCGTCCGGGAAAAGGCAATGGCCGGCCGTGTCCGCGAAGGCGCCGACACCGGTCAGGTGTCAGGTCTCAGCCATCGGGTCAGCCGTCGGGCCTCAGCCGTGGGCCTCAGCCGTGGGCGTCAGCCGTGGGCCTCAGCCGTGGGCCTCAGCCGTCGGGCGTCAGCTCTCGGGTTCGGCGTTGGCCAGGAAGGCGGCCGGGGGCGGCGCGCCCCACAGGTGCGGCGGGACTTCCCAGTCGCCGGCCACCCAGCAGTCGTCGATCTGGTCGATATCGGAGAACCACTCGATCCAGGAGCCCCAGGGGTCCGGGTTGTAGTGGAAGAAGTTCGAGCCGATGGTGTGGCGGCCCAGGCCCCAGCCGGGCTCCCGGCCCTTGCCGCGCATCCGGTCGGCGCCGATCGCGATCGCGTCGATGGACGGCACCTCGAAGCTGGCGTGGTGGAACCCGCGGTGGGTGCTGGCGATGAACCCGAAGATGTGATGATCGCCCGGCCCGGCGTTGAGGAACGTGACCAGGCCCGTGATCCGGTCGCTGACCCGCAGGCCGAGCACCTGGGTATAGAACTCGGTCATCTGCTGGGGCTGCGCGGTGAACAGCAGGGTGTGCCCGAGCCTGCGGGGCAGCACGTCCTCGGTGGCCCGGCGTCCACTGGGCCACGCCGATCCGCTGCCGGCTGCCGCCCACGTTGAACAGCACCTCGTCGGCGGGCCGGGCGGGGGCCGGGGCCTCGTCGAGCAGTTGCACCGGCGTGCCGTCCGGATCCCGGATCCAGAGCCCATCCTCGGTCGCGCCGGGCGGGGGCTCGATCACCGGCGTGCCCGCCCGGTCCAGGGCCTCGCGGACCGAGTCGAGCGTGCCCGGGCTCAGCGTGAACGACACGTGGTGCAGCCGCTTGGCGGGCGCCTGGACGCAGGCGGACCTGCTCCTGGTTGCGCCCGGGGCACTGGGCGACCAGCGAGCCGTCCTTCTCCCCGGTCTCCAGGCCGAAGTCCTGCAGGAAGCCCTCGGCCACCTCGAGATCCGGCACTTCCAGCGCGTAGTGATGCAGCCCTGAAATCACGGCGCTTCCCCTTCCTCGATAAACTGCATACAGTTTTGCAGAGATGTGGGCCCCTGTGAAGGGCAGCCACAGTGACGGCCAGCACGGTGAGGCCAGCACAGTGACGGCTAGCACGGTGAGGCCAGCACGGTAAGGCCAGCGGCGAGGCGGCTAGCGGACAGAGGCCGGCGGCGCGGCGGACGGAGGTGGGTTGCGGTGACTTCAGGGCCGGAGGACCTGCGGGGCGAAGTAGCCCGGGCCGCGCGCGTGCTGTCCGCACTCGGGCTCGTGACCGCGTACGGGCATGTCTCCGCCCGCGCCGGGTCGGCCATGCTGATCACGCCGGCCGCAGACCTGGCCACCGTGGACGGGGCCGCGGTGATCGAGGTGCCGCTCACCGCGGCGGCGCTGCCGCCCCGCGTTCCGGCCGAGGCCTGGGCCCATCTGGCGCTCTACCGGGCCCGCGGCGACGCGGGCGCGATCGCCCGGGCCCAGCCGCCCGGGGCCTTTGCCGCGGCGGCCGTCACCACGGCGGTGCCCGCGCTGCACGGCCAGGCAGCCTGGCTCGGCGCGTCCGTTCCGGTGCACGACAGCGCGCTCCTGCTGCGCTCGGCTGACCTGGCTGACCGGGCCGCCAGCAGCCTGCGCGAAGGTGAGGCACTGCTGCTGCGCGGGAACGGCGCGCTCACCCTGGGCGCCACACCCAGGGATTGCGGTGGCCCGCATGTGGCTGCTGTCCGCCGCCTGCGACGTCTTCCTGGCCGCCCGCCCGGCCGGGCCCGGTGCAGCCGCTGTCCGCCGCGGAGATCACATCGTGGCGGGCGGTCCAGGACGAGCTGCTGCCCCGGCTGTGGCAGCACCTGAGCCGCCGCGCGGGGAGGAGCCGTAGGTTCAGGCGCGGCTGGCCCGTACGTCCTGATGGCCCCAGGTCCAGATGGCCCCAGGTCCAGATGGCGCTAGGTCCAGATGGCTAGCTGCAGGTCCAGATAGCACTGGGCAGGCCGTCGCTGAACGTCTCGGGCGGGTCGGGCAGGCAGCGCGCGGTGCCCTGGCTGACCCGCCGGGCGGTCCAGGCCGCGGCGGCCGCGTCGAGCACGTCGTCCACGCCGGCCTGCTCCCCGGCCAGCCCGAGGTCCCCGTCCAGGACGATGCCGGCCTGGGCGAGCAGCGCCCGGCGCCGTTCCGCGCCGGCCCAGGTGGACTTGCGTGCCGCCAGGGGGGCGCCAGCCAGGTCAGCGAAGCTCAGCTCGGGATGGACCTCCACCACACGCACAGCCGGCGCGGGGCGCCCCCCGGAGCCAGCGGTCGACGTCCAGGATCTTGGCCCCGAGCGCGAACGCCTGGCGGGAGATGCCTTCACCCGGCCAGCCGCCGGCTGGCGGCCTGGGCGGCCGGGAAGTCACCGGCCTGCACCGCGTCGCGGACCGGCGTGATGAACAGCGACGGCCAGCGCCGGCCCAGCGCCGCCCGCGCGAGCTGGTCCGCGCGGCGCCGCCCGGTATCGGCCAGGCCGATGGGGATGTCGATCGCGACGACCCCGAGGGGCCCGTCCGCGGTCGCCTGCTCCGTGAGTTCCCGGATCGTCGGCGCGAGGTAGGCCCGCGGCTCGCCGCCGGACGAGGGCGATCCCGACCCAGCCGGCCCGGCAGGCATCGACGCCGAGCACCCGTTCGCTGCTCATCCACCCATGGTCCCCGCTGACGCTCGCACGGGCGGCGGGAACCGGCGGCGAGATCTGCCGATTCTGTCGACGGAGTGTAATCAGAGTGATACTTTCGGTTATCGAACTGCCCCGCGCCCCCACCCCCCGCTCCCCGCGATCCAGGGCTGATCCTGCCTGAGGATGTCCCGGCGTGCGGCCATGACGGGCTGAGGGCCACGCGAGCAAGGGAGGACATCGCGCATGAGCCCGCCGCCGTGGCCCGGCCCGCCTGCCCGGTCCCGTCGTCCCCGAGGCCGCGCCATCAGGACCGCCTCCGCCGCCCTCGGCACGGTCCTCGCCCTGGCAGCCGGCCTGCTCAGCCAGGCCGGGAGCGCCGCAGGCGGCCACCCCGTGGCCCGCCGGCCGCGGCGCCCAGGTGCGGGAGCAGGTCTGGATCGCCGCGCCGCTCACCGGGACGCTGCACCCCGGGATGGCGGGAACCGCGGTCCGCACGCTGCAGCAGCGACTCGCCCAGCTGCACTACTACCCGGGCCCGGTGAACGGCCGGTTCGGGACCGACACGCTCGAGGCGGTCTGGGCGTTCAAGGAAGTCCAGGGGCTGCCGACCACGGCCGGCGCCGACGACGTCAACCCGGCCATGCAGCAGGCCCTGGCCCGGCCCCGGCTGCCGCGGGTGCTCGTGCCCGGCGGCGGCGGCACGCGCATCGAGGTCAACCTGCCGGCGGAAGTGCTGGTCCTGTACGCGCATCACCAGGTCGCAGCTGATCACCCACATCTCGGCGGGCGGAGGCTACTACTACCGCTGTCCCGGCGGCGGGACCTGCGGCCCGGCCCTCACCCCGGACGGGAATTACCGGGCGCACCTGTTCGTGGCCGGATGGCTGCACGTCGCGCTCGGCCGGATGTACAACCCGGTGTTCTTCATCGGCACGAACTTCGCCATCCACGGCGACGTCCCCATCCCGCTCAAGCCGGCCTCGCATGGCTGCGTCCGGGTCCCGGTGGACGTGGCCAACGTGCTGTACCAGCAGGTCAGGATCAGCCAGGGGGGCGGCACGCCCATCTACATCCGCGGCCACGCGCCCGGCACCGTGATCCCGGGCGACGCGGCCCGGCCACGGCAGCGTCCCCGCCGACGCCGGCGCCGCGGGTCACGGGCACCCCCGCGCCGGTCAGCGTCCCGGGCGTCGCCGGCCTGCTGTCTCCGCGCGCCGCCGGCCTGCTGTCTCCACGCTAGGAACCCCGGCTGGCATACTCGGCAGCACGCGTGGCGCGCCCCGGCCGGGCGGGCCGGGGGAGTTGCTGATGGGTGAGTATTTCGATCTCGGTGGCTACACCCGGCCGGTGACGACCGCGTCGCCCGCGGCGCAGCTCTGGTTCAGCCGCGGCCTGGTGTGGGCGTACGCGTTCAACCACGAGGAGGCCGTGGCCTGCTTCGAGCGGGTGATCGAGGCCGACCCCGGATGCGCGCTCGGGTACTGGGGACTGGCCTACGCGCTGGGACCGAACTACAACAAGCCCTGGGAGGCGTTCGGCCAGGCCGAGCTGGCCTCGTCGGTGTCGCGGGCGTTCACCGCCGCCGCCGCGGGCGGCCGCCGCCACGGGCCGGGAACGCGGCGCCCGTCGAGCGGGCGCTGGTGCGCGCCCTGGCCGCCCGGTACCCGTCCGCGACACCCGCCGCGGACTGCGGCCCCTGGAACAGCGGGTACGCCGACGCCATGCGCGAGGTGTACCGGTCCTCACCCCGATGACCTGGATGTGGCGGCGCTGCTGGCCGACGCGCTGATGAACCTCACCCCGTGGGCCCTGTGGGACCAGGCGACCGGGCAGCCGGCCAGCGGGGCGGCCACGGCCGAGGCCCGGGTCGTGCTGGAGCGGGCCCTGGACCGCCCCGGCGGCCGGTCCCACCCCGGTGTCCTGCACATGTACATCCACCTGATGGAGATGTCGCCCACCCCGGAAGCCGCCCTCCAGGCCGGTGACCTGCTCCGCGACCTGGTGCCGGACGCGGGCCACCTGCGGCACATGCCGACGCACCTGGACGTGCTGTGCGGGGACTACGCGCGCGTGGTGTCGTCCAACACCGCCGCGATCGCGGCCGACGAGAAGTTCCGCGCCCGCCGGGGCGGGATGAACTTCTACACGCTGTACCGGGCGCACGACTATCACTTCAAGATCTACGGCGCGATGTTCCTGGGCCAGGCGCAGGTCGCGCTGGACACGGCGGACCAGCTGGCCGCGGCCATCCCCGAGGACCTGCTGCGGGTGCAGGTCCCGCCGATGGCGGACTGGCTCGAAGGGTTCGTGCCGATGAGGATGCACGTGCTGGTCCGGTTCGGGCGGTGGGCGGACATCCTCGCCGCGCCGCTGCCCGCCGACCAGGACCTGTACTGCGTGACCACGGCGATGATGCACTACGCCAGGGGTGTCGCGCTGGCCGCGACGGGCCGGGTGGACGAGGCGGACGACGAGCGCCGCCGGTTCGCGGACGCGGTCGACCCGGGTGCCCGTGTCACGCACCGTGTTCAACAACACCTGCCAGGACATCCTCCAGGTCGCCGCGGCCATGCTGGACGGCGAGCTGGAATACCGCCGGGGACATCATGACGCGGCCTTCGCGGCGCTGCGCCGCAGCATCGACCTGGACGACGGGCTGCCCTACGACGAGCCGTGGGGCTGGATGCAGCCGGCCCGGCACGCCTACGGCGCCCTGCTGCTGGAACAGGACCGGGTGGAGGAGGCCGAGGCGGTGTACCGCGCCGATCTCGGGCTGGACGGCACGCTGGCCCGGGCCTGCCAGCATCCGGGCAACGTGTGGAGCCTGCACGGCTACCACGAATGCCTGACCAGGCTGGGCAAGCACGAGCAGGCCGCGATCATCGGGCAGCAGCTCACGATCGCCGCGGCGCGCGCCGACGTGCCGGTCACCGCCTCCTGCTACTGCCGGCTGACCACGGCCGCCTGCCACTGAGCATCGGCGGCCGGCCGGTCAGGGTGCCTGCGGCCCATCCCACTGCCACTTCGGCACCTCACGCAGCGGATGCAGCTCGTCGTCGGTCCGGGCCCGGGAGTTCTGCATGGCGACCTGGGAGCCGAACTCCACGTGCGAGCGCAGCGCCTCACGGAACGGCGGATCGTCAGGCAACCCGGCCGTGTCGGCAGCGGCCAGGTACAGGTCCACGAACCGCTGCCGCTGTGCCTCGGTGATCTGCAGCCCGCGGTGCACGTCGATCAGGTGGGCGAAGCCCAGCTGCCGGGTGAAGTCGTCCGGGCCACCGAACGACTCTGCCTCGAACGCGGTCAGATGGTCCACGTGCCCGGGCTGGCCCGCACCGAACAGCGGCTGGAGCAACGGGTCGGCGAGCACGCTGGTGTAGAAGACTTCGACGAAGCGATGCAGGGCCGGGGTTCCCCCGGCGTACTGGAAAATCGTCTCCATGCTTACATAATTACACTGAGACGTCGCTTACCCGAAGGCGCCCAGTGCTTCTTTCTTCCCTGCGGTCCTGGGCCACCCGCGGTCGGCTCGCGGCTGGCCCGCCGTCGCTCAGCCGATCGCGGAGTTGACCACCCGCGGGTGCCCGGAGCTGTGGAAGTAGATGCCGGGATACGGCCGGGTCCAGAAGACCGCGCTCGGGTTGCCGTGCAGCGTCGAGTTCTTGATGGTCAGCCAGCCGGTGTTGTTGTCGCTGACGAAGAAGATGGCGCCGCCGCCTTCGCGGGCGTGGTTATTGCGGATGACGGTGCCCTCGACCCTGACCTTGTACTTGTTCCCGTCGGTGTAAATGGCACCGCCGCTGCCGCCGCCCGCGGTGCCGGCGTTGGCCGGGTTCGCCCCGTAGCCGATGGCCTTGTTGTTCGTCATCACGCTGTTCAGGACCACCCAGGACACGCCGATGCTGCTGAGCGCCCCGCCGTTGGAGCACCGCCCGCCCGAGAAGGTATCGCGGGTGATGTAGACGGGCCGGTTGCGGTACTGGGCCAGCGCGCGGATCGCGGCGCCGCCCAGGTCGGGTCCGGACTGGTAGCAGCGGTTGTTGAGGAACCGCGAGTTGACCACCTTGAGCTGGCCGCCCTCATCGAACAGGGCGCCGCCGCCCCCGCCGCCGAACTGGGCCTGGCTCTGCCGGACCTGGGAGTTGCCGTTCTTCAGCGTGATGTTCTGCACGGTCAGCTGCGGCCACTGCTGGTCGTAGCAGTCCGAGGTGGTCCACTTCTGCTTCGGGTCGCAGGTGTTCATGTAGAGGATCTGGCGCTTCCCGCCGCCGCTGAGCGTGACCAGGCCCCCGCCGTCCAGGACGACCTGGTGGCTGGTGTTCACGACCTTGGCCGTGGCGGTCATGGTGATGGTCACCGGCTTCGGGCCGCAGCTGAACGTGATGACGCCGCCGCGGGCCACGGCCCTGACCACGGCCGCGGAGGTGCAGCTGGCGGGGGTGCCGCTACCGATCACGTGGTCCGGGTGGCTGGTGTTCACCGCGGCGCCGGCCTGCGGGACGGCAGCGTGGCCGCCGGTGTTGCCGAAGTCCGGCAGGCGGTGCGCGGCGGGGGCGGCGGCCCCCGTGCCCGCGGCGGCGCCCGCCGGGGCGGTGGTACCCGCAGAGGCGGACACGGTGAGAAGGCCGCTGACCGCGAGCGCGGCTCCGGCCGGAATTGCTACCAGGAACCGGCCGTAACTACCCAAGGGGCGCATGGCGCCTCATGCTAGCCCTGGTGCTCGGGGTCTGGATGGGAAATCAGGTCGGCGCCCGCGCCGGCGTGGCTGGTGGCCCGCCGGTCGTAGCGGCGGAAGCCGGGCAGCAATGCGGCCAGCGTGGCGGCGCCGGCGATGCACGCCAGGCCGCCGGACACGATCGAGAACTGCGTTGACACCAGGGTGGCCACCGTGCCCGCCTCCAGATCACCGAGCCGCGGCCCGCCCGTGACCACGGCGATCTGCACCGCGGAGACCCGGCTCCGGTACTCCTCGGAGGTGGAGGTCTGCAGGATCGTCGAGCGGAGCACGGCCGACAGCACGTCGGCCCAGCCGGCCAGCGCGAGCAGCGCCAGCGCGGCCCACAGCACGTGGACCAGCCCGAACGCGACGATGGCGGCGCCCCACACGCAGACGGCCACGATCACCGCCCAGGCCTGCCGGTGGACCCGCTCCAGCCAGCCGGTGGTCAGCGCGCCCACCAGGGCGCCCGCGGCGGGCGCGGCGTACAGGTAGCCGAGGGTGCGGGCCCCGCCGTGGAACACCGAGACGGCCAGCGCCGGAAATAGTGCCCGGGGCATGCCGAACACCATGGCGTTGACGTCGATGAGGTAGGCGCCCTCCATCGCCTGCCGCCCGCGCAGGTAGCGCAGTCCCTCGACGATCGCGCGAAGCCCGGGGCGGCCCGCTTCCGGGGCGGGCGGGATGGCCGGCAGGCGCGCCGCGGCCAGCGCGGTGAGCAGGTAGATGACGGCGGTGGTGGCGTAGACCCACTCCAGGTGCACGGCGTCGATCAGCAGCCCGGCCAGGGCGGGCCCGACCACCGAGCCCACCTGGCTCACCGCCTGGGTGGAGGCATAGGCGGGGACCAGGTACCGGGGCGCCACGAGCGCGGGGACCGCGGCGTTGCTGGCCGTGGAGGACGCTCCGGCCAGGCCGGCCGCGAGCGCGCTGACCAGGTATAGCGCGATCAGCGACGGGTGCGCGGCAGCCGCGTTGACGGCCAGGCCGCCGCTGGTCAGCGCGAGCAGCGCCGAGGCCACCAGGAGGATGCGCCGCCGGTCGAGGGCGTCGCCGAGCGAGCCGCCGATCAGCGCCCCGGCGATCAGCGGCACCAGCTGGGCCAGGCTGACCAGGCCCACCTGGAGCGAGGACTGGGTCAGCGCGTACACCTGGAACGGGATGGCCACCGCGGTGAGCTGGCTGCCGAACACCTCCACGAACTCGCCCGCGAACAGCAGGCGGAAGCCGCGGGATTCACGCAACGGACCGAGATCGATGAGGATCCGGTTCGGCACGGGGACCATGATGCCTGGTCACCGGCGGGACTGGTCACCCGGGTGGCCGTGCGGCCCCCTGGAGTGCCATGGTGTCTGCATGCCGTCAGACCGATCGGACTCCCTCGGTCCCGCCGTCCCGCTTGACACCAACCTGCCGCACATCGCTCGCGTCTATGACTACTGGCTCGGCGGGAAGGACAACTTCGCCGCGGACCGGGAGCTGGCGGAGAAGTTCATGAGCGCCGACCCGTCGGTGATCGCCGGGGTCCGCAGCAACCGCGCGTTCCTCGGCCGGGCCGTGCACTACCTGGTGGCCGAGGCCGGCATCCGCCAGTTCCTGGACATCGGCACCGGCATCCCGACCTCGAATAACACCCACGAGGTCGCCCAGCGCGCCGACCCGTCCGCCCGGGTGGTCTACGTCGACAACGACCCGATCGTGCTCACCCACGCCCGCGCGCTGCTGGCCAGCGACCCGGCCGGCGAGACCGCATACGTCGACGCCGACCTGCGCGACACCGGGGCGATCCTGGCCGCGGCCGCCGGGACGCTGGACTTCGCCCAGCCCATCGCGGTCATGCTGATCGGCGTGCTGCACTGCATCCCGGACGAGGATTATCCCCGCGAGATCGTGGCCGCGCTGATGCGGGCGGTGGCGCCGGGGAGTTATCTCGCGCTGTCCCATCCGGCCGCCGACATCCACGCGGAGGAAATGGCCGCCGGGGCCGCGATGATGAACCGGTCTATGGCCGGGTCGATCACCTTCCGCGCCCGCGCGCAGGTCGCGGCGTTCTTCGACGGCCTGGACCTGGTCGAGCCGGGCCTGGTCTCCACCCCTCAGTGGCGCCCCGGGGCGGGCGTGAGCCCCAGGCCGCTGCCCGGCTGGGTGGGCGTGGCCCGCAAGGCCTAGCCCAGCAGCCGGTCGGTCCCCGGGTCGGGCTGGCCATCGAAGTACAGGCTGAGGACCTGGGCGAACCCGGCTGACCCGTCCGGGTCGGCCCGCAGGAACAGGGTCATCGACGAGCGCAGCTTCTGCGCGTCCAGGCTGCCGAAGATCTGCTCCGCGCTCCGCCCCGCCACCTCGGTGAGGACGCGCGCGCTGCCGGCCAGCCGCGGCCCCAGCACCGGATGGCGCAGGTAGGCCCGGGCCTCGTCCAGCGAGGAGATCGCGAACTCCTGCGCCGTCGCGCTCCGTCCCAGGCCCGCGATCTGGGGGAACACGAACCACATCCAGTGGCTCACCTTGCGGCCCGCCCGCAGCTCCGCCATCGCCCGGTCGTAGGTCCCGCCGGCGTCCTGCGCGGCCACGAACCGCTCCAGCCGGTAGGGATCCGGATACCCAGGATTGTGTGCGTTCCACGGAAACATATTAGCGAAGCTCAGGAGGCTTATTCGGAGCACTCCGGCGGCTGGATTGGTGTGACACTAATTACGCCGCGGAATGCGATCTTTTATCGGGCCCCCCCAATCTGAAAAAGCGTCCGGCCCGAATTCCCCGTGATGATTAAACCAATAGCGCAGCGCACGCGGGGCCTCCTCGGGGCCGCTGCGGTCGGCGCCCTGACCGGCCTGCTGGCCACGGCGGCCGCGATCGGCGTGGCCCAGCTGGTGGCGGGCATCACCGGGTCGGCGGGGGAGCCGGTGATCGCGGTCGGCAGCGCGGCTATCGACCTGACCCCCGTCCCGGTCAAGGATTTCGCCATCCAGCATTTCGGCAGCCACGACAAGATGGTGCTGCTGGCCGGGATCTACGTCGTGCTCGCGCTTTTCGCCATGCTTACCGGGATCCTGGCCCGGCGCCGGCTGGCTTACGGGCTGGCCGGGCTGGCCGTTTTCGCGGCGCTCGGCGTCGCGGCCGTGGCGACCAGGCCGGTGTCCGGGCCGGCCGACGCGGTCCCCACGCTCGCGGGCGTGGCCGCCGGCGCGATCGTCCTGCTCCTGCTGGTCCGCGCCGCGGCTGCCCAGCCCGCGCGCCCCGCTGAGACCTCTACGTCCCTAACGGATCCGATCGTGGTCCCGTCCCGCGCCGCTGGCCAGTCCGGCGGGGGACCGCCGCCAGCCCCGTCCCCCGGCCGCGGGCAACCCGGCGCCGGTGGTCCCCGGACCGGAGATCCCGGCCCCGGTACCCCTGATCGCCGCCGGTTCCTCCTCACCGCGGCCGGGGCCGCCGCCCTCGCGGTCGCCGGGGCGGAGCCGGCCAGGCACTGCTGTCCCGGTTTAACGTGACCGCGGCGCGCTCGGCGATCAGGCTCCCCGCGCCCGGCGGTCACCGGGCTCACGGCCGCCGGCCGGCGCGCAGCTCGCACGTCCCCGGGATCAGCCCGTTCACCACGCCCAACGGGAGCTTCTACCGGGTGGACACCGCGCTCAGCCTGCCCCAGGTCCCGCCGGAGACGTGGCACCTCCGGGTGCACGGCATGGTCGAGCGGGAGCTGGACATCACCTTCGACCAGCTGCTGAAGCGGCCGCTCACCGAGGCCGACATCACCCTGGCCTGCGTGTCCAACCAGGTCGGCGGCCCGTACGTGGGCAACGCCCGGTGGCTCGGCGCCAGCCTCGCCGCCCTGCTGCGGGAGGCCGGTGTCAAGCGGGGCGCCGACCAGATCCTCAGCACCTCGGCCGACGGCTGGACCTGCGGCACCCCGATCGAGACCGTCATGGACGGCCGGACCGCGCTGCTGGCGGTGGGCATGAACGGGGAGCCGCTCCCGGTCGCGCACGGCTTCCCGGCCCGGATGATGGTCCCCGGCCTGTACGGCTACGTGTCCGCCACCAAGTGGGTGGTGGATCTGGAGATCACCACGTTCGCGCAGAAGTCCTACTGGGTGCAGCGCGGCTACTCGACCCGCGCCCCGATCAAGACCGAGTCGCGGATCGACGTGCCCCGGCCCCTGGCCCAGGTCAAGGCGGGCCGGACCGCGGTGGCCGGCGTCGCCTGGGCCCCGCACCGCGGCATCGACGCGGTCCAGGTCCGGGCGGACAACGGCCCGTGGAACCAGGCCCGGCTCGCGCCCGTGCCCGGCATCGACACGTGGCGGCAGTGGGTGTGGGAGTGGGACGCCCCGCACGGGCTGCACACGCTCGCGGTCCGGGCCACCGACGGTACCCACGCCACGCAGCCCTCCCGCCGCGTGCCCATCTTCCCCAACGGCGCCACCGGCTGGGACACGGTCACCGTGACCGTGACGTAGCGCCCGGCGCCTGTCCCACCCGAGATGTTCACCAATCCACAATGAAAGAGGAATCAGACAATGAAGTACAAGGTCCCTGCCATCGCCGTCATCTCCGCCGGTCTCGCGTTCGGTGCCGCCGCGTGCGGCTCCAGCGGCACCTCGGCGAGCTCAGGATCAGCCACCCCGTCCTCGTCGTCGTCCTCCGCCATGCCCACCCAGTCCGCGCAGACCGCGTCGAAGCCGTTCGGCCCGGCCTGCTCGGCGGTCCCGTCCTCCGGGGCCGGCAGTTTCTCGGGCATGTCGACCGCCCCGGTGGCCACCGCGGCGTCGAACAACCCGGCGCTGTCCACCCTGGTCACCGCGGTCAAGAAGGCCAGCCTGGTGGACACGCTCAACTCGGCGAAGGGCATCACGGTGTTCGCGCCGGCCAACAGCGCGTTCGCCAAGATCCCGTCCGCCACGCTGAGCAAGGTGCTGGCCAACAAGGCCGAGCTGACCAAGATCCTGACCTACCACGTGGTGGGCTCGACGGTCACGACCGGCGACTTCGCCTCGGGGATGTCGGCGAAGACCCTCGAGGGCGGCTCGGTGACGCTGGCCAAGATGGGTTCCACCTACACCGTCAACGGCGCCAAGGTGGTCTGCGGTGGCGTGACCACCGCCAACGCCACCGTCTACATCATCAGTTCCGTGCTCATGCCGAAGTCCTGACTCGGCTGAGCCATTGCGGGGCCGCGCCCGGGGGGGTGCGGCCCCGCGCCATTGGCGTGGTGCGCGGGCTGGCCGGAACGCCCGCGACGGCCGTCCCCGGTTAGCTCTGCTGGGCGAAGTCCTTGGTGCGGATGGCGACCAGCGAAACCACGGCGGACACCAGGGCGATGATCGCCGCGACCAGCAGGATGCGGTCCAGGCCGGTGGTGAACGCAGCCCGCGTGATCGTGGCCACCGTCCCGCGGAGCTGCGGAGGCAGTTTCGCGATCACCTGGCCGATCTCGCCGGACTGCACGGCCGAGGCGATCTTCGGGCCCTGGTGGGACAGGGGCGGCACCGCCGCGATCCGGGCCCGGACCTCATCGGCCACCTTGTTGGAGAACAGCGTGCCCAGCAGGGCGATGCCGGTGGCGATGCCGACCTGGCGGAACGTGGAGTTGATGCCGGAGGCCATGCCCGCCTGCTGCGGCCGCACCACGCCGACCGCGGTCGAGGCGAGAGGCGGGTTGACCAGGCCGACGCCGAGCCCGCCCACGATCATCCCCGGGATCAGGTGGGTCCAGCCCGACCCGGCGTTGAGCCCGCGCATCAGCAGCAGGCCCACCCCGACCAGGAGGAGCCCGGGCCCGATGAGCCAGCGGATCGGCACCTTGGATGTCAGGCGGCCCGCCACCGTGGCGCTGACCAGGATGGCGCCGGACAGGAACATGACCCGCACGCCGGTGGCGAGCGGCGAGTACCCGAGGATGTCCTGCACGTACAGCACGATGTAGAGCAGCATCGCGAAGATCGACGCGCTCAGCCCGAAGGCCGCCACACTGCCGCCGGTGAACGTCGGCAGCCGGAACAGGCTCAGATCGAACATGGGGTGCGCTATCCGCCGCTCGACCAGGATGAAGGCCACCAGCAGGACCGCCGCGGCCACCAGGCAGCCCAGCACCAGGCTGTCGGTGAACGACCGCTGGTTGGACTCGATCAGCCCGTAGACCAGGAGCGACAGCGCCGCGGTGAACAGCACGAATCCTGCCCAGTCGGGCCGGCTGGCCGTCGGCGCACGGGACTCCGAGACCCTCAGTCCCGAGATGACCACGGCGATCACGCCGATCGGGGCGTTCACGAAGAAGATCCACCGCCAGGACAGGCCGGAGGTCAGCACGCCGCCGAGCAGCGGGCCGATCGCCACCGCCACGCCGGTCACCGCACCCCACACCCCGAACGCGACGCCGCGGTCCTTGCCGCGGAACGCGTCCGCGAGCAGCGCCAGGGAGACCGCGAACATGATCGCCCCGCCGATGCCCTGCAGGCCGCGGGAGAGCTGGAGCATCAGCGTGCTCGTCGCGAAGCCGCACAGGACCGAGGCGCCGGTGAACACCACCAGGCCGATCAGGTACAGCAGGCGCCGGCCGTACATGTCGGCCAGGCTGCCCGCGGTGAGCAGGAACGCGGCCAGGGTCAGCGCGTAGGCGTCTACCACCCACTGCAGGTCCGAGAAGCTGGAGTGCAGTGCGCGCTGGATGTCCGGCAGCGCGACGTTCACGATCGTGATGTCCAGCAGCAGCATGAAGGTGCCGAGGCACACCGCGACCAGCGTCCACCACTTGTTCCCGCGCTGCTCGGGCTCCCCGCCGCCGGGGCCCGGCGGGGTACGCCGGCGCTGCTCCTCGCCGGACAGGTCAGCGTGAGCTTCGGTCACGAACGCTCCCCCGGGGTTGATGATTCAGGGCTGGCTGACAGGTACAGCACAGCCCTCTGCCCACGATACGGGCGGCCGCACACCCAGGGCTCCGCGGGTCAGGACCGGACCGGCTGCTGGGTGTACCGCTCGGAGTCGCACCGGGGGCAGTGCGCGTAGGCGGCGTCCACCGCGCTGACCGCCTCGCTGGCCGCGATCTCCTGGGTATTGTCCGGCACGCTGTACATCCCGCGGGGCCCGTGACTGTAGGCCGAGATTCCCCCCCGCCGCCGGTGGGCGGACCTGGGCACCCGCCAGGTGTAGCCGCACTCGGCGCAGGTCCGCTCGAACTCGCGCGCCTGCCAGGGAAGCCGCATGGCCCCATTGTCCACCCGGCCCGGCATCCGCGCGAGGTCCGCCGGGGCCGGGCGCGGTTTGGGATCAACTGAGGAGATACTGGGGGTATGCCCCACCGGCAGCACAGCAGGAGCGGGCCGGCCGTCCGGGCAGACATCGATTCGGGCGTGGCCGAGCTCGTGGCCGACGCTGACCGGCCGCGGGCCTGGACCCTGCGGGTGGACGGCATCCCGCAATCCCACGTGGACCTCGACGACCCGCTGTACCTGGAGTTCGAGTACATGCGGCGGCTCGGCCACCTGGCCGACCTGGCCGCACCCGCCGGCCAGCCGCTGCGGGTCCTGCACCTCGGCGGGGGAGGGCTGACCCTGGCCCGGTACGTGGCGGCGTCCCGGCCCGGATCCAGCCAGCTGGCCGTCGAGTCGGACGGCGCCCTGGTGGGCCTGGTCCGGCGGCTGCTGCCGCTCAACCAGCCGTCCCGCCGGGCCAGTGGTGGCGGGCCCAGTGGTGGCGGGCCCAGTGGTGCGGGCCAGTGGTGGCGGGCCCTGGTGGCCGGGCGGTAATGGGAGCACGGGCGCGTCCGGGTCCGGGTCGGCGACGCCCGGACCGTCCTGGGGCAGCTCCCGGCCGGCGTCGTTCGACCTGGTGATCGCCGACCTGTTCACCGGGGCCCGCACCCCGGCCCACGCGACCACCGTCGAATTCGCGGCGGACGCGGCGGCGGCGCTGTCCCCGGCGGGAATCTTCGCCGCCAACATGGGAGACGGCCCGCCGCTCGCGCACGCCCGGGCCCGGGTCGCGACGGTGCGCGCCGTGTTCCCGCACGCCTGCCTGATCGCGGACCCGGGGGTGATGCGCGGCCGCCGGTTCGGCAACCTGGTGCTGGCCGCCTCGCGGAAGGAACTCCCGCTGGGAGCGCTGGCCGGCCGGGCGGCGGGCGACCCGTTCCCCGGCCGGGTCCTCGGCGGCGGGGAACTCGACCGCTTCGCGGCCGGGGCCAGGCCGGTCGTGGACGCGGAGGCCGAGGCCTCACCCGCCCCGCCGCTGGACCTCTTCGACGTCAGGTGGTGAATTCCGCGGTGACCTTGCCGAGTGGCTCGTTGGCCACGGCGACGACGTCCCCCGCGGCCACCCACTGGGTCTGGACCAGGGAACCGAGGAGGACCACGTCCCCGGCCAGCAGCGGCGTGCCCCAGGCCGCGCAGCTGTTGGCCAGCCAGCACAGCACGTCGAGCGGATCGCCCATGATGTCGGTCCCGGTCCCGTGGCCCACGCCGGTGCCGTTGATGGTCATCGACCCGGTGACGTCGCGGAGGGAGCCCGGGTGGAACGACTCCAGCTGCGGGCCGAGCACGCACGCGTAGTGGAAGAAATCGTCGGCGATCAGCGTCGGGGTGCCCAGCGAGGGATAGTCGGCGTACCGGTCCTGCACCACCTCGATGGCGGCCATCGACGCCGCCACCGCGCCGGGCATGTCCCCCGGCTCGTACGCCAGCTCGAGGCGGGGCAGGTCCCTGGCCATCCGCACGGCGATCTCGCATTCCACGCCGAGGCGGCCGGACGCGGGCACCGGGAAGGCGTGACCGCCGTGCCACACGTTCGCCTGGAACATGGCGCCGGCGCAGGGATTGCCGATGCCGAGGTACTCCTGCATGACCGGGGTGGTGCAGCCGATCTTCCAGCCCGCCTGCCGCCCGTAGCCGCCGGCCTCCAGCAGCGGGTGGGCGATGGCCTGGACGTGGTAGGCGGCGAGCTCGGTGGCGGGCCGCGCCCCGTCACCCAGGTCGCCGAGGAGGCCGCCGGTGAGCCGGCATGAGGTGATCATCGCCGCGGCGGCGGCCAGCGGGACGGCCGGGGCGGCGGCCACGGCCGCGCTGTCCCGGGCGGGGTCGCTCACCGGGACCCGGCGACGGTGTTGGCCAGCTCGCCGATCCCGGAGATCTCGATGCTCACCTTGTCGCCGGGCTCCAGGTACACGGGGGGCTTCATGCCCAGGGCCACCCCGGACGGCGTGCCGGTCGCGATGATGTCGCCGGGCTCCAGGGTGATGGCCTGGGAGATGTAGGCGATCAGCTCGGGCACGCCGGTGATCATCTGGGCGCAGCTCGCGTCCTGCCGCACCTCGCCGTTGACCAGCGTGCGCAGCGTCATCTCGCCGACGGGCGGCGCGGCCGCCGCGTCGAGGACGACCGGGCCGAGCGGGGCGAACGTGTCCAGCGCCTTGCCGCGGATCCACTGCGGCTCGGCGCCCTGCAGGTCCCGCGCGGAGACATCGTTGATGATCGTGTAGCCGCCCACGTAGTCCAGGGCGTCCGCGGCCGCGACACCCGAAGCGCGCCGGCCGACGATGACGGCCAGCTCGCCCTCGTAGTCGAGCTCGGAGGTGATGGCCGGGCGGATGATCGGCTCGCCGTGGGCGATCAGGCAGGAGGCGAACTTGGCGAACAGCACGATCCGCTCCGGGGGCTTGGCCTGGCTCTCGGCGATGTGGTCGGCGTAGTTGAGCCCGACGCAGACGATCTTGCCGGGGCGGAGCACGGGCGGCGCGTACCGGGCGCTGGCCGCGCCGACGGTGGGCTGGGCGCCGGACGCCAGCTCGCGCAGCTGCCCGACCGCGGCCGGGCCCCGGGCGAAGAGGTCACCCACGTCCCGCAGGCCGCCGAGACCGGTCGCGCCGGCCGTGGCCGCGAGCTCGTCCACCGGGGTGAACCCGTCCCCCGCCGCGACATGGAGGGCAGGAACGTCAGCGTCTCCCCGATACAGTGCCGCCAGTTTCACCGGGTGCTCTCCCTTGCTCGCCGGACGCCGTGAAAGGCGCAATCGGAATTAGTTTTTCGTTGAGCGAAATTAAATGTCAATAGAGTAACATGCACCGATTCTGGCCGGACGGGCGGGGAGAGAGGTTATCCGGCGGGCGGGCGGCGGCCGGGAGCTGGCTACCAGGAGACCATGTTGCCCAGGCCGCCGACGCGGTCCGCGATGCGGCTGGCGGCGGCGATCACCAGCTTGCCCAGCCGTTCCTCCTCAGCCGTGTCGAGCTGCGGCCGGTACACGGAGACGCTGACCGCGGCGGGCTGGGTCTGCCGCACGCCGAGGATGGGGGCGGCCACGCACCACACCCCGAGGTTGAGCTCCTGGCGGTCGACCGCGTACCCGGCCCGCTGGATCGCGGCCAGCTCCACGGCCAGGTCCTCGTACGTCGTGATCGAGTGCTCGGTCCGGCGCGGGTAAGGCCCCGGGCCGACGACGGACCGCACGTCCCGGAACTCCACCGCGAGCATGGCCTTGCCCATCGCGGTGCAGGTCGCGGGGGCCCGGCTGCCGGGCGTCAGGTTGACGGCCAGCAGTTCCTCGGTCTTCACCTGGGCCAGGTACAGCACGTCGCCGCCGACCAGCACGCTCACGTTCGAGGCGAGCCCGGCCTGCTGGGCGAGTCGCTCGACTTCCACGGCGGCGAGGTCACGCAGCGTGGTCCGGCTGGCGACCCGGCTGCCCAGCTCGAACAGCTTGAGCGTGAGCCGGTACTCCTTCGACTCGGCCAGCTGCTCGACGTAGCCGGTCCGCTCCAGGGCCCGGAGCATCCGGTAGGCGGTGGGCACGGGCACGTCGAGGTGCCGCGCCAGGCGGGTGACCCCGATCCGGTCGAAATTGGACAGCTGCTCGACGAGGTTGAGCAGATCTCCCGTGGTGGAGCGAGCCCGCCGGGCCGCGTCGTCCGCAGGCGGGGTCTCGGCCGCGGGCTTCTTCCGCCGGCCGGCCCGTGATCCGGGCGCGCGCGAGCCTGCTGCCTGCTCGTCTCGTACGGTCACCATGAATTCCGTTCCGCCTTACAGTCAGTCCGCAGGATACCTTTACCCGCTGTCGCCGATGGCCGGTGCGCCTGCGGCCTCGACCAGCCAGCGGGCCTGCAGGTCGGCGGTGTCCGGCCGCGCACCCCGCCCGGTGAGCACGCTGAGGATCAGCTCGTGCTCCTGCGCCGCGCTGACGATCATGCCGCACCGCGCCGCGCGTAGAGGGTGTCGAGCTCGTCGAGGAACCGGTCGGGCTCCGCCAGCCACCGCGGGCTGTCGGCGAAAAGCTCGATCATCGCATTCTGGAACGCCGTGAAGCCCGGTGCCCGGGGCCGGGTCCAGGACGCGGCCATGACCCGGCCGGTCCCGGAGAAGAAACCGCCCGCGGCCTGGTCCGCGGCAGGGTCGGACCAGGCCGCGTGGTGGGCGGGCTGCCCGCCGGCCGCGAGGTAGGTGCCCTGCTGGGTGGCGGCCGAGGCCACGTGCCGGGCGTAGCCGAGCGCGGCGTCGCGGTGCGGGCGGTGCGCCGAGACCAGCAGGCCCGCGCCACCGAGCAGCGCGCCGGCCGGGTCCCCGCCCGCGGCGAACCGGGGGATGTCGCCGAACACGACCCGCCGCCCGGTGTGCCCCGGCCGGGAGTAGTTCAGGTAGCCGAAGATCAGCGGCGCGTACCAGAAGTCATCGCGGCCGGACAGCTCCTCCAGCACGCCGATCGGGTTCATCGTCCGGCAGCGCGGATCGCTGGCCCGGGCGGTCTCACGGAGCAGGTCGAGCGCGCGCCGGGCCGCGCCCCGGTCGATGACGTGGCCCGCGGCGAAGGTGAGCGGGTGGCCGAGCCCGGCGAGCAGGGTGAGCATGCTGGCCGCCGCGTCTACGTCGCACAGCGGCCACAGCACCCGGCCGCGCCGGCTCAGCTCGAGCACGTCGTCCCACGTCCGCGGCGGTTCGGCGAGCAGGTCCGGGCGCCAGGCGCTGACCTGGCAGGCGGCGTCCACGGCCAGCGCCCACTGGTGGCCGTCGTAGTGATAGCTCTGGTGGGACCGGCCGGGGGAGCGGTCGGCCAGGGCGCGCAGCTCACCGGCGCTGGTGAACTCGTCGACCGGGACCGCGGCACCCGGTCCCGGCGATCAGCCCGATGTGCGGGTGATCGATCACGACCAGGTCGTAGCGGCGGGCGAGGTCCTCCACCGGGGACACCCCGAACTCCTTCAGCGATCTGGGTTCCCAGCGGACCCGGACGGCGCCGCCGGTGATCCGCTCGTACTCAGCCGCGGTGGCCACCATGGGGGCGTGGCCCCGCTCGTGGTGCCACGACGACCCGGTCAGCTGGACCACGGTCAGAACGCGGCCTGCGCAGTCAGGCCGGCGTCGGCCACGACGGCCGCGCCGGTCATCGCGCTTGAGTCGGAACTCAGCAGGAAGAGCACGACCGCGGCGATCTCCTCAGGCTCGATGACCGTGCCCCGGGGGTGGATACGGCCCCAGGTCTCGATGGTCTCCTCCGGGTCACCGGGCGCCAGTTCGGCGGCGCGGCGGAGCATGGGGGTGCGCACCGAGCCCGGCAGCACGCAGTTCACCCGGATCCGGTCCTGGGCGTGGTCCAGGGCCAGCGACTTGGTCAGCGAGACCACGCCGCCCTTGGACGCCGCGTACGAGGCCACCTCACGCTGGCTGGCCAGCGCCTGGACCGAGGCCATGTTCACGATCGCGCCGCCACCGCGGGCGCGCAGGTGCGGGAGGGCGTACTTGGCCATCAGGAACTGGCCCTTGAGGTTGGTGTCCACCACCGTGTCCCAGTCCTGCTCCCGGTACTCCGGCAGGACACCGTAGATGACCACGCCCGCGTTATTGACCAGGAGGTCCAGGCCGCCGAAGGCGTCCACGGCGGCCTGGACGGCCCGCTCAGCGTCGGCAGCGTCCGTCACGCTGCCGGCTACCGCGATGGCGCGCCCGCCGGCCTCGGTGATCTCGGCGCTGACCTGCCGGGCGGCGGCCGCGTCGCGGTCCACGACGGCTACGGCCGCGCCCTCACTGGCCAGCGCCCGGGCGATCGCGGCACCGATGCCCATCCCGGCCCCGGTGACCAGGCCGGTTTTCCCGGTGAAACGCGCGTATGAGCCTGCCATCCTCGTTCTCCGCCTCTCTCTGGAATGTCCCGGCCCGGCCGGCGCCGGTCCTCCCGGGCGGTCGTCCTAGGGCCGGTCGTCTTGGGTTAGGCCAGCTCGACCCGGCCGCCCTCGCCGATGCCGGCCACGGCGGTGTCCGCCTCGAACAGCACGGCCTCCAGGACCACCTGGCGCGCCGCGCCGCCCGCGAAACGGGTGCCGGCCTGACCCCGGGCCCGGGCGCCGCGCATGCCGTGGCCGGGGATCGTGCCGGCGGGCTCCACCGCGACGGCGTAGGCCCGCTGATACCAGGGCCAGCCCTCGCCGGACATCACCTCCTGCCAGAGCCAGGCCTGGCCGAACGGGTCCAGCGGCCAGCGGAGCCCGACGCCCAGGCGCAGCCGGGGGTTGGTGATCGCGAAGTAGCCGCTGGTGAAGTCGCCCAGGTAGGCCAGGACGGCCCGCGGCTCCCCGGGTCCCGGGATCCGGCGCAGGTCGAGCGGGTCCCCGGCGGCGGTGGTGGCGTGCGGCCACGCATGCTGGCTGCCCGGGGCCAGGAGGGTGCCGGGTGCCTCGTCGTCGGCCAGCACGCTCCGGCAGCCCGCGGACAGCAGGCAGCCGCCGTCCAGGAACGGGGCGCCGAACGCGGGGTGATGGCTCCACATCACCTCGAGGTCCGCGGCCGACTCGTTGGTGACCGTCTCGGCCAGCCGCAGCACCGGGCCATCCAGGGTGAACTCGCGCTCAATGCGCAGTGGCACCGTGAACAGCCGGGTCTCCAGCGTCGCCCAGGTGTCGCCCGTCCCGGTCACCTCCCAGGGAACCAGGGCCGCCTCGCCGTGATAGCCCCAGGTCACGCCCTGCTCGACGCACTCGTCGCCGCCGTTGGGCAGCAGCACCTGCCAGCCGCCGGGGTAGGCCTCGACCCAGCGTTCCATCGACGTGGCCGCCCGCAGCCAGGGTCCGGGAGACCGGGTACCCCAGGGTGACTTGAACAGCACGTCCACGCCGGTCCGCCGGTCGGCCAGCGCGTAGATGTCCGCGCCCTTGGCCGGCAGGATCGTGACCTGGAGATCGTTATTGCGCAGGATGAGCGTGGCCCCGGGCCCCGGCTCAGTTCTTGGAGAGTGCCGCACCGGTAATCCACATCACGATGTCCTGGACGGTGATCTCCTCCTTGCGCAAGTTGGCTACCACGCGGCCGCGCAGCAGCACCACGATCCGGTCGCACAGCTCATGCACCTGGGGCATGTTGTGGCTGACCAGGACCACCCCGACCTGCCGCTTGGCGACCTCGTTGACCAGCTGGCCGATCTTCTCCGACTCCATCACGGCCAGGGCCGCGGTCGGCTCGTCCAGCAGCAGGACGTTCGAGCCCCACAGCACGGCGCGGGCCACCGCGACCGCCTGGCGCTGGCCGCCGGACAGCAGCCCGCAGCGGGCCCGCACGCTGTGGATCTCGATGGCCAGGGACTCCAGGGCTTCCGCGGCCTCCTTGGCCATCCGGGACCGGTCCAGGATGCGCAGGCTGCGCAGCAGGCCTTCCCGGCGGCGTTCGCGGCCGAGGAAGATGTTCTCGGCCACGGACAGCTCGGTGGCCAGGGCGAGATCCTGGTACACCACCTCGATCCCGCGCTCGCGGGAGTCTTTCGGGGAGTGGAAGGTGACCGGCTCGCCGTTGACGAGCAGCTCACCCCCGCTCGGCTGGACCGCGCCGCACAAGATCTTCAGCAGGGTGGACTTGCCCGCGCCGTTGTCGCCGACCAGGCCGACCACTTCGCCGGGCATGAGCTGCAGGTCGACGCCGCTGAGCGCCTCGACGCTGCCGTAGCTGCGGGTGATGCCGCGGGCTTCCAGCAGCGGTACCCGCGCCGCCTGGCCGGCTTCGCCCGGGTCGCCCGCTGCGGAGCCTGCTGCCGGGCCTTCCGCCGGGTCCGTCATACTTCCGCCCTCCGCACCAGCCGGTCGGTCAGCACCGCGACGATCAGCAGTGAGCCGAGCACCGTGTCTTCCAGGTAGGTCGAGAACTGCAGCAGCGCGAACCCGTTCTGCAGCACGCCCAGGATGGCCACGGCGACCAGGGTGCCGAGCATGGTGCCGCGTCCGCCGCGCAAGCTGGCGCCGCCGAGGATCACCGCGGTGACCACGGACAGCAGGTACGGGTCGCCGATCTGCGGCGCCGCGGAGCCCAGCTCGGAGGTGGTGATGATCCCGGCCAGGCCGGCGCTCAGCGAGGTGGCCATGAACAGCCCCATCCGGAGCCGGTTGGCCTGGATGCCGGAGCGCACCGCCGCGTCGTAGCTGTCCCCGGTGGCGTAGATGTGCCGTCCCAGGGCGGTCCAGCGGGCCACGGCCAGGCCGATCAGCCACAACCCGAGGAAGAAGAAGACCGGCACCGGGATGGGTCCGACCTTCCCGCTGCCCAGCACGCCGAAGCCCGCGCCGGAGATGCTCACCGTGGCCGTGTTGGAGACGGCGTAGGCCAGTCCCAGGAAGATCGAGTAGGTGCCCAGCGTGGTGACCAGCGAGTTGATCTTGAAGTAGACGGTGATGACCCCGTTGATGATGCCCACGGCCCCGGAGAACACCAGGCCGATCAGGGCCGCGGCCCACACGTTCACGCCCTGCGCCACCAGCAGGCCCATGAGGACCGAGGTCGAGGCCATGACGCTGCCGATCGAGATGTCGATCTCGCCGGAGATCACCAGCAGGGTCTCCGCGACCGCCATCACGCCCAGCACGCTGATCACGCTGGCCGCGGTGAGCAGGTTCTGCTCGGTCAGGAAAAACGGTGAGCTGACCCAGATGAGGACGAAGACGACCACCAGGACCAGGATCAGCCCCTCACCCTGCAACTGCTCGACGAAGCGCCGCCGGCGGGCCAGCCGCCGCTCGGCGTCGTTCGCCCGCTTCAGCTCCTCCCGCTCCAGGGCCAGCTCGCCCTCGCGGCTGGTCGGCGCCGGGCCACCGCTGCCCGGGACGCCGTGTTCCAGCTGGCTGCCCATATGCCACCTTCCCCGATCCGCGGGCACCGCCCGGGACCTCTGCTGCCCTCGGCGCCGCGGCTGGGTGCGCGCCGCAGCGCGCACCCAGCCAGGCGCTTTTCCTTACTTGCAGTGCAGGAACGCGGTCTTGGCGGTGACCTCGTAGCCTGCGATGTTGGTCACCTGCGGGACCTTCACGCCGTTCATCTTGTTCATCAGGAGCGAGAGCACCACCGGGCCCCACCCGGACGGGTCGAGGTACCACGAGCCGACGTAGTGCGGGTTCGCGCACACCTGGCCGAGCCCGTAGGAGTCGCCGCCGTAGGAGTTGACCATGTAGTTCGGCAGGCCGCGGCTGGCGGCCGCCTTGGCCATGCCCCCGGTGTCCTCGTCGTTCACGGCCTGGAGCATGACCACCGCGTTGTGCGGCACGGCCGACAGGGCCGAGAGCGTGTTGTTGTACGCCTGGGTCTCGATGCCGTTGGTGTCCACCTCGATGATGTGGCTCTTCGGGATGCCCGGGTAGGCCGCCTCGACGCCGGCCACCGCGCCCTTGTAGCGGGCCAGCACGGCCGCGCCGGACTCAGGCTCGGCGCCCCCGACGAAGTAGGGGATCTTGCCCGGGTACTTCTTCTTGGCCACGCTGGCCATGTACGCGGACGCGTTCTTCTCGGTGTTGAACGGGTCCAGGCCAACCTGGGGGAACTTGGGCAGCGTGGCGCCCACGATCGTGACGGCCGGGATCTTGCTGGAAATGAGGATCTTGGACATGGCGGGCTGGTACTGCGCGAGCACCTGGAAGTCCACGAAGCCGTTGATGCCCTCGTTGATCAGCGTGTGCAGGTTGCCGATGGCCACCGGGCCGTTCTGGTTGTCCACGGTCTGCAGGACCGTGGCGCAGCCGACGCTCTTCGCCGCGGCCTTGAGCCCGTCGCTCAGGCTGACCGCGAACGGCTGGCTGTCGGAGAAGACGTCGTAGCCGATCTTGTAGCTGGGCTTCTTGCACAGGGCCTTGGTCGGGTGCGAGAGGTCCAGGGTTGAGGACCCGGACGCGGAGGCACTGACCGTCGGCCCGGCCGATGCTCCGGACGCTGCCGTGCCGGAGCCCGACGAGGAGCAGGCCGCGGCGGCTACCACCAGGGCGCTGGCCAGCGCGCCCCAGCACAAGCCACGGCCGTAGGTTAGTCTTGACATGTTTGGTTCTCACCTCACCTTGACGAGCCACTCCACTGTTGGAGGCGCTGTCGAGCAGGGCTGGCCAGTTCGGCCTGGTCAGCCCGTGTTACGTGGCACCCACGCCGCTTCCAGCAGTCCTTCTCTCGCCAGCGCGTAGAGATGGGCCCGCGCGGTTGCCACGGTCTGGGGCGAGACCGGCGGGCTGGTGCCCACCGTCTCGCCGAGTGCTGCGGCGAGTTCCCTGGTCAGGAACGGCGCCGGGCCCCGGGTTGCGACCATCTCCCGTGCGATCTGGTCGGCTGTGTCGATGAACGAGAGGCTGTCCCGCAGGAAAGCCAGGCCCTCGGCCCGCGGCATGGCCGCGACGTGGGCCGGGCAGAGCAGCTGGAACGGGACGTCGAGCAGCCGCCGCAGGCCGCTGCGCGCCTCCTCGACGTCGAGGTAGAGCGGCGCGAACACCGAGGTGCCGTCGCAGCTGGCGATCCCGTGGCCCTGCACCGCGTCGCCGGTGAACAGGACGCCGCTGGCCGGGTCGAAATAGGCACAGTGTCCCCAGGTGTGCCCGCGGGTCTCGATCACGCTGAGCGGGCGGGCGCCCACCGTCACCGTGTCCCCGTCCCGGAGCAGCACGTCCACGCGCGGCTCCGGACGGCACAGCCCGGCCAGGAAGTCCCGGGTGCCGCGCAGGTCCATGACCCCGGGATAGTCATCCCAGAAACGGGTCCACTGCTTATCGAACGACTCCACCCAGGCGGTGTCCTCCAGGGGTGCGGCGATGCGCGCGGCCGGGGCCACGCCGCGCCAGGTGCCCTGGCCGCCGGAGTGATCCGGGTGCCCGTGCGTGGCCAGCAGGATGTCCGCCTGACCGGGAGCGAAGCCCGCCTGCTCGATGGCCGCGGTGAGCGTCGCCTCCCTGGTGCTGGCGATGCCCGGATCGACCAGGCCGAAGCGGCCGGTGCCCGCGAGCAGGTACGTCCACAGCGGGGCGTTGCACACGTCGGGGTAGTCCGTCGGGAGCTGGTATATCCCGTGCCCCAGGTCGCGTACCTCCCCGGGCGGTCCTGCGGCGGGCATCAGCCGTCCTCCTTGCCGAAGATCTCCTCGGTGTGCTCGCCCAGGTCCGGCACGCCGCGGTGGATGGCGACCGGTGTCGCGGAGAAAACGAACGGCGAGGCGGGCGTGCGGAACGACTGGCTGCCGTCACCGATCGGCACCTCCCAGAACATGCCGTTGTGCAGCGCCTGCGGGTCCTGCACCAGATCGTCGTAGTCCTGGATCGGCGCGCACCACACGTCGTGGGCGAGCAGCGCCTCCAGCCATCGCGCGGTGGTCCCGGTCTTCAGCCGGGCGGCCAGGGCCGCGTAGATCTCCGCGCGGTGCTCGAGCATGAGCGCGTTCGTGTCGTACCGGGCCAGGTCCGGCAGGTCGAGGGCGCGGCCGACGATGGGGCACGGGGTCATGGCGATGGCGATCCCGCCATCCGCGGTCGGGTAGAGCCCGAATGGCGCGGTGGCCCAGATAGATCCGTGGTTCTCGGCCGGCCGCGGCGGGATGGAACCGTGGTTCAGGTAATAGGTCAGTTCCTGCTGCTGGGCCGAGATCGTGCAGCTGAACAGGTCCAGCTCGACCCGCTGCCCCTGGCCGGTCTGGCGCCGGTGCTCCAGCGCGGCCAGGATGCCGATCACGATGTGCAGCGCGGTGTACTGGTCCGCGATCCCGACGCCGGCCGCGGTGGGCGGATCTCCGGCCCGGCCGGCCAGCCACAGCATCCCGGTCAGGGCCTGGATGAGCATGTCCTGCCCGGGGCGGGCCACATACGGGCCGGTCTGGCCGTACCCGGAGGAGCTGACGAAGATGATGGCCGGGTTCCGCCCGGCGAACGCCTCGTAGCCCAGGCCGAGGCGGGCCATGACACCCGGCCGGAAGTTCTCGACCACCACGTCGAACTCGGCCGCCAGGGCCAGGATGCGCTCGCGGGCCTGCTCGTCCTTCAGGTCGGCGGTCACGCTGCGCTTGTTGCGGTTGAAGGCGAGGAAGGAGTCGGTCTGGCCGTGGGTGTGCCCGTCGAGGATGCCCCAGTGCCGGCTCCATTCCCCCTCGACGCGCTCGATCTTGACCACGTCGGCGCCGAGGTCGCCGAGGATCTGCGTGGCCAGCGGGCCCTGCACCAGCGCGGTGAAGTCCAGCACCCGCAGGTGACTCAGGGGTCCTGGGACGTTGCTCGTCGGCTGATCCACTACTGCGCTCCTGCCTGGTCGTCGTCGAGGCTGGCCAGCACGGCACCGCGGGAGGCCGACCCGACCAGCAGCGCGTAGTGGGCCAGGGCCCCGCTGCGCAGGTAGGGCCCGCGGGCCGAGAGAGTACGGGTGGCCAGGTCCGCGTCGGTGTCGAGGCTGCCCCGCTGGTCTTCGGCCATCGCCGCTCACCTTTCCTGCCGGTCGCGGCTGCGCCGGGGAGACGAGTCCGGCGGCCAGGGCGTCCTGGAAGCCCTTGATCGTTTCGCGCACCCCGTCGGCCAGCGGGACGTTGGGGACGTCGCCGACCGCGTCGTAAATCGCCGGGGCCGCGAGCAGCGACGGCACCGGAATGGGGTTGTCGTCCCAGGTGATGAGCTGCCCGGTGCCCGGGAGGATCTCGTCGATGAGCCCGGCCAGCGCGGGCACGCCGATCCGCCGCCCCGGCACGTTCAGGCTGATGGCCTCCCCTGACCCGGCCGCGGCGCGGGCAGACGCGATGAAGGCGCGGGCACAGTCGGGCGCATAGGTGAGCAGCATGCTGCCGCTGAATTTGATCCGGAATGGCACTCCCGCGGCCGCGGCGAGCATGGCCTTGGTCGGATCCGACGTCATTCCCTGGTCGCGGCCGAGGCCATAGACGATGAACGGCCGGAGCCCCACCGACCCGATCCCGTGCTGGGCCGCGTAAACCTTCGCGGTGCCCTCGTTGGCCGCCTTGTACACGCCGTAGAACGAGTCCGGCACCAGCGGGGAGCTGTCTGCGACCAGCCCCGCCGGGTGCGCGGCCGGGTTCCCGTAGACCGCGGCAGAGCTCGCGAAGGCCAGGCCGACGGGCCGGCCGGCGGCCCGGATGGCTTCGAATACGTTGACCGTGCCGACCACGTTGACCGCGGCCCCGAGCGGCGGGTTCGCGGCGCAGAACGGGAGCTGCAGGCCGGCCAGGTGGATGACGTGGGTGATCCCGTGGTCGGCCACCAGGGCCGCGACGCCGGGCCCGCTGGTCACGTCGAGCTCGGCGAATTCGGGCCGGCCGCCGCCGCGCCCCTGCGAGATGAGCTCAAAGCGGCGCAGATCGCCGCTCAGGTCGGTGGCGACCACCGGCACGCCCTCGTCGAGCAGCAGCCGGACCGCCCACGCGCCGATGCAGCCTGCGGCGCCGGTGACGAGGAATTTCTCCGTTGACATTGGCATGGGACGGACCTCCGGCTCGCGCGGGCGCAGGCACTAGTCGGGAAGGGCGGGCAGGTAGAAGCGGCCGGCTAGGTATCGGTGATGGCGGGGGCCGGGAGCGCGACCCCGGCGAGCACACCCCCGTCGGCACGCAGGTCGGCTCCGGTCACGAACGAGGACAGCGGGCTGGCCAGGAACAAGATCACGTCGGCGATCTCGGCCGGGGCCCCGACCCGGCCGAGCGGGTGCAGGGAGCCCCACTGGGCGATGACGGAGTCCGGGTCCTCGGCGGAGACATCGCGGGCGGCGGCGCGCAGCATGGGCGTGTCGACCGACCCCGGGCTGACCGAGTTGACCCGGATGCCGTCGGGGGCATGATCGACCGCCATGGCCCTGGTCATGGCGACGATGGCGCCCTTGCTCGCCGTGTACGCGACCACGTTGCGCTGGGTTGCGGTGGCCTGCGCGGACGCCACGTTCACGATGGCGCCGCCGCCGGAACGCCGCATCAGCGGCACGGCCTGGCCGGCGGCGAGGAACATGCCGCGCACGTTGACGTCGAGCACCTCGTCCCACACTGACACCGGGGTGGTTTCCACCGTGCCGTAGCGCTGGATCCCCGCCGAGTTGACCAGCACCGACAGGCGTCCATGCCGGGCGGCCACACCGGCCATGAAGCTGGCCATCTGCCCGGGGTCGGCCACGTCGAGCACGGTCCCGCGGGCCTCGTGCCCGGCGGCCCGCATCTCCCCGGCCGCCCGGTCCACGCCGGGCGGGTCGATGGCGGCCAGCTCGACCGCGGACCCGTGCCGGGCCAGGGCCCAGGCGGCGGCCAGCCCGATGCCGGCACTCCCGCCGATGACCACCGAGACCGTGCCGGCCATCAGCGTGCGGCCCAGCGGGGCGCCGTCCGGGACCGGGCCGGCGGTCACCGGGCCCCCTCGGGCTGGCGGTCGTCCAGCTCCATCATCTCGATCAGCCCCTGGATGTAGCCGAGGGCGAAGGCCCGGCCGCGGTGGCCGTAGGGCGAGTCGCCGACCAGCGCGGGAGTGTGATCGTCGAGGATGAACCCGTCGAACCCCCCGCGGCGCAGCGCGCGCAGCACGGTCGGCGGATGGTAGTTCCCCTCGCCCAGGAAGCATTCGGTGAACGACGGCACGGTGCCGCGCACGTCCCGCAGGTGGACGTAGGCGATCTTGCCCCGCGGTGCCAGGTAGCCGATCGCGTCCAGCACGGCCTCCTGGCCGCCCATCTCCGAGACGGTGCCCAGGCACAGCTCGATGCCGAAGCCGGGACCCGGCCAGAAGTCCGCCGCCCGCCGCAGCGCCCCGACGTCGCGGAAGATCCGGGCCACGCCGCCGAGCTCACCGACCGGGGGGTCATCGGGGTGCACCGCCAGGCAGACGCCGGCTTCCTCGGCGGCGGGCGCAACCGCGCGGATGAAGTACTCGAAGGAGGCCCACATGGCCGCGTCGTCCCGCTCGCCGGGGATGTCGAACAGCGCCCCCCGGGTCCAGGAGTCTTTCTGGTCCTCGACCCGCCGGTCGCGCCGGGCCACGTAGATGTCACCGGCCCGGCCGGGCTGGCGCGCCAGGTCCAGGTCGAACGCGGACACCACCGCGCCACCGCGGCCGTCAGGAGCCACCGCGGTCCGCCAGACCGAGGCAGGCATCCAGTGGAAGCCGAGGATCGGGATGCCGGCCCGGCCCATGTTCGCGACCGTCGCGATGACGTGCTCGATCTCCTCGTCCCGCCCGGGCACCCCGAACATGGCGCCGGTGTAGAAGCTGTTCGGCAGGTTCTCGATCGCCTCCAGCCGGAGCCCGTACGACTCCACCCGCTCGCGCAGGGCGATCAGGTCGCCAGCCTCCCAGCGCTGCTCACCCGGCAGGTCCGGCGTGTTGAACTGCACGCCTGCCGCGCCGATCTGGCGGGCGAACGCCAGGTACTCATGCGTGGCCCGGGCGGCCTGCCCGACCGCGATGCGCATCACCACGTGCTCACTCCTTTACGTGCGGCGCGCCGTCGCGCCTCAGGCTCAGGCACCGGGCCCGGTCGATGAGGTCCTGCTCCGCGGCGATGCACGCGGCCAGCCGCCCGGCACGCTCCCGGGCGGGGGCGAACTCCAGCCGGCGGATCCCCAGCGGGTCGATCTCCTCGCGCAGCACCCGGAGCATCTCGGCCGAGGGCTCCTCGGTCACGGCCAGGTCGTCGGCCACGGCCGGCTCGAACCCGGTCGCCGCGCGCAGGTCGGCCCGGCTGACTCCCGGGTGCAGGCTCTGCAGGACCAGCTCGCCGCGCAGCTCGGAGTAGGCGAACACGCCGAGGTTGGTGATCAGCTGGACCACGCCGGGCCGCAGCCCCGCGCGCCGCCGCGCGTCCGCGCTGTACAGCGATCGGCCCGCGCTGACCCGCTCGACCGAGTTGAACCAGCGAGAGCGGGGACTGGCGGGTCAGATACAGGATGAAGTTCTGGTGCAGGTCGGCCACGTCAGCCATGCCGCCCTGGCCGGGCAGGCGCACGCGGCGCCCGCTGGGACTGGTCACCTCCACGTTGTTGGTCCGGGCGCGGCGGTCGATCTGGGCCGCGGTGACGACCTCGCAGCTGACCCGGCCCTGCTGGTAGTACCAGCGGTAGGAGTCCTCCCCGCCGCACTGCGCGACCGCGCTGGCCACGTCGAGCGCCTCGCCGAGGCTGAGCAGCATCGGCCGCACCGCGACGTCCAGCAGCCCGCCACTGGTCATGAGGATGGCGAGGCCGGGGGCGTGCGTCGCCTTGGCGAGCAGGTAGGACGTGGCGGCCAGGGGGGACACGGCGCCCGCGGCGCAGATCGACTCGCTGGTCAGCTGGCGGGCCAGCCAGCACACCATGAGCTCGTCCACGCTGGCCGGCTCATCCGGGGTGGCCGTCCCGTCGTCGCTGGCGGGCTCTGGCGCGGCGCCGCGGGTACGGTGCGCCGCGGCGACCTGCCGGACCGCTGCGGCGACCGCGTCATGGGTGAGCGCCGCCGCCTCCCGCAGCCGCGTCAGCTCGGCCGGGCCCGGCGCCGCGGGCGGCGGCGGGGACTGCGCCGTGACCTGCGCCAGCCGGGCGAAGTCGGCGGTGTAGCTGGGCAGGCAGGAGGTCGGGTACGCGCCGCCCGGCACGACGCTGAGCGCGTGCACGAAGTGCCGGGGCAGCACGAACGAGTTCCGCAGCGTGCCCAGGACGCCGGTGGGCACGACCTCCTCGACCGTGACGAGAACCTGGCGCGCCGCGAAAGCCGCGGTGGTGTCCATCCCGCGGGACCCGGCGATCTCGACATTGCCCGCCGCGTCGGCGCGCTGCGCATGCAGCAGGAACACGTCCAGGTCCAGCCGGCTGGCCTCGGCGACGGCGGGGTCCTGCTCCGGTCCCGGCAGCGTGACGGCTTCCTGGCCGGCCAGCAGGTCGCTGCCGCGGGGCAGCCGGAACGGCATGGCGGGCAGGTTCTGCTTGGCGGCCTCGAGCCGGGCCGTGAACGCGTAGGCCGGCCATTCATCGATCACGACCTGCCGGTCCTCGACCGCCCGGCGGAACAGGGGGGCCAGTCCGAAGATGTCCAGGCTGGAGAAGCAGAACACGATCCTGGAGACCGCGCCGGCACCGAGCAGGATCTCCAGCGGCAGGCCGCCGCCCCAGCTCACGTAGACCAGGTCGCGGGGCTGGCGGGCGGCTAGCGCGTGCACGGCGGCCAGGGGCAGCCGGGTGAGCAGGGCACCGCCGACGCCCACCCGGCTCCCGTCCGCGACGCCGGCCACGAGCTCACCGAGGGTGACGAACGGGGGCTGGTGAGGCGCCGCGGGCGACGGCGGTGCCTCAGCCGGTCTGCCCATGGTTGTTCCTTTCAGCGGAAAGCTCATTCCGCTGATTGACATCAATACACGATGAGCGGAAAAATCATGTAATGCGCTTGACGGTAAACCTGCGGCCTGGGCACTGTCAACGGCCTGGGCGGCCGGGTTCCGGATCGCCGGCCGGGCCCGCTCCGCGGCGGGCCGCAGGGCGGGAGCGGCCGGAGCTGGCCCGGGAAAGCGGCCCGTTGACACGGTCGCGGCCGGACGGCTAGCCTGCCCCTGTTTCTTCAGATGACTTAATATTCCGATGAACGAAAAGATTAACTCATTCAGCGAAGCGAAAGCACAGGGGGATGGCGTGGCCGACGCTGACGATGATGTCCTGTACCGGGAATCCGGCGGCGCCGCGTTCATCACCCTGAACCGGCCGGCCAAGCTCAACGCGCTGGGACCGAACTCCTTCCGCCTGCTCGATGAGCACCTCGCCCGGTTCGCCGCCTCGCCGCAGGCGCGGGTCGCCATCCTGCACGGCAACGGCCGGGCCTTCGCGGCCGGCGCCGACATCGAGCACTACGTGGGCCTGAGCGTGCTCGACTACCGGGACTTCATGCGCACCGGCAACGCCGTGCAGCAGCACCTGATCGACTGCCCGAAGCCGGTGATCGCCGCGGTGCACGGGTACGCCCTGGGCGGTGGCCTGGAACTCGCGCTCTGCTGTGACCTCATCGTCGCGGAGGACGATGCGCAGCTCGGCCTGCCCGAGGCCAAGCTCGGGCTGCTGCCCGGCGGCGGGGGCACGCAGCGGCTGCCCCGCCTGATCGGCACGATCCGCGCCGCCGAGCTGATCATGACCGCCTGGCGCATTTCCGGGGCCCAGGCCGTGTCGTGGGGGCTGGCTCTCGGGACCGGGGAGTCGGCCAGCGCCCTGGAGGCCGCGCAGGTCCTGGCCGGCCGGATCACGGCCGCGGCGCCGGTCGCGGTCCGGATGGCCAAGACGCTGCTGCGCGAGGGTGGCGACGCCCCGCTCTCCGCCGGCCTCCAGCTGGAGCAGGCGGTGGGAGCGGTGCTGTACGCGACCGACGACGCGAAAGAGGGCATCGCCGCGTTCGTCGGGAAACGAAAGCCAGAGTTCAGGGGGCAGTGATGGACGCGGACCAGATGTTCACCGACTTGGGGCGGCCCCTGTACGGCGCCACGCCGCCCGGCGGGGCCACGCCGTGCGCGCGGGACACCCCGCTGACGGCCGCCGAGGCCGGCGAGGTGGCGGCGATCATCGCGGCCGGGCGGCTGGAGCGCCGCTCCGCGGAGCTGCCGGAGCGGCTGCGGACCAGGGACTGGCCCTCGGTGGAGCAGGTCATGCTGGCGCTCGACCAGCGGCTCGGCCGGGCCGGCGCGGGCTGGAAGATCGGCGCGGCCAGCGAGGAGATCCGCCGCGCGGAAGGAGTGCCGAGTCCCTCGCCCGGGATCATCTACCGGGACACCATCTTCCCCAGCGGGACGCTGCTGCCGCCCGGGCTGTTCATCAACTACCGGAACTGCGAGTGCGAGTTCGCCTTCCAGCTGTCGCTGGACTACCCGTCCCGCACTGCGCCCTACACCGAGGCGGACGCCCGGGCGGGCATCGATGCGCTGCTCCCCGCGCTGGAACTCGGCGACACCGTGTTCACCGACTGGTACGGGGCCAGCGGGTACTTCGGATCGTCCATGGACAACGGCGGAGGGGCCGCCCTCATCACGGGAACCAGGGTCCGTGACTGGCAGGCCACCGACTTCAGCCGGGCCGGGATGGACGTGTACCTCAACGGCCACTACATCAAATCCGGCCAGGCCCGGGCCGCGATGGGCCACCCCGTCACCAGCCTGACCTGGTTGCTCAACTGGGCCCGCGAGCAGGGCCGGCCGGTCCGGGCCGGCGACATCATCAGCACCGGGACCTGCACTGGTCACCTGTTCGCCGCGCCCGGGGACACGGTCCGCGCCGACTTCGGGCCGCTCGGGGCCGTCGAGGCCCGCTTTGCCTAGCCCGCTCTAAGCGGTTCATCGAGGTATTCCACGGCGAGACCAACGAGAGCTACGCCTACGCCACACTCGGCCGGCTGTTCGCCCTCGGGTACATCGCGGGGCTGCGTGACGCGGCCTACGGCCGCCCGCCGTCCCGGTACAGCCGCCGGGTGGCGCCGGGCGTCCTCCGCTAGGATTCGGGCCACGCCGCCTGCCCACGCCTCACCCCAGAGAGCAGCGTCATGACCCACCCCGAGCCCCCATGATCGCCGCGTACACCACCGAGGGCTGGGGTGAGCTCTTCCTCGCCGCGGCCGGGGCCACGGCCGCGCTCAGCGGCCTGATCTTCGTCGGGCTCAGTGTCAACATCGGGACCGTGCTGGCCATCGACAAGCGTCAGGGCCAGAATTTCCTGACCGGCCGGGCCCTCGAGGCGCTCGCGGCGCTGCTGACCGTCCTGGTCATCAGCCTGATCGGGCTGGTCCCGGCGATCCCGCGCGGGGCGCTGGCCGCGTTCATCCTGCTGACCGGGGTAGCCAGCACCATCTCGCCGGTCCGGGCCCTGCTGTCCAGCCGGCGCGGCAGCACGATCGACGGCCCGCTGCTGCTGCGCCTGATCTTCGCGGCCGGGCTGACCGTCAGCTGGTTCCTGGCCGGGGTGACGCTGGCCACCGGCCACGGGGGCGGCCTGTACTGGCTGCCCGCCGCGTTCGTCCTGGCCATCGTCATCGCCGCGATCAACGCCTGGGTGCTGCTGGTGGAGGTGCTCCGCTGAGCCCGGCGGTTACAGCGGGCCCGGTGACCGGTCCTCGGCGGGGCCCGGGCCCGGAAGCGCGTCGAGCGGACTGCGGCCCGCCGTCCGCAGCTTAAGCTCGTCCTCGATCATGGCGACCAGGTCCGGGTGCGCGCTCAGGCCCCACAGCACCTCCGGCCGGGATGCCGAGCCTGCGGCTGGCCTGCGACACCACCGGCTGGCTCATGCCCAGCGACTGGGCCAGTCCCTCGTCCCGGGCGAACGTGGGCGGCAGGTCGTCGAGCGACAGGTCGGCGGGCCGGTGGAACGAGCCGTCCGGCCCGGGCAGCCAGGCTTCGGCCGCCGCGGCCTGGCCGGCCGACGACCGGACCGTTCTCCGTGCGCGAGTCGGCGAACCCTCGCGCACGGACTTCTCGACCACCCCGCCGATGAGCCGCCGGTTCGGCGCCAGCAGGACGTTCCACACGAACTCGGCGCGGGCGTGGCCCGGGTGCTGCAGCGCGAACTCCAGCCCGTCGATCCGCGCCTCCGGATCGAACCCGTCCAGGCCCCGCTCGTGCCGGGCGAACCCGGCGACGAGGAGGACATGCCCGAGCGGCCCCGGCGCGCGGGCCTGCACGTCCACCTGGTCGCGGACCCCCATGGCGCGCAGCTGGGCCAGCCATGGCCCGTAGACGTCGGCGGCGAACCAGGCGTCCGGGTTCCCGTCGAGGTAGATCTCCAGGTCCCGGCTGCGCTGGTACAGCGCGGGCGGCGGCATCAGCCGCTGCGCCCCGCTGGCGGCGTTCTCCCCGATGAGGAACGCGGTCTCGCGCAGCTGGTCCAGCAGCCGGGAGTGGCGGCCCGGGTCCGCCTCGTCCATGGCCCGGATGATGCAGGTCGAGGTCCGCGGCGTGCTGGGCCCGGTCCAGGGCCGCCACGGCCAGCGGGCCGTCCCCGCCGCCCCGCTGCCCGCCCAGCCGCGCGTACCGGGGCAGGATGATCTCCAGGACCTCGGACACGATGTCCGGCTCGGTGAACCCCAGCGCCTCCAGGAACGCCCGGGCCGCCGGCGCCTCGGCGACCGCGCGGCGCACGGTGGGGAACCCGGTCCCGGCCGGTCCCGGCTGGTAGTCCGCGGGCAGGTAGGCGGCGGGGCGGCCCGTCCGCGTCGAACGGCTCGACCTGGCGGCCGTCCTCGAGCCGGATGACCGGCCGGGTGCGGGCCGGGCCGGGCGGGTCGCCCGGGAGCCGTGGTTCGCGCCACAGATCGGGCTCGGCGTGCAGGAATCCGTAGAAGCGGATGATCCACTCGTCGGGCTGGGCCTCGAGGAAGCCGCGCGTGGCCCGGGCGAGCAGGTCCGCGGGGGTGACCTCACCGACCCCGATCTCCTCACGCAGGTAGTGACGCAGCCGGGGGAGCTGGTCCTCGTTGCGGGGAAGCTGGGCGAAGGCGAGCGGGAGGTCCGCCTGGAACAGCGCCCCGAGCTGGCCGGGGGCCAGGAGCTCGCGGACCCCGCCGGTGCTGGCCAGCTTCAGGTTCCGGGCCGCGGCGTAGCCGCCGCCGGCCGCGGGGATGAGGTTCTCCTCGGTCAGGGCCGTGCGCACCGCGTCGAACAGCGGCGCCAGCATCGAGCCCGGCGGGAAGCGTGCCGGGTCGAGGGGGAGGGCCGCCAGCACCTCGACCGTGAGCAGCCCGCCGTCGCGCAGGTCCCGCAGCACGTCGGCGAGCAGGACGGCGGTCTCGCCGGACCAGGGCCTGGTTGGCGGGGTCGTCGCCGGGGACGTTGTCGCGCGCGGGCGTGGTCCGGTACGGCCCCTGGATCAGGAAGCCGAGGAAGGTCTCCTTCTCGGTCGGGAAGAACACGACCAGCGGGGAGCCGTCCCGGGCGAGGAGCCGGGGTTCGCGCTGCGTGGTGTCGGCCCGGAAGGCGAGCTCGACCCGCTGGCCCGCGTGGCCGAGGTCGTCCAGCGGGCGGTCCCAGACGAACCAGTCCTCGGTCCGGGCCCGGCCGCCCTGGCTCCGGGTGAGCGTGACGTGCCGGCCCGCCCGGGCCTGAGATGCTGGGGCGCGCGGCTGCGTCCGGCGCTCGATGACCGTGTCGGTGAGCCTGGACGCCGTGAGCCCGCAGCCGGGTGATGTTCCGCAGGAACAGCAGGGTCGCGGGCTCGATCCGGTCCAGGGCGGCGGCGATCTCCCGGACCGCCGTGGCCGCGGGCACCGTGTCGAGGTCGAAGGGGAAGACGAACAGGGTCTCCGGGGAGTCACCGTCCACCGGGTCCACGGGGTCCCCGGGACGGCCGGACGTAGTGGTCGATCCGGAAGTGCTCGGCGCCGCTGTGCACGCGCGGGGACGTGGTGTACGCGTAGACCGACTTGAAGCCGATGCCGAACTGCCCGATCGTGGTCAGGTCCCCGGACTTCCCGCTCTGCCCGACCCCGGAGACGCCGCGCACGTCGGCCTCGGTAAACGGCCGCCCGTCGTGCCGGACCTCCAGCCGGTCATCGAAGAGCTCGAAGGCCAGCGCGGTCGCGCCCGCGTCCTCGGCGTTCTGGATCAGCTCGAAGATGAAGTGCGTGCGCTCGCTGTACAGGTGCCCGAGCAGGTCCAGCACGGCCGTGTCCCAGCCGTACCGGGCGACGTTCTCGTCGCGGATCCGCTCGTAGTCCGCTGGCACCCAGGACCTCCGCCTGCCCGCCCGCCGTGAGTCAGCGGGGTTGCCCCCATGCTGCCATGGCGGGCGGGCGCGGGCGGGCCGGCCGAGGGGCGGTGCCAGCCGGGGGCTACCAGCGGGTGAAGGGCTCGAACGTGTGGCTGAAGTACCAGGTCGGCTGGGCCAGGCCGGAGCAGTTGCCCGCGCCCTTGGTGCCCGGGCAGCCGCCGTTGTCGCGTTGCAGCGCCCAGAAGGACAGCAGCGCGATGCCCTGGCTGCTGCGCCCAGTGCGCCACGGTGACCGCGTCGGCCTGGGTGAACGTCTCGTCCGGGCCGAAGTCGTCGATGCCGGGCATCTCGGTGACGCCGACCATGTGCCAGAGCCGGGCCGGGCTGGCGCCCGGGTAGAGCGTCTGGAGCTGGCTGACCAGGCCCGCGCCGGCGGTCTCGGTGTCCGTCGCCATCTCCTGCGCGGTGCCGTAGTAGTAGTCGAAGGTCATGATGTTGACCACGCTGACCCGGGCGTGGTCGGCCACCGCGTTCTGCAGGACGGCCAGCCCCGGCGGCCGTCAGCCCGGTCGCGAACGTGGGCAGCGTGTAGGAGAACTGGATGCTGCGGTGGTGCGCCGCGGCCCAGGCCTCGGTCAGCGCGATCGCCTCGTTGCGGCGGTTGATGCCCGCGGTGTTGGTGAGCGAGTCCGCCTCGACGTCCAGGTCGATCCGGGGCACGTGGTAGGTCGTGATCAGCTGCTCGAAGACGCGGGCGATCGCGGGGACGCTGGTGCAGCTGTCGGCCAGCTCGGTGCCGGTGGTGTCCGCGGAGTAGCCGCCGAACGACGGGATGACGTTGCCGCCCCGGGCCTGGATGGCGGCGATGTCCGCGCCGAAGGAGGAGGCGGCGATGGGCTGCGTGGTGTCGCCGTTCCAGTACGCCGTGCACGAGCCGGGCTGGGCGGTCTGGAGGAACGCCAGGGTCTGGTACCGGGCGCCGGACGCCTGGGACAGGGCGGCCAGGCCCCCATCGGTGGTGTCGTAGGTCTCGAAGTACGGGCGCGAACACGTGCGGCGGCAGGCCGTGGCCGCCCGGGCCGCCCGGCCCGGCCGCGGTGGCCGCGCTGGCCCCGGCCGCCGTGAGCGCCCAGGGTGGCCGCGGTGATCGGTGGCCGTCGCGGCCGCGGTCAGGACGGCCCGGATGCGGAAGCGTCGTCTCATGCGCGGATCCTTCTGGCTCGTGCCGCGGCCTGCGCGGCGGTCCACACACCCCGGGCGGCCCGGAAGGGCCTCCCCAATCAAATAGGAAAGTTTCCTATTTGATTGGGGAGGCTAGTCCCGGCCCAGATCAGCGTCAAGAGCCAATCCCCGGGACGAGGCCGCCGGCCGGCCCCGGGAGGGAGCGGGGCCGGCCGGCGGCGAGGGGGAGAGAGCGGTTACGGGAAACTGGTCACGGTGCTCGGCGTGGTGTTGGTCGGCGTGACCGCACCGGTCGTGTTGATCACGTGGCTGATCGTGCCGACGTTGCCCGAGGGAGACCGTGAGCAGGTCATGCCAGGCGATCCCCGAGCCGGTAGGCGACTGGAACGCCATGGCCGAGTTGACGGCCGGATTGACGTTGAAGTAGCAGTAGCTGCCCAGGCCCCAGGCCCCGAACGAGGTGACGTTGCTGGCCACCGCGATCGCGGGATACCCGTTGGAGCTGCCGTTCATCCAGGCCGCCTGGTTGGGCGGGTCGTACGGCATCTCGTTCTGGAAGAAGATGACCTTTCCGTTCTGGCCGTTCCAGGCGACCTCGGTCTTCTGGTAGTGCTCGACGAACAGGCCGGTCGCCTCGACGTTGTTGCCGTTGACGGTCATGCCGTTGGCGGCGGTGTTGGTCGTCCAGCCGACCGTGCCCGAGTTGCCGTGGTCGGCGCGCCAGGCCCAGATGTCGTCCACGATGGTGTCGTTGGCGTTCACGACCAGGCTGGCCGTGGCCTGCCCGGCGATGTCGCCGCCGATCCGGAAGAACGTGTCCTGGACCGAGATCGGGTCACTGGCGTGGCTCACCGTCGAGCCCGCCGTGCCGACCGTCAGCAGGGCCGCCGAGTTGATCGTGCCCGCGTCGAACAGCAGGCCGTCGATCCGGACCCCGTTGACGTCCGCGACCTGCATGGTGTTCACGCCGTTCTGCGGGATCAGCGTGGGGAACCCGAGGCCGAGAATCGTGGTGTCGGCGTGGGTGACGTTGAGCGTCTGGTTCAGGTTGTAGACGCCCGGGGTGAAGAGCAGGTTGCAGCCCTCGCGACAGCGCGGTGTTGATGGTGGCCGCGCTCATCGACGGGTCGGCGACGAAGAACTGGCTCATCGGCACCGAGGTGCCCGGCGTCGGGCCGTTGGCCCAGCTGGGACCGGACGCGTTGGTCCGCAGCGACGGCTCGAACACGTGGTAGTTACCGCTCGAGTCGATGTACAGGTACGGCACGTCGCGGGACACCGGGGTGGTGGCCAGCGTGGTCATCGGCGGGGTCGGGAAGCTCTGCGCCGGGGCGCCGTTCACGCCCGAGAACACCATGTTCCAGACCGAGCCGCTCCAGCTGCCGAAGTTGCTGTCCCGCGAGTACCACTGCTGCTGCGACACCGAGGACGACCTGCCCGGAGACCTTGGTGTCGGCGATGTAGCCGCCGCTGGCGTAGCCGTAGCTGGCCGGGTACAGCTCCAGGCCGCCGTGGACGTCCATCCGGCGGAACGGGCCCGCCTGCGCCACGGCCCAGCGGTCCGACCCGGCGGACGGGTTGATCGCCATGTTCTCCGCCGACCGCCAGAAGTTCTGCGTGGCGTTGCCGGTGCCGTCGAACGAGTCCACGGTGACGTCACCGTTGATGGTCACGTCGTCCGGGTTCTGGCCGAGGCCCTGGATGGAGGTGTAGTAGCCGATGTTGGCCTCGGCGCTGTAGGTGCCCGGCTTGAACAGCAGGGCGTAGCGCTGCGTCCCGAACTGGTTCAGCTTCTGGGTGTTGAACACCGAGTCCAGCGTGGACTGGATGGACGCGCTGGACATGCTGGGGTCGAAGATGTCGACGTTCGGGCCGAAGTTCGGGGTGTTCGACTGCGCCGGGCAGCTGGCCGTCGCTGTCACGGTCCAGGTGAACGAGGCCGACCCGGTGGCGCCGGTGGTGTCCTTGGCGGTGACCGTGGTGGTGGAGGTGCCCGCGGTCGTGGGGGTCCCGGTGATCAGCCCGGACGGAGCTGATGGACAGGCCCGCGGGCAGGCCGGTGGCGCAGTAGGTCAGCGTCTGGCCGGACGCGGAGTCGGTGGCGGTGATCTGCATGCTGACCGCGGTGCCGACGGTGGAGGTCTGGCTGCCGGGGTTGGTGACCGTGACGGTGTTACCGGTGCCGCCACCGCCGCTGGTGGTGGTGTAGACGCCGAATTCCCACAGCGAGTAGCCGTACTGGGTGGCCCGGGTGGTGCCGTACATCCGGACGTACCGGCCGGTGCCGCTCACGCTGAGGGTCTGGACGCCGCCGGTGCCGGTGGTGGTGGAGTAGATCGAGGTCCAGGTCGAGCCGTCCGGCGAGGTCTGGATCTGGAACGCGGTCGCGTACGCCGCCTCCCAGTTCAGCGTCACCTGGCAGATGGTCTGGCTGGAACCGAGGTCGACCTCCAGCCACTGCGGGTCGGAGAAGGCGCTGGACCAGCGGGTGCCGGTGTTGCCGTCGACCGCGTTCGAGGCGGGGAACGTCGCGTTCTCCAGGGACGAGGCGGTGGCGGGCTGGTTCAGCGCGGCGTCCGTGGTGCTGCAGGTGCCGCCGGCCAGGCTGCCGTAGACCTGGAACTCCCACAGCGAGTAGCCGTACTGGGTGGCGCGGGCCGTGCCGTACATGCGGACGTACCGGCCGGTGCCGGTCACGTTGAGGGTCTGGGTGCCGCCGGTGCCGGTGGTGGTGGAGTAGATCGTGGTCCAGTTCGTGCCGTCAGTGGACGTCTGGATCTGGAACGCGGTCGCGTAGGCCGCCTCCCACTGCAGCACCACCTGGGTGATGGAGGCGCTGGAGCCCAGGTCGACCTCCAGCCACTGCGGGTCGGAGAACGCGCTGGACCAGCGGGTCCCGGTGTTGCCGTCCACGGCGTCCGAGGCCGGGTACGCGGCGCTCTCGGTCGACGACGCGGTCGCGGTCTTGCCCTGCGACAGCAGCGTCGATGCGGCCGCGGCCCGGCCAGGCGGCCCCGCGAGCAGGGCTAAAGCGGCCACCAGGGCCAGCACCAGTCCGATGATCGAGATCCGCCGGTAGAAGGGTACGTTCGTCACGCCCATGGCTGTCCCTGCCTGTCCTGCCTGTGAGAAGCCGCTCCTGGAGAAATGCCTGGTCAAAGGCGCCTGGGTTGAGAGCCGATGATGGCACGTGGCTTGATATAAGCCTTAATTCATCCCGTAATTTAACCCCAGGGAAATGGGCGGTCAAGAGGCCGTCAAGGGCCGGTTGTGCGGTTGTGCGGGATCCCGCCCGTGACCCGGCCCGGCTGCGCGCTCCTACCGGGTGCAGGCGCCGCCGTAGAACCCGGGGCCGGCCAGCCCGGGGCCGGTGATGTGCGGCCGGTGCGCCCCGCCGCCGCGCGGGTAGGCGGTGTCGAACCACTCGGTGAAGAACTGGCCGAGCCGCTGGCGGCACGCGCCGCTCCGGGACGGCAGCCACCGGGCGAAGCCCGCCTCCAGCTGCGGCTCGCTGATCGACGCCCCGCCGTACTGGCGCTGGATCTGCTCCAGCGCCCGGGTGAAGTTCGCGTGGCCGAGGATCTGGCGCAGCGCGATGTAGGCGATGCCGGGCCGGTCGTAGGTGGACGAGCCGCTGAACAGCCCCCACGCCGTCGGGTTGGACGGCGCCACGGTCCAGAAGCCGTCCTTGCTCGCGTAGGTGCTGGCGAACGTGGCGTCCAGGCTGGCCTGGAAGGCCCGCCGCCCGGCCGCGGTGCCCGGGCCGCCCGCCTTCCCCTGCGCCTTCCGGGCCGCGAACAGGAACTCGGCCAGGGTGGCCAGGCCCTCCTTGTAGAACGTCATCCGGTAGCCGGACTCGGTGACGTGGTCGCCCCACCACTGGTGCATGTTCTCGTGGTAGAGGGTGTCGGTGTCGATCGTCCCGCCCGCGAAGGTGATCATCGTCTGCATCTCCTCCTCGAAGGAGGCGGACGGCCGGCCCACCGCCACCCCGCCCGAGGAGAACGGGTACGGCCCGTTGAACTGGCTCTCGAACCGGGTGATGTCCGGCTGCTTGTCCATGATCGCGCGGTTCGCCGCCTTCCGCGCCGCGCTCAGCGAGCTGGCCTGAGCCTGATAGAACTTCGTTCCCCCAACGGTCCGTTCGGTCAGGTCGAAGCCCCCGACGCTGTCCTCCACGAGGTAGCTCGCCACCGGCGCGGCCGAATGCCAGTGCCAGGTCACCGAGCCGTGCGGGAACCGGGCGTCCGCCGGATTCCGGCGGGTTCCCTCGAGAATGCCGTTGGCCAGCACGGTCTTGCCCGCGTTGACGGTGTCGGAGAAGTCGTAGGTCGGCTTGGCGCTCGGGTAGTCGTTGAGCGGCATCCAGTCCTCGGTGCCGACCGGCTCGGTGGTCACGAAGCCGCCGTCGCCCTTGGGCTGGTCCGACCGGAACCAGCCCTCGGTGGTGCCGTCCCCGTCGTTGTGCACGCCGGGCCGGCCGGTGTAGGCCACGGTGACCTGGAACGTGCTCCCGCCGCGGAGCGGCGTGGCCGGGGTGATGACCAGCTTGTTGGCCGGGCACGGGGTGCCGTTCCCGGATTCCTTGGTGGCCGGCTTGGTGGAGGTCAGCTCGGGGGTGCAGGCCGGCGGGAGGGGGTTGTGGTGCGGGCCGCCGACCGGGTTGGTCTGGGAGGCCTGGTGGGCCAGCGGGTTCGGGTCGCCCGGGCCGTGCGGGTCGCCGGGATAGGTGGGCTGCACGAACGTGAACGTGGCCGGGCGGCCGTTCACCTGGACCGAGGTGACCGTCATGTCCGGGCCGGCCGTGGTGTTCACCGACCGGCGCTCGAAGTCCAGGCTGAAGCTGGTCAGGCACTGGGTGGCCCGGTCGGTCAGCGTGACGTGGTTGCCGGGCAGGAACTGGTTGGTGGTGGCGTCGTAGACCAGGCGCACGTCGGTGTGCAGGCTGGTGTAGCCGCCGTTGCCGGTGTCCGGGTACAGGCGCGAGCCGGGCGGGGCCAGGGTGTGCGCCCCGGCCGTGCAGCCTGCGTGCTGGCCGGGTGGCCGGGTGGCGCGCCAGGGCGGGGGAGGCGGCCGTGACGAGCCCCCGTGATCAGCACGAGACTCGTCGCTCCGGCGACCGTGCCACGGTAACGGGCCATCTCAGGCGCTCCCTCCGTATCCGGCGTACCACCAGCATCCTTCTTAACGCTGATCTACCCAGGAAGGAAGCGTTGTGTCCGGAATCGGCAGTGCGGGGCTGGGGGCCGGACGATGCGGTGCCTTCAGAAGCGGTGGCGGGTGTGGGCGAACGTGCCCTTGGTGAAGGCCAGGACCTTGGCCGGGGCGACCCCGAACACCAGGACCGGCTCCTCGCTGCCCGGGTGGCGGAACGCGCCGTCCCGGGCCTCGTAGTGCCATTGGCCGTCCCACTTGGCCGCCCACGCCTGGGCCAGGCGGCCGAGCGTGCCGTTGTCGGTGACCCGGACCGCCTCGCCCTCGACCATGACGTCGAGGCCGCTCTCCCAGCCGTTGCAGCCGGTGGTCAGGACTACGCGGGGGTTAGCGGCCAGGTTGACGGCCTTCTGCTCGGCGTCGCCGGTGCAGAAGTACAGGGCGCCGTCGTCCCACACGGCCACCAGCGGGGTGACGTGCGGCCGGCCGTCGGCGCGGACCGTGGAGATCCAGAACAGCTCGGCGGTCTCGAGCGCGCGGCGGGTCGCCTCCCAGCTGGTCGCGGCGGCGGCCGGATCGCTGAAGCGCTGGTCCAGGCTGGTCTGGGGCACGGTCACGGGCGTGGTCATCGCGCTGCTCTCCTCGGGATGTCCGCGGGTCTCTCCCCTTAGGACTGGCGAGCGCCCGCGAAATCATCTGCGGCCGCCATGTGTCCGGCCCGGATCGTGTCCGGCTAGCGGCGCCGGGCGACGGCGCCCAGGATCATCGAGGCCTGGTCCGCCGGTGCGGCCGGCGGCGGCTGCACCCGCCAGGTCGCGCAGTCCACGATCCCCGGCGGCACCAGGTCCGGCCGTCGAACAGGGCCGAGATGTCCTCCCGGGTGTGGGCGTAGATCCGGCTGCCGTCCTGGGCGTTGTAGGTGCTGGCGAACTCCTGGCCGGCCCGGCCCTGGCCGTACCCGATGGAGATGATCAGGTACGAGCCGGGAGCCAGGGCCCGGGCGAAGCCGTCCACCACGCCTTTCGCCGTCCCGGCGTCCAGGAAGTGCAGCACGCAGCACAGGATCACGCAGGCCGGGGCGTCCAGGCTGAATCCGGCCCGGCGGATGCCCTGGTCGGCCAGGATCGCCCCCGGGTCACCCATGTCCCCGCCGACCGCCACGACCTGGCGGCTGCCCGCGCCCAGCAGGGCCTGCGAATGGGTCACCGCCACCGGGTCGTAGTCGACGTAGGCCACCATCGCGTCCGGGAGGACGGCCCGGGCCGCCTCGTGCGTGGCCAGCCACAGCGGTGCCGCGCCTTCGCCCCGGACCGGGGACGTGGGCAGCCCCGAGCCGACGTCCAGGAACTGCCGTACGCCCTGCCCGGCCACGTAGCTGATGGCCCGGGTCTGGAACTTCTTGTTGTCGAGGGCCTGCGTCGGCCACGTTGGGGCGGCGTTGCCGGATGGCCTCGGCTGCTTCCCGGTCGGCCTCGAAGTTGTCCTTGCCGCCGAGCCAGTAGTCGTACATCCGGGCGATGTTCGGCTTGGTCACGTCCAGCGAAGACATGCACGCCCTGCTTTCTCCCGCGGTCGGCCGAGATCGGGACAGGCGACGGCGGTCGTCACCCGGCCCACTAAGGATTATCGGCGACGCGGCGGGGTTCCCCGGCGCCAGACCGCGGACCGCCGCGGAGCGTGAACGCGGCCTCGATGTCCTCGCGGGTCACCGCGGGACCCGGCATCCCCGCCGGGCCGCTCCCGGCGAGCCCGTTCACGAAGATCGCGAGCTGGCGCCCGGCGATCAGCGGCCAGGCGGGGCCGTGCGGCAGCGGCTGGGTGATCAGCGCGCTGAACACGATGACGTCAGTCGCGGTGACCGGCCGCGCGGATGCTGCCGTCCGCCTGACCGCGCTCGATGAAGCGGTCGAGGCGGCGGTTGATCTCCTGCCGCGCGTGCACGGCCCGGTCACTGACCAGCGGGGGCGCGCCGTGCAGGGGCAGGATCAGCTGGTCGCCGATCGCGAGGGTCCCGGCCAGGAACTCCCGGACCGCGCCGAGTCCGGGGATGTCCCGCTGGCTGACCTCGTCGAGGATCTGGTTGAGCAGGCCGTAGGCGCGGTACTCGAGCGCGTGCAGCAGGGCCTCGCGGTCCGCGAAGCTGCGGTACAGCGTCCCCACGCCGACCCCCGCCTCGCCCGCGATGACCGCGAGGGGGACATGGCGGCCTTCCCGCAGCATCACGGAGACGGCCGCGTCCAGGATGCGCTCGCGGTTCAGCTCGGCGTCGCGCCGGGGACGCCGGCGCCGGACCGTGATCCCGGCGGCTTCGCCGGCCGGGCCGGCCGGGTCCGCCGCGCCGGTGGCACGGATCGCGCTGGCCGGGTCGTCCGCGGCGGGTCTGCGGGCCACGTGACCTCCTGTCCGGACGAAAAATTCCTCTTAACGTATCCCGGGCCCGCAGCGCGGGATCTGGCCCGTATTTCGTGATGGTCTCGACCCCGTCACGGCCGAGTCCGTAGCTGCTGATAGTGCCGTATCCGCCCTACCGGACGGCGCGGGCGGTGGCGCTGGTCGTCGGGGAGCTCCTAGCTTCGCTTCGAGGCCCCGCCAGCCGCAGGGCTGACTGCCTGGGCGGCCGCGGACCGGCGGAGCGTGCTGAGGGCATCGGCCAGATGCGTGAGGGCGGTACCGGGCAGCGGAGCCCGCAGCAGGCGGTCGAGTTCGCTGTCGAAGACGGGGGCGGCGATGCGCCAGGAGTTCCATGCCCTCGGGGGTCAGCTCCACGATCGATGAGCGCCGGTCCGAGGGGTTGGCCCGGCGGGCGCACAGGCCGGCGGACTCGAGGCGGTCGACGGCCTGGCTGGCGCCGCCCACGGTGATCGCAACCGCCCGGGCGATGTCGTGGACCCGGCACAGCGGTGTCGCGTCGATGACGAGCATGGCGTTCAGGCTCGCGAGACCGACGCCGCACTCCTCCTGCAGCCGCGCGTCGATCGCCCCCCACAGGATCGTCTCGAACCTCACCAGGTCATCGAATACCTGCCGCAGGTCAGTCACGTCGTCTCCCGTCCTCGGTCACCCGCACAATCTAGCATAGAGCTAACTAGCTTGACACTAATTAAATTAGAGCTAATCTAAATCTTGTAACCCGGCCCGGCTGCCGGGGCACCCGCCCCGGCCCGCCACGATGAAAGGAACGGCAATGACCGCCCAGCAGCGCGACATGGTCGACCAGATCCTCCGCAACGCCCCGTTCGATCTCGGCGGGGACGTCGCCGCCCAGCGCCCCCTCCTCGAGCAGATGCTCACCTCGCAGCCCCTGCCGGCAGACGTCCGCATGACGCCCGGAGACCTGGGCGGCATCCCGGTGATCTTCATCGACATCGCCGACGTCGAGCCGCGCGGCACTATCTTCCACATTCACGGCGGCGGCTTCGCGCTTGGCTCCGCGGGGGGATCCGTGGGGCTGGCGTCCAGCCTGGCCCGCAAGACGGGCATGCGCGCCGTGTCGGCCGACTACCGGCTCGCGCCCGAGCACCCCTACCCGGCCGCGCTCCAGGACGTCACGGCCGCCTACCGCGCCCTGGCCGGGCAGGCCGGCAGCGCCGGCCACATCGTCGTGTCGGGCGAGTCGGCCGGCGGCAACCTCGCCATCGAGCTCCTCATCGCCGGCAAGGCGGAGGGCCTGACGATGCCCGCGGCGGCCCTGCTGCTCTCCCCGATGACCGACCTCACCGTGACCGGCAGCAGCTACGCCGGCAAAGCGCACGCCGACCCGGCCATCAGCGCCCAGGCCATCCGCACCCGGGCCGCGGACTACCTGGCCGGCACAGACCCGGCCGACCCCCTGGTCAGCCCCATCTTCGCCGACCTCTCCGGACTGCCGCCGCTGCTGATCCAGGCCGGATCACACGAGGTGCTCCTCGACGACGCCACCCGCCTCGCGGTGAAGGCCGCCGCCGACGACGTGGCCGTCATCCTGGACATCACCCCCGGCGTCCCGCACGTCTTCCAGGCATTCGCCGCCCTCCTCGACGAAGGCGACGCCGCCCTCAACCGGGCCGCCCGATTCATCCAGGACAACACCGCTCAGAAGGCTGCCGCCTGACGAGCGCCATCAGTCCCCAAGGGGAACCTCAGGGACCGGGCAGCTCAAGCGGGCGGACTAGGCGATCGGGCTGGGCTGGAAGCGCGTCCTGCTCACCGCCCAGAAATGACCGCTGCCGCAACCTTCACGAATCGGTTGTTCTGCGCCGCCTTCTCTCCAGGTGATCGGCGGAACGTTAGGCACGCGCATTGCCGCCTGGTGGCAGTGCCTGCTGGTCAGTGCGGGCCGACGGGCCGGGCACCGCGCGGAAGCAGCGGGATGGCTAGGCAGCTCAGCACGCCGAGGGCGATGACCGTGAGCAGGCTGAGGGTCATGGCGTGCGCCGGGCCGCCGGCGAGCGCGCGGAAGTAGATGGTGGTGATGACGGCCGCGCCGATCGCGTTGGCCAGCTGCTGGGTCGAGCTGAGCGAGCCGCTGGCGCTGCCGGCCTCGGCCGGGTCAATGTCGCCGATGGCAATGTCGTAGATGGTGGAGAACGTGGCGCCCATGCCCAGGCCGATGAGGGTCATGGCCGGGGCGAGCTCGGCCGCGCTGGCCGCCGTGCCCGAGTGCGCCACGATGGTTGCCAATACGGCTGCGCCGCCCACCGTCACGACGATGCCGGCCAGGCTGAGCCGGCGGCCCAGCCTGGTGACCAGGTTCCTGCAGGCCACCGACGCGATAACGATCCCGGCGGCGGCCGGGGCGAACCCGGTCACCGCAGCCCGCTCCGGGCTGTAGCCGGCCCCCCGCTGCAGGAACAGCGAGACCGCGTAGAGCAGCCCGGCCACGGCGGCGAAGAAGACCAGGCCGAGGATGAGCCCGGCGGTGAAGCCCCGGTTGCGCAGCAGCGACGGCTTGATCAGCGGCACCGCCGCGGTCCGCTGGCGCTGGGCGAAGGCGGCGAAGAAGACCGCCCCGGCGGCCAGGGCGGCGACCGGCGCGGCCGTCCACCCGCCGGTGGACCCCTGGATCAGGCCGAACAGCAGGCCCAGCATGCACGCCGCGAGCAGCGCCGAGCCCAGGGCGTCGATGCTCACTGCGCGGTCGCCGACGTCGCGTGGCAGTAGCCTGAGCCCGGCGGCCAGCCCGGCCGCGCCCAGCACGATGTTGATCAGGAACATGGGCCGCCAGCCCAGCCCGAACAGGTTGGCGTCGATCAGCAGACCGGCCAGCAGCGGACCGCCGACAGCCGACAGCCCCAGGACCGGGCCGAAGGCGCTGAACGCCTTGCCGATGTGCTCGCGCGGGAAGACCGAGCCCAGGATGCCGAAGCCCTGCGGGATCAGCAGCGCGCCGAACGCACCCTGGACCAGCCGGGCCACGATGATCGAGGAAGGATCCCAGGCCAGGCCGCAGGCCAGCGAGGCTGCGGTGAAGCCGGCGAGGCCGATCAGGAAGGTCCGGCGGCGGCCGTACTTGTCGCCCAGCCGCCCGCCGGTGACCAGCAGCACTCCCAGGGCCAGCGCGTAGCTGGCGCCCAGCCACTTGATCAGGCCCGGGCCGCCGTGCAGCGAGGAGCTGATGGTCGGCGCGGCGATGGTGGTGATGGTGGAGTCAAGCAGGTCCATGACGTCCGCGACCAGGACGATGCCGAGGACCAGCCATGCCGCCGCGGGCAGCCGGGATGCCTCGTCGGCCGGCTTAGAGGACATGTGCACGCTCATTGGAATCTCCTCGGGAGTTGGTGATTGCCAGCCGAACGATCGCTGGCGCCAGATGGCCAGATGCCGGTTTATGAGTTGACCGGGGTGACCGTGCCGGCGGTGTCTGGCTCGGCGTGGCTCTGCGTGGCCGTCGTCTCCCGGCGCAGGGCGAGCGCGGTGATGACTGCCGCGGCCAGAGCCAGGATCGCGCCGATTAGGGCAACGGCGTTGAGGCCGTGGACGAACGCGGTGCGCAGCAGGTGTTCGAGGGCGGAGCGGGCTTCGGCCGGGGCCTGCGTGGTGATCGCGTGGGCGCCGCCGCTGGTGAGCTGCTGGGCGGTTGCGTGGGGGTCGGTGACGTGCCCGGTCAGGCCGGTTTTTGCCATGGCTGCCACCACAGTCGCGAAGATTGCCACGCCGATGGCGTAGCCGAGCTGCTGGAAGGTGGTGAATGCGCCTGCGGCCATGCCGGCGCGGCGATGCGGGACGGATTCGACCGCGAGGGAGGAGGCGGCCGGGAAGACCATGCCCATGCCGAGGCCGCTGATGAGCAGCCCGGCGATGACACGGCTGCCGGTGGAGGCAGGGGTCAGGCCGGTCTGGGCCAGGGCGCCAGCGGCGACCAGCAGAAGCGCTACGGGCAGGGAGTAGCGCGGGAGGAAGCGGCGCAGCCAGTGTCCGGCCATCACCGAGACGGCCATGGACGCGACGGCGCTGGGCAGTATGACCAGCCCCGCCTGCAGCGGGGACAGGCCGGTCAGGGACTGCAGCCAGATCGAGGTATAGGCCATGAACCCGTAGGCAGTGAACATGCCGACGAAGATCGCGATGAGGGCGGCGGTGAACGCCGGGCGGCGCAGCAGCGCCAGGTCCAGGATCGGGTGGTCGCTCGCGCGCTGCCGCAGCACGAACGCGATCAGGGCCAGGGCGGAGACAAGGAGGGCGGCGAGGGTCCCGGTGCCGCTCCAGCCCGCGGCGGGAGCGCGGACGGTACCGTAGAGCAGGGAGCTGGCGAACAGCGCGAACAGCAGCATCCCGGCCACGTCCAGGCTCGCGCGCTCGCTGCCCGGCCGGCTCGCCGGCGCCGGCACCGCCCGGGCGGTCAGGACGATGGCCGCGACACCGACCGGGACGTTGACGAAGAAGATCCAGCCCCAGCCGAACGCCTGCGTCAGGATGCCGCCGGCCAGCGGGCCGAGGGCGGCCCCGCCGGAGGCGACCGCACCCCACACCCCCAGGGCCGTGGCCCGCTCGCGTCCGCTGTAGGTGTTGCGCAGCAGGGAGATGGAGGTGGCGTAGATCCCGGCAGCGCCGGCGCCCTGCACGACGCGCATGGTGATCAGCAGAGCGGGGGTGGCAGACAGCCCGCAGACCAGCGAGGAGAGCGTGAACACCGCCAGCCCCGCGAGGTAGACGCGGCGCTGGCCCCACCGGTCGGCCAGGGTGCCGACGGCGAGCAGCGCCGCCGCCAGGGCCAGGGCGTAGCCGTCGACGACCCAGGCGAGTGCATCCAGGGAGGCGTGCAGGGAGGTGGAGATGTCCGGCAGGGCCACCAGGGTGATGGTTTCGTCCACTACCAGCATGAATGTGCCCATGCAGACCGCGAGCAGGGGAGCCCACTTACGCATGATCCGTGTACCTTGTGCCTTCCGTTCCGGGACCGGCGGTGGCCGCAGTGTCCTGCGCGTGCCGGTTCGTTCGCCCTCACGATCCCGCGAGATCCTCTTGCTGACGTCGCCGTGGCGTGGATAATGGAGTTAACCGTCACATGGAGCACGTTTTATGGCAGAAACCGTCACCCTCGACGAGCTTGACTGGCAGGTGCTCCAGGCCCTTCAGCTCGACGGCCGGGCTTCCTTCCGGTTGATCGGCCAGGTCCTGGGCGTCTCTGAGAACACCGTCGCCCGCCGCTACCGCAACCTGTGCACCCTCGGCCTGCGGACCGTGGCCCGCGCTGTCCCCGCGCGCCTGGGCCACACCGAATGGATCATGCGCATCCAGGTCACTCCCGACGCCGCGACATCGCTGGCTCAGTCGCTAGCCCGGCTGCCTGAGACCGTGTACGTCTCCATCGGCGGTGCCGGCACCGAGATCCACTGCGGAATCACCGCACCCGCCACCGGCGAGGACGACGCGCCGCTGCTCCCGAGCCTGCACCGGATGAACCGCGTCACCGGCATCAACGCCCACTGCCTGCTGCACGTCTACGACGGTGATCCCCCGGTCTGGTCCACCAAGCAGCGCCCCCTCACCCCCGACCAGCACACCGCCCTGGCACCCCCCGCGCACCGCGAGGCGGAACCGGACGCCGAGCCCGCGGACCTTGACGAGGCCGACCGCTCACTCATCGCCGCACTCGCCGACAGTGCCAGGGCGACCTACCCGCAGCTCGCCGCGGCCACCGGACTCGCGAGCTCCACCGCGAAACGACGCCTGGACCGCCTGCTGGCCGAGGGCATCGTGCTCATCTGCACCGAGTTCCCCCCGCGCCGCCTCGGCTACCGCCTCATGTCATACCTCTGGCTTCGCGTGGACCCGGCCCGCCTGGACCACGTCGGGACCGCCCTCGCCGGCCACACGCCCATCAGCTTCGCGGCGGCCGTCACGGGGCCGCACAACATGGTCGCCGCCGCCATCACCCGCAACACCAGCGACCTCTACCGATACCTGGCTGAGCACGTCGGCCCCCTCCCAGGCGTGCAGTACGTCGAAACCGCCCCCGCACTGCGACAGGTCAAACGGCTCGGCTGACCCCCCGCGCGCCTGCCACCGACGCCCTGCAGACGCGATCACCGCGTCCCCGCGGCCCCGGCTTCGCCGCCCCGGTAGCCGGGATCCTCGTTCCAGACGGCGACCGCCGGGCTGGCTAGGACCGCTCCGATTGGGCTCTGGGCCACATTCCGTGGAGGCCGGGCGTCCGGACGGGGCGGTGCCGGCGTCTGTGCAGGTCTGCAGGGCTACCGCCCGGCCGTGGACCCGTCAGCCGACCGGGGCAGCCGCTTCACGAAATTGGGGCCAGATCCCAGATCCGCGGCGCGGCCTCCCCGTGAGCTGCACTAAGGTGACTGATACGGACGAATTATTCCGCATATACGCCTAGCGCTGGGGGATGATCATGCGGCTCGCCATTCTGGGCACCGGGAACGTGGCACAGACGCTGGCCCGGCGGTTGTCGGAGACGGGCCATGAGGTCACGTTCGGCTCCCGGGATCCGGCCTCCAGGACCGGCCTGAACGCGCCGGTCACGTCGCTGGCGGACGCGGTCGCGGGGAACGACGTGGTGATCAACGCCACGCCCGGGGCGGCATCCCTCGAGGTCGTCGGGGGAATCGGGGCGGCGGCCTTCGCGGGGAAGGTCCTGGTCGACGTGGCCAACGCGAGCACGCCCGCGTTCGAGCTGGTCTACCCGAACTCCAGCCTCGGGGAGAAGCTCCAGGCGGCCCTCCCGGACGCGAAGGTGGTGAAGACCATGAACACCGCCGCGATGGCGGTCATGACCGAGCCCGCCGCCCTGCCGCCGAGCAGCGTCTTCGTGTCCGGCGACGACGCCGCGGCCAAGGCCACGGTGAAGTCCCTGCTGGGCGGCCTCGGGTGGCCGGACGACTCCATCGTGGACCTGGGCGGCATCGTGTCCGCCCGCGGGACCGAGCACTACTTCTTCTTGTTCGCGGCCCTCGCGCAGTCGGTCGGTTCGGCGGAATTCAACATCCGCCTCGTCACGTGACCATCAGCGCAGCGCAGACCTGCGGCCAGGGACAAGGAGCAGCGTCATGACCGACAGCCAGGACACTTCGCCCCCGGCGGTCCCGCCGGACGACCCGCAGCGGACGCTGGCCGTGGCCCGGCCGGATGAGGACGCGTCGCTGGCGCACATAGGGCTGGTGGGTGACACCTACACCATCCTGCTGAGCGGTAAAGATACGGCCGGCCGGTACACGCTCATCGACATGCACGTCCCGCCGGGCGGCGGGCCTCCTCCGCACCGCCACGACTTCGAGGAAATGTTCACCGTGCTCGACGGCGAGGTCGAGCTCACCTTCCGCGGCGAGCGCATGGTGGCCCGGGCCGGGGAGACCGTCAACGTGCCGGCCAACGCCCCGCACGCCTTCACCAACGCCTCCGGCCAGCCGGTGCGGCTGCTGTGCATGTGCTCACCGTCCGGCCAGGAGGAGTTCTTCCTCGAGGTCGGGGTTCCGGTGGCCACCCGGACCGAGCCCCCGCCCAGGCTCGACGAGGCGGCTCAGGCCGCGTTCATCGCCAAGTCCCAGGCCCTGGCCCCGCAGTACCGCACCGAACTCCTGCCGCCCCCCGGCGGGCCAAGGTAGACCCGGCGGCATCCGGTGGCCCGATCAGGCCGTTGGAGCCCCTGACGTGTCATTCCACAGGCCGCCGCGGTCGAGCAGTTGGTGGGTGAGCTGGTCTTCCATCTCCTGGGTCTGTCCCGTGGCCTGGTCTTCGAGGCTCATCGTCTGTTCGACCGCCGCGACCTGCCAGTGGGCAAGTTCGAGGATCCGGCGGGGCGCCAGTGGCATGAGCCGGCCGGCCGGTGGGAAATAGGCTGATGGGTAACTTTCCCGGCAAATTGGGAGAACGTCTGATGACCGAGGACGGCGCGGATCCGGAACCGGAGATCAGCACGGCGGTACCGCATTCGGCCCGGATCTGGAACTACTGGCTGGGCGGGACGGACAACTATCCCGTCGACCGGGAGGCCGGTGACCGGTACCGGGAGGTCTACCCGGGCATCGTCGATACGGCGTTAGCCGCCCGGCAGTTCATGGCCCGCGCGGTCCGCTTCCTGGCCGCCCAGGCCGGCATCCGCCAGTTCCTCGACGTCGGCGCGGGCCTGCCCACCGCGGACAACACCCACCAGGTCGCCCAGCGGATCGCGCCCGGCTGCCGGATCGTGTACGCCGACAACGACCCGCTCGTGCTGGCCCACGCCCGCGATCTGCTCACCAGCACGGCCGAGGGCGCCTGCGCGTACGTCCACGCGGACATGCGCGAGCCCCGCACCATCCTCACCGGCGCCGCCGGCACGCTGGACCTGGCCCAGCCGACCGCCGTGCTCCTGATCGGAGTGCTGGGCCACGTCAGCGACTACGCCGAAGCGCGGTCGATCGTCAGCGAACTGCTGGACGGCCTGCCGCCGGGCAGCTACCTGGCCCTGGCCGACAGCATCAGCAGCGGCCCGGCCCACCGCGAGGCCGGGCAGCAGTACGCCCAGACCGGCGCCGTCCCGTACCAGCTCCGCACGGCGGCCGAGATCCACGGCTTCTTCGACGGCCTCGAGCCGGTGGCCCCCGGCGTGGTGCCGATACCCCGCTGGCGGCCCGATCCCGGCCCCGTCCCCCCGGCTCAGGTTGGCACCCTCGGCGGAGTGGCCCGCAAGCCTGCTCTAGCCTGACGTGCGAGCAGATCACCGGAGGCGCGGATGCGGTCGGGCACGTCCAGGGCGGCCAGCGATACCACCTTCGACGTCATCGTCATCGGCGCCGGGCTGGTCGGCCTGGCCACCGCCATGGCCCTGCTCGGCGAGCGCCCCGGGCTCCGGCTCGCGGTGCTGGAGAAGGAGCCGGCGGCCGGCACCCACCAGAGCGGGCACAACTCCGGCGTCATCCACGCGGGCCTGTACTACCAGCCGGGCAGCCTGAAGGCGCGGTTCTGCACCGCGGGCCGGCTGGCCCTGATGGAGTTCGCCGACGCCCACCAGGTCCCCTACCGGCAGACCGGCAAGCTCGTGGTGGCCAGCCGGGACAGCGAGCTGCCCCGGCTGGCCGATCTGGCCGACCGCGGGCGGGCGAACGGGCTGGCGGTCCGGGAGATAGGACCGGCGGAAATCAGCGAGCTCGAGCCGTCGGTGCGCGGCCTGCGGGCGCTGCACATCCCGGAGAGCGGGGTGATCGACTACCGGCAGGTCAGCGCGGCGTACGCCGGGGTCGTCGCCAAGGCGGGCGGCCAGGTGCTGACCGGTCACGGCGTGCGGGGCATCACCCGCAAGGGGGACGGCTGGGTGGCCGAGACCGCCGCGGGGCCCCTGCTGGCCCGGACCGTGGTGGCCTGCGCCGGGCTCCAGGCCGACCGTATCGCCGCGATGACCGGCCAGGGCGGCCGTGACTACCGGATCGTCCCGTTCCGCGGTGACTACTACACGTTCCGCGCGGCCGCCGCCGACCTGGTCCGGGGCCTGGTCTACCCGGTACCCGACCCGGCGTTCCCGTTCCTCGGCGTGCACTTCACCCGGGGCATCGACGGGACGCTGCACGCCGGGCCGAACGCGGTGCCGGCGCTGGCCCGGGAGGGCTACGGCCGGCTCTCGGTGAGCGGCCGCGACCTGCTGGACAGCCTGCGTTTCCCGGGGCTGCGCCGGCTGGCCCGGCGCTACGCGGGCACCGGGGCCCTGGAGATCTGGCGTGACCTGGTCAAGCCGGCCTACCTGGCCGAGATGCGGCAGGTACATCCCTAGCATCACCTCCGGGGACGTCACGTTCGGGCCCTCCGGGATCCGGGCCCAGTGCCTGAGCCGGTCCGGGGCCCTGGTCGACGACTTCCTGATCGAGGAAGGCGACGGCGTCATCCACGTGCTGAACGCGCCGTCCCCCGCCGCCACCGCCTCCCTCGTCATCGGGAAGCACATCGCGGCGCGGGCGGCGGCTCAGCTGGCCCGCTGACTAGCGCGGCTAGTTCGGGTTGCGCCTCAGGCTGGGCGGATGGCCGCTGGTCAGCTGGTCGCTGGATCAAAGGGATTGACCAGCGTCACCCCGGTGCGGGCGACGTCTGCGGTGTTACGGGTGACCAGCGTCCATCCGCGGACCTTGGCCGAGGCCGCTAGCAGTCCGTCGATGATGGGAAGCGGATCGCGAGTATTCAGGCGCCCCCATTCCTCGGCGATGGCGGCGTCCACGTTGACGATGTGGTCTCCATAGGTGTGGTGCAGTCCGTGGAGCCAGCGCTCCAGGAGTTCGGCCTGGGCGCCGTCTTTTTTGCGCAGTCGTTCGATTCCCAGCCGGATCTCGCCAATGGTCAGGACGCTGACGAACACATCGGCCGAGGTGACCCTGGCATACCAGGCGAGGACGTGGGGATCTGGGTCCCGTCTGCGCAGCTCAGAGATCACGTTGGTGTCGAGCAGGTAGGTCATGTCTCAGTCGCCCAGTCGGTGTCCCGTGGGCGCTCGGCAGCTCCTGGTCAGGTCGAGGTCGTCAAAGTCAGGGCCTTCCCGCAGGTAGTCCTTGAAATCGGCGATGTCCCCCCTGAGGTGCCAGTAGTCGGCGATGTCAATGACCACGGCTATCTCCTGCCCATGACGGGTGACAATCTGCGGTCCTTCAGCGTGCGCTGAGCGGAGGAGTTCACTGAAACGCTGCTTGGCCTCCTGAACCTGCCAACTCATGGATCCCCCTGAGATCTAGACAGTCTAGACGGATTGTCGCACGGTCAGGCGGAGTCGCGGACGATGATGTGGCCGGGGGCGTGGGGGAGATCGGCGGGACATGGTGCGTCCCGGGTGCAGGATGTCCGGGGAAGCCTGGACGCCGCGCGGGGCCGCCGCCCGGAACGCGCCGTCTGGCTGGGAGAAGGGCGGGGACCATGCGATCTGCGGCGCCGTCCCGCGTGGTGTCCCGGGCCCTGGACTGGGACCTGGGCGCGGCCGATGTGCTGCGGCTGGTGCGGGCCGACCCGCACCCGGTGGCCCTGCTGGGGACCTGGGCCGGTGGCAGTGACATCGTGGCCTCCGACCCGGTCCGGGTGTGCGGTCCGCCCGGCCCGGCGGCAGACGTGCTGGACGCGCCGCTGCCGGACCTCGCTCATGACCAGGCCGGGGCGGCCTTCGGCGGGGGCTGGATCGGCTACCTGGGTTTCGCCGTGGCCGGGCAGGTGCTGCCGGTGCCGCCCGCGCCCGGTGCGCCCCGCCAGCTTCCCGCCTGGTGGTTCGGTTACTACGACCACGTGCTGCGCCGTGACCGGGCCACCGGGCGGTGGTGGTTCGAGGCGCTGCCGGGACCCGGCCGCGGTGACGCGCTGGAGCGCCGGTTCGGGGAGCTGTCGCAGCGGGCCCGGGCCGGCGGCGGCCAGCCGCGCGACTTATTCCTGCGGCGGCTTCCGGCTGACCCCCTCGGCGGAGGAGCACCGGGCCGCGGTCCGCCAGGCGGTCCGCTACATCCGGCGCGGCGACATCTTCCAGGCCAACATCTGCCTGCGGCTCGACGCACCGTTCGCCGGCGACCCGCTCGACGCGTTCTGCCGCGCGGTCACCCGGCTGGACCCGCCGTATGCCGCGTTCCTGCGGGCACCCGGCGGGGCCCTGGCCAGCTTGTCGCCGGAGCTGTTCCTGCGCCGGACCGGCCGGAGCGTGCAGACGCAGCCGATCAAGGGCACCCGGGCCCGGCCCGCCGGGGACCAGGCCGCGCGGCGGGAGCGCGAGGCGCTGGAGCGCTCGGCCAAGGACCGGGCGGAGAACGTCATGATCGTGGATCTCATGCGCAACGACCTCAGCCGGGTCTGCGTGCCCGGCAGCGTCCGGGTGCCGGCGCTGCTGCGCGCGGAAGCCCACCCGGGCGTGTGGCATCTCGTCTCCGACGTCCGCGGCACGCTGCGGGACGGGGCAGGTGACGGGGAGCTGATCACCGCGGCGTTCCCGCCCGGGTCGGTCACCGGCGCCCCGAAAGTCCGGGCGCTGGAGATCATCCACGAGCTGGAGGCCACCCCCCGGGAGGCCTACACCGGGGCGGTCGGCTACCGCAGTCCCGTCGCCGGGCTGGAGCTGAACGTCGCGATCCGCACCTTCGAGTTCGCCGGCGACCGGGTGTGGCTGGGCAGCGGCGGCGGGATCGTCGCCGATTCCGACGACGACGCCGAATACCGCGAGTGCCTGCTGAAAGCCGCCCCCCTGATCCGGGCGCTGGGCGCCACGCTCCGGGAAGAACCCGGCGCACCGGTGACGGCCGACCGGCGCCCGGCCCGGCGGCCATCCCGCCCGCGCTGCGGCCCCGGCCCGCGCGGGGCGTGTTCACCTCGCTCCGCGTGACCGGCGGCCGCGCACCCGGCCTCGACCGGCATCTCGCGCGCCTGGACGACAGCACGTGGCGGCTGTTCGGCAAGCACCTCCCGCCCAGCCTGCAGGCCGACCTCGCTTCTTGTCTCTCCAACGGTCCGTCCGGCCGGCTCAGGCTGGCCGCGCGACCGGTCGGCGGCCCGCTGCAGGTCACCGTCGAGGTGATCCCGGCCAGCGATCCTCCCGAGACGGTGGCCCTGAGGCCGGTCACGATTGCGGGCGGACTCGGCCCGCACAAGTGGCTGGACCGCCGCCTGCTGGCTCATCTCGCCGGAGAGGCGGGTCCCGGCCCGGACGAGCAACTCCTGATCACCGACCGCGACGGGGAGGTGCTGGAGACCGACCGGGCCAGCGTGTTCGCGGTGATCGACGGGGTCCTGCACACGCCGCCCGCCGGGGGCAGGCTGCTGCCCGGCGTCACGAGGGCGGCGGTGCTGCGGATCGCCCGGGAGGAGGGCCTCGCGGTCAGCGAAACACCGCTGCGCATCCGGCGGCTGCTGGACGCCAGCGAGGTGTTCGTCACCAACTCCGTCCAGGGCGTCATGCCGGTCCGGTCCCTGGCTGGTCCCGTTCCGGCTGGTCCCGCTCCGGCTGGTCCCGTTCCGGCCGGTCCCATTCCGGCTGGTCCCGCTCCGGCTGGCCCCGCTCCAGACAGCCCTCCTCCAGACAGCCCTGCTCCGGCCAGCACTGCTCCGGTCAGCCCTCCTCCGGCCAGCACCGTGGCGACCTGGATGGCCGGGCCGGTCACCCGCCGTCTCCAGGCGGCGCTCGCCCGCCGGCCGGCCGACGCGCCGCCTCCGGTGGCCGGGCCGGTGCCTCCCAGGTGGCCCGGACGGGTTGCCCGGAAGCGGCCCGGCGGGGCCCGCCCGGCGATCGTCCTGATCGACAACTACGACTCGTTCACCTACAACCTGGCCCATCTGCTGCTCAGGCAGGGATGCCAGGTCGAGGTGGTCCGCAACGACGAGATCCGCGGCGCCGACGTCGCCGGCTTCGGTCCGGCCGGCATCGTCATCTCACCCGGCCCCGGTACCCCCGCCGACGCGGGTGCCAGCATCGACATCGTGCGGGCCTGCGCGGCCACCATCCCGATCCTCGGCATCTGCCTCGGGCACCAGGCCATCGCGGCCGCCTGCGGCGCCCGGATCACCGCCGCGCCGCAGCCCGTCCACGGCCAGGCGTCAGTGATCACCCACGATGGCGGCGGAGTCCTGTCCGGCCTGCCCCGGCGCTTTCCCGCGGCGCGCTACCACTCGCTGATCGTCGAGGAGGAATCGCTGCCGCCCGGGCTGGTGATCACCGCCCGCGGCCCCGGCGGGATCCCCATGGGGCTGCGGCACACCCAGCATCCGGCCGAGGGGCTGCAGTTCCATCCCGAGTCGATCCTCACCACCCGCGGCCCCGGCATCATCCGCAACTTCCTCCGTCTCGTGGCCGCGACCCAGAATCAGGACACCGGGGACGGCGGGACCGCGAACCGACCGTTAGGGCACGTACTGTCCGGGCCGGTCTACGGGACGGTCGCCGTCGCCGTCGGCGTGACGGTGGGGCTGGGAGTGGCCGCGGGCGGGCTGGGCGTGCTGCCGACGGTGGTGGGGGCCGGAGTCGCGGACGGCGCCGCGCTGTGGCGGGGAGCAGCGGTTGCCGTGTGGCGGCCGGACGGCGACGCTGACGGCCGGGTGGCGGACGGGACGGGGGTGGCCGGGTGGGTGGCGGAGCTGGCCGGGGTCTGGGCCGGGCCGCCGACCTGGGCGACCGTATCGGGCCGCACGAGCAGGTAGACGGCCAGGGTGAGCAGGAAGAAGGCGCAGAGGGCGAGCGTGGAGCGCCGGATCCGGAGCCGGGTCATGGCGACCCCGTGGGCTCGGCGGTGTCCAGGCCAGCCGGTATGTTGATCCCGGCCCGGAGCAGGGCCGCGGTGATGCGGACCCGCAGCGCCCGGCCGACCTGGAACTGCTTGCCGGGCATGGTCCGGGCCACGATGCGGATCTGGAACTGGTCGATGTCCATGCTCTCGACCCCCATTACCGCCGGCGGGTCCAGCAGCAGGTCGTGCAGTTCCGGATCGGCGTAGGCGTCGGCTCCGACCCGGGCCAGGAGTTCGCTGACCGCGGCGACATCCGCGCTGGCCGGCACGGGCACGTCGATCACGGCCCGGGCCCAGTCCCGGGACAGGTTGATGACCTGGACGATCTGCCCGTTGGGCGTGGTGACCACCTCACCGTCGACGGTCCGGATCCGGGTGATGCGCAGCGTGACCTCTTCCACGGTCCCCGTCACGGAGATGGACACCCCCGTCACGTTGAGGCGGACCAGGTCCCCGAAGCCGTACTGATGCTCGGCGACCATGAAGAACCCGGCCAGCACGTCCTGCACGATGCGCTGGGCGCCGAACCCCAGGGCCACGCCCACCACCGTCGCCGGTGCGACGAACCCGCTCAGCGGCACCCCGAACCGCTGGGCGACCAGCACCGCGGTCAGGCAGTAGATCAGGACCAGGAAGCTCCAGGTCACGACCTGGGTCACCGCGTGCCGGTGCTTGGCCGCCTCGGACCGCAGGAAGCTGTCCCCGTTCCCGGAGTGCGCGTCGATGTGAGCGGTGATCCGGCCGCCCAGCCAGGTCGCGAACCGGGTCAGCAGCACCGCCCCCGTCACGAGCAGCACGATTTCCAGCCCGCTGCCGCGCGCCCAGACCCCGATGTCGGTGAGCGGCGCCACCGCGCCGGGCATCATCATATTTGCCTCACTTTGACCTATTTCGTTCCTCCGGGCCGCAGGCGACCGAGGATAGCCCGGCCGTCAACGGCCCGGGGCCCGGTGGCCTGCGCCGGGCCGCGGACCGGGGCGGCACGGGGCAGGTCTCAGGGGCTGGCGTGGTGGGCCAGGACCCGGGAGAGCAGCCGGATCAGCTGGTCCCGTTCCTCCGGTGACAGCGGGGCGAGCAGTTCGTCCTGGACGCCGGCCACCAGCTTCTCCAGCTGGTCCAGGCACGCCGTACCCGCCGGGGTGATGGTGACGATATTGCGGCGGTGATCGGCCGGATCGGGGGTGCGCTCGACCAGGCCGCGGCCGCCGAGCTCGTTCAGGGCGGCCACCACGTCGCTGCGGTCGATGCCGCTGCGGCGGCTCAGGCTGGCCTGGCTGGCCGGCCCGAACTCCTGCAGCGCGGCCAGCAGGCGGTAGTGGTAGCCACGCGTGCCCGCGGCGGCGAACGTCGCGGCCAGCAGCCGGTGCGCATGCGCCGCGGTCTGGCTGATCAGCCAGGTCGGCTTGGCGGTCAGCCGGGCGGGCGTGGTCTCGGCCGTGGTCATGCGGGCCAGTCTAAGCCACTTGTTGGCCGGGCCAACGATTGATAGTGTTGGTCGTCACCAATGTTGGCCACACCAATCAATTCGGAGGCGACGGACCCATGTCCACCACTACTCCCGCATTCGGCGCCCAGATCCTCGGCCAGACCGAGAAGGCCCTCAACGCGATCCTGGACCGGCAGCTGGCCGGGACCGGCCTGACTGAACCGGACTGGATCACCCTGACCCTGACCGCCGCCAGCGGCGGCACCCTGGGCCGGGACCAGCTGGAGAGCCGGGTGGCCGGGGCGCTGAAGGTCAGCCCGGCGATGGCTCAGGCCCGTATCGCCGGCCTGGCCGACGCTCAGCTCCTGCGGACCGGCGGCGGCGATGAGCCGCAGGTGACGCTGACTGATGCCGGGCAGCGGCTGCACGGCCAGATCCGCGGGGCGGTCACCGAGATCACCGAGCGGATGTGGGGCGACCTTCCCGCCGGGGACCTGGTGACCGCGGGCCGTGTCCTGAGCGTGGTCCTGGCCCGGGCCAACGCCGAACTGGGCGCCGCCTAGCCCGGGACGGCGCCGGGTGCGGCTGAGCGCCGGCGCCTGTCCCGGCCCGCCCGTCCCGGACCGCCCGTCCCGGACCGCCGGTGTCGAGCGCGGCCCGCCGGTTCCGACTCCTTGGTGAGCGGGGCCGTCGGGGTCCCGGCCAGGAACAGGAGCCGTCATCATGACCGCAGCAACCCGCCACACCGACGCCAGCCACACCGACGCCCGGGACACCGACGCCCGGGACACCGTGCCCGGACGCCAGTGCCCGGAGGACCGCCGGCACCCGGGCCGCCGCCCGGCTCGCCGCGCTTCCGATTCCGGTCGCCGGGGCCGCCGCCGCCCTGGCCGCCGCGATCGTGCTGTACGGCTACGGGGCGCTGGCCCGGGCCCTGTCGGTGCCGATGCGGGCCGGCGAACCGGGCGCCAGCCACGCGCAGGCCATCACGCCGGCCAGCTTCGCCGCAGGCGCCATCTTCTGCACCGTCCTCGGCACGATCCTGGCCATGATCCTCGCCGCCCGCGCCGCCGGCCCCGCGCGGGCCTTCCTGCGCACCACGCTGGTCCTGGTCGCGGTGTCACTGGCCTTCCCGCTGGCCGCCGGCCATACGGCGGTCGCGACCAGGCTCACCCTGGCGCTGGGGCACCTGATCGCCGCCGCCATCGTCATCCCGCTCATCACCCTGCGCCTGGCGCGGGCCCGCGAGCGTCGTCATGCCTGACGAACGGACCGGGCCGGGTCTCTGCTCAGGACTCCGTGATGAGGTAGGCCACGTCGACCTCCCACTTCGAGGGGTCGGGCTCGGCGGCGGGATTGGTGAGGTAGTGCTCGGCGCGGGCGCGCCAGGCCGTGCCCTCCGGCGTATCCCAGCTGTCGAACGTGATCCCCTGCTCCTCGGCCCACCGCTGCAGGGCCGCGTTGCTGGCGATCAGGCCGTCGTAGGGCCCGGTGTGCCGGAGGACCGCGTACTGGCCGGCCGGGAGGACCCCGGGCGTGATGCGCCCGCCGTCACCGCTGTCGCCGTCACTGCCGCCGTCGTCGATGGCCGTGGCGACCGGTACACCCATCTCGATCTGGAGTCCGGCCGCCATGTCGATGACGAGGTAGCGGATGAACGGCGGCCCGGCGGGCGCGATGGCGTGCCGGGCCAGCCAGCCGAACAGTTCCGGGAAGGCCTGGTCGACGGCCCCGGCCAGCGACTCCATCGTGACCTGCATCGGGATGGCGGCGTAGGACTGTGCCTCGCGCCGCTGGATCTGCACCTCAGGGTCCATAGCGGGATCTCCGGCCGTTGGGTGTGGGTCTCACCGGTAGGACCGTCCGCTGGCCCCGGACTCATCGCTAGACCGGGTGTCTGTCCCGTTCCGGGAAGGCCCGGGTGACCGCGGCGGTGCGGCTGGAAACGTCCAGGCGGCGGTAGATGTTTTCCAGGGTGCGTGCGGACGGTGCCCTCCGACAGGCCGAGTCGCCGGGCAATCTGGGGGTCACCGCAGCCGGGAGCTTGACCAGCTGGGCCGGGCGGTCCGCGCGCACCTCGATGATCCCGGAACGCTCGTCATGCCGCACCTGTCCTTCCTGGTCTGGGGCCGCAAGCCGAGGCGGCGCGCAGGTACGACACGCGGCGCAGCCCGGGGGAGCACCCGCGCATCAGGCACAGCCTGCCCGGGCGGTCGCAGGCTGCCGTACAGCCCGGCCCGGGACACGGTCGTGTCACGAGCTCGTTCGCACATTTCTATTGTGCGAACGAACATTGTCAATGTACGTTTGAGTCATGGACGCGGCGGAACGAATTGACCGGCTCGTGGAGGCTCTCCGGCGTGCGGGCCGGGTTAACGTCGCGGCGGCCGCCGCTGAGTTCGGGGCCGCGGAGATGACCATACGGCGCGACCTGGATGTCCTGGTCGATCGCGGAGTCGCACGGCGGGTGCGCGGTGGCGCGGTCAACTTGATGATGCGGGGCGAGGAGCTGCCGTTCGCCATGAGGGAGCTCGACGCTCCCGGCCCCAAGAAACGCATCGGCAGCGAGGCCGCGAGCCTGGTCGTGGACGGCGAGGCGATCGGACTGGACAGCGGCACAACCGTCGTGGAAGTCGCCCGTGCGCTGGCCGACCGCCGGCTGACGGCCATGCCGCTGTCCCTTCATGCCGCGATGGTGCTGTCCGCTTCGGCGTCGGTCCGCCTGCTGATGCCGGGCGGCGAAACCCGTCCCGGCGAGCTCGCCATGGTCGGCCCGCTCGCCCTGGCCAGCATCGCGTCGGTCCGGTTCGACACGGTGGTGCTCGGCTGCTGCGGGATCTCACCCGACGGCTACGTCATGGCCCACGACCTCGGCGATGCCGCGGTAAAGCAGGCTCTCTTCGCGTCGGCCGGACGCCGGATCCTGGTCGCGGACGCCGCGAAGTTCGGGCGGTCGGCCCTGGCCGTTGCCGGCCAGCTGTCCGCGTTCGACATCGTCGTCACCGAGACGTCCGCCCCTGCTGAACCGCTCGCGAAGCTTGAGGCCACCGGGGTGGACGTGCGGCGTGTCTAGTTCCGCCCAGGTGCTTCAGCGCCGCGCCCGCTCAGCCCCGAGCCGGTGGCCGCGCATCGCGGTCACCGCCGTGTTTGTCGTGCACGGGCTGTTGTTCGCATCCTGGACGGCGCATATCCCGCACGTCATGCGGCACCTGGGGCTCACGGACGGAACGCTGGGCATCGCGCTCCTCGGGGCACCGGTCGGGTCGGTCACGGCGATGCTGCTGGCGTCCTACCTGATCCCGAGGGTCGGCAGCCGCCGCGTCGTGCAGACGGCCCTGGTGGGCTACTGCGCAACCGGGCCCCTGGTCGGGCTGACCGGCAGTCTGGCCGCCCTGTTCGCCGCGCTTTTCGTCTGGGGCGCGTTCCAGGGGACGCTCGACGTCGCCATGAATACTCAGGCGATCGCGGTGGAACGATCTGGCCGGCGGGCGCTCATGTCGGGCCTGCACGGAAGCTGGAGCATCGGCTCGTTCGCCGGGGCGGGCATTGGCGCGCTGGCCGTGAGCGCGGGACTGGGCCTGACCCCGCAGCTCCTCGTCCTCGGCACGGTCGCCCTGCTCGTGGCGGGCCTGCTCACGTCGCGGATGCTCCCCGATGCGATGGGGCGGGCGAGGACCAGCGAACGGGCGGCGGACGACATCCGGCCCGCCTCCCGCTGGTCGGGCGGGATGATCCTGCTGGGCGCGATCGCGTTCGCCGGGATGCTCTGCGAAGGGGCCAGCGCGGACTGGGCGTCGGTCTACCTGTCAGGATCGCTTCATGCCACCGGCGCCGTACCGGGCCTGGGCTACGCCGCCTTCGCGCTGGCCATGGTGATCGTGCGGCTGTCGGGCAACCGGCTCCTGCGTCGCTTCACGCCGTCACACCTGGTTTCCGCGCTGGCCGCCGTGGCTACGGCCGGTTTCGCGGCCGGGCTCGCGCTCGGCCGGCCGGCCGCCGCGATCGCAGGCTTCGTCTTCCTGGGTATCGGCCTGGCCTCCGTGGTACCCGCCGTCTTCAGCGCCGCGGGCCGCATCACGGGGCTTCACCCCGGCAAGGCCGTCGCGACGGCGTCGGCCTGCGGCTGGGCCGGGTTCGTGTGCGGTCCACCGCTGATCGGGCACCTGGCCTCGGTCGCCTCCCTGCCGTTGGCGCTCGGGCTGCTGCCTTTCCTGACGGCGTTCGTGGCCGTGGGTGCTTTTCTGTCGCCGGCCTTGCGTGCGGCTCCACGCGACGTGCCCAGTCCGGGTGACCGGTAGAGTCCGCGGCGTGGGCCAGGAGCCAGGCGGCGGCGCGGCAGCCACGCTGATCCGCGTCGCGGAAGCCGAGATCGGCCGGGATCTCCGGCAGCAGGTGCAGGCGCTGCTGCAGGCCTGCTTCCCTGGGTATCCCGGCCGGAGCTACTTCAAGCTTCCGCCCCACTTCCGCTACCTGGCCATGACCGGTGATGCGCTGGCCGGCCAGATGGGCGTCGAACTGCGGGTGATCCGCGTCGGCCCCCATGTCGTGCGGACCTTCGGGATCTCCGACCTGTGCGTGCGGGAAAGCGAGCGGTCGCGGGGCCTGGCCGCCCGGCTGCTGGCCGAGGTGACCGGCCTCGCCCGGGCCTGCGAGCTGGATTTCGTCATCCTCTTCGCCGATGATGACCGGCTCTACACCCGGAACGGCTGGGCCCGCGCGGCGAACCCCTGTACCTGGGTGAAGATCCACGATCACACCACGCTGGGGCTGGCCACCGCCCAGGACACGAAGGCGCTGATGGTCAAGGCGACCGGGCAGCAGGCGTGGCCCGGCGGCGACGTGGACCTGCTGGGCCACCTGTTCTGACCTGAGATCCCGGGCCGCCGGTCATGGGTTATGGCGAGATCAGCTTCAGGAGAGTCTCCTCTTTCAGCGTGTCGCGGGGAACATGGCAGGTCTTCGCGAGTGCAGTAGCGGCGTTCATTACTGCCGCGGTGGAATTACTGCCATTCAAGAGATCGCGGTTGTGCTGAATAAGATAGGAGGCGTCATCCCACTCCTCCCGGGCGGCGGGGCAATCGGCAAAGACCCGGTACGGAATATCGAAAAGCTCCGTATATGCCACGTTACTTCGCTTGCTGAACGGGGTAACATCGGGCCGGCTGAAAGATTTTTCGGCCCGGCTAACATCTTCTTCTGCTTGTGATGTAGATTTCAGAGTGTAAAGGATAGCTGCTACCGCCCGCCAGGCGTCCGCCGCCGTGCGCGGGTCTGAGGCCTGCTGGGCCGCGCCCTTAAGCAGGTCGAGCGCGGGCCGGTAGTCGTCCCCGTCCTCGAGCGCCCGGCCAACTATGTACTTCTCGGCTGACGATACCCCGGAGTGCGGAATATCGCTGATGATATTGCTCGCTTCCTCGGCCTCGCCCAGCACCGCCAGTTCGGCGGCAATCGCATTTTCGTTAGTGCTCGTGGGTGCTTGCTGTCCTTGCTGGATATCCGTGACGAGGGACAGGAGTGCCTGTTGCTGCGAATTACTATTCTGCTGTTCGACGAGGTGCGCAGAATACAGGCCGATCCCCAGCGCCACAAGCGATATGAGCGCCGAGAAAGCCGCGATTAATGTTGAACCCCAGGTGGCCCTGGCCTCAGGGCTCAGCGGCGGATGTGACGCTTGCGCATTATCGGGATTTCCGGGTTTTTCAGTCATTACGTCCTCCGGCTGCCGGTGGGCCGGTTCACGTCGGTCTCCGCGCCGAACCGAACCGCTGCCCGCGGGTCCGGCCCCCCAGCCCTATCTTTCCTGAATTGCGGCCGGTCAGGCGGACGAGCGCTCGACCAGTTCGCTGCTGAGCAGAACATGGACGGGCTGGTGGATCCGCCCGGCGATCTGGTCGTCCAGGATCTGGAGGGCCTCGAGGGCGGTCTGCTCGATCGGGTTGCGCATGGTGGTCAGGGCCGGCTCGACCATGGTGGCCGCCGCCGAATTGTCGAAGCCGACCACGGCCACATCCTCGGGGACACGCCGCCCGGACTCGCGCAGTGCCCCGATCGCGCCGACCGCCATCAGGTCCGAGGCCACGAACAGCCCGCGCAGCCCGGGGTGGCGTCCGAGTAGTTGCCGGGTGCCGTCACGCCCGCTGCGCAGCGACCAGTCGCCCGTGGTCACCAGGCTGGGATGGAACTGGTTCCCGATAGCGCGCCGGTAGCCGTCGAGGCGCTCACGGCCGCTGCTCGTGTGCAGGGGCCCGGTCACGGTCCCGATGGCGCCGCCGACCTTGCCGGCCAGGTAGCTGACGACGGTGAAGGCCGCCGTCTCATCGTCGATCGCCACCCACGAGAAGGCGTTCTCGAAGCCGAGCGGCTTGCCCAGCACCACCAGGGGCAGCCGGTTCGACAGCAGCCGCCCGAGCAGGGACTCCTTCTCGTGGGTCAGCGCCAGCAGGGCACCGTCCACGTGGCCCAGGGTCAGGTAGTCGCCGAGGAAGTCTTCCTCCTCCTCGTCCTGGGCCGTGGTGACCAGCAGGTGGCGCCCGTTCTCGCGCAGGCGGCGGGAGAAGACCCGGACGAACATCCCGAAATTCGGGTCCTCGAACAGGCGCTCCTCACGCTCGGAGATGACGAACGCGATGGATCCGGTGCGGCCGCGGGCGAGGTTGCGGGCCGCCTGGTTGGCCGAGTAGCCGAGCGCCTCGATCGCCGAATTCACCGTGCTGAGTACCGCCGGGCGCACGTTGCGGCCACCATTGATCACCCGGGATACTGTCCCGCGCGATACGCCGGCCAGGCGGGCCACGTCCTCGATCGTCGGACGCCGGCGCGGGGCGGGGCCGCCCCCCTGGTCTGTACTGGCCACGAGCGCATCTTAGCTCTCTGGGCAGGGCATTGATCCCGCTCCCAAAACGCACCATTGCCAGCCCTCAAGGTGCCTGTTACAGTCCACGGCAACATCTTGGGAACGCTCCCAATCAGGCTCGGCGATGCACGTTTCATCCCCCGATCTGCGGACGCGCGCAGCCGGGGGCGCTCAGGGAGGTGGCAGCACAATGACGTCTTCAACCTGCCTCACCAGCCGTAAGCCCTGGTCCCGGGGCAAGCTCCTGCTGGCGGCCGGGACCGTGGCGGGCGCCCTGGCGCTCGCGGCGTGCAGCAGCTCGCCGGCACCGGCCAGCGGCGGGAGCGGCGGGAAGGTCACCTTAACCTTCTGGTCGTGGGTGCCCGGCATCTCCCAGTCGGTCGGCCTCTGGAACAAGAGCCATCCCGATATCCACGTGAACCTGAACGAGGTCACCTCGGGTGATGCCGGGAGCTACGCCAAGATGTACAGCGCGCTGCAAGCCGGGAACGCCCCGGACCTCGGCCAGATCGAGTACGCCACGCTGCCGAACTTCGAGCACGTGGGCGGCCTGACCGACCTGTCCAAGTACGGCGCCGGCCGGGTGCGGCCGGACTTCGTCCCGTGGACCTGGTCCCAGGTGAGCCAGGGGAGCGCCGTCTACGCCATCCCGCAGGACACCGGCCCGATGGGCCTGTTCTACCGGGCTGACCTGTTCAAGAAGTACGGGCTGACCGTGCCGGCCACCTGGGCGCAGTACCTGAGCGACGCCAAGAAGGTGCACGCCGCACACCCGGGCGTCTACATCGCCGCCTTCCCGGCCAACGACGCCCAGTGGTTCTCCGGCCTGGCCTGGCAGGCCGGGGCGAGATGGTTCGGCACCTCCGGCGATACCTGGGTGGCCGGCATCGACGACCCGGCCTCCATGCAGGTAGCCAGCTACTGGCAGCAGCTGATCAGTGATCACCTGGTGAAGGTCGAGCCGGACTTCGCCTCGGAGTGGTACAAGGACCTGTCCGATGGCACCCTGCTCACCTGGCCGACTGCCGTCTGGGGCGAGAACACCCTGGTCACCAACGCCGCCGCGACCAAGGGTGACTGGCGGGTGGCCGCCATGCCCAACTGGGGCAGCACCAACAGCAACGGGAACTGGGGCGGCTCGACCACGGTGGTGTTCAAGGGCAGCAAGCATCCGGCCCAGGCGCTTCAGTTCGCGGAGTGGCTGAACACCAGTCCGCAGAGCATCACCGGCCTCATCACCAAGGGCGGCCTCTACCCGGCTGACCTGGCCGGCCAGAAGCAGCCGGCGGCCAACTCCCCCGTCGCGTTCTACGGCGGCCAGAACATCTGGAAGGTCTTCCAGGCCAACGGCAAGCTGGTGAACACCAGCTTCCAGTGGGGCCCGATCATGAGCACGACCTTCACCCAGATGGCGGACGGCTTCGGCAAGTCCACGGGTGGCTCCGGCTCGCTGTCCCAGGTGCTGTCGTCCACCCAGTCCCAGACTGTCGCCACGATGAAAAAGCAGGGCTTCTCGGTCAAGGCGGGCTGAGTGGCTCAGCGGGGCCGGCGCGCCAATCGCGCGCCGGCCATGTTCCTCGCCCCCTTCGGGCTGCTGTTCGCGCTGTTCTTCCTGCTGCCGATCGGCTACGCGATCTACGAGAGCTTCCTGAAGGTCCGCGTATCAGGCCTGGGCCTCGGACCCGGCTCCACGGCCACGGTGTTCGCGGGCGTGGCCAACTACGGCCAGGTCTTCTCCGACCCGTCCTTCTGGCAGGGCGTGGGGCGGGTACTGCTGTTCGGGGTGGTCCAGATCCCGGTCATGCTGGTCTTCGCCACGATCCTCGCCCTGCTGCTCGACTCGGTGACCGTCCGGTTCCGGCGTTTTTTCCGGCTGGCCTTCTTCCTCCCGTACGGCATCCCGGGAGTGATCGCGGCGATCCTCTGGTCGTTCCTCTACCTGCCGGGGCTCAGCCCCATCGTGGCCGCGCTGCGCAGCAGCGGCTTCGGGACGGTGAATTTCCTCGGCACCAACTCGGCGCTGTGGTCGATCGCCAACATCGTCACCTGGGAGTACACGGGCTACAACATGCTGATCATCTACGCGGCCCTGCAGGCCATCCCGGCCGACCTGTATGAGGCCGGGCGCCTCGACGGCGCCTCAGAGTGGAGGGTGGCGACCCGGATCAAGCTCCCCATGGTGGTGAACGCGCTGGTGCTGACGGCCATCTTCAGCATCATCGGCACCCTGCAGCTGTTCAGCGAGCCCCAGGTGCTCCGCTCGATCACCAGCAACATCAGCAGCTCGTACACGCCGAACCTGCTCGCCTACACCCAGGCGTTCACCTCGAACAACCCGAACTACGCGGCGGCGATCTCCGTGGTGCTCGCGATCGGCACCTTCGTCTTGTCCTTCGGCTTCCTGAGGCTGGTCCAGCGGCGCGGGGCGGTGGCGTGATGGCCGTCCAGGCCGGGGTCCAGCCCGAGACCGGCCGCCGGCCGGCGGCCAGGACCAGGCCGGGGACGCACTCCCGGGATCCGGGCCGGGGGAGTGTGAGCCGGAGCGGCATCCTGGCCACCGCCTTCATGTTCGTCTGCGCCATCTACTTCCTGCTGCCCGCGTGGTGGCTGGTGGTGTCCTCGACGAAAGGGCCGAGCACGCTCTACGCCTCGGAGGGATTCTGGTTCAGCCAGCTGCATTTCGTCTCCAACCTGACCGGGCTGTTCCGTTACGACGGCGGGATCTACTGGCACTGGCTGGTCAATACCCTGCTCTACGCCGGGGTCGGGGCGCTGTGCGCGACCCTGCTGGCCAGCGCCGCCGGCTACGCGCTGGCCAAGTACGAGTTCCGCGGGCGGCAGCTCATCTTCTCGGTCATCCTGGGCGGGGTCCTCGTCCCCGGCACCGCGCTGGCCCTGCCGCTCTACCTGCTGATGAGCAAGGTCAGCCTGACCAACACCTACTGGGCGGTCTTCCTGCCCAGCATCGTCAGCCCGTTCGGCGTCTTTCTGGCCCGGGTCTACGCGGCGGCCTCGATCCCCGACGAGCTGATCGAGGCCGGGCGGATCGACGGCGCCAGCGAGGGCCGGATCTTCCGGACCATGGCGCTGCGGATCATGTCGCCCGCACTGGTCACCATGTTCCTGTTCCAGTTCGTGGCGATCTGGAACAACTTCTTCCTCCCGCTGGTGATGCTGTCCAATACCCGCCTGTATCCGGTGACCCTCGGCCTCTACACCTGGAACAACCAGTACGGCCAGGCCCCGCAGCTGGTCAGCTACGTGGTCATCGGCTCGCTCATCTCGGTCATCCCGCTCATCATCGCCTTCCTCTCCCTGCAGCGCTTCTGGAGATCCGGCCTGGCCGCCGGGAGCGTCCAGCTGTGACCGCGCCCGGAACCGCGATGAGCCCGCGGGTCGTTCGGGTGCTCGATGGTCTCGCGTACGGCTGTGACTACAACCCGGAGCAGTGGCCCGAGTCCACCTGGGCCGAGGACGTCCAGCTCATGGCGGAGGCCGGGGTCAGCCTGGTGACCGTGGGCGTCTTCTCCTGGGCCAGGCTCCAGCCCGCACCGGGGGAGCTGAACGCGGGCTGGCTGGACAAGGTCCTGGACCTGCTGGGCGGGGCGGGCATCCGGGTCAACCTGGCCACGGCGACGGCGTCCCCGCCGCCCTGGCTCATCGCGGCCCATCCCGAGATCCTGCCCGTCACCGCGGACGGGACGCGGCTGGCCCCTGGGGCGCGCCAGCACTACTGCCCGAGCGCCCCCGCCTTCCGCGCCGCCGCGGCCGACCTGGCCGGGCGGATGGCCCGGCGCTACGCCGAGCACCCGGCCGTCGCCATGTGGCACGTCGGCAACGAGTACGGCTGCCACGTCCCGGCCTGCTACTGCGAACGGTCGGCGGAAGCCTTCCGGGACTGGCTCCGGGAGCGCTACGGCCGCCTCGGCCGGCTGAACGAGGCCTGGGGCGGGGCGGTCTGGAGCCAGGACTACACCAGCTGGGACCAGATCGCCCCGCCGCGGACCGCCCCGACCTTCACCAACCCGGCACAGCAACTCGACTTCGCCCGCTTCAGCTCCGACGAACTGCTGGCCTGCTACCGCGCCGAGCGGGCCGCGCTCCTCGCGCACAGCCCGGGCAAGCCGGTCACGACCAATTTCATGGGCCTGTTCCGCCCGCTGGACCAGTTCAGGTGGTCCGCCGAGCTTGACGTGGTCTCCGTGGACAGCTACCCCGACCCCGCGGACCCTGAGGCGCACCTGGCCTCCGCCATGCTCTGCGACCTGACCCGCTCCGTGGGCGGCGGGCGGCCGTGGCTGCTGATGGAACAGGCTCCGAGCGCCGTGAACTGGCGGCCCGTCAACGTCCCCAAGGCGCCCGGGCAGTACCGCGCCCTCAGCCTCCAGGCGGTGGCGCGCGGCGCTGACGCGGTGCTCTCGTTCCAGTGGCGCGCCGCGGCCACCGGAGCGGAGAAGTTCCACAGCGGGATGCTGCCGCACGCCGGGACCGGCAGCCGGGTCTGGCGGGAGGTGGTGCGCCTCGGCACGGACCTGCGCCGCCTGGCCCCGGTCGCCGGCCAGCCCGTGCACGCCGAGGCCGCGCTGCTGCTGGACTGGGAGAACTGGTGGGCGCTGGAGCTGGACTCCCATCCGAGCAGCCGGCTCCGGCTCACGGAGCTGCTCGGCGAGTTCTACCGGCCGCTGTTCGAGGCCGGGGTGAACGCCGACTTCGCCCATCCCGGCAGCGACCTGTCGGGCTACCGTCTCGTGGTGGTGCCCGCGCTCTACCTGGTGAGCGACGCCGGGGCCGACAACGTGCGCCGCTACGTCGAGGGCGGCGGCACGGCCCTCATCACCTTCTTCTCGGGGATCGTGGACCCGTGCGACCGGGTGCGGCTCGGCGGGTACCCGGCGCCCTGGTGCGAGCTGCTCGGGCTGCGCGTGGAGGAACTGGCACCCCTGGCGGACGGGGTGACCGTGCTGCTGGAAGGCCGGGGCGAGACGGCCGGCGGCGGGGTGGCTTGCGACGGTGTGCCTGCGGCCGGCGCTCTGGCAGGACGTCATCGACCTGCGCGGGGCGGTTCCCCTGCTGACCTTCGGCCGAGGGCCACCTGGCGGGCAGTGGCCGCGGCCACAGAACATGAATATGGCCACGGCCGGGCCTTCTACCTCGGCACGCTCCCCGACCGGGCCACGCTCGGCGGCCTGGTCCGGCGGGTGTGCCGTCACGCCGGTCTCACGCTGCGGGACGACCTGCCCCGCGGCGTCGAGGCGATCCGGCGCGGTGAGTACCTGTTCCTGATCAGCCATGTGGACCAGCCGGTCGAGGTCGACATCGGCGCCCGGTGCCTCGACCGGCTGTCCTCGGCCGTGGTGGGGCCGCGGGCCGTGCTCGCCCCGCGCGACGTCCTCGTGCTCGGGCCCGGGCCGGCGGATCGGGGCGGCGCGGTCCCTGAGGTCCCCGGCCAGCTGTCACAGCGGTGACGAGCAACCCGTCCTAGAGGAAGGAGGCATCCAGACCGAAGGGAGACACGGTGAGCAGCCAGCTTGAGGCGGTCAGGGACGCCGGGACGGTCCTGCTGACCACGTACAAGCGTGACGGGACGCCGGTCGGCACGCCGGTGAGCATCGCCTTCGACGGCGATCGTGCGTTCTTCCGCTCCTACGACCAGGCATGGAAGACCAAGCGCCTGCGCAGAAACCCTCATGTCGAAGTCGCAGCCTCGACCCTGCGGGGCCGGCGCACCGGGCCGGTGATCCACGCCCGCGCGACGCTGCTGGAAGACGGCCAGGCCCGCCTGGCCGCGACGGCCCTGGCCCGGCGCCACCGTCTCCTGCAGGGGTTGCTCGTCCCGCTGGCCCACCGCCTCCGGCACTACCGGACCCTGCATTACGAACTTCGGCCCGATCCCGGGTAAGCCTCCGCCCCGGATGTGGGCAACGGCAAATCCTGGGTAAAGAGGCCGCATGGCAGACGCACGCCAGGGTGATCCGCTGCTCGTGCTCGGTCCGCTGCTGCGCTATGTCGGCGAGACCGCCGCCACGATCTGGGTCGAGACCGACCGGGCCTGCACAGTCGGCATCCTCGGTCACGAGGCGGCGACCTTCGAGGTGGCCGGGCACCACTACGGGCTGGCCGTGATCGGCGGGCTCCGGCCGGGCGCCGAGTATGAGTACCAGGTCACGCTGGATGGCACCGTCCGCTGGCCGGCGGCGGATTCACCGTTCCCGCCGAGCGTGGTCCGGACGCTTGAGCCGGACGGACCGTTGCGGCTGGTCTTCGGTTCCTGCCGGATCGCCGAGCTGCCGGCTCGCAGGCGCAGGCCGGGACGCGCCGGGCACCAGCGGACACGGCCGGAACACGGGCCGGAACACGGGGCGGACGCGCTGAGCGCCTGTGCGCTCGGCCTGCGCGGGACGCCCCGTGAGCGCTGGCCCGACGTCATGCTGCTGATCGGCGACCAGGTGTACGCGGACGAGGTGGGGCCGGCGACCAGAGAGTTCATCCGCGAGCGCCGCGACCCGGCACAGCCGCCGGGCTCGCAGGTCGCGGACTTCGCCGAGTACTGCTTCCTGTACCACGAGGCCTGGAGCGAGCCCTCGGTGCGCTGGCTGCTGTCGGTCATGCCGACGGCGATGATCTTCGACGATCACGACGTTCGCGACGACTGGAACATCTCAGCCGCCTGGCGCCGCGATTACCAGGCCCTGCCGTGGTGGCGGCCGAGGATCACCGGCGCCTTCATGAGCTACTGGATTTACCAGCACCTCGGCAACCTCTCGCCCGAGGATCTGGGCCAGGACGAGTTGTGGCGCCGGGTGCAGGAGGCAGGCGACGCGGCATCGGTGCTCGAGGACTTCGCGGTCCGGGCCGACCAGGGCGCCGAGGGCATCCAGTGGAGCTTCCGGCGCACCCTCGGCCGGGTGCGCGTGGTCGTGATCGATTCACGGGCCGGCCGGGTGGTCAGGGATGGCCAGCGGCTGATGGTCAATGAGGCGGAATGGCAGTGGGTCACCGAGTCGGTATCGGGTGACTGGGATCACGTGGTGCTCGCCACCTCCGTGCCGCTCCTGCTGTCCTCCGGCCTGCACGGCCTGGAAGCGTGGAACGAGGCCGTCTGCGACGGGGCCTGGGGGACGTACGCCGCGCGGGCCGGGGAGCGGATCCGCCGGGCCGCGGACCTGGAACACTGGGCGGCGTTCGGGAGGTCGTTCGCAGAGTTCGGGCGGCTGCTGGCCGGGCTCGCGGCCGGAACGCTGGGACCGCCGCCCGCCTCGATCACCGTGGTCTCCGGTGACGTGCACCACAGCTACCTGGCCGCCGTGGACCTGCCGGCCGGGACCCGCCCGCACAGTGCTATTTACCCGCACAGTGCCGTTTACCAGGCCGTCTGCTCGCCGATCCACAATCTGCTGCCGGACCAGTTCCGGCGAGTGCTGCGATTGGTCACCTCACGGGCGGGCGAACTGATCGGCACGGCGCTCGCCAGGCTGGCCGGGGTGCGCGAAACCCGAGATCCGGTGGCGGATCACCCACGGCCCGTGGTTCTACAACATGCTGTCCATGCTCGAATTCGACGGGCGCCGGGCCCGCATCCGGTTCGAGCGCACGACCCCGCACGCGGGCGGCCCCGCCCACCTGCTGCCGGTCTGCGAGACCGAGCTGAGCTAGGCGGCTCCGGGGTATCGCCGCGCCGGTTCTGCAGGTGGCTAGCGGGCTTCCTGCCCGGCGCCCGGCGGCGGCATGAGCTCCCCGGCCAGCAGTGACCGCGCGACGATGTTGCCCGGCGGAGGCAGCGGGCAGGCCCATTCCGGGTCGTAGGCGCAGGAGGGGTTGTAGGCGAAGTTGAAGTCGAGGATGAGCCGGCCCTCGTCACCGCCCAGGTCTGCGCCCTTGACCGTGTCGATCAGGTACCGGCCCCCGCCGTAGGTGGCCGTCCCCGCGGTCGCGTCCTTCACGGGCACGAACACGCCGCCGCCATACGAGCCGAGCCACCACACATCCAGGTCACCACCTCCGGGCAGGTGGGCACGTCCGATGCGGTCAAAGGGGACGACCCCGTCGGAACCGGTGGCGACCTCGATGTGCTTGGCTGGCACATCGGTGTCCACGGTGACGTCGAAGCGCAGCCGCGGATCGTAGGCTGCGACCGGCGCGCCCGGGTAGTCCGCGCGGCTTTGCCGGGGGACAGGCGAGTCCGGATGCGTGCGCAGCAGGTCATCGCGGGTCTTGCGCCAATGATCGTGCGCGGCGACCGGATCCGGCTCGCTGCGGACCTCCGCGTACAGCCGGGCGACCCGGCGACGCCAGTCGAGCAACGTCAGGGACATGCGAACACCTCCAGGCTCTTCGAGCATAGAAGCTCCCCGAATCCGTCCTGGCCGGGCCCATCCGGCGTCGCGGGCGCCTGGCCTCAGCGGACCTGGATCTGCCCGCGGAGATGCCCGGCGAGGCCTGCTGGCGGTCCGGCCGGACGAGGGCATTACGGGCGGATGCGCGATGATGTCGTGGTGATCAGGGCGGATGGGCAGTAGTGCACTGGCTCGCCGAATTCATCGCGCCATCGCGCCTGGGCCGCAGTTTCCGCTGGTTGCTGGCCTCATCGTGGGTGACGAATCTCGGCGAGGGGATCACTCTCGCGGCCGGCCCGCTCCTGGTCGCGTCCCAGACGCACAACCCGCTGGCGGTGGCGATGGCCGCGCTCCTGCAGCGGCTGCCCTGGCTGCTGTTCGGCCTGTACGCCGGCGTGGTCGCCGACCGGCTCAACCGGCGGACCATCGCCATGGCCACCGGCCTGGTGCGGGTGGCGATCCTCCTGCTTCTCACGGCCTCGATCGTGACCCACCACGTGGATATCGCGGTGGTCCTGGCCGCCCTGTTCCTGTTCGGGGTGAACGAGACCTTCGGCGACACCACGACCACCACCCTGCTGCCGATGCTGGTCAACCGGCCTGACCTGGGTATCGCGAACTCACGTGCCCTGACGGGCGTGATCGTGTGGAATCAGCTGGCCGGGCCGCCGATTGGTGCGGCGCTGTTCGCGGCCGGGATGGCGCTGCCGTTCGTCAGCGAGAGCGTGTGCGTGCTCGCCGGCGTGCTGCTGATCTCGCGGGTGCAGCTACCGGCCCACGGCACACGCGGGCGGCATGCCCGGGTGCGCGACGACATCCGCGAGGGCTGGCGCTGGCTGTGGGCACACGCCGCGGTGCGGACGCTGGCCATCACGATTTTCACGTTCAACGTCACCTTCGGCGCCGCCTGGTCGGTGCTGGTGCTCTACGCGCGCGAGCGGCTCGGCATGGGCGCGCTCGGCTTCGGGCTGATCACCACGGCGATGGCGGTGGGCGGCCTGCTGGGCACCGCGTCCTACGGCTGGCTGGAGCGGCACGTACGGCTGGGCGTCATCATGCGCGGCGGGCTGATCATCGAGACGCTGACCCACCTGGCCCTCGCCCTGACCCGCTGGGCCTGGTTCGCGCTGATCGTCTTCGTGATCTTCGGCGCGCATGCGTTTATCTGGGGGACGACATCGACGACGGTGCGGCAGCGGGCTGTGCCCGCCCAGTTCCAGGGCCGCGTGGGCAGTGTCTACCTCACCGGCGTGGTGGGCGGCATTGTGATCGGGTCCGCGCTCGGCGGGCTGGTCGCTTCGGTGTGGGGCATCACCGCGCCGTTCTGGTTCGCCTTCGCCGGATCGGCCCTCATCCTCGTGGTGATCTGGCGGTCACTGCTGAACATCGCCCACGCCGATGAGGACGCCCGGGCCAGTGTCCCCACCGCAGCGGCCTGAGGCTGACTACGGGGTCAGCCGCCGCTGCAGGGCGGCCAGGGACTCGGCGGTATCCCGGCGCATCCTGGGCGCGAGCAGCCGGAGCAAGGGCCCGAACCCGCCTTCCACGTCAGCTCGCTTGATCACCCGCACATGTCCCTCGCCCGCTGGCTCAAGCGAGTGAACGAAGATCACCTTGCCGAGGGGCAGCGGGCATTCGGACACCCAGCGCTGCCCGGCATCCACGGCCGTGATGGTGAAGGAGCCGCCGAGATTGCCGCGTTGCTTGGCCCAGCCGCTGGCACCCGGCTCAAACGGGCCATCCAGCCGCGCGAGTTCCTTGCTGACATCCCACTCGGGCCAGCGGGCCACGTCGGTCCACGCCTTCCAGACCGCATCCGGCTCGGCCTCGAACGTCGCCTCGCATTGGAATAGGTACATAGCTGCCCTTGGCAAGCATCGACCGACGAAACGAATCTCAGCCGGCATACCCGGCCGGCACACTCGTTCTCATGGTGACGGCCACACGCCGCCGGGGCGGTGACCCCGGCCGCGGTGATCGCGGCGGTGGCCTGGGATCGGTGAGGCAAGCCCGTACTGTTCAACCCAGCGCGTCAGGTCACGCGCGCAACCGGCCCAGTCCTGGTTGCAGGGGCATGAAACGGGAGAGTGCAATGCGCGGGCTCCGGGACAAGAGGGTTCTCATCAGCGGAGGCAGCAGCGGGATCGGCAAGGCAACCGCCCAGCGATTCCTCGAGGAAGGAGCTCGCGTGTTCCTCTGCGGGCTCGACCCTGACGAGGTGGATGCGGCTATCGCCGAATTGAAGGAATTCGGGGCGGCTTCAGGGATTCCGGCGGATGTCAGCCGCGAAGATAACGTGACGCGGCTGGTCAACTCGGCATGCGAGGCGCTGGGTGGCCTGGACGTTCTGGTCAACAACGCCGGGATCGCGTGGCGAGAGCCCTTTCTCAGGATTACCCCGTCGCACTGGGACCGCATGATCGCAGTGAACCTGCGCGGGATGTTCCTGGTCGCGCAGGCGGTGGCCAGGGTGCTCGTGGACCAGGGTGGCGGGGGCGTCATCGTTAACATGTCTTCGACGAACGGCCTGGGCGGCGAGGCGGACTACGCCCATTACAACGCGTCCAAGGGCGGCGTGCTGCTCCTGACCAAGACCATGGCGGTCGAGCTGGGGCGGCATGGCATCCGCGTCAACGCCCTGTGTCCCGGATACATCGAGACACCCTTGAACGCGGCCATCAGCGAAGACCTCGGCGGGAAGGGGTTCGCCGACGCGTATGCCGGCGGCAGCATCCCGCTGGGCCGTCCGGGCCGGTCATCCGAGGTGGCAGCGGTGTACGCCTTCCTGGCCTCGGACGACGCCTCCTTCATCACCGGCGCCGAGATCGTTATCGACGGTGGGCAGCTCGCCGTCATGTGATCGCCACCGGGCCACCGGCACACGATCAGAAGGCCTGACCGCCATCTCGGCGATCAGGCCCGTGACCAGCAGCTACTTGTGGTAGCTGGATATCCCGGGTTAGTGGGCAGCCTGGTAGTCGCGGAAGATGGCGGCCGGGACGCGGCCCCGGTCGGAAATCGTCATCCCCGAGGCCCTGGCCCAGTCACGTACGGCGGCGGTGTCGGCCCGGGAGCGGGCCCGGTGCCCGTTTTCGCGGGGCGCTGTCCGGGTGGCGGTTGTCCGGGCATTCGACACATATTCGGCGGCGGCCTTGCTGAGGGCCTTACCGTCCTTGGGGCAAAGGTCAATCTCGTAGGTCTTGCCATCGAGCCCCATCGTGCGGGTCTGGACGTCTTTTGCTTTGCCGCACACGTCACATGTGAGCGTTACCTGAGTGAGAGTAGCCATCGTTCCTTTATTCAGCTGATCCAGTGATGATATGAGGGTAGGCGGTCCGGCCGGGTGCCTGGAACGCGGGGTGTGCGTTACCGGGATCCCGGAACAGTTGAGGACGCCCCGCGGCCTGGTGGCATTGCTGGGTTGCGTTAAGTCGCCCTGTCCTTCGCCCTGGATTTCGCCGTCACCGCCCATGCCAGTTCATCCCGATCGGGAACTGAATGCGTGCAGTAAAGCGTCGTCTCCGGCAACTGGCTTAGCGCCTTCGATTGCATTCGCCGCCGGCGTCGCGCGGGCGCTGGCATGCCCGTCAGCCTCCCTCGGCCGGGGGCGGAATCCCTCTCGCGAGTGATGGAAGGACCGGCAGCGCTGGGAGCTTGGACACGACCGCCGAACACACGGACCTTCGAGCCGAGATCGCAACCGAACTGGTGCTCGGTCTGGAGACTGTGAAGACCCACGTGCGCAGCGTGCTGGCAAAACTCGGCGTCCGGGACCGCGTCCAGGCTGTCATCACCGCCTATGAAAGCGGCTTCATCCACTGACGCAGCCCGCCGGTGACTTCCGGAACGAGCCTGGCTTGCCGCCTTAGCGCTTGCGGCCTGCTCCTCCCCACATGGCTGACCGGGTCCTGGCTTCGATCTCGGATCCGGGCCGCCATTCCTGGACTGCTACTACGCCCGGCTCGATCAGCTCCAGGCCGTCGAAGAAGCGTGCGACCTCGGCGTGGCTGCGATGGCGCTGTGTCTCATGCGCCAGCCGGTTGTACCGCTTCGCCGCCTCAGCCATCTGCTCCGGTTCGATGTCGGAAGCCACCTGGGACAGCGCCAGGTAGCTCCCGGCCGGAACGGCGGCCATCAGCCTGCTGATGATCCCGTACGGGTCGTCCTGGTCACCGATCAGGTGCAAGATGGCGATCAGCATCACGGCTACCGGGCGGGAAAAGTCCAGGGTCTGTGCCGCCTCCTCCAGGATCATCTCCGGGGCGCGCAGGTCCGCGTCGATGTAGCCGATCGCACCGTCCGCGGAGCTTTCGAGCAGCGCCCGGGCGTGCGCGAGCACGACCGGGTCGTAGTCCACGTAGACCACGCGGCAGCCGGGCGCTGCCGCCTGCGCAACCTCGTGCGTGTTGCCCGCGGCGGGAATGCCGGTGCCGATGTCAAGGAACTGCGTGATCCCGGCCTCGGCGGCCAGGAACCGCACTACACGGGCCAGGAACGCCCGGTTGGCGCGCACCGACCTGACGATCCCCGGATAGGCCGCGATCACCGCATCGCCGGCCGCCCGATCAGCGGCGTAATTGTCCTTGCCGCCCAGCCAGTAGTCATGCACCCGGGCGCTGTGCGCCACGCTGATGTCAAAGTCATGCAGGCCGCCGGCGGGACCGTCACCGCTGTGCATGTCGGCCACCGGTTCCGTATCGCGGGGACATCAGCGTGCCTTTCCGGTCGATTGCCAACGACGCGAATATAACCCGTCATGCCGCCGGGAACGACGTCGGCCAGCTGCAGCCTGGCGTTTGCCGATGTTCGTGATCGGGTTGCTCAGTGTGGTGGGCTCTCCCGGGCGGGCCGGGCTAGCGCTGGATCAGGTCGGCCGCGCGGATGGCCGCGGCGAGGGCGTCGGGGTTGCCGGTGCGCGCGTACACGTCAGCCGCGGTGTCGGCGAACTTGATCACGTGCTCATCGCCGTGGTCGACGGCATGGGCGAACGTGTCCTCGGCCGGCTGCGGCCCGGCTGGCGGGCCCGGCAGGTCGGTGCGCGCGGCCGGGGCGGCGGGCGCGTAGACAGCGGTCAGCGCGGCGGTTGCCGCCCAGGCTGCGGCCAGGCTGGGCGCCCAAAGCCCGGTGTCCAGGGCGGGCAGAGTGCGCAGGACGGCGCCCGGGGCGGTCGCCGAGTGCACGAGCATGATGCCGTTGCCGTGCCCGTAGGACAGGTATCTGACGGTGGCGGCGTCTGCTAGTCCGGCCAGCCAGGATCTGATTTCCGCGGCAGACGCGGGGATACCGGGCGCGGTCAGGGCGGTCGGCCAGCCCGGCAGCGCGGCCAGCCGGCCGAGACGTTCGCGGACGCCGCCGGACTGGTCGGCGATCCGCGGGAACAGCCGCCAGCGCATCCGCGGCCGAGGGTACGGGCGCGCCGCGCTGCGGCCGGGAGGCGGCAGTCCGGCATCGGCCCCGGGTACCGGCTGCCAGCGGGCCGCCCAGTAAGCAAGGCCATGGGCCAGTTCGGTGACATGAACGGCGTCGTCGCCGTCCTGCAGCAGTGCCCGGACAGCGTGGCCGACCCGGATCACGCCGTGGGTAGCGGCCGCGGCGACGCCCGGCAGCAGCCGCGGCCACCAGGTTCCCAGCACCTGGCGCCATGGCTGCCCTGTCACCTCGCGCCGGAAGTAGGCGGTCCAGTCGGCGACCCGGCGCGGATCGCCCAGCGCCTCCCGCCAGTCCTCGCCGATCGGACTGCTGCCGCGCGGGAACTCCTCCAGCCGCCGTATGTACCCGTCAAGCCAGCGGTGCACGCTGCCGGCGTGCCCATGGCGAACCATGGCCTCGGCTGCCATCGGTCCATGGTTGGACAGGAAGCCGTCGAATTCCGGTCCCGTAGCGTGCAGGCGCTCGTAGGCCTCGTCCAGTGTCCCCGTCGCGTCGGTTGTCATCACTGCCCTCCCAGCGAGCGCACGAGAATCAGTTACTCGGCACGCCCGCGTAGCCGCCTGATTAAAGCTAGATCAGCTGACCTGTTACTGGTCAACGGAGTAGGCGGCGGATACGCCCCGACAGGCTCGCATGGAACTTGCGGCGCAGTGGGGGAGTGGAGCGGCCCTGCGGGCGTTCTAGGCTGACGTCATGCTAGGAGAGCGGCAGATGGCAGCGGCGACAGAGCTGGCGCAGTGGTGGGACGGGCTACGGCTGGGTGGCATCGGCTCGCACGCGGTCCTGCTGGCCGGGCCGGGCTGGGGGCGGTCCACTGTCCTTGACCACCTGCCGGAGATCATCGCAGGGCTGATGCCCCGATCAGCCTCGAGGTGCGCATTAATGGCAGGTCGCTGCCGGACGGACCGGGCCTGCAGGCTCCGGCTCTCCGGGACAGCCTGCTCGGAGCCGAGGTGCGGCGGCAGGCCGCCGCGCTGCTCTGTCGCAGATGGCTGCGTGGCGCCCGGCGGCTGGGCATCGGTAGCCTGCTGCTGACCGGGATGGCCGGGACGATCTCGCTGCTGCTGGCCGGCCTGGCGGCGGCCGCCGCGGGCGGCGTGGCGGACGACTGCCCGGCCAGCGAGAACGGCGCCACCGCCCGCGCTGCCCGGGTCGTGGCGGCAGTTTCGGCGTCGGCACCGGCCCTGGTGGTCATTGACGACGCTGATTACCTGGAACCAGGCCTGGCCGTCACCATGATCGAGAACCTGATCGACCACCACGACAGCCGGGTCCTCGTGGTTGCTGCGGTCGACCTGGGCAGCGACCTCGCGGCGGCCCTTACCTCCCGCGCCCGGTACGGGCCGACCGCGGGGAGAGTGCACCGGGCAGACGCCGATCCCCGGATGGGATACCAATCCCGGGCTGAACTCGCGGGCGAGCTAAGGCCCCACCTGACAGCAGCACAGGCCCAGGAGCTCGCCCGGCAAACCCGGACGTTCGCAGAGATCTTCGCAGCCGCCAGATCGGAGCCGCTGCCCTGAACCAGTCCACGGTTCGGGCGGGAGCGTCGCGTGCTGTCAGCGGACGGCTCCCAGCGCGGCGCTGATGGTGGCGATGATTGCCCCGCCGAGCGTTATGGAGATGAACGAGCGCAGGAAGCCGGTGCCGAAGAACCGCCGGCGGATCCAGGCGAGTGCCACAAGCTCGAACGTCATCACCGCGAGCGCGAGCAGCACCGCGGTGCGGTACTGGGGGATGAGGAACGGCAGCGTGTGCAGGACGCCGCCGAGGAACGTGCCGACGCCGGTGATCGCGCCGCGCACGTAAGGGCTGCCGCGGCCGGTCAGGTCGCCGGTGTCGGATAGTCCTTCGGAGAAGGCCATGCTGACGCCGGCGCCGATCGCGGTGGCCAGCCCGGCGAGGAAAGCGTCGTGAGGCTGGTGCGTGGCAAAGGCGATGGCGAAGATCGGGGCGAGCGTCGACAGGGAGCCGTCGATGAGCCCGGTCATCGCTGGCTGCGCCCGCTGGAGCAGGAACGATCGCTGGTCGCGCTGCCGACGAGTACGTGCCAACATGTGGCCCCTCTCCGGGTCGGTGTGAACGTTCGGGTGGTCGTGGCTGCTGTTGGCCGGGTGGGCTGCCGGTGGGCGGCAGCCCACCCGGTCCGGTCACTGCTGGGACGGCGAGCGGCACCCCGGATGTCGTGCCGCTACGCGGCGTGAGCGGTGACGGCCTGCTGCGTGGCTGCCCCGGCCGGGGCGGCCGGCGCGGGCCCGGAGGTGCGGAGCGGGCCGGAGCGGAACAGCGTGCCGCAGATCACCGCGCCGGCGCCGAAGATGGCCGCCGCGACCCAGAACGCGGTGGTGTAGCCGTGGATCAGCGACATCCCGGCCAGGGACGGCGCCGGGATGCCCGTGGACCAGGGTGGCCGGGCTCAGGTGGCTGGTCAGGTACTGCGCCACCGCGCTGGCGAAGATCGTGTTGAGCAGCGAGGTACCGATCGAGCCGCCGATCTGCTGGCCGGTGTTGAGCGCGGCGGAGGCCACGCCGGCGTCCTGCGGCGCGACGCCGAACGTCCCGGTGTTCATCGACGGCGCCATCGTGAAGCCGAAGCCCAGGCCGGCCACCATCAGCGGGCCGAGCACCGCCGACGCGTAGCCCGAGTGCACGCCGATCCTGGTCAGCCAGACCAGGCTGCCCGCAGCCAGCAGCATGCCGGCGGTGACCAGCGGCTTGGGGCCGACCCGGGGCAGCAGCACCACGTTGGACAGGTTGGCGGCCACCACCACCATCACGATCAGCGGCAGGAAGGCGACGCCGCTGACCACCGGGGAGTAGCCCAGGGTCTGCTGCATGTAGTAGGTGAGGAACAAGAAGATGCCGAACATGCCCGCGCCGATGATGAGCACGGCCAGGTAGGCGCCGCCGCGGTTGCGGTCGAGCACCACCCGCGGCGGCAGCAGCGGGCTGGCCGCGCGGGACTGCCAGAACGCGAACACGGCCAGCAGCGTCACGCCCGCGGCCAGGAAGCCGTAGGTGGACGGCGTGTGCCAGTTGTGGGTTGCCGCGTTGGAGAACCCGTAGACCAGGCAGAACATCGAGGCCGAGACGAGCGCGACGCCGGGCAGGTCCAGCCGGGTCCCGGTGCGGGCGCGCTGCTGCTTGAGCAGCAGCACCGCTCCGGTCCCGGCGAGGCCCGCGAAGAACAGGTTCACGTACAGGCACCAGCGCCAGGACAGGTACTCGGTCAGGATCCCGCCGAGCACCAGGCCGATCGCGCCGCCGGCGCCCACGATCGCGCCGTAGACGCCGAACGCCTTGCCGCGGTCCTTCGGGTTACTGAACGTCGTGGACAGGATCGACAAGGCGGCGGGCGCGAGAAGCGCGCCGAACGCGCCCTGGGCGGTACGCGCCGCCACCAGCATGCCGAAGCTGGTCGCCGCGCCGCCGACGGCCGACGCCGCGGCGAAGCCGAGCGCGCCCGCCAGGAACGTGATCTTGCGGCCGATCAGGTCGCCCAGCCGTCCGCCGAACAACAGCAGGCTGCCGAACGCCAGCGCGTAGGCGGTCACCACCCACTGCCGGTCCGCGGTGGTGAAGCCCAGGGCGCGCTGCGCGGACGGCAGCGCGATGTTCACGATCGTGGCGTCCAGCACGACCATGAGCTGGGCGAGGCCGACGGTGCCCAGGATCAGCCACCGGCGGGGGTCGGGGGTTGCGTTTGCGGAAAATGTCGTTGCCATGCAACCGATGCTGTCGGCCAGCAGGCCTGCCGTCGTCGTGCGCGGGAAGCGTCTTCTGCCTGGTCAGCGAGGATGCGGCGGCCCGCGCATGTACTCCGTGGGGAGTAGCCGGAAATGGGTCCGGCGGGCGGACACCGTCGCGGGGCCCTGCGCGTACGCTCGAAGGATGGGCACGGATCGCGGTCGGCGGAGGTTCTACGCGGCCGGCTGGGTCATCTCGGCCGGCGTCATGGTCGTGACGTTCCGCATGTGGCAGCTGCACGTCCGCGAGGTCGAGCAGCGCGCGGAAGAGGCGGAACGGACAAGGGACCAGGCCGCCCAGCGCAAAGCGATGGAGGAGCGGCTGCGGATCGCCCGTGAGCTGCACGATTCCCTGACGCACAGCATCTCGGTGATCCAGGTTCAGGCCGGCGTGGCGGTGCACCTGGCGCGCAAGCGCGGCGAGGAAGCGCCGCCCGCGCTGCTGGCGATCCAGGAGGCGGGCGCGGACGCCGTACGGGAACTGCGCACCACGCTCGGCGTGCTGCGCAGCGAGGAGGACGGCGACGGCAGCGGCCTCTCCCAACTGGACAGCCTGGTGGCACGCGCACGAGCCGCCGGCCTCCCCGTGACAGTGACCGTGACCGGCGCGCAGCGGCCGCTTCCGCCCGAAGTAGACCAGGCCGCCTACCGGATCGTGCAGGAAGCCCTCACCAACGTGAGCCGTCACGCCAGCCATGCCTGCGCGTCGGTCTCCCTGCTCTATGCGCCAGAAACCCTGACCATCCAGGTCAACGACGACGGCAAGGACACCGGCGCCGGCACCCGGACGGGGGGCCCCGGGCTGGGCCTCATCGGCATGCGCGAACGGGTGACCGCGCTCGGCGGCCATCTCCACGCCGGACCACAGGACAGCGGCGGCTTCCAGGTACGCGCCGAACTCCCCGCGCGGGCATCATCGTGATCAGGGAACCGGGAGATCACGGGGCACCGGGTGCGATGGATCATGGCCGGCTGCGGGCCTCTGATGCCGACCGCGAACAGGTGATTGACACCCTCAAGACGGCGTTCGTGGAGGGCCGGCTGACGAGGGACCAGCTCACCATGCGGACGGGCCAGGCGCTGGCGTCGCGGACCTATGGGGGGCTGGCCGCAGTCACCGACGGTATCCCGGCCAGGCCAGCGGGCGTCCAGCCTCCACCAGTGCCCGCCCGGGGACGCACCCCGAGGCTGAGGACCAGGAAGGCGACTGCGTGGGCCGCATGCGCGGCGGTCTCGCCAGCGCTGGCCGCCGCTTTCTTCACTTATTACGGTGGATTCGTCGTCTTGTTCTTGCTCGCCTTTACCGGACTAACGATGACATCGTCGACTCACCGCCGGATATAGGACTCTCGCTACAGGGAAAGCAGCCGGCGCAGTCCGCGGTCAACGTCGTCCATGAGGGACTCAGGCAGGTGGCCGGCCTGGGCGCCGAGGTCGGTCTTGTCGAGGGTCACCAGGGCAGTGATGTTGACCACGGAGTCCCGCGGCAGGCCCGTGACCGCCGCGGGGACGAAGACGTTGCCAGGCATCGTCGCGAGCCGAGTGTTCGAGGTGATCACTGCGACCAGCGTGGTGCTGAGCCGGCTGGCGTTGAAGGGCCTGGACTGGATCACCAGGACTGGCCGGCGTTTCGCAGGCTTGCTCCCGGAGGTCTCCCCGAGATCAGCCCAGTAGATGCCGCCACGGTGGATCACCAATCGTCCTCGGCGAGACGGCGCCGTCCGGCGGTCACCGCGGCCGAACTCGGACTGGTCCGTCCCGGCGGTCTGCAGCGCCTCGTCGATCTGGCGTGTTAGCGAGTGGCCCGCGAGTTCATCCAGATAGACCTCGGCGGCGCGGGCGAAGAACTCGGACCGGCTGATGCCAAGCTCTTTAGACTTCTCCGTGGCCCGCTCGAACGTGGCGTCCGGGAGAGATATCGCCGTTTTCATGTCCCCAGTATAACCAGGTATTACCGTATGCTCGCGGAGAACTGGACTCGGCCGGGTGCACTGCCTGGCGCTGTCAGTGGACTGGCCCAGGGGGCGGACGCCAGCGCCGGGAGCCTGCCGGGCAATGAAATCGCCCGTACCTTCGAGGGCGGTACGCACGGCCCCGCATCAGTCTCGTTCTTCCTTGTGCACAACCAGCCTGGCCAGGGGCCCCAGTTGCATCAGCATCCCTACGACGAGACCTTCATCATCCTCGAAGGTCGCGTCCTGGTCCGGGTCGGCGATGAAACCGTCGAAGGCGGACCCGGCGACATCGTCATCGGGCCACCCGATACCCCGCATGGGTTTACTAACCTCGGACCAGAACGGGCCCGGCTGGTGTGCATCCACGCCGCACCGGCCATGCAAACACAATGGCTGCAGTGACGGAAAGCCGCGGGCAGGTGAGACCGGCGTTGCTGCCGGTCGCCCGGGCGGCTACCGCTGGCCGGAAATGACGACCACCGGGCATGCCGCGTGATGCGTGACCTGAGCGCTCACCGAGTGGGTAAGCCGCCGGGCGAAGCCGCCGCGCTCTGTGACGACGACCATGTCCGCATCGTGCGAGGCCTCGATGAGCGCGTCCGCCGGCTGGCCGATGAACCCGCGCACCGTGACCGAGCTGGGCCGGTCATCGCCGAGCTTGCTCATCGTCTTGCTTACGGCCTCCTTGACGGCGTCCACGGCCCTCTCCGCCTCGGGGCGGTCGGCGGGATAGATGATCGGATTGCCAGTCCATGGGCTCGCCGCGACCTGGTGGACGGCCAGCACCGTGAGCGGGGTGTGCTCGAGCGTCGCGTGCGTCACTGCCCATTCGAGTGCATGCTGCGAGTCAGCTGAGCCATCGAGGCTTACAACGATTCCTGACATTTCCTTGCTCTTTCTGAAGGGCCGCTCTCTACGGGCGGCCACTTTTGGTTAAAGCGCGGCGCAGCCAGGAACGCTTCCGGCCCTAACACTCTTCATGCACTAAACCGGATGATCTATGCGCCTTCCATGCGCGCATCGAGCCACCGACGTGAGACGATGCCCGGCCATCAGGACTCGCGGCTTTCATTCTTCACGCGGTAGCTGATGAAGGTCGCGAACGGGGACTGGCGCACTCCCAGGTGCTCGAGTTCGAGGGACTCGCCGAACCCCTCGAACAGGCGCTTGCCGGCGCCGAGGGTCACCGGGGCGATGATGATCGTGAGCTCGTCGCCGTCTCTGAGTCCTGGGGCAAATACGCCGCGTCATCATTGTCAGCGGTGAAGTTCGGGGTCGCACCAGATTGCGGGTGAGTTCCATGTGATCATTTCGCGGCGAGCCAGATCGTTCGTACCATGGCCATATGACGGACCTGGTGACCGCGATTCCGGGCAGAAAACGGATCGTAGGTCCGGGCTGGAGTCTCCGCGCTGAACGTGTTGACGTGCTGGACGGGAACACGTGGCGCGCGCTCCTCGGGATACGCCGCGGGCTCAAGCTCCTGGTCGCCAAGGCAGACGAGACGGGGCTGCTTCAGGTAGAAGCGTGGACAGCAGAGCCTGGCCAGTCCGATGGTGTCGCCGTGGTCGAGGCAGGGGACGGCCGCTTGCACCTGGCCCGGGTCCCGCTGTGTGGGTGCGGGGACCGTGGATGCGGCAACGTTGGAGTCCAGCTATACAAGTATTTGCCCGGCGGTGAACTGCCTGCGCTGGTCGATCTTCTCCGGGAGCTTTCCTGGACCGGGGTTGTCCCGACCCGCTCGGACGTTCTCCGGGGCAACGATCTCGCCGCCATTGATGGACCAGGCACCCCCCAGCGCCCGGGCGGTGCCTGGTATGCCTACTCACCCCTGACTGGCCAGGCCTGGCACCCTCGGGTCCGGTCACAGCGCCCCCACGAGGCAGATGTGGTGAGCAACGGCGAGGAAGATGCTGAATGCTGATCGTGCGAGGTGACGCTCAGACCCTCCCGCCGGAACTGAGACTGTGGCCGGGGCGCAGGGGATAGGGACACCGGTGCCCGGGACGGCTTTGCGAGGATGGCAGTATGCGATTCGCCTTCAAAACCGCCCCCCAGAACACCACCTGGCGCGACATGCTCGCGGTGGGCATCGGCGCCGGGTGGAATGAGGAAGAGTCCGGCGCCTACGGCATCGAGCTGGGCGGCAGGCTGAGCGCAGCGACCGGTTCGAGGAAGCATGCGAGGTCATCGTCAGCCTGCTGACGCGAGAGACGACGGATTTCACCGGCAAGTACTACCAGCTCACCGGCGCGCGGTGTGAGCCAAAACCGGTGCAACAGCCGCACCCGCCGATTGTCATCGGCGGCAGCGGGGAGCGGCGGACGCTGCGAACCACCGCCCGGTTTGCCCAGCACTGGAACTTCGTCGGTGGGCCGCCTGAGGAGTTCGCCCGCAAGCGTGACGTTCTTCATGCCCACTGCCGCGACATTGGGCGCGACCCGGCGGAGATCGTGCTGTCCAGCCATGTCCGGCTCGGCCCTGACGGCGAGATCGGACCGGCCATCGACACCGCGGCCGCGCTCGGCGACCTGGGCCTGGACCTGGCGATCGTCGTCCTGCCGCCGCCGCACGACCCGGCCGTGCTCGCCCCGCTTGCCGATGCCCTGGCCCAACTCCGCTGATACCGGGATCCCCGGCATGGCCGCGGGCTCCTCGCGACCCCCTGCCCGGTGAGTGGCCGGACCGGCCAGGCGACTCATAGCCCGGACTGTCCCCATTATCGCGAACGGTCCGTTCGTGATAAATAACAGTGCGCTGGCCAGAAGGGCGGCGGGGGACGGCCGCCGCCCGGGACACGGTGCTCCGCCGGGATGGTGAACTACTGCCTGCCGCAGAAGCCGGCGGCTGTTCGTCTGTTGCCGCGGGGCTGGGCGCGGGCGGAGCGCTCGGCCGCTGAGCCCATCCCCGAGCCCGCGTGTGCGATGAGTTCCGGGGTCCGGGGCGGTCTGACTAACAGGCCACGGGCAAAGGAGGCTGAACGGATGGGCGCAGCTGAAGTCCTGATGGAAGGAATCGTTTTCGGCGAGTCACCACGCTGGCACGACGGGCGGCTCTGGTTCTCTGACTGGGGCGCGAATCAGGTGATCGCGCTCGGCATCGACGGAACCTACGAGGTGGTGCTGACCGTCGCATCGTTCCCGATGTGCATCGATTTCCTCCCGGACGGCCGGCTGCTGGTCGTGGACTCCGCGCAGCGGCGGCTGCTGCGCCGTGAGCCGGACGGGTCGGTGGTCACGCATGCTGACCTGTCCGGAGTCTCGGTCAAGCCATGGAATGACATCGTGGTCGATGAGCGTGGCAACGCCTACGTCAATACCATCGGCTTCGACTTCCCCGGCGGCGAGTTCGCGCCGGGCCTCCTCGTGCTCGCCACGCCAGACGGCAATGTCCGTCAGGTCGCCGGAGACGTCGCGTTTCCCAACGGGATGGCGATCACTCCGGACGGCGGATCGCTGATCGTCGCCGAGTCGTACGCCAACCGGCTCACGGCATACGACATCGGCGCGGACGGCGGCCTCAGCAGCCGGCGGGTGTGGGCGCAGACTCCGGGCGATCACCCAGACGGGATCTGCGTCGATGCCGAGGGCGCTGTCTGGTACGCCGACGTGGGCAACCAGCACTGCGTGCGGGTGCGCGAGGGCGGCGAGGTGCTGGCCACGCTCAAGCTGGACCGGGGCGCCTTCGCTTGCGCGCTCAGCCGGGGTCCCGACCCGCGCCTGTTCGTCGTCGGCCAGAACTACGGCGGACCCCAGACGGCGCAGCCCTCCGGGCGGGTCGTAGCGTTCCCTGCCCCCGCGCCGGGCGCCGGGAAGCCCTGACCAGCGGGTCCGGCCGGCCACCGCGGCCTGACCTGGCACAGCCGCTGACGCAGGCATGATTGCCGGGAACTCATCGGACGGCGCAGAGGTCGGAACCGCGAGGTCGCCAGGCCCCCGTGTCTGCCCGGCATGGCCCTGAGTCCTCTGGCCTGCTTAGCTGTCAGTGATGGCTGAGACCGAAGTGATACGTACTCCCGATCAGCGGGTGCGTGTCTTCGTGAGTTCGACGCTGCAGGAGCTAGCCCCCGAGCGGCAGGCAGTGCGGGATGCGGTGACCCGGCTGCGGCTGGTACCGGTGCTGTTTGAGCTGGGCGCCCGGCCGCAGCCGCCCCAGCAGGTGTACCGCGCTTACCTGGCGCAGAGCCAGGTCTTCGTGGGCGTGTACTGGCAGAGCTATGGCTGGATCGCCCCTGGTGAGCAGGTGTCGGGTCTGGAAGATGAGTACGTGATGGCGGCGGCACTGCCCCGGCTGCTGTACGTGAAGTCACCGGCGCCCGACCGCGACCCGCGGCTGGCGGCGATGCTCGACCGGATCACCGAAGCGGCTGACGTTTCTTATCAGCACTTTTCCACGGCCGCAGATTTGCAGCGCCTGGTGGAGAACGACCTGGCCCAGCTGCTGAGCGAGCGTTTCGGGATGGCTGATCTGCCGGCCAGTGGCCCGAACGGGGCAGCCGGGATGGCCGGGACCTGGCCAGAGCCAGCGACCCCGCTGGTCGGCCGCGACCAGGAGGCCGAGGCGATTAGGGACCTGGTGGTCCGCGAAGGCGTTCGCCTGGTCACGCTGACCGGCCCGGGCGGGGTGGGCAAAAGCAGGCTGGCTCTCGAGGCCGCGCGCCGCCTCGCGTCAGGGTTCCGGGAAGGAGTGCGGTTCGTCGACCTGTCGGCGGTCCCGGCCGCGGACCTGGTCGCGGCCGCGATCGCCGCCGGGCTCGGGCTGAGCACGTCTGGCGGCAGGCTGCTCAGCGACCTGGAGTCGTACCTGTACTCCCGGCAGCTGTTGCTGCTGCTGGACAACTTCGAGCAGGTGACCGACGCCGCTCCGCTGGTGACCACCCTGCTGGGCGCGGCGCCTGGCGTAGCCGCGCTGGTAACCAGCCGGACGGTGCTGCGGGTCAGCGGCGAGCACGAGTTTCCCGTGCCAACCCTCCCGGTGCCGGAGGCCGGGACGGATGAGGACCCCGCGACCACGCAGCAGTACGCCTCGGTCCGGCTGTTCGCGGAGCGGGCGCACGCCGCGGCTGCGGACTTCGAGTTGACCAGCGACAACGCCGGGACCGTCGCGGAGATCTGCCGCCGGCTGGACGGGCTGCCGCTGGCCATCGAGCTTGCCGCTGCCCGGGTCCGGGTGCTGCCGCCGCAGGCGCTGCTGGCCCGGCTCGACGACCGGCTGCGGCTGTTGACGGGCGGTGCGCGTGATCTGCCAGAGCGCCAGCGAACCCTGCGAAGCACCCTGGACTGGAGCTTCGACCTGCTCTCTCCTCCTGAGCAGGCGTTGCTGGCCCGTCTCGGAGTGTTTGCGGGCACGTTCGACCTGCGAGCAGTGGAGGCCGTCAGCGGCGACCCGGCCACTTCCCCGGCGGATCCGGGGCAGGCCGTGCAGGTAATCGACACGCTGAGCGCGCTGGTCGACAGCAGCCTGGTCCGGCAGGAGGCCCGTAGCGGCGAGCCACGGTTCAGGCTGCTGGAGACGATCCGGGACTATGCGCTGCAGTGCCTGCGCGACGGCGCTGACTGGGCGAACGCCCATGATAGGCACGCGGCCTACTTCTTCGCGCTCGCCAAGCCGGCCGCCGCCGAGGTGCAGGGCCGAGGGCAGCTCGGCTGGCTCGACCGGCTGGAGGCCGAGCATGACAATCTGCGGGCCGCGATGTCCTGGCTCGCGGACGGCGACATCGAGTCGGCGGTGCGGCTGTTCTGGGTGACGTGGCGATTCTGGTGGCTCCACGGCCACTCGGCTGAGCTGGCCGGCTTCGAGGAGAAATTCGCGGCCGGCAGCGAGCGCCTGCCGCCCTACCAGCATGCCCTGGCGCTGACCGGAGCCGGCTTTGTGCTCCTGGCCAACGAGGACCAGGCGGGGACCCAGCTTCTCTTCCAGCAGAGCCTGCCGTTGTACCGGCAATCGCGGGAAAGCCTGAGTGTCATCCTGACGGCGACCGTCCTCGGCGTTCTCGGCCGTATCGCGGCACTGCACGGCCAGGAGGCCGAGGCCGTTGAGCAGCTGGAACAGAGTCAGGCTCTGCTGGACGAGGCGGGTGACGGCGGGCTCGCCGGAGACGAGCGTGCCCAGCACACGCTGACCGTTGCCCTGGTGCACAACTTCCTGGGGCAGATCCGGCTCAGCCAGGGAGATCTCGGCGGCGCGACGCAGCACTTCAGGGAGGGTCTGCGTGCGGGCCGCGGCTCATCGGACCGGGTCTCGATCCTCATCTCGCTCTACGACCTGGCGCTCAGCAGCCAGGCCGGAGGCGAGCTGACTGGAGCGGCAGGATTTCTGCAGCAGGGACTGTCGGTCGCGGCCGAGGCCGGAGACCAGACCAGCGTCGCCTACTACCTCGAGAACCTGGCCGGGGTGGCCGGGCAGCAGGACAACTCCCAGCGGGCCGTGCGCCTGCTATCCGCAGCCACCGCGATGCTGCAGGCCAAGGGCAGTGGCTGGCTGCACGGGTACGTGCCGCGGGTCGCGCACGACGACGGCGTTCTGGCCGTGCTGCGGTCTCGCCTCGGCGATGCCGCCTTCGCGGAGGCATGGGCGTGGGGTGGCTCCATCGGTGGCAGGGACGCCGTGGACTACGCACTGGGGACGGGATAACCGGTCGTCGCCCGCCGGCCCGGACGCGGTGGCCGGTCATAGTCAGCCGGTCACTGCTAGCCGGCCCGGAATGCCGCGGTGGCGATCTGGATGAGGGAGCGGATGTGCGGGTTGGCGTCACCTCTGTTCCAGGCGACGATCAGGCGAGCTCCTTGTGGTCTACCATGAACTTGTAGTTCACTACAACGATTTTGGCCGTGGGTTTGTTCCGGCACGGCCGGCGATGGTGACGTCGCCAGCCGCGCCCGATGCGGTGGCGGCGCTATTGGCTGCCGGTAAGGCTTGCCTCGAGGAGGTCGAGAGCCCCGGGCATGTCAGCCCTCCCGAAGCCGATGCGGACGTGGTCGGGCTGGTCGTACACCGAGCCTGGGAGGAGCAGGACGCCGATTTCGGCCAGCCGCGCGCAGTACCGGGCGAGGTTATCGATCCCCGTGACGCGGGGGAAGCCGATCGGGCTTGCCGTCGGGCGCACCCACTGGAAGGTTTCGGCGTGCCGGTCGAAGAAAGCGTCGAGGAGGGGCAGGTTATGCCGCACGATAGCGAGGTTGCGATCGAGAAGGGCATGGCGGTTCCTGAGTGCGAGCGCGGTGAGGAACTCGCTCGGCGCGCTCGCGCAGATGGTTGTGTAGTCCTTCAGCGTGCTGACTGCCTCCCGGAGGGCGTCATCGTGGCTGGCGATCCAGCCGATCCGCAGCCCTGGCAGGCCGTAGCTCTTGGAGATGCTGCCTAGCGAAACCGCTCGATCGTACAAGTCGCAGGCGGCCGGCAGCCGGTCGGCGGGGTCGTGCTCGAGTTCCCGGTAGACCTCGTCGCTGAACAGAACCAGTCCGTGCGCGCGGGCAAGCTCGATGACGTCCTCGAACACCCGCCGCGGCATCAGGGTGCCGGTGGGGTTATGCGGCTGGTTGAGGTAGAGCAGGCGGGTCGTCGGGCGGATCAGGCCCGCCAGCGCGTCAAGATCATGAGCCCAGCCGTCTTCGTACCGGCGCTCCCATCGACTCACCTGGGCGCCGGTGCTCTGCGCAACTTGCAGCGCTGACTCATAGCACGGCGTCTCGACGATGACGTGATCACCGGTCCGGAGCAGGGCGTGGTTAAGCAGGAAGATGCCCTCCTCGGCGCAAGAGGTGACGACCACCTCCTCCGCCCCGGTCCGCTCGTACAGCAAGGCGATCGCCCGGCGAAGCTCGGGGCTGCCCGGCGACTCGGTGTACCCGCACCAGCATTCCAGCAGCCGCTCGTGGGCGTCTGGCTCGAGCTCGAGCAGCTCCGCTATCGTCCGCGACTGACAGTCGCTGCTCGAGAGCATGAACCGGGTGCTGTGTTCGTATTGAGCGTAGAAGCGCTCAATCCGGAACGGGCTCAATTCCATGACAACTAGTGTCTCGCGCCGCCAGGAAGCCGCCCGGCACGACTCCGGCCGGGTGGGCTGGCCGAGCTACGGCGCCCGCGCGGGCGGCAGCACAGCTCATTGTCTGGACGGTCAATCGCGATATAGCTTGGTTTTATGGACGAGCGGGCGCACGAGGACGTCGCTGCAGCGGCGGCCGTGCATACCGAACTTGGCCGAGCGTACGACGGGGCCGTGGCCGAGGGGCTGGTCGAGAGGATCAGCTCGGAGATCGACAAGCAAGTAGACGCCAGGCTGGCAGAACATGGCATCCAGTCCAGCGGGACCGCATGGGCGAACGTCGCTATGGGCTTGGGCTCGGTCGGGCTGGGCATCGGCGCCACCGCTGTGACGCTGCATGCTTACTCGGTCACCGGAGTCGCACCCAAGGCATCAATCAATCTGGGACCTTTGCATGGATCGGTGATGACGACTACCAGCTCGGTGAGCACCGGCCAGCTGGTCCTGGTCGCGCTGATCTGGGCCGTCATTGCGGTTATCAACGTTGCCTACGCTCGCCGGCAGCCCCGCCAGCCCCGTCAGCAGCCCCGCCGGCCCTGAGTGGCCGGCCCGCGGGATACCCGCAGGCAGTGGCGTCCAGGCCGGTCACAGGCGGATGGTCCTTGTCGCTGATCTGCCATAACAACAGGCTGCCTGCTGGCTGAGGCACCTGGTGCCGGCCAGGACCATGCGGCGCAACTCAGTCATCGCGGTGGACCGTGCCAGGGTCGAAGGCGGGCACGCAGACGGAGATGTACTCTGCGCCGTCAGTTCCCGGGCTGCTGTAGCGCACCCATTCCCCCGGGCTTGCATGTACTGCCTGGCCGGCCTGCACGGTCAGCTGGCCGTCATCGGATTCCACGACCAGGGCCCCGCGCAAGACGATCGTGAATTCGTCAAACTCCGGGCGCTGCCCGGGCTCAGCCCAGCCGGCGGGACTGCGCATATGAGCGATGCTCACTGCGGCCTCGCCGGTGCTGGCCCGCCCGGCATACTCATCGATCAGCTTCGGCGGATACCCAGCCGCGGCAACCCGGCTCGGCTCGCGGATCAGTTCAGGCACGATCGCCAGTATCCCGCACGAGACGGCAAGCTCCGCGCGTGCTCCGCTGGGTCTAGCCGAAGGTGAACGCGAAGGCCTGGGTGCCAGGGTCGAGGAAGGCGATCTCAAAGGTTCGGTCGGTAACCGGGCCGTCCTGCCGGATGAGCTGGTAGAGCCGCGGTTCGTTGACCGTGCCGTTGCCCTCGCCATCCACATCGATTCCGTGCGCGTTGCCGGGCGGCTGCCCGTCGAGCAGCACGCGGAATGGCGAGCCGGGCGGTGACCCGGCCCATCCCATGACGAGGTTGAGATCGCGGGCGCGGAATCTGCAGGCGATCTGCCCGTCGGCTTTGTTCAACGTGGTGGCCTGTTCCTCCATCGTCCAGTCCCCGGACAGAGCCCACTGGTTGAGCCTCAGCATCGCCGGGGCGGCGTAGACGTGGGCTTCGCCCGGCACGATGCCACCGGGGGAGGCGAAGTTCTCGGTGCGCTCATAGCCGGTGTAGTTTTCCTGCGATCTGAGGTCGTCCCAGTCGGCCGGGGCCTCCACGCCACGTGCGTCGACCGAGACCAGGTCCTGCCCTGCTCCAGCCGATCCGGCCTCGGCCAGGAGCTGCTGGATGACCATTTCCGACTGGCCGTATCCGCCTTCGCCGAAGTAATGATGGCGGAGGCGCCCTTGTGCGTCGGCGAAGTAGAGGGCAGGCCAGTAGTTGTTGCGGAACGCACGCCATACCGCATAGTTGTTGTCGGTCGCGACCGGGTAATCGATCCGCATCTCCTGGACGGCCCGGCGGACGTTACCGGCATCGTGCTCGAACCCGAACTCGGGTGTGTGGACGCCGATCACCACCAGTCCCTGGCCGGAGTATTTCCCGGCCCAGGCCCGCAGGTAGGGGAGCTGGCGTAGCCAGTTGATGCAGGTATAAGTCCAGAAGCTGGCCAGGACGACTTTCCCGCCCAGGCCTGCTGGGGTCAGCGGCGGCGAGTTGAGCCACCCAGTCGCGCCGTCGAAAGACGGCAGTTCGCCCTCGACAGGCAGCTGGGGCGCGGATGTGTGCAGCCCGGTGGGCATGCGCCAGTTCGTTCCCATGACAATGCTTCCCTGTGGCGGATGTTCCGGCCAGGGGCCCCGGGCCGGCGTGTGGGGAGCGAGGCGCGGGTGGTGCGCGCCGCCCCGCCGGTTTCTGGTTAGCGTAGCGTCCGGAAAGCAGCGCGGACCTCGGCGGCGACCAGGCCTACCTCGTCACGCGGATCGCGCTCGCCGTTCGCCGGGCTCCGCTGAAGGAAGGATTATGCGGATTGCTGTGATGGCCACCGGTGCCGTGGGCGGCTACTTCGGTGCCCGGCTGGCGCAGGCTGGTCACGAGGTGGCGTTCGTGGCCCGCGGGCGGCAGCTCGAAGCGCTGCGCGCCCGCGGGCTGCGCGTGTACAGCCCGCTCGGGGACGTGCACCTGCCGGACATCGAGGTCACCGACGAGCCGGCCGGGATCGGCGCCGTAGACCTCGTGCTGTTCACCGTGAAGCTGTGGGACACGATGGAGGCAGCCGACGCCATCAAGCCGCTGCTCGGCGGAAACACTGCCGTGGTGTCGTTCCAGAACGGCGTGGTGAAGGACGATATCCTGCGTCAGGCTCTGGGCGCCGGGCACATCATCGGCGGCGTATGCTACGTCGCCGCTACCATCGCCGAGCCTGGAGTCATCCGTCATTCCGGCACGCTCGCGAAGCTGGTGTTCGGCGAGTACGACGGCTCGCTGTCGCCGCGCGTGCGGCAGTTCCGTGATGCCTGCGCGGACGCCGGCATCGACGCTGAGATCAGCGACCGGATCGAGCAGGCGATCTGGGAGAAGTTCGTCTTCCTGGTCGGGGTGTCCGGCACCACCAGCCTGGCCCGCTCGGCCATCGGCCCGATCCGCAGCCATCCGCGCTCGCGTGCTTTCCTGCACGACGTCATGGAGGAGGTCGTGCAGGTCGCCCGCGCCCAGGGGGTGCCGTTGCCCGCCGGCTACGCCGATGAGCGGCTCGCCTTTGTCGACCAGCTGCCCACCGGCATGACCTCCTCGATGTACCACGACCTCGAGCAGGGCAACCGCCTCGAAGTTGACTGGCTCAGCGGCGACGTGGTCCAGCGCGGAACCCGGCTGGGCGTAGCAACGCCGCGCAACCGGGCAATCTCCGACATCCTCTCGATCTACAGCGGGGGCTCACACGACATCGAGAGTTCCCATAAGCCCCGCCGCCGCGCTCGCGATTCCTTCCGCTTTCCCATTAGGCGCGCCGCCTCGCGGGTTCAGCTTCCTCGCCTGGTACCTCTTCACCGGGGGT
>CAVQNH010000046.1:0-13115 GCA_963713815.1 uncultured Actinomycetes bacterium
GTAGCGCAGGGGCAGCTCGGCGGCGATCTCCAGCGGGTCCAGTTCCGGGCTGAGCAGGTCGCCGGCCTGGAGGTCGAGTAGCTCGCCGTAGACCCGCTCTTCGGCCAGGTCCACGTCGTAATGCCGCTGGCCGGCGGTCAGCGTGGGATGGCGCTCGCTGGTCTCGGCGTCGACCAGGTACGCCTCCAGGGTGCCCGCGTCGTAGCGGAACAACGTGTTGGACAGCGAGCAGTCACCCCAGAAGAAACCGGACAGGTGCAGCCGCACCAGGAGCTCGACCAGGGCGTCGAGCAGCCGGTCGGTCGGCTGGCCGCCCCGGGGGCTGGAGAAGACGGCCCGGTAGGTGGTCGAGTAGTCCAGGAACCGGGTGACCAGGATCGCGTCCAGATCCGGCCCGCGGTCCACCACGATGCCCACCACGTGCACCGCGGGCACGTTCAGCTCGGCCAGCTCGCGCAGCAGCCGGTACTCACGCCGGGCCAGGTTCTCGTTGATCGCCTTGAGCGCGTACAGCTCGCCGTCGTCGGCGACGAAGCGGACGATGTGCCGGGAGATGCCGCGCTGCCGGATCTCGACCAGCCGCGGATCCTGCCACTCCTCGAGCGGCTCGGTCCAGGGCAGGCTCAGCAGACCGGCCGCCTCTTCCGTCGGCGGGCTGAAGACGAAGCGCACGGCCGGGTTTCGCCTCCTAAGCCCCTCTGATCTGGCACACTTGCACCGCATAACAAGGCTGATGTACCCCTTGCATACGGTTGGCCCAGATTAGCCGGTGAACCTCACTACCAACTCGAGGCGTCCTTCGCACTGAACAACTTCGCCACCCCAGTGTTCGCCACCTCAGTGTTCGCTACCACGGTGGCGAGAGTGAACACAGCGTCAGCGCCGGTGGCTCGTTCCCACAGGATTCTCCCCGCATGGAGGGGCACGTCGTTCAAGGTCTCGTGAAATGCGGCCGGCGGCCCGGAGCGGTTCCCGCTCCGGCTGATCGTGCCTTACCTGCTTGCGCGGTGGTATCCGCGGTTTTCGTACTGCATGGTTGAGGAGTGACCCCGATGCGCATGACCGTCATCGGCACCGGTTACCTGGGTGCCGTGCACGCCGCCTGCATGGCGGAGCTCGGCCACGAGGTCCTCGGCGTGGACAGCGATATCCAGAAGATCGCCGCGCTCCAGGAAGGCCACGCGCCGTTCTTCGAGCCGGGGCTCGAGGAGATCCTGGTCCGGGTGGTGGCCTCCGGGAAGCTCCGCTTCAGCACCTCCCTGCAGGAGGCCGCGGAGTTCGGGGACGCCCACTTCATCTGCGTCGGGACCCCGCAGCTGCCCGGCGGGACCGGCGCCGACCTGAGCCACATCGAGTCCGTGGTGGACGGGCTGGCCCCGTACCTGACGCGGGACTGCCTGGTGATCGGCAAGTCCACGGTGCCGGTCGGCACCGCGGCCCGGCTGGCGGCGCGGATCGCCGGGCTGGCCCCGGCGGGTGCCGCCGCGGGCCTGGCCTGGAACCCGGAATTCCTCCGCGAGGGCTTCGCGGTCCAGGACACGCTGCGCCCGGACCGGATCGTGGTCGGCGTCACCGTCGGACGCCGCCGACGTCACGCTGCGGGCTGTGTACGCCAGCGTGCTGGAGCTGGGCACGCCGTACATCACGACCGACCTGGCCACGGCGGAACTGGTGAAGGTGGCGGCGAACGCCTTCCTGGCCACCAAGATCTCCTTCATCAACGCGGTCGCCAACGTCTGCGACGCGGCGGGCGCGGACGTGATGACGCTCGCGGACGCGCTCGGCCACGACACCCGGATCGGGCGCCGCTTCCTGTCCGCCGGGCTCGGCTTCGGCGGGGGCTGCCTGTCCAAGGACATCCGGGCGTTCATGGCCCGCGCCGACGAGCTGGGCGTGGGTGACTCCCTGCAGTTCCTCCGCGAGGTGGACCAGATCAACACGGGCCGCCGGGCCCTGGCCGTCGAGGTGGCCCGCGAGCTCGCCGGCGGGTCCTTCGCCGGGCGGAACGTGGCCGTGCTGGGGGCCGCCTTCAAGCCCGACACCGACGACGTCCGGGACTCACCGGCCCTGGAGGTGGCCCGGAAGATCCAGTCCGAGGGCGCCGTGGTGCGGGTGCACGACCCGCGGGCCACTTACAACGCGCGCCGCGCCTGGCCGGCCCTGGACTACGTCGAGGAAGCGGTCAAGGCCTGTGAGGCGGCGGACGTGGTGCTGCACCTCACCGAGTGGCGCGAGTACCGCGAGATCGACCCGGCCGAGCTGGCTTCGGTGGTCCGGACGCCGTGCCTGCTCGACGGGCGCAACGTGCTCCCCCTGGGCGAGTGGCAGGCGGCCGGATGGACCGTCCGGTCGCTGGGCGGCGCGATCCGCTGAGCGGAGCTGCTGGATGCGGCCCGTGCCGTCCGGCCGCCCGTGCCTCCGGCCGCCCGCGCCTGAGGTGGCCGGGTCTGGGCCCCGGAGTTCGATCTGGCCGGTTAAAGCGAACCGGCCGCTGACGCCATCCGGACTTCGTCGGGCCGGGAGCGGAACCACTCGATCGTGCGGCGGATGCCGTCTTCCACCCGGACCTGCGGCTGCCAGCCCAGCGCCTGGCTGGCCCGGGTGATGACCGGGCAGCGGCGGGTCGGGTCGTCCACCGGGAGTGGCAGATGCTCCACCGGCGAGTCCGATCCGGTCAGCCGGAGCACCAGCCGCGCGAACTCGGTCACGGTGAACTCCTCCGGGTTCCCGAGGTTCACCGGGCCGGCCTCAGCCGAGTCGATCATCCCCACGATGCCGCGGATCAGGTCGTCGACGTAGCAGAAACTGCGGGTCTGGCTGCCGTCCCCGTAAATAGTCAGCGGGTCGCCGTTCAGGGCCTGGGTGATGAAGTTCGTGACAATGCGGCCATCCTGCGCATTCATCCGGGGACCGTACGTATTGAAGATGCGGATTATGCCGGCATTGACACCCTTCGTGTCCCGGTAGGCGCGGGTCAGGGCCTCCGCAAACCTTTTGGCCTCGTCATAAACGCTTCGCGGCCCGACCGGGTTGACGTTCCCCCAGTAGTCCTCGGATTGCGGGTGCACGGCCGGATCGCCGTAGACCTCACTGGTGGAGGCGAGCACGAAACGCGCGCCGTGCTGGTGGGCCAGGCGCAGCGCGTTCTCGGTCCCGCGGCTGCCGACGGCCAGGGTCTCGAGGGGCAGCCGAAGGTACTCTGGCGGGGAAGCGGGGCTGGCCAGGTGGGCGACGGCGTCGACCGGGCCGGGCACGTCGAGGGCCAGACTGACGTCAGCCTCCACGAACGTGAACCCGGGGCTGTCCATCAGGTGCGCGACGTTATCCGGACGCCCGGTGGCCAGGTTGTCCACGCATACGGCGCTGTCACCCCGGGCAAGTATCGCGTCACACAGATGGGATCCGAGGAAACCGGCTCCACCTGTCACCACGACTCGCATTACTTTCTCCTATCGAGCATATTGGCCGGGGCCCAGCCCATCATCGCGGCCGCCGGGATCACGCGGCAGCAATGTAACCCCGGAGTAATCCGCCGGTAAATCTGCACTGGTAAAGCCCACGCTAATTATGCTCAGAATGTACCAGTGCCGGACCGCGCCCGGGCCGCCTCGGACCCTTTTACCCGGCTTGAGCGGGGATTGAGGGGCCCGGCTGGCGGCCCGCTCACTCCAGGGCGGGCGGCACCACCACGATCATGGTCAGGGAGACCGGCGCGCTCCCGTCGTTGCGGTACGCGTGCGGGACGCCGCCCGGGAACCGGGCTGACTGCCCGGCGGTCACCTGGTGCTGCTCGCCGGCCACGGTCAGCGTGAGCGTGCCTTCCTCCACCCAGGCCAGTTCCCGGGTGGCGGGCATGTGCGCGTCGCCGCCGAAGCCCTCACCCGGCTGGAGCGTCCAGCGCCACAGCTCCGCCGCCCAGGGCGGCTCGGTGGCGGCGATGATGGTGCCCGTCCCCCCGGACGGTCCCCGCCAGAGCACGCGCGCCTCGTCCGGCCCGCTGATCCGCACGGTGGACTCGCCGGTCACCTCCACCAGCCGGGTCATCGGCACGCCGAACGCGTCGCCGACCCGGGCCAGGGTGCCCAGGTTCGGGTTGGCCCGCCCCTGCTCCAGGGAGACCAGGACCCCCTTGCTCACCCCGGACCGCGCGGCCAGCTGGTCCAGCGACCAGCCCCGCTCGGCCCGCAGTCCCTGCAGAGTCCGGGCCAGTGCGGCCGGGATGTCGGCAGCAGCCATGGTTTATCCGTTCGCTTCCGTGCTCAGCGGTCGGTATAGTGAACCACATAGTTCATCCAACCGACCGACGCCTCTTGCTTCGGGTGCTCGTCCGGGAGTCATTGTGACCATAGTCTTCGCCCTGACGGCCGCCGTGCTCTACGGCAGCGCCGACTTCCTCGGCGGTGCGGTGTCGCGGCGGACCCATGTCCTCTCGGTACTCGTGGTGTCGGCCCCCGCGGGGGCCGTGGTGCTGCTGGCCGTGGCCATGGCGGCGGGCGGCCCGGTCGGGACGGCCGGCCTGCCCTGGGCCGCGGCCGCCGGCGCGGCGGGGGGCGCCGGGCTGATCTTGTTCTATGCCGGCCTCGCCGCGGGGCCGATGCAGGTGGTCGCCCCGGTGTCCGCGCTGGTGTCCACCGTGCTTCCGGTCGGCGTGGCGATCGCGGCCGGGGAGCGCCCCGGGCCCCTCGTGTACCTCGGCGGCGCCGTGTGCCTGGTGGCCACGGTACTGGTGAGCTCGGAAGGGATCGGCCGCGGCCGGCCCGCGTCCCGGCCAGGGGGCCGCGGGCTCCTGCTCGGCATCGCGCGGCGGCCTGGCCTTCGGCCTGTTCTTCCTCTTCCTCCGGTACGCGGGCGCCTCGGGCGTGCTGTGGCCCAGCGCGGTGGCCCGCATCACCGGGGCCCTGGTCGTGACCGGGGCGGTGGCCTGGCTGGGCGGCCAGGCCTGGCGCTCGGTCAGCCCCTGGCTGCTGGCCGCGGCGATCGTCTCCGGGGTGCTCGATGCGGCGGCGAACGTCTGCTACGTCGTCGCCACCCGGGACGGGCTGTTCGGCATCGCCGTGGTGCTGACCTCGCTGTACCCGGGGATCACGGTCCTGCTGGCCCGGGTCGTGCTGCGGGAGCGGATGCGGCTACCGCAGGTGGCCGGGCTGCTGCTGGCGGTGGCCGGCATCGCGCTGGTCAGCATCTGAGCAGGCTCTCCGTGCCTGGGGGAGCCGGTCGGCCGTGCGGGGAGCCGGTGCCCGCGGCAGACTCGTGCTGCCGGACGCTCACGGGGACCGTCCGGCAGCACGAACCCCGGGGAAGGGAAATGAGCGCTGCGGGCGACTCAGTCGTCGCCGAAGTCTCTATTCTCTGCGACGAGGTTGTCCGCCGATACCGTCTTCCGGCCCTTGCACAGCGGGCAGAGGTACGTGGTCTCTTCGCCGTCCTCGTTCTGCTGGATGAGCACGCCCTGGCCGTCGCACTGGGGGCAGGGGATCTTCTCGGCCGGGAAGATCAGGGCACAGATCTCGAGGTACAGCTGCTCGGGGTAGGGCACGTGGTCGATGTTGCGCAGGGCCTGGTCCTGGCCAGCCGATTCCAGGATGAACTCCCCGAAGCCCAGGAGGCGGCCGAGGGATGACCGCTGGAAGCTCATGTCGGTGACCTTGACCAGCGGCATCATCGCGATCTTGCGGGTGAAGACCCCGCTGGCCTGGAGCATCCGGTCCGACGTCACCACGAAGTAGTCCTCGGACCACTCCCAGGTCTTGAAGCCCAGGTACAAGAAGAGGCACACCACGACCAGGATCAGGATCAGGATGCCCTGGTGCGAGTGCTTCAGCAGGGTGGTGCCCAGCACCAGGGCGATGAGCACCCCGGCCAGCAGGATCGAGATGGGGCCGATGAGCACGGCGGGATGCTTGCGAACCGTGATGACCTGGTGCTCGTGGGGCAGCAGGTACTTGTTGACCGCAGCCGGGCCGGCGTTGCGCGGAGCGATCAGCCGCATCTCATGCTCACAGTGAGTTCACGAAGGTCGCGAGGGAATTGCCCGCGTCCTTGAGGAAGGTCAGCAGATTATTGATGACATGAGCCGCCCCGCTGGGCTGCGTGAGCAGGTAAAAGACAAGAAAAATGACGATCGCCCAGGTGATGATCTTCCTCAGCATGATCAGCTCCGCGGTCGTCGGCTGCGTCAGCCTGTTAACTAAGTTTAGCCCAGCGTAATTGCTTTACCAAGACTACCGAGTCAGGCAGCCACCGTACCTTGATCCCCCGCCGGGACGAACATCACGCGCCGCCCGGGACGGAAAATTGGCGGGTTGCCGTTCCGTGGGTCCCGCGTCGTGACGCTGGTGACAATAGGTGCACATCTCACTGCCTTAGGTAGTGAAATCTCCCCGCGGTCTCGCCGGCCCCTGGCGAGCCTGAGGATTGGCCTACGGGCTGCCGCCGATCTGACACCATTCCCTTGCTTGGCAGACAGCCCAGGTGAGGTGGCGATGACGGATGTGAATGGCGGCAACGTCGCCGTGATCGTCTACCGGGAGGATGACGCCTGGGACACCGAAGTCCTGCCCGTCGCTCTCACCGAGGACCTGAAGGGCCTGATCCACGCGCTCCGGCAGCAGCCCAGCCGCGGGCGGCACGATTGGCCTGGTCGCGGTCGGGGATGACTTCTTCGTGGCGCTCCGGGTGCTCGGCGGCGAGGTCACGGTGTTCCTGTCCGACCTGACGGCCGCCGTGGACTGGCCGCTGGCCCGCCAGGTGCTGGAGTATCTCGAGATCCCGGTCCCCGACGACGACGACCTGGACCAGGTGCTGCCAGCGGGGGAGATGTCCATCTTCGCCGACCTGGGCGTGGACGAGATGGATCTCGGCGCGCTGTCCGGCGACCTGGACCTGTTCCCTGACGAGGCCCTGGCCAGCATCGCCCGCCGGCTCGGCTTCGGCCAGGCGCTGGACCGGGCCCTGGACGCCGCCCTCGGCCCGTAAGGCCTGCGCCGTGACCACCGGGTACGCGGCCTCATTCGAGCCCGCCATGCGTGCAGCGCTCGCGGAGGCGTCAGCGGCCCTGGCCATGCAGCCGCCCGAGGTCCCGGTCGGGGCGGTGGTCCTGGACGCCGCAGGCACGATCACTGGCCGGGGGCATAACCGGCGCGAGGCTGACGCGGACCCCACGGCCCACGCTGAGATCGTGGCCATCCGCGCCGCGGCCGCCGCGGCCGGCGACTGGCGGCTGACGGGCTGCACTCTGGTCGTCACCCTCGAACCGTGCACCATGTGCGCCGGGGCGATCTCCGCGGCGCGGCTGGCGCGGCTCGTGTACGGGACGGCCGATCCGCGGGCCGGGGCGGCGGGCTCGCTGTGGGACGTGCTCCGCGATCGGAGGCTGGATCAGCAGACCGAGGTCATCGCCGGCGTGCTGGAGGACGAGTGCTCCCGCCTGCTCCGGGAGCTTCTTCGCCAGCCGCGGCCCGGGCGGCTGAGGCCGCAGGCGGCCTTACGGCACCCGGTGACAGGTTGCGGCGTCCGCCGCGACCGCCCGTCACGTCAGGTAGGCTCAGCGGCGGTGGAGTCGCCTAGTGGCCGAGGGCGCACGCCTCGAAAGCGTGTGAGGGGGCAACCCCTCCGTGGGTTCAAATCCCACCTCCACCGCCCACAACCGATCGCCGCGGTCCGCGCCTCGGCGCACCGGCGGCGTTCCCCGCCCTGGCACCGCCGGCACGACCCCTGCCGGCGGGCCGCCCACCTCGAGGGGACGGAGTGCTAGAGCCGCAAAGCACTGCGCTGTTCATCCTCCTGATGGTGGTGTTCTGCGCCCTGGTCTGCTGGATGGCTCTGACCCGGCAGATGGTGCTCCGCGTGTTCGCGGCCTGCCTGGCCTTCATCCCCGCGATGCTCTTCGGGGTGGCCGCGGTCAACAAGTACTACGACTACTACCAGACCTGGGGTGCGGTCGCCTCGGACCTGGGCGGCCAGGGCACCAGCCAGGTGACATCGGCGACCAACGTGAACCACGCGTCGGCCAGCCAGGTCAGCGCGATCCTGGGCAAGCGGGTCAACCTCCGCGACGCCGTCCTGCATGGGCAGACGATCCAGCTCACCGTGCCGGGCCAGGCCAGCCACCTGCGCCGGTCGGCGTTCGTGTACCTGCCGCCCCAGTATTTCCGCTCGTCCTACCGGGGGTACCGGTTCCCGGTCATCGAGCTGCTGCCGGGGTTCCCCGGCGCCCCGGCGGACTGGATCAACGTCATGGGCATCACCTCGGCGTACAGCACGCTGCTGACCGACGGGGCGCCGGTGAAGCCGGTGGTGCTGGTGATGCCGGACGCCAACGGGGGCCGGCGGATCTCGCTGCAGTGCCTCAACGTCCGGCACGGGCCCCAGGACGCCACCTACCTGGCCCAGGACGTCCCCGCGTACCTGCCGCGCATCCTGCGGGTCCAGCCGCAGGGGCCGGCCTGGGGCATCGGGGGCTACTCCGAGGGCGGTTTCTGCTCCGCCAACCTGGCCCTGGTGTACCGGCTCCGGTACGGCGCGGCCGCCGTGATGAGCGGCTACTTCACCCCCAGCGATGACCAGCTGGGCAACCCGGTGCACACCGTCAACCCGTTCGGCCCGGACCTGCACGCGCGCCGGGCCAACACGCCCCGGCTGCGGATCACCCGGCTCCCGGTGAGCGCGCGGATCCCCGAGTTCTGGCTGGGCGTCGGGGGCAAGGACCTGCCGGGCCTCCGCGCGTCACGGCAGTTCCAGCGGCTGGTCCTGGCCCGGCAGCCGTCGGTCCAGCTGAACGTGGTGCCCGGCGGCGGGCACACCATGGCCACCTGGCGCGCGCTGGTCCCCTCGATGCTGGAGTGGATGACGCCGCTGCTGACCGCGGCGGCGGAGCACCCCACCCCGGTCAGCCAGGTCGGCAAGGCCCACGTCTCGCGGAAGGACCGGCGCCACCGGGCCCGGGTCAGCCAGGCGTCCCGCGGCTCAGTCCGTGATACTGCTTCCCCGCCTGCGTGAGTGCCGCGGCTGGTGGGCCTGGGCCCCGGCGTCGAGGTCGAGCACCCGGGCGTGCAGCACGGACCGCTGGTGCAGCGCCGCGCCGAGCGCGCGGTGCAGGCCGTCTTCCAGGTAAAGCTCGCCGCGCCAGTGGATGACGTGCGGGAACAGGTCCCCGTAGAAGGTGGAGTCCTTCGATAGCAGCAGCCGGAGATCCAGCACCGCCTTGGTGGTGATCAGCTGGTCCAGCCGGACCGGGCGCGGCGGCACCTCCGCCCACTCCCGCGTGGTCCGGGCATGGTCGGGATAAGGTCTCCCGTCCCCGACCTGCTTGAAGATCACGGCACGAGTCTAGTTGAGTGCAGCGCGGCACGGGAGATTGCCGCATCCCGCGGTCCTGGCCCCCGCCCCGCATCCCCCCGGCCGCGGGCCGGCGGCCGTCGCGGAGGTCCTCGTTATGCTGCCTTGGAAAGGGCCGGGTGCGCGGCGCGGCACGGGTGCAGGGCGGGCCTGAAGCGGTCCCGGAGCGCGGTGTTAATGTCGCTCAGATAGCGGAGAACGAGCCTGCAGATTGGCTGTGCGCATGGCAGCAGCGAACCCGCCCGCCGATTCCGCCGCGGCCGTCCCTGCGGCCGATGCGGCACCCGACCCGAGGCGCTGGCTGATCCTCGCGGTCATCGCCCTGGCCCAGCTGATGATCGTGCTGGACGCCACGGTCGTGAACATCGCGCTGCCGTCGGCCCAGCGCTCCCTGCACTTCACCACCGTGGACCGGCAGTGGGTCGTTACCGCGTACGCCCTCGCGTTCGGCAGCCTGCTGCTGCTGGGCGGGAGGGTGTCCTCCCTGGTCGGCCGCAAGGTCACCTTCCTCAGCGGGCTGATCGGCTTCGCCGCCGCGTCCGCGGTGGGCGGCGCGGCCACCAGCTTCGGCATGCTGGTGGCGGCCCGGGCCTGCCAGGGCGCGTTCGGCGCCTTCATGGCGCCCTCGGCGCTGTCCCTGCTGACCACGACGTTCGGCGGGTCGAAGGACCGCGGCAAGGCGTTCGGGGTGTTCGGGGCCATCGCCGGTGCGGGCGGCGCGATCGGCCTGCTGCTCGGCGGGGTGCTCACCGAGTACCTGTCGTGGCGCTGGTGCCTGTACGTGAACCTGTTCTTCGCCGCGATCGCCGTCACCGGGGGCGCCATCCTGCTCGGCCGCCACCCGCGCAGCGGCCATCCCCGGCTGGACATCCCCGGGGCGGCGTTCGTCTCGTCCGGCATGTTCTGCATCGTCTTCGGGTTCTCGAACGCGGCCACCCACAGCTGGCACACGCCGTCCACCTGGGGGTTCCTCATCGCCGGGGTGCTGCTGCTGGCCATCTTCGCCTGGTGGGAGAGCCGCACCAGGGAGCCGCTGCTGCCGCTGCGGGTCGTGCTGGACCGCAACCGCGGCGGTGCCTACCTGTCGATCCTGATCGCCGGCAGCGGGATGTTCGGCATCTTCCTGTTCATCACCTATTACCTGCAGCAGACCCTGGGCTTCTCGCCGGTGACCACCGGGCTGGCCTTCCTGCCCATGATCGCGCTGGTGATGATCTCGTCGAACGTGTCCAACATCGTGCTGATGCCGCGCTTCGGGCCGCAGGCCCCTGGTCACCACCGGGATGCTGCTCGCCGCGGCGGGCCTGGCCTGGCTGACCAGGATCGGCGTGCACTCCAGCTATGCGACCGCCATCCTGCCGCCCCTGCTGGTCAACGGCTTCGCGCTGGGCATGGTGATCGCGCCGTCGATCAACACCGGGACGTACGGTGTCGATCCGGCGGACGCCGGGGTGGCCTCGGCCAGCGTCAACACGGGGCAGCAGCTTGGCGGCTCGATCGGCACCTCGCTGCTCAACACGGTGGCCGCCAGCGCGACCGCGGCCTACCTGACCGCGCATCTCGGCGCGCGCACCCTGGCCGGCGGCCAGCCGAGCCTCTCGCTGGTCAGGGTCGCTCAGGTGCACGGGTACACCACCGCGTTCTGGTGGGCCTCCGCCATCTTCTGCTTCGGTGCGGTCGTGGCCGCCGTGCTGTTCCGGTGGGGCCCGCTGGCCACTCAGGGGCAGCGGGCCGCGGCGGAGCCCGTCGGTGCCGGGGCGCAGGGTTCTCCCGAGCCGGGCGCGGTCCCGGGTTGAGCTCCTGGGGACCACGCCCGGCCGGGGTGAAGCTGGCTGGGATGTGCTTCGGCGCGATGTGCTGTCGCGGGGATGCTGTAGCAGGGGGTGCCGTGCCGGGGGGTGCTGTGCGGGGGGCGCTGAGCCGGAGGGCGCTGTGCCGGGGGCAGGGGCAGGCAGCGCCCGTTCCGGGGTCCGGGCTAGCAGCGCCCGGCGTACGCCCCGCTGGTGTACGTGGTCCAGGGGGACCAGTTGGCGCCGTCCGCGGACATGATGACCGCCGCGCGGGCGTTGCCGTAGGGGTCGTAGGTGGAGAGGGCGCCGTTGACCGGGTTGATCTGCCAGTAACCCCGCTCGCCCACGGTCCCGGTGGCGAACTGGTTGCCGCCGGACTCGGCCATCGCGATGGACGCGGCGGTGACCTCGGCCGCGGCGGACCCGCCCGCCGAGACCCACAGAGCTTCCAGGCCGCTGCAGCTCAGTGTGCCCGCCAGGTTCGTGGTGGTCGTCGTGGAGGCGTCGCTGCTGGTCCCCGACGCTGCGGCGGACGACGCGTGCCGGGGGGTGTACGCCGTGGTGTGCGTGCTGCCCCCGGAGGCCGGCGTCGCGGCGGGCACGGCCGCCGGTGCGGGCAGGTGCCGGGGCAGGCGGAGTTCCTCACCGACGTAGATCATGTTCGGGTTGCTGATCGCCGCCTCGTTGGCCGCGTAGAGCGAGCGCCAGTTGGCGTCTTTGCCGTAGAAGCGCTGGGTGATGCCGGACAGCGTGTTCCCGGACTGCACGGTGTACTTGCCGCCGACCGCCGCCTGGGTACGGGCCGCGTGGGCGCTGGCTGTCTCGGTGGCGGCCGCCTGGGAGGTCGCGGCGGCCTGGGTGGCGGCTGGGTGGCGTGGGCCTGGCCCGCGGGGAGCGCCGCGGCATCCAGGTGGGCCCGGACCACATGGGGGGCGGTGGCGGCGGGTGAGGCCGTGACCGCTCCGCCGATGTGCGGGGCCGTGGTGGCGAGGGTGCCCACCACCACAACGGCGGGGGCGGCCTTTCCAGCCGTCTGGGCGACCTTTTCCACCTGTGAGGGTGTCGTGTGCAGACCGGTCCGCCTGATCTTCCGTTTCCTGCGATGCCTGGGTACTGAAGTCACAAGGCTCCTCATGCCGGAATTCGCCCGGTTTACTTGGCTAGACCAGCCGTTCTCCGGGCCTGACGGTCGCTGACTTCACGCATGTTGCCAGGGTGCTGGGGGTGCGCGCAGTCAAATCGTGCACAGAGCGCTTGGGGTCGACCTGATGCACAAAACGGTACGAAACACGCGCACCATTAGGAGTCGTCCTCACCAATGGCCCACCTGATCCGGATTGCCGCGGTCTGGATGACCGGCCCCATCGGACACAATGGGGCTGATGGAATCTCCCGGCCCGCCGCCCGCTCCGACCAGGTTGTCCTTGGTGTCAGCCCGGCTGATTGTGCGGCCGGTGCCCTGGGATGCGGTGCTCGCGATCACCGGGGGCGAACGGCTGGACGACTGGGCCCCTGACTACCCGGGCGACGGCGATGTGGTGATCGCCGGGCTGCTGCAGGGCGCGGACCAGGACGTGGGCCGCGAGGTGGGCCATGAGGTGGGTCGGGCCCGGGCCGGGGATGCGATCGGGCCGGTGGTGGGGCCGTCCGGGGCGGAGCCTGGGGACGAGGCCTGGGGGCACCGGCAGGTGGTCGAGCGGGCCAGCGGCCTGGTGGTCGGGGGCATCGGGTTCTTCGGGCCGCCGCTGGACGCCGAGGTCGAGATCGGATACGGAATTGTGCCCTCCCGGCAAGGCCGTGGCTACGCCACCGAGGCCCTCCTGGCGATGATCGCGATGGCGTGGGCGGACGCCCGGGTCAGGACCGTCGTCGCCGGCACTGATCCGGGGAACGTCGCGTCCCAGCGGGTGCTCGGGAAACCCGGCTTCCGCCGGATCGCGGGCCGGATCACGGCAGTCCGGCGAGTTCCGCTACGAGCTCATCCGGCCC
>CAVQNH010000047.1:0-28680 GCA_963713815.1 uncultured Actinomycetes bacterium
CAGCTGGGGAACGGCCTCGTTGACCGCCTGCTCCAGCACCACCCCGCGGCCGAACCGCTGGTCGATGATGCGCGGCGGCACCCGGCCCGGCCGGAAGCCGGGCACGCGCACCTGCCTGGCCGACCTCGCGGTAGGCCTTGTCGAGGCTGCCCTTCAGCTCCTCGAACGGAACTTCGATGGTCAGCTTCACCCGGGTCGGGCCAAGCTCCTCGACGTCGGTCTTCACGTCGCCGTCACTCCCTGATCCATGCGCTCGAAGTCTGCTGCGCTGCCGCGCTCTGGGGTCCCCGCCTGGCCGCTCCCGCCGCGCCTCGTACGCGGTTACGCGCGACCCAGCGCAGCCGCTGACGGCCACGGGCGCCCAGTCTAGTGGCCGTTGCGGGGTCGGCTAGGCGCGGACGACGCGGCGGTGCCCGCCATGGCGCCTTTTACCCCCGCTTCACCCGTCGCGGGTGGTGCCCGCCCGGCCCGCGCTGCGCACGCTGGTAGGGGTAGCGGCGCGCAGGAACCTAGGAGGCGCTATGACAGCTCAGCAATCGGGGCCGGCGGGCCGCCACGCCCAGCCAGCCGAGCCGGGGCTGGACAGCACCGACGCCGCCGGCCCGGCCGGTCTTTACGAGCGGGAGACGGCCGTCGCCTGGGCGTCGGCCTGGCAGGTGCTCATCCTGGTCGCGGTGGTGACGCTGGCGGCCGGGGTGATCCTGCTGGTGTGGCCCCAGGCCACGGTCATCGTCGTGGCCTACCTGCTGGGCGCGGCGCTGCTGGTCAGCGGCCTGTTCCGGCTGGTGTCCGGGTTCGCGGCGCGCGGCCTGTCCGGCGGCACCCGGGCCGCCTACGTCCTCATCGGCCTGCTGGCCACCCTGGCCGGGCTGTACTGCCTGCGGCACATCGACGTCACCGTGGTCCTGCTCGCGTTCATCGTCGGGCTGTTCTGGACCCTGCACGGGATCGTGGACCTGAGCGTGGCGGCCACGTCCGGGCCCGGCACCGGGCGCGGGCTGCGGGCCTTCACCGGCGTGCTGAGCCTGGCCGCCGGCCTGATCGTGATCTTCTGGCCCACCATCACCCTGACCATCCTGCTGTGGGTGATGGGCATCTGGCTGCTGGTTTACGGGGTGATGCTGACCGTGATGGCGTTCCAGGTCCGCCACGTCGCCAAGGCGGCCCTCTCGTAAGCCGCGCGAATCTCGTCTCCTAACGGACCGTTCGTTCCAGCGATCGGTCCGTTAGAGGACGTTGGTGGGCAGGCCGCCCGCGTGCTGCGGCACGCTCACAGTGCTAGCTCCGGAGTTCGCGTGACCCAGAACAACCCGACGACCGCTCGCCGGGCTGACGGCCGGGCTCGCTGCCGGTCTGGGCACGCTCACAGCAAGCCCAGCCGGCGGCCCCGGGCGATGGCTTCGCGGCGGGAACTGACCCCCAGCTTCCGGTAGGCCGAGCGCAGGTGGGTCTTGACCGTGTTGATGGACAGGAACAGGGCCTGGGAGATCTCCTCGTTGGTCATGTGCGAGGGCAGGAAACGCAGCACGGCCCGCTCGCTGTCGGTCAGCGGCACGCTCGCGGTGTCCGGGCCCGCGGGCCGGGGCGCCTGGGCGTCGAACCGCTCCAGGATCCGCCCGGCGAAGCCGGCGTGGCGGCTGGTCGGCTGGATCAGCACGGTCATCGCCGAGCGGACCGAGCTGCCCCCGTCCAGGAAGGCCCGGTAGGCACCGTCCGGCTCGGCCAGCGCCAGCGCCTGCTCCAGCAGCGCCGCGGCCTCGTCGGTGGATCCGAGCCGTCGCTGCGCGGCCGCCGCGACCAGCAGCCCGGAGATCTGCTCCTGGAGCGTCACCCCGTCGGCGGCCCCGTCGGCCGCAGCGTCCAGGCACGGCTCGACGGCTTCCAGCGCGCTCTTGAAGTCGCCCTCGGCGATCAGCAGCCCGCCGCGCAGCAGCCGGCCGTCGGCCCGGTCGAAGTGCTCGCCCTCCTCGACCAGCAGCAGCACCGCGCGGGCCCGGCCGGTGTTGCCGCCCCGCAGGGCCACCTCGCCCTCGGCGATGGTCAGCACGTCGGCCAGCGCCGGGTGGGCGGGTCCCCAGGTCTCGCGGAGCCGGGACAGCAGCGCGGTGGCCGCGGTGGCGTCGCCGTCCGCGAGCAGGACGCGGGCCCGGATCAGGGCCGCGACCGCACTCACCGGCGGTTCCCCCGGGAACTGGCCGGTCAGCCCGGGGTCGATGCCCTCGAGCAGCCGCTGCGCCGTGGACAGGTCGTCGCGGCGCAGGCTGACCAGTGACTGGGCCAGCGCCGCGAGCTCGGCGGCCTCGGCCTTCCCGGCGCCCGCCGCGGTCCCGGCGCCCCGCGCGGCGGCGGCCGTGGCCGTAGCCGCGGTCGCGGCGCCCGAGTCCCATCCGGCGCCCCAGGCCCCGAGCTCGGCCCGGCTGGCCTCGGCCAGGCCCGGCCCGGGCAGGCCCGTGCCGGCCAGCACGTCCGCGGCGGACCGCCGGGCCGCGCTGAGGTCGCCGTACCAGGCCTCGGCCAGCGCCCGCCAGGCCCGGGCCCGGGCCTGCAGCCCGGTCAGGTTGCCCGCGGCGAGCTGCCGGTCGGCGTGCCGCAGCGCGTGCCGGGCGGGCTGGACCTCCCAGCGGCGCAGCCGGGCCACGCCCAGCGCGTACCACAGCAGGCCCACGGCCCGGTGCTCGGGCTGGGTGCTGGCGGCGGCCTGGGACCGCTCGGCCAGGGTGCGGGCCCCGGCCAGCAGGGCCGGATCGGGATCGGTCCGGCCGCCGGCCAGCATGACCCGCAGCGCGGCCAGGGTGGGCTCCATGATCCGCTGCATGGCCGGGACCGCGCGGCTGAGCGCCCGGTCCCCGCTGTCGAGGTAGGCGCACGCCCCGTCCCGGTCGCCGTCCCAGAGCCGGGCGGCGGCCCAGGCCGCGGCCACCGCCGGGTCGTCGGCGGAGCGGTCCGCGGGGAACAGGGACAGCACGCTCTCCAGGTCGGCGGTGGATCCGGGGCTGGCCACCCCGGCCCCGGCCTCGGCCAGGGTCTGCGCGGCGTAGTCCCAGTCCTGCGCCTCGGCCGCGCAGCGCACCGAGGCGATCGGCTGGTCGTGCGCGGCGTACCAGCGGGCCGCCCGGCGGAGCAGCACCGGGATCTCGTGCGGGATCTCCCGGTGCAGCTCGGCGGTGAGGACCTGGCGGAGCAGCGGGTGGTAGGCGTACTCGCCGTGCTCGCGGTCGATCACGTCCACGAAGCTGTTCTCCCGGCTGAGGCGGTCCAGCGTGCGGACGCTGCCGGACTGGCCGGTCAGCGCGTCGGCCAGGTCACCGGTCACCTGCTCGGCGAGGCAGGTCCGGAGCAGGAACATGCGCGTGGCCGGGGCCTGCTTGACCAGCACCTCGTCCCACAGGTAATCGGTGACGATCGGCTCGTCACCGGCCAGGTCGGTGATGGTCACGCCCGGTTCCGGGTCGGACCGGCCGGCCATCGCGGCCAGCCGCAGGCCGGCCATCCAGCCCTGGGTCCGGCGCAGCAGCGCGTCCCGGGCCCCGGGGTCCACGTCCAGGCCCACCATGGAGAAGTAGGCGTCCGCTTCCTCGCTGGTGCAGGCCAGGTCGTGGCCGCCGATGTCGGCCAGCTCGCCGGCGACGCGCAGCCGGGCCAGCTGCAGCGCGGGCGGCTGCCGGGCGGACAGGACGAGCCGCAGGGTGGCGGGCGCGTGCCGGATCAGCAGGTCGATCCCGCTGAGCACGGCCGTGTCGGTCAGCTCGTGGATGTCGTCCAGCACCAGGATGACCGGCTCGGTGAAGGTCTGTGCCGCTTCGACGAGCCGCAGCGGGAACCCGTCCGGTGACACGTCTTCCAGCGACCGCAGTGAGTCGGCCGGGATGGGCCGCAGCCGGGCCAGCCCGGCGCACACGTAAGCCCAGAACCAGGCCTGCTGGTCCTCGGCATCCAGGGTGAGCCAGACCACCCGCCGGGCCTGCGCGGGGGCGGCGGCCCAGGTGGCGCAGGCCACCGTCTTGCCGGCCCCGGCCGGCCCGGAGATCAGCGTGACCCGGTTCCGCGCGGCCTGGTCGAGCAGGCCGGTGATGCGCCGCCGGCGCAGCACCGGGAAATGAGGCTGCGGGACCTGGAGCTTGTCCTCGAGGAACCGCGGCTGCTGCTGGCCCGGCGGTGCCGGGGCGGTGCTGGCGCGGGCCCGCACCGGCCCACTGCGCTCCCGAACGCGTGACGGCGCCGCATCAGCCCGCAGCGCGTGCGCCGGCTCCGCCCCGTTCATGGTGCTTGTCATGGATTTCCCCCCCGAGACCCCCACACCTGCGGCACCCTAGCCAGCCCATCCTCAACCCTTGGGGTGAATGTGCAGGTCAGACGCCTTTGCGGGTCATACCCGGGGCCGGCTGGTATCAACCGCACCGCCTTCCGGCTCCCGGTAACCCATAATTGGGCCCGGCCGGAAACGGCTGCCTCACCCGTAGCGGGTGAGGGCGCGGGGCCGCGGCGGGTGAGGAATCAGCGCCTGCCGGTGACCCGGGGCACGGTGGATGAGGATTCAGCGCCGCCCGGCGGCGGGACGGATGAGGATTCAGCGCAGCCCGGCGGCCGGGGCGTGGCGGAGCCGGGACAGCATCGGCCGCGCGTCGAGCAGCCCGTGATCCAGCTGGTAGTCCAGGTTGATCGCGGCGTTGATCAGCGACAGGTGGCTGAACGCCTGCGGGAAGTTGCCGAGCTGCTCGCCGGTGAGCCCGATCTCCTCGGAGTACAGCCCGAGGTGGTTGGCGTAGGTGTGCATTTTCTGGAAGGTCAGCGCCGCCTCCTCCACCCGCCCGGACCGGGCCAGCGCGTCCACGTACCAGAAGGTGCACAGCGAGAACGTGCCCTCCTGCCCGCGCAGGCCGTCGGGCGACGCGCTGGGGTCGTAGCGGTACACCAGGCTGTCCGAGACCAGCTTCTTGTCCATGGCCTCCAGCGTGTCCAGCCACATCGGGTCGAACGGCGACACGAACCCCATCAGCGGCATCAGCAGCAGCGAGGAGTCGAGCACGTCGGTGCCGTAGTGCTGGACGAAGGTGCGTTCCTTGGCGTTCCAGCCGCGCTCCATGACCTGCCGGTAGACGCGGTCCCGCTCGGACCGCCAGCGCAGGATGTCCGCGGGGCGGCCCCGGTGCTCGGCGAGCCGGATCGCGCGGTCCAGCGCCACCCAGCACTGGAAGCGCCCGTAGGTGAAGTCCTTGCGGCCGCCGCGGGTCTCCCAGATGCCTTCCTCGGGCTGGTCCCAGTGCTCGCAGAGCCAGTCGATCATGTTCACCATCGCGGTCCAGCCCACGTGGGCGGGCTGCAGCCCGTGCGCGTCCGCCTGGGCCATGGCGTCCATGGCCTCACCGAAGATGTCCAGCTGGAGCTGGCCGCACGCGCCGTTGCCGATCCGGACCGGGCGCGAGCCGCGCCAGCCCTCCCAGTGGTCGAGGGTCTCCTCGGTCAGGTCCGAGGACCCGTCCACCCGGTACATGATCCGCAGCGGGCAGTCGCCGTTGCTGCCCTTGTGCTCGATCAGCCGGTCCCGGACCCAGACGCCGAAGGCCGCCGCCTCCTCCGCGTACCCCAGCCCGAGCAGTGCGTGCACCGAGAACGACGCGTCCCGGATCCAGGTGTAGCGGTAGTCCCAGTTACGCTCGCCGCCCACCTGCTCCGGCAGCCCGGCGGTGGGCGCGGCCACCAGCGCGCCGGACGGGGCGTAGGTCATCAGCTTGAGCGTCATCGCCGAGCGGGTCACCATCTCGCGCCAGCGCCCGGTGTAGGTGGACTTGCGCAGCCAGCCGCGCCAGAACTCGGCGGCCTCGTGGGACAGCCGCTCCAGCTCCCCCTCCGGCAGCCGGCGCGGGCGGCCGCCCATGGACTCCAGCACCATCCCCGCGCTCTCGCCTTCCTTCAGCGTGCGGTGCAGGCGCAGGTCATCGCCGAGCCGTTCCACCTCGGTGCCCAGCTCGCGGGGGGACGTGTCCTGGCTGCCCATCGAGTGCAGGGTCAGTTCCAGCTGGTCGGTGTGGAAGATCGCCCCTTCCGCGGTGATCTCCAGGTGGTGCGGCTGCCGGCCGTAGTCGAAGCGGGGCTTGATATCGACCACGAACCGCATCGACCCGCGGACCACCCGCAGCAGCCGGACCAGCCGGTGGTGCTGGGTGGCCCGGCTCCCGGTGACCGGCATGAAGTCGGTGACCTCGCCGACCCCGTCCGGGGTCATGAACCGGGTGATCAGGATGGCGGTGTCCGGGAAGTACAGCTGCCGGCTGACGTAATCGTCCCGGTCCGGGGCCACCCGGAAGTAGCCGCCCTGGTCGGCGTCCAGCAGCGAGCCGAACACGCTCGGCGAGTCGAACCGCGGGCAGCAGAACCAGTCCACCGTGCCGTCGGTGGAGACCAGCGCCGCCGTCTGCAGGTCGCCGATCAGCCCGTGGTCACTGATGTTCGGGTAGCGCGCCATGGTCCCCCTCCTGGTAAGTCATCGTGATGACCGTGCTGGCGGGGGGCCAGGGGGTTCCGGGTTATGCCGAGGGGCTGGCCGATGCGCTGGGGCAGCGGACGCTGGCCTTGCGCAGCAGGTCGCTGGCCTTGGTGGTGACGGCGGCCAGCTGGGTGGAGACCGCTTCCGCGGCGGCGGTGGCGCTGGGCTGGCTGCCTATGTTCTTCAGCGTCATCTGCAGTTTGACCAGGGCCGAGTTGAGCTCGTCGATCTGGGCCTTCCACTCGCCGCCGGCGTCCGTCCGCAGCCGGGTCACGTCCGCCCGGACCTGGGCGACGTCGGTCTTGAGCTTGTCCAGCGCGTTACCGCTGGCCGACAGGTGCCCGACCTGGGCTATGGCCGACCGCAGCGCGGCCACGTCCGGGCAGACCACCGACGAGGGGCTGGGTGACGGGCTGCTCGCGGCGGTGCTCCCGCCGGACGAGCAGCCCGCGCCCAGCAGTGCGATCGCAGCGACGAGGCACGCGCCAGCCAGTCCAGCCCTCATGCCCGGAACGCTCCCGCTTGCCCGCGCGCGCGTCGTCACCCGTGCCGGGTTAGTTGCGCTGCTGGCTGCCTTCCGGGTCATTTCCATGATCGACTTCTACTTTCCCTGCGGACCGTGCGGACAAACCGGGCAGATCGCCTCCCAGAACGCACGTCCCGCGGGAAAAGTCGGCTGGCCGGGCTGGTCCGGAGGCGGATCCGGAGTGCCGAGCGTACCCCAGCCGATCGGTGAGATGCTCCCCCACGCGGATGCGCGTTGGCCATCGCGGTGAGCGCCGGGTCAGCGCGCCGATGCACCAGCGTTCGGTCACGGAGTTCCATGATGGCGGTCACGCCAGGCCGGGTACCGTCGCCGACCTGGCTGACGAGCCGGTGAACCCCCCCGACCTGCGCAATCACCCCGTGAGGATGACGCCGGCCGGCTCCGGGACGGCCACTGTGACGGCCATGACGAACAGCAGAAACCCTGAGCGCGCGTTCCGGCTGAACAGCAGGCCGCTGATCGCAGGCGGTGTGCTCATGGGCCTGGGTGGCGTGCTGGGCCTGGCCGGGATCGTGGTGAGCGGCTCGTGCATCGCCGCGGCGGTGCGGGACTGGGCGAACCGCCAGGAGGTGCCGCCGACCGAGCTGGCCCGCCACCACTGGCACCGGGCCAAGGCCGCGACCGCGGCCGGCACCACCGCGTGGCGGAACGGCACCCAGGAGCACGCCACACCGCTCTCCTGAGCACGACAGCACTAAATACGCCAGTACTAGGTAGCCCTTGACGGGGTGAAGTACGCCCCGGGGCGAGTCCCGGGGCCGTTCGCGCTGACGCTGGCCTCGGTCAGCCATTTCTTCGTCGTGCCGGTGACCATCGGGCAACCTTCCTGACCCGCCCGCTCCCGGCCACCTGGCGCCGGAACAACAACGCCGGGTACCTGCGGCTGCGCCGCTTCCCCGGGACCAGACGGGCTAGGGTTGCGCCGGACCTTCACCCGCGCCAGGCGATGCCCGCGGGCAGCGCCTGCGCTCCACTAGTCACAAGGACCACAAGGAGCCTAGATGGCAGCAGCTCAGGTTGACGCACTGGTGATCTTCGGTGCCACGGGTGACCTCGCGAAACTGGAGACCTTCCCGGCCCTGGTCGGGCTGGTGGACCGCGGGGTGCTGGACGTGCCCGTGATCGGGGTGGCCAAGAACGGCTGGGGCCTGGACCAGTTCCGCGACTACGCGGTGGCGTCGCTGAAGCTGAACCAGATGGACCCGTCCAGCCCGGCCGCCACCAAGATGCTCGGCCTGCTCCGCTACGTGGACGGCGACCTCGGCGACGACGCCACGTACCACGCGATGTCGGACGCGGTCGGCGACGGCCAGCAGATCCTGTTCTACCTCGAGGTGCCGCCGGTGCTGTTCGGCCGGATCGCCCAGGGGATCGCGACCGCGGGCCGGGCCAAGGGCAACCGGATCATGGTCGAGAAGCCGTTCGGCACCGACCTGAAGAGCGCGATCGCCCTCAACGAGCTGATGCACCAGTACTTCCCGGAGGACGCGATCTACCGGGTGGACCACTGGCTGGGCCTGGACCCGGTGGAGAACGTGCTGTTCGTCCGGTTCGCCAACGCGCTCATCGAGCCGCTGCTGAACCGGACCTACGTGGAGAGCATCCAGATCACGATGGCGGAGGCGTTCGACGTCTCCGACCGCGGCGCGTTCTACGACCGCACCGGGGCCACCCGGGACGTGGTGCAGAACCACATGCTGCAGGTCCTGGCGACCGTGATGGCCGACCCGCCGGACGGCCAGGACCTGGGCACCTGGCGGGACTCGAAGGCCCGGCTGATCGCCGCCATCCGGCCGCTGACCCCGGAGGAGACGGTCCGCGGCCAGTACGAGGGCTACACCAGCGTGAACGGGGTGGCCCCGCACTCGACCGTGGAGACGTTCACCGCGATCCGGCTGGCCGTGGACTCGTGGCGCTGGGCCGGCGTCCCGGTGCTGATCCGGGCGGGCAAGTGCCTGCCGGTGACCGCGACCGAGGTGACGGTGCGGTTCCAGCGGGCCCCGTACGACGTGTTCGGCCTGAACCCGCTGCCGGATAACAACACGCTGCGCTTCCGGGTCTGGCCGGAGACCGCGGTCGGCATCGGCCTGGCGGGCAAGAAGCCGGGAGGCGGCTGGGAGCCCGTCACGGAGGAACTGGCGTTCGCGCAGCGGCCCGGGTCGGACATGCGGCCCTACGACCGGCTCATCGGCGCGGCGCTGGACGGTGACCGGTGGCTGTTCGCCGAGCAGGAGACGGTCGAGGCCGCGTGGCGGGTGGTGGACCCGATCCTCGGCGACGCGGTCCCGGTCCACCCGTACGCCAAGGCCACCTGGGGACCGAAGGAAGCCGACCGGCTGCTGCCGGCCCGGGACCTGTGGTACGACCCGGCCGGATGAGGGCCGGCCGGATGAGGGCTGGAGGGGCGACTCGTGGCTGACGGGGAGAGCGGATGACTGAGGAGGGGGCCCGGCGCAGGGTCGTGATCGTCGGCGGCGGATTCGCCGGGCTGTTCGCGACCCGGGCGCTGCGCCGGGCCCCCGTCTCGATCACCCTGATCGACCGGGCCGAGCATCACCTGTTCCAGCCGCTGCTCTACCAGTGCGCGACCGGGATCCTGTCCGAGGGCAAGATCGCCGCCCCGCTGCGCGAGGTGCTGCGGAAGCACGCCAACGTCGAGTGCGTGATGGCCGAGGTCACCGGCATCGATCCGGCGGCGCGGACGGTGCACGCCAGGCGGCCGCTGGGCCAGCCCCTCGAGTTCGGCTACGACTACCTGATCGTCGCGGCCGGGGTGCAGCAGTCCTACTTCGGGCACGACGAGTTCGCGCTGTTCGCGCCGGGGATGAAGTCGATCGCGGACGCACTGACGATCCGGCGCCGGGTGTTCGGCGCGTTCGAGATGGCGGAGAGCGCGACCAGCCACGACGAGGCCCGGCGCTGGCTCACGTTCGCGCTGGTCGGCGGCGGCCCGACCGGGGTGGAGCTGGCCGGGCAGATCCGCGAGCTGGCCACCCGCACGCTGCGCGCCGAGTTCCGCCACATCCTGCCGGAGGACGCGCGGGTGCTGCTGTTCGACGGGGGCGACGCGCCGCTGGCCTCGTTCGGGCCGGTCCTGTCGGCCAAGGCGGCCCGGGCGCTGCGCAAGCTCGGGGTCGAGCAGCACATGCACTCGATCGTGACCAAGGTCGACCTGACCGGCCTGGAGGTCCGCGGCCCGGACGGCGAGGTGACCCGGCACGACGTGGGCACCGTGCTGTGGACGGCCGGGGTCGAGGCCCCGGCGCTCGCCACGGCGCTCGCCACCGCGACCGGGGCGCAGCAGGACCGCTCGGGCCGGATCCTCGTGCAGCCGGACCTGACCCTCCCCGGCCACCCGGAGATCTTCGTGACCGGCGACATCATGAACCGCGACGGGCTGCCCGGGGTGGCCGAAGTGGCCATGCAGGCCGGGCTCTACGCGGCGCGGCGGATCCGCCGCGAGCTGGCCGGCCAGCCGCCGGGCAAGCAGTTCCGCTACCGCGACCTCGGCCAGGCCGCCTACGTGTCGCGCGGCAACGCGGTGGTCTCCGTGGGCCGGCTGCACCTGGACGGCTTCCTGGGCTGGTGGGCGTGGCTGGTCATCCACATCGGGTTCATGACCGGCTTCCGCAACCGCTTCGGCGCCCTCGCGTCCTGGTGGTTCGCGTTCACCCGGGACCTGCGCCGGGAACGCACGTTCACCAGCCGCGACGTCGGTGTGCTCCGCGACGTCTACGGAGCCGACACCGAGCAGCTTATTTCCGCAACGAAGACCGCCGGGGCGCCAGGGCCGTCCGATCGCGCGGCGTCCGCGGGGCCAGGGAAACCACCCCCCGCCGCCCGGTGAGTGCCATCCCGGTCAGGGCAGCTTCGCGTAGTCCTCCCGCCGGGCGACCCCGCTGACCGCGTCGCCGAGCAGGTAGCGCCCGACATTCTCGGCCGCCTGCCGCGCGGCGTAGTACATGATCCCGGGCACGTCCCCGGAGTTGTGCGGGGAGCCGAGCAGGTTGGGCAGCTCGAAGAACGGATAGTTGGTGCGGAACGGCGCCCCGCCGCGCGGCTCGTCCCACCACGCGTCGATGCCCGCCGAGAAGCCCGGATTGGCCCGCAGGTGCTCATACAGGGCCTTCTCGTCCACGATCGCGCCGCGGGCCACGTTGACCAGGATCGCGCTGTCCTTCATCAGGCCCAGTTCGCGGGCGCCGATGAGGCCGCGCGTGCCCGCGGTCAGCGGGATGCCGATGACCAGCACGTCCGCGGCGGCCAGCACCCGGTCCAGGTCGTCCAGGGTGCCGCAGAACTCGACCGGGTCGTCCGTGCGGCCGCTGCTGTTGATCGCGTAGATCCGCGCCCCGAACGGCCGCATCAGCCGGGCCGCGGCCCGGCCGATCCCGCCGTAGCCGAGGATCGCGCATACCGCGCCGTCCAGGGTGGCGTTGGGGGTGGCGCGGTCCCCCTCGCCGCGGTTCCACTCGCCGCGGGCCAGGGCCGCGTTCTCCTGCGGGAGGCGCTTGGCCAGGCTGAGCACCATGGCCATCACGTGCTCGGCGATCGGATGCGCGTAGGCGCCCACGTTGCCGGCCACCATGATGTCCGGGGCGATCGCGTCGAAGTCCACCGTGTCCAGGCCGGCCGACAGGAGCTGGATGAACCGCAGCCCCGGGGTGCTCTGCAGCGTCCCGGCGGGCACCTCGTGCTGCAGCCGGAGGCCGATCAGCACCTCGGCCTGGCGGAGCACGTCCGCCCGCTCGTCCTCCGGCATCCCGTCGGTGAAGCTGAGGGTGGCCAGGTCGCCGAGAACGTCCGCGTTGATCGCGGTGAATTCACCGTCTACCGGGTAGCTCACGGCTACCAGCCGCTCGTGGGCCATCGAGCCTCTTTCCTTACGTCCTGCCTGTGGGGGTCTGATGCCTGACCGCAGTACACCAAACCGCAGTACACCAAACCGCAGTACTCCAAACCGCCGTGCTCAGCCTGCCATGACCGAGGCCAGCTTCCGTGAACTGTATGACCGGCTGCGGGCCAGCCGGCCCTGGGGGCCGGAGGATCGCCGCGGGGCCCTTAACTACCTCACCCCTGCCCTGGTACTCGCGGCCATGGGCGAGGTCCGGCTGGGCCGCACCGTGAGCCTGGAGGCCCCGGTCGAGGAGCAGGTGACCAAGGACAACCCCGACCCGGCCCATCACCCGATGACCGGGACCGCCGATGACGCCAAGCCCAGCGGCCTGTCGTTCGCCATGGACCGGCTCGAGATGAACGTGCACGGCAACGCGGACAGCCATATGGACGCGCTGTGTCACGTCATGTACGACGGGACCCTGTACAACGGAGTGCCGGCCAGCACCGTCAGCTCCAAGGGGGCCGCGGAGCTGACCATTGAGGTGGCGAAGGACGGGGTGGTCGGCCGGGGTGTGCTGCTCGACATCCCGCGGCTGTACGGAGTGCCCTGGCTGGAGCCGGGTGACTTCGTGACCGCCGACGACCTGGTCGCCGCGGAGCAGGCCCAGCAGGTCCGGGTGGGCGAGGGCGATCTGCTGTTCGTCCGGGTCGGGCACCGGCGGCGGCGCAACGAGCTGGGCCCGTGGGACGCGGCTGCCGCCCGGGCGGGGCTGCACCCGGCCGCGATGGAATTCGTCGCCGACCGGAAGGTCGCCCTGCTCGGCAGCGACAGCAACAACGACACGGCCGGCAACGCCGCCGAGCAGGTGGACTTCCCCGTGCACGTGCTGGCCATCAACGCGCTGGGCGTGCACCTGCTGGACTACCTGCAGTTCGGGGAGCTGGTCCCGGTATGCGAGGAGGCGGGGCGCTGGTCGTTCCTGTGCGTGATCGCGCCGCTGCGACTGCACGGCGGGACGGGGTCGCCGGTCAATCCCATCGCCATCCTGTAGCACCCTCGTCCGGCCCGGCCAGCCGGTGCCAGAGGCCCCGCTGGGCGCTGAGCCCCAGCGCGCCCACCACGATCAGGATCACCACGTTCAGCAGCAGCTGGTAGAGCGAGCCGGCCGCGTCGTGCCAGCTGGCGAACGCGACCGACAGGCCGATCGACGCGGCCGCCGGGAGCGTGGTGATCGAGATGAACACGCCGATCAGCGCGTTGGCCCGGGACTCCGTGAGCGAGACCACTCCGGCTATCCCGGCCAGGACGGCCACGATGACGGAGAAGACGTTCGGTGAGTTGATCAGTTCCGCCACCGGCCGCACCCCGTCCAGGAACGGCGCGGGCGCCACGCCGGCCGCCCGGATGGCCAGCGCGAACAGGAAGGCCGCGATGATCGCGGCCACGAAGCCACGGCCCAGCGCGGTGAGCGACTCGTGGACCAGCGGCCAGTCACGCTTGCTGCAGCCGAGCGCGGCGGCGATGATCGCGTAGTACTCCGGTCCGACCACCATGGCCCCGATGACCAGGATCTGCGAGTTGGTCAGGATGCCGACGGCCGCGATCAGCCCGGCGATGACGAGCAGGAGATAGAAGCTCGGCGGGTAGGTGGCGCCGGCCCGGATCGTGCCCTCCACCATCTCCCAGACCGGGATCCGCTCCCGGCGGGCGTACCGCCGGGTCTCGGTCGCGTTGCGCGGGCCGGCCAGGGCCACGTTCGCCTCTCCGACCGTGACCGAGCCCCGGCTGTCCAGCTGCAGCCCGCGCAGCTGCCGCAGCACCGGGTTGGCCGACTCGTTGAGCAGGTCGAACTGCACCGCGTCGCCATCCGGGCGGCGGGCCATGCCCGGCAGCACCACCAGGTTGTGCACCCCCGGCTCGGCGGCCAGCGCGGCCACCAGCCGCGATGTCAGATCCTGCGGGCTCACCACGCGCACGTGGAGCACCCAGCCTCCCCCGTTCCCCCGGAATCCCCGCCGCTATCCTGCCCGCCTGCCAGGGGCGTCACACCCGGGGCCCGGCCGGGCGCACGGGCCCCGGCCGCGCCCCGGGGACCCGGGCGGCCCTGGGGCCTGGGCGACCCGGGGACCAGGCGGCCCTGGGGCCCGGGCGGGCATCCGGGGGCCGGATCCCGGGCGAGGCGCGCAGCGATTGAGCCCATGACGCCGGATTGCGCCAAAAACAGCTCATGTGATTGTCTAGACCATTCTTTCTGGTCTCCGCCGCGCTTTAAATTCTGCTTCCGATGATCGCTTCTGCCTGATACAAAAGAAATCCGCGACGCGGGCAGGAAGCCGCCCGTGCGGCTTATCTCGTGCCTGTGGAGCGACGATTCATGTACGGCAGATTTCTCAGGGTTGCCGCCGGGACACTCACGGCCAGCCTGCTGGCCGCCGGCGGCGGGGGCGCCCAGACGGCACTGGCCGGCTCGCGCAGCGTGGTTCAGGTACCGTGCAGCGCGGCCGCCCTGACCGCAGCCGTCAGCAGCGCCAGCAGCGGCGAGACCCTCAGCCTGGCCACACTCTGCAGCTACGGGCTCACCTCCGCCCTGCCGCCCATCATGGAAAAGCTCACCATCAAGGGCAATAACGCCACTATCGAGGGACAGGGCGCCGGTGCCCCGGACTTCGCGATCCTCACCGTGGGCGGCAGGAGCGGAACGGACATCGGGACCCTGGCGGTCAGCGGCCTGAACATCAGCGGCGGTGCCCCCGGCATCAATCTGCTCAATGGCGCCGTCTCCGTGAATGGCGGCACGTTCTCAGGCAACGCTACCGCCATAGAAAGTAACTTTTCCACGACTCTCCACGTGAGCGGGGCCACATTCACCGGGAACAGCGGCGAAGACGGCGGAGCCATATTCGGCACCGCCAGCGTGAGCGTGACGGACAGTACCTTCACCGGGAACAGCGCGGAGCGGGGCGGCGCGGTGTATCTCCAGGATGGCAAGCAGAAAATAGCGCACTGCCAGTTCACCGGCAATACCGCCACGGCTGCGGGTGGCGGCCTGTACGACGACGGCAACATCACGATGACCGGTACCACGTTCTCCAGCAACCACGCCGAGGTCGGTGGGGCGATAACCATTTTTGACCCGAGCTCCGCCGCACTGGCCGTGACCGGATCCGCGTTCGTGGCCAATACCGCCCAGACCGGCGGCGCCATCTACAACTTCGACGGCCTGACCGCGACCGACAGTGTCTTCACCGCGAACCACGCCACCCAGGGCGGCGCGGTCGACCAGGACTGGTTCGCGACGCTGACGGGTGACTTCTTCACGCGGAACACGGCCACGGCCAGTGGCGGCGCCATGTACGCGGGCTACACCACCACGGTGAGCAACTCCACGTTCGCGCGGAACACGGCCGGTTCCCTCGGCGGCGGGATCTACAACGGGCCCGGCTCGCTGGACTTCGGCGGGCCGCTCATCGTGAGCAGGAGCTCGATCACCGGTAATTCCGCCGGGACCGACGGCGGCGGGATCTTCAACCACAGCAGCCTCGGCGCCACCGCCGGCCTCGCGGGCACGACCATGACCGCGAACCTCCCCGACAACTGCGCGCCGTCCAGGGCGATCTCGGGCTGCCCGGCGATGGCCACCGCGACGACCGGCACTGGCCCGCCGGAGGGCGGGGGCCGCCCCGTGCCGTGGCGATCGGTGCCGTGGCGATCGGTGCCGTGGCGATCCGTGCCGAGGCACCATGGCGGTCATCTCCCCCGGTTCCTGCTGCGGGAACTGACCGGCCGCTAGCAAGCGTCGCCTCACCGCGACCAGGGCAGCCGCCGGGCCGGGAAGTCCGGAATCAGGGGAGCAGAAGATACATGCACGAGAAGTTGATCAAGGCCGCTGCCGGCCCGGGCACGGGGGCGGCCCGCCGGACGTTCTCCATGTGGTCCGTGCCGAGTCACCACGGCGACCGCATCTGCGCTTGGAACGACCGATCCTGCCAGCCGGTAACGGCCCCCCAGCTCAGGGGCCAGGCTCCCCGCCGGGAGCCTGGCCCCTGACCACGTCCGCGCCGCAGAGAGACCGCGGTGCGGGCCCGGTTACACGCCGCGTTCGGCGACCAGGCGCCCCGAGGCGATGGCCGCGTTGAACGCCTGGAAGTCGCGCTCGTTCTGGTCCGCGTACGCGGCGGAGAAGTCCGCGATGGCGTTCTCGAACACGTCCGACCCGCCCAGGTAGGCGGCGATCGCGATCTCGTCGCCGGACCGCGCGTGCGCCCGGGCCAGGGTCAGCCCGCACAGCTCGCCGTACAGCCGCAGGCCGCGCGGGACCATCGCGGCGATGTTGACCGAGAACTTCCAGTCCCGCAACTGCCGGACGTAGAAGTCGCGGGCCCTGCCGTCGATCCCGGCGGCGACCCGCTGCCAGCCCAGGAAGATGTCGCTGGACGCCTGCATGAGCCGCTGGCCGTTCACCACCCGCTCGCCCTGGTGGTTGTACTTGCTGGCCCCGGCGAACCGGGCGAGCACCGACTCCTCGGCCTCCTTGACCTGGAGGAAAAGCGGGTCGGACTCGTCGCGGCCGAGCATCAGGACGATCCAGCACTGGGTCCCCACGCTGCCCACGCCGACCACCTTGCGGGCCATGTCGGCGAACTCGAACTGCTCGACCAGCACCCGCCGGTCGGGCTGCAGCGTCCGCCGGTACTGGCCGAGGAGGGCGCGCAGTTCCTTCTCGAAGTCGACCGCGCCGGCCAGCTCGCCGAGCAGGTCGCGGATCGGGACGATGACCGGCGGGTCGGGAACGATCCGCGGCTTCCCGTCCTCGATCCGGGTCAGCTTGTTCAGCTCCTGCATGCTGTCCCGGGTCCGGGCCTTGGCCAGCCCCTTGTCCAGTTGCTTGCGCTGGCGCTCCCTGAGCAGGTTGTCGAACCGGGCCCGGAACTCGTCGATGTCCACCTGGGTGTACCAGACGTCCAGGTTGCCCTCGCCGGACAGCTGCCGCATGACCTGCCGGTAGCGCGCGGCCGAGGCGAGCACGATCTTCCTGCGGTCCTTGTCGCTGAACCCGTTCTCCCGCGCGGCCACTTCCAGGCTGGCCGCCAGCCGCTTCACGTCCCATTCCCAGGGCGCGGGCAGCGTCTCGTCGAAGTCGTTGACGTCGAAGACCAGCCGGCGCTCGGGAGAGCCGAAGAGGCCGAAGTTGGACAGGTGCGCGTCCCCGCACGCCTGCACGATCATCCCGGTGGCCGGGGTGGTGGCCAGGTCGCTGGCCATGGGCAGGGCCGCGCCGCGGTAGTACGTGAACGGCGTCTCCATCATCCGGCCGTACCGCACCGGGACCAGGTCCGGGACCCTCGTCGCGCCCTGCGACTCCAGCAGGGCGACCGGGTCAGGACGGTCCGGCGACGGCTCCCACTTGGCGTGACTCTCGCGCGGTACCTCGGCCCGGGCTGCCTTGCCGCGGACCCGGCGTTCGGCCGGGGTCTGATGCTGCCGCGGCGCTTCCAGCCCGGTCGTTGCGCTGCGGGGCAGGACCACGGTCCGCCGCGCGGCCTCGGGCACCCCGGCGGGCAGCGTGGTGGCGGCACCGTTCTGGGCCGCCGCGCGGCGCGTCGTCGTGCCCCGTGAAGTGGTCCGGGCCGTGCTCCGGGTCGAGGCCCGTGCCGTGCTCCGGGACGAAGACCGCGCCGTGCCCGGCGACGAGGACCTCGTCGTGCCCGGGGACGAAGCGCGGGACGTGCTCCGGGACGCCGGGGAGGCCGGCGCGCTGGTGCCCGCGGACCTGGCCGAACTGGAGCTGGATGGGCTGGCACTGGCCCGGGTTGAACTGGCCCGGGTTGAACTGGCCCGGGTTGAACTGGCCCGGCTCGTACTGGCCGGGCTGGCAGCGGCCCGGGTGGCCGACGCCCGGGTGGCTGCCGGGCGGCTGGCGGTCGAACGGGTCGCTGACGCGCGGCTCGCCGCCGATCCGGCGGCCGGCTTCCGGCTCGCCGAGGCGCGGCTCGGGGTCGAGCGGCTCGCCGTCGATCCGGCGGCGCCGGATCGGCTGGTCTTAGCCTGGCTGGCGGTCGAGCGGCTCGCTGTCGATCCGGCCGCGCCGGACCGGCCGGCCTTGGCCGGGCTGGCGGTACTGCTCCTGGCCGCCCGGGCCGGCTTGGAGTCCGCCGCCTTACCGTTGGCGGCCCCGGTGCCGGTGGCCTTCGCGGCCGCTGACTTACTGGCCGCGGTCTTACTGCCGGACGCCCTGCTCGGTGGCTGTGTCATGGGTTTCTGTCCCTTCCTGCACCGTGGCCCGGATGGGCCCGGTGTCCGGACCGCGCGAGGCGGGCGCCGACCGTATCCGATCCACTCTGGTCGCCGGCCATGCGCCTGGCATCACCCCCCGGGGATGACGACGGTTCCCCCGCTGGCGGGCCAATCTGCATAGTAAGACGCGCCCGCCCGGTCAGCGAACAGCCATCCAGAGGGCCGCCTGGCATAGTGGACACGGCCCCGTCACCGGAGGCCTGCGCATGTCCCGACCGATCGAGGATTACGCACTGGTCGGCGACCTGCAGTCCGCGGCGCTGGTCAGCCGGGACGGCTCCATCGACTGGCTGTGCCTGCCACGGTTCGACTCGGAGGCCTGCTTCGCCGCGCTCCTGGGCGACGAGCGGTACGGGTACTGGCAGATCGCCCCGGCCCGGGACTTCACCCGGATCCGCCGCCGGTACCGCCCCGGCACCCTGGTCCTGGAGACCGAGTTCACCACGGCGTCCGGCGTAGTCCGCCTGGTCAACTGCATGCCGCCGCGGGCCGGGGACCCGGTGCTAATCCGGCTGGTCGAGGGCGTGGCCGGCCGGGTCGATATGCGGATGACGCTCGCCGCGCGCTTCGAGTACGGCCTGACTCTCCCCCGCGTCCGGCAGCAGGACGCGGCCCGGCGGATCGTGGCGGGCGGGCAGTCGCTCTGGGTGTTCAGCCCGCTGGAGGTCCGGACGGCCGACACGGACCTGGTCGCCCGGTTCACGGTCGGCGAAGGTGACCGGGTGCCGGTGGCGGCAGTGTGGCGGCCGTCGCACCTGCCAGCGCCGTCCCCGCCGCCGGCCAGTGCCCTCGTCGAGCAGGCCGACGCCTGGTGGCGGCAGTGGGTGGCGGGACTGCGTCACGTGGACCAGGGAGCAGGCGAATGGCAGGACGCGGTGCTCCGGTCACTGATCACGCTCAAGGCGCTCACCTACGCGCCCACCGGCGGCCTGCTCGCGGCGCCGACCACCTCACTGCCGCAGCAGCCCTGCGGGATGCGCAACTGGGACTACCGCTACTGCTGGATCCGCGATGCCGCCGACGCCGTGGACGCATTCCTCGCGGCGGGCGCCGACCACGAGGCCGCCAGCCTGCTGAACTGGCTCGGCCGTACCGTGGGCGGCCCGGTGGCCCAGGCCCAGCCGGTGTACCGGATCACCGGCGAGCGGCGGATGCCGGAGATCGAGGCCCACTGGCTGCCCGGTTACGAGAACGCCCAGCCGGTCCGGATCGGCAACGCCGCAGCGGACCTGGACCAACTCGGCACGTTCGGTGACGTGCTGCGGGCCCGGCTGGCCGTACGCTCCGCCGGTGCCCAGCCCGAGGAGGCCGACCTGGACGAGTCCGAGGCCATCCTCTCGTTCCTGGAGTCACGCTGGCAGGAACCAGACGCGGGGATCTGGGAGATGCGCGGACCGCCCCGGCAGTTCGTCCACACCAAGGCGATGATCTGGGTGGCCGCGGACTCGGCCATCACGACGATCGAGTCGTTCGGGGATCGCGGGCCGGTCAGGCGCTGGCGGCGGCTGCGCAAGGCCGTCCACGCCGACGTGCTCGAACGCGGCTACGCCCCGGACCGCAACATGTTCACGCAGCACTACGGCTCGTCCGCCGTGGACGCCAGCCTGCTCCGTCTCCCGCTGCTCGGATTTCTCCCGGCCGCCGATCCCCGGATCGCCGGGACAGTGGGGGCCATCGGCCGGGAACTGGACGACAGCGGCGTGCTGCTGCGCTACCAGGCTCGCCCCCCGGCCGACGGGGACGGCCTCCCGCCCGGCGAGGCGGGATACCTGCCCGGCTCGTTCTGGCTGGCGCAGGCCCTCGCGGCAGCGGGCCAGACGGAACAGGCGCGGACGCTCTACACGGCCCTGCTCGAGCTGCGCAACGACGTGGGGCTGCTGGCCGAGGGATACGACCCGCTGCGCCGGCGGCTCGCAGGCAACCATCCGCTGGCCGGCTCGCATATCGGCCTGATCATGACAGCCCAGGCTCTCACCCAGAACGGGCAGTTCGCCCGGTCTGGGTGATGTGCCGCGAGCCGCCCTCCGCCACCCTTGATTCCGGCCACCCCGAGCCGGCAGCCGCGAACCCCGGGCTGGCGGCCGCTGGAACGCACAACGGCCCGGGAGGCCTGACAGAGATGAGCCGTCCGAGATGAGCCGTCCGTTCTTCATGCCGCTTCTCGCACCGGAAGCACCCGGACGCCGACTGGGGCGGCCTACCGGGAAGCCCAGGTCGCGCGCGGCAGGATGGCTGCGCAGCCGGGCTGCGGCCCGGGCCCGGGCGCGGACGCGGGCGCGGATCCAGATCCCGTACCTGGGCATGACCACCTCCCTGGAGGGCTGCCGGGGCAGCGGCCTGGCGGACGCTGTCCTCCGGCGGGTCCTGCTCTGCGGCAGCCCGGTCGGGACCGTGGTCCTGGACCTTGGCGTCACGGCCACCCTCGAGCCTGAAGCCTGCGCGGCGATCCTGCTGGTGCATCAGCGGCTGACCGCGATCGGCACCCGGCTGCGGCTGGCGGCCAGCACCCGCGGGCTGGCCGACTGCCTGACCGAGGCCGGGGTGGTCCAGCAACTCGGCCGGGACACCATTCATGGGAGTTTCCACAGCGCCGTACTCGCCGCCTACGCCGCCCAGCCCGGGCCGGGCCTGGCCGTGGGCCGGATACGCACGGAGCTGGAGATGCAGGCCGAGACCATCGACCTGTGAGCTGACCGGTCTGGGTCACGCGTGGCGGGGGCGATTGCGCCTGCTTCACCCGCTGCGGGTGGAGCCGTCCCGGTGCGCCCGGCGGTGAACTAGGTCCGCCACAGCCAACCTGGGAGAGGAAAGGACACCATGTCTGACCTGATCGCCATCGGTTACCCGGACGAGCAGACCGCGGAACTGGCCGCGGACGAGGCTCGCCGGCTGGCCAAGGACCTCATCATCGAGCCCGACGCCATCGCGTCCATCGTCCGCGACAAGGAGGGCAAGTTCCACGTCCACACCAGCCACCATCCGGTCGGGGCCGGGGCGACCTGGGGAATGTTCTGGGGGCTGCTGTTCGGCCTGCTGTTCTTCATCCCGTTCTTCGGCCTGGCCATCGGCGCCGGGATGGGCGCCCTGATGGGGAAGATCACCAAGTCGGGGATCGACCGCGAGTTCCAGGACCAGGTCCGCGGCATGCTCAAGCCGGGCACCTCGGCGCTGTTCCTGATGGTGGAAAAGGTCACCCCGGACAAGGCCACGGAGGCACTCGCCCAGTACGGCGGCACCGTGCTCAAGTCCTCGCTGTCCAAGGAGGGCGAGTCAGAGCTGCAGGAAGCGCTGCACGGGCAGGGCACAGCCACCAGCTGAACTCCGACACCATGATCCTGGGCAATTACTGCTGCTCTGTCGCAGTGGTTGCCCAGGATCATCCGGTCCGGCTCAGCGCGCCCTTCGTTCCTCAGCTACCTCCGGCACGGTGCCGCCAGATACGGTGCCGCCAGATTCAGATGCCGAGCAGCTGCTTCTTGGCCGCGGCGAACTCCTCATCGGTCAGCGAGCCGTCCTGATGCAGCGCGGTGAGCTGCTTGAGCTGCTCGGAGACCGATGTGCCCGGCTGACCGGCTGGCGGGGCCGCAGCGGGCGGGGGTGCAGCCTGCTGGGCACCGCCCTGCTGCTGTTCCAGGTCGCTGATCCGGTCATTCTGGTCAGCCTCCTGGGCGGACCGGTCCGCCGAGTTCTGGGCCACCCTCTTGCCGGCCACATACGCGCCACCGCCAACCACAGCCGCCCGCAGTAGCGGGCGCCGCCGTCTGAACATGTCTGCCTCCTCTAGCTGGCCCGAGGCCAGTTCAGATGTCCTGGCCCGTGGGCAGGGAGAGCCCGAGCGCGACCATGATCTCGGGGGCCGCCGCTACGACCCTCGGCCCGCCGACCTGCGGGGCGACCGCACGCAGCACGCCCAGGATCTCCGCCGGGCTGGCCCCGGCATCCAGTGCGTTCGCGACCTGCCACAGGTACGAGGCGGGTGGGGCGTCCACGGCGACCAGGGCCGCGATCTTGACCAGGCTGAAGGTGCGGGCATCCAGCCCGCTGCTCTCCTGCAGGGCCTCGCGCAGCTCCAGCACCTCGCCGAGGACCTCCATGTCGCCCAGGGACAGGCCAGTTAGCGCGTCCCGGGTGGCCGGGTCCACATCGACGTTGACAGGCGTGCTCATGTTCCGCTTCCTCTCGGTGGGTCGTGGCGGCGGGCCGTCACGGGATTTCCCGGTTCTCACGTGTGCGGGGTCCCCCGTCGCACGTTCGCGGGTATCCCCGCCTCTGACGTTCGCGCGCATCCGCGCGGCACGCGCCACCCGGTAGGGGTGAGGCGGAATGCGGCGCGGGTCACCCTAGGCTGGCGGGCATGACGAACCCGGGGGGCCAGCTCAGGCTGTTCCGTCCGGGCCGGGGATCGGGGCCGCGGTACGGCAGCCTGCTGCTGATCCTGGTCGTCACCTACCTGCTGTCCGCGTTCACGGTGGCCGTCCTGGTCAGCTCGGTGCAGGTGCTGTTGTTCCTGGCCGTGGTGCTGATCGCGCTGCGCGGCGGCCGGTTCCGCCGCAGGACCGGGCAGATCATCGCGGTCGTCCTGCTGCTCGGCTCGGCGGCCGCGGCCATCCTGCGAGCTGGTCGATAACGAAGGTCCCGCCGCGGGCCTGGCCAGCCTGTGGACCGCCCTGATCCTGCTGCTGGCGGTGTTCTACATCGTGCGGCAGGTGCTGGCCCAGCCGCAGATCACCGAGCAAAGCATCTACGGCGTGGTGAGCGCCTACATGATGATCGGGCTGATCTTCGCGGCCGTGTACCTCGCGATGTTCAGCTTCAGCCACCAGTTCTTCGTGCACGGGCCGAACGACACCAAGACGTTCCAGTACTTCAGCTTCACCACGCTGACGACCCTGGGCTACGGGGATTTCACCGCGGCCTCGGACGCGGGCCGGGCCGTCGCCGTGCTGGAGGCCATGGTCGGCCAGATGTTCCTGGCCACCCTGGTGGCCCGGCTGGTGGCCGGGTTCCGCTGGTCGGACCGGGCCGCCGCCCGGCACGGCCGCGTTCAGGCGGCTCCGGGCGCGAATCAGGAACCGCAGGCCAGCGAGACCGGCTCCGGACCTGGCGAGTCCCGCGTAACGGCAGCGCCCCTGCCGCCTGGTTCCGGCGAACCGGGGGCCGGCCGAGCCGGGCACTGGCCTGCCTCGATCCGGCTCCAGCCGGTCCCGGGCGAAGAAGGCCACGGCACCCGGCCTGATCCGGCTCAGCCCGCCCGGGACGGTGCGCGGGCGGGGAACCGGGCCGCGCCCGGGCGAGCGGAAGGGGGCCGGGCGGTCAGGCCCGGCCCCCGCCCGTCCCGACGAGCGGACCTGAACCCGGCGGTCCTGAGGACGGCCGGGGTGGTGGCGCAGGTCCGCCCCGGGGGTCAGGCGACTTCCTTGACCTCCCCGCCGTGCATGGCCAGCGCGTAGATGATCACGATGTCCAGGGCGATCAGAACGACGCCCCAGACCGGGTAGGCGGCGATGAACGCCAGGTTGACGACGGCGCTGATCACCGCGAGCGCGATCCCGATGACCCGGGCCCAGGTCTGCCCGGCCAGCACCCCGAAACCGACCAGCACGAACAGCGCGCCGAGCGCCATGTGCGCCCAGCCCCACCCCAGGTAGCCGACGTGCAGAGCCAGGTGGCTGCTCGTGACCGCGTAGTAGCCCCGCTCGAAGAGCGCGACCAGGCCGTCGATGATGTGGAAAGCGCCCTCGATGATCATCACGACGCCTGCGAAGACGACCCAGCCCACCCAGCCGGAAGGCCGGGCGGCCGCCCGGGTGCCCCGGTAGCCTGCGGGCCGGTCCGTTCCTGGGGGGCGTTCTGCTTGCGTATCACTCATATCGTGTCCACTCCCTCGGTAGCGTGGCACGGCGCGGGCCAGTCGCGGTCCGGCCGTGCCGGTGAACGGAGGTCGTGCTCCCCTCGACCGTTGTGGCCGGTTTCCACGCTTCCGAGCCTGCTATCGGCGGGCATCACCCCAGGTGGGTGAAACACCCCCTCTGCCCCGTGTCACCTGGGATTTTGCGGGGCATCCCGGTCCAGGAACCTGAGCCGGGCCGCGCGGGCATCCCACGCGCAGACCACTGCTGTCCCGGCGATCATGTCGCGGCGGGCCCGGCGATTTCGTTGCGGAAAAATGCCGGTGAAACCGAGCCCGCAGAGCAGGAAGCTGAGGCGGAACGCTGGCCGCGAAGGACATCGCAGGCCGTGCACTGGGCCCACCGGGGTCAGCCCTTCTGGATCAGCCCGATCAGCCCGTTGATGGCCAGGATCAGCCCCGCGGCAATCAGTACCACGGAGAGGATGACGTGGCTATGCCGGCGCAGCCAGGCGTTGAAGGCGACCAGGCGCCGGGTGGTGGCCTGCGGCGCGATGAGGAAAGTCAGCAGCGGCAGCCAGACCAGGGCGACATTGATCGCGACCACCACGGCCAGGGCTGCGGCGGTCTCCGAAAGATCGGCTTTCGAGGTCGCGACCACCTGGATGGCGGCGATGAAGGTTATCCCCGGCGCGAACACCAGGATCCCGGCCAGGAAGGCCGTGTACGGGGCGGGGTTCGCGATCAGCTTGGACATGATCCCTTTTTTCGGATGGTCGGGATCAGGCGGCTTGGGCTTGCGCCGCGCGAACACCAGGCCGGCCACGAGGATCAGGATGCCAAGGCCCAGCCGGAGCCCGTACCGGTCGGTCCGGTGCTGCGGAAGGCTGAAACCACCGGCCCGCAGCAGGACCAGCACGACGATGCCCATCACGATGCTCATCAGCAACGCCCCGGCCAGGTAGGCCAGCAGGGTTTCCCGGGGCCGGCCGGAACCCAGGTAGACGACGGCGAGCACGAGAACAGTCGGGGAGATGGCCGCGAGCACGGCCAGGCCAGCGGCTTGGACGATCATCTGGCTAGCCGCCAGGATGGCCGGCGGCCTGCGGCTGGGCCGCAGTCGGCGCCGGAGGCCTGCCGATCAGCTCGATGAGGCCGAGTACCACGAGCAGCAGGATCGCGAGGACGATGGCCACCGCGGCCGTCGGGCGTCCCCAGAACACGAAGATAATGGCGAACAGGGCCACCGCGCAGATGCGCAGCGCCCTGCGGTGCGCGTACGTCCACCGCCCCACCGGCCCGGTGCGCAGCCCGACCCGTTCCCCGCTGGACCGCAGCCAGCCCAGCGCGCCGCTGACCGTCGCCGCGGGCCCGGACCGCGGTGACCGACGGGCCGGTGAAGAACGCCGCGATGGCCACGATCAGGCCGACGACCAGCAGGGTCCGCAGCCCGTCCTTGATGAACCGGATCAGCGTGTCGTACAGGACCGCGGCCGCGTTGGCGGGCAGTACGTTGTTCGGCACGCTGTTCAGGTAGATGCTCCGGGCGATGGCGAGCGCCACACCGAGCAGCGCCATGGACGCGGCGAAGCCGAGCCCGGCGCCGATCAGCGCCCGCCGGTGACTGCGCGCGATGTAGATCCCGGCCGCGAGCAGCACCAGGGTCAGGATGGGCAGGACGATCTTCAGGTCGTTGAGGGCCCGGTAGCCGCTCTGCGCCTTGACCAGTTCCTTAGCCGAGAACAGGGCGAACGTGGGGTTGACCGCCGGGATGCTGTTGGCCAGCGTGAATCCCCGCGCGACCAGATCCTTCTTGACGATGTCGATGAACGGGCCGAGATTCAGCACCACCTGCCCGTTGCTGACGGTGATGGCCCCATTGCCCTGGCCGGACAGGGCCTTGACCAGCTGGGCGTGGGCGGTCCGGTTGACCCGCACCCACAGGTTGGCCACCTGAGGGCTCGCCACGATCTTGCCGACCTGGGTGTGGATGAAGCCGCTGACCGCGCCCGCGAGCGAGCCGGAGAAAGTCTGCAGCAGCGTGCCGACCCGGGGCAGGCCCTTGCTCTTCAGCGTCGCGGCGGCCTGGTTGGTGAGGGCCTGCACGTGGATCCGGGCGTTGATCTCGTTCGAGATCTTGTCGGTCAGCGCGCTCTGGACAGCGGGCTCGTGGATGAGCGGCGCCACGTTCTCGACGTAGCGGTTGGTGTCAGAGACCTGGTTGGCGGTCCAGACCGCGAGCACGGAGACCGGCGCGAGGATACAGCCCAGCACGATCAGCAGGGTCGCGACCGGGCCGCGCCAGCCGGGCCGGTGCCGCCGGCCAGCGCTCCCTGGATGCCCGTTGGGAGGCTCCGGTGGGCGGGAGCGCAAGAGCGCGACCTCGGCACGCAGCCGCTCGAGTTCGGCCCGCTCTTCCGCGCCGAGCAGGGCAGCGCTCTGCGCTGACCCATCCTGCGCCGCGCTCTCGCCACCATCAGACACCGGCCACCTCCAGCTCCCGTTACCGGGAGTGCTTGGAAGCCTGCCGCCGCGGGCACCTGTGCCCCCCGGTTGCGGGTGCCCCTCGGCGGCAGGCGAGTTCACAGTCGCTGAGGGAGCCCTCCTGCCGCCTCGCCCGTACCGGGTGAATGCCCGGCCACGCCCGCCGGTACACGGCGGGCGACGGCAGAGCGGAGGGTGACCGTATCCGTACGTGTCCGGTCTTGCGGCCCCGCAGAAGGGGTTTCCGGAGGCCCGGAACGCCCGGATGGAGACCGGGCGGAGCAGAGACTGACTGCAGCGGCTCACCCGCGGCGGGTGAGGTGGAGCCGGTCCTGCGGCGGCCATAGTCCAGCGAGGAGACTTGAGCGCCCTGGCCCGCGTGCACTACCGTCGGCTAAGGGCGGCGACCCGTAACGGGTGGCGTGACCTGGAGGGAAGGCGCTCGTGACTATCGGCGGAAGCGCGGCACTGATCATCATCGGCGCGATTCTCCGCTTCGCTGTCACCTGGACGCCCAAGAACGTGGACTTGCAGGTCATAGGCGTGATCTTGATGATCGGCGGGGCGGCCGGCCTCATCGTCGCCATCACCCTGATGGCGATGCGGCGCCGCGACCGGGGCGCGGCCGCAGGTGACCGAGGAGCGCCGCTACGTCGAGCCGCCGAGGTAGCCACCTGGGTGACCCGCTCCCGGCGCTGGGCCTGGACGCCACGACCGGGGAATGCTGAAGCCCGCCCGCTCTCTATGCCGATGGCCGGTGAGTTGGCCCGTGCCGCATCGTCTTGGTACGTGACCGACGAAGCTAGTCTGTGGAGGGTGCACGGTCACGTGAGAGAGGTTGACCTGGCCCTGAGCGACGGGCGCACGCTGCACGTCTACGACGCTGGCCCGGATGAGAGCGGGCGCCTGGCCGTGTTCTGGCACCACGGGACGCCGAACATCGGCGCGCCGCCGGTACCCCTGTTCCCGGCCGCCGGCCGGCTCGGCATCCGCTGGGTGTCGTACGACCGGCCCGGGTACGGCGGATCGTCACCTCACCACGGGCGGGACGTAGCGTCGGCGGCCGCGGACGTGTCCGACGTTGCCGACGCGCTGGGCCTGTCCCGGTTCGCGGTCATGGGCCATTCCGGCGGGGGGCCGCACGTCCTGGCCTGCGGGGCGCTCCTTCCGGATCGCGTCATCGGCCGTGGTGTGCGGGTCCGGGCTGGCCCCGATCAGCGCCGAGGGCCTGAGCTGGTTCGACGGCATGCACCCGATCGGCGCGGCCGAACTGCGCGCCGCGACCGAGGGGCGGGCCGCGCTGGAGAAGTACCTCGCGTCCGCCGCGTTCGACCCGGAGCAGTTCACGTCGGCCGATCACGCCGCGCTCGCGGGCCCCTGGGCCTGGCTGGGCCAGGTTGCGGGGCAGGCCATCGAAGGCGGCATCGGCGGGGCGGTCAACGACAACCTGGCCTACGTCGCCCCCTGGGGCTTCGATCCCGGCCAGATACGCACGCCGGTCCTGTACCTGCAGGGCGGCCAGGACCGCATCGTGCCCAGCTCACACGCCAGGTGGCTGGCCGGTCATACGCCGTCGGCCGAGCTCTGGCTGCGTCCGGAGGACGGGCACGTCTCGGTCCTCGGAGCCGCCGAGAGCGCCATGGGCTGGCTCATGGAGCAGGCTGGCCAGCGTTAACCACGAGGCTGCCTGACCGGAAATGTCAGCCCGGATCGTTAGCATTCCCGGTCATGATCGACGACATCGAGCGCGTTCCTGATGATGAAACCGACGCCGCAGAGGCCTGGCAGCGGCTGACGGATGACCCGGAGATCCGGGGCATCGAAGTCTCCAGGCATCCTGACGCCGAAGGCTGGCAGGTGTATGTCTGGGTGGCTGAATTCCTCCGGGAAGATCCGCTCGAGGCAGAGTTCCGTCAGCGCATGAACGCTGCCCTCGGCGCGGTCGAGGGCGTGGCCAGCGTCGCCGAGGAGGACCGCGAGGTCTGGTTCGTTACCGGCGCCGCACGGGCCCGGCTGTGTCCTCCGCCGCTGCCCGCGTGGTTGACGAACTGGCCGGGCGCACCCGCGCCTACGTTGACAGCCTCTAGCCACCGGCCTGACCCGGGCATGAGAACACCGCCCGCCGGCGGCAAAATCTTCCGGGGCCGAGGTAAGCGTTTCCGGTCACTGGCGGGTTAACGGGT
>CAVQNH010000048.1:0-22268 GCA_963713815.1 uncultured Actinomycetes bacterium
CGGGACGGCCGGATTTGAACCGGCGACCCCTTGACCCCCAGTCAAGTGCGCTGCCAAACTGCGCCACGTCCCGTTGCCACGCAGCAGCCTACAGGACATCCAGTCCCCGTTCACCCGTCCGCGACGCCTCCCCGCACGGCCCCACCGTGGCGTGTCCCCCGCCGCGCCCCGCCGCCCCGCCGCACCCCGCCCCGAGGGCGCCTAGAGCTTCAGGGGCTTGATGGGGGCGGCGACCAGCGAGGGGTCGCTGCGCCAGTCCACCCCGGGCACGTCCACGTACAGCTCGATCTCGTTCCCGTCGGGGTCGGTGATGTAGAGGCTGTGGGTCACCGTGTGGTCGCTGGCCCCGACCACGTTGACCCCGTTCTCCTCCAGCGCCGCCAACGCCCCGCGCAGCTCATCGTCGCTGTCCCCGACCTTCAGGCCGAAGTGGTAGAGCCCCACCCGCCGCCCGGGCGGGAGGTTGGCGGCATCCTCGCCGACCTCGATGAGCAGCAGCTCGTGGTGAGTCCGCCCGGACGGCGCGGAAAACGCCGCCGCGCGGAAGGGGATGGGGGCGTCGTCAGGGCCGCCGATGATCTGGCGCCAGCCGAGCACGTCCCGGTAGAACGACGCGGAACGGTCGAGGTTGTGAACGTAGAGGACTAGATGTCCGAGTTCCTTGACTTCCATAGCGGGCGCTCCACGAGAAGAAGGGGCTGATGCCAGGGGCACATGGTGTGCCAGCCTGCAGGGATTGCAGACCCTGCGTCCAGCACGTTGACCTCAACCGGCAGCCATCCCGCTGTATGCCCTGTGCCGCCCCGCTAAACCCTGCCCGCGACCCGGCCCGCAACCCGGACCGTGGGCCAGCCCCCAGCGCGTAACTGCAAAAGGGCTGGCCGCCCTCCCCAGCCCAGGGCATGAGGAGGGCAGCCAGCCCGTAACCAGCCGCGCGCTTACGCGACCTTGATGTGCTTGTGTACCCGGTGGTAGCGGTTGTGGTAGATGTGCGCGCGGATCCGGCCGTTGAGGTAGATCCCGAACCAGTTGCTGTGGATGTAGTTGCCGTGAATCCACACCCTGATGAAGGACGAGGCGCCGACCAGGATCCCGGTGGTGCGCAGGTCCGGGTGGTTCTTGACCGGCGGGGCCAGCCCGATCGTGTCGCCGACGAGGTTGTTCTTGCCGATGTCGTTGCCGACGATCTGGTTGCCGCTCATCTTCTGCCCGGGCACGTGGGAGTGGATCGTCACCCCGGCCAGGCCGTTGCCGTAGATCTCGTTGTCGGCCACGTCGTTGCCGGACACCCGCTCACCCTTGACCTCGGTGGCGATGACCACACCGGCCCCGGGCGCCTTCCGGCTGAGGCCGTTGAACGTGATGAGGTTGTGCGCGACGTAGTTGCCCCACACGCCGGCCGTGGAATGGCCGGCGATGATGACCCCGCAACCACCGGGGTTACGCCGGGCGATGTTCCGGGTGACCGCGTCGAAGTGGGTCGGGCCCAGGTCGTCGGCGATCAGGAAGCCGCCGCCCTTGTTGAACTGCGACACGTTGCGCGTGGCCAGCGAGTCGGACGTGCCGTTGAAGTCCACGCCCACGTCCCCGTTGTGCTGGAGCCGGTTGTGCGAGACGAGGATCCGGGTGCTCCGCGCGACCAGGATCGCGTCGAATCCCGCGTTCTCCACGGTGAACCCGCTGACCTCGACGTTGCGCGCGCCGAAGACGACGATGCCGCTGCCCCCCGGCAGCTTCTTGCTGATCGGCTTCTGGCCGCGGGCGTTGATGGTGGCGCCGTGGCGGCCGATCAGCGCGAGCGACTTGGTCACCACGGCCTGCACCTTGTACGTGCCACCGCAGACGACCACGCGCCCGCCCCTCGGGGCGGCGGCGATGGCCACGTTGATGTGGCGGTACCGGGCGGTCGAGCACGAGCGGTCCGGGGCCCCGGAGTGGCCGTGCTTGGACACGTAGACCGTTGATGACGCGGCGTCCGCCGCGCCGGCCCTCACGAGCGTGGTCGATGACGCGGCGTCCGCCGCGCTGGCCCCCACGAGCGTGAATGCGCTCGCACCGACCGCCACGAGGCCGGCGAGCAGTCTTGAGACTTGCCTCATCCTTGTGATCCCCCCTGAGAACTACCTACCGTAGGTAGTTAATTACGTCACGTAGCGTAACCCTCATGATGGCGTTTACCGGGGAACCCGCGCCCAACGGGCACTTAGCGCGATGATTCTTCGTTGCTTTACTGGGGTAGGCCCCGCGTAACCCCGCGACGGCCCTCGACCAGACGGAGCAGCGGATGATGGCACGGGGACCGGCCCGGGAGGGTGGGCCGGGTGATCCTCGGGCAGCGCGGATGAGCTACGACCCGGCGACGGCGCCGCTGCCTTACGGCACGACGTCCGGGGACCCGTACCGCAACTACCCGGAGGACGACCCCGACCCGGAGGACGATCCCTACCCGGATTACCAGGATCACGGCGCTTACGGCGATTACGGCCGGTACCGCGACGACCCGGGCGAGGACGGCTACGGGTCCGGCAGGCCGTACCGGCGGCGTCGCTGGCGGGTGCTGCGCTGGCTGCTGGGGCTGGCGCTGGCCCTGGTCATGCTGGCCGTGGTCGCGTTCGGCGTGCTGTTCGCGCTCACCCCGTCGGTCAGCAACGCCCCGGCGCTGGCCGGGGCCATCGACCAGGCGCACCACGCCGCCTACCCGGGACCGCCGATGTCCGCGCTGTTCGCGGAGTCCCTGGTGGCGACCGAGGATCACCGGTTCTACTCCGAGCCGGGCGTGGACATCTACGCGATCGCCCGGGTCATCGCGTCCCAGGTCACCGGCCATGGCGACCAGGGCGGCGCGACCCTCTACCAGCAGCTGGCCAAGATGCTGTACACGCCGGGCCAGGGCGGCTTCGGCGTGGAGGTCAAGCAGGTCATGCTGGGCATCAAACTCGACCTGGCCTACAGCAAGGCCAGGGTCCTGCGGATGTACGCCGACGTGGCCTACTTCGGGCACGGCTACTACGGCCTGGCCCAGGCCAGCTGCGGGTACTTCGGCACCACCCCGGCGGGCCTGACCCTGCCGGAGGCGGCCACGCTGGCCGGGCTGGTCCAGGGGCCCTCCGCGGACGACCCGATCGCCCACTACGCACGCGGCCGGGCCCGTGAGGCGCACGTGCTGGGCCGGCTGGTCTCCACCGGCAAGATCACCCAGGCGCAGGCCACGGCGGCCTACGCGAGGGGCCTCCCGCTCGTCGGCGGGAGCGGCACCGGCTGCACCGGCCCCCGCTAACCCAAAATTCTCCGCAACGAAACCCCGAACGGCCCGCTCCCGCCCCGGACCAGCCCTTCGGGTGGCGGGTGGGAAAACCCTGGTGCGCCGCGGGCGCCTCAGGCAGGCCAGTCAGCTGCGGGCGACGTGGAGCCGTCAGGCAGGCCAGGTCAGCTGCGGGCGGCGTGGCGGCCCGGGCGGCTGCCGTTGCCGTTGCCGTTACCGCAGGGCCGTTGCCGTTACCGCCGGTCCCTCGGCCGTAGCTCTCGGGACCGCCGTAGTTCCCCGGCGCGCCGTACTCCGCGGAGCCGCCATAGTTGCCCGGGCCGGCGCTGTAACTCCCGGCTCCGTCGTCGTAGTCCTCAGCCCCGCGGCCGTACAGCGTGGCCTCTTCGTCCAGGCCGACCGCGACCGCCTCGGCCACTGCCACCTCGGGGGAGCCAGGCGCCGGTGAGAGCGGGTGATGACCAGCGGCCGGCACTCCGCCCGCCGGCTCCTGCGTCTTCCACACCCACTTGCGGTAAGTCCAGAAGCGGAACAGCGTGCCCAGGCCGATGCCGCACAGGTTGGCCAGGTTGTACCAGACCTTGCCCTGCAGCCCGAGGCCGTCCTGGACGATCGCGACGCAGGCCAGCTGGATCAGCAGGCCGATCCCGTTGAACACGAAGAACAGGACGGTTTCCCGGCCCATCCCGACCCGCTCACGGTGCCGGAACGCCCAGTAGCGGTTGCCGAGGAAGGTCACCACGGTGGCCGCGATCGTGGCCACCACGACGGCCTTGTACTTGCCCATCCCCACGTCGAAGTGCAGGATGTCCGCGCCGCCGAGGCTCACGATGAACCCGGCCAGTCCCACTACGCCGAACTTCGCCGCCTCATGGATCAGCATGCGGAACCGCTCGTACAGCTTGAGAGCGAATCTCACCTGGCCGTCTTCCTCTCACCAGTGTGCTGCCGGGGGCGGCTCAGCGGGCTCGTGAATTGCTGCTTGTGACAGTACCGGCACGGTCAGGCCGACGTGGCCACAGGGCCACGATTGCGAGGTCAAGAAGCCGGAAAATAACCCGCTCGGAAATATTTCGCCCTCCCGGTAGTGTCGCATGAGTGCCTGTGACCACCGCTCTCATCCGTGCCAGGGGCCTGACAAAGCGGTTCGGAAGTTTCACGGCGGTGGATGGAGTCGACTTCGAACTGCATCGTGGTGAGGCGTTCGGCTTCCTCGGCCCGAACGGTGCGGGCAAGTCCTCCACGATGCGCATGATCGGCTGCGTCTCCCCGCCCACCGAGGGGGAGCTGTCGATCTTCGGCCTGGACCCGGTGGCCGACGGGCCCGCGATCCGGGCCCGGCTCGGCGTGGTGCCCCAGGAGGACTCGCTCGACGTGGAGCTGACCGTCCGGGAGAACCTCCTCGTCTACGGCCGCTACTTCGGGCTGCCCCGGCCGGTCATCCGGGAGCGCAGTGACCGGCTGCTGGACTTCGTCCAGCTCGCCGACCGCCAGAACGACCGGGTGGAGCCCCTGTCCGGCGGCCTGAAGCGCCGTCTGACCATCGCCCGCTCGCTGATCAACGAGCCGGAGATCCTGCTCCTGGACGAGCCGACGACCGGCCTGGACCCGCAGGCCCGGCACGTGGTCTGGGACCGGCTGTTCCGGCTCAAGCAGCAGGGTGTGACGCTGGTGCTGACCACGCACTACATGGACGAGGCTGAGCAGCTGTGCGACCGCCTCGTGGTCATGGACGCGGGCCGGATCGCCGCCGAGGGCTCGCCCCGGGACCTGATCGGGCGGTACTCCACCCCGGAGGTCCTAGAGCTCCGGTTCGACCCGACAGTGCACGAGAACGCGGCGGAGAAGCTGGCCGCGGTGCCCGCCCAGCGCCGCGAGGTCCTGGCCGACCGGGTGCTGCTCTACGTCGAGGACGGGGACGCGGCGCTGGCCGCGGTCCGCGGGCTCGGCCTGGACCCGCTGACCTCGCTGGTCCGGCGCAGCACGCTGGAAGACGTGTTCCTGCGGCTGACCGGCCGCCGGCTGGAGGACTGATGGCCGCCCCGGCCCCCGCCCCGGTCTCGGCCCAGCCCCGCGGCCCATTGGCCGGACTACCCTGGCGGACCCGGCCCAGCCCCGTGCCCGCCTGGTCCTACGCGGTGCGGCAACTCCAGTTCTGGCTGACCGACTACCGGCGGACCTGGCGCGGCTCGATCGTCTCCACCGTGCTGAACCCGCTGCTGTACCTGGGCGCCATGGGCCTGGGCCTGGGCACGCTGGTGGACAAGCACGGCACGGCCTCTCTGGGCCAGGTCAGCTACCTGGTCTTCCTCGCCCCCGGCCTGCTGGCCGCCAGCGCGATGGGCACCGGCGTGGGGGAGTCCACCTACCCGGTCTTCGGCTCGGTCAAGTGGAACAGACCTACCAGGCCGCGGTGTCCTCGCCGCTGCGCCCGGCCGACCTGTTCCACGGCCACCTGCTGTTCGTCGGGCTGAAGCTGACCATGACCTCGTCCGTGTTCCTGGCCGTGGCCGCGGCGTTCGGGGCGATCATCTCGCCGTGGGCCATCCTGGCCCTGCCGGTCGCGGTGCTCACCGGCCTGGCCTTCACGGCGGTGATCGAGGCCTGGACGGTGACCCGCACCAAGGACACCTCGCTGGCCGTGGTGTACCGCTTCGGGCTGATCCCGCTGTTCCTGTTCTCCGGGACGTTCTTCCCGGTCACCCAGCTGCCCGCGTGGATCAGGCCGATCGCCTACCTGACCCCGCTGTGGCACGGCGTGGCGCTGTGCCGGGCGCTGTGCCTGGGCGTTGCGACCGTGCCGTCGGCGTTCCTGCACGTCGGTTACCTGCTGGTCGTGCTGGCGGCCGGGATCATCGCCGGGAACCGGACTTACACCAGGCGGCTCTATGTTTAGCCGCGCGCTACGGCGCGCCGGCTCTATGTCTAGCCGCCGCAGCGGCGTCCTACGGGGCGGCGGCTCTATGTCTAGCGTGCCCAGTCTGCCGCTGCGGGTGCTGCCCGGCCGCGGCCCGCTGCGCCGGGCCGCGCGGTCGGTGGGCGGCCGGGGCAGCCTGTTCCTGGTCGAGCGGCACGCGCTGGTCTACCGGCACATCTGGCTGGTGTTCGTGTCCGGGGTGGTCGAGCCGGTGTTCTACCTGCTGTCCATCGGGGTGGGCCTGGGCCATCTGGTCGGCTCGGTGCAGGGCATCAGCTACGCCGCGTTCGTGGCCCCCGCCCTGCTGGCCAGCGCCTCCATGAACGGGGCCCTGTTCGACTCGACCTTCAACGTGTTCTTCCGGCTCAAGTACGAGAAGCTCTACGACGCCGCGCTGGCCACCCCGATGCGGGCCGGTGACGTGGCCCTGGGCGAGATCAGCTGGGCGCTGCTGCGCGGCGCCCTGTACGCGGTGGCCTTCTTGGTCGTGATGGCGGCGATGGGCCTGGTCTACTCGTGGTGGGCGCTGGCCGCGCTGCCCGCCGCCGTGCTCACCAGCTTCGCCTTCGCGGCGGCCGGAATGGCCTGCACCACGTACATGCGGACCTGGCAGGACTTCGAGTTCGTCACGCTGGCGACCTTGCCGATGTTCCTGTTCTCGACCACGTTCTACCCGCTGAGCGTCTACCCGCGGCCGCTGCAGTTCGTGGTGGAATGCACCCCGCTGTACCAGAGCGTGGTGCTGCTGCGGGATCTCACGCTGGGCACGGTCGGCCCGGGCCTGCTGTGGCACGCCGCGTACCTGGCCGTCCTGGGCGCCATCGGCCTGCTCGTGGCGGGCCGCCGGATCGGCAAGCTGCTGCTGCGCTGAAGGGCCGCCGCCGGGCCTGAAGCTTTCAGCTGGTCCGGGCCGGGCACGTTACCCTGAGTAGGGCCGCGGCGTGGCCCCAGGCGGACGCACTCGACCTAGGACGGCATGATCACGACCGGCGGCAGCCCTCCGGATCCGGCCCCCCGTGCCGAGGGGCAGGAAGACGCTGCTGGTGCTCACGGGACGTCCGCGACCGGCGGGGCGACCGATACCGCTGTGGCCGAAGGTACGGATGGGGACCCTGAGGCTGGCGGCGCCGCACCGGGCCGCGCACCCCTCAAGGCCGACTGGGTGCCATGGCTGATCGCGCTGGCCGCGTTCGCGGCCTACACCACGATCTCGCTGTCCCGGTACTTCCGGCTCGACCCGGGCTCCTGGGACCTGGGCATCTTCACCGAGTACGTCCGGCAGCTGGCCCATCTGCGGGCCCCGGTGGTCAACATCCACGGGGCCGGCTTCAACCTGCTCGGGGATCACTTCCAGCCGATCGTCGGGCTGATCGCCCCCGTGTTCCTGCTCTTCCCCAGCGCGGCCACCCTGCTGGTGGTCCAGGCCCTGCTGACCGCGGTCTCGGTCATCCCGGTGAGCCGCGCGGCCGAGGCCCGGCTCGGCACCGGGGCCGGGCGGATGATCGGCGCCGCGTACGGGTTCTCCTGGGGCCTCCAGCAGATGATCGACTTCGACTTCCACGAGATCGCGTTCGCGGTCCCGTTGGTGGCCTGCTCCCTGTCCGCGCTGTCGCGGGGCAAGCTCCGCGCCGCGGCGGTGTGGGCGCTGCCACTGGTGTTCGTGAAGGAGGACCAGGGCTTCACGGTCGCGGCCATCGGCATCCTCATCGTGGTGATGAGCCGCGACCGCGCCCGGCCGGACGGCCCGGACCGGGCCGCGATGCGGTGGGGGGCACTGCTGACCGTCTGGGGACTGGCCTGGCCGCTCCTGGCCATCGCGGTGATCATCCCGCACTTCAACCCGCTGCATCAGTACCCCTACTGGGCCGACGGCGGCGTGCTGAGCCCCGGCGGGGCGCATCCCTCGCCGCCGTCAGTGCTCGCCCAGTTCAGCCACTCCTACCTGCCGAAGCTGCGGACCACGCTGCTCATCCTGCTGCCGGTGGCGTTCGTCGCGCTGGGCTCCCCGCTCACCCTGGTGGCCGTCCCGAGCCTGGCCCTGCGGTTCGTCTCCACGAACGCCGCCTACTGGGGCGCGGGATACCACTACAACGCGACGGTCATGCCGATCGTCTTCCTCGGCGCGATCGACACGCTGGGCCGGATCCGGGCCTACCGGGCCCGGCCCGCGGGTGAGGGTGCGGCCGGGGCCCGGCCCTGGTTCTCCGCCTGGCTGGATCCGGCGGCCACGCGGGTCGTCCCGGCCCTGATGCTGGGGATCGCGGTGGTGACCGCCTGGTCGTTCCCCCTCAGCGACCTGTGGCACGCGCAGACCTACCAGATCAGCCCGCACGTCCGGGGGGAGGACGCCGCCCTGGCCCGGGTGCCCGCCGGCACCACCGTGGAGGCCACGCTCACCATGCTGGCCCCGCTGGCCGCCCGGGACGACACCTACTGGATCGGCGTCGCCGGGAACCCGGCCCCCCGCTACGTCGTGTTCGACGACCTGGACAGCGGCTGGAGCCCGCCGCCCAGCGATCCGCTCACGTTCGTCGAGCAGCGCCACCCCGGGGTTACCTACCGGGAGATCTACGAGAACAACTTCGTGTACGTGTTCCGCCAGACCGGCCCATAGGCGGCGTACCGGTCAGTAGGTAGAGTCATCTGCGGACCCGGTCAGGAGGCTCTATGGACTTCGGCTACGACGTCCGCACGGAGGAGTTCAGGAAACGCCTCCTCGCGTTCATGGACGAATGCGTCTACCCGGCGGAGCCGGTGTTCGCGGCGCAGGTGCGGGACAACACAGAGGCAGGACACGCGTGGGAGCGCCCCGCGGTGATCGGGGAACTGAAGGAGGAGGCCCGCGGGCGCGGCCTGTGGAACCTCTTCCTGGCCCATCACCCGGAGGGCGCGGGGCTCACCAACCTCCAGTACGCGCCCCTGGCGGAGATCACCGGGCGCAGCCCCGCGATCGCCCCCGAGGCGCTCAACTGCGCCGCGCCGGACACCGGGAACATGGAAGTGCTGGCCGAATTCGGTTCCCCCGGGCAGCAGGAACGCTGGCTCCGGCCGCTGCTGGAAGGGACGATCCGGTCGGCCTTCTGCATGACCGAGCCGGACGTCGCGTCCTCGGATGCGTCCAACATCACCACCCGGATCGAGCGTGACGGGGACGAGTACGTCCTCACCGGCCGGAAGTGGTGGTCGTCGGGCGCGATGAACCCGGGCTGCGAGCTCTTCATCGTGATGGGCCGGACCGCCTGGGAAGGGGACCGGCACCGCCAGCAGTCGATGATCCTCGTGCCCCGGGACACCCCCGGGGTCACGGTGCGGCGCGGGCTCAGCCTGTTCGGCTACGACGACGGGCCGCACGGCGGCCACGCCGAGGTCGTGTTCGACGGCGCCCGGGTGCCCGCGGCCAACCTGATCGCCGGCGAGGGTGACGGCTTCACGATCGCGCAGGCCCGGCTGGGCCCGGGCCGGATCCACCACTGCATGCGGCTGATCGGCTCCGCCGAGCGGGCCCTGGAACTGCTCTGCCGCCGGGTCACCGACCGGGTCGCGTTCGGGAAGCCGCTGGCCGACCAGGGGGTGATCCAGGAGTGGATCGCCGAGGCACGGGTCCGGATCGAGCAGGCCCGGCTGCTGGTGCTGAAGACCGCCTGGCTGATGGACACGGTGGGCAACAAGGGCGCGCACACCGAGATCCAGGCCATCAAGATCATCACCCCGGCCATGGCCGAGTGGGTGATCGACAAGGCGATCACGGCGCACGGCGCGGCCGGGGTCAGCCAGGACTTCCCGCTCGCGTACCTGTGGGCCAACGCCCGGACCCTCCGGTTCGCGGACGGCCCCGACGAGGTGCACAAGCGCTCGCTGGCCCGCCGGGAACTGCGCCCGTACCGGCTCGCCCGCGAAACCGGCAGCTGAGCCGGGACCCATGCCTGCCACCGTTACCGATGACACCAGCAAGGAGATAGATGATCATGCCTCAGGATGAGCAGCGCGTAGCCATCGTCACGGGCGCGGCCCGCGGCATCGGCGCCGCCACGGCCCGGCGCCTGGCCTCGGACGGGCTGGCGGTGGCCGTGCTCGACCTGGACGCGGACGCCTGCAAGGCGACGGTGGAGGCCATCGCCTCGGCCGACGGCCGGGCGATCGCGGTCGGCGCCGACGTCAGCCAGTCCGACCAGGTGCAGGCGGCCGTGGACAGCGTGGCCGCCGAGCTCGGGCCGCCCGCGGTGCTGGTCAACAACGCGGGCGTGCTCCGGGACAACCTGCTGTTCAAGATGAGCGAGGACGACTGGGACACGGTCCTGGGCGTGCACCTGCGCGGCGCCTTCCTGATGAGCAAGGCGGCGCAGAAGTACATGGTGGAGGCCCGCTTCGGCCGGATCGTCAACCTGTCGTCCAGCTCCGCGCTGGGCAACCGGGGGCAGGCCAACTACTCCGCGGCCAAGGCCGGGATGCAGGGCTTCACCAAGACGCTGGCCATCGAGCTCGGCCCGTTCGGCATCACCGCGAACGCGGTCGCCCCCGGGTTCATCGTCACCGACATGACCGCCTCGACGGCGGCCCGGGTGGGCATGGGCTTCGAGGACTTCCAGGCCGCCGCCGCGGGCCAGATCCCGGTCCGCCGGGTCGGCCAGCCCGACGATGTCGCAAACACCATCTCCTTCCTGGCCAGCGACGGCGCCGGATTCGTGTCCGGCCAGGTGATCTACGTGGCGGGCGGCCCGCTGTGCTGACCGAGGGCCAAGCCGGGCCGGTCAGCGCGGACGGGCTCCGCGAGCGGGTCCGTGACTTCCTGGCCGGGCACGATCCCGCGCGGATGGCCCGGCTGGAGTTCCTGCGTGCCCGGTTCGACGCGGGGCTGGCCGCGGTGCACTACCCGGAAGGCCTGGGCGGTCTCGGCCTGCCCCGGGCCCTGCAGGGCGTGGTCGAGGCGGAGTTCACCGCGGCCGGCGCGCCGGGCAACCAGCCCGAGCGGATCGGCATCGGGCTGGGCATGGCCGCGCCGACCATCCTCACCTTCGGCACCGAGGAGCAGAAGGCCCGCTGGATCCGGCCGCTGTGGACCGGTGAGGAAGTCTGGTGCCAGCTGTTCAGCGAGCCCGGGGCCGGGTCCGACCTGGCCGGGCTGGCCACCCGGGCGGTCCCCGAGGATGAGCCCGCAGCCGCGAACGGGAGTGCGCCCGAGGACACGTCACCGGACCGGGACGGAGCGCCCGGCGCCCGCCGCTGGGTGGTGAACGGGCAGAAGGTGTGGACGTCCATGGCCCACCAGGCCCGCTGGGGCCTGCTCCTGGCCCGGACCGACCCGGACGTGCCCAAGCACGCCGGGCTGACCTACTTCGCCTGCGACATGACCGTCAACGGGGTGGAGGTCCGGCCGCTGCGCCAGCTCACCGGCGAGGCCGAGTTCAACGAGGTCTTCCTGACCGGCGCGGTCATCGGTGACGGCGACCGGATCGGCGGGGTAGGCGAGGGCTGGCGGGTGGCCCAGGGCACGCTGATGAACGAGCGGGTGTCCATCGGCGGCACGGCGCTGCCCCGCGAGGGCGGGATGATCGGCTCCGCGGCCCGGGCCTGGCGAGAGCACCCTGAGCAGCGCACCCCCGGCCTGCATGACCGGATGCTCCGGCTCTGGGCCGCCGCGGAAGTGGCCCGGCTGGCCTCCGAACGGCTGCGCCAGCAGCTGGCCGTGGGGCATCCCGGCCCGGAGGGGTCCGCGGCCAAGCTGGTGTTCGCCCGGCTCAACCAGGAGATCACCGCCCTCGAGGTGGAGATGGCCGGCGCCGACGGCCTCCGCTACGGGGACTGGAGCATGCGCAGGCCGGAGAGCGTCAGCTTCTACGGCCGGGACCCCGGGTACCGCTACCTGCGGGCCCGCGGCAACTCCATCGAGGGCGGCACCTCGGAGATCCTGCGCAACATCATCGCCGAGCGGGTGCTCGGCCTGCCGTCCGAGCCACGCACGGACACCAAGGTGCCCTGGAAGGACCTGCCCCGGTGAGCGCCGTCCGGTACCGGCTAGCGAGCCCAGGCCGTCAGGCCTGGGCGAGCGGCTGGTGGGTTTTGTCTTGCCGGACGGCGCGAACGCTCTAAGGAGACACGGTGAGCGCCGTCCGGTACCGGCTAGTCGAGCCCGGGCCGTCAGGCCTGGGCGAGCGGCCGGTGGGATCTTTCCCGGACGGCGCGAACGCCTAAGGAGACACAGTGAGCACTTCGACGCAGTCCGGGGCTACCCATGACAACGCCGCCCACGGTGACGCGGTCGGCCAGCCGGACCGGGGCCTGCCCGGCCTGCTGTACGGCGAGGCGGAAGAACAGCTCCGCGCCGCGGTCCGCGACCTGCTCCAGGAACGGGCCGGCTGGTCGGCGGTGCTGGCCCGGACCGAGACCAGCGAGCCGTACGACACCGGCCTGTGGCGGGTGCTCGCCGCCGACGTCGGCTGCGCCGGCCTGCTGATCCCGGAAAGCCACGGCGGCGCAGGCGCCAGCTACCGTGAGGCCGCGGTCGTGGCCGAGGAGGCCGGCCGGGCGGTGGCCCCCGTCCCGTACCTCGGCAGCGCGGTGGTCGCGACGGCCGCCGCGCTGTCGGCCGGCGATGCGGAGCTGCTGTCCGGGCTGGCCGAGGGCACCGTGACCGCGGCGCTGGCCGTCCCGTTCGCCAGCAAGCCCAGTGTCGGCCAGCCCAGTGCCAGCCAGCCCAGTGTCGGCGAGCGGGCGCCACGACCGGCACCAGCCCGGCGGCGACCGTGCGCGTCGTGCCGCCGCAGCCCGGCGACGCACCGGGCCAGGCCCGGCTGACCGGGGTGGTCGCCGGGGTGGCTGACGCGCTGCCCGCGTCGGTGCTGCTCGTCCCGGCCGACGGCGTGCCGTCCGGGCTGTACGCGGTGGAGGCCGGCGCGCCCGGGCTGACCGTCACCCCGGTGGTCTCGCTGGACCAGACCCGCCCGCTGGCCGACCTGACCCTGGACAGCGTGCCCGCCCGGCTGCTGGCCTCCGGGCCGGACGCCGACCGCGCGGTCGCCGCCGCGCTGGCCGCGGGGGCCGCGATGCTGGCCGCCGAGCAGCTCGGGGTGGCGGAGCGCTGCCTGGAGATGACCGTGACGTACCTGAAGGAGCGGTACCAGTTCGCCCGCCCGATCGGCTCGTTCCAGGCCCTCAAGCACCGCGCCGCCGACCTCTGGGTGGCGATCAGCCAGGCCCGCGCCGCGTCCCGGTACGCCGCCGCCTGCCTGGCCGACGGGGACGTGGACGCTCCGGTCGCGGTGGCCCTGGCCAAGGCGGCCTGCGGGGACGCCGCCACCCTGGCCGCGCAGGAATGCGTGCAGCTGCACGGGGGGATCGGCTTCACCTGGGAGCATCCGGCGCACCTGTACCTGAAGCGGGCCACGAGCTCGTCGATCGGGTTCGGGACCCCGGACTGGCACCGCGCCTCGCTGGCCAGCCTGGCCGGGCTGCCCCCGGCCGGGGCCCAGTGAGCGCCGTCCGGTACCGGCTAGCGAGCCCAGGCCGTCAGGCCCGGGCGAGCGGCCGGTGCGGTCTTTCTGCCGGGCGGCGCGAACGCAAGGAGACCCGGTGAGCGCCGTCCGGTACCGGCTAGCGAGCCCGGGCCGTCAGGCCCGGGCGAGTGGCCGGTGGGTTTTTTCTTGCCGGACGGCGCGAACGGCTAAGGAGGCACAGTGAAGTCGGTCGCCGGCGCCGGGGTCGTGATCACCGGCGCCGGCAGCGGCATCGGCGCGGCGCTGGCCCGGCGGTTCGCCGCCGAGGGGGCCCGGGTCGTGGTGAATGACATCGACGCGGCGGCCGCGCAGGAGGTCGCCGCGTCCTTCGGCGGGGAGGCGCTCCCGGGGGACGCGGCCAGCGAGGCAGGCGTGGCCACGCTGATCAGCGGCGCGGCGGACCTGCTGGACGGCATCGACCTGTACTGCGCCAACGCCGGGATCGCCCGGCCGGGCGGCGAGGACGCCACCGAGCTGGACTGGGAGGCTTCCTGGCAGGTCAACGTCATGGCGCACGTCCGCGCCGCCCGGCTGCTGACCGGGCCGTGGCTGGAGCAGGGCAGCGGTCACCTGATCTGCACGGTATCGGCGGCCGGCCTGCTGACCATGCTCGGCTCGGCCCCGTACTCGGTGACCAAGCACGCCGCGCTGGCCTTCGCGGAGTGGATGTCGGCCACATACGCCCACCGGGGCCTCACCGTGCAGGCGCTGTGCCCGCAGGGCGTGCGGACCCCGCTGTACGAGTCATCCGGCCCTATCGGCCACGCCCTGATGGACGCGTCGGCGATCACCCCGGACGCGGTGGCCGACGCGGTGATCGACGGCATCGCGGACGGCCGGTTCCTGATCCTGCCGCACCCTGAGGTGGCGACGATGTACTCGCGCCGGGCCACCGATCCTGACCGCTGGCTGAACGGCATGAACCGGCTCCAGCAGCAGGTTGAGAACCTTCCTGATCAGTAACCCACCCAGGTTTCCGGTTTGCGGCATGCTGTCCGCATGAGACCGGCGGCCACGGGGATGCTGCATCACATCGAGCTCTGGGTGCCCGACCTGACCCGGGCCGAGCACACCTGGGGATGGCTGCTGGCCGCGCTCGGCTACGAGCTGTATCAGCAGTGGCCGGAAGGCGTGAGCTGGCGGTGCGGTGACCTCTACATCGTGCTCGAGCAGTCGCCCGCGCGCAGCGCGTTCCGGCACGACCGGCACCGGCCCGGCCTCAACCACCTGGCCTTCCACGTGTCCGACCGGGCCTCCGTGGACCGGATGGTGGGGGAGGCGCTGCTGCACGGCTGGCGGCTGCTGTTCGCGGACCGGCACCCCTACGCCGGGGGCGAGCATCACTACGCGGCCTACCTGGAGGACCGCGACGGGTACGAGGTCGAACTGGTGGCCCCGCCGCCGCGGCACGGGACCGGCCTCGCCGAGGAGGCGTACCGCACCGAGGCGCCCGAGGGAACCCACCGCGCCGACCCGGCCGAGGGCCGGTACGGCGCTGAACCGGCCGAAGGCGCGTACCGTGCGGGGGCCGGGGATCCATCGGCAGGCTGGATCAGCTGACTGGAGTGGGTGACCTGGGCGGGACGGATCGCGCCCCGCCCAGGTCGTACGGCCAGCCCGGCCCTCCCGGGCAGGCCGCAGTCTTCAGCGCCCGCGGTCAGGCCACGGTCACCGCGGTGTGCAGCCGCAGGTCACGTGAGGACCGGCCGACGGCGACGGTGAACTCGCCGGACGGCCAGATCCAGCGGGCCGCCTGCTCGTCGTAGCGGGCGAAGACCCGGGCCGGCACGGTGAGGGTCACCAGCGCGGTCTCGCCCGGGGCCGCGACCGCGGAGGCGAACGCGCCCAGCACCCGCACCGGCCGCCCGTCCGCCGCGGGGCCGGCCACGTAGGCCTGCACCACCTCGCGCCCGGGACGCTGGCCGGTGTTGCGCACCGTGACCCCGATCGTGAGATCGGCCCCGGCGGCCAGGACGGGCGATCCGGCCGCCAGCGACTCATAGGACCACGTGGTGTAGCCCAGCCCGTGACCGAACGGGAACAGCGGGATGGTGCCGGCCGCGTCGTAGCCCCGGTACCCGATGAGCAGGCCCTCGTCGTAGCCGAGCCGCCCGTCGTCGGGCACGGCCCGCAGCACCGGGCAGTCGGCCTCGCGGACCGGCAGGGTCACCGGGAGCCGCCCGCCCGGCTCGGCCACGCCGAGCAGGACGTCGGCCAGGGCCTCGCCCATGGCCTGACCGGGCAGCCAGGCGTAGAGCACCGCGGCGACCCGCCCCGCCCAGGGCATGAGCACCGGCATGCCGGCGTTCACCACCACCACGGTGCGGGGATTGGCCGCGCTCACCCGCTCGATGAGCTCGTCCTGCCGGCCGGGCAGCCGCAGTGTCTCCCGGTCGAATCCCTCGCTCTCGGTCGTCTCGGCCGAGCCGACCACGAGCACGGCCACGTCCGCGGCGGCCGCCGCCTGGACCGCCTCGTCCAGCGCCGTGTCCTCGTCAGGGGACGCCACGATGCCGACCCGCACGGCTAGCGGGCCCTCGGCGTCGGCCGACGGCCGGAAGTCCAGCCGCACCGCCGCCTCCTGGCCGGCGGCCAGCCACACCGTGCCCATGACCTGGCCGGGCCGGGTCATGGTCTCGACCGGGTCCGCGGGCACCGGCGTTTCCTTGTCCGCGATCAGCTGGCCGTCCACGGCGAGCACCAGCCGGCCCACTCCCGCGGCGCCGACCGTGTGCGGCCCGGCGACCTCGGCGCGGAACGTGGCCGCCACGGTCACGGTGCCGCTCTCGCCCCAGCCGATGCCGGGCGGCAGCCCGTCATCGCCCCACCAGGCGAACACGGTGGAGTGACGGTGCTCGGAACCGAGCAGGGCGCCGCCGGAGTCGCGGTACTCGACCCGGACCCCGGGGTCGCCCGAGACCGGGTCCCGCAGCGTCCTGGGCGGCGGTTCCGGGACCATCTCCCAGGTCTGGCAGCCGGCCGCCACGGTGACCTCCGCCTGCCCGGCCAGGGCCTCGCGGAGGGCGTCGGCCGGGGTGGACAGGGCGCCCGGGATGACGGCCGCGCTGCCGCCGCCCTGGATGACCGGGTGCACCGCGTTCGGCCCGAGCACGGCCACGGTCCGGATCGCGGCCGGGTCGAGGGGGAGCGCCCCGTCCTCGTTCCGCAGCAGCACCGCGGACGCGGCCGCGGCCCGGCGCAGCAGTGCTGGCCTGACCGTTGCTGGCCTGACCGTTGCCGGCCGACGTGCCGCCTGCCGGCCCGACCGGGACTGGTCGTACCGCGGCTGGCTCGGCCTGGGCCGCTCCGGGCGCCCAGTCCTGCCGGGCCCCGTCCAATGGGGGCTCGCCGGGCGCGGCCAGCGCGCCGACCTGGCGGGCCAGCCGGAGCAGCCGCAGCACCTTGTCGTCGATCACCTCCTCGGCGACCGCGCCGCTGCGGACCGCGTTGACCAGGGCCGCTCCCCAGGGTCCCTGTGGTCCCGGCATGGCCAGGTCCAGGCCGGCCTGCGCGGTGGGCACGGTGCTGCGGGTGGCGCTCCAGTCCGACACGATCACGCCGGTGAAGCCCCACTCGTCCTTGAGCACCCCGCGCAGCAGGCCCTCATGCTCGGTCATCAGCGCGCCGTTGACCGAGTTGTAGGCGGCCATCACCATGAGCGCGCCGCCTTCCCGGACGGCCGCCTCGAACGGCACCAGGTACAGCTCATGCAGCACCGCCTCGGCGATCCGGGCGTCATACGTCCAGCGCCCGGTCTCCGAGTCGTTGCCCACGTAGTGCTTGACCGCCGCGCCGACCCCGGCCGACTGCAGGCCGGCCACGTAGCCGGCCGCGATCCGGGCGGCCAGCACCGGGTCCTCGGAGAAGCACTCGAACCCCCGGCCGCCGAGCGGGGTCCGCATCAGGTTGATCGTCGGGGCCAGCACCACGTCGATGCCCTTGCCCCGCGCCTCGGCGCCCAGGGCGGCAGCGAGCTCGCGGACGAGCTCGCTGTCCCAGGTGGCGCCGAGGGCGGAGGGGCAGGGCAGGCTGGCCGAAGGGTTCCGGTCGTCCTTGGTGACGCCCCGGACTCCAGCCGGGCCGTCAGACATGACGATCGGCCGGAGCCCGAGGGTGTCGTCGCCGTAGGTGCGCCAGCTGTCCGCTCCGGTCAGCAGGCGCACCTTCGCCTCGACGGGGAGCGCAGCCACGCGGCTGCGCTCCTCCGTCGCCTCTGTAGAAGTTGTCATCGAGTTCCTTGCGTCGACCTCCGCAGCAGTCAGGACTTCGGCGTCAGGTGCAGGATGGTGTCCTCGATGTACGGCGTGTTGGGGACGGGGTTCATGTACGGGTTGCTGGATGTCGGCCACCCGGTGTAGTTCCGGGTCGAGACCTCGGCCCAGGCCCCGCCGTTGAGCAGCGGCACCACAGGCACCTGGGTGGTCATGATGTTCTCCAGCTTGGTGATGGCCGCCTTCTGGGTGGCCGGGTCGCCGGAGCCGGCGAACTGCGCCAGCGCGGCCTGGGCCTGCGGGTTGGAGTAGCGCCCGAAGTCGCCGGCCGCCGGCTTGCCGACCGGCGCGGTCAGCGAGCTGTCCATCCAGCTGTCGTAGATGAAGTACGGGTTCGGGCCCTGGTTGCTCCAGTGCAGGGTGGCGTCGAACGTGCCGTTCGCGACGTTGCCCGCCCACACGGTCGGGTTGCCGATGCCGTCCACGGAGGTGTCGAAGCCCAGCGCGTTCAGCTGGTGGGAGATGATCCCGTCATCGGTGTAGTAGTCGCTGTACGGGACCGGGTCCTGGATGGCGAACTTGATCGTCTTCCCGCCCTTGGCCCACTTGCCGCCCGACTTGGTGTAGCCGTCCGCCTTGAGGATCGAGGTGACCTTGGCCGCGTCACCGGTAGCCGGGAGATTGTTGGCCAGCGACGGGTCCAGGTACGACTGGTGATTGGGGAGCAGCAGCCCGCTGGTCGAGTTGACCGGCGGCTCGTAGCCCGTCTCGCCCTGGACGTTGAGCTGCGAGCGGTTGATCCCGTAGCTGATCGCCTGGCGTACCGCGGGGTCGTTCAGCGGGGCCTTCGTGGTGTTGAGGTACATGCTCACCACGTTGTTGGCGCTGAAGTAGGGCTGGCTGTTCAGCCAGGTGTGGTTCTCCGGGCTCTTGGCCAGGAAATTCGACTTGATGTTGGCGACGTAGTTACCCGCGAAGTCGATCTGGCCGCTGGAGATCGGCGGGACCAGGTTGGCGTTGGTGTTGTAGCCGGGGAAGTCGATCTCCGGCACGTGCACCTTGGACTTCTGCCAGTAGAGCGGGTTCGCCTTCATCGTGTAGCCCTGCGGCGAGAACTTGTCCAGCATGAACGGGCCGGTACCGACGGGCTTGGCGTCCGCGAATGTCGCCGGGTCGCTGACCGACGACCAGATGTGCTGCGGCACCATGTAGACCTGCCCGATCAGGAACAGGTTCGCGTACTGCGGGGCCTTGAAGTTGAGCACCGCCGATGTGGCGCTGGGCGCGCTGGCGCTGGTCACCACGGGGGCGCCGTTGGTGTTCAGCTTCGGGTTGCTCTTGATCATGTTGAACGTGAAGGCCACGTCCGAGGCGGTGAACGGCTTGCCGTCGCTCCACTTCACGCCCTTGCGGATGGTCAGGGTGAGCGTCTTGCCGCTATTGGAGAAGCTGTCCCCGGTGGCCAGCATGGGGATGGGCGCCGCCGCCGAGTTGAGCGTGTTGAAGATGAACAGCGGCTCGTTGTACAGGGCGATCGAGTTGGTGAGGGTACCCGTTGACGTGAGCGAGAACGGGTTGAACGTGTCGGTCATCGGGGAGAGCGGCGTGCTCTCGACGACCAGGGTCTTGCCGGTGGCGGTCGTGCTCTTGCTGCCACCGGAGGAACTGCTGCCGCAGGCGGCGATCCCCATGCTCAGGGCGCTGGCTACGGCCAGGGTTGCTAGGACCTTGTGCCTCATTGCTTAAACTCCGTTATGCCCGGCCGGCTCATCGCCGGCCTGTTGTGAGCGACCGTGTCGGGGTCTGTTATCGGTGGGGCGGGGCGGGTCGGCCGGGTTGTGTTGTCCGCCTGCCCGTTCCGCCTGGTTCTCCAGTGCGTGCACGGTGTGCTGTGCACGGTCTGCGGCGCGCCGGGTGAGGCGCGCGCTCGCGGCGATGCCGGCCGCTAGGCGGTATCCCGGTTCATCACGACTCCTCCCCTCCGGTTGCGGGACTGGGTGGCGGGTCTGGATGGTGGCCGGGCGGCGGCCCGGCCAGGCCGTTGGGCCCGGCGATGGCCCCGGACGGATCCGTTGTGGCGCGCAGTGACCGTCGCTGCGCGGCGGTCAGGCCGGAGACGTGCAGCCAGCACGCGCTGACGTGCTGGTCGGCGACCTGGCTGCCGGGTGGGGTGACTTCTGCGCAGACCGCCATCGCGTACGGGCAGCGGGGGTGGAAGCGGCAGCCGGCAGGCGGGTCAACCAGGCTGGGCGGGGACCCGCGGCCCTGCAGCGAGAGCGGCTCGGGCCGGTCCGGGTCCGGGGCCGCGCTCAGCAGCAGCTGGGTGTACGGGTGGGCCGGCTCGTCGGTCAGCGTCGCGGCCGGGCCCGACTCGACGACCTCGCCCGCGTACATCACCATGATCACGTCGGCCAGGTAGCGGGCCGAGGCGATGTCGTGGGTGATGTACAAGATCCCGAGCTGGTCGCGTTCCCGCAGGTCGCCGAGGAGGTTGAGGACGCCGAGCCGGATCGAGACGTCCAGCATCGACACCGGCTCGTCGGCCAGCAGCACCCGGGGCCGGACAGCCAGCGCGCGGGCGATCGCCACCCGCTGCCGCTGCCCGCCGGACAGCTCGTGCGGGTACTTGCGCAGGAACTGCTCGGCCGGGGTGAGTGAGACCCGCTCCAGCAGCCCGGTCATGGCCGCCTCCAGGTCCGCGCCCTGGCCGCCGAGGCCGTGGATCTGCAGCGGCCGGGCCAGGTGGTAGCGCACGTCGTGCACGGGGTTGAGGGACGAGAAGGGATCCTGCAGGACGAGCTGGACATCCCGGGCGTACTCCCGGCGGTGCCGGTTCGACGCGGGCACCGGCGAGCCGTCCAGCAGCAGTTCCCCGGCCGTGGGCGTGATCAGCCGGGCGAGCAGCCGGGCCAGCGTGGACTTGCCGGAGCCGCTCTCGCCGACCACCGCGGTGATCCCGGACTGGGGCAGGGACAGCGAGACGTCCTCGACGGCGTGCACCACCGGGGGCTCCCGGTGCCCGCCGCGGACCCCGGCCAGCCCGGGCCCGGCCCCGCCGCCGGGCGTGATGCACGGCGAAGTGCTTGGTCAGCCCGCGTGCCTCGAGCAGCGGGGCACCGGTGCCGGGAGCGGCGGGGGAGGTGGTGGCGGTCTCGGTCATGACTGGCTCCCCGGGTCCGGAGCGGCAATGCTGGGCGCGAGCCGGCCGTCGCTCGGCGCGGACTGGCCGCCGCCGGGCGCGGGCCGGGCAGCGCCGGGCTCGGGCTGGGCGGCGCCGGGCTCGGGCTGGGCCAGTTCCTCGGGCACCGGGCGGGTGCCGTCCTGGAGCCAGCAGGAGGCCAGGCGCCCGTCGGATATCCGGCCGGCGGAGGCGGCGGGCTGCTCCAGCGGCGGTGACTGCTCGCGGCAGATGTCCATCGCGTAGGGGCAGCGGGGGTGGAACACGCAGCCGACCGGCAGCATCCGCAGGTCCGGGGGAGAGCCGGGGATGCCGGTCATGTACCGGCGCGGGCCGTGCAGCGCGGGGAACGAGTTCAGCAGCCCCAGCGTGTACGGGTGGCGGGGGGCGCGGAAGAGCTCGTCCGCCGCGGCCCGCTCGACCAGGCGGCCCGCGTACATCACCGCGATCGAGTCCGCGATCTCGGCCAGCAGCGACAGGTCGTGGGTGATGAACAGGACCGCGAAGCCCAGCCGCTCGCGCAGCGCGGTCAGTTCCTCGAGGATCTCCCGCTGGGTCACCACGTCCAGCGCGGTGGTCGGCTCGTCCAGGATCACCACCTGGGGCTCCAGCGCCAGGGCCATCGCGATCATGACGCGCTGCCGCATCCCGCCGGACAGTTCGTGCGGGTAGCTGCCGAGCCGGTCAGCGGTGATGCCGACCATGTCGAGCAGTTCGGCGGCGCGGGCCCGCCGGGCCGCGGCGTCCAGGCTGGCCACGTGGGCCTGCAGGACGTCGGTGAGCTGGGCGCCGATGGACAGCACCGGGTTCAGCGCGTTCATCGCGGACTGGAGCACCACGGCGATCTGGGACCAGCGCAGCCGCCGCAGTTCGGGCTCGTCCAGGTCGAGCAGATCGACGGCCCGGCCCGGCTCGGCGTGGTAGAGCACCTCGCCGCCGGTGATCATCCCGGGCGCGCGGAGCAGCCGGATCGCCGCGTAGGCCAGCGTGGACTTGCCGCTGCCACTCTCCCCGGCCAGCCCGAGCACCTCTCCGCGGCGCAGCACCAGGTCGGCATCCACGACCGCGTGCACGGCCCCCTCGCCCGCCCCGTAGTCCACCCGCAGGCCGCGGATCTCCAGCAGTGGTTGCGCGGTCATGACGTCTGCTCCTGCGTCAGGTCGGTCGGGCCCGTACGGGGGGCTACCGTGCTGGCGGCGGCTCCGGGGGC
>CAVQNH010000049.1:0-191168 GCA_963713815.1 uncultured Actinomycetes bacterium
GCGCGGTGAGGTGCACCACCAGGATCGCGAACCCGAGCCCGGCGATGACCAGGACGCAGCCGGAGACCAGGACCATCCGGCCGAGCCAGGCGGACAGCTTGTCGCTGCGCGCCGCGGCGATCAGGCTGCCCACCGAGAACGGCGCGATGACCAGCCCGGTGATCAGCGCGCTGTGCCCGAGCCCTTCCTGCCACAGGATCGACAGCGTGAAGAACACGCTGGCAAAGCCGGCGAAGTAGATCACCGCGAAGATCGCCCCGGCCGAGAACGACATCTGCCCGAGCAGCGCGGGCTTGAGCAGCGGGTCGCCGCCGCGCCGGCCTTCGCGTATCTCCCAGGCGGCCAGCAGCACGACGGCGACGGCGAACCCGCCGAAGCAGGCCCAGCACCAGGCGGGCCAGCCCGCCTGCTGCCCCTCGACCAGCGGGATCAGCAACAGCAGCAGCGCCGCGGTGAGCAGCCCGAGGCCGACGGGATCGAACCCCCGCCGGGCGCGCGCCGCCGGGCGGGGCAGCAGCCACGCCGCGAGCGGCACCGTGACCAGCCCGATGAACAGGTTGACCAGGAACACCCAGCGCCACCCGTCCCGGGTCCCGGCCGCGGCGATGATCAGGCCGCCCAGCAGCGGCCCGAGCGCGGTCAACACGCCGATGGTCGCGCCGAGGACGCCGAAGGCCCGGGACCGGGCCGGGCCGGTGAAGGACAGCTGGATGGTGGCCGAGATGGCCGGGTAGAACACCCCGGCCCCGAACCCCTGCACGACCCGGGCGATGACGATCTGGTCCGGGTGCTGCGCGAGTCCGCAGGCCACGCTGGCCAGGGTGAAGATGGTCAGGCCGATGAGGAACAGGGGCTTGTGGCCGAACCGGTCGCCGGCCCGCCCGGCGGGCACCAGGGCCAGGCCGTAGGCCAGCGCGTAGCCGGCCACGATCCACTCCAGGCTGGACGCCGGGGCGTGCAGCCCGGTGCGGATGCTGGGCAGGGCCACGTTGACGATCGTGGTGTCGAGCAGGGCCATGAACGCGCCGACCAGCACGATCGACACGGCCCGCCAGCCGTGCCCGGCCGGTGCGGCCGCCGTGGTCGCCCGGTCCGGGCCGGTGCCGGTGGTCATGAGGTGCCTCCCCAGGCGGGCGGGCCGCCGATCCCCTCGCGGAAGTCGGCGGCGATCTTCGGCATCCGGCCGAGGAGTTCCTCGTGCCAGCGCACCTCCGCGGCCGCCCGCTCGATGAGGTGCCGCAGGACCAGCCGCTCCGCCTCGTTGAGGTAGATGTCCGCGGTCTCGGCCCGGTGGCGCAGCGACGACTCCTGGACCCGCAGCCCGGCCAGGCGGTGGGCCACGATCTGGGTGAGCGTCTCCTCCGGCAGGTCCCGGGACTGGGACAGCGCCAGGTCGAACGGGTCGTTGCGCAGGACGAGCTCGCGCAGCGCCTGGTCCCGGACCGCGTCCAGGGCCCGGTGGCCCTCCCGGGTGATCTCGTAGACGGTGCGCTCCGGCCGGTTCCCGACCCGCTCGGTCCGCACCTCGCGGACCAGCCCCTCGTGGGCCAGCCGCTTCAGCGCCCCGTAGAGCGAGCCGACCGGGACGTCGGCCCACATGTCGGTGCGGTCGGACTGGGCCTGCTGGCGGATCTGGTGCCCGTGCAGCGGCCCGCTCGCGGCCAGCGTGCCCAGGATGAACAAGCGGATAGACGACACGCGATTACTCTCGCACAAGTAATCGCGTGATGGCAAGCATGCGGGTCACCGGGCCTAACCCCGAAATTCGCCGCAACGAAAACCAGCCGCCGCCGGTCACCCCGGCCCGGCGGGAGCCTGGCCCGGCTGGTGCGGGCCACCGCCGGGGCGCGCGGGGACCTCCGCGGATCGGCCGCGGTAAGCGGACGCGTCCTCCGGGGTAGCGCCGTTTCCGCAGGCAGGACATGATCGGGGCAGGACATCGCGACAAACGGGGGGTGGATCGGATGCCTGACGCATTGATCCTGGAGTTCACGGGCCTGAACAGCGCCGACTATGAGGCGGTCAACGCGAACCTCGGCATCGACCCGGACACCGGCAAGGGGGACTGGCCCGCGGGCATGCTCTCGCACGCGGGCGGCCCCGGTGACGACGGCACGTTCGTGGTGGTCGAGGTGTGGTCGTCCCAGGCGGACCAGGCGGCGTTCATGGAGTCGCGGCTGGGCGCGGCGCTGGGGGCGGCCGGCGTGACGGCGGTGCCCGCGGTCCGCTGGGTGCCGCTCCGCGCGTACCACGTACCCGAGGGCTGACCCCAGTCCGGGATTCATCACGCTGGGAGATGGATCTTGGTCGATCCGGCCACGTCTAGTCCAGGCCATGCGCCCGCCCGTCCGGCGGTGCGGCTGGCCGAGCTCGTCGCGGCCCTGTCTCTGGGCGTCGATCTCGGCTTCGGGCAGCCGATGGAGCACGTGCTGCGCCAGTGCGTGATCGCGCTGCGCCTGGCGGAGCGGGCCGGGCTGGACGACGACGCGAGGTCGGTCGTCTACTACACGGCGCTGCTGGTCAACGTGGGCTGTCATGCCGACGCATACGAGCAGGCGAAGTGGTTCGGCGACGACATCGATCTCAAGTCGCACAAGTACGAGCACGAGCCCCGGAGCATCGCCGGGGTCGCCGCGGCCCTGCGCCAGGTGGGCCGGGGCAACCCGCCGTTGCACCGGTTCCGGGTCAGCGTCGAGTTCGCGCTGTCCGGGTTCCGCGAACTGGACGGGATGATCGAGCAGCACGCGGCGCTGGCCCGGTCCCTGGCGGCCGAGCTCGGACTGCCCGGCCCGGTGCAGCAGGCCGTCGGAGCCTCGTATGAGCAGTGGGACGGGCGGGGCTGGCCCGGCGAGCTCCGCGGTGACGCCGTGCCGGTCGCGTCGCGGCTCGCGCAGTTCGCGGAGTATGTGGAGGTCGCCCACCGGATCGGCGGGACCGGCGGCGCGGAGATGCTGGCCCGCGGGCGGTCCGGCACCCAGTTCGATCCGTCGCTCGTGCACCTGCTGTGCGGCCACGCCGAGGACATTCTCGGCGACCTCGATACCGCGCAGACGTGGGACGCGGTCATCGGAGCCGAGCCCGCACTCGGCGTGCTGCTGGAGGGGGAGCAGCTCGACGCGGCGCTGCTCGGTGTGGCCAACTTCGTGGACCTGAAGTCGCCGTTCACCCTGGGTCACGCACGCGCCGTCGCCGGATATGCCGCCGCAGCCGGCCATCAGCTGGGCTGGTCCGATCGCGACGTCCAGACGGTGCGCCGGGCCGGCCTGGTGCACGGCCTGGGCCGGCTGGGGGTGTCGAACTCGATCTGGGACAAGCCCGGGCCACTGGGTGCGGGTGAATGGGAGCGGGTGCGCCTGTATCCCTATCTCACCGAGCGGATGCTGCGCCAGTCGGCCTGGCTGGCCCCGCTCGGCGCCATCGCGGTGCAGCTCCGCGAGCGCCTGGACGGATCGGGGTACCCGCACGGCCTGTCCGGCGCGGCGATCTCACCGCCGGCCCGCGTCCTCGCCGCCGCTGACGTCTACCAGTCCATGCGGGAGCCGCGGCCCTACCGGCCCGCACGGCCCGCGCCGGAAGCCGCGGCGGAGTTGCGCGCCGAGGTGACGGCGGGGCGGTTGGACGCCGACGCCGCCGAGGCAGTGCTGTCGGTGGCGGGCCACGTCAGCCAGGCGGCGCGGCGCCCGGAGCACCCCGCCGGCCTGACGCCGCGCGAAGTCGACGTGCTGCGGCTGGCCGCCCAGGGACTGTCGAGCAGGCAGATCGCGCAGCGGCTGGTCATCTCGCCCAAGACGGCGCGCAACCACATCGAGCACATCTACGTGAAGATCGGGGCGTCCAGCCGGGCGACGGCCAGCCTGTTCGCGATGCGGCACGGCCTGCTGCCCGAGCAGGAGCCCGCCCGTCCCGGCCTCCTGAAGCCAGTGGCCGTCCGTCCCGAAGATGAGGCAATCGCCTCATGTGGCCGTGCGCGGGCCGCCCTTACCGTCGTGGCGAGGAACCGGACGCAGGATCACTGGAGGAACCATGCCTAAGCTCTCGAAAGACACCGCCCCGGACATCGAGGATTCGGTCGCGGCCATCGACCGCGGGGGCCGCTGGACGATTACACCGTGGATTTCGTCACGATCCGCGAGAGCCACTCGCTGGCCGCCCTGCTCAAGGGGCTGCCCGGTGACAGCTGCCAGTGCCCGCACTGGGGATACATGCTGGCGGGCAAGATCACGGTCAGCTACCCGGATCACGAGGAGGTCTACCAGGCGGGCGATGCCTTCTACATGCCCCCGGGTCACGTGCCCGCGGCCGAGGCGGGCAGCGAGTTCATCCAGTTCAGTCCCAAGCAGGAACTGGCCGAAACAATGACCGCGATCAAGGCCAACGCCCAGCGGATGATGGCGGGCGGCTGATCCGGTCCCTCCCCGCCCTGCCCTGGCCCTGGCCGGCCTGGTTATGCGTGATCGCCCGGGCACATCGCGAAGTCTCGGACCGCGACAGGGCCAGTTGCCAGACGTACAGTGAAGATGACCACGGGAGGAGACGCGATGAATCCCATTCTGGTCATTGCCGCGGTGTTCGTTGTCCTGCTCGCCTGCGGGGTCGTCTACGACCTGAAGCGGCGCCGGCTGAACGCTGGCCGCCGCGACATCGGCCTGTCGGCCGAGACGGCCCGCGGCATCGCCGACTCCCACGGCGAGGTGAGCGGGGCGAACCAGGGCCAGCACGGCGGAACTGGCTTCTAGGCACCACGTGCCCGAGGGCTGACCTCGGTCCCGGTGCGGGCTATCAGCGATAGATGTCGCCGCGGTGGCCCACGTCAGCATCTTCACGCCAGCTGGCCGGGGATCGTCACGTAACGCCTCGGTCGCGGCCTTGATCCGCGCGGCCACCTGCCGGTCCAGCTTGCGAAGCGACCTGAGCGCGGCAGGCCGGAACGTCAAGTCGTACCGCTGGGGGTTCTCGGTCACGACAGGCCGAGTTCAGCCCAGACCTGGTCCGCGGGGATATCGTCGCCTGGCTCGTCGAGTGCCCGCCGGGCGGCGGCCGCGTCGGCCAGGTCCTCCACCAGTTCCCGGGCCTGTTCCGGGGTCATCCCCTCCAGCGCGGCAGCGAACTCGGCCGGCACGATGGCCGCGAGGCGCTCACCGTGCTCGGTGAGATAGACGACATGCCCACGCGCGGCATCACGCGCGGCAGCGCTGATGCCAGGCTCATCATCGAGCGGTAGTTCGCTCATAGCCTCAGGGTACGTGTAGGCGAACGTACGCGCACGTTCGCGCGCCTGGCCCTACCCGACGGCCAGAGGGGCCGGGCCCAAGCTCGCCGATCGCGGCTTGGATGGAGTGGAGCACGCCAGAGGGGCCGGGCAGGGTCGGGCCTGGCGAGGACGGCGGCTCAGGCCAGGGCGGCGGGGCCGCGCTTGGTCATCTGCGCGGCGATGATCGACCGCTGGACCTCGCTGGTGCCCTCCCAGATCCGCTCGACCCGCAGTTCACGGAAGAACCGCTCGGCCACGTTCTCGCGCATGTAGCCCCGGCCGCCGAACACCTGGACCGCTCGGTCGGCCACCCGGCCGGCCATCTCCGAGGCGTACAGCTTGGCCATCGAGCACTGGGCGTGGGCGATCTTCACGTCGATCCCGCGGTCGATGCCGCGGGCCGTCTCGTAGACCAGCGACCGGGCCGCGAACAGTTCGGTCAGGCTGTCCGCCAGCATGGCCGCGACGGTGCCGAACTGGCTGATCGGCTGGCCCTGGACCTGCCGCTGCGTGGCGAACGTGGTCATCTCCGCGGTCAGCCGCTGCGCGGCGCCGAGGCAGCGGGCCGCGACCATCAGCCGCTCGAACCGGAACCACTCGTAGGCGAACGACATCCCGTCGCCTTCCGCGCCGATCAGGTGCGCGGCCGGGACGCGGACGTCGGTGAACGCCACGATCGGGTGGTGGTGGCTGATCGTGTGCGAGTACGCGGGGGTGCGCACCACCGTCACCCCGGGGCTGGGCAGATCCACCAGGAACATCGCGTGCTCACCGGCGTTCGGCCCGCCGGCCAGGACGCCCTGGAAGAAGGCGAAGTCGGCCGAGTTGTACGACGTGACGTGCCACTTGACCCCGTTGAGCACGTACTCGTCGCCGTCCCGGCGGGCGGTGGCCTCCAGGGCGGCCACGTCGGAGCCGGCCCCTTCCTCGGTGATCGCGTAGCACTCCTCGCGCTCACCGGCGACGGCCGGGCGGAGGAAGTGCTCGATCTGGTACGGGGTGGCCACGGGCGGCAGCCACGACGGGGGAGTGGCTGCCACCCAGCCGAGCGCGTTGGTCACCCGGCCCATCTGCTCCTGCACGAGGACCTGCTGCAGCGTGGTGCAGCCGCCGCCGCCGAGTTCCCGGGGCATGTTGGTGGACGCCAGCCCCAGTTCGCGGGCCCGCTTGGCGTGCCCGGCGACCACATCGGGTGGCAGTTCCCCGCCCGCCATCTCGGCTTCGACCTCGAACGGGAACAGCTCCTCGGCGAACGTGGCGGCCCGCGCCTGCAGGGCTAGATCCTCGTCTGACAATCCGTACACGCTGAGCTCCTCGCCGAGTTCGTCCGGACCCGCCTGCCGGGGCCGGATCGCGCCCGGCACCTGCCTCACCATCTTGACTGACTGTTCAGTTTATGTCACCATCGAGTTCGTGCCAATGCCCCTCAGCGGTCATGCGGACACCGCCGACGTCATCGTCGTGGGCGGCGGGACTGTCGGCGCGTGGTGCGCCTACTTCCTGCGCCGGGACGGACTGCGGGTCATCCTCCTGGAGAAGGGCATGCTCGGCCAGGGCGCCAGCAGCCGGGCGGCGGGCGTGGTCCGGGCCCAGGGCGGCACCCCCGAGGCGGTGCGCCTGGGCCAGTGGTCCCAGAACTTCTACCGGCGCCAGCGCGACGAACTCGGCTTCGACTCCGGCTTCGTGGCCCAGGGTTACCTCCTGCCCTGCTTCACCGAGGCCGAGGTCACCGCGGCCCGCGGGCGGATGGCCATGCAGCTGGACCTGGGCGTGGACGTCGAGTGGCTCAGCCCGGACGAGGTGGACGAGCGCAACCCCACCCTGGCCCCCGGGCAGACGCTCGGCGGCACCTTCTGCCCTGACGACGGTTACATCAGCCCGCCCCGCAACGTCACCGCCTACGCGGTCGCGCTGGCCCGGTCCGGCGTGGTCGTGCGGGAGCAGGTCCGGTTCCTCGGGCTGCGGCACGACGGGGACCGGGTCACCGGCGCCGACACCACTGCGGGGCCCATGACGGCCGGCGCAGTCGTCCTGACCGGCGGCCCCCAGCTGGCCGAGGTGGGCCGGCTGGCGGGCGTGCGCATCCCGGTGGGCGGCGCCCGGCACCAGATCGCGGTCACCCAGACCCACCCGAACCTGGACCCTGCCCGCGTGCCCATGGTCTTCGACCTGGCCTCCGGCCTGTACTGGCGGCCGGAAGAAGGCGGCCTGCTGTTCGGGATGAGCAACCCTGAGGAGCCGCCCGGCTGGGCCACCGAGGTGGACCAGGCCTACCTGGCCCTGATGCGCGCCCGCCTGGACCGGCTGGTCCCGGTGACCGCCCAGCTCGGGCTGCGCCGGCTGTGGGCGGCCACCATCGACTACACCCCCGACCACCTGCCGATCATCGGTCCCGGGCTCGGCCCGGACGGCCCGGTACCCGGGCTGACGGTGGCCGCGGCCGGCGGGGCCGGCATGATGTGGGGCCCCGGCGTGGCCCGGGCCGCGGCCGACCTGGTCCAGAGCGGGTTCTCCGCCGTGGTGGACACCACCAGCCTGGGACTGGACCGCTTCGACGAGCAGGGCCGCAGCAAGATACCCACGGACCCGATCGCGCTCCCGTTCCCGCAGTCAGCCTGACCGCACGGACAGGCCCCGGTAACCACTGAGCGCCTGGAAATACTGAGAGGACCAAACTCGCCATGACCGACACCACCGCGGTAACCCCGTTCCTGTCCGCCGCCGCGCTGCACGGCGAACTCGAGGACTGGGGCCCCCTGGCCGAGGCCACCGGCGACCCGATGCAGACGTCGGGCACCACCACCTGGGCCGACGGTGACCTGGAGGTGGGTGTCTGGGAGTGCACCCCGGGCCCGTCCTACTGGAAGCTGGAGACCAACGAGGCCATCCACATCGTCAGCGGCCGGATGACGGTCACCCCGGACGGCGGCGAGCCGCAGGACATCGGCCCCGGTGACAGCGCCGTGTTCCCGGTCGGCTGGGCCGGCACCTGGCAGATCCACGAGACCATCCGCAAGCTCTACGTCCTGTTCTAGGAACGTCACTGCCCAGGGCGGCAGCGGTAACGTTCCCGGAACGATCAGTGCGTAGCGTGGTGTCTCATGGGGGAGGGGCAGCCAGCAGCCGGGGCGCCGTCCGAGCCGACGCGCGTCGTGACCCGGCGCATGCGCCTGGCCTCACCGCGGACGGCCATGGTGCTCGGCGTCCTCGCCGTGGTCCTGACGGCCCTCAATGTGGTCCTGGCTGAACTGGTCCACCAGCTCACGTTTCTCGGCATCGGGCCCGGAATCCCGGTATTCCTGATCTACGCCGGGGTCGGCGTGGTCATCGCCCGGCACCAGCCACGCAACCCGGTGGCCTGGATCCTGATCGGGTTCGTCCTGCTGGCCATGCTCAGCTCCGACGCGGGTTACTACGCGGTGTACTGCTACCGCCTCGGCCATCATGGGCTCCCGCTGGGCGGGGTGGCGGCGGCGCTGGTGCCGCTCTTTCTCCCCGGCATCGCGTTGTTCCCGCTGGTCATCCTGCTGTTCCCGGACGGGAGGCTGACGTCACCGCGCTGGCGGTGGGTGCTCGTGGCTTACGCCGGGCTGGTCGCCTGGGTGACGGTGGCCACGCTGGTCCCGACGATCGCGGCCATCGCCGGGCACCACGTCCGCCTGGACAGCACGGGCGACGTCATCACCGGCGGTCGCGCGGCCAGTGACGCGGCGCAGGGAGTGGTGGTGATCGCGGTCGCGGCCATCTGGCTCGCGTTCGTCGCCCATCAGGTGCTCAGCTGGCGGCAGGCCTCCGGCGAGCGCCGCCAGCAACTGAAGTGGCTCGCCTGCGGCGGCGCGATCACCCTGGTCACGTTCATCGGGGCCACCGCGGCCGGCTTCACCACCGTGGCGGGCGAGCTCCTCTCGGCCGGCCTGGTGGCGCTGCCGCTGAGCATCGGCGTGGGGATCCTCAAGTACCGGCTCTACGAGATCGACCGGATCATCAGCCGCACCCTGGCGTACACACTGGTCACCGGGCTGCTGATCGGCGTGTACGCGGGCCTGGTGCTGCTGGCCACGCAGGTACTGTCGCTCTCTTCCCCGGTCGCGGTGGCCATCTCCACGCTGGCCGCGGCGGCGTTGTTCGCGCCCCTGCGGCGCCGGGTGCAGCGGATCGTGGACCGGCGGTTCAACCGGGCCCGCTACGACGCCGACCGGATGGTGGCCCAGTTCGCGGCGCGGCTGAAGGATTCAGTAGACCTGGACACGGTCCGGATCGATCTGGCGGGCGTTGTCCACCGGGCCCTCGAGCCCACCCACGCCTCAGTCTGGGTCAGCCACCCAGGCACGCCCTCGCCCCGCGGCGATGATCGCGGTCAATAACTGCCAAGCAGCGCCCCTCATTGACCACGATCATGGGGAGCTGTGCCAGCACGGTCACGTCGTTGCCTTCATTGATCTTGAGCCGAACACCTCGTTGCGCTGGGTCTGCTCTACCTGGCCCAGTGTGCCCAGGCGGCTGCCGCCCTTGACAAATTACCTAGCAAAGTGATATCACTTTGATAGGTGAACCGGAATGGCCGGACACCGAAGGCCACTAGGAGACATCGCATGTACGCACTGAGTGACAGCACCGCCCCCCGTGATCCTCCTGGCAGTGCCATGAGGACCCTCCTGCATCAGATGCGCCCCTGGCCACCCGCGTGGCGCAGGCCAGTGGAGGACCGGCCGCCCTACGCCGTGTGGGTCATCGGGGGCCTGGTCGTCTGGGCATTCCTCCTGGCGGGCTTCATGGCATGGGACCTGCACAGCACATCCCGTACCACCATCTGGGCCATCTTCGCAGGCTGGTGCATCGGTGTGCTCGGTGCATCCATTGCCCGGAAGATCTACAGGTAAGGCACCTCAGCGACCGGGAACCCCGCCAGCTTCGACAGGCTCCAGGCAGAGAAGGGCACGTCACGCTCGGCTGGCTTCGACTTGACGATCTGGATCAGCGCCCGCGCGGAAAGTGCCCGCCGAGCCGGCTCGGCCGGGCAAAGGTGACTGTTAGCGGGACAGCGACGTCGAGCGCTGGCTGGCCCGGTTCATCTCCGGGCGGCAGGAGGGCCTGCATGATGAGCCCGGCCGGGCCGCTCGTCGATCCTGCGGACCAGGTCGAGGACGTGATCGTGGCCACGGTGGAGTATTCCCCGGGCAAGGACACGCACTGGTCGAGGGCGTCGATGACGAGGCGTACCGTGCTGACGAAGTCGACCGTCGGGAGGATCTGGCGCAGGTTCGACCTCAAGCCGCACCTGCAGGACTCCTTCAAGCTGTCGACCGACCCGTTCTTCGTGGACAAGGTCGTCGATGTCGTCGGGCTGTATCACAATCCGCCGGAGAAGGCGGTGGTGCTGTGCGTGGACGAGAAGAGCCAGATCCAGGCGCTGGACCGCTCCCAGCCGGTGCTGCCGATGATGCCCGGCATGCCCGAGCGCCGCAGGCACGACTACCTGCGGCACGGCATCACCAGCCTGTTCGCGGCCTTCAACATCGCCGACGGCAGCATAGGGGCCATCGTGCTCACGTTCGGCACGAAGGCGAGGCCAGTGATGATCCGCGCCCGGACCAGCGCGACTGCCCCGGCGCCCATTGCCGGCGCGCCAGCTCAGTCCGCGTCAACCTCAGACGGCACGGTCGCACGCAGATGTACCGGCATGACCGCAGACTAGCGACCAGCAAACAACGCTCACAGGATCGGCCGGCACTAGCTGACGCCCGGCAAGGAATCGGGGGCGCAGAGTGATTACGGTGTGCTTATCCCGGCGGGCGCTCGCCTGGTTTCCGCACAACCGGCGCTTACCCTCGGCAGTGTGAGTCTCGTTCCCGCCCTGTACGCCAGGTTCCGGCTGCTCGCCTGCGAGCTGGGCAAGTTCGGTGTCGTCGGCGTTATCGCCTTCGTGGTCACCGACGCCGGCACGAACCTGCTGCACTTCCGGGCCGGCCAGGGAGCGCTGACCGCCAACGTGATCGCCACTGTCGTGGCCATGGCCGTCTCGTACGCAGGCAACCGGTACTGGACCTTCCGGGACCGCCAGCGCAGCGGCGTACGGCGCGAGGGCATCCTGTTCTTCCTGCTCAACGCCGTGGGGCTGGTCATCCAGCTGTCCTGTCTCTGGTTGACCACGTACCTGCTGGGCCTGCACGGCACACTGACCTACAACGTCGCCCTGGTCACCGGCATCGCCCTGGCCACGCTGTTCCGCTACTGGTCATACAAGACCTGGGTCTGGCGGGCGCAACCGTCCGCCGTCGCGAGGATCGCCCCGGCCGCCGCCGTTGCATGATGCCGGTCAATATCTGTCACAGGGCGCCCCAATTGACCGAGATCACCCTCCTCGAGAGCGGGCGGCCGCCTCGCGCCGCCGTCCATGATCCTGGGCAGTTACTGCGAAATAGGGGGACGCGGAGAATCCGAAAATCTGGCACCCCCAAACCCGGGCCACCGGCTAACTATCGAATGGACCACCCAGCTATGAGACACCCGCCAGTACCGGCCCGCCAGCCAACCCAGCAACCAGCAGCCACCAGGCCGCGCGGCCACTGACCCGCGCGACCCGGCACCACCGCACCACAGACACCCCCACCCACGCGGGCAGCCACACCACCACCCCAAGGAGGCCCACCCACCCGCCCCCTCCGGGCCGTGGTACCGCCCGGCGCACACCTGACCCGCCGGCGGACCGGCGACCCACAAAGGCGCGCCCTGCGGGCGCACTGTTTCCCGGGGGAAGCTCTCCAGGCACCCGCCCAGCTAGCCCTGCCCCACACCCCCAGCCGCACCAACCGACCCCTTCACGGCGACCAGATAGGCCACCGCCCTCCGCAACTGCCCAGTCCCCGACTCAACCAGCGGCCTCAGATGAGCGGTGAACTCCGCCGCCTCTGCCGGGTCCAGAACCTGGGCCAGCACCTCCCCGAACGGCGGCTCGAGAGGATTACCCGACCTGCGCAGAAACCGGTCCCACGGGCACGGCTCCACCGTCGCCTCCACATCCACCCGCAGATCCAGATGAACCTCCGCGAACCCCGCCTCCTCTGCGCGCCGCACCAGATCACGATCATCAAAATCCAGCATCGGATCACTACCCGGCGGCTGGATCCCGTTGTAAAACGCCTGCACCTTCGCCGCCAGAACTGCGACCGGCCCGATGTCATAACCGTCGAAACGGCCAGGGACCGCATGCAGCCGGTTCACCGGCTCAAACAAGCTCACCCGCCCACCCGGCCGCAGCACCCGGTCAAACTCCCGGAACGCCGCCGCCTTGTCTTTCACATAGATCAGCACCGACCTCGTCGTGACCACATCCACCGACGCATCCGCTACCCCCGCCAGCGAATCCGCACCAGCCAGGACGAACGAGCACCGGCCAAGCACTCCCTCCGCCTCTGCCGCCGCCCGGCAGTGATCCAGCAGATCCTGCGAGATGTCGGAGAAAATCACATGCCCGCCTGTGCCAACCCGATCCAGGGCCCCGAACCCGATCAGCCCATCCCCGGTCCCCACATCAAGAACCGTCGCGCCAGGCTGCACCTGCGCCCGGCCGAGAACCTCATCACGCCACGGATACAAGAACTCCGACAGCAACCGCTCCCGGTACCCGGCGTCACCCCCATGCCGCACCTCCAGCAACCACCGATGCCACCGATCACCAGACACAACCCACCACCCTCACCACCGCCCGATCCTCCCGGCCAGCCCACCCCAGACCCGCCCCCAGGTAAACCAGCCGCCGAGAAGACCAGGCAGCCTCTCCGGCTGCAACCACCCAGACCCACTCAGAGTCCGCTCGGGCAGCCCAGGGCGCGGATTGCCCCCGGTGAGCCAACATGCGATAGTACGCGTTACGGGCAGCTAGCCCAGGGAGAGCACATGGCCAAAGCAGCACCACCGCCAAGCGGGCCCACCACGCCCCATCACGGCGGACTGAACACCCACCTCCGCAACGCCTGGACCAGGACAGCATCAGGCGCACCACGCTGGCTCCACACCAGGACACGCCCCCACAGCGCATTCCCCGACCTGGACGCCGCATACCAGCGGCAACTTGAGACACTTACGCAGGTCCGCAGAACCGTCGCGCGGGTAGCCACCTCACGCAAGAGACTGGAACGGCAGATCGCGCAACTGCAACAAGAAGCCCGCGACCCAGGCAGTCAAGGTGGAACGGAAACAGGCCAGGACCCCAGCGCAGAACCGGCCCAGGAGCGCCAGGACACCGAGCAGCAGATGGCCGGCCTGCGCCGCCAGTACGCAGCCCTGGAAGCCGAAGAACAGCGCGTCACCTCGGCCAGCAGGCGCCTGCAAGCCAAGGTAGAAGCCTTCCGCGCCGCCAAGGAAACCACCGAGAACGCCTACACCGCTGCCGAAGAGGCAGCCAAGACCACGTGGCCCGAGATCACCCGCAACGCCCACACCGAAACCCAAGGCCCAGCCTCCGCCACCAGCCAGCACAACTGAGCGGCCACCGCCCGCCGACCATCGGCTCAATGGCGGACGGAAGTCACCAGCGAGCTGCCCCGACCATTACTGACCCCGCCCACGGTCAACCCGCTTAGGGCGAGGCTCCCCACGCCGGCCGGGATACCCGCCCGCCACGCGAACACAGGACGGTATGCCAGGATCCTTGCCGTGGACCGCAGCCGAGACAACGACCAGCCAATCGAGCTGGACGGGCGCAAAGTCCGGCTGCGGGACTGGCACGAAAAGGATCTTGCAGCGCTCAGAAGCCAGCTCGACCCCGCACGCCCCTGGCACGACACCAACGGCCCCTACTTCGGACGGATAACCCCCGAAGAAGCCGACGCGATGGCCGCCCGAATGGCGGAACTAGCCGCCAGGGACCCCGCCAGCCTGCCGCACCCCCGAGATAGCCTCGCCATCGCCGAACTGACCACCGACCACCTGCTCGGCCAGGCCAGCTGGTACTGGGAATGCGAACAAACCGACTGGCGGCGCCTCGGCCTGGTCATCTACGACGAGGCCTACTGGGGCCAGGGCTACGGCACCGACGCCCTGCGCCTATGGACCAGCTACCTATTCGCCGCCATCGACACCCTGCGCCTGGACTTCGCCACCTACTCTGGGAACCCCGCCATGATCGCAGTCGGACGACGGCTCGGGTTCGTCGAAGAGGCCCGCTTCCGCCAGGCACGGCGATGGCCCGGCGGCGTCCACGACTCCGTCGTCCTCGGCGTGCTCCGCGACGAATGGCAACACCAGCACCCCACCCAGCCAGCCAGCAACCACCACATCCGCTGACTGATGTCCGAGTCCACAGTTCAGCTCTGAGCCACCTTATGACGGAACCGGTCCTAACTGGCGATCTTGGCGGGACCAGCAGTTAGGACCGTTGGCTATGGGGAACGCAGATCACCCACCACCCGCCCCCTCCGGGCCGTGGTGCCGCCTCCGCACACCTGACCCACCACCGGACCGAAGACCACATCGGCGCTGACGACTCACTCCGCCGTCCCACCCTCTGGTCCGTACAGTGATGTCACATCGCCCATGGCTGATGCGGGTGATGGCCGCGCCCAGAGTTATGAGCCCAGCGGAGGTCAGATTGCTGCTTGACCTGGGTGGCATCCGGCTGTGGTTCGACGCGTCGGGCCCGTCACTGCTTCCCCGAGGGGAGACTGTCGCGCAGCGCCCGACCCTGGTCGCCGTCCACGGTGGGCCAGGCCTCGATCACATCAACATGAAGCAGGCACTGGCTCCGCTCACCGACGATGTGCAGATCATCTTCTACGACCAGCGCGGGCACGGCCGCAGCGACCACAGCAGCGCCGAGTTCTGGAACCTGCCCACCTGGGCCGATGACCTGCGGCGACTCTGCGACGCACTCGGACTGACAAAGCCAGTAGTGCTCGGCAGCAGCTTCGGCGGATTCGTGACCCTCACCTACGCCGGGATGTTCCCCGCCCATCCGGGCGGCGTCATCCTGGCTAACACCACCGGCGGCCGCATCGACTACCCCGCCAGCGTAGAGACCTTCCGCCGGCTCGGCGGCGACGAAGTGGCCGCTGCAGCCGCACGTGACTTCACCGAAATGACCAAGCGGTCCGCCGATGAGTTCAACCGGGTCTGCCACCCGCTGTACAGCAGCAAGCCCGGCTTCGCCGAGGAGTCCCGGCAAGGACTGGCCAGGTCGATCCACACAACAGAGGTCAACCTCCACTATTTCCGGAACGAAGCGCCCCGTTTCGACCCCTGGAGCGTGCTCGCCGACGTCAGCTGCCCTGTCCTGATCCTGGCAGGCGAAGACGACCCGATCTGCCCCCTCTCTGTCGTCGAAGACCTCGCCCGCCAGCTCCCCGCCGCCACAACACGACTCGTCCGGCTGCCGCAGGCACGCCACCGCGTCTTCCGCGACCGCCCCGACCTCGCGTTCCCCGCAGTCAAAGAATTCCTGCAAGACATCGACCAGCACCCGGCAACGTAACACCCCGCATGGGTCGGGCTGCGCTAACTATCAAGATCGCTGCCGGAGCCTCCAGCCTGCCGGGCTGACCATCACTGTTGGTGGCCTGCTGGTCAGGGGACCGCACCATAGGGGTACGCCTCGAATCCGAAAACCCGCGCATCTCGAACCGGGACCGCCGACTGATCATCGAGGCGACTGTTCAGCTCTGAGTCAGCAGAGGGGACAACAGGAAGTCTGAACGGGGCGCGACCCGGGACGGGCGGGAACTAATCATCGAGTAGACGGCCCAAGTCTGACGGCCGGACTAGCGAGGGCAAAGCGCGCTTAGGAGCGGCCACACGGCAAACGGCGCCTCATGCAGCCGACCACACCACCGCAGCAAGGCGGCCCACCCACCCGCCCCCTCCGGGCTGTGGTACCACTCCGCACACACCTGACCCACCGGCGGGCCAACGACCCACAAATGCGCGCACTACCTTTCCCGAAGGTTATGCAAACTCGCGATATATTGCGAGGATCGTGACGGAGATCGCGGGGAAACTTGAGCCTTCAGCGAAACCCAGACTCTCGAAGAGTCTTACCAGGTTGAGTACCTGATTCTCGAAGGCGGGGCGATCTACCACGCCATCCCTGACCATCTCTGTGCCGCCTATCTCCGGTGTAACTTCGTCTTGGCCGGGGATGCGAGCTATCTGCATAACTACAGTCCAGTCTTGAAGCAGGTAGCCGTATCTAGCGAACAGTGCCTCTCGCTCGTCCTGTATGTATTCACTGCGGCTTAGCAGCGTACCGGCAAAGTGATACTCCAGATGATCGGCCCCGAACGGCAAGACGCGGACAGATATTGTTTCGTTAGTAAAAGCACCTACAGCATCAGCAATATCATTGATCTGCGATATTGCGATGTTGCCAACCCCTCCGGGCCCACCCGACGGTCAAAACCAAGGTCAAAGTCAAGATCACGGTCAGAGTCAAAACCAACACCGATGGTCGGGCCTGACGGCCCGAACGGACGCATCCGAACGCGGTACAGGCCACGTGGCCTCCGGTCGAGGCTGGCCAGTCCTAGCCAGGGCTAAGCCACAGGTGGACGGCAAGCCCGAGGCCGCCCAGTGCGACCACAATGCGCAGAATGCTTCCAGGTACACGCCGTGCCAGCGAAGGGCCCACCCTGCTGCCAGCCAGGAACCCGAACGCCAGCGGCACCACCGCCGCCCAGCGGACAGGCCCGTACACGATGAATACGACCGAGCCTGCGACATCAGCCACGCCAAGCAGCACATTCTTCAGTGCGTTCGCCTGCGCCAGGTGCGGCTCGACAGCCAGCGTAAGCACAGCCAGGGCCATTACTCCCGCGCCGACACCCCAGTAGCCGCAGTAGACCCATACCGCGAACAGCCCGCACGACGACCAGAGCCCGCCGCTCCTACCAGGATGACTATCCAGCCACGCAGAGACCCGTGGCTGGACGAGCAAGGCCAGCGCCGCGAAGGCCACCAGGAACGGAACAATCCGCCCGAACACCCCCGCCGGGGTGAGCAGCAGCAGCACCGCACCGGCGCCGCTCCCGGCAACGGCCAGTGGCGCCAGGCGCAGGACCCGGCGCCCCTGGCCCCGTAGTTCCGGCCGGGAACCCAGCGCTGAGCCCGGCAGGCTGGCCACCGACGCAACAGTGTCCGCCACGTTAGCGGGCAGCGGCGGAATCCCCACCGCCAGCAGCGCCGGATAGGCGATCAGCGAAGCAATACCGCCAGCCGACCCCACCATGCCAGCCAGAACCCCGGCGCCCAGCAGCAGAGCAGCACCACCGGCCGAGATCCCACCGAGAATGAGAACGCCTCCATTCATGCGCTCCGCCGACTATCGCATTACACCGGCGTTCACAGACAGTGCGCCGCCCGCGAAGCACCATCATCGGTCCCGGCCCGGCCACACCTCCAGCGGTTACGTACGCCGGGACCAGGTCAAAGTCAAAAGCAAAGGTCAAGGTCAAGGTCATCGGGCCTGCGGCCCGAGCGGGGGGACACCAGGGGAACCCTTCCCCACAGCCCCAGGGTTCCCCTCATGGTTTCCCCCCGCGCCCCTCTTCCTTGGCATGAATCGCCGGGTCTGTCCCACGAACGGTGTTTCCGGCGGTTGGGTTAGTAGGTCTCGGCGGCCGGGAACCGGTCGCCGAAGGTGATGGCAAAGGCGTGAGGGCTGGCTTCCAGCGCACGGCCCACTTGGTGCGGCCGGTCCCGGTCGGGTCGAGGGACCGGGTGACCAGGTAGAGGCACTTTAGCGCCGCCTGCTCGGTGGGGAAATGACCGCGGGCCTTGATCGCCCGGCGGTATCGGGCGTTCAGCGACTCGATGGCGTTGGTCGAGCAGATCACCTGGCGGATCTCGGGGTCGTAGTCCAGGAACGGGATGAACTCCTCCCAGGCGTTCTCCCATAGCCGGATGATCGCTGCGTAGCGCCGGCCCCACTTCTCCGCGAGTTCGTCCAGGGCGGCCCGGGCGGCCTCGGCGTTCACGGCCGTGTAGATGGGCTTGACGTCGCGTTTGAGGGCGTCCCAGTCGCGCCGGGAGGCGAGCCGGAAGGTGTTGCGGATCAGGTGGATGATGCAGGTCTGCACCGTGGCGAGCGGCCACACGTTCGCCACGACCTCAGGCAGGCCTTTCAGCCCGTCGCAGACGAGGAAGAACACATCCCGCACCCCGCGGTTCTTCAGGTCGGTCAGGACGCTCATCCAGAACTTCGCGCCCTCCCCGCCAGACCCCGCACACAGTCCGAGGATGTCTTTCTCCCCATCGAGGGTGACCCCGATCGCGGCGTAGACCGGCCGGTCGGCTCCGGCTTCTGCTTCTTGTTCGGCACATCGCCTAGTGTCGCGGTCATCACGGCACCTCTCCCGCCGGGCCCCTAGGGCTCAGCGCGATCGGGCCGGAAACACCGTTGCGGGGACAGTCCCATGCCCTTGTCCCGCTCGACTTGTCGAAGGGCCGGTACGTCACGGACGACGCCGGGCTGGTGACCGGCGTGGCCGTCGAACCGTCAGCGGAGGACGATCGCTAGGTCGGCGCCGCATTGATCTTTCGGGGTCATGCGGCCTTGAGCGGACGGCCCTCGTAGCTCCAGCGGAATGGCCTGGCGGTGTCGTCGTAGCTACAGATGAACTCGAGGATCTTGCCGGCGAGCTGGGCGCGGGAGGCGAACTCGCCGCGGCGCAGCAGCAGGCGCTGGAGGATGGAGAAGAAGATCTCCATCATGTTGAGCCAGGAGGCGTGCACCTGGGTGCGGGTGACATGGAAGCGGGGATGGGCGGCCAGCCAGGCCCGGGTGGCCCGGGAGGTGTGGGTGGAACCGTTGTCCATGACCAGGTAGATGTCCAGGTGGCAGGGGGTGGCCTGGGCGATGAGGGTCAGGAAGGCGCGGAAGGTCGTCGAGTCGTTGCGGGTGATGATCTCGCTGAGGACCTGGCCGGTGACCACGTTCATCGCAGCCATCAGCGAGACGGTTCCGTGCCGGACTTACTCGAACTCGCGCCGCTCACGGTGCCCGGGCCGCGCTCGCCGGGTGGGGTGCTTGCGGGACCTGGCCTGGATCCCGGTCTTCTCATCGATGCTGAGCAGTACCGCGCCGGGCGGCGGGTTGCGGTACAGGTCGCAGATCGCTTTGGCCTTGCCGAAGAAGGCCGGGTCGTCTTTGCGGTTGAGCCAGCCGCGGACCAGGTGCGACTTGATGTCCGCCTCCACCAGTATCCGGCCGGCCTGGCTGGCGGAGATCCGGATCTGATGCTGCGCGGCCAGGTGCGCGGCGATGCCGACGTGGGTCCACACGGTCCCGGGGCCGGCGGGCTCGCTGGTGGCGGTCGCGATGACCAGCAGCCGGGCATCGATGTCATAGCCCAGGGCCTGGCCGGGCCGGGGGCGGTCTTTCATCGCGCGCATGCCCTCGACCAGGTAGCGGCGGCGGGCAGCGCGGACGGTGTCTGCATGGCAGCTTAGCTGCCGGCTGATCCGCTCCAGTTTCCTGCGCCGCCGCCGGGACAGCCGGATGACGTCCTTGCTGGCAGCGGGCGCCAGGTGGTTACCAGGACCCGGTCGTTACGAGGGACCCCGGTGGTTACCAGGGGTTGCGGGGGAAGCGGCGGTCCCAGGTGCGCTCGCGGATGACCAGCCCGTCCGACCGGAGTTCGCGGCGGAAGCGGTAGTGCAGTGAGGTCTCGTCGCCGTCCAGGTCCAGGGTGGACGACGTGACCAGCAGCCGCCCGTCCAGGTGCACCTCGGTCCGGGCCTCGCCGTGCGCGGCGGCCTGCGCGGGCCGGTCGTCGTGCACCTCGTAGCGCAGGTACTCCTCGTCCACGACCCGCCCCCAGGGGAAGTCCGTGCCCGAGCTGCCGCGCCAGGACATGGCGACCGTGCCCGACTCGTCGCGGTGCACGGTCCAGCGCACCGGCAGGATCTCGCCCCAGTGCCGGACCCCGTCCGGGGGCTCCTCCGGGCCGGGCTCCGGGAACCGCGGCTCCGGCCGCGCCGGCTCGGCGGCCGGGATCACGGGCAGCACCAGCCGCGTCCCGGCCGGCCCGAGCCGCAGCTCCGCCGTGGCCGGGGACGGCGTCGGCCAGATCATCGGCCACATGGCGTTGGATATCGCCAGCCGGATGCGGTGCCCGCGCGGGAACACCCACGAGGTGACGTGCAGCTCCAGCGGCAGCGCCCCCGCCGCCGCCTCGCCGTCAGCCCCGTCAGCCCGGCCGTCAGCCCCGGCCGCCCCGCCGTCACCCGCCGCCGCCCCGCGCCCCGCCACGCCGGGATCGCGCAGCGGATCGGGCACTCCGGCCCGGCCGGCCCCGGTGACCAGCGTGGCCGTCCCGTCCGGCGCCACATCACTCAGCCGCGCGAACCAGTGCAGCGGCGCGGCATCCGCGCTCCCGGACAGCTCGACCCGGGGAAAACCCAGGATCTCAAGGTCGCAGTCCAGCGGCGCGGAGTCGAACGTGAGGCTCCACGCGTCCGCGTCCCGCTGGTCGCCGGTGAGCTCGCCCCACCAGTTACCGGCGGCGATCCCGGCCGACGGCACGTACCGCAGCCATCGCGCCGAAGCCGGGGGCGCCTCCGGAGACAGCGACCCCTCCGGACCGCAGAACCAGGTCCGGAACTCGGCCCGCTCCGGCGGCAGCGCGTTCTCCTGCCGCCACCGCCCGGGGATCTCGGCCAGCTCCACGTCCGGCGGATGCCAGTGCCGCACGTACACGGTGACCGGCGGCTCGGACATGATCCCGGTGTCGGCGCCCTTGAGCCAGTGGTCCCACCAGCGGACCGCGTCCGCGCGCCACTCGATGGCCGGGCCCGGCACCGCGTTGTGCGGGTAGGCGTGGTTCCAGGGGCCGATCAGCACCTTGACCGGGGCGGGCACGTGCGCGAGCATCCGCGGCACCGAGTCCCGGTACCCGTCGTACCAGCCGCCGATCAGGTAGGCGGGCACGGTGAGCCGCCCGTAGTCCGGCCGCAGCGACGCCCGCCGCCAGAACGGGCCGTCCTGCGCCTGGGCCAGGAAGCTGATCAGCCACGGCTCGGTGTCCATCCGGGCCAGCGCCGTCGTCGTCGAGCGGGAAGTCCGGCGCGGGCGGCAGCATGTTCAGGTGGTCGATCATCAGCGCGTACTCGTCCAGGTGCGGCAGCCCGTCGATGTAGTGCACGTCGTCGTGGAACAGGTCGTCGGAGGCGTCCACGGCCAGGATGGCCTTCAGCGCCGGCGGCCGCCGCAGCGCGACCTGGATCGCGTTGAACCCGCCCCACGAGATGCCCCACATGCCGACCGCGCCGGTGCACCACGGCTGGGCGGCCAGCCAGGCGATGACCTCCTCCGCGTCCCGCTGCTCGGTCTCGGTGTACTCGCCCTCCGGCAGGGTCCCGCCGCTGCGCCCGGTGCCGCGGATGTCCACCCGCGCCCCGGCGTAGCCGGACCGGGCCAGGTACGCGTACAGGTCGTGGTCGCGGGCCAGCATCGCGTCGTCCTTGCGGTACGGCAGGTACTCCAGCAGCGCCGGGACCGGCGCGGTGTCCGCGTCATCGGGCAGGTACAGCGTGGCGGCCAGCTCGGTCCCGTCCGGCAGGGGGATGCCCGCCTGGCGCACGATCATCGCGCCGCCACCGCGCTGCGCAGCAGCTCGAGGAACTCGCCCACCCGCCGGTCCCGCTCGCCCGCCGGCTGGGTCCGGTACCCGAACAGGCCCGGGTCGAGCTCCTCGGTGACCATCGCGTCCTGGACCCGGTCCATCAGCCAGTCAACCATGGACACGATCATCCGCGGGTCGATGTCCCGGCGGACCTCGCCGCGCTCGATCCCGAACCGGACGAACGCCGCCGTCCCGTACGGGTCCTCGCGGGCCAGGAACTGGGTGATCTCCCGGCGCAGCTGGAGCCCGGCGCAGTAGTTGCCGATCAGGGTGACCCGGTAGGGGATCCAGTCCTCGTGGATGAGGTGCGGGGTGGCCTGGATCCAGTGCCGCAGGACCGCGAAGAAACCGGCCGCGCGGACCCCGGCGGGCGCGTCCAGGTAGGCCGGCAGCGACCGGGCCGCGGCCTGGTAGGCGGCCAGGAACAGGCCGGCCTTGGTCTCGAAGTACCCGAACACCGTGCCCTTGGACACTCCCGCCCCGGCCGCGATTTCCTCGGCCCGCGCGTCCTCGTAGCCGTGGCGGGCGAAGTGCTCCATGGCCACCTGGAGGATCCGCTCCTGCCGGGCCCGCTGCCGCTCCGGGGCCCGCCGGACCGCTGCTGTCTGACCAGTAGTCATATAGCGACCTGCCTGTGTTCATTGACTTTCAGGAGCTGAGCTAACCATACTTTGCTCAGCTCTGACCGCTTAAATGACCTTTAGTCAGAAAACGGATTGTTCGCATGAGCGCTACACCGGACTGGGACGTCATCGTGGTCGGCGCCGGCCACAACGGCCTGACCGCCGGTGCCCTGCTGGCCCGCGCGGGCCTGTCCACGCTGGTGGTGGAGGCCCGCGAGACGGCCGGCGGATGCTGCGTCACCGAGGAGATCGCGCCCGGCTGCCGGGCCTCCACCACCTCCTACATCGCGAGCATGCTCCGCCCCGAGGTGATCCGGGCGCTGGACCTGGGCGCGCACGGGCTGCGGATGGTGCCCTGCGAGCCGGCCCTCCAGGTCGCGCTGGACGGCGGGGAGGTGCTCGCCGACTGGAACGACCCGGAGCGCACGGCGGCCGGGATCGCCCGGTACTCCCCGGCCGACGCGCGGGCGTTCGGCCAGGTGCACGACGAGCTGCGCCGCCTGGCCACCCGGCTGCAGCCGCTGTTCATGGAGCTGCCCCCGGACACCCGGGCCACCGGCCTGCGCCGGGTGAGCGAGGCACTGCGGGTCGGCCGGCACCTGCGCGGGCTGCGCGGGACGGACGTGGAGGGCCTGACCCGGATGCTGACCGGCAGCCTCGGCCAGTTCATCGACGAGCGGTTCGAGTCCCGCCCGGCCAAGGCGCTCCTGCTGGCCAACAACCTCTACGGCAAGCACGGTGGCCCCTACCAGCCGGGCACCCTGCTCGGGCTGCTCTTTCACCTGCTCACCGGCGGCGACGACGCGATACAGGGCTTCTTCGGGCACGTGATGGGCGGCATGGGCGCGATCAGCGACGCGATCGCCGCGTCCGGGCAGGCCCACGGGATGCAGGTCCGCACCGGGGCCCCGGTGGCCCGGATCCGGGTGGCCGCGGGCCAGGCCCAGGGCGTCACGCTGGCCAGCGGGGAGGAGCTGACCGCCCGGGTGGTGCTGTCCGGGGCCGATCCCAAGCGGACCTTCCTGCACCTGGTGGACCCGGCGGACCTGCCCGCGGAGTTCCGGTCCGCGGTGGCCGGCATCACCATGGACGGCCCGTGCGCCAAGGTCAACCTGGTCCTGGACGCCGAGCCCCAGGTCAGGGGCATGCCCGCGGACGCCGGGCCGGGCCAGCGGGCGCTGTTCACCCTGCCGCCGGACCTGGCCGTGGCCGACGCCTGCTACGACCTCTCCAAGCGCGGTGAGCTGGCCGGCGCCGAGCAGCTGTTCGTGGACTGCGTGGTGGCGTCCGCCGTGGATCCCTCGCTGGCGCCGGAAGGCCGGCACATCATGACCTGCTTCGTGCAGTACGTGCCGTACCGGCTGGCCGAGGGGACCTGGGACTCCCGCCGGGACGAGCTCGGCGACCGGGTCCTGGCCCGGATCGCGCAGTTCGCGCCCAACGTGCCCGGCGCCGTGCTGGCCCGGCAGGTGCTCACGCCGCTGGACCTGGAGCGCAGCTACGGGCTGACCGAGGGCAACATCTTCCACGGTGACATCCAGCCCGGCCAGCTGTTCCACATGCGCCCGGTGCCCGGGTGGGCGCGCTACGCCACTCCGGTCCGCGGCCTGTACCTGTGCGGCGCGGGCGCCCACCCGGGCGGCGGAGTCACCGGCGCGCCCGGCTACAACGCGGCGCACCGGGTCCTGGCCGACCTGCGCCGGGACCGGCAATCTGGACGGAGGAGGGCCGCGTGAGTGACCTGGAGCAGCGCCCGCGAAGCCCCCGGAAGCGCACCGGGCACATCTCACCCACGGGACATACCTCACCCACCGGCCACATCTCACCCACGGGAGGCATCGTATGAGCGCCGACGTGATCGTGGTCGGGGCGGGCGTGGCCGGCGCGTCCACCGCGTTCCACCTCAGCCGGCTCGGGGCCGGTGACGTGCTCGTGGTGGACCGCGGCACGGCCGGGTCGGGGATGAGCAGCCGGTCGTCGGCCATGATCCGGATGCACTACACCTTCCGCCCCGAAGTCGAGCTGGCCGTGCGCAGCGACCGGATGTTCGCGTCCTGGACCGAGCTGACCGGCCGGCCGGCGTTCGTCCGCCGGACCGGATTCGCCCGCCTCGTGCTCCCCGGCGAGGAGGATGCGCTGCGGGCCAACGTGGCCATGCAGCGGGACTGCGGCGCCCGCGCCGAGGTCCTGCCCGCCACTGACTTCGCCGCCCTCGCGCCGGGTTTCCGCACCGACGACCTGACCGTGGCGGCCTGGGAACCCGACGGCGGTTACGGGGACGGCGCCCTGGTGGCCGGGGACCTGCTGGCCGCGGCACGCGAACGGGGCGTGCGCTACCGGCCGCACACGCCGGTCCTGGCGCTGCTGCGTGAGGGTGACCGGGTGACCGGGATCCAGACCCCGGACGGGCCGGAGCACGCCCAGGTCGTGGTGGCGGCGGCCGGGGTGTGGTCGCCCGCCCTGCTGGCCAGCATCGGCGTGGACCTGCCGATCGAGACCGAATTCCACCAGGTCGCGGTGCTCAGCCACGCGCCGGGCCAAGGCACCCCGGTGGCCTGCATCGACTCGACCACCCAGAGCTATTTCCGGCCCGAGGCGGGCGGCAGCATGACGCTGGTGGGCAGCTTCACCGGCCCCCGCGGCGTAGACCCCGACACCGTGGCCCCGCCGGCCGAGGCCCCCCGCGCCGCATCCGGCGCTGGCGGAGCGCAAGGTGGTGCGTTTTGCGCCGCCGGCGGCGCAAAACGCACCACGATCATGGGGACCGCGGCCGGGACCGGGGCCGGGGCGTCCGCGGAGGGGCTGGCGGAGTTGGTGGGGGCGGCGGCGCGGCGGGTGCCGGCGCTGGGCGACGCGGGGATTGTCCGCGGCATTACTGGCGTGTACGACATGACTCCGGACGGACGGCCGATGCTCGGCGAGCTGCCTGGCCTGACCGGGTTGGTGCTGGCGGCCGGCTTCTCCGGCACCGGATTCAAGATCTCCCCGGCGGTCGGCGAGGCCGTGGCGGCCCTGGTCACCGGCAACTCGGTCGCGGGCAGCGTGGACATCGGGCCGTTCTGGCCGGGCCGGTTCGCCGCGGGGCGGCCGGTGTCGCCCCCGCACCCGTACTCGGACGACTGAGGAGGCAGGCGTGGCGGAGAAGGCGGGTGTGACAGAAGAGACGGGCACGGCAGGCGAGACGGCCGGGGCAGAGACCGGCAGGTCAGGCGACGGCGGCGTGCCGCTGCAGCGCAGCCTGCCGGGCCGCAGCTACACCAGCGAGGCCGAATTCGCCCGCGAACGGGACCAGGTGCTGCTGCCCGGCTGGTTCTGCGTCGGACGCGCGGACGGCCTCACCGAGCCGGGCTGCTACCTGGCCGCCGACGTGTGCGGGGAGAGCATCATCGTCACCCGGACCGAGGACGGCGGCCTGGCCGGCTACTACAACCTGTGCCGCCACCGGGGCTCCCGCCTGGTGCCACGGCCCATCGGCTGCGACCCCGCCGCCGGTCCGCCAACCGGCGGCGAGCCTGCTCGTCGGGCCGCCTCCGGGCGGCCAGTCCGTTGCCGGTCCGCCTCGGGCGGCCAGTCTGTTGCCGGTCCGCTTCCGGGCGGCCAGCCTGCTGTCGAGTCCGCCTCCCGGCGGCCAGGCCGTGGCCGGTCCGCTTGCGGACGGGCCGGTGGCCAGCGGGCGGTTCCCGGGCGCGGTCCGATGCCCGTATCACGCCTGGACCTACGGGCTGGACGGGACGCTGCGCGCCGCACCGTTCCTGCCCGGGCTGCGCAAGCACCGGGCCGCGCTGTCGCTGCACCGGGTGGACGTGGCCACCTGGGGCGGGTTCGTGTTCGCCCGGCTCGAGCCGCCTGCCGCGCCCGGCCCAGCCGACCCCCTCGAGGCGGCGCTGGGGGAGATCCCGGCCCGGGTGGCCGCCTACCCCCTGGCCGACCTGCGAACCGGGGCCCGGCTGCGCTACGACGTGGCCGCCAACTGGAAGGTGATCCTGGAGAACTACAACGAGTGCTACCACTGCGGGCCGGTCCACCCGGAGCTCTGCGAGCTGGTGCCGGCGTTCCGGCGTGGCGGCGGCGACCTCGACTGGGCGGCCGGGATCCCGCACCGCTCCGGCGCGACCACGTTCACCTCGACCGGGACCACGCGGCGGGCGCCGTTTCCCGGCCTGTCCGAGGCGGAGCGGACCCGGCACTTCGGCGAGCTGGTGCTGCCCAACCTCATGCTCAGCCTGTCCGCCGACCACGTGGCCGCCTTCACCCTGTGGCCCCGCTCCGCCGGGCGGACCACGGTCCTGTGCGACTTCCTGTTCCACCCGGCCGAGCTGGCCCGCCCGGACTTCGACCCGTCCGACGCGGCCGGGTTCTGGGACCTGGTGAACCGCCAGGACTGGTCCATCTGCGAGCAGGTCCAGGACGGCATGGGCTCGCGGCGGTTCTCCGTCGGCTACCTGGCGCCGATGGAGCAGCCCAGCGCGGATATCGGCCAGTACGTGACCGCGCGGCTGGACACGAGCGGCCCCCCGCGCGAGCCGGGGAGCTGACGTGCCCCGGAGCTCAGTTCTGCTGCGCGGACCGTTCGGCCATGGTGACCACGCCGACCGCCTGCGCCCGGGTCATGCCCAGGTTCATGGCGATCACCTCGGTGACCCGCCGTTCGGAGTCGGTGAGCAGCCCGTCGGCCATCCCGATCCGCACGATCTCGGCCAGGAACCACTCCTTGGCGTCCGGGGTCAGCTGCCGGGCGACCTGGCTCAGCGCGACGCCGATCGCCTCGGCCGGCTGGGCGGCGTCCAGGTCCAGGTGCGCATCGGCGTAGTCCTGGGCGCCGGCCCCCTGGATCGCGGCGACGGCCCGCTGCCGGGCGGCCGCGCTGCCCCGGTCGCCCGCCACCAGCATGACGGTGGCCGCCGCCCGCATGCCCGCGGGCAGGGCGGCCTGCATCTGCGCGACGGTCGGCAGGTTGAGGACGCCCGTCACGTACCGGGTCTTGCAGGTCAGGCACTGCACGTGCTCGCCGGTCCTGTTCAGCGGGATGACCGGGATGAAGAACAGCGTGAAGAAACGCCGCCCGCCCCGGTGCCGGTACTGGCGGTCGCCGCCGCACTTGCGGCAGTGGAAGGTTCCCTGGCCGATGGTGTGGTAGAAGACCCGAAGTCCCCAGATGAGCAGCAATGCTCTTCCCTCCCGGTGGTGGCCAGCGGAGTGGTGCCAGCGGAGTGGTGGCCGCCGAATGGTGCCGGCGGAGCGATGCCTGCCGAGCCGGCCCGGGTCCGCGCGCGGGCTGAGCGGGCCCGGTTCCGCGGGCTGAGTACGCGCGGGCCGGGCCCTACCCATGATTCCGCAGCCGGTCCGCGGGTGCCCAGGGCCTCGGCCAACCGTGATAAACCCGTTTCCAGGCGCTATGGGCAGGTGCAGCGCCCTGATCAGGGACTGGAGGGATCGCACTGGTGACGACGAGCCGCGACGTGGTGGTGATCGGGGGCGGGCACAACGGGCTGGTCGCCGCGGCCTACCTGGCCAAGAGCGGGCTGGACGTGACGGTCTGCGAGCGGCGGCCGGTGGTCGGCGGCGCGGCGGTCAGCGAGCACCCCTTCGGCCCCGACTACACCGTGACCTCGCTGTCCTACGTGGTCTCGCTGCTGCCCCCGGACCTCGTCGCCGACCTGGGCCTGGCCCGGCACGGCTACCACGTGTTCCCGCAGGGCCCGTACTTCGCCCCCCGCGCCGACGGCCGCTACCTGCGGCTGCCCGACGACCCGGCCGCGCGGCACGCCGAGATCGCCAAGTTCTCCGCGGCGGACGCGGACGCCTATCCCCGGTACGAGGCCCACCTCTCCGCCCTCGGCCAGGTGCTCGGGCCCCTGCTGGACGAGGTGCCGCCCCGGCTCGGGTCACGGCGGCCGCTGGACCTGTGGCGGCAGGGACTGCTGCTGCGTCATCTGCGCGGGCTGGACGAGCGGGGCGTGGTGGACGTCACCCGGCTGCTCACCGGGAGCATCGCCGACCTGATCGAGGAGTACTTCGAGAGCGACGCCATGCTCGGGCTGCTCTCGGTGTCCGGGGTCATCGGGACCTGGGCCGGGCCGCGCTCGGCCGGCACCGCCTACGTGATGCTGCACCACCACATCGGCGGGGTGGACGGGCAGGCCGGCGCGTGGGGGTTCCCGCGCGGCGGGATGGGCGGGGTCACCGCCGCGCTGGCCGCGGCGGCCCGCTCATTCGGGGCCGAGATCCGCACCGGGGCGCCGGTCGGTGAGATCCGCACCCGCGACGGCCGGGCGGCCGGGGTCACGCTGGCCAGCGGCGAGGAGATCGACGCGGGCACGGTCATCACCACCGCCCACCCGCAGATCTCGTTCCTGAAGCTGCTCGACCCGGCCGTGCTGCCCGATGACTTCGTGGCCGACATCCGGCGCTGGCAGACCCGCAGCGGCACCGTCAAGATCAACCTGGCCCTGGACCGGCTGCCGGTGTTCACCAGCCACCCGGCGCCGGACCCGCAAATCCACGGCGGCACGATCGTGCTGGCCGAGAGCCTGGACGACATCGAGACCGCGTTCCAGCAGGCGGTCGCAGGCGCGGCGTCGGACAAGCCGTTCGCGGATATCTGCATCCCCAGCGTGTTCGACGACTCGCTCGCGCCTCCCGGCCAGCATGTCATGTCGATGTTCACCCAGTGGGTGCCGCACGGCTGGGCGGCCGAGCCGCACGAGGCGGAGCTGGACGCCTACGCCGACCGGGTCATGGCCCGGATGGAGCAGGTCGCGCCGGGGTTCACCAGCTCGGTGCTGCACCGGCAGGTGATCGGGCCGCACACGATGCAGGAAGAGTACGGCCTGGTCGGCGGGAACATCTTCCACGGCGAGCTCAGCCTGGGCCAGATGTTCCACGCCCGCCCGGCGGCCGGCTACGCCGACCTGCGCACCCCGGTCACCGGCCTGTACCAGGCCGGGTCGGCCACCCACGGCGGCGGCGGGGTCACCGGCATCCCGGGACGCAACGTGGTGCGCCAGGTCCTGGCCGACCGGCGCACCGACCGGCTGCGCGGCCAGGCGAGCCGGCTGCGGGAACGGGCCGCGGGCCTCGCGTCTGCCGCCCGCCGCGGCAGCCACTGACCGCGCTGATGCCATAGTGGCGCCATAGTGAGCCATGTCGACTTGCATATGGCGCCATAACGGTGCCATGATGGCGTCATGGATCTCACTCAGTACGTCAGCGACCTCCGCCATCAGCTGACCGTGGCCGCCGAGGCCGGCGGGGATGACGCCAGGGTCCTGGCCGAGCGGCTCACCGCGCCCCTGGAGTCGGCGGCGCGCCTCGCCCTGCTGGACGCCCTGTCGGCCGCGGCCGCGGAGATCACCCGTGACCTGGCGCCCGGCTCGGTGGACGTCCGCCTGCGCGGGCGTGAGCCAACCTTCGTCGTGACGCCGCCCCCGGCGGATGAGCCATTCGACCACCCGGCCGACGCTCCGGCGGGCGGCGCCCGGCCGGCCGCGCCGCCCGAGGGCGACGAAGGAGAGATGTCGCGGGTCAACTTCCGCCTGCCCGAACACCTCAAGGCGAGGATCGAGGACGCCGCAGCCCGGGAGGGGCTCTCGGTCAATGCCTGGCTCGTCCGGATCGCCGCGGCTGCGGTGCAGTCCCCGGACGATCCCCGCGACCAGGGCCGCCGCGCCCCGCGAGGCGGCCAGCGCTTCACCGGCTGGGTGCACTAGCGCAGCTACCCGCCGGCCCGCACTCACATCTCATCCCGCGTCCCAGAGCACGGACGCTCGGCTTGACCCCTTTGGAGGGATTGCTATGCCCACATTCGATACTCCCGGACCCATCACGGTCGTGATCGAGATCGGCGTCGGCGACGCCCGGATCACGGCGACCGACCGCACCGACACCGTGGTCGACGTACGCCCCAGCGACAGCGGCAAGGGCGACGACGTGCGGGCCGCGGAGCAGGCCCGGGTCGAGTACACGGACGGCAGGCTGCTGATCAAGGCATCGAAGAACTGGAGACAGTACAGCCCGTTCAGTGATGGCGGTTCGATCGACGTGACCATCGGGCTGCCCGCTGGCTCACATCTGCAGGGCGAGCGCCGGGATAGCGGCGTTCCGGGGGATGGGGCGGCTGGGCGACTGCCGGGTCAAGACCGCCGTGGGCGACATCCAGCTCGACACCACCGGCGCACTCGACGCGAGCACCGCCACCGGCGCCATCGCGGTGGACCGGGTCATGGGCCACGCCGAGGTCAGCACCGGCTCGGGCCGGATACGCCTGGGCGAGATCGACGGCACAGCCGTGATCAAGAACTCCAACGGCGACAGCTGGGTCGGCGGCGTCGCCGGCGACCTGCGGGTGGTCGCATCCAACGGGGACATCTCCGTCGATCACGCGGACGCCGGCGTCACGGCCAGCACCGCCACCGGCAGCGTCCGGATCGGCGACGTGGTCGCGCGGCGCGACGTCACTCAAGACGGCCAACGGTGACGTCGAGGTCGGCATCCGCGCTGGCACCGCCGCCCGGCTGGACGTGTACACGCAGTTCGGCACCGTGCACAACGAGATGGACACCGCCGACGGCCCCGGGCCGTCCGACCAGACCGCCGAGGTGCGCGCCCGCACCGGCCACGGCGACATCGTGATCCGCCGTTCCCCGGGACGCCCGGAGTGAACTCATCGAGAGGAGGGGGAATGGCCGTGACCATCCCCACCATGACCCCGGCGCGGCTGGCGATCTCCGCCTCCGGGGTGCGGAAGTCGTTTGCCGAGCACGTCGTGCTGGACCGCGTCGACCTCGCCGTGGCCGAGGGGACGGTGTTCGCGCTGCTCGGCCCCAACGGCGCAGGCAAGACCACCATGGTGCAGATCCTGTCCACGCTGCTGCCTGCCGACGGTGGCGAGATCCACGTGGCGGGCCACGACCTGGCCCGCGATCCCGACGCGGTGCGCGCCGCGATCGGGGTCACCGGCCAGTTCTCGGCCGTGGACGGTCTCCTCACCGGCGAGGAGAACCTGCGGCTGATGGCCGACCTGCATCACCTGGGACGCAGCGCCGGGCGGCGCCGCGCCGCCGAGTTGCTCGGCCGTTTCGACCTCACCAGCGCGGCGGGCAAGCCGGCCGCCACCTACTCCGGGGGCATGCGGCGCCGGCTCGACCTCGCGATGACCCTGGTCGGCCGCCCCCGCCTGATCTTCCTCGACGAGCCGACCACCGGGCTCGACCCGCGCAGCCGCCGCACGATGTGGCAGATCATCCGCGACCTCGTCGCCGGCGGAGTCACGATCTTCCTCACCACGCAGTACCTGGACGAGGCTGACCAGCTCGCTGACCGGATCGCCGTACTCGACCGCGGGAGGCTCGTCGCCGAGGGCACCCCCGGCGAGCTCAAGCGCCGGATCCCCGGCGGCCACATCAGCCTCCAGTTCGCCAGCCAGCGCGAACTGGACTCGGCCGCCCGCATCATCGACGGGGCAGCACGCGAAGACGAGGCACTGACCCTGCAGGTGCCCAGCGACGGCAGCGTCCCCGCGCTGCGGGCCCTGCTGGCCCGGCTCGACGCCGGGTCAGTCGAGATCGAGGCCCTGTCACTGCACACCCCCGATCTCGACGACGTGTTCCTCGCCCTCACCGGACAGCCTGGCCAGGAGATGGAGACCCGCGCATGAGCACCCTGTCCTATGCCCTCACCGATTCGGCCACGATGCTGCGCCGCAACCTCCGGCACATCCAGCGCTACCCGTCCATGACGCTGCTGATCCTGGGCATGCCGGTCGTCTTCCTGCTGCTGTTCGTCTACGTCTTCGGCGGCACGCTGGGCGCCGGGCTGGCGGGCGTGCCGGGGGACCGGGCCGCCTACGCCAGTTACGTCGCGCCCGGGATCCTGCTGATTACCGTGGCCGCCGTGGCGCAGGGGACGGCCATCTCGGTGGCCACGGACATGACCGAGGGCATCGTGGCCCGGTTCCGCACCATGGCCATCTGGCGGGCCTCGGTGCTGGCCGGCCACGTCCTGGGCAGCACCATCCAGAGCGTGCTCAGCCTGGCCGTCGTGATCGGCATCGCGTTGCTGACCGGATTCCGGCCTACCGCAGGCGCGCTGGGCTGGCTGGCGGCCCTCGGGATCCTCGTCATGACCAGCTTCGCCCTCACCTGGCTGTCGGTCGGCCTCGGCCTGGCCGCCAAGACCGTCGAGACGGCCAGCAACTCGCCCATGTTCCTGCTCCTGCTGCCGTTCCTGAGCAGTGCGTTCGTCCCGACCAGCTCGATGCCGGCCGGCCTGAGGTGGTTCGCCGAATACCAGCCCTTCACGCCCGTCATCGACACCCTCCGCGCACTGCTCAGCGGCCGCCCGGTCGGCAGCAACGCGGTCATCGCCGTCGCCTGGTGCGCCGGCGTCACGCTGGTCAGCTACCTGTGGGCGAGAAGGCTGTTCAACCGGCACCCGGCGCGGTAACGGGAAGCCGCTGACGTTTACCCGGGCCTTCGAAGTCGCCGGGATCAGGTTTCCATCCGGTTACTGGATGTGTCTTCTTTGCCTCAGCGGGCCAGCAGGGGGATGAGGACCTGGGCGTCGGGGGTACCCCAGCCGGTGACCGGGTCCCAGCCGGGTCCGGCCTGGTAGCCGGTGATCGTGACCGGCGGCGAGGTGGAGGTGAGGGCCACCGTGTTGTTGCCGGTGGTGATGTCGTGGAACGCCTTGTGGTACAGCGGGCCGCGGGCGATCCGGTAGATGGCGGGGTTGACGAAGCCGAGCGGGTGGCCGGCCTCCTGGTCGGCCAGGGCGATCAGGCCGGCCCAGAACGGCGCGCCGGCGCTGGTGCCGCCGGCCCCGATGAGCTCGTAGCTGCCGCCTGGCGCGCTGAACGCGAGCGCCATGCCGGTGGGGCCCGAGCCGTCCGCGGCGACGTCCGGCACGCCCGTCGTGGCGCCGGTACCGGGCACGCCGTCCTGGTAGGCGGGCCGGGCGAACAGGTGGCTGAACCCGCCACCCGACGCGCCGGGCTGCGGTGGCAGCCCGGGGGTGTTCCAGGCGGTCTCGCTGATGTACGCGCCGGTGACGGGGTTCGCGGTCAGGCTGGTGCCGCCGACAGCGAGCACGAGCGGATCGGAAGCGGGCAGGATGACCTCCTTGACCGGCGTGGACGAGCCGTTGCCGATCACGCCCTCGTCTCCCGACGCGGCGACGACGGTGACATGGCGGGCGGCGGCGTACTGCAGCGCTGAGTTCATGGTCGCCACCTCCGCGCTGGTCCAGGAGTCCTCACCCAGGCTGAAGTCCTGGCCGATGCCGCTTTGGGAGATCACCTCTCCGTTGCGGACGGCGATCCGCACGTACGTGGCGAACGTGGCGGCGAACTTCGCCGGGGTGCTCACGTCCGCCGGGTCGACCAGAAGCTCACGGATGGTGGCGTCCGGGGCGACGGCGTGCACCAGCTCGGTGTCCTCCACCTCCTCGACGCCGGCCAGCCACGGCGAGGCGGACGAGCCCGCCAAGGCCGTCCGGATGACCTGGATCCGTGCCGGGGGCAGTCCGAACCGGCGGTCGAAGTCCGCCACGTCCTGCCGGATGTCGGTGACCGACCGCAGGAGTGCGACCGGCTGGGCCGCGCCGGTCCCGTTTCGGCCTCCTCGGGCAGCGCCACCGTGACGCCGCGGCCGTCGATCCCGCGATCCAGCAGCGGCTGGATGCCGTAGGCGACCCGGAACTGCCGGGGTGTGTAACACGGCAGGGAGCCCGGGCAGCAGTCGCCGCGGCGCCAGGCGGGCTGGCCGTCGCCGGCGCTGTCGGCGCTGCCCGTTCCCGGTGCTGCCGGCAGGCAGCAGGTGCTTGCAGGCGTCATTAGCCCGCGCCGCGGGGCTGTTGGCGTGCGGGTGCCCGCTGATGCTGACGCTGATGCCGCCCGATGGATGGGGATTGGGGAAGCCGGGCACGCCGTGGGTTCGCATGCACTGCGCGTAGGCAAGATCCGCCCGGTAGGTCGCCGCGGACCCGGTCGGGGCAGAGCCGCCGGAAGACCCGAAATGCACATGCACCATGCCGCACCCCGTGGCCAGTACGGCGACGGCTGCCATGACAGCCAGGGCTGCCGCGCGCTGCGGGCCCCGGCTGCCAGCGGTCTTGTCGTTCATCGCGGCTCCCTCAGAGACTGTTCTCCTTGCGAACCGTTTGTACAGAAGAGGAGGTGACAGCACAGTGACGGAAGATGTGACCGGGCTGTCACCTGCGGCCTGCGATGCTGGAAAGCAGGCGGCTGACATGCCGTGAGGCACGCGAAGCGGCGGGCGGGCGATGCGAGTTCTGGTGACCGAGGACGACGAGATCCTGGCCACGGCGGTGGCGGCCGGGCTGCGCCGGGAGGGGATGGCGGTCGACGTGGCGCTGGACGGCGCCGCGGCCCTGGAGCATGTCGGCGGTCAACCGCTATGACGTGGTGGTGCTGGACCGGGACCTGCCCGGCGTGCACGGCGACGACGTCTGCCGGGCCCTGGCCGCGGGCAGATCCCAGACCCGGGTGCTGATGCTCACCGCGGCGAGGTCGGTCCAGGGAACGGGTCGAGGGCCTCGGCCTGGGCGCCGATGATTACCTGCCCAAGCCATTTGACTTCGCGGAACTCGTGGCCCGCATCCGGGCCCTGGGCCGGCGCGCGGCCGCGCCGCTGCCGCCCGGCCTCGAACACGGTGACCTGAGCCTGGACCCGGCACGCCGGGTCGCGGTCCGGGCCGGGCGGCGCCTGCCGCTCACCCCCAAGGAACTGGCTGTGCTCGAATGCCTGCTCGCCGCGGACGGACGGCCGGTCCCGGCCGAGGAACTGCTCGAACGAGTATGGGACGAAGCGGCGGACCCGTTCACCAGCACCGTGAAGACCACCATCGGCCGGCTCCGGGCCAAGCTCGGCGACCCGCCGGTGATCCAGACCGTCCGGGAAAGCGGCTACCGCATCGGAGAACCATAATGCGCACCCCCCGACCGCGCCCCGGCCGCCCACGCTGGCTGCGGCTGCCCCGCCGCACCGCCCGGCTGCGCCTGACCGTCCTGTACGGCGGCGCGGTGTTCCTGGCCTGCGGCGCGACCGTGCTCGCCGTCACCTACCTGCTCTACGGCCAGCTCGGGAACGCGACGCTCCGAGCGCAGCCAGTGGTCCACCTCCACAAGCACGGCAGGGTAATCCCCATCGCCATCGTCCAGCCGGCGGTGACGATCCGCATGACGGGTCTCGGGCAGCTCTCCCTCGACCGGCAGCAGCTGCTGATCGCCTCCGGCATCGCCCTGGCGGTCATCGCGGTCGCCGCCGCCGCGATCGGCTGGCTCATCGCCGGCCAGGTGCTGCGTCCGCTGAGCACGATCACCGCCGCCGCCCGGCGGATCTCCGCCAGCAGCCTGCACGAGCGGCTGGCCCTGCACGGACCCGACGACGAGCTCAAAGAACTCGCCGACACCCTCGACGGCCTGTTCGCCCGGCTGGAGACCTCCTTCGACGCCCAGCGGCGGCCAGCACCTGGCGAGGCCGTCAGCCAGAGCTCGCTCCCGGAGCAGAACTGCCTCTCGAGGCGCTGCTCAACCGCGAACCGGCCGGCGACGAGGTCCCAGCCGATCTGGCGCGCATGCGGCGGGCACCGGGTGCCGGTCTGCACGTCTTGAACCTCCATCATGAGCTCGCACGACGGAGCCCGGCCTCCCTCGGGCTCCACCAGCTGGCGTCAACCTGATCGACAACGGGAAACATCCGGCTCCCCCACCACGGCGTCGGGGCGGATTGGCGCGAGATCGGCACGGTCGCGCAGGCGCTCCTCGACCGGCGATTCCCAGGCAAAGCGGTGTTGCGCGTCTCAGACCAGATCTGACCGCGGAATATGGCCAATCTGAGCCATTTTGCCTATGCCGTGGGGAAATTGCCGGGGCGCCTGGCTAATCGGCTGCGCACAATGACAGTCAAAGTAACGGCCCCGCTCCCAGGCGCGTGCTAGCGTCCCTGCGCAATCAGCAGCACTAATAACAGGGGGCATCATGCGCAGACTTCTGGGCGCGGCGGCGGGCACGCTTTCCCTCGCCGCGGTGATCGCGGGCACCAGCGTCACCGCCGCCAGCGCCAGCACGACGAGCAGGAGGATCGAGCACTTCCAGTTCGTGGCGGAGTCCGCCACGGGCAGCCGGGCCAGCGCCATCGCCTGGGGGCCATTCACCGCGGGTGGCACCATTAACCTCAATACCGGGCTCATCCGTTTTCCGCGGGGGACGTTCCGGGCCATTCATCACCGGACCAGCGGCGCCAGCCAGTTCAACCGCAGGACCTGCCTGCTGGTGTCCGTCGAGCATGGGACGTTCAGGCTGGCTGACGGGACCGGTAAATACCGGCATATCAGTGGCCGGGGGACCTACACCAGCCGGGTAAGGGCCGTATTCGCGCGCAACGCGAAGGGGCGGTGCTCGCAGTCCAAGCCGCCGAGGGCCTTCCAGAACGTCATCAATGCCCGGGGGCCGGTCCGCGGGGTGTCCAGCCACGCGAGCACCATCCACCCGTGGGTGGCGTCGCACCGGTCAGCCCGCCACGCCGGCTGAGGCCAGCCAGCGAACACACTGCCGCTTCCAGGTGGCCGGCCCGCGTGAACGGCGCGATCCGGCCCCGGTGAACGGCGCGATCCGGCCGGGTCCGGGGCCGGGCGGCCGCTGGCCGCCACGTAGGCGGCCCGCTCCGCCCGGCCCCGGACCAGTCACGCGAGGCTGGACAGCGCGGCCTCCAGGACGTCGGCGAGCGGCGTGACGGGCCGGCCGAGCAGGCGCGGCAGGTCGTCGCCCTCGACATGGAGGGCACCCTGGGCGGCGGCCCGGTCGGAGTCAGCCAGGACGGCCGCCGCCTCCTGCGGAACCCCGGCGCCCGCGAGCGCCCGGGCGTAGGCCTCCTCCGGCAGGTCGGTGTACCGGACCTCGCGGCCCGACAGGCGGGAGATCTCCGCCGCGAGCTGGGTCAGGGTGAACGGCGTGCCGCCCAGCTCGTACACCCGGTTCGCGTGCCCCTCACCCGCGACCACCGCGGCGGCGGCCTCCGCGTAGTCGGCCCGCGCGGCCGCGCTGATCAGGCCGTCGCCTGCGGCGCCGATGAGGCCGTGCTCCAGGATCACCGGCAGGTTGGCGGTGTAGTTCTCGAGGTACCAGCTGTTGCGCAGGAACACGTAGGGGAGGCCCGCGCGGATCAGGGCCTCCTCGGTGGCCCGGTGCTCCCGGGCCAGGATCATGTCGGAGGTGTCGGCCTTCGGGGCGCTGGTGTAGGCGACGAGGCCGAGGCCCGCGTCGGCCGCCGCGTCGACGACCGCCTGGTGCTGGGGGATGCGCTGGCCGACCTCGCTGCCGGACACGAACAGGAGCCGGTCGGCGCCGGCGAAGGCCTTGCGGAGCGACGACGGGTCGTCGTAGTCAGCCTGGACCACGGTGACGCCGCGCTCCCGCAGGTCAGCGAGCTTGCCGAGGTTGCGGCCCGCGGCCACGAGCTGGCTGGCGGGGAGGCCGCGGCGCAGTAGCGCCTCGATGGCGAGTCGGCCGAACGAGCCGGTGGCCCCGGTGACGACGATGGACATCAGATCACTCCTCACGCGTTCCGGCCGCGTGTCAGCCGGCTGCCCGTACCAACCTGGCTGGTCAATTCTTACTTCCCATTAGAGAGTGAGCACCTTGAAGTGCTGTACTTACCTGTGAGATAGTGTCCAGGTGAGAGTGGATGCGGATCAGGCTGATGTGTACGACAGTGACTGCCCCAGCCGCCAGGTGCTGGACCGGATCGGCGACACGTGGAGCGTCCTGATCGTGGGGGCGCTGGCCCGCGGCCCGCGCCGCTACTCCGAGCTGGCCGCCCGGATCCACGGGATCAGCCCGAAGATGCTCACCCAGACGCTGCGCGGCCTCGAACGCGACGGCATGATCAGCCGGACCGTGTTCCCGGTGGTGCCACCGCGGGTGGACTACGCCCTCACCGATCTGGGCAGCAGCCTGCTCGGGCTGGTGAGCGCCCTGGAAACGTGGGCCGAGGGGCACATCGGCGACGTCGCCCGGGCGCGCGCCGCCTACGACCTCCGCGCGGCCACCGCGGCGGGCACCGCCGCCGGCCCGCCGCCGGTCCAGCCCGCCGGCGTCCCCGCGTCCAAGGGCACGACCTGACCCGGGGATGAGGCCGGTGCCCGGCGCGTCTCGTTCTGGCGAAAAAGCCGTTATAGCCGGGAAGTAAGTCCGTGGTGCAGTCTCGCCCGGTAATGGGCAATACCGCTATCCTGCCCCGGGGGTTCATGAACGCAGCCCGCCTGGGAGCGGGCAGGAAGCGGGGCCAGGTTGTCCAGACTTCGGCGCGCCATTGCGGTCGCCTCACTGATCGCGGGCGCTTTAGCGCTTGGCCAGCTGCCGGCGGTGGCTACCGCCGCTTCCGGCCCGGCCGTCACCATCTCGGCCAAGTCGGCCAACAAGGTCATCAAGGGCGACGTCCTGGTGGTGTACCTGGGCGGCAAATACGCGACCGCCACGATCTCGGGCACCGTCACCGGCGGGGCGGTCGGCGACACCGCCACGCTCGAGGCGCAGCCGTTCGGGGGCACCGCCGCGCCGGCCGCTTCGGTGCCGGTGACCAGCGCGTCACAGGCGTACTCCTTCACCGTGAAACCTAGCGTCGCCACCACGTACACGGTGCAGCTGGCGGTGACGGGAACCACTACGCCGCTGGCGACGTCCCCGGCCCAGGTCGTCTACGCCGTGAACAGCGGGAAATCGTCCGGCGCCAAGACCTGTGCGCGGCCGGTGTGCCATGAGACCTTGCGCATCGTCGAGTACGTTCCGCCTTCGGCGCTGAAGACCGAGATGGCCAAGCGCGTCTACGCCTACTTCGGGGTCAACCTCGGCGGCAGCAAGGTTCCCCCCTCGCCGACGTGGGTCACGCTGAACGCGGGTCACGCCAGCGTGTCAAAGCCGAAGGAACTGGCGGCCGGAAAGTTCACCTTCAATATCAGCTACTCATTCACCATCGGCAGCCATTCCTACTACTGGCGGTGGGTCGCATGCGCCAAGGACCGCGAGACCGCCGATGGCCTGGGACTACCGGGCACGCACGGCTGTGGTGACAAGCGGCTCAAGCTGACGTTCAACTACCTCGGCTGATCCAGCCGGGCGGACAGTGCGGGGGGTGCCCTGGCGCGGGATGGCCAGGGCATCTACCGCGACCGCGCCGGCCGGGCCGCAGATCAGCGGCCCCACCGGACCCCGCGAGCCGGTCGGCTTCAGCTGGCCACGTGGCGACGGGACACACCGTCAGATGACGGGCCGGCGTACCCACCAGAAGCAGAAGCCGGCGAGCACGATGGACACGCTGAGGAAGATCGCCAGTTCGTACCATTGCATGGGCCAGTAGCGGCTGCCTGGCTGATAGGTCACCAGTTGGTGGAATGTGGCGGCGAGCCTGGCCGTGCAGTCCCGGGGATTCAGTGGACCGTAGTTGCCCAGGTGACATGCTCGGCTGAGGAAGGATGCCGTGGGGGTATGGCCGGCCTGGTCAACGATCTGGACCGAATAGACCCACGCGCCCGGAAGGCTGATCCCCCGGGTGTTCTCGAAGGCCTTGATAACCCCTGGCGAGGTCTGATCGATGCTCACCGGGGTGGCAGTGGTGATCGGCAGGCTCTGCTGAAGCGGCGTAAAGAGGTGCGGGCGCACCCAGGCAGTGACGGCTTCGCGGGCCGCGACGAAGCCGACCAGCGCGACCAGCATCGCTGGCAGCATCCGCCGGAAGAACAGCCCGGCGCTGAGGCCGAGCGCGAAGGCGAAGGCGGCGTAGCCGATCGGGACGACGTCGCGAACCCCGAAGCGCAGGGAGTCGAAGGGGTTGGCGCTCACGTCATCGAGCTGGCTGGACCACCAGCTCACCATGAGGCTCAGGAGCCCGGCGATGGCCGCGCTCGCCACGGCGCCCAGGCCGAGCTTCACCGCCAGCCAACGGGTACGCGTGACACCTTGAGTCCACGCCAGGCGGAAGGTCCCCGTCTCGAATTCCCGGGAAATGAGCGGCGCGCCCCAGAACATGCCGATGAGCAAGGGCACGGTGAGCAGGAGAAAGTCCAGGAACACCTGCAACGGGCCGTCGGTGTCGGTGAAGTCGGTCGTGGCCGTCGGACAGTCGTGATGCACAGCGCAGCTGGCGACGGTCGTGTCGTAAAGGTGGACAAGGTTCGGTCCGGTCAGCGCCAGAACCACGGCGACGATCGCCAGCGCGCCGGCGGCTACGGCGGCTTGCATCCGGAACTGAAGCCAGGCGAACCGGATCACGGCGCAACCCCCAATCCGGACCGGCGACCCGGGCTGGGGTTACGTGCTCGGCCCATGTAGGCAAGCACCAGCTCGTCCAGCGTGACCGGCTTGACGGTCCATGCCGGATCGAGAATCGGCTGGTCCGTGCGCACGAGGAACGTGCTCTGCTTGCCGGTGTGGCTCTCTTCGATGATCTCGTGGCTAGAGGGCAAGGAGCGTGGGTCCCGGCGGGGACCAGACAGGCGCTGATGCGTTGCGAGCAGCGCGGTGACCTCGCCGGACAGCTGAACATGTGAGGCGACGAGAAGGACTAGGTAGTCACAGACCCGTTCGAGATCGGCGATGAGATGCGAGGACAGGACCACGCTGACCGCATGCTCGGCGACGATTTCCATGAGCCCCTGGAGGAACTCGCGCCTGGCCAGCGGGTCCAGGCTGGCCACTGGCTCGTCAAGGAGAAGCAGTGCGGGTTGTTTTGCGATGGCCATCGTCAGGGCCAGCTGGGCCCGTTGCCCGCCAGACAGCGAGCCGGCCTTCTGCCGCGGGTCCAGGCCGAGCTGGTCGATCCGGTCCTTGGCCAGCTCCTGGTTCCAGTTCGCGTTGAGGTACGAACCCATCAGGAGGTGTTTGCCTACCGAAAGCCCAGCGTAGGCCGGCGTGTCCTGGGCGACGAAGCCCACCTTCTCCAGTTGCGCCGGCCCGTCGCTGGGGGGTCCGCCGAGCACCGTGATCGCCCCGCAGGTCGGCGCGAGCAGTCCGACAGCCAGGTTCAGCAGGGTCGTCTTGCCTGCCCCGTTCGGGCCCACGAGCCCGACGACCTTGCCTTCGGGGATCCCCAAGGTGCAGTCACGCAGCGCCCATTGTCGTCCGTACCGCTTGCCGAGACCGTTGGTCTGGATGACGACGGTCATGCCGCTCCCTCCGCGAATGAGTTGCGAACGGCGGTGCGGTAGATCGCCTCGATATCGTCCGGCCCGAGGCCTGCGGCACGTGCCTCCTGCAGCCAGGCGGTCATCGACGCGAGGAAGCGCCCCTGCACGGCGGGGTCGCTACGAGGAAGCGTCCGGACAACGAACGTCCCCTGGCCGGGACGCGGGCGGACCAGGCCCTCCCGTTCGAGGTCCCGGTAGGCCTTCAGCACCGTGTTCGGGTTGATCGCCAGCTTGGCGACGACCTGCTGGGCCGTCGGCAGTTGGTCTCCTGGCTCGAGGATGCCGAGCTGCAGTGCCTGGCGGACCTGCTGGACCAGCTGCAGGTAGGTGGCGACACCCGATGTGGTGTCGAGCTGGAATTCGATCATTCACCCTCCTTCCACTAATCATTGCATCCACTAAGACCTTAGTTGAAGAGTACATCTGAGAAGGAAGCGATGTGACTGCCGCGGCCGGATCCAGGCAGATAGCTGGCCTGACCAGGGATGAGGCCCCGCCAAGCGGGTCACAAGTCAGGTGACAGGCGGCTCAAGCTGACGTTCAACTACCTCGGCTGATCCAGCCGGCCGGGCGGGGCGGGGGTGCCCTGGCGCGGGATGGCCAGGGCATCTACCGCGACCGCGCCGGCCGGGCCGCAGATCAGCGGGTTGATGTCCAGTGCCTCGAGCACGTCGCCGAGCTCGACGGCGAGCTGGGAGAGGCCGGTGATGGCGGCGGTGACCGCGTCCAGGTCTGCGGGGGGCTGGCCGCGCAGCCCGTCGAGCAGCCGGGACACCCGGAGCGTGGCCAGCATGCGGCGCGCCCCGGCCGGGCTGACCGGGGGCAGCGCGACGGCGCGGTCGGCGAGCAGTTCCACCAGGACCCCGCCCGCCCCCACCACCAGCAGCGGGCCCAGCTCGTGGTCCCGGGCCAGGCCCAGCGACAGCTCGGGGCCCGCGGGGATCGTCTCGCAGACCAGTACCCGGCGGCCCAGCCGCTCGGCCAGGTCCTGGTAGGCGGCGCCGAGCGCGTCCGGGTCACGCAGGCCGAGGAGGACGCCGCCCGCGTCCGACTTGTGGGCGATCCCGGGCTCACCGGTCTTGAGCACCACGGGGTAGCCGATCTCCGCCGCCGCGGCGAGCGCCCCGGCGACGCTGTCCGCCGCGCGGGTCCGCGCCGCCCCGATCCCGTAGTCGCGGAGCAGTTCCTCCAGCCGGGCGCCGTGCGCTTCCCCGGCCGTGATGGCCCGGGTCCAGCGCTGTTGCCGGGCCTGGTCGGGGACGGGCGGCGGGGCCGGCGGATCCGGGTCGGCGGCGTGGTCGAGGAGATGCTTCAGCGCCAGCAGGCCGGTCCGGGTGCCCTCCAGCACCGGGATGCCGCTGGCGCGCAGGGCGGCGGCGGTGCCGGTGTCGATGGCCGCGGGCACGTTGCTGAGCACCACGACCGGTTTGCTGGTCCGGCGGGCGGTCTCGGTCACCGCGAGCGGGTAGGACTGGTCCCCGTCGAACTCGTGGACCAGGTCGACGGCGAGCGCCACCGCGCGCACCGCCGGGTCGCCGGCCAGCGCGGCCAGCGAGCCGGACAGCTGTTCCCCGGCGCGGGAACCGGTGCCCCACACGTCGAGCGGGTTGGCCGGCTCCAGGCCCGGGTCGAGCAGGGCGGCCAGCCGGGCCGTGGTCTCCGGGCTGATCGCCGCGAACGGGACGCCGAGCTCGTCGGCCACGTCGGCCACGTGAGCCCGCTCCAGCCCGGAGTCGTGCACGGTCGCGATGCCGGTTCGGAAGGCGGGACTGGCGGGGTCTGTGGGAAGGTGTGGATGGGACTGGTGGGGGTGGGGTGAAGTGGGGTGAGCGTCCGCAGGGCGTGGGGCCGCGGGTGGGCATGGGGCCGCGGGGCCGGGGCCGGCGGGGCGCAGGGGGGCGGGCCGGGGGCTGGTGCTCCCGGTGAGGGCGAAGAGTTCCAGGGTGTCGGCCATCTCGGCCAGGTCGGCGACCCGGTGCACGCCGTAGGCGGCAGCCAGCGCCTCCCAGCCGCCGTCGGCGGTGGCCAGCGCGCCGGAGTGGGCCGACACCAGGGCCCGGCCGCCCGCCGAGCGCCCGGCGGTGAGCATGACCACCGGGATCCGCCGCTCGCGGGCGGTGGCCAGCACCGCGCGGAGCCGGCCCGGCTCCCGGATGGCCTCCAGGACCAGGGCCAGCACCCGGGTCTCCGGCAGGCTCAGGGCGTACTCGGCGTACTGGGCGGCGGTGGTGACCAGCTCCTGGCCGGAGGACACCGCGACCGTGAAGCCGAGCGCGCGGCGGGTGCGCAGCAGCGCGGAGAACACCGAGCCCGAGTGCGTGATCAGCGCGACCGGCCCGGCTGGGAGCGGGTCCGGCTCCACGTACCCGACCGCGCGCAGCCCGTAGGTCACGTTGACGAAGCCCATGCAGCCCGCCCCGCAGACCGCCATGCCCGCCGCGCGGGCCGTGGCGGCCAGCCGGGCCCGCAGTGCCGGCTGGGCCTGGCCCGGCGGCTCGCCCCGCCGCTGGCCGGGCGGCTCGCCCGGCGGCTGGCCCGGCGGCTCTGCGGGCAGCTCGTGCGCGCTGCCGAACAGGACCGCGGACCGGTCACCCCGGCGCGCGGCCAGGGACAGCTGCTCTTCCACGGCGGTGTCGGGCACGGCCAGCAGGACCAGGTCCACCGGCCCGGGCAGGTCGGCCAGCGACGCGTGGCACGGGAGGCCGGCGATGCGTTCGTGGCGCGGGTTGACCAGGTACACCTGCGGCCGGGACGGGCTCCTGGTCACCTCGCTGATCATCCGCTCGCCCAGGCTGCCCGGCCGCGGGCTGGCCCCGACCAGGGCCACGGTGCGGGCTTCGAGCATGGCGGCCAGCGCAGGACGGCCGGGCGGGCGCCGGCCCGCCGCGCCGGTCCCCGGAAAACCAGGTACCGGCGCGGCAGCCGCGACGTCGCTCATGGGTTTCGTTGCGGAACCAGGCGGATCAGGAGCGGCGGGTCAGCTTGCGGACCTGCTCAGCCCGCCGGGCGCTCTTCTGGTCCGCGATCGCGGCGCGGGCCGCCTGCCAGCCGGGGATCCCGCACACCCCGCCGCCCGCGTGGGTGGCCGAGCTGCCGTAGTACAGCCCGGGCAGCGGGGTCCGGTAGTCGGCGTAGCCCGGGGCGGGCCGCATGTGGAACAGCTGCTCCAGGGACAGCTCGCCGTGGAAGATGTTCCCGCCGACCAGGCCGTACTCCTGCTCCATCTCGTACGGGCCGACGATGTCGCGGTGCAGGATCGACGCCTTGAAGTTGGGCGCCAGCTCGTTGTAGCAGTCGATCATCCGGTCCGCGTAGGCCTCGAGCTCCGCGGTGTGCGGCTCCTCGCTCCAGTCGGCCGGCACCCACTGGGTGAACAGCGACATGATGTGGGTGCCCTCCGGGCTCAGCGTCTTGTCGAACGCGGTGGGGATCACCCCGTCGCTGAACGGGCGGACGGCCGCCTTCCCCTCCCGGGCGTCCAGGAAGGCCCGCTCGATGTAGTCCATCGTGGGTGCCATCTCCACCGACCCGGTGTGGTGCTCCTGCAGGTTGGAGCCGGGGTCGGCGATGAAGTCGGGCAGCTCGGCCAGGGCCAGGTTGATCTTCACCACGCCGCTGCGGGTCTTCCAGTGCTCGATGTCACCCAGGAAGTCCGGCGGCAGGTGCTCCCGGCCGATCTGGTCCAGGAACGCGGTCCGCGGGTGCAGGGTGGACACGATCACCCGGGCGCGGATCTCGTCGCCGTTCTCCAGCACCACGCCGGCGGCCTGGCCGTTCTCGACCAGGATGCGGGCGACCTTCGCGTTCAGGCGGACCTCGGCGCCGTGCTCGCGGGCGGCGGACTCGATCGCGCTGGACACCGCGCCCATGCCGCCTTCCTGGAACCCCCAGTTCCCCAGGTGGCCGTCGCCCACGTCACCGATCGAGTGGTGCGCCATCACGTACGCGGTGCCCGGCTCGTACGGGCCGGCCCAGGTGCCGATCACGCCGTTGACGGCGAGGGCCCCCTTGACCTGCGGGGACTCGAACCAGTCGTCGAGCAGGTCGGCGATGCTCATCGTCATCAGCCGGGTCACGTCGCCGACGGTCCGCACGTCCAGGCCGCGGTTCTTCCAGGCCAGCCGGAGCGTCTCACGCAGGTCGCGGGGCTTGCGGGAGCCGAGGTTGGGCGGGACGGTGAGCAGCAGCGGGCCGAGCACGTCGGCCAGCCCGGCCAGCCAGGCGTCCCAGCGCGGCATGGCGTCCGCGTCCTTCTTCGACCACTTGGAGACTTCCTCGTGGTTGCGGCGGGCGTCGTCGGCGTACAGCTTGATCGAGCCGCCCTCCGGGAACGCCTGGTAGTACGGGCCCATCGGGTAGATCTTGTAGCCGTGCCGGGCCAGGTCCAGGTCCTTGATGATGGTCGGCGGGAGCAGGCTCATCACGTACGAGAGCCGGGTCACCTTGAACTCCGGCGCGTCCGGCCACGGGGCCTCGGTGGTGGCGGCGCCGCCGGTCTTGTACCGGCCCTCCAGGACCAGGGTGCGCGCCCCGGACCGGGCCAGGTAGGCCCCGGCGACCAGGCCGTTGTGCCCCCCGCCGACGACGATCGCATCGTAGGACCCGGCTGGTGCCCCGGCCCGTGCTGCGGCCCCTGCTGCGGTGGGTGCTGCGGCCATGAATCCGTCCTCCAGAGAAATTCTCACCATGTTGACTGAATGTTCAGTCTAGAAATTTGATACCGTGGCCACAAGAGCGCGGGCCAGATCAGTGGGGCGGCGGGCGAAAGCGCCCCGCTGGACCTGGGGCGTGCGGCGGAGCCGGTGAAAGGGCCCCGCCGGGTGGCATCAGCGGGGCCGGTGCACAGGCCCCGCCGGGTACGTGGGCGGGGCTGGTGAATAGGTCCCGCCGGATGACGGGGCGGAGCCCGTGAATGGGTCCCGCTGGATGACGGGGCGGGGCCCGTGAATGGGTCCCGCTGGATGACGGAGTGGGCGAGGATGTCCGCATGAGTGAACGCGCCGGCGACGTCGCCGACACCGCCGACCAGCGCCGCGAGCAGATGCTGCGCGCCGCCATCGAGGTCATCGAGGAGCGCGGTTTCCCGGAGACCCGGATCGCGGATGTGGCCGCGCGCGCGGGGACCAGCCCCGCCCTGGTCATCTACTACTTCAAGACCAAGGACCAGCTGCTGACCGAGGCGCTGCGCTACGCCGAGGACGCCTGGTACGAGGCGGGTACCCGCCGGATGGCGGGCATCGCCAGCGCGGCCGGGCGGCTCGAGGACCTGGTCGCCATGAACTTCCTGGTGGAAATCGAGGGCGACCCAACCAGCTCCTGGCTGCTCTGGCTCGACCTGTGGGCCCAGTCGGTGCGGCTGCCCGAGGTGGCCAGCGTCCGGCAGAAGTTCGACGAGCGCTGGCGTGAGATGATCACCTCTGTGGTCCTGGCCGGTCAGGAGGCGGGCGAGTTCGGGCCGGTGAACGCCGAGGACTTCGCGATGACGCTGACCGCCCTGCTGGACGGGCTGGCCATCCAGATCGCGCTTGCGGATCCCTCGGTGGACGCCAGCCGCGCGTTCGAGCTGGGCATGCGGTTCGCGTCCGGCCAGCTGGGATTCGAATGGTCCGGGCGGTCGCCCGCCCGGTAACAGAAGGAGGCCGCCGGTGCCCGGTGGACATATCCAGCTGGTCGCGCTGACCAAGCGGTTCACGGAAATCGCGGTGGACAGCATCGATCTCACCGTGGACAGCGGCGAGTTCTTCTCGCTGCTCGGGCCGTCGGGGTGCGGGAAGACCACCACGCTGCGGCTGATCGCCGGGTTCGAGCAGCCCACCTCGGGCCGCATCCTGCTCGACGGGACCGACATGTCCGGGGTGCCGCCGCACAAGCGCAACGTGAACACGGTGTTCCAGAGCTACGCCCTGTTCCCGTTCCTCACCGTGTTCGACAATGTGGCGTTCGGGCTGCGCTACCAGAAGCTGTCCCGGGCGGAGACGGCCAAGCGGGTGAACGATGCGCTCGACCTGGTCCAGATGCGCTCGTACGAGAAGCGCCGGCCTGGCGCGCTGTCCGGCGGCCAGCAGCAGCGGGTCGCCCTGGCCCGGGCGCTGGTCCTCGGGCCCGCCGTCCTGCTGCTCGATGAGCCGCTCGGCGCGCTGGACGCCAAGCTGCGCCGCTCGCTCAAGGTGGAGCTCAAGGCACTGCAGGAGCGGGTCGGCATCACGTTCCTCTACGTCACCCACGACCAGGAGGAAGCGCTGACCATGTCGGACCGGCTGGCCGTGATGAGCGCCGGCCAGATCGTCCAGATCGGCGTGCCCCGCGAGATCTACGAGGAGCCCGCGGACACGTACGTGGCCGACTTCCTGGGGGTGTCCAACCTGATGGAGGTGGACGTCGTGGAGCGGGGTCCCGGCTCACGGTGCTCCGTCAAGGTCGGCGAGTCCATGCTCGACGTGGAGCGGGGCGACGTGGACGCGCTGGGCACCGCGAGCGCGGTGATCCGCCCGGAGCGGGTGCGGGTCGAGCAGCACGGCACGCCGGGGCCGAACCGGGTCCCGGGCATGGTCGAGCGGCTGGTGTTCCTGGGCGCGGCCACCCAGGTCATGGTGCGGCTGGCCGCGGGCCCGCAGCTGCAGGCGCTGGTGCAGAACGACGGCGGGCATCCCGAGCACCTCGCGCAGGGCACGCCGGTGCACGTGTACCTGGCCCCGGACGCGCTGCGGGTGCTGCGCGGCGGCACCCAGACCGCACGTGTGGAAGAGCCCGATGAGCTGAAGGTGTCCTGACCCGGGCCAAAGCTGTCTTACCGGGTCAAAGGTGTCCTGACATAGGACCAATGTGAGACCCCGGGGGGCGCGCCGCTGGGTTAAGATTGCGACGTAGCTGCGAAGCAGCAGTTACAGGCCGTGAGGTATCCGGCGCTGCTGCCTCGTCAGCACAGCGCGGGCCAGACCTGGGGTGGGCAGGCAATCTGGAGGCGCCATGACGGAACTGCCGCGGTGGCCTTCGGGCGTCGACCTGGACGTGGACGGGCCGAGTCCGGCCCGCATCTACGACTACATGCTCGGCGGCTGCCACAGCCGCCCGGTGGACCAGGAAGCGGCCGCGAAGCTCAAGGACGTGGTCCCGGAATTCCACGAGATCGCCTGGGCGAACCGCGGATTCCACCAGCGGGCCGCCCGCTGGATCGCGGACCAGGACGTCCGCCAGTTCCTCGACCTCGGCTCGGGCCTGCCCACCATCGGCAACACCCACGAGGTCGTCCGCGAGGCCCAGCCCACCGCCCGGGTGGTGTACGTGGACATGGACCCCGCGGTCGCGGCGTTCGGCCGCGCCCTCGACGGTGACGACGGGGCCACGCTGATCCAGGCCGACCTGCGCGACCCCGACGCCTTACTGGCGGAGCCGGAACTGGGCCGGCTCATCGACTTCACCGAGCCGGTCGGCCTGATCATGACCGGCGTCATGCATTTCGTCGCGGACGGGTCCGACCCGTGGGGCTTGGTGCGCCGGTACCTGAAGCCGCTCGCGCCGGGCAGCTACCTGGCGCTCTCCCATGCCACCGCGGACGGCATGCCGCCGATCGCGGTGCAGCGCTGGGAGGACGTGTACTCCGGCGCGCCGGTCCAGCTGCACCTGCGGGACCGGGCATCCGTGCAGCGCTTCTTCACCGGGCTGCACCTCGAGCCGCCCTACCAGAATGCCCCGCCCGAGGTGACCTACCTGGGCCTGTGGGGCTGCGAGGACCCTGGGCTGGCCGACAGCGACGGGTCGCGCTGGGGTTACTGCGGGGTCGGCCGGCGCTGGTGAGGGTGCGCCCGGCGGGATGACACCGGCGGGCTACCGGGTCTTGTCCAGCATGGCCAGGATGTCGCCGGAGGTGGCGGTCTCGCCGAGCCGGGGGAAGACCCGCTGGATGCTGTTCGCGTGCAGCTCGGGATCCCGGTCGGCCATCGCGTCGGTGGCCAGCACCACGTTGTAGCCGTGCTCGTGCGCGGCCCGGGCGGTGGACTCCACGCCGGCGCTGGTCGCGACGCCGGTCAGCACGATCTGGGTCACGCCGCGGTCGCGCAGCAGCGTGTCCAGCGGGGTGGCGTGGAACGCGCCCCAGGTCTGCTTGGTGACCAGGAGGTCATCGGGCTGCTGGTCCAGTTCCGCCACGAGGTCGGTCCAGTCCGGCGGCGGGGTGAAGGCGGGCCTGCTGATCTCGGTGCGCCCGGGCGCGACGCCGCTGGCGTTGACCAGCACGACCGGCAGCCCGTGCCGGCGGAAGGCCGCGGCCAGGTCGGCGGACCGCTGGATGACGTCATCGAGGGCGGGCACCCCCGGTATGGCCGTGATCCCTTTCTGCAGGTCGATCACGACCAGGGCGGGCTTGGGGTCCAGGGTGGTCAGGGTCATCGTTCTCCTCGTCGGTGATGTGGCGGGTGGTGCCGGTGCGGCCATTGACGGCCGGGGTGGTGGGGGCGGTGGCGGCGGGACCGGCCGGGGCGGGGTTACCGGGTGCCGGGGTGCCGGTCCCGAGTTCGGGATGGACGTAGCGGCCGCCCCGCAGCAGGGACGCGACAGCGGCCAGGCCGGCCAGGGCCGCGGCGACGGCAAACACCACGATCAGACCGTTATGGAAAGGCTGTGAGATCAGCTGGGGGAAGAACTCCCGCCCGGTGATGACGCGGCGGGCCGCGGCGGGCAGGGCAGCCAGCGCCCCGGCCGCGGCGAGCAGGTGCTGGATCGGGTTCACCCCCAGCACCGCCGCGAACAGGGACGACACCGGCGGCAGCGACGCGGCGTGCGCGGCCACGCTGTGCGGCACGCCCTGGCGGACCAGGCCGCTGGTCAGCGACTGGGGGAGGCTGCTGGCCAGCCCGGCGATCATGAGGGAGAAGAACACCCCGATCGACAGGGCGGTGCCGGAGTTCTGGAACGTGGAGCGCATGCCCGAGGCCGCGCCGCGGTGCCGGGCGGGGACGCTGCTCATGATCGAGGAGGAGTTCGGGGCGGCGAACATGCCGCTGCCGATCCCGTTCGCGGCGATGAGCGCGGCAAAGGCCCAGTAGGGGAAGACCACCGGGAGAAACATCAGGCCGATGAAGCTGCCGCCGAACACGACCATCCCGGCGGTGGCCAGGCCGCGGGAGCCGAACCGGTCGGACAGGGTCCCGGAGACCGGCCCCGAGACCAGGAAGCCCGCCGTCAGCGGGAGCAGGAAGATCCCGGCCCACAGCGGGGTCTCGCTGTAGTTATAGCCGTGCAGCGGCAGCCAGATGCCCTGCAGCCAGATGATCAGCATGAACTGCATGCCGCCCCGGGCCACGGCGACCAGCAGGCCCGCGATGCTGCCCGCGGTGAAGGCCCGGATGCGGAACAGGCTGAGCTGGAACATCGGGTCGGCGATCCGGCTCTCGATCAGGGTGAACACCGCGAGCAGCGCGACGCCGCCGACGAGGAGCCCGACGACCTTCGGGTTCTCCCAGCCCATGCTGTGACGCCCGTACGGCTGGATGCCCACGGTGATGCCGATCAGCACGGCGCTCAGGCCGACCGCGAACGTGACGTTGCCCCACCAGTCGATCCGGCCGGGGTTGCGGGCGCCGTTGTCCCGGAGCTTGCGGTAGGCCCACACGGTGCCGAACACGCCCACCGGGACGTTGACCCAGAACACGGCGCGCCAGTCGATCGCGGCCAGCAGGCCGCCGGCGACCAGGCCGACGAACTGGCCGGCCAGCCCGGCCACCTGGTTGGTGCCCAGCGCGAAGCCCCGCCGGTCGGCCGGGAACGCGTCGGTCAGGATCGCGGCCGAGTTCGCCATGAGCATGGACCCGCCGACCGCCTGGAGCACCCGCCAGCCGATCAGCCACAGCGCGCCGTGCGCGCCCTGGAAGGGGTCGAACGACAGCAGGATGGACGCGGCGGTGAACACCGCGAAACCGGCGTTGTAGATCTTGACCCGGCCGAACATGTCGCCCAGGCGGCCCAGGCTGACCACCAGCACGGCCTGGACCAGCCGGTAGCCCATGATCATCCAGAGCAGGTAGCTGATGTTGCCCGGGGCCAGCGGGTCCAGGTGGATGCCGCGGAAGATGGCCGGCAGCGCGATGATCACGATGGAGCCGTCGAGGGTGGCCATGAACATGGCCGCGGTCGTGTTGGCCAGGGCCACCCAGCGGTAGCGGTCATCGATGCCGGGTGCCTGGGCGCTGGGTACCTCGGAGCCGGGCGTCCTGGGGCCGGGCGTCTCGGGGCCGGGGGTCTCGGGGCTGGGGGTCTCGGGGCCGGGGGTCTGCGGGCTGGGCATCAGATGCTGTGCGCCAGCCGCTCGAGCAGCGGGGCGGCCGCCTTCAGCTGAAGGACTTCGGCGGGGGAGAACGCGCTCGACAGGGCCGCGGCCAGCTGGGCGACCCGGGCGCTGCGCTTGTCCCGCAGCACCTGCTGCCCGGCCCCGGTCAGCGTCAGCACGGCGCGGCGGCCGTCGTCCGGGTCAGGCTGCCGCGCCACGAGCCCGCGGGCCTCCAGCGCGGCCAGGGTGGCTCCCATCGACTGCGGGCTGATCTGCTCCTCCTTGGCCAGCGCGCTGGACGTGGCCGGGCCGGACCGGTCCAGCCGGGCCAGGGCGGACGTCTCCGGCAGGCTGAGCTCGCCGTCCGGCCGGACCTGGCGCATCCGGCGGAGCAGCAGGCCGATGCTGACCCGCAGCGCCGCCGCCACCTCGGTGACGTCCGGTTCCTGGAGGGTCGATTCCGCAGGCATGCGCTAAGGCTAAACTGATAAGGCTGGCCTTAGCAAATCGGCAGCACGGGGCCGCACGGGACGGTTCCGGAGGTTTCCGCTACTCGCTGCCGGCGATCGTGGTCAGCGCCTCGACCCCGCTGCCCCGCTCACCGCGGGTCGCCCAGCGGTAGGCCACATAGCCCAGGGCCGCGACGATCAGGGACATCACCAGCATGATCGTGCCCAGCGCGTTGAGCGCCGGGCCGCCGTTGCCGCCGTGCTGGGTCGAGTAGATGATCACCGACATGGGCGTGTTGCTGGCGTTGGAGGACAGCAGGTCGACGATCACGAAGTCGTCGATGACCCCGGAGAAGACCAGCACGGCGCTGGCGAAGATGGCCGGCCCGAGCAGCGGGATCATCACCCGGCGCATGGTGGACGCCTGGTTGGCGCCCAGGTCGGCGGCCGCCTCCTCGTACTGGCGGCCCAGGGTGACCAGCCGGGCCTGGACGATGATGGCCGGCCAGCTGACGTTCCAGGTGACCAGCCCCAGGACCTCGGCCAGCGTGCCCAGGTGCACCGACGTGAACAGCGCGGTGAAGACGAAGAACATCGCGACGCCGAAGATCAGCTCCGGGATCACGAAGGACAGGATCATCACGTAGTTGAACGTGGAGGACGTGACGCCGCGCCAGCGGTTGATGCCCAGCGCGAACGCCACCCCCAGCGGGACGGCGATGATCGTGGTGAGCACGGACAGCCGGACGGTCTGGATGACGGCCGCATGCAGCTGCGGGTTGTGCAGGACCGAGTTGACGGGGTCGGTGAAATACCAGCGCCAGGAGAAGCCCTGCCAGGCGGCCTGCGACTTGCCGTTGTTGAACGAGAACAGGACGGCGATGGCGATCGGCACCAGCGACCAGATCAGGTACAGCCAGGTGAAGCCCTCCAGGAACCAGGGGTGACCCCACGGGTTGCGCCGGGGCAGCAGGCGGGACAGCCCGCTGCGGGCCGTGGTGCCCGGGGGCTCGGCAGCCCGGGCCGGGGCGCTGGTCGCGGTCACGCTGCCTCCCGGGTGGACCGGTTGGTGGAGATCACGTAGTAGATCATCGGTACCAGCAGCACCAGGAGCAGGAGCAGGGACAGCACCGCGCCCTGCCCTTCCAGCCCGGGCGTGCCGAGCTGGCCCTGGATCAGGTTGCCGATCATCGACGTGTTCGCCGCGCCGGACAGCAGCTGGTTGGTGAAGTAGTCGCCGACCATCGGCAGCACGGTGATCAGCATGCCGGTCAGGATGGCCTGCCGGGACAGCGGCAGCGTCACCCGGACGAACGTCCGGACCCGGTTCAGGCCCAGGTCGCGGCCGGCCTCGATGAGCGCCGGGTCGATCCGGTCCAGCCCCGCGAACAGCACCAGGATCAGGTACGGGATGTAGCCGTAGACCAGGCCCAGCACCACCGTGTACCACTTGCCGCCGAGCCAGTTGACCGGCTGGGAGATCAGTCCCAGCGCGGACAGGACGCGGTTCACGTAGCCGTTGGTCTGCAGCAGGTCGATCCAGGCCAGCATGCGCATCATGTAGCTGATCCAGAACGGCGCGATCAGCAGGATCAGGAACAGCGCCTTGCGGCGGCCGGAGAAGCGGGCCACGAAGTAGGCCGCCGGGTAGGCGATGAGCAGGGACAGCACCGAGGCGACCGCCACGTACAGGATGGTGCGCAGCACGATGGGCCCGGCGAACGAGGTCGCGCCGAACAGGTCGTGCCAGACGTTGATGACGTTGGACGAGCTCCAGCCGAACGGGTTCCAGACCGCGATCGGGGACTCGAACAGCCGGTTGAGCTGGCCCATGGCGATGGCCAGCACCGCGTAGAACGGCACGATGAACAGCAGGATCAGCCAGATGATGCCGGGCGCGGCCAGCGCTATCCAGAAGGCCTTGCTCTGCTTCTTGTCCGGCCGCCGGCCGCGCCGCGCACCGCCCGGCGCACCGCCCGGCTGCGGGATCGCCCGCGGTAGTCCTGGGGGTGCGGTCATGGCCTCCCCTAGATTCCGTTGCTCACGACGAGCCAGGCCTGCTGCCAGAGGGCATCCGCGTCCACCGGCAGCTGCAGCTCGCTCACGCCGCGCCGGAAGTAGGACGGCAGCACCGCGGTGGAGATCAGGCTCTTGGGCAGCAGCTTCTCCTGGACCAGGCGCTGGGGCGTGACCGCGTTGAGCGGCTGCATGTAGCCGTTGAAGCTGATGTTCTCCAGCACGTTCGGCAGGTCGAGCATGTAGTTCAGGAACAGGTGCGCCAGCACCGGGTTGGTCGCCGAGCGGAGCACCGTGTTGGTGTCGTTGGCCACCGGGCCGCGGCCGTCGGTGGGGAACCAGTAGCCGACCGTCTCGACCGGCACGCCCTTGGGCATGTAGTACGGGGCGGCGGCCATGTCACCGGACCAGGCCGCGTGAATCCAGGTCTGGCCGTCCGGGATCTCGGTGTAGTCGTTGTTGTCGATGTGCACGTCGACCAGGCGGGACAGGTCCTCCAGGGACCGCCGGGACAGGGCGATCTGGCCCCGGTCGGTGGTGTTGAGGTTGAAGATGCCGTTCTTCATCAGCCCCAGGCTGATGCCCTCGCGGTAGTCGTCGAGGATGGCGACCTTGCCCTTGTACTTGGACTGCCACGGCATGGCCCACGGGTTCCGCATCGCGTACGGGTTCTCGTGCACCAGGTCCTTACGCCAGGAAATGCCGGTGGTGTAGATCGTGTACGGGACGGTGTACTGCCAGCCGCGGTCGTAGAACGGGTTGGTGAAGTCCGGCCAGGCCTGGTGCATGTTCGGGATGTAGCTGTGGTTCAGCGGCTGGACCAGCTTGGACTCGATCAGCTGGCCCAGCACGTCCACGGTCACGCCCATGAACACGTCGAACGACAGGCCGCTGCGCAGCTTGGACAGGGCCTCGTTCATCGTGTTGAACGTGGTCACCTGGACCTTGCAGTTGTACTTCTTGGCGAAGTGGTTCACGCAGGCCTGGTTGACGTAGGCGACCCAGTTGTAGATCTGCAGGGTGGCGCCGGTCTCGGGCTGCAGGCCGCTGGCGATGGCCTTGTTCTCGGCGTAGAGGGGCCATTTCACCGGGTTGTTCGGGCGCGGCAGCGGGACCGTGCCCGAGCCCGCCAGGGCGGGCGCGCAGGCATCCAGCAGCGCGCCGCCGCCCAGGGCGGCCAGGCCGGCCCCCGAGCCCTTGAGGAAGCCACGGCGGGAGAACAGCGGCGGGCGGGACCCGTCCTTTGGCCAGCCTTCTCGCGGATGCACCAGCTCGCTTCTTCCTCCGGGCTCTGGATCCCCGGGACTCTCGTCGGTTCCCGGAGCCTCCTGATCCGAGCCGTCCAGCCAGTGAATCCTGACTGAACGGTCCGTCAATAACCGGTACTACTGCGACAGCATAGGCGCAAGGCTCTCTCGGCAAAAGGGTCACTCAGCAGGCGAAACACGACCGAAACCTCCGCATTCAGGATTAGCTCAGCCGGGGCTCAGCTACTCACGGCCGTGGCGAACGCCCCGAAGTTGGACACCAGCAGGTCAATGTCCGACTCGTCGTGCTGGACGGAGATGAGCCACTGCTCGATCTTGCCCCATGGGGGCAGGAACACGCCGCCGTTGTGCTGGAAGAGCCAGTGCGCGTGGCTGTAGCGGTCATCGATGCCGAGGAAACCGCGGTAGTTGCGGACCGGCTCCGGGGAGAACACCACGCAGCCCTTGGCCCCGACGGCCACCACGTGGGCCTGCAGCCCGGTCCGGGCGATCTCCCGCTCGATGCCGCTGACCGCGCGCTGCCGCAGCGCGTCGATCCGCTGGTAGGCCTCGGGGGTGGCCACCTCGGTGAGCATGGCCCGGCAGGCGGCCACCGCGAGCGGGTTGCCGTTGAAGGTGCCGACCATCTCGTAGCCGTTGTCGGCGACGTGGGCCATGACCTCCTCGGACCCGCCGACCGCGGCGATGGCCACGCCGCCGCCGATGGCCTTGGCCAGGCACATGATGTCCGGCGTCACGCCGGTCAGCCCGGTGGCGCCGCTGTAGCCCGCGGTCAGGCCGGTCTTGACCTCGTCGAAGGTGAGCAGGGCGCCGCGGGAGTGCAGCAGGTCCTTCAGCCCCTCCAGGAAGCCCGGCTCGGGCTCGATGATGCCCGCGTTCATCATGATCGGCTCGACGATCATCCCGGCGACCTGGCCGGGGTGCTCGTCCAGCAGGCGCTCGACGCTGGCCAGGTCGTTGAAGGTGGCGATCAGGGTGAGCTTGATGATCGCCTCAGGGATGCCCGTGCTGGACGGGGCCTGGGCGGGCCGGTCCGCCGGGCCGACCTCGTCGGCCTCGGGGGCCACCGACACCTGGACCGAGTCGTGGTGGCCGTGGTAGCAGCCCTCCACCTTGATGATCAGGTCCCGGCCGGTGATCGACCGCATCAGGTGCACCGCGTCCATGGTGGCCTCGGTGCCGGAGTTGCAGAACCGCCACAGCGGCAGGCCGAACCGGCGGGCGAGTTCCTCGCCGACCGCCACCGCGTTCTGGGTCGGCTGGGCGAAGTGCGTGCCGAGGCTGACCTGGCTGTGCACCGCTTCCACGATGGCCGGGTGGGCGTGGCCCGCCAGTGCCGCCCCGTACCCGCCGTGCAGGTCGACGTACTCGTTGCCGTCCACGTCGTAGATCTTGGAGCCCTTGCCGTGGCTGAGCCAGACCGGCTGCGGGACGGTGATCTGCCAGCTGGAGGTCACCCCGCCGGCCAGGCTGCGGCGGGCACGGTCGGCCATCCGGGCCGACTCAGGCTGCCGCTCGACGAAGATTTTTTCCTGCTGGGCGATGACGGTGGTGAGGTCGTCGCTGCGGGGGTCGCCCTGGGCGGGGGTGGGGCGCTGGGCGGTTCGCTGGTGAGGTCGCCCTGGGCGGCGACGCTGGTGGGGTCGGCTTGGGCGGTGTCGCTGGTGAGATCGTCGGAAAGCCGCGGAGGGCTGTCCTGCTGACTCGGCACGGTGCGCTCCTTCACGCTGACTGAACGTTCAGTCTAAATGTGCAGGTGCGGGCCTGGCAAGAGGGGCTGCCCGCCGGGAGTGCTCGCTTGCCGGGATACGTTGATCACCGATACGTTGCTGGGCATGCGTGATCCGCTTCGCGAGCCCACTTTCATGATCCTCACCGCGCTGGCCCCAGGGCCGCTGCACGGATACGCGATCATCGGTGAGGTGGCCGAGCTGTCCGGCGGGCGCCTGACGCTCCGCCCCGGCACCCTCTACGGCGCGCTGGACCGGCTGGGCGAAGAGGGACTGCTCGAGCCGGACCACGAAGAAGTGGTCAACGGCCGGCTGCGCCGTTACTACCGGCTGAGCGACGACGGGGCGGCCGTCCTGGAACATGAAGCGGCCCGGCTGCAGCACAACGCCGACGCCGCGCGGGGACGGCTGGCCCGCCGGCAGACCCGCCGCGCAGGATCGGCCGGCCCGGTGCTGCCGGGAGTGGTGCCGCGGCCTGCCGGAGGGCTGGCCTGACCCCGGGGTGCCGATGCCGGCATCGATTCCGCTTCCCTAGCGGATCCGGGGGACTGCGGCCAGTGCAGCAGCAGCCATAGCCAGCGGCACTTGGCGTCCCGGCTGGCATGCAGTACTTGTGGAGGCATGAGTGCTGACGAGGTCATGCCCTCAGCCGCCCAGGTGGAGGCCGCCGCGAGCGGGCGGGCGACTCACCCCCGGGAACCGCATTCTGGCGGCACCGCGGGACGGCTGAACTGGCTGCGGGCCGCAGTGCTGGGCGCCAACGACGGGATCGTCTCGGTGGCCGGCATCGTCATCGGAGTAGCAGGAGCCACGACGGCCCGCGGCCCCATCTTCACCGCCGGGCTGGCCGGGCTGGTCGCCGGGGCCGTGTCGATGGCGCTGGGTGAGTACGTGTCGGTCTCGAGCCAGCGCGACAGCGAGCGCGCCGAGATAGAGCAGGAGAAAGGTGAGCTCGCGGCCACCCCGGACGCCGAACTGACCGAGCTGACCGCCCTGTACGAAGCCAAAGGCCTTTCCGCGGCAACCGCCCGCACCGTGGCTGCCGAACTGACCGCACGCGGCGCCCTGTCCGCCCATCTGGACGCCGAACTGCACATCGACCCCGCTGACATCCCCAGCCCGGTCCAGGCCGCAGCCGCTTCGGCGCTGTCGTTTACATCGGGCGCTCTGCTGCCGATGCTGGCCATCCTGCTGCCTCCGGCCAGCCTGCGGGTCCCGGTGACCTTTGTCGCCGTCCTGATCGCCCTCGGCCTGACTGGCGCCCTCAGCGCCCGCCTGGGCCGCAGCAACGTCCGCCGCGCTGTTCTGCGGGTTGTCATCGGCGGAGCGCTCGGCCTGGCCTTCACCTACGGCGTCGGGCACCTGTTCGGCTCCGCTATCCGGTAATACAGCAGTTGAGGCTTGATCAGCAGATGCTGGTGTCCCACTGCTCACGAGGACGCCACCGCCACAAGCGCCATTTGCTCAGTGAGCGCTGCCGATGAGTTCTGGGCACTTGCTGGGTCTACCCGGGCAACAGACCCCGGAGGAGTGAGCATGAGCAAGGTGATCGCCGACATCTCAATGTCGCTGGACGGATACGTCACCGCACGCGGCGCGGACCAGGAGCACGGCCTCGGCATCGGCGGCGAGGCGATCCATGCGTGGGTGCTCGAGGAGCCCCGTTCCCCCGTCGATGAAGCGGTGCTGGCGCACAGCTTCGAGAAGACCGGCGCCGTGGTGATGGGGCGGCGGCTGTACGACATCGTGGACGGCCCGAACGGCTGGAACGACGACGTCGGGTACGGACACGACCAGAACCAGTCGGCCGCACCGCCGTGCTATGTCGTCACCCACGAACCGCCCGCCCAGGTGCGGCTCGCGTCCAGGTTCCGGTTCGTGACCGGGGGAGTAGCGGACGCCATCGACCAGGCCCGGGCGGCTGCGGGCGATAAGGACATCGTCGTCATGGGCGGCGCGAACGTCATCGACCAGAGCCTGGCGGCGAGCCTGGTCGACGAGCTCCGCATCCACCTGTCACCGCTGGTGCTCGGCGGCGGCACGCGGCTGTTCGACCTTGTCGGCCCGACGACGCTGGTCCAGCGGGAGGTCACCGAGTCACCGCGGGCGACGCACCTCACCTACGAGGTCGTCAGGGACTAAGAGGCCGTACATCATGATCAGATCGGGGGCGGGCGGGCTCGGTGGCCCCCCTCCTGGTGACGTCTCAACTGCGCCGAAGCCACGAGCGGCGTCCGTTCTGCAACAGCCGCGGCCAGGTAACGACTTGAGTTTCAAGCGGGCTTAAGGACGTCTGCGTTCAGGTTCAGAAGGCAGGGCGGGGGCATCATGCTGCCATGGCGCCCAACCTGACAGCCCCGGTCCCCAACCCCGTCCAGCGCCGTGACGCAAACGTCCTGATCGGGATTCTGGCGATCTTGGAGGGGGTGATCTGGGGCGGGCAGCTCGATGAGCAGACCACGAGCAACGTCGCCGGACGGTTCGTGGAGGAGGGCCTGCTGGGTGCTGACCATGACCAGCATGATCTGCGTCAGGCGATCAATGACATGAACCAGCGGATCCGCTATGCCGCTGGCGAATACGACACCCCGCCATCATCAATACCGCTGCCACCGTGACCGGCAGTTCCAGCCGGGCCTGAGCCGCCCTTACTGGCGGACCCAGGCTGCGGCTGGCGGAGTGACGGTGCCTGGCGCGGTGCGCCAGGTCATCAGGTCGAAGCAGTACAGCCCCTGCCGGACCCCGGGATCGTGTTCGATGAGCCGCCGGACCTCGTCCAGGGACTCCTTCTGGTAGATGCCGAGCCCGCAGATGTCCTCATCCTCAGCCGGGCTGTCCGCGACCGGCCCCGCCGCGAGCTGATCTCCGCCCGCGACCATGCTGAGCGTGTAGGCCAGGTGCTCGCGGAAGATCCGCTCGGTGGTCTCCTCGTCGAAGTCACGGCCCGCGGCCGTGTGCCGCAGCAGCACCATCTGGTACGAGACAAGCTCAGGCATCTAACGGTCCTTTCGCGCGAGTGAGCCGCCCGGGTGATCGTCCCCGGGGCCGGGGCCATGTCCGCCGGTCCCGGGACGGTCACCACCGGAGGCGCCGAGGGTGGCGGCGAAACGGTCCAGGATGCGGGTCCAGCCGGCCGAGTAGGCGCCGGAGGAGTAGCCGCCGGGCAGCGCGCAGTCCTGGGCCAGCTGCTCGTCGGTCATCGCCTCCCAGCCGCGGTGCTCGACCGTCACCCGGGTCAGGGCCGGGCCGAGGGCGGCGAAGGAGAACTCGACCTCGGTGGGCAGCGGCGTCCCGGTCCAGGTCATCACGAAACGCCCGGGCGGCTCCCAGGCCAGCAGCTCGCCCCAGTCCAGCTCGGTGCCGTCCGCCCAGGTCTCGTAGACCCGCCCGCCGGCCCGCTGTTCCACGGTCACGTCGCGGACCCGGTCCTGGCCGGCGGAGAACGGAACGGCAGGCCACCAGGCGCCGATCGTCCGCACGAACGTGTCGAACGTGTGCCTGGCGTCGCTGCGGACCGTGGTGGACTGGCGCACCGGCGGGCGGCGCAGGACCGCCACCCGGCCCGGCTGAGGTAGCTGGCTCATCGGGGTATCACCGTCCTATCCGGCCTGTGCCGACGGGGCAGCGTCACTGAGGCCCCGGTCGGCCTCCACGATCTGGCGGGCGGCATCCAGGGATGCCGCCCACATGTCGTCCAGGAACTCCCGCAGCCCGTCCAGGCCCTCGGGCCGGGCCCGGTACAGCCGCCTGGTGCCCTCCCGCCGCTCGGTCAGCAATCCCGCGTTCTTCAGCACGCTCAGGTGCTGGCTGATCGCGGTCCTCGTCACGTCGAACGCGGCGGCGATCTCCCCCGCGGCCAGCTCGTCGTCGGCGACGAGCCGCAGGATGGCGCGGCGGCGCGGCTCGGCGATCGCCTTCAGGGCCTCGTCGGCCGCCTGCTCGCCCGGGGCATCCCGCGGCGTGACGTTCATGCCGGGCGGCTCCTTCCATGGCGCCCCGCGGACGGCGCAAGCGCCCGGCGGGACAGAACCTTATGACAACCAACGCTAACGTTAGTGAGAGCGAACGTTAGCGTCAACTGTCATAAGCCTCGGGGCGACTATGCGCCACACCACCCGCCAGCCGAGCTGGAACAGCCCGAGGAAAGCCAGCGCGACCAGGATGAACGCGAACGCGGTGCCCTGGCCCGCGAGGACCCGCAGCGCCATGCCGATGGCCACGGTGCCGAGCCACACGCCGAGGCCGGTCGGCACCAGCGCGAACGGCCGCCTCCAGAACCGCGTCGCCGCCATCCCCGCCGCCGCGCCGGCGGCGAACGGCCAGAACGTGTCCCACAGCCCGGTGAGGGCGCCGCCCGCGTGGTGGTTGGCCCGGCCGATCACCACGAAGAGCAGCACGCAGCAGAAATCCGCGAGGGCCGCGCCAGCAGAACGCATGGCGCCAGGGTAGTGCGGCCTGGCCCGCGCCCCGCCCCTGCCGCCCGGGCCAGCCTGTCCTGGCCGGCCCGCACCCCGGCCAGGACACCCCTCCGGCGCAGACACGGTCCGGCCTGGACACACTCCGGGCGTACACTCGCCCCCGTGCCAGATCATCCGCCGGCGAGCACGGTTGTCCGAGGGCGATGGCCCGGCTGCTGATCGTTCACCACACCTCCTCACCGTCCATGCAGGCGATGCTCGAGGCGGTGCTGGCCGGCGCGGGCACCGACGAGATCGAGGGCGTCGAGGTCGTGACCAGGCCTGCCCTGACCGCGTCCGCCGTCGACGTGCTCAGTGCGGACGGCTACCTGCTGGGCACGCCGGCCAACATCGGCTACATGTCGGGCGCCCTCAAGCATTTCTTCGACGGGATCTACTACCCGTGCCTCGAGGCGACTCAGCGCAGGCACTATGGCCTGTACGTGCACGGCAACAACGACACCGGGGGTGCGGTGCGGGCGGTGGAGGCCATCACGACCGGGCTGAAGTGGCACCGCGCCCGGCCGCCGGTCGCGGTGGTGGGCGAGGTCGGGCCCAAGGACCTGGAGGCGTGCTGGGAACTGGGCGCCACCGTCGCCGCGGAACTGGTCTCGTGATCCTCACCGTCGCGCTGAACGCCACCGCGAACGTCACCTACGAGGCGGACGAGATCGCCTGGGGCGCCTCCAACCACATCAGCCGGATGACCTCCCGGGCGGGCGGGGGGAGCCTGGCGGTGGCCCGGGTGCTGGCCGGTCTCGGCGAGGACGTGCTGGTGGCGGGCTTCGCCGGCGGGGGAGCCGGGAACCTGATCGAGGCCGACCTGGCCCGCGCGGGCGTGGCCACCGCCTTCACCAGGATCAGCCGCGAATCACGGCGGGTGATCGAGGTGCTGGACGAGGCGCGGGAGGAGAGCACCCGGCTCAGCGAGCCCGCCCCGTTCATCACCACCGAGGAACTCGGCCGGTTCGCCGGCGAATTCCGCAAGCTGGTGCCGGGCGCGGACGCCGTGGTGCTGAGCGGCGGGCTCCCGTCGGGCCTGCCGCTGGACATCTACGCATCCCTGGCCAGCTACGCCGCGGAGGCGTCAGTACCCGCGATCGTCCACGCCGGCGGGCCGGCCCTGTGGCGCAGCCTGGACCGGCATCCCGCGCTGGTGCTGATCGCGTTCGACGGCCGGGGCGGCCGGGGCCGGCGCATCCACGGGCCCGGCCGCCCTGCTGGCCCGGGGCGCGAACGCGGCGGTCATGCTGTCCGGCGCGGCCCTGCTCGCCGCGTCGACCTCCGGTCCGGGCGGGCCGTGGCGGGCCGCGCTGGAGGGCTATCCCGGCCTGTCGCTGTCCGCGGAGGCCGTGGTGGCCGGGCTGCTGCCAGCCGTCGTCCAGGGCTGGGCGTGGCCGGATGCGCTGCGGCACGCGGTGGCCCTCGGCGCGTCGGCCGACGTGCTCGGCGAGGTCGACCTGGACGCTTACGACATGCTCTCGTCGGAGGTCGTGGTGGCCCCGGCGGATGGTCCGCTCCCCGGCTGACCGCCCCCGGCGGAGGGCCCGCTCCCCCGCTGACCGCCCCCGCCGGCTGGCCCGCCTCCCGGTCCCCTCCCCGCAGGCCGCCGGGCCAGCCCGGCCGCCCCCGCCACCACGACGACCAGCAACGGCACCACGGTGAGCCCAATCCCCGGCGCCGAGGAGTGTGCCGTGGTCAGCAAAGACCCCAGGAACACCAGGTAGGACCCGACGATGAAGGCCCCCGTGGCCCGGCGCACCCCGCCGTCCCGCAACGCGAAGGCCAGCGCGGCGGCGGTCAGGACCAGGTACCACACAGCGATCAGCACCGAGTGGACTGACACCGGCCCGAGCCCGGTGATGCTGGCCGGCAGCAGCAGGCCCGCGGTGACGTTGAGCGCGTTGCTGTTCAGCGTGGTGCTCAGCATGGCCGCGCCCCGCCCGCGCACGGCCAGGTACACGGCCGCCACCGCGTTCGGCAGGCTGGTCACCGCGGCCAGCACCACCCCGCCGGTGACGATCTGCGGCACCCCGAAGTGAGAACCGATCGACGTGCCGGCCCGCTCCATGACCACGCTGGCCGCCACGACCACGAGCAGGGCGCCCGCGGCCAGGAACACGTCCCGGCGGCGGCCGCGCTGCGGGCGGATGACCTCGTCGAGTTCCTGCTCCTCCTCGGAGATCGCCACGGCCAGCCAGGCTTCCCAGCGGCGCGCCACCGCCGGCCAGGCGTCCCACCGGCGCGCCAGCGGCACCTGCTGCAGCCGCCGGGCCCCCGCGCCGAGCAGGACGGCGTACGGCACCAGGACGACCAGCGCGGCGGCGAGTCCGGCGGCGGGCGGGATGGTGCCGGTGGTGGTGATCAGGCAGACCACCGCGATCCACAGGGCGATGATCCCGCCGAGCGTGACGACCCGGCGGTGCAGGGCGATGCTGCCGGCCACGATCCCGCCCAGGCCGAGCAGCGCGGCCAGGTTGAACACGTTGGAGCCGATGATGACGCCCGCGCCGACTTTCTGCTGATGCTGGGCCAGCGCGGTGACGGCCGAGGTGATCTCGGGGGCGTCGGCGGCCAGCGCGGCCACCAGGCCTAGCAGCGCCTCCGACAGGCCCGAGCCGCTCACCGATCCGCTCCAGCCGGGTGACCAGCAGGTAACTGGTGGCCAGGCTGACTGCGGCGGCCACGCAGAAGACCAGCACCTGCAGGGTCACGGACACGGGCTGCGTCCCTGATCACCAGGGGTTGGGCGTGCGGCTGCCGAAGATCTGGGCCTGGAGCTGGCTCGCCGTGAGCGTCGTGCCGCAGACCGCGGGGGGCAGCTTGCCGTTGAACGCGGTCCAGGCGGTCCAGGCGGCGAGGGAGTACCGGAGCGCCAGCGGGTTCGCGTTGCCGACGTGGGCGGGCACCCACAGGCTGCCGCTCTTCACCCAGGTATTGCCGAACTCCAGGTAGTGGGTCCGGTGCCCGTCGATCACGAACGTCTGGGGGTAGGGGCCCGGCTTGTCGTGCGCACGCCACCAGCTGCTGAAGTTGCCTGCACTGGTCGTGCTGACCGTGACCCGGCCATGGCTGAACCAGTCCAGCCCGGAGCCCGGGCGCAGGCCGGCGGTGTTCACCGCGCACTGGGTCAGCAGGGCGGGCGCGTCGGCCAGCCGGTAGCCGTACGGATCGCGGAGGGAGGCCGTGGGGCGGGCGCTGGCCGCCCCCTTCTTCGGCGGGACGACCGCGAAGTGGCACCCGGCCAGCATCGCCCCGGCCGCGATCGCCGCGACCAGCCGGCCACCGTGCACCAGCCGGGCACCCCGCACCAGCTGGCCACCGTGCACCAGCCGGCCACCGCGCACCAGCTTCCGCCTCATGCCTGCCTCTCGTCCTGAGCCCGCCGGCTCAACTTGTACCGTACGGCGGCCCGCCGTGCGCGGGGTACGCCCCGCTGCCGCGGCAAAGTTACGCCAGAGCATGGGCGAACGCCGCGGGCCATGATCTACTCGTGGGTAAGTTCGCGAGGAGGTGGGCGATGGGGCTGGCGTTCTGGCGCCGCGCGGAGGCCGATCCCGGCTGGATCGCGCTGATCGAGCCGGATGGCACCCCGCGCACCGCGGGCGAACTGCTCGCCCGGGTCAACCGGCTCACCCACGCGCTGCGCGGGCTGGGGCTGCGGCCGGGGGACGGCATCGCGGCGCTAGTGCCCAATGGGAGCGCCGCGCTGGAGATCTACCTGGCCGCGCTGCAGGGTGGCTGGTACTACACGCCGATCAACTGGCACTTCACCCCGCCCGAGATCGCCTACATCGTGGCCGACAGCGAAGCAAAGGCCTTCTTCGTCCACGAACGCCACGCCGCACTCGGGGCCGCAGCCGCCGACCTAGCGGGGCTGCCGGCCGGAGCCCGGCTGGGCTACGGCACGATCCCCGGCTTCACCCCCGTCGAGGGCCTGCTGGACGGCCAGCCCGAGACCATCGCCCGCGGACCGCGTGGCGGGGTCGTCCATGCACTACACCTCCGGGACCACGGGACGGCCCAAAGGCGTCCGCCGGGACCTGTCCGGGCTGGACCCGGACGAGGCGGCGGAGCTGAACACCGTCCTGCTCCAGATCTTCGGCGTCCCGCCCGGCCAGCCGAACGTGCACCTGGTCACGTCGCCGAACTATCACACCGCGGTGACCTTGTTCGGCGGGGCGGCCATCCACCTGGGCCACACGCTGGTCTACATGGACGGCTGGGACTCCGAGACCGCGCTGGCCTGCGTGGAGCGGTACCGGGTGACGAGCACGCACATGGTGCCGACGCAGTTCAAGCGGATGCTGTCGCTGCCGGAGGCCACCCGGTCCCGGTACGACCTGTCGTCGATGCGCTGGATGATCCACGCCGCGGCCCCGTGCCCGGTGCCGCTCAAGCAGGCCATGCTGGACTGGTGGGGGCCGCGGATTTTCGAGTACTACGCGGCCACCGAGGGGGGCGGCACGCTGGCCACCCCGCAGGACTGGCTGGCCCGGCCGGGCACGGTGGGGACGCCGTGGCCGACGAGCGAGATCATGATCGCCGGCGACGACGGCCGGGAATGCCCGCCCGGCACGCCGGGCACGGTCTACATGAAGATGGGCATCACGCCGTTCGAGTACAAGGGCGACCCGGCCAAGACGGAGGCGAACCGGCTGCGGGGTTTCTTCACCGCGGGTGACATCGGCTACCTCGACCAGGACGGGTTCCTGTTCCTCTGCGACCGCAAGGCCGACATGATCATTTCCGGCGGGGTGAACATCTACCCGGCCGAGGTCGAGGCGGAGCTCATCATGCATCCCGCGGTGGCCGACGTCGCGGTGTTCGGCGTGCCCGACGAGGAGTGGGGCGAGCGGGTGATGGCCGTGATCGAGCCCGCGCCGGGCCGGATCCCGGGTCCTGACCTGGCGGCCGAGATCCTCGGGTCGCTGGACGGGAAGCTGGCCAGGCTGAAGTGGCCGTCGGCGATCGACTTCACCGCCGAGATGCCCCGCGATCCGAGCGGCAAGCTGCTCAAGCGCCGCCTGCGCGACCCGTACTGGCAGGCCCAGGGCCGCTCGATTTAAGCGACTGCCCCGCCTACTTGCCTTTGGTAGACGGGGGGACGTCCCTCCGCCTCAGCCTTGCGCCCCTCGATGAAGTCCTCGCTGTGGAAGAGCCCGCCAAATTGCTCGCCGAGCTTGGCGAACGCCGCCGCTTCGGACTCGTCGATCGCGAGGTGAGCGGACACCAGCGTGGTCTTGATGCCGAGGGAAGAGGTCAACGGCGCCGCGGTGCTGTCCGCCTGACCGCGCCTGGCCTGGGTCATGGTGCCAGCCTGAAGGGCGGGTACCGATCCGTGACCAGGGTGAACGCGTAGGCGACGACGCGGTTGTGCCAGCGGAAAACGCCTTCGACGAAGCTGAATATGCTGCGCGGGTAGCGGCCGGTGAACAAGATGGCGAACCAGGTCACGATCACGGCGAAGAACGCCGCGATGTCCAGGAAGAACAGCACGATGTAGTGCGGGATGGCCAGCAGCCATTTGACCAGCGGCAGCCACCGGTTGAGGTCGGCGGCCGCGTCCGGATAGGCGTAGTCCAGCTCGACCCACTGATGGTCGTCAGTGGACGGGTAGCTGTCATTCATCAGGGCCAGGTAGGTTCCGACCCGGTTGCCGAACCGCTGCAGCTCGAGATTCCAGTCGAACCACCACCGGGGATACTTCTGCCTGAACAAGATCATCAGCAGCGGGCCGAGGAACAGCAGTCCGCCCGCGGCCGCGCCCCCGTAGGCCATAGTGGAGTGGCTTCCCGTCGACTGCCAGGTTCCGCCAGAAACGGTGCCTAGCACGATCGCGATCGGGATGATCACGAAGATACGGAAGAATGACGTCAGCCGGTTAAGCGGCCTGTCCGGGTACTCGACGGCGAACTGAACCGGATACTCAGCTGGATACGGACCCTGATCCGCGGTCATATTGCTCTCCTTCTGGCCAGTTCCGGCACGTCACGCCGGGCAGTCCGCGCCTAGGCGGATGCGCCAGGCTGGCCGTGTTTTTTTCGGGATATAAGCGGTGAATTCAGCGTGCCGCTGTTCCAGCCGTATGCATACCCCTACCCGGGCGTAGCTACCTGGCCGGGGTCGGTGTATGGGCTGCAGAATGCAACGGCGGCTATGCCCCTTGAGACGGATTTCGTACCGTCCCGGGTTGTCCCATCGCAGCGCAGCCTGTGTCACCCGGCGGGGAGCGGGAAAGGCGGCAGGTTCTGGCCGCATACGGCTCTCTTGGGCGGGAGGGCACCGGTGCGGAAGTAGGCGGTCATGTAGTTGCTGGCGCAGGTGCTCGGGTTGAGGAAAGCGGTATGGCCGTAGCCATGGACGACCAGCAGGCGGGCATTGGCGAGCTGGCGGGTCATCGCAATGGCGTCCCGGAGCGGAAGGAACGGGTCGGTGGTGTTGCCGATCACCAGGATGGGACTGGTGGGAGCGTTCCACGGCCCGCTGTAGGTGTCCTGCCCGTGTAGCGGCCAGGTGGCGCACGGCTCGTCATTGCTCCACAGATCCGGCAGGCCGATCACGCCACTGCGGCGCAGCACCAGACGCTGCAGGCCCGCGTAGGCACTCGCTGGCGGACTCGGCGCCTCGTCACACTGGACCGCAAAACCCTGCTCGACCCCTCCGTACCGCTGGTCGCTGGCCACCGCTGCGGCCAGCGGGGCGGCTCGTGTGGCGCCCGCTACGCCGTTGCGCGCGGTCCACAGCTGCTGAAGCCCCTGGGCAGCCTGGGGCCAGCCGGGGAAACTCCCGCCGGTCACCGGTGTGGTGTACGGCTGGACGTAGGGCAGCGCGGTGCTGACAGACGTGACTATCTCGGCGTAGGTGTAGGCGACGCCGCCCAGGGTGATGGGTGCCCGCCTGAGCCGGGCCAGGAGCGCATCCCACTTGGCCGTGGTCGCGGCGGGCCTGCCGGCCGAGAACGCGCAGGCCTGGGTGCTGCGCTGCCCGCAGATCCGCAGGAACGCAGCCAGCGCCCTGGCAGCTGCTTCGTCACTGCCCATGCGCAGGTAGGTGCTCAGCCGGGGGTCCGGCCGCCCGCCGTTGGTCCAGGCCTCGGGCGGGACGTTCCCGTCCAGCACCAGCCGCCCCACCCGGCGGGGGAACAGGTTGGCGTAGGTGGCGCCCAGGAACGTGCCGTAGGAGAGGCCGAGGTAGTTCAGCTTGGGCTGGCGGAGCGCCTGGCGGAGCAGATTCAGGTCGCGGGCGGTGTCGGCGGTCGAGACGTGCCTGAGCAGCGCACCGTTGCGCGCGGCGCAGATCCTGCCGAATTCGCGCCAGCGGCGGATGTAGGCGCCCTGCTGGTCCCGCCCGGCGGGGAAGACGGAGTACTTGCCGAGGAACGCGCTTTCCGCGGCTGCGCTCGGGAAGCACTGGACCGCCGTGCTCGCCCCGGACCCTCGTGGGTCCCAGCTCACCAGGTCGTAACCGCGCAGCAGTTCTTTCGGCCAGAACCCGATATATGCCGGGAGTTGTACCGTTCCGGGCCCGCCGGGCCCGCCCGGGTTGAAGAAGATCACGCCACGGCGGGCCGATCCGGTGGCCACGTGCTCCACGACTGCCAGCTTGATCTTCGGCCCGGACGGATTCCGGTAGTCCAGGGGGGCCGCCACCGTGGCACACAAGAACCCGCCCGCCATCGCGGCCGCGCTGCCCGCGGGACACCGGTGCCAGGCAATGGGCGGCACCGCGCCCGAGGTGTCTGCGGCGCCTGCCGGGCCGGCCCCGAGCGCTGGGACAAGTACAGACACCAGGGCCGCGGCGGCGACCCCGGCGCCGATCAGTCGAGCCCGGCGTCGTGTACCGAGCCTGATCCTTTCCGGAGTGCATGACAGCGAAGTCTTCGTCATCGAACGCTCGCCTCTCATAGCGGCATCGGTGGCGGCTGATGCTGGCGTCCGTGAACGAGGGTTGGATGCCGCATCGGTTCTCCCCACCGGGTGCTTTCGCCGGGAACGGGCTGCGCGGCGATGTTTCCTGGGCCCTCGGCCTGCGCCGAGAATGTCCTCGGAAACTATCCCAACAGCTGCCGTAACGTGCGCTGGAGCTTGCCCCAATTCAGCCATTGACGCTCCGGCGCTTCACACAAAGGAGCCTTTACCAAGCGCAACGGAAAAGGTGCTGACGCGGCGGCCTGACCCTCATCATCGGGCAAGTGGTCGGGGCTGGATCACACCCCGCGCAGCAACCGCAGACGGCGCCGGTCACGAAAAATGGCGAGCCGCGAACGCAAACGGTCACTACTACCTAAACCGGATGATGTCCATTCGGCCTCCCGGCTTTGTGAACTGCTCAGAAGAGGCGTCGAGCCCGTACGGGGCGACAGGCCGCAACGGTCGTCCTGCCCGGAACCAGGCGTCTCACGGGTCAATCTGCTAAGCCTGCGCTACCAGGGTCCGGAGCAACGCTCCCGGAGGCTGCTCAAGCTTTTTAAGCAGAGACCGGCACGGCTACGGGATCTGCCTACCGTGTCACTGTTCACGCTACATCCGGGTCTTATGCAATTCAAGAGATATCGGCTCTTGCTGACGTTCGCGGAGTTCGGCGCAGTGTCCCAACGGAATACGTAACGACTTTACAAAGCGATCACCACGTATCAGCCGGCTTTCCTGAGGCTGCAGGTCGCTCCCTGTGCTTCCCGTGCAGTTCCGGGTCGTAGCGCGGCCTGACCAGGTGCACTTGGCAGCTACGGACGCCACACGGACAGGACGCTGTCGTCACGCGGCGGAGAATGGGGAATCCGCAGATCAGAGGGCGTTCCGAAAGGTCAGGATGAGCCCCCTGTGAACACCGTCGGCGCAGCCCACGTTGGTTCCAACGCACCCTAGCCTGGATCACCAGCCCTCGGAGCTGCGCCCGCGACGACGAGCGCCCGCCAGCTACGCGGGAACGGTGGGCCGTTCGGCGCCCGCGGTCACGCTGAGCACGTCGAGCAGCCGGGCCACGGCGGGCTGCTCGGGTGCCTCACCGTAGGTCACGGCGAGCACCTGCCGGTGCGACCCGGGCAGCGGCGCGGCCTGGATGCCCGGGTGCCGCGCGGCCCGGAGCGCCAGGCCGGGGAGCGTCGTGATGCCCAGGCCCGCGGCCACGAGCGCCTGGACCGCCACGAAGTCGTCGGTGGTGAACGAGATCTTCGGGCTGAACCCGGCCAGCTCGCACTGCCAGACCAGGTAGCCGCGGCACCGCTCGCATCCGCCGATCCACCGGTACTCGGCGTAGTCGGCCAGGTCCGGCCAGGGCGGCAGCGGCGGCTCGCCGGCGGCGCGGGGCGTCCGGCCGTCCGCACCGCCAGCGGCCCGGGTGACCAGGTGGATGGGGTCGTCGAGGAGCAGCCGGGAGCGGGTGCCCTCGTCGGAGTCCCCGGACGGGCTCACGGTCGCGCCGTCCTGGTAGTGCCGGAACACCAGCGCCACGTCCACGTACCCGGCCCGGAGCATGCGCAGGGCCTCCGGCGGCTCCGCCTCGGCCAGGGTGAGATCCACCCCCGGGTTCTCGGCCTCGAGCCGGGCCGCGGCCATCGGCACCAGCGTGCTGAGGGCCGAGGGGAACGCGGCCAGCCGGACCCGGCCCGCGCGCAGGCCCACGTGCGCGGCCAGCTCGTTCTCCGCGGCGTCCAGCCGCCCGAGGATCTCCTCGGCCCGCTCCGCCAGCAGCCGGCCCGCGTCGGTCAGCCGCACGCCGCGGCCGGCCCGCTGGGTGAGCAGCGCCCCGGTCTCGGCCTCGAGCCGGGACAGGTGGTGACTCACCGATGGCTGGGCGTAGTTGAGCGCCCGGGCGGCGGCGGTCACCGAGCCGTGCCGGGCCACCGCGACGAGCACGCGGAGCCTGGTCACATCCAGCATCCAGCAAGTATAGATCGGCTCGATTCAATCGCCCGCTAGTCGGGTCGCCGCCTATCTGACCGATTATCCCTAACGGTTTTTCCGCCCCGGGTGCCTCGAGCCCTGCTTCCGGGCACCGGCGTGCCCAGAACTCCGGTGCCCCGACCGCCCCCGGGCCGCGTGCCGGGGGCCGAAGCGGCAGGCGTGCATCTCGGCCCGGTACCCGGCCGGCGGCATGCCGATCAGGTACGTGGCGCCGGCCCGGTGCAGGAACAGGGTGATCCTCCAGTCGATGCAGCTGGAGTGGTCGGGGCTGCCGGCCGGGTTCTGGTGGCTGGTGAAGGTCACCGTGGCCTTGAGGCCGCCCTTGAGCGCGGAGACGCCGGCCAGCACCGCATTCGAGTCATGGCTGGTCCGGTAGCCCCACGCGAATTCCCGCGGGGTCAGGTGACGCTGCGCGAAGAGGACTTCGTACGCCGGGTAGTCACGCTGGTTGACCGCCGCGAAGTAGCGGTCCAGCAGTCCGGCGGCCCGCCGGACGTCGGGCCGGGCGTCCAGGCCGGGCCCGACCGACACGATGCCGCGGACGGTGCGGTGCGGCTGGCCGCCCTTCCCGGGGGCCGGGGCGGAGTGGCGGTGATGCCGGGCCGGCCTGGTGGTGCTGCGGCCCGGCCTGGTCTGGCCCGGGCCGGGCTGGCCGGAGCGGGGCTGGCCGGAACCGGACCGGCCGGAGCGGGGCTGGCCGGAACCGGACCGGCCAGAACCGGACTGGCGGGAGCGGGGCTGGCCGGAACCGGACCGGCCAGAACCGGACTGGCGGGAGCGGGGCTGGCCGGAACCAGGCTGCCCGGGGCTGGTCGGGCTCGCTCCGGTCGGCCGCGAAACGGGCTGGGCCGGGCTGGTCGGGGTGGTTCCGGTGGGATGGGACACGGGGACGCCCGGGCTGGTCGGGGTGGTTCCGGTGGGCCGGGACACGGGGACGCCCGGGCTGGTCGGGGTCGTTCCGGTGGGGGGATACCGGGGGCCGGGCTGGTCGGGGTGGTTCCGGTGGGCCGGGATACCGGCTGGGCCGGGCTGGCCGGGGTCGTTCCGGTGGGCCGGGATACGGGGAGGCCCGGGCTGCCCTGGCCGTGCCCCGTGCGGCTCGTCCCGGACTGGCCGGATCCCGTGCGCTGCGTGGCCGATTGGCTCGTTCCCGGGTGAGGGGCGCTGGTCGGGCCGGTGCTGCGGTGGCCCGTGCCGCCCGGGGTGCTTCCCGGGTGGGTGCCGCTCTGGCCGTGGCCGGGCTGCCCGTGCCCGTTCTGGCCCTTCGGCGCCGGCGACGTGCCGGTCTGCACGGGGGCGGGCTGGCTGCTGGGCGTCAGGCTCGGGACGGGATGCCCCGACAAGGCCTGGCTGGGCTCGCCCTGGCCGGAGCCGAGCTGGCTGGGTGGGGACTGGTGAGTGCCGTGCGGGCCGCTGGCCTGCGGCTGGTTGGTGCCGACCAGCCAGGCGGTCGAGGCGACCGCGAGCAGCCCGGCGATCACTATCACGCCGATGATGGGCGCCCGGCGGTCCGGCCGCCGGCGGCTGCCGGGCAGCCAGGGATCGTCCGTCCACGGCTCATCGTCACCCTCGGCACCGATCCGGACCAGCCTCAGCGGCTCGCCATCGCCAGGACCGCCAGGGGCCGGTACCGTCTGCGGCCCGGCCGGGCCTTCCCCGGTCTCCGGTGCGCGCTGGTCCGGCACAGTGTGGCCCGCGGCGCTCGGCGCCGGGTCAGCCTGGTCGGTGTCGGCCTGATCCATGGCGGCCTGGGTGGTAGCGGCCTGGGTCTCAGCGGCCGCTCCGTGGCTGCCAACTCGGCGGCGGCCCGGTCGGGCGCCGTCCGTAGCTGCCCGATCCGTAGCGGCCTGCCCTGCGGCGGCCCGGTCTGCGGCGGCCCGATCCGTAGCGGCCTGCCCTGCAGCGGCTCGGTCTGCAGCGGCCTGGTCCATGGCGGTGCGGTCCGTGGCGGGGTGCCCTGCGGCCGGGCGCCCTGCGGCGGCCTGGTCGGTGCCGGCCTGGTCCATGGCGGCCTGCTCCGGGCAGCGCGCTCCGGGACGGCTGCCCTGCGGCGGCCTGGTCGGCGACGGGCTGCTCCACGTTGCCGACCCGCAGTGCGGGCTGATCGGCGGCGGGCTCGTCCGCGGCGGCGTGCTCCGCGCCGGGATCGTCCTGGGTCTCCGGGCTGGAGACGCCCTCCGCCGGGGCAGCGGCCGGAGGAGCCTCGGCCGGGGCGGCCCAGGCCGGGGCAGCCCAGCCCGGAGCCGGCTGGTCCGGCGGCACGTCGGCGGAGTCGGCATCCGCCACGCCGACCTGCGCGGGGATGACGGGCGTAGAGCCCGGCCGGGCTGGCGCCTCCTGGAACACCGGACCGGGAGGGGGCTCTGCGGGGCCCGCCTGGCCCGGGCCCTGGCCTGGGCTGACGTGAACAGCGGTGGCCTGGCCCGGGCCGGCCTGTCCCGCTCCCGCCGTACTGGCCTCAGCCGTACTGGCCCCAGCCGTACTGGCCCCAGCCGCACTGGTCTCAGCCCTGCTGGTCTCCAGCGGTGCTAGCCCCAGCGGTGCCGGGCTCGGCGGCGCTGGTCTCCGCGGTGCTGATCTCCTCGGCAGCCTCCCCGGCCGGGGACTCGGATGCCGAACTGGTCTGCGCCCCGCACCGGGTGCAGTAGCGCAGCATCCCGCTGGCCGGGGAACCGCATTTCGTGCAGAATCTCATCGGTGCTCAGCCCACCCTGAAGTTCATGTCGATGGCGGTCTCCCGGCCACGTCGCGGGTCGACCTGGTCTGGTTCGCTGCTGGCCGCGTCGATCCCGGCCAGCGCGGCCCCGTGCATCGCGGCCACGAGAGCCCGGGTGGACTCGAAGCGGAGCGAGCGGTAGATCCCGTCTCCCCGGCTGGTCACGTCCTGGAGATTCCGGCTGATGACCATCATCAGCAGCCGCAATGGGGACATGTGCAGCCAGAAAGTCCAGCCCACGTACAAGTCGTGCTCATGCGCAAAACATGAGATGTAGCCGCTGAAATGGCCGCGGCGCAATTCGAGGTATTCACGACGTCCTTCGCCGGGCCGGGAGGCGGTCCGCACCCGCACCGAATCCACCGGGGCGTCATGGGCCTGGAATGCCGAATTGATGTGATCGAATGCCGTCTGGGTGGCGTCGGAGCTTTCCTCCATGACCTGGGTCCATTCGGCCAGCAAGGCCGGGACCGGGATCAGCCAGAACGCGATGCCCAGCACCAGGGCGACCAGCCACAGGCTGTCCATTTCCAGCCGGACGGCCGGACCGAGCTTCGTCCCGGCCGCGGCGGACAGCAGCACGCACAGCAGCAGGACCATCTCGGTGAGCAGGTAGATCCCGGTGAACACGCCCGCCTGGCGGAGCACGTACATCAGGTAGCGGGGGTTCCGGACCGGGTCCAGGGTGCCTGGCCCGGAAAGCCGCGGTCTCGCCGGCCGGGCCACTCCGCCGCGGCCGGCCGGGGCCGCACCGTTCCGGCGCCCCGCGTTCTCGGGCCGGAAGCTATCGGGCCGGATCGCGCGGTTCCGCCTGGCGGTCCCCACGCCCAGGTCCGGGCCGGGTACCCGGGACGGCCCGTCCGGGGCCGTCGCGTCCTCCCGCGCCATCCGCCCGGCCCTGGCGTCGGACTGTACCGCCGGACCGTGAACTCCCGGACTGCGTACTCCCGCGTCGCGTACTCCCGGACCGGGTGCCGGCGCATCCTGTGCCGGCGCGTCGTGTCCGGGCCTGGCGTGCTCCGGCCTGGCGTGCTCCGGCCTGGCCGGCTCGGGCCTGGCCTGCTCGGGCCTGGCTTGCTCTGGGGCGCCGGGGTGGTGGGCGGCCGGGATGATGCGGACCTGGCCCGGGTCGTCGGCGGGGGCAGCGAGGGGGGCGGACTCTAATCCGTCCGGCTCGCGCGCGGCGGGGACAGACGGCGTGACCGGCCGCCCGCAATTACCGCAAAACGCGTCCCCGGCGAAAAGACCTTCGCCGCACCCGACGCATTTTTCCCACATCGGCCAATCCTTCGCTCGGTCCGGGGTTTACCGGACATATGACACGCCCGTTGTGCCTCGCCACAGGTAACTTACCAATTCTGCGAATGGATAACCGATCATGGTCGGAGTAAAGATCTTCCCGGTCCCGGCGGCACGCTCATGATCCTGGTCAACTGGTGCTGTGATATCGCAGGAATTGACCAGGATCATGGAAGCCGGCGGCTACTGGGGGCGGAAGGCGGGGCCGTGGCCCGGGAATGTGATCATGCGATTGGCGATAGGGGAAAAGCCGCGCAAAAGGCCACGCCCGGCGCCACCGGGGTCACGGTGGCGCCGGGCGTTCTCCTCCCGCGAGGCCTCAGCCGTCCGACGGGACATCCGTCGCGGAGACCAGAGCCCGCGCATCGGCCAGGGGCTCGCCCTCGAGGGGGGATGTCCTGGGCAGGATGCGGGCCAGCGGCCGGGGCAGCCACCAGTTCGCCGGGCCCAGCAGTTCCATCACGGCGGGCACCAGGACCATCCGGACCACGGTCGCGTCGATGAGCACGGCCACGGCCAGGCCGAGGCCGACCTGCTTCACCGAGACGTTCGCGCCGAGCACGAAGGACAGGAAGACCACCACCATGATGGCCGCCGCCGCCGTGATCACCCGCGCCGTCCGGGCCAGCCCGGTGGCGACCGAGGCCGCGTTGTCGCCGGTCGCGTCGTAGGACTCGCGGATGCGGGAGAGCAGGAACACCTCGTAGTCCATGGACAGGCCGAACAGGATCACGAACAGGAATATCGGCACCCAGGTGGTCACCGGCATCTTCTCGGGGAAGCCGAACACGTGGCCGAGCCATCCCCACTGGGTGATGGCGACCAGGACGCCGTAGGCGGCGCAGATGGACAGCAGGTTCATCAGCGCGGCCTTCACCGCGACCGTGACCGACCGGAACATGACCAGCAGCAGCACCATGGACAGCGCGACGACCACGCCGATCAGCCAGGGCAGCCGCTGCCCCACGAGGTTGGCGAAGCTCACGTTGCCGGCGTTCGGCCCGGTCAGGTAGGCGCGGATGCCGGTGCCCGCGGTGGCGTGCGGGATTACCGAGGTGCGGATCCGGTTGACCAGGGCGTTGGTGGCCGCGTCCTGCTCGCCGGTGGCCGGGTACGCGATCATCAGGGCGGCCTGGCCGTCGGGGCTGACCCGCACCGGGGTGACCCGGGCGATGCCGGGGGTGGCCGCGATCGCGCTGGCCAGCCGGGTGGTGCTGGCCGTGGGTGAGGGCAGGGCCGCCGCCACGATCAGCGGGGCGTCGAAGCCGGGCCCGAAGCCCCGGGCCATCGTGGCGTAGCTCGAGTACCCCATGGTCCCGCGGGCCTGGCTCGACTCGTCCGGCATGCTCAGCTTGATGCCGAGCAGGGGCGCGGCGAGGATCAGGAGCAGCCCGCAGGAGAGCAGCGCGGCCACCGCGGGCCGCCGCTGGATCATCGCCGCCCACCGTTCCGCCGCGGGCCGGCGCGCAGGCTGTCCCGCCGGCTGGCCCGCGGCAGCGGTCCCCATGGCGCGGGCGGCCGCCCAGCCACCGGGGCAGGCGGAGCCGGGAGGGCTTGCCCAGCCGGGTGCCGGTGAAGCCGAGCAGGGCCGGGAGCAGGGTGAGCGAGCCGAGCAGGACCATGGCCACGGTGGCCGACGCGGCGATGGCCACCCCGTTGAGCAGCGACTGGCGCAGGACCAGCAGCCCGAGCATCCCGATGATGACGGTCGTGCCCGCGATGACCACGGTGCGGCCCGCGGTGCTCATCGCGGTCACGGTCGCGGTCTCCGGCTCCTCGCCACGGTGCAGCGCCTCACGGAACCGGGTCAGGATGAACAGCGCGTAGTCCACGCCGACGCCCAGGCCGATCATCGAGGCGACGATCGGGGAGAACGAGGGGGCCGGGAACACGTGGCCCAGCAGGGCGATCAGCGACAGCCCGGCCCCGATGCCCAGCACGGCGGTCAGCACCGGCAGCCCCATGGCCAGCAGGGACCCGAACGCGATCAGCAGCACGATCGCGGCGGCCAGCACGCCTACCCCATCGCTGGGCCCGCCGTAGGGCGTCTCCGCGAGGTCAACCACGTCGCCGCCCAGGTAGAAGTTCACTCCCCGGCCGGACATCGACCTGGCGTCCTGGATCAGCGCGAGAGCCTCCCCGTTGCTGATCTTGCTGGACGGCACCCCGAACTGGACGACCGCGAAGGCCACGTGGTTATCCGCCGAGATCTGGCCGGCAGCCTGATAGGGGCTGGTGACCGAGGTGACGTGGGGCGCCCGGGCGAAGGGGGTGAGCGCGCTGGTGACCCGGGCCCGGACGGCGGGGGAGCCGATCGGATCGTTAGAGCGGATCGCCAGGGTGAGCGTGTCACCGGACTGCTGGTGGAAGTGCTGGTTGAGCAGGGTCTGCCCGGGGTCGCTGCCGGTGAAGTTGTCCTGGGCGGGTGCCCCGAACCTGGTCCAGAGCGTGATCAGGCAGGCGACCCCGACGATCCAGGCGATGACGGTGACGCCGGCGGTGCCGGAAGCAGGCGCGTCCGAGCGAGCCCACGATCCCGGGCCGGACGCGGTGGTCAAGAGGTGCTGAGCCAGGCATGTCGGTCTCCTGCGAGCCGGAGGAGTGGTTGCTCCTCCGATGCTCGCGGCCGGCGGCCGCGCGGCGCGTCCTACGCCGGGAGGCTCTTGCGGGGCGAGGGTCACTGCCGGGAGTACTCCGCCGGGAGTAGGCCACCCGGGAGCGAGAGTGCGGGGATCTGGTGGGTCACGGGGGTGCTTGCGCCAGCCGAAGCCGCTTCTGGATCCCGTCGGCGTCTAGCTGGCCTGCGGCCACGGACATGGTCAGATCGAACGCATCGTCGTCGGTCAGGTCCAGTACGTAGCCGTTGATTCGCAAGAACACCACGGTGGCCAGCAGGGCGAGCCGCTTGTTGCCGTCGACGAGCGCGTGGTTGCCAGCCAGCGAGTGCATGAGCGCGGCTGCCTTTCCGGCCAGCGTCGGATACGCCTCCTGCCCGAAGAAGCTGGCCTGCGGGCGGTGACAGGCTGAATCGAGCAGGCCAAGATCCCGGACGGGGCCGGCGCCGAGCGCGTTGACCAGGTCCAGCAGATCCTCCAGGCTGAGGTATTCGGTGCCCGCAGCCGGATCAGTCACGCGTGGCCGAGCCGGTCCAGAACCTCGCCCCATCGGTCGAGCATTTCGGCAGTGGCCTCGCGCACGCGATCGGTGTGCGCGAGCTCGCGGGCGCTGCGCCGGATCGCTCGCAGAGCGGCCTCGTGGAGGGAGACGTGCTCCGCCTCGGCCAGGGCCTTCAGCAGTGCGCTGTCTTCGTCGTCAAGCCGCAGATTCATGGCCATGACACCATGGTACCAAAGTGGTACCACGTCGGATCCCGCTCGCTGCAGCTGTGGGCTGCGGGGAGGGAGACCGGCTCAGCGGCAGGCGCGGACGGTGTCCGCCGGGAACCCGGGCTGGTGACGCCGGATGTGGTAGCCGCGGCCGTCGCGCTTGATGAACAGCGTGATGTGCCAGCGGTCGCAGGCCGCGTGGTCCGGGCTGGCGGCCGGATCCTGGTGGCTGACGAACGTCACCATGGCCGCGAGCCCTTGCGGGCCGGTGGCCGCCAGCCCGGCCAGCCTGGCCCGCGAGTCGTGCGTGGATTGGTAGGAGGCGCCGAAATTGTGCATCCCGGCCCGGATGGCCGGGATGAACAGGCTGCGGTAAGCCGGGAAATCGTGCTGATTGATGGCCGAGAAATAGCTGTTCAGCAGCGTCACGACCCGGTCCGCGTGCGGCTGGCCGGCCACGGCCGGGGCGACGGTCACGGCGGCGCTGGCGGCCGGTGCGCCGGGGGACACGGACGGAGCCGCCCGGGCCGGGCTGGGACCCGGGTCCGGGGTGCCGGCCGGGCGTCCGGTCCCGGAGGCCCGCGCGGCCAGGCTGGTCCCGGCGGCGGGCGCCTGGGACCGGATGTGGCCGACCTGCCAGGCCGCTGCCCCCAGCGTGCCCAGCAGGGCCAGGGTGGTCACCATGGCCGTGATCGTCATCCCGTGGCCGGGGGACAGCCGGGGCCAGCGGAACGGCCGGAACCGGCGGTCCGGCCCGGCGGCCCGCGGGGCACCCGGGCGGCTGGTCCCGCGGGATTCTGTGATCACGGCCGCGGCCTGGTCCTCAGCGGCCGGGCCGGGGATCACCGCCCAGGGCGCGTCGCAGGCGGCCAGGGCTGGTCGCCGGCCGCCCAGAGCGGGTCGCCGGCGGCCAGGGCGGGGGACTGGCCGGCCAGGGCGGACCACTGGCGGGCCAGGGTGGCTGCGCTGGTTCCCGGGATGGGTGGCGGGCGGCCCAGCCCGGGTCGCCGCGGCGGCGGGTCACCGGGGGCCGCCGCGGAAGCGGTCCCGTTCTCCGCGCCCACCTGCGTCGCGCACCCCGCGCAGTACCGGGGCGACCCGCCAAGCGGGTTTCCGCAGTTCGGGCAGAACCGCATGGGCGCTCCCTGGCTCCGATCAACGCCTGCGACTGGGCCTCGTGGTCCATTTGACCGGCATTCCGGTCACTTGGGAACGCTGGCGGACGCGCTGTTAGTGGTCCGTAAGCATTGAGCGGAACCAGGCCGGGGACGCGCCGGGTCAGCCGTGGCCGGGTTCGGCCAGCCCGTTCTCGTAGGCCAGGACGACGAGCTGCGCGCGGTCCCGGGCGCCCAGCTTGATCATCGCCCGGCTCACGTGGGTCTTCGCGGTCAGCGGGCTGACCACGAGTTCGGCCGCGATCTCGTCGTTGGACAGCCCGGCCGCCACCAGCCCCACGACCTCACGCTCCCGCTCGGTGAGCGAGGCCAGCCCCGGGCACGAGAGGGCGGGCCGGGGCAGGCTCCCGCGGCCACGGCTGGCCGCCCGGCCGGATGGTGCGCCCAGGCTCGCGTTTCCTGAGGTGAAGGCCTCGATCAGGGACCGGGTCACGCTCGGGGCCAGCAGCGCGTCACCGCGGGCCACCACCCGCACTCCCTGCAGCAGTTCCTCCGGCTCGACGTCCTTGACCAGGAACCCGCTCGCCCCCGCCCGCAGCGCCCCGAACACGTGCTCGTCGTCGTCGAACGTGGTGAGCACCACGACCCGGACTTCGGCCAGTTCCGGGTCGGTGGTGATCCGCCGGGTCGCGGTGAGGCCGTCCACCTCCGGCATGCTGAGATCCATCAGCACCACGTCGGGACGCAGTTCGCGGGCCAGGGCGACCGCGGTTCCGCCGTTGGGGGCCTCGCCGACGATCGTGATGTCGTCGGCCGATTCGAGCAGCATCCGGAAGCCCGCGCGGACCAGTGCCTGATCGTCGGCGAGCAGGACCCGGATCATCGGGCGAGATCGGCCGCGGCCGGGCCGGCCGCCGGGGCCGTCGCCGGGCCCGGTCCCGGCGCCGTGGCCGGGCCCGGGCCGGGTGCGGGGAGCCGCGCCGCGACCTCGAAACCGCCGCCCGGCCCGGCCGCGGCCGAGAACGTTCCGCCGACCGCCGCGGCCCGCTCGGCCATCCCGGTCAGCCCGTGGCCGGCCGCCGCGTCCCCGGCCAGCGTCCCCGGGCCGGGGCCGTCGTCGGTCACCCGGATGACCAGGGCGCCGGGCTCGTAGGCCAGGCCGACCGACGCCCGGGCCTTCGGGCCCGCGTGCCGCAGCACGTTGGTGAGGGACTCCTGCAGGATCCGGTAGGCCGCGTGACCTACGGCCGGGGGGACCGGGCGCGGCTCGCCCTTGGTGGTCACGGTGACCGGGGCGCCTGCCGCGGTGACCGCCTCGCACAGCGCGGGCAGCCGGTCCAGCCCGGCCTCGCGCAGCTCGGCCGATTCGTCCGGGGTCTCGTTGCGGAGCTGGCCCAGCGTGTCCCGCATCTCGGTAAGCGCCGCCTTGCTGGTCTCCCGGATGGCGATGAGCGCGCTGCGCAGGTTGCCGTTCGTGCTGCCGCCGCTCGGGCCGCCGCCATCCGGGCCGCCGCCGGGCGGGGCGCCGCCGGGCGGGGTATCCGGCCCGAGCACGTGCAGCGCGGAGCCGGCCTGCACCGTGATCGTGGCCATGCTGTGCGCGACGGTGTCGTGCAGTTCGCGGGCGATCCGCAGCCGCTCCTCGGCGACCCGCCGGCCCGTCTCCGCTTCGCGTTCCTCGCCGGCCAGGCGCAGCCGGTCGGCGGTCTCCGCGGCCAGCGCACGGCGGCTGCGGACCACCTCACCCAGCATGATGGCCAGCGCCAGCACCGCGATACTCGGCAGGAACTCGGCGGCCAGCGAGACCAGCGACTGATGGGTGGACACGTCCACCACGAACAGGCCGACCGACATGAAAAACACCGGGATGGCGATCGCGGCGGCCAGGTACCCCGCGACCGCCGCGTCGTACAGCGGCAGGCAGAACAGCGGCGCGGGGGAGATGTTCCGGCGGGCCGCGATGTAGTAGACCAGCAGCAGCACCGAGACACCGACCAGGGAGCCCAGCGGCCAGCGGTGACGGAACAGGATCGGCACGGCCAGGACGGCGCCGAGCAGGTAGGCGAGGGCGTTGAGCGGGACGGCACCCGGCCCGCCGCCCACGACCACGTTCAGCTCGACCAGGCCGGCCACCAGCGCTGCGGCGCCGGCATCGATCCACCTGATGCCGAGGGCCTGCAGCAGCTGGCGTGGCCTGGTCGCGACGCCGTTCAGCGGTCCCACGCCGTCAAGGTACGTGACCCGGGCCCGCGGCGCCACGCCCAGGCCGGGCGAGGCGCCGGAGGGCGGCGCGGGTATTCAGCCGCGGGGTATTCAGCCGCGGCCCTCCAGCAGCGGCGAGCTCGGGTCCCGGGCAGGCCGGTCCGGCGCGCCCGCCTCCCGGCGGCGCCGCCACGCGATCCCGGACAGGGCCTCGAGCACCACCCGGCCGGCCAGGAACGCGGTGATCTCGGCGTGGTCGTACGGGGGCGCGACCTCGACCACGTCCACCCCGGCCACCGGCAGTTCCATCGCGATCCGCCGGACCGCGTCCAGCAGCTGCCGCCCGGTCAGCCCGCCCGGCTCGGGCGTCCCCGTGCCCGGGGCCATGCCGGGATCCACCACGTCGACATCCACGGACAGGAACACCCCGTCGCAGTCGTCGGTGGCGATGGCGAACGCCTCGGTCAGGCACTCGTCCAGGCCCCGGGTGACCACCTCGGTCATCTCGTAGCTGCGCATGTTCTGCTCCGCCATCCAGGCCAGCGTCTCCGGCTCGGGCCAGTAGCCGCGCAGCCCGATCTGCAGGAACCGGTCGCCGCGCACCGCGCCGGACTCGATCAGGCGGCGCATCGGCGTGCCGTGCCCGTACAGCGACCCGAACTGGGTGTCCCCCGTGTCGGCGTGGGCATCGAAGTGGATCACGGACAGGCGCCCCCAGCCCACGTGCCGGGCCACGCCGGTCGCGTCCGGGTAGGCGATCGTGTGGTCGCCGCCGAGGATGACCGGGATCGCCCCCGCCTCGCTGGCCTGCTGCACCGCTCGTTCCAGCCGCTGCAGCGACAGCTCGGTATCCCCCGACGGCATCTCCACGTCCCCGGCGTCGGCGATCCGCAGTTCGGCCAGCGGATCCACGCCCAGCGCGAGATGGGGCCGGGACCCGTCGTGGGGCAGGTAGTCGGTGAACCGGATGGCCTGCGGGCCGAACCTGGCCCCGGGCCGGTGCGAGGTCCCGCCGTCGAACGGGGCGCCGATGATGAGGATGTCGGTGCCTGCCCACGAGGACGGGTCGGCCAGATCTGCCGGGGGCACGCCGAGGAACGTCGCATCCGGTCCGTACATGTTGCCGAGCCGCGCCATGACTACCTCGCCTTCCGTGCGGGCGGGGTGCTGCCCAGCGGCTGACCCGGCTGTACCGGCGCACGGTGAGCGGCACCATCACGCGGAGCAGTATGACGCGAACCCCGGGAGTTCGCGATTTCCGGACGGGTCCTCGGTGAGGGAACCCAGGGGCTGGGGCTCTGGGCTGGGTGGGTTTGCGTGCCTGGGTTCAGGGACAGCCGGGCCGAGGCGGCTCCTGGCCGCTGTTCCGGGTGAGGGGCTGGAGGATGGCCTCGACCTCGCGGTGCCCTGGGCTGCCGGCTGGCTGGCATTCCTCCAGCGGGGTGCGGTGATGCCCGGGGTCGCGGAGGTTGGGGTCGGCGCCGTGGGCAAGCAGCCGCCGGACGCTGGCGGCCCGGCCGTTGCCTGCCGCGGTGTGCAGCGGCAGCCGCTCCCCATTCGGCGTCGGCCTCGTTGACCGGTGTTCCCGCCTCGATGAGCTGGTCGATGACGTCCAGCCGCTGGTGGTCGGCGGCGAATACCAGCGCCCGGATCCGGCTTTGCAGGGTGAACCGGGCCAGCGGCCAGCCGGTGATGTCGCCTGCGGCGGCGGCCATCTCCAGGCTGCTGATGCGGGCCCCGGCGGCCACCAGGACGTCCACGACCTCGGTCATGCCGAACACGGCCGCATGGTCCAGCGCGGTGCCGCTGGGCACGCCGCCGGAATCGGGTGCGGAGATGGCGTCGATGTCGGCCCCGGCATCGATGAGCACCTTGGCGACCTCGGCGTCGCCGTAGCTGGCCGCGGTGATCAGGGGGGTCTCCTTGTCCCCGGGACGGCCGTGCACCGGAGCGCCAGCGTCGATCAGCGCCCTGGCGATGGCGCCGGTGCCGGGGAGCTCGCGCGGCAGCCCGAGCCGGTCGTGGTCGAACCGCAGCATGGCCATGTAGCCGAGCGGGTCAGCCCCCTGCTGGTGGTCGCACCAGTGCTCCATCCTCGTGGTGGCCAGCTCCGGATGCTCGGCCAGCGCCCTGGTCAGGCGGCGAAGGTCGCGGCTGTTGAGGATGTCGCGGCGCTCCACCTCCAGCTTGAGCCTGGCCCAGCTGGCGAACCCGTACTCGCGGGCCAGCGCCAGCTGCGCCGAGGAGAGAATGAGCCGGTCAGAGACCGCGCGGATCCGCGCGACCGCGCCGGGGTCGCCGCGCTGGGCGGCGCGCAGCAGGTCCTTGGCCTGGTGACGGAGCTGGCCGAGGTCGGGCCGGGCAGGCAGGTCAGGCATGACGTCTCCCTGGTCACCCGGTGGTCCGCGGCCGGGCGTGCAGAGAACGTCATCAGCAACGGCCTGCTACTTGCCACGGGAGGTGGACTCTGTCCTGCCCGCGGACCCGGCGGCGCCCTCCAGCACCTAGTGCTCATCGTATCCGCGCGGGCCGATCTCAGAAGGTCCAGCATCATCCCGGCGTGGTCAGCACCCGGCCTCGGCCGCCACCGCTTTCTACAGCCGGGATCCCCGTCCGCCGTGACCCTCCGGGGCACTGGGCAGGGCGCCAGCCCAGTGGTAGCTGGTGACGTGACCGCCTTCGATGGTGACGACGCCGAGCGCGGTGGTGGCGTCCCGCCAGATGGTGTAGTCACCGGCGGTCAGGTCGGGGTAGACGGCCGCGTACTGCACGCTGCCGGCGGTCCGGCGTTCCCGGACTTGCGAGTGCGTGCGCCGGGCGGCCGGGCTGGCGTGCGAGCTGATCTCGATCTCGCGGCGGTCCAGGTCGGCCGGTACGTGCAGCACCAGGGCGCCGATACCGGGCCCGAGGTTGAGTACCACGCTGCCGGAGTGGGAGGGGCCTGGGACATGCTCGCTCGTCACGTTGTGCTCCTGTTTTCGTCAGGGCTGTCCTCGGGCTGGGAAGCCGGGGGAGCGCGGGATGGACATGGCGGAGCCGGCCGGCGGCCAGCAGGCACGCTGGCCGCCGGCCGGTATCGCCCGTCAGGACGGGTTGTCGTAACCGTCGTAGGGCACTCCCAGGTACGGGAACGCCGCCAGGGGCTGATCGGTCACGCTGGCGCCGGTCAGGCCGTCGGTGACCGACGGGACGACCGCGTCAACTGTGTACTTCGGGTCGATCAGCGGGTACACCGCGCCGGCGATGGCCCGCAGCTCGATGGTGACCACGTCGTCGGTCACCCGGCGCCCGTTCGGGAATCCGGCCGGGTCGCCGCCGACGAGCCCGAGGGTGCTGAACGTCGAGGAGCTGGCGGGGGTCGGCGGGATCGACGTGTTGAGCCGCAGCATGTCGGCCTGCACCGCGCCGGTGTAGTTCGTGAAGCCCTTGATCAGGCCGGAGGGGATACCGGTGAGCAGGATCGCTTCCAGGTCGGCGCGGGCCGTCCCGGCCTTGTCCAGGGCCGCGAGATTGGGGAATGCGCCCGGGTAGAGGACGGGCAGCAGCGAAGCCAGCTCGGGGTGCGCGACGTACGTCGCGAACTGCTTGTCGTGCACCGGCGGCTGCCTGTTCCAGTAGTCCTTCTTGCCCAGCGGCACGATGACCTCGTTGAACAGCGGGTTGCCCAGCCGTGACACCTGCGCGAAGGGGCCGCTGTGGAAGAAGCCACTTCCCTCCTCGTCTGACACCCGCACGCGCTGGCGGCTCGCGCTGGTCCACACGCCGATCGTCGGGCGGCCCTTGACGGTCAGGTCAGAGATCGGCACCTGGATCGCGATGGAGTGCACGTTCAGGCGGTTGGTGGCGTTAACGCCGGGTGCGCTCTTCAGCCCGGCCGCCTTGCCGTAGACGTTGGCCGACTCGAGAGGGCGCAGGTTGCCCAGGTCGAAGATCGATCCCAGGTCGACGTAGAACTCCTCGGCGCGCTGGCCCGCGAAGACCGACACGCCACCGGCCAGGTGGTGAATGGCCGGGTTGCCGAGCTTGGCCTCGTAGTCCGGGGTGGACAGCACGCCGACGTTGCACGGCGGGCAGGCGAGCTTGGCGGCCAGGACGTGAGCGCCGGACCGGTCCACCCGGGTGACCTGGTAGAACTGCTTGCTGTTCCAGTTCGGGTCGCTGAGCGACCCGATCGGGCCGGTGTTGTAGAGGAAGCTGCCCGGGGTGGTCAGGATCGTCTCGAAGCGGAACTGGTAGGAGATATCCGCGAGACCGCTGCCGCTGTTGTCCACGTGGATCTCATAGAGCACGTCGTCGCCGAACTCATAGAAGTTCGGGCCGCCCGCGGGCTCCTGGAGCGGGATGTAGTTGGCAATCAGGGTGACCGTGCCCGGCCGGTCCGGGCTGACAAACGCGTAAACGTCCGTGCTGTCGGCGACGGGATCTTTCGAGATCTCAGGCGCCTCGCGATGCGAAGACATCAATTACCCTTTCAGGTTGGTGCAGCTCAGGTTGGTGCAGCTAAGGACTGGGGCGTGGACGGTCACCGGCTCGCGCGCACCAGGCGGGCGGCCAGTTCCGGGTCACGCAGGCGGGTCTGGCTGGTGCCGCGGAACACGTCGATCTCTCCCGACCTGGCGTCGCGCACGTGCACGACGAACTGCTCCGAGGTGTCCGTGTCGTTAGCCCGGTCCTTCGTGTCATGGGCCGGCCGGGAGGCGGCGGCGAAGGCGGGCATGGCCGTACCGGCGAGCGCGGTCGCGGCGATTCCCGCCGCCCCGGCCCCGGCGGCGCCCCGCAGGACCGAGCGCCGCGACACGCGCGGCCGTTCTTTCCCGTCATCACGGGCGCGGTCTGCTGGCGAGTTAATGTCGTCCTGACCAGGCATGAGTACCCTTCCCGGGGCTGGCGCGAAGCCGTGAGCCCCTGCGCTGAACAGCAGGACGGAAGGGTCGTAGCAGTACTCACTGGTGCGCCATCTGGCGCCCCAGCCCCCCTCCGCGGTGTGATTCGGCGCGGCCGGCCGGGCGGATCGGTACGCAGACGACTGTGACTCAACCGTTACCCGCGTCCGGGCGGACCGCAGGGGAGCCGGATGGCCCGCCGCGGAACCCGGCCGGGTGCCGGCCGTAGCCGGGCGCCCGGGCCGGGCTGAGCGCCTGGCTACGGCCGGGCGCTCCGGGGTCTCTTCAGCGGACCGCCCGGCTGTAGCGGCGCACGGCGAGCGGCACCATCACGCCGAGCAGCAGGACGCTCATGCCCAGGGTGGTTATCACCGGGTGCTGAAGTGACCAGACCGGTGGCTCCGGGACTCCCTGGGTGGTGCCGAACAGGCTGCGGGCCGCGGCCACCACTGCGGACATGGGGTTCCAGTTCGCGAACGTGCGCAGCCAGGCCGGCATGTTCGCCGTGTTCACGAACACGTTGGACACGAAGCCGAGCAGGAACGCCGGCACCATGCTGAACACGTCCGCGGACTGCGGGCTCTTGACGTACAGGCCGATCACCGAGCCGAGCCAGCCCATCGCGAAGCCGAACAGGGCGAGCACCGCGAAGCCGGCCACGGCGTCGCCCAGGCCGTTCTCGGCGCGCCAGCCGACCGCCAGCCCGCAGCAGATCATCACGGCCAGTGACGGGAGGCCGGTGACCTGCGTCGAGACGGTCCGGCCGATCAGCACCGAGGACCGGGTGATCGGCAGCGACCTTGAACCGGTCGATCACCCCCTCGGACATGTCGGTGGCCACGGCGACGGCCACCGAGGCCGAGGCGAACAGCGTGGACTGGGCGAACAGTCCGGACATGAGGTAGGCGCGGTAGTTGCCGCCCGGCACGTGGATTGAGCTGCCGAACACGTACCCGAACAGCAGCACGAAGACGATCGGCATCAGCAGGCCGCCGATCACGATGTCGGGCTGGCGCATGCTGCGCAGCAGGTAGCGGCGGGTCGCGGTGACCGCGTCGGCCAGCGCGAAGCGCGCGCGGGAGGCCGGGGTGAGGGGTTCAATGAGGAGCGCGGTCATGACGCGGGTGGTCTCCAATCGGCGGGTTCCGCCGTCGCGGATCTGCGTGCTGTCAGAGCGGCCCGTGTGCTCGCGGCCGGTGTGCTCGCTGCCGGTGTCTTCCGGGCCGGGGTCGCCGGTGAGGGTGCCGAACACCTCGTCCAGGGCGGGATGCTCCAGCCCGGCCTGGTGGATGGGGGCGCCGGTGGCCTCCAGCCGGGTGATCGCGGCGGCCAGGCTGGCCAGCCCGCCCGGCGCGGGCGCGATCACCGCGCGGCCGTCGATCCGCGCGCCGGGGCCCAGCGCCGCCTGGATCCCGGCCAGCCGGGCGGGCTGCGCCTCGGTGAGCGTGACCCGCAGCCGGGCCTGCCCGGCGGCTGCCGGTCAGCTCGGCCGGGGTTCCGGACGCGGCGACCACTCCGCCGCTGATGACCACGATGTCGTCGGCCAGCTGGTCGGCCTCGTCCAGGTGCTGCGTGGTGAGCAGGACGGTGGTGCCCCGGGCCACGAGGTCCCGGATGGCCTGCCACATCGCGGCCCGGCTGACCGGGTCCAGCCCGGATGTCGGCTCGTCCAGGAACAGCACCGGCGGGTCGGCCACCAGGCTGGCGGCCAGGTCCAGGCGCCGCCGCATGCCGCCCGAGTAGGTCTTGACCATCCGCCCGGCCGCGTCGGTCAGCCCGAACTGGCCGAGCAGTTCCCCGGCCCGCTCCCGTGACCGGGCCGGGCCCAGGTGGTACATGCGCCCGATGATGTCCAGGTTCTGCCGCCCGGTCAGCAGCTCATCCATGGTCGCGCTCTGCCCGGCCATGCCGATCCGGGCCCGGACCCGCGCGGGGTCCCGGGTCACGTCGAAGCCGGCCACCTCGGCCCGGCCCGGCGTCCGGCCGGATGAGCGTGGTCAGGATGCGGACGGTCGTGGTCTTGCCCGCGCCGTTGCGGCCGAGGAGGGCACACACGCTGCCGGGCGGGCACCCGCAGGCTCACGTCGCGCAGCGCCTGGGTCGGGCCGAAGGACTTAGCCAGCCCGTCGGCCCGGATCGCGTACTCGGTCATGAACACTCCTTGCGTACGTTGTACTCAATGCGTACGACGAGTACGCTAGGTCTACACTGTACGCATGTCAAGCGCGGACGATGAGCCCACGGACGGCCGCCGCCCCGGCCGGCCCGCGGTCCTCCGGAGCGCCGTGAGGCGTCGCCAACCGGGCCGGAGGCGTTCTGGAGTGGCTACGACCTGCTGTGGGAGCGAAGAGCGGTCCGGGGCCGCCGCCCGGCGCAGCCCGCTGGACCGGGCCCGGATCGTCGACGCCGCGCTCCGCGTCGCCGACGCGGAAGGGCTCGACGCCGTGACCATGCGGCGGGTGGCCCGCGAGCTGAGGACCGGCGCCATGTCCCTGTACCGGCACGTGCCGGGCAAAGAGGGCCTGGTCAGCTTCATGATCGACAGGGCGCTCGGGGAAGAGCGCGCCACCGGGTGAGCCGTCCGGGGACTGGCGGAACGACCTGCGCATGCTGGCCAGCGCGATGTGGGACTTTATCCTGCGCCACCCCTGGTACCCGCAGGCCGTGGCGGAGCGGCCCCCGGTAACGCCGCGGGGCCTGGCGGCCTTCGAGTTCGCGCTGAGCATCCTGGATCACACGGGGCTGCCCATGAGCGACCGGGGCGCCATCGTCGTGTCCCTGACCAACACGGTGCTGGCCGCGGCCCAGAACGCGGCGGCCGAGGCCCGGGCCAGGTCACGCTTTCAGATCACGGACGAGGAGATCGCGTCCTCCGTCGGTACCTTCCTCGGCGACATCATGGCCAGCGGGGCGTACCCGCGGGTCCGCGACGTGGTCACCAGCGCCGACCGTACCGATCCCAAAGCGGAGATGGAGGTCTCGGTCGAGCTGATCCTGGACGGCGCGGCCGCCCGCATCGCGGCCGCCACCTGATCCGTCGAAGCCGGGCCGGGGCCATGGTGTCCAGTGCCCTCTCTAGGAGAACGCGGCGGAGTAGTCGGCGGTGAACTGCTCGAAGGAGCGGGCCGGGCGGCCCAGGAACGACGGGACGTCCTGGGTGATCCATTCGGCGTCGCCGTCGGCGGTCAGGCTGAACGCCTGGGCGTTCATCTCCGCGATCTGCCCGGGGACTCCTGCGCGCATCATCGCGTCCTTGTTCTCCTCGAAGGTGACCTCCCGGTAGGTGATGGTCCTGCCGAGCAGCTTCGACAGCACGGCGGCCACGTCGTAGTTAGAGACCAGCTCCGGGCCGGTGAGCCAGTAGGTCTTTCCGGCGTGTGCCGCGGGGGAGGTGATGATCCCGGCGGCCACCGCGGCGACGTCGCGGGCGTCGACCAGGCCGGAGCGGCCCTTGCCGGCGGAGGAGCCGAAGCTGCTCGTCGTGGTGATCGCCGGTGCCAGCGCCAGCACGTTTTGCATGTAGGCGTTGGACCGCAGCAGCGTGTGGGGGATTCCGGAGGCAGCCAGCCCGGCCTCGATCTCGGCCTGCCAGCGCCGCCGCGCTATTGGCGAGTCGGCCGAGGCCTTGCTGGTTGCCTTGACGACATGGCCTGCGCCGGCCCTGGCGGCGCTGGCGACGACGTTGAGTTCCTGGGCGGGCACGGCCGGGCTGACCAGCACCACGCCGCTGATCCCGCTCATCGCCTCATCCAGGCTGGCCGGCACGCCCAGGTCGCCGGCAGTGATTTCCGCGCCGGCTTCGGCCAGCGCCCTGGCCGTGGCCTTCGCCGGGTCCCGCACCAGCACCCGGACGGGCACGTGCCGCTCGCGGAGCAGGCGGGCCGTCTCGGAGCCGACCTTCCCGGCCGTTGTCACAAGAATCATGATGAGCCCCTTCCTGCACCGAAAATGGGTTGCAGGGCCCACTCTGGCAAGCACGGAATGGGTTGTCAAACCCAGAAAGTGGTAGCGTGAGTGTGTGAGAAGCGACGCACCTGACCGCCCGAGGCTCACTGCCAAGGGAGAGCGCACCCGGGCCAGGATCATCGAGGCCGCCGCCGGGCTCGTCTACGAGCGCGGTGTCGCAGGCACCTCGCTGGATGACATCAGGTCAGCGGCCGGGGTCAGCGGGTCCCAGTTGTCGCACTACTTCGCCGGCAAGGACGAACTCGTGCAGGCGGTCATCGGCTACCAGGCCGCGACTATCACCGGTAACCAGCGACAGGCCGATCTCGGCAGCCCCCAGGGGCTCCGGGCCTGGCGGGACATGGTGATCGCCCAGGTGAAGAGCAGCCAGGGCCAAGGCGGCTGCCCGCTGGGCTCTCTCGCCGGGCAGCTAGCCGAGACCGACCCGCAGGCCCGCGCCCTGATCGCGGCCGGATTCGGGCAGTGGTCAGCCGCCATCAGCGACGGGCTGCGCCGTCTTCACGCCGCCGGGCACTTCCCCGGCGGCACCAACCCGGACGACCTCGCCGTCACCCTCCTCGCCGCACTCCAAGGCGGCCTCATCCTCGCCCAGGTTCAGCGCGACACCCGCCCTCTCGAAACCGCCGTCGACACCGTCCTCGAGCTCGCGCGTCTCAGCCGCCGGGACGTGCCGGCAGACGGCGATACCTTCACGACCTAGATCCCATAGAGACCGGAACCCCGGCGAATCGGGGCCGTGGATGTGACACCCCGGGCGGGGATCAGGCCTGCGCCTGACCCTCGCAGAACGGGCCTGCGTCAGCCTGGGCGTGGAACACCTGGCCGTTCGGTTGACTGAATGCCCGTGCCCTGCGCCGGGGCACCGGCCGAGGGGATCGTGACCGTGACGGACAGGCCGCCGTCATTGCGCGGGCGGGCGGTGGCGGTGCCGCCGTGGATCGCGGCGATGGACGCAACGATCGCCAGGCCGAGCCCGAAGCCGTCATGGGACGTGCGGTCGCTGAGCCGCTCGAACGGCTGGAAGATGCGGCCGGCGTCGGCCGGGCTGATGACCGGGCCGGTATTGGCCACGGTCAGCTGGCTGCTGCCCGCCATGGTGCCGGTGCTGATCCAGATGTCACCGGCGGCGGCGTTGTACCGGACCGCGTTGTCGACCAGGTTCGCGATGAGGCGTTCGGCCAGCACTGGATCGCCCGATATGACGGCGGGCTCCAGCGTGGCGTGCACCCGCCGGTCGCCCAGGCCGGCGGTGTCGAGGACGTCTTCGGCGACCGTGGCCAGGTCGGTCTCCTCGCGGACGGTGAGCCCGCGCTCGTTGCGGGCGAGGATGAGCAGCGCGCCGATGAGGTGCTCGGCGTGATCCACCGCGGCGCGGATGTCCGCCGCCATGCCGCGCAGGTCGCCGGGCGTGCTGTCGGGGTTGCCCAGCACGACGTCGACCGTCGCGCGCATGACGGCGAGCGGGGTGCGCAGTTCATGCGAGGCGTTGGCGATGAACCGCTGCTGGCCCTCGAACGCGGCCTGGAGCCGGCCGAGCATCTCGTCGAACGTCTCGGCCAGTTCGCGGAGCTCGTCGCGCGGACCGGTGGGCGCGACCCGCGCCGACAGGTTGTGTTCCGACGCCGCGCGGGCGGCCGTCGTGATCCGGTGCACCGGGCGCAGCGCCCGCCCGGAGAAGATCCAGCCGAGGATCGCCGCCAGGGCGATGACCACGGCCAGCGTGATCAGCGAGTACTGCAGCAGATGCGACAGGGTGAGGTCACGCTGGCCCTGCGCGCCCTGCTGCTGGAAGAACGAGGCGCACTTGGCCAGGACGTGCGGGTCGGGATGGGCGCTCTGTTCCGCCGACCGGCACCGCGCCGCGAAGCTGGCCAGGTCAGCGGCCGAAGCCAGCCGGCCCTGTTTCCCCTGGACCTGCCCCCGGGCCGGCAGCTGCGCGACCTGTGCGTAGCCGACCGCCACGACGATCACCCCGCACACGGCGAACAAGCCGGTATACAGCAGGGTCAGCCGGGCCCGGACGGTCAGCTGCAGGCGGGTCACATCTGGTACCCCTTGCCGACCACGGTCGCGATCAGCGGCGGGTCGCCGAGCTTGCGCCGCAGCCGCGCCATCGTCACCGAGACGATGTTGCTGAACGGATCGGCATGGGCATCCCACACATGCTCGAGCAGGTCCTCCGCGCTGACCAGGGCGCCGTCGGCGGCCAGCAGCATCTCCAGGATGCCGAACTCCTTGCGGGTCAGCGACAGCGAGCGGCAGCCACGGCTGGCGCGGTGCCGGGCGCGGTCCACGGTCAGGTCCCCGCGGCGCAGGACCGGCGGCGCGGACGGCGCGCGGCGGGACAGCGCCCGCACCCGGGCGGCGAGCTCGGCGAACGCGAACGGCTTGGGCAGGTAGTCATCCGCGCCCAGTTCGAGTCCGTCGACCCGGTCATCGACGCCGGCGGCCGCGGTGAGCATGAGGATCCGCGGGCCGCCGCCGGCCAGGGTGCGGCACACCCGGTCACCGTGCACGACCGGCAGATCGCGGTCGAGCACGATCACGTCATAAGCCGTCTGCGCGGCGGCCTCCAGTGCCGCCGCGCCGTCGTGCACGGCGTCCACGGCCATCCCGGCCTGACGCAGCCCCTGAGCGATCCGCCCGGCCAGCGTCGTATGGTCCTCGGCCACGAGCACCCGCATCCCGCCATCATGCGCCGGCCGGCATGACATCCGCGCAACATCGCCGGTAGCGCTGATGTCACCCGCCCGGGCCTAGAACTGCTGGCATGAAGCCAAGCACAGCGCGAACCGCGGTCGCCATCATCGCCGCGGCCGGCCTGGCCCTGCTGGCGGCGGCATGCGGCGGCAGCCCGTCATCCACCGGTTCCGGCGGCTCATCGAATGCGGGAGGGGCGGCGAACCAGAGGGAGGTCGCCTACTCCCACTGCATGCGCTCGCGCGGAGTGCCGAACTTCCCCGACCCCAGCGGCAGCGGAGGGGTCCCTAAGGAAACCGCGCAGCAACTCGGGGTCAGCAATTCCCAGCTCCAGGCGGCCCAGAACGCTTGCCAGCACCTGCTGCCGAACACCGGCAACATCGACGACAACCCGGCCGCGCTGCACCAGTGGTGGAGCCAGATGCTGCACTTCTCCCGGTGCATGCACTCCCACGGGGTGCCGAACTGGCCCGACCCCAGCCCATACCCCCAGGACCCCGTGCGGCCTACTTTCAACCTGCATGCCGCCGGCATCGGCTTTCACCTGGGGGCCCAGCCCGGGAACATCGTGAATTCGCCGCAGATCGAGGCCAAGGTGCGGCAATGCGATCTGGTGGTGCACCAAAACGTGTCGGGCTGGTTCGACTGAGGAGTTGGACCGTGAGTGAGACAGTTTCGGCTGGCCGGGAGGCCGGGCAGCAGGCGGAGGCCCTGGCGGCCGGGGCGGCCAGGGGATCGCGTCGCCGGGGCGGCTGGGTGGCGGCGGGCCTGGTGGTGGTGCTGGCGGCCGGGGGTGCGGCGGGCGCGTGGCGGGCGGGGGTGTTTTCCCCGGCTGGCTCGTCCGGGTCCGGGCCGCAGGGGCGGCCGGCGCCGGCGACGCAGGCGGTGGTCCGGGAGGACCTGTCGGCGACAACGCCGGTGACCGCGACGCTGGGGTATGCCGGGTCGTACCGGGTGACCGGGCAGGGCGGCGGGACGCTGACCTGGCTGCCGCCGGCCGGGCAGGTGATCGGCCAGGGCCGGGTGCTGTACCGGGTGGACAACGGGTCGCCGGTGGTGCTGCTGTACGGCGGCGTGCCGGCCTGGCGGAACCTGGGCGAGGGGGTGACGGGGGCAGACGTGTCCCAGCTGAACCATGACCTGGTGGCGCTGGGGGACGCCGCACGTTCGGAGATCTCCGCGGCGGGCTGGGATTACTTCTCCTGGGAAACGGCGTACGGGGTGCAGAAGCTGGAAGAGCACCTGGGGGTCTCCTTCCCGCCGGGGAGCCTGTCTTTGGGGCAGGTGGTGTTCGAGCCGGAGGCGATCCGGGTGTCGCAGGTGACGGGGAGCCTGGGCGGCCCGGCGGGCGGCCCGGTGCTGGCCGCGACCTCAGACCACCACCAGGTGTCGATCCCGCTGGATGCCTCCCAGCAGTCGCAGGTGAAGGCGGGTGACACGGTGACCGTCACCCTGCCGGACGGCAAGACGACGCCGGGCGTGATCTCCTCGGTGGGCACGGTGGCGGTCACGTCCGGGTCGACTACGACGATCCCGGTGCAGGTGAAGCTGACCGATCCGGGGGCGGCGGGGACCCTGGACCAGGCGCCGGTGACCGTGAACATCACCACCGGCGACGCCCCCAACGTGCTGGCTGTCCCGGTCACGGCGCTGCTGGCCCAGTCGTCCGGCGGGTACGTCGTGGAGGTCGTCGGTGCGGGGGGCACGCGGCGGTACGTGCCGGTGCGGCCCGGGCTCTTCGACGACGCCTCCGGGCTGGTGCAGGTGAGCGGGGCGCTGACGCCCGGGCAGCGCGTCGTCGTGCCGGCGTCGTGACCGCCGCGGGGACGGCCCTGGCCCGCGGGGACGGGCCGGGCGGGGTGCCGGTGCTGGAGCTGGATCAGGTGGTCAAGGTGTATCCGGGGTCGCCGCCGATGCGGGCGCTGGATCGGGTGAGCCTGGCGGTGGCGGCCGGGGAGCTGGTGGCGGTGGCCGGCCCGTCGGGGTCGGGCAAGTCGACGCTGCTGCACCTGATGGGCACCCTGGACAAGCCAACTGCCGGGACGGTGCGCGTCACCGGCCTGGACGTGGCGCGGATGCGGGACCGGGAGCTGGCCGCGCTGCGGGCGTCCCGGATCGGGTTCGTGTTCCAGCAGTTCTTCCTCGCCGAGCACCAGAGCGTGCTGGGGAACGTGGCCGACGGGCTGCTGTACGCGGGCATCCGGCGCGGCGTCCGGCGGCGGCTGGCGCTGCAGGCCCTGGACCGGGTCGGGCTGGCGCACCGGGCCGCGGCCCGGCCGACCCAGCTGTCGGGCGGCGAGCGGCAGCGGGTCGCGATCGCGCGGGCGGTGGCGGGCGCGCCGCCGGTGGTGCTGGCTGATGAGCCGACCGGGAACCTGGACTCGGCCACCGGCGCCGCCATCCTGGCCCTGCTGGAGGAGCTGAACGCCGCCGGGACCACGGTCATCATCATCACCCACGACCACGCGGTCGCCGCCCGGACGCGACGGCGCATCGAGATGCTCGACGGGCACATCATCGCCGACACCAGCCCGGTCCCCGGCCAGGCGGCGCCGGCGGGGCCAGCGGCGGCGACCCGGCGGGCGGCCCGCCGCCGGCAGCGCGCGCCGGGAGGACCGTCATGACCACCACATCGCCGCCAGCCGGCCGCCCCGTCCGCGCCGTCCCCGGCCCGGCTGCGGCCCGGGGACCTGGCCGCGCTGGCCAGCGTCGGGCTGCGGACCCGCAAGCTGCGCGCCGGGCTGTCGGCGCTGGGCATCGCGATCGGCGTCGCGGCGATCGTCGCCGTCCTGGGCCTGGCGGCCTCCTCCTCCGCCGCGCTGCTGGCCGAGATCCAGGCGCTGGGCACCAACCTGCTGACCGTCACCAACGGGCAGACCTTCTCCGGTGCCACCGCCGAGCTGCCGGAGGCGGCGCCGGGCATGATCGCCCGGCTGCCCGGGGTCATCGGGGTGCAGGACACCGGCACTGTCGGGAACGTCAGCGTCTACAAGTCCCCGCTCATCCCCCCGATCGAAACCAACGCCCTCAGCGTGGACGCCGCCACCCTGGGCCTGCCCTCGGTGGCCGGCACCAGCCTCGCGCAAGGCCGGTTCCTCAACGCCGCCACCGCCCGCGAGCCGGTCGCGGTGCTCGGCGCCGCCACCGCGCAACTGCTGGGCATCGACCGGATCCGGCCCGGGATGCGGATCTGGGCCGGCAGCCAGTGGTTCTACGTGACCGGCATCCTCAACCAGACACCTATGCCCCCGAGATCGACTCGGCGGTCCTGGTCGGCTTCCCCGCCGCGCAGCAAGTACCTGCACTTCGACGGGCACCCGTCGGGAATCTACGTCCGCACCGTCGATACCCCGGCCGCCACCACGCGGATCGACAGCCTGCTCGGCGCGCAGGCCAGCCCGGAAGACCCCAGCCAGGTCGACGTCTCCCAGCCCTCGGATGCGCTCACCGCCCGGGCCGACGCCCAGGGCGCTCTCGACACCCTGTTCCTCGGGCTGGGCGCGGTCGCGCTGCTGGTCGGGGCGATCGGGGTGGCCAACATCATGGTCATCTCGGTGCTGGAACGCCGCTCCGAGATCGGGCTGCGCCGGGCGCTGGGCGCGACCCGCGGCCAGATCCGGGTCCAGTTCCTGGCCGAGGCGATCCTGCTGTCCGTGGCCGGGGGCGCCGCCGGAGTCATCGCCGGCGCGGCCGCCACCGCCGCCTACGCCCGCGTCCACGGCGAGACCGTCGTCATCCCGCCCCAGGCCTGGGCCGGCGGCCTGGCTGCGGCGGTCATCATCGGTGCCCTGGCCGGGCTGCTGCCCGCCATCCGCGCCGCCCGCCTGTCACCGACCCAGGCACTCCTGACCGTCTGACCGGACAGTCAGCCGGCGGGCCACCTGACCTGCCGTCCCCGCCGGGACGGGCGCGGTCAGGGGCAGGACCGGCGGTAGGCGTGGTAGCGGTGCGGAGGGTTGCCGATCAGCAGGGTGCCGCCGGAGTTCTGCAGGTAGAGGGTGATGTCCCAGGTGGTGCAGGTGGTGACGTCCGCGCCCGGGGCCGCCCGCTGCTGGCTGGTGAAGGTGACCGTGACCGCCACGCCGGGGCCGGTGGGGGAGATCCCGACGATGCTGGCGCCGGTGTCGGTGGTCGTCCCGTAGCCCCGGGCGAAGGCCGCCGCGCTCAGCTGCGCCCGCCGGGCCGGGATCAGCAACTGCTGGTACTGCTGGTAGTCGTGCGCGTTGATCGCCGAGAAGTAGCTGACCAGGAAGCCATCGACCCGGGCGGCATCGGGGACCTGGCTCACCCCCGGCGCCATCGTCACCACGGTCCCGGCGCCCCCGGGAGCCGGCACCGAGGGAGCGGGGACCGCGGGGAGGAGGCGGCGGAGGGCGCGGCCCGGCCGCGCGGGGCGGGGCCGGCCCGGTGCGCCGCCGTGGTCTGGCGGCCGGCCAGGCGGGCCCCGGGCCCGGCCGGGTGCGGGCCGAACGCGTTCCAGGCGAGCACCGCGCCGGCCAGCAGCGCCACCGCCCCGAACGCGGCGGTGGCGACCTGGGCCCGGTAGCGCGGCGACCGGCGAGCCCGGCGGGGCGGGGAGCGGAGTAGCCGGGCAGCGGTGTCCTCCTCCGGGTCCGCCGCCGGGTTCCGGGACCGGCCGGACGGAGAACGCCCTGGTCACCGGGCCGCCGGCGAACAGGTCCCCGAAGGAGTCCGGCTGCTCCCAGGGCGGAGCGGACCGGCCCGGCGGGTACTGGCCGGCCTCCTGCCAGCCCCGGCCGGGCCGCCCCGGATCGGGCCGGTCCGGCTCGTACTGGCCCGGTTCATCGAGACTTCCCTGGTACACCCAGGGCTGGTACGAGGTGGCGGGCTCACCGGGAACCGGCCGGTGGAGGCCGGGCTGAGAGCGGCCGGGCGGGGCGGGGTACGGCCCGGCCGGGTCCGGTTCCGGGGCGTCCTCCTGCCATCCGCGGGGCACTATGGCCGACGGCCCGTACCGGGCCCCGGGGTAGTCGCTGAACTCCGCGGGGTCGCCGACTTCCGCGGCGTATCCGGGCCCGGCGGGTAATCCCGGTGCGGGCAGGTAACCGGGTGCCGCGAGATATCCCGACCCGCCGCCGCTCCCGGCATCGCCTGGATACCCGGCATCGCCCGGATACCCAGGGTCGACCGGATACCCGGGAGTCGACCGGATATCCCGGGTCGCCCGGATACCCGGGCTCCGCGGCGTATTCGGCCTCCGGGACATAACGGGACTGGCCGGGATATCCAGCCGCCGCGGGATATCCCGGCCCGGCGGGATATCCCGGGTCCGCTGGCCATCCGGGCTCGGGCGGAGAGGAGTATCCGGGCTCCGGCGGATAGGGGTATCCCGGCGGATAAGGCCCAGGCCCGGGCAGTGGCGCGGTGCACCGGGGGCACCAGCGGGGCGCCCCGGCCACCGGCCCCCCGCATGTCGGGCAGATCCTCATCACGCTCCCTTGCTCCCAGTCCGGATCGTAATCAGGGCCTGAGACTTTTTCAGGCTTATCCCCGTATGGGTTCCGTCATTTAACCCGTTTCATCCAGGCCGCCCCGCCAGCCCTGACCCTTTTGCGTTATTGACGAAGTAGAATAGGAGAAAACGGAATTATTCGTGCCATTCAGTACCGGCTCTGACACGCCATGGCGATTTACTGATTGGGGACGCGGGAACTGCCATCGCCGGGGGCGTCATCATGAAGTCCGCCAGGCGGCGATGGCGGGGGTGCCCCCGGCTGGCAGGATCGAGGCGTGCCGGGAAGACCTGCTGCTTTCGATGAACTGGACGAGCGGATCGTGGCCGTGCTGGTGGAGGACGCCCGCGCGAGCTACGCCGATATCGGGGCCACCGTGGGACTGTCCGCGTCCGCGGTCAAGCGGCGGGTCAACCGGATGCGTGCATCCGGGGCGATCACCGGGTTCACCGTCACCGTGGATCCGTCGGCCCTGGGCTGGACCACGGAAGCGTACGTGGAACTGTTCTGCCGCGGCCGGACCTCGCCCAGCGCCATCGGCGCCGCGCTGAGCAAATATCCCGAGGTCACCGGGGCCGCCACCATCACCGGGGAGGCGGACGCGCTGCTGCACATCCGGGCGGCGGACGTGCAGCACTTCGAGCAGGTGGTGGAGCGGATCAGCGCCGAGCCCTTCGTCGACCGGACCCGGAGCGTGATCGTGCTCTCGCGACTGGTGAGCCGGGCGGACATCCTGCCGCCGAGTAATGCCGGCTGACCGCAAAGACCGGCGCGAAATTCTTGCAATCCCCCCTAAAGCCGCTCACGGCCAGGTCAGGGCCGATACAGTCGGGCCATGCCCAACCCCGAGCATGATCCGTCGGCCAGCACGGCCCAGTTCCGCGCGTTCGCGAACGAGCGCTCCGGCTCCGAGACTGCGCCGTGGTCGATGCGGGCGCCGCGTAACCGCGTGGCAATCCTCGCGGCTGCGGTGGTCGTCGTTGCGGTGATCCTGTTCGTCATCGCCCTCCTGGTCATCGGCTAGCAGACCGCGTCATTCAGCGGCCGCCTGTCCTCCATTCGGCCGGTGACTTTACCCGGGGTTACCGCCTGTTCACCAGGTAGTGCCGGGGGCGGGGCCGCGGCCGCCAGTCGCACCAGGCAGGATGGGCAGTCATGACGGTCCGTGACGCCACGCCGCACCCGCCTGCGGCGGAGGACCAGGAAGACCAGCACCGGCTGACCGCGCTCGAAGGTCTGGCCGCCCTCTCACTCGACGCCCTGTCCTCGGTGGCCTATGGTCCCGAGGCGATCGTCATCGTGCTGGCCGCGGCCGGGACGGTCGGGCTGGGCTACACCGTCCCGGTCACGATCGCGATCGTCGTGCTGCTGGCCGTCCTGGTCATCTCCTACCGGCAGGTCATCGAGGCCTTCCCGAACGGCGGCGGCGCCTACGCGGTGGCCAAACGGCACCTGGGCCGCTACGCCAGCCTGACCGCCGGGGCCTCGCTCACCGTCGACTACGTCCTGAACGCCGCGGTGGGCGTGTCCGCCGGAGTCGAGGCGTTCACGTCGGCCTTCCCCAGCCTGTATCCCGACCGGGTCTGGATCTGCCTGGGCGTGCTCGCGATCATCACCGCGGCCAACATGTGGGGTGTCGCGGAGTCCGCCCGGCTGTTCATCGTGCCCACGCTGATCTTCATCGCGTCCATCGCGATCGTGATCGCCGGCGGCCTGATCCGCACGCATCCCGCGGTGCCCCCCTCCGGGCACCTGCCGGCGGTGGCGGAGTCGGTCGGCATCTTGCTGCTGCTGAAGGCGTTCGCGTCCGGCTGCTCGGCGCTGACCGGCGTGGAGGCGATCGCGAACGCGGTGCCCCAGTTCAAGCAGCCGCGTGCCCGCCGGGCCCAGCACACCGAGATGATGCTGGGCATCATCCTCGGCCTGATGCTGATCGGCATCGCCGTGCTGATCCGCAAGTTCCACGTCGCCCCGTCGCCGACCGAGACCACGCTGGCCCAGCTGACCGCGGCCGCCGTGGGGCACAACATCCTGTTCTACGCGATCCAGCTGATCACGACCGTCCTGCTGGCCCTGGCCGCGAACACGTCCTTCGGCGGCCTGCCCGTGCTGGCCAGCCTGCTGGCCCGGGACAACTTCCTGCCGCACATGTTCGCGCTGAAGGCCGAACGGTCGGTCTTCCGCTACGGGGTCGGGGTCCTCGCGGTGTTCGCGGCGGTGCTGCTGGTCGTGTCCAAGGGCGATACCCAGAAGCTGATCCCGGTGTTCGCCATCGGGGTGTTCGTCGGCTTCACCCTGTCCCAGGCGGGCATGGTGAAGCACTGGCACGAGCAGCACACCGATGGCTGGGCAGGCCGGGCGTTCATCAACGGGCTGGGCGCGGTACTGACCACCGTCGCGCTGGCCATCGAGCTGGTCAGCAAGTTCACCGAGGGCGCCTGGCTGGTCGTTATCGTCATCCCCCTGGTCGTGCTGCTGTTCCGCCGCATCCACCGGATTTACGAAGGGATCGGCGCGCTGCTCGAGCTGGGCCAGATTCCGGACCCGCCGGAGCGGACGCCGGGGCTGGCCGTGGTGCCGGTGCGCGGCATGTCCCGGCTGACCCGGGAGGGGATCTCCGCCGCCCTGTCCCTGGCCGATGACGCCGTCGCGGTGACGATCTGCTACGACGACCCCGACGACGAGCAGACGACCGAGCATTTCCGTGCGCAGTGGGAGGAATGGAACCCGGGCGTGCCGCTGGTCACGCTGCGCACGCCGCACCGCTCCCTCGGCCCCCCGGTGGTGGACTACCTGCGCGCCAGGGAGCAGGAGGATCCGCACCGCCGGATCCTGGTGGTCATCCCCGAGGTGCAGCCCGAGCACTGGTGGCGGTGGTTCCTGCACAACCAGCGCGGTTTCGTGCTCAGCCAGGCCATCACGCAGGGCACCGACAACGTGGTGGTCTGCCGGCTCCGGTTCCAGCTGGGGCATCTGGCGCCGGACGAGGACCCCGGCGACGTCCCGGGCAGCCCGTCCGCTACGACTTCGGGGCCCGCGCTCCGGTGACCGGGGCCCGTGCTCCGGTGACCGGCGGCCGGGCCCGGCCCGGCCGTACCCGGCCTGCGTGGGAGGATCTTGGCGGACGGCACCCCGCCCCGCACCCGACCCGGAGGACACGTGCCCATCAGCGACCAGACCATCGGTGAGTTCCTGGACCAGCTGGCCGAGCGGGTCCCCGCCCCCGGCGGCGGCGCCGCGGCGGCGCTGCTCGCCGCCCAGGGCGCGGCGCTGCTCGGCATGGTGGCCCGGTACACCACCGGCGAGAAGTACGCCGAGCACCAGGTGACCATAAGCCGGATCATCAGCGAGGTGGACGAGCTGCGGGGCATCGCGCTGCGGCTGGCCGACGCCGACGCGGACGCGTTCCTGGCCGTCGCCGACGCCTACCGGCTGCCCCGGTCCACCGACGAGGAGACGGCCGCCCGGGAGGCGGCCGTCGGCCAGGCGCTCTCCAACGCCGCCTGGCCGCCGGCCCAGGTCATCAGCCTGGCCGGGATGGTGATCGACCTCGCCGAGGCGCTGGCCGTGATCGGCAACCGCAACGTCATCAGCGACGTGGCCGCCGCGGCCGAGAGCGCCCGGGCCGCCGCGTCCACGGCCCGGGTCAACGTGGAAATCAACCTGGCGTCCATCTCCGACGAGCGGGCCAGCCTGGAAATGATCGCCGAGACCGGGAAGGCCGACGACATCATCAGCCGGGCCGACCAGATCACCGCCGCCGTGCGCGAGCAGATCCGCGGCTGACCCGGCCGCCGGTACCGCTTAGGCCTGGCCCGGCTCGAAACCGGCGCTGCTGAGCATCCGGCGCAGGTCGAGCACGGTCTGCTCGTCGATGTCCTTGCCGCGGGGTTGCTCGATGAACTCCTTCTGGGTCCCGATCGTCACGTCGAGCTTGCCGCCGTGCTGCTCCACCGTGGTGGCGACCGCGTCGAGCAGCGACACGACCTCCCGCCACTCGATGTTGTGGCTGACCGGATGCTCGAAGATCCGGCGCAGCGTGGTGCGGTGCCGGTTGCTCATGTGTTCCGGCTCTGGTGTCACCGACATTCATCCTCCCGTTGTCCCTGCCACCTTAGTGACCACGGGGCGGCCGGTGCTGGCGGGTGGTGGACGCTCAGGCCGCCGGCGTCAGCCGCTGAGTGGAAGCTCGACGCGCAGGGTTGTGCCCGACCCTGGGGGGCTGTGGATGGTGATGGCACCGCCGAGCGCCTCGACGCGGTCTTTCAGCCCGACGAGCCCGGAGCCCCGGATCGGATCTGCTCCGCCCACCCCGTCGTCGCGGACGCAGACCCGGAGGGCACCCCCGACCGTCTCCACCTCAACATGTACGAGCGAAGCCCGCGCGTGCTTGGCTGCATTGGTGAGTGCTTCTGAGACGACGTAATAGGTGGCGACCTCGACTCGCTCGGGCAGCCGCGCCACCGCCCGCACATCGAGCTTGACCGGAACGGTCCAGCGGCGGGCGAGCGTCTTCAGCGCCGGGGTGAGGCCGCCCTTGGCCAGGATCGCGGGATGGATGCCGCGCGCCATCTCCTGGAGGTCATCCAGTGCGCCCTCCAGCCCGTCGGCCACCTGCGCCAGCTCATCCTCCAGGTCACCGAGGTGCGGTGGAACGATCGTCTGCGCGGCTCGCAGTGCGAGCCTGAGTGAGACCAGCCGCTGCTGCGCGCCATCGTGCAGGTCACGCTCGATGCGCCGGCGGGTTTCGTCCGCGGTGGCCACGACGCGCGCCCGGGAGGCCGTGAGCTGCGCGAGGTGCTCCTCGTTCGCGATCGCCGTCGCCACCAGGTCGGTGAACGAGGCCAGGCGTGCCTCGGTGTCCGGGGCGAGCGCCTGCTCATTGGTCGAGCTGGCGATCATGACGCCCCACAGGCGGTCCTGGACGATGATCGGCGTGCCGACCCCGGAGCGCACACCCGCTGGCCGGATGACCGCGATCGCCTCGCCGGAGGCGCGCGCGGTGCTGGCGATCCGGGCCAGGCGGGTCTGCGAGACGATCGTCATCAGGTTCTCCCCGCCGAGCCCGGGCCGCTCGCCAAGGGGAAGGACGTCGCCGGTCTTGCTCCACCCAGCGACGATGGTCGCCGTGTCGTCGGACTCGTAGCGGCTCATCGTCGTCTGGTCGGCATGAAGCAGCTGCCCGGCTTCCTCGGTAACCGCCCCGAACACTTCCTCCGCCGGCGCTCCGCGGGCGACCAGCGTGGCGACCCGGCGCAGCGCCGCCTGTTCCTCGGCGAGCCGGGTGATCGCGGCGCGGCTCTCGGCATTGGCGATCGCCGTCGCCACCAGTTCCGTGACGGAAGCGAGACGCGCTTCAGTGTCCGGCAGCAGCGGCTGCTTCAGATTCGATCCGGCGAATATCACGCCCCAGATGCGGCCCTCGACGATTATCGGCGCTCCCGCCGCCGAGCGGACCCCCCGCTCGCGGGCGTCGGCAGCGAGCGGCCCGGAGATACCAGCAAAGTCGTCGATCCGGGCCGCCGGCCCGCCCGCAAGACCAGTACGCCGATGTTGTCCTCCCCGATAAGGGCCCACCGGCTGCCAACCGGGAAGTGCTCGCCGGTCCTGCTCCAGGCGGCGACGAAGGTGAGCGCATCGGCGGGCTCGTAGCGCGCCAGGCGCGCGAAATCGGCGCCAAGCAGCCGCCCCACCTCCTCGGTGACCGCCGCGAACAACTCCTCCGCCGGCGATGCACGCGCCACCAGCGTCGCGACCCGCCGCAGCGCCGTCTCGACCCGCCGGGACGACGCCTGTTCCTCGGCGAGCCGGGCCAGCTTGCCGATCAGGATTCCGGTGGCCGGTCCGGCGATCGCGAACGCGACCAGCGAGATAAGGTCGGGATGCAGGTAAACGCGCAGCGATCCATAGGGGCGCGTGAAGAAGAATGCTCCCGCCAGAATGCCGAGCACCACCCCGGCCAGCGCGGGCCAGGTGCCGCCGACGACCGCGACCGCGATGACCACCAGCAGCATGCAGAACAGGACCCCGCCCAGCCCGAGGGACACCCGGAACGGCAGCGCGGCCAGCGTTACCAGCGTGGGGCCGACGATCGCCAGAACCCACGCTGCCATTCGGCGGGCCCGCGGCCGGTGGGCCGGCGAGGCCCCGGCCAGACCGCGCAGCAGGCTCATGACCGTGAGGGCAACGGGTGAGTATCGCCTGCGAGGGGCTGGGCTGCAGTCGGCGGCCGGCAGATGGCGAGAACCTCCCGTTCAAACGTCCGGCGGCCGCTCCGGCGCAGCGAGGTAAGTGCCTCAGCGCGGGCGGCCGTTGAGTATTCGGCGAATTGCGTCGGCAGACAGCTCCGACTTCGGCAGGAAACCCCGAGCCGGGCTTTCCGCGATGAGATCCGCGAAGTCCGCCTCCGCGTGGGTCGAGATCAGGATGACCACCGGGCCGCCGTCCTGATCGTGCTCGATCAGGTCCCGCGCACACTCGAAGCCGCTCTCCTCCGCGAGCATGATGTCGACCAGGGCGAGATCCGGCCGGAGCTCCCCGGCTCTGCTGAGCGCCTCCGCCGACGTCTCGGCGACGCCCACGACGGACAGGCCCTGCCGCTCGAGGAGAACGCGTGCAGCCTCGAGGAACGGCCGGTTGTCGTCCACAATGAGGACCCGGGTCGGCATAGGACCAGTGTCGCAGATGACACGCCGCGGCATTGCTGCTAGCGAGACCCCTGATCATGCAGGTGATCGAGGCGCGCCTCGATATCAAGCATGACCGTACGCTCGAATGACGACGGCACCGCTGGTGGCGGTGCCGTCGTCAGGTCAGCCGGGTGGCTTTAGTGGCGGTTGTTACCGGGAGGCGGGCACTTCGTGCCACAGGCCGCCGTTGAGGTTGAGGTTGTTGCCGTGGGCCTGGCCGGGGGCGGTGTCGCCGATGTAGGTGTACAGCGGGTGCCCGTTGTAGGTGAGCTGGTGCGCGCCGCCGGTGCGGGTGATGGTGGTGACCTTGCCCGGCAGGCCCTGGCCGGCCGCGGCGGTGCCGGTCACCGGCGGCCAGTACGCGGCACAGCTGCCGTAGCATTTCGAGCTGGCCGGGGTGTCGGGGGCGAATGAGTAGAGCGTGAAGCCCTTGGCGTTGGTCAGTACCGTTGTCCCGCCGATGGTTGCGGTCTTCAGGGCCGTGCCCGTGCCCGTGGCCGCGGGTGCCGGAGCGCTGGCCCCGGCAACCACCAGCCCAAACAGCACCAGCGCCGCAACCGCCAGGCCAGCGGCGGTCATTCCGGCCGCCCGGGCGGCCGCCGGGGGGATCCGGGCCGGGAATGTGGCCGGGGCCGCCGCCGCGTGGTCCGCTGAGGCCTTCGCCGGGGCGGGGGCAAGCGCGAGCGCGGCCAGGACCGCGAAGGCGGCTACCTCCACGATGCCGGCGACGATGCCGGCGGTCGTGCGGACCTCCTTGAACCCGAACAGCCCGATCCAGACCGACAGGAGGTAACCGCCGAGGGTGGCGAGGGCGAAGCCGGCTCCCGCCGCGGCGGCCAGCCGGCCCGGGAGGACGAGCCGGTCAGGGATGGCCAGCACCGCCAGCCCGAGGCCGAAGGCCGCGATCACCTGCAGCAGGAACAGCCAGCCGATGGTGGGGATCGTCCGGTAGCCGGTCAGGTACAGGTCGAGGTGGATCGCCGCGGTGGCGATCAGCAGGCCCCCACCCGCCACCCGCAGGCCGATTCTGGCCCAGCCGCGCGGCGGCGGTTCAGCGTGCTCCCGCGCGGCTCGCCCCGCCGTCCTGGTCGTTCCCGGCCTGATCATGTGTTCCCGGTCTGTCATCTGTCCGTCCTCCGTGTTGCTCTGATGCGGTCCGGATCAGTAGCCGCCGCCGCCGGAGCCCGATGAGGAGCCGCCGCTCGGTGCGCTCCCGGACGTGGTGACCTCGTGCCACACGCCGCCGGAGAGGTTCAGGCCGTTGCCCTTGGCCTGCCCGGGGGCGTGGTCACCGACGTAGGTGTACAGCGGGTGCCCGTCGAAGGTGGCCTGGGTTGCGCCGTCGGCTCGCTTGATCGTGGCGAACGTGCCCTTGACCCCGGACGCCGTCGCCGGCCCCTTGACCGGCGGCCAGAACTTCGCGCACGACCCGTTGCAGTTGGACTTGGTGGAAGTGTCGGGGGCGAACGAGTAGAGCGTGAACCCCTTGCCGTTGGTCAGCACCGTCGCGCCGCCGATCTTGGCGGTCTTGAGGGTGCTCGAGGACGCCGCAACAGGACTGCTGGACCCCGAGGAACCGCCCGAGGAGCCGCGCCGACGAGCCGCACGCCGCCAGCACCGCCACGGCCGCGGCGGCGGCCGGCAAGGCCAGCATCAGCCGGGGACGCCTGAGTGCTTCCAGCCGGGTGAATGATTTGATCATTGCTTCTCCCTTGCCATGGACCGCCCCGGGCCCCTGCTCCGGGGGGACACTGACGATTCCGCCGTGTAACCGACGATGCCGCGCCAGCGGTACGGGCACATCGCGGCGAGCCCCCAGATCACCACCCGGCCAGCAGGAATCGTGGCCGATACCTGCTAGCAGGTATCGGCCGGGCCTGGCCGCCGCTGCGGGACGTGGTCCGGCACCGCTCCGGGCTACTGGAAGGCGGCAGCGGAACTGGCCGCCGCCGGGGCGTGGAGGCTCAGTGGGCGTCGAGGAAGGTGATCACGGCGAGGACGCGGCGGTGGTCGTCGTCGGCCTCGGGCAGGTCCAGCTTGGTGAGGATGCTGCGGACGTGTTTTTCGACGGTTCCCTCGGTGACCCACAGCCGCCGTCCGATGCCGGCGTTGGAGCGTCCTTCGGCCATCAGGGTGAGCACCTCGCGTTCCCGTTCGCTGAGGGCTTCGAGGGGGTCGTAGCGGCGGCGGGCGGTTACCAGTTCCCGGACCAGCACGGGGTCCACGACCGTACTCCCGTTGGCGACCCGTCTGAGGGTGTCGAGGAATTCGTCCACGTCGGAGACGCGGCTCTTGAGTAGATAGCCGATCCGGCGACCGCTGGCCAGCAGCTCCATGGCGTGCTCGACTTCGGCGTAGGCGGACAGGACAAGGATGGCGGTATCGGGCATTTCCTGGCGGATTACCCGGGCCGCCTCCAGGCCTTCGGTGGTGTGGGTGGGCGGCATCCGGATGTCGGCCACTACCAGCTCAGGCCTGGTCTCGCGGGCCAGTGCGAGCAGCCCCGGGCCGTCAGCCGCCTGCCCCGCCACGTCATAGCCGGAGCGCTCGAGCAAACTGGCCAGGCCCTCGCGGAGCAGGACATCGTCCTCGGCCAGGAGCACCCGCAGGCCGCTCATAAGGCGACCGTCACCGTTCTGCCGGGACGGGCCCAACGGCCGGGGCTGCTGTTCATGCTTTGCATTATCGACCCGCCCCGGCCGGGACGTCAGGCGGGTGAGCCCCCGCCATTGCAGGCCGGCGGCCGGAGGTGACAGTCTCGACTCATGGCGGGGCTCGGTGGGCCCGGCCGGACCGCACGAAGCCGACTAAGCAGGTAGTTTGCGGTGACCTCGTGGTCGCAATGGCGGCGCAGACGGTTCTGGGTGGAGATCGTCCTGGCCGTCGTGGTAGGCGTCGCCGCATTCGTTCTCGCGGCGCTGGTGGGGACAGCCGCGAGGTCTCACGTGCCTGCTGTGCTCCTGGGCCTGCTCTTTCTCCTGGCCGTGCTGACGGTCGCCCGCGTCGGCGGGATCTTGTATCGCGCTTCCGGTCGGGGTCGTGATCATCGAGGCGTTCGACTGGTATTTCCTGCCGCCCCTGCGCGTGCTCGACGCGGCGACGGTGCTGGTGCTCGGCTTGTTCCTGGGGATGGCGGTCATTGTCGGCGCGGTGGCGGCTCAGGCCAGCCGCCGCGCGGCCGGGTCAGAACAGGCCCGGGGCGTACTGGCCGACGAGCAGGCGGCGCTGCGGCGGGTGGCCACCCTGGTCGGCCGCCAGCCCTCGCCCGCCGAGGTCTTCGCGGCGGTGACCGAAGAGGCCGGGAAGCTCCTTGACCTCGATAGCGCCCACCTGGTCAGGTACGAGCGGGATGAGACGGCGACCGTGGTCGGGGCCTGGAGCCCGCGGGGCACGGTGGAGTCGGCTGGCACGCGGGTGCCGCTGGAAGGGGACAACATCGTCGGCCGCGTGTTCCGCACGCAACAGCCGGTCCGCATCGACGACTACGACGACGCCGGGGGCCCAGTGGCCGAGAAGGCCCGGTCCATGGGGGTTCGCGCGGCGGCGGGGACTCCGGTTCTGGTCGGGGGACGGGTGTGGGGGGCGATGGTCATCGGCTCTTCGCGGCCGGAACCGCTGCCCGCGGGCACGGAGATGCGCATCGGGGCGTTCACCGAGCTTGTCGCTACGGCGATCGCGAACACCGAGGCGCGCCGGGAACTCGGACACGTCGCCGCGGAGCAGGCGGCGCTCGGCCGCGTCGCGACCCTGGTGGCCGTAGCTGTTCCGCCAGGCGACGTCTTCACCGCGGTCGCTGCCGAGGTCGGGGGGCTGTTCGGCGTTCCGCTGGTCGGGCTGTTCCGCTACGACGGGGACGGCGTGGCAACAGTGATCGCCGGGACGGGCAAGGTCTTGTCCTATCTCGGCCGGTCCTGGCCCTGCCCGGCCGGTGACCCGGGCCTCGTCACCAGGGTGCAGCGGACCGGCCAGCCGCTCAGAATCGACGACTACCGGCAGATCAGGAGCGTGCTTCAGCGAATCAGCCAGGGAGCTCGGCATCGGCAGGGCGGCCGGCGTTCCCGTTCTCGTTAACGGTCGTGTCTGGGGTGCGGTGATGGTGGCGGCCGGCCATGAACGCCCGCCGTTGCCCGCCGATACCCTGGACCGGCTGGCCGTCTTCACTGAACTCATGGCCACGGCGATCGCCAATAGTGACGCACGGACCGAGATCGAGCGGCTGGCGCAGGAACAGGCAGCGCTGCGGCGTATAGCCACGCTGGTCGCCCAGGGCGCGGACACCGGGGAAGTCTTCGCCGCCGTGGCCCGCGAGGTTTCTGAGGTGATGCACCTGCCCATTTCCGCTGTTCAGCGTTATGAGGACGACGAGACGACGACGGTGATCGCCGCCTGGAGTGACCGGCCGCACCCGTTCCAGCCGGGCACGCGATGGCCGTACCATGCCTCGGGGCTGGCGGCACGACTGCGGCAGACAGGTCGCGCGGGACGGGTCGTGGACTTATTCGCACCGGCGAGGCGTTTTCGCCGCCAGGGCACGCGAGGTCGGGCTCCATACCGTGGCCGCCGCGCCGATCACGGTGGACGGAGCCGTCTGGGGGCTGGTGACGATCGCGTCCACCGATGGGCCCCTCCCCGATCAGGCGGAGGATCGCCTGGCCGAGTTCACCGAGCTCATGGGAACCGCCATCGCCAACACCCAGAGCCGCACCGAGCTGTCCGCGTCACGCGCCCGGATCGTCGCCGCCGCCGACGAGACCCGGCGGCGGCTCGAGCGTGACCTGCACGACGGCATCCAGCAGCGCCTCGTCTCGCTCGCGCTGAAAGCCCGCACTATCGAGACGATGACACCCCGGCCCGCGGACCAGATTCAGGGTGAGCTATCGCTGCTGGCGGACGGGCTCGGGACCGCGCTGGACGAACTGCGGGAGATCTCGCACGGTATCCACCCGGCCGTCTTGTCCGAGACCGGGCTCGGCCCGGCGCTCAAGGCGCTCGCCCGGCGCTCTGCGGTGCCGGTCGACCTGAACCTCAAACTCAGCTCGCGAGCCCGCGGAGCATCTCCAGGTGGCCGGCTATTACGTCGCGTCCGAGGCGCTCACCAACACCGCAAAGCACGCGCAGGCGTCGGTCATCACCATGCGGGTAGACAGCCGCGACGGCGCCCTCACCCTCCTGATACGCGACGACGGCATCGGGGGCGCCGACCCCAGCCGCGGCTCCGGCATCATCGGCCTCAAAGACCGGGTCGAGGCACTCGGCGGAACAATCTCGGTCCTCAGCCCGCCCGGTCACGGTACAACCCTGCATGTCCATCTGCCCGCCATCCCCAGCGCCGCAGCCACGGCACCGGGAGCTGTCCGGCCAGGTGCTACCCCCTAGTCACGGCCCCCCACGCCGGACGGCGAGTCTCAGGCATGCGAGCGCCGGGCGGGCTGCCCGCCCCGGCCCCATCGCGCTGCCAGCCGGAGGCGGCCAGGCCAGGAGATCTTCCGCTGCGTCACTGTTCTTCTGCTCTTACCCGGGCTCTTATCCGGGCCACACTCTGCGGGCGGGACGCCGTTGGCAGCGGGTGGGCAGGGGACGATGTGCACGCCGATTCCGCCGCCGCGGCGGATCAGCTGCGACCTGATCGTGGCGGTGAGCGACGGCGCCGCCAGCCGGGTGCGGCGGGTCACGCCGAGCACCAGCTGAGTGGCGTCCTCTGCCTGGGCGAACGCCAGCAGCGCGGCCGGGATGTCGGAGTCGGCCAGCTGGTGGTAGGTGCCGCCGAGTGAGACGGTGAGCTGCCGCTGGGCGGCGAGCGCGGCGCGACCGGCGGCGGTCGGGCCCGCAGGCCGGGCGGCATGCACGGCCAGCAGGTCCCCGGCGGACCAGGCGGCGATCCGTGCCGCCCGGCGGATCAGCGTCTCGCCCTCCGGGCCGCCGCTGAGCGCGACCACCACCCGCTCCCGGGCATGATCGTCACCCGGAACCTGGCCGCCGGGGCGGGACCGCCGCCGGTCGCTGGCCAGCTTGCCGGCCAGCCACAGCAGGGCAAGCTCACGCAGCGCGGACAGGTTCGGGGTCTGGAACCAGCTCCCCAGCGCTGCCCCGGCCCGCTCCGCCGGATAGATGTGCCCATGCGCCAGCCGTTCTTGCAGCGCCTGCGGCGCCACGTCCACCAGTTCGACCTCGCCCGCGGCGCGGACCACCGGATCAGGCACGGTTTCCCGGTGCGGGACGCCGGTGATCTTCTCCACCACGTCGCTGAGCGATTCCAGCTGGCCGATACAGACGGTGGAGATCACGTCGATGCCTGCGTCGAGCAGATCCCCGGCGTCCTGCCATCGCCTGGCGTGACCCGCGCCCGGCACGTTGCTGTGGGCGAGATCGTCTACTAGCGCCACCGCGGGCCTGCGGGCCAGCACCGCGCCCAGGTCCATCTCCTCAAACGTGGTGCCCTGGTACGGGACGTTCGCGGGGGGAATGATCTCCAGACCGGCCAGAAGGGCTTCGGTGTGCGGCCGGCCGTGCGTCTCAGCGATAGCCACCACGACGTCGGTGCCCTGCTCAGCACGCCGGTGACCTTCGCTGAACAGCGCGCAGGTCGTGCCGGCCCCCGGCGCGTAGCCCAGGTATATCCGCAGACGCCCGGTGGCGGCCGGTTCCGGCTGCCTGTCGCACCCGATCACAGCACGTCGCTGCCCGTCACCAGCCGCAAGTGCACCGGATGCGGTGGCGAGGTGGTCATACCGTCGCGGGTGCGCCTGGAGGGCATGATCCGGGCCCGCGGTATGCCTGGCGAGGCTGTCATGTGCCCGCTCCTTCTGCGTCGCCTTCGCAGCACGCTGCCCGGCCATCCCGGGCCCGGCATCCGGCCGGGCCTCTGGTGGCCCAGCCGCCGGCCGAAGCCGTTGCATCCAGCCTGGCCGCCTGCTCTCACGTCGCGCATTGCAGGCAGCGGGAGTCAGCTATACGGGCTAGCGGGGGCCGCGGGCCGTGTGCAGTTAGCTGCAGCCGCTGATGGCGGCTGGCCGCGATGCCCGGCGGGCCCAGGCGCGCGATCATGAAGGCACGAGCAGCAGCCAGCTTGGCAGGAGGGCCGGACGATGGAACCCATCCCGACGATCGCCCGTCACGAAGCCATCGGCCGCGATGAACTCCTCGTGCACGAGTGGCGGGTGAGACAACTCACGCGTCTCGGGATCCCCGGGCTGCTGGCCGAAGGCGCCGCCAGCCGCGTTGACTGGCACGAAATCGCCAGGCTGGTCCAGCGCGGGTGCCCGCCGCTGCTCGCCCTCCGCATCGTGCGCTGACAAGGCGTGCCGCCGCTGCCCGCTCAGGAGTCCTCAGCCGCCTGCGACACGCTCCAGTCGCAGGCGGCGATCATCCGCGCCGCAATCGACGTCGCGACCAGGCTGCGGCCGCCACTGGGGACCCCGCCCTGGGCGGCACCGCCGGACAGCTAGCCGCCCGGCCACAAGATCGCCGTGCCGAACGGCGGCCTGTGGCTTACGCGCTCGGCGCAGCCGGTGAAATCGTCCGGGCGCTAGGGTGGGGCCGTGGCCGACTTCGACCCCCGCACGCCGTCCATCGCCCGGGTCTATGACTACCTGCTGAATGGGAAGGATCATTTCGCAGCCGACCGGGAGGTAGCGGAGCGGCTGCTGGCCGTCGCCCCGCTGACGGCCGAGGTGACGCGGGAGAACAGGCAGTTTCTGGCCCGCGCCGTGACGTGGGCGGCGAACCAGGGCATCACCCAGTTCATCGACCTGGGCTGCGGCATGCCCACCGTGCCGAACACGCACGAGACGGCCCAGGCCATCACCGCGGGCGCGCGGGTGGCCTACGTCGACAACGACGCGGTGGTGCTCAGTCACCTGCGCGCGCTGGCCGCCCAGGGCAATCCCGCCGTGACCGTGGTGGACGGCGATCTGCGCGAGACGGACGCGATCCTGGGCGCCGTCGCCGCGGGCATCGACCTGGCCGCGCCGGCCTGCCTGCTGATGGGGTTCCTGCTGCACTTCTTCACCCCTGGCGCCGCGCGGGACCTGGTGGCCAGGTACGCCGCAGCGCTGGCACCCGGGAGCTACGTCGTGCTGTCCGCCGGACGTGGCGACAGCGACCGGGCGGACTCGGGCTTCGGCGCCTATTCCACCGGGGGGACGCGGGTGTATAACCACCCGGTGGCGGAGTTCGCCAGCTTCTTCGGCTCGCTGGAACTGGTCCCGCCCGGGGTGGTAGACGCGCGGGAGTGGCGCCCGGACTGGGAACAGCCCGTGCACCTCCCGCCCCGTGAGGGCCAGGTCATCGTAGGCGTCGCCCGCACTGGCTAGGCCATCATCAGCCCCCGGCAGGGGCAGCGCCTGCCCTGGCGTGATGCCTCTCGGTTCCCGTGCTGGGCGCTGTGTTAATAGTTGTTGATGGCATCCGAGCCGAGCGGCGACGACGGTCCTGCGCCGGTTGCGGCGGAGGGGGCCGCTCGTGGATCCCATGATCTGCTCGGGTCGGTGTCGTTGCTGGGTGGTCCGGGCGGGTCTGAGAGTCTCACGACGGTGTTGGTTGCCTTCGGCGCCAACCTGCTGATAGCGGTAGCGAAGTCGGCTGCGGCCGCACTGACCGGGTCGGCGTCGCTGGTGGCCGAGGCGGCGCATTCGTGGGCGGACACTGGCAACGAGATTTTCCTGCTGATTGCCAACCGGCGGTCCCGCCGCCCGCCTGACCTGGCGCACCCGTTCGGTCATGGCCGGGAGGCCTATGTGTGGTCGCTGTTCGCCGCGATCGGGCTGTTTGTAGCCGGCGCTGCCGTGTCGGTCACATACGGCGTCCTGGAACTCATCCACCCGGAGCCAGCTGCCCACTTCGCGGTGGGGTACGCCGTGCTGGCCGTCTCCTTCGTTCTGGAGGCCATTTCCTTCCGGCAGTCGGTCCGGCAGGCCAGGCCCGAGGCCGAGTCGATGCAGCGGGACCTCATTGAGCACGTGCTGGCCACCTCAGATCCGACCCTGCGGGCGGTGTTTGCCGAGGACTCCGCCGCCCTGATTGGCCTGCTGATCGCGGCGGCTGGGCTGGCCGCCCATCAGCTAACCGGATCCCCCGTCCCGGACGCCGCCGGGTCGATCCTGGTCGGCGTGCTGCTCGCCGTCGTCGCGGTCGTCTTGATCAACCGCAACCGGCGGTTCCTGGTCGGCCAGGAGGCCGATCCCCGTGTGCGTGCGGCCGCTCTCCAGGCCCTGCTGGATGCGCCGGAGGTGGCCCGGGTGACCTATCTGCGCCTGGAAATAGTCGGCCCGAGGATGGTCTCGGTGATCGGTGATGTAGATCTCACCGGCGATGACACCGAGTCACACCTAGCCATCCGGCTGCGGGCGCTGGAGGCGAGGATCAGCGCGTCGCCCGCGGTGGCTGGCGCGGTGCTGAGCCTGTCCGCCCCCGATGAACCGACACTCATGGCCTAAGTTCCACCGGCCGGGCGGCGCGGCGCAGATGGTGCTCGCTTCGCCGCAGGCGATCTGGGCCGGGCAGAGGGAGTGACACATCGCTGGCGGCCGGGAACACTCAGACGATGACCGGCGTCCCGGCTGACACCCTGTACCACCGATGGCTTGGGTTGCACGCTCCCGCCATGCGGCGCGCGGTCACGGTGCTCTTCGCCGGGCTGATCGTCGCTCTGGCCCTCCTGCCGGTCGCGACGTGGGGGCTGGCACTGGTCGGAGGCTGGGACGCCGCTGCGCTCACCTTCCTCCTGACCACCTGGCCGGTCATTATCCGGGCCGACAGCTCACGCGCGGCGCGGCTTGCTGCCCGCGAGGACGAAACGGAGGGCTCCGCGAGGGTGCTGCTGGTCGGGGTGAGCGTCGCCAGCCTCCTGGGGGTGGGTTACGTGCTCCACCTGGCGGGACGGGAAAGCGGCGCGCAGCGGGTGCTGCTGATCGGCGCTGCCGTGCTGACCGTCGTGCTGTCGTGGACCGTGATGAACACGGTCTACACCCTGCGCTACGCTGACGAGCACTTCCGGTCCAAGGCCGGGGGCATTGCGTTCGGGGACCAGGACGGGCACGAGCAGCCCAGCTACCGCGACTTTGCCTATGTCGCCTTCACCATCGGCATGACCTACCAGGTGTCCGACACGACACTGCGCGATACCCGGATCCGGCGCACCGTGCTCGCCCACGCGATCCTGTCCTACCTGTTCGGCGTGGTCATCGTGGCGGGTTCGGTCAGCCTCATCTCCGGCCTGATCCGCTGACCCACCCGATCATATGAGCCAGCCAGCGAACCTACCCGAACGGCATGACCGGATGACTAGGTGAGGCCGCGCCGCCACGCTATCGGCGCCCGCCGAACTGCCAATTGTGGACCTCGATGTCGACGTACCGCTCCGGCGGCAGAAGAGCACGCGCGCTCCGAGGATCGGGTGAGCGAACCAGTGCTGCGGTTCCCAGCCAGGTGTCACCGGCGTCGGAGAGCAACGGACCATACGCGATCAGATCGTTGCGGTCGGGCGGCGGGTCGAGGTCGACCCCCGGTCCAGCACCGAAGCCCAGCACGAGGTACCGATTCCCGCCTTCGGGGCCGCCGGGGAAGTCCCACATCGTGCGTCCAAGGCCGTTGTGCCATCGCCGCAGCAGAACGTCGCGGTACACCCCGGCCTGATAGTTGGGCTCGTCGAAGGCAAACGCCCGCGCGGCGGACGGGCCGGAAAGCCCGACAATGTGCACGCTGCCCGTAGCCGTTTCGCCATCGTCGGTGAGGGTCGGGCCCCGAGCGACCATCTCCGCCGCGTATCCGTCCATGTAGGACCAGTGCAGCTCTTGCAGCTCCTCCCGGAGTGCCATCGAGCCGGGTCGGTCACGGTGGTAGCACAAGAAGTCCACGGGGCCGTTCTACCGCACGCGACCACCGCTCGGCAGACCTCAGCAGTCTCGGCGCTGCGGGTCTTGGGAAACACCGTCAATAGATCACCCGCCGGCAGTGGAGACTAGGGTGAGACGGTGGGAAACCGGGTAGCCGTCGCGCTTTACGTGCTCGCGATGGTAGCCGTCGTGGTCGGCGTGGACGTCCTGTTCTTCAGGCACCAGTTCTGGGTTCGGCTGATCGTTAACGTCGGGATTGTCCTGGTATTTGCGGCGGTCTATTTGAGGTTCCTGAAGCGTCCATGAGCGCAGCCGCCGCACCACCGGCCGGCGGGTCTCGGCGGGCGACGGGCTCACCTCTGCGAGCATGAGGGACTGAACGTGGAACGGGTGAACCGCAATGTCCAGGCTGGCAGGTGGGATCTTCAGCTTCCTCGTGATCGCGTTTTTGTCGTATGCCCTGATCCGCACCCGGGTGCGCGCACGCAGGAACCGCGAGTTGAATGCCTGGGTCCAGAACCAGACGGTGATCTATGACTGTGCTGTCCTGGTTCGCCAGTGCATGCATCCCGGCGGGAACTGGGTGGACTGGAGTAGGAGTCTCGGCGGCGGGCCCCGCCTTCTTATCCGGGCCGGGGCGATAGAGGTTCGCGCGCCCCAGGGAATGATGTTGGACAGCCGGGACATCTGCCTGCGCGCCGACACGGCCAGGATGTGGCGGGACGAGGTCGGCTGGGCTGGGAGTGCCCTAGGTCGCCGCGAGTGCATCCACCTGGTCGGCCGCGACGAGACCGCCGAGGTCGAGCTCGCGCTCAGTCCGCTCTCCAACGTCGAGGAAGTATGGGCCGCTCTCCGCCGGGCCGGGATAGTCGCCGCTAGTTCGGAGCGGGTTCCGGCTCGGAATCTGCCGCCCAGAGCTGCTGAGCCGCCGCTTAAGTGACCGCGGGGCGGCCCGGGCTGGCGGGTGCGGGATGCTCAGGCCGCCGGCGCCACCTGGAGCTTGATGCCCTCGCCGCGGCGGACGCTGGCCAGCGCCTCGGGGAACTGGTCCAGGGCAAATGGGGGGCTCAGCAGCGGGCTCGTCTGGATGGTGCCCGCCGCCATCAGGTCGGCAGCCGCGCCGAAGCTGTTCAGCACGGCCATCGACCCGAGCACGGTGATCTCATCGTTGTAGATGCGGAACGGGGACAGCGACACGCTGGCGTCCCCGCTGGCCACACCAAAGATCAGCAGCCGGCCACCCCGGTCGAGCGCGGTGAACGCCGCCTCGATCGCGGCGGGCGCCCCGGTCGCGTCCACCGCCACGTCGAAGGTGCCGTGATCGAGCGCGGGAACATCCTCGGCGACGCTGGCCGCACCGACGGCCTTGGCCGCCGTCAGCCGGGCCGCCGTCCGGTCCACCACGCTGACCGAGCTGGCGCCCGCGTCGTTGAGCAGCTGGAGCAGCAGCAGGCCCATGGTGCCCGCGCCGATCAGCAGCACGTCGTGGCCGAGGACCGGGCCGAGGCGGCGCAGCCCGTGCACGGCACAGGACAGCGGCTCGATGAGCGCGCCCTGGGCATCATCCACGCTGTCCGGGATGCGGTAGGCGTTCACCGCGGGCACCGCGACGTATTCGGCGAACGCGCCGTTCACCGTGTCCCCGATCGCGTTCCAGTTCGCGCAGAGATTGCCGCGCCCGCTGCGGCAGGCCGGGCAGTGCCCGCAGAACAGCGAGGGATCCACGGCGACCCGCGCACCCTCTGGCCAGTCGCCGGGAACCCCGCCGCCGCGGGCCACGATCCGGCCCGCGAACTCGTGGCCCGGGATGATCGGGTACGGCGTGGGGGGAAACTCGCCGTCGGCGATGTGCAGGTCCGTGCCGCAGATGCCGCAGATCCCCACCTGGATGATCAGCTCGCCGGGCTGCGGCGCCGGGTCGGCGGCCTCGGTGATCTCAAGCTGGCCGGGCGCCTCCCAGATGACGGCACGCATCATGTCCTCTCAGGGTTGCCGGTCCCGGTCATGGCCCGGGGCGCGCTCCGCGGCGGCAGGCCGCTCATTCGCCGAGCCGCAGCCCGCTGTCGGCATCGAAGATGTGCAGGTGAGTGGTATCCACCCCGACCTTGACCACGTCCCCGTGATGGGGGTGGTCCCGGCCGGACCTGACGATGACGTTGCTCGCCGGGTCGTCGGCCAGGTGACCGTAGATGTAGGAGTCGCTGCCCAGGTCCTCGACCAGCGCGACCTTGACCGTCAGCTCACCGTCGCCGATCGTCAGGTGCTCGGGCCTGACCCCGACGATCAGCTTGTCGTGGCCCTGGGCCGCGCGCAGCTGGGCGTCGGACGGCCGGAGCGTGGCGGCGCCCAGGTGGATGCCGCCGGAATCCGCGGTGGCGTCGAAGCGGTTCATGGCCGGCGAGCCGATGAACCCGGCCACGAACACGTTCGCCGGCCGGTCATAGAGCTCTGTGGGCGAGGCGAACTGCTGCAGCTGCCCGGCCCGCATGACCGCCACCCGCTCGCCCATGGTCATGGCTTCCACCTGGTCATGGGTCACATACACGGTGGTCACCTGCAGCCGGCGCTGCAGCTCGGCGATCTGGGTCCGGGTCAACACCCGGAGCTGGGCGTCCAGGTTGGACAGCGGCTCGTCCATGCAGAAGACCTTGGGCTCACGGACGATGGCGCGGCCCATGGCCACCCGCTGGCGCTGGCCGCCGGACAGGTTGCGCGGCTTGCGGTCCAGGTACGGCTCCAGGTCGAGCAGCTTGGCCGCCTCCCGGACCCGGCGGGCACGCTCATCCTTGGCCACGCCCTGCATCTTCAGCGCGAAGCCCATGTTCTCGCCGACGGTCTTGCTCGGGTAGAGCGCGTAGTTCTGGAACACCATCGCGATGTCCCGGTCCCGGGACGGCACGCCCACCATGTCCCGGTTGTCGATGCGGATCGACCCGTCGTCTATCTCCTCCAGCCCGGCCAGCATCCGCAGGGCCGTGGTCTTGCCGCAGCCCGACGGGCCGACCATGACCACGAACTCGCCGTCCTTGATGGCCAGCCGGAGCGCGTCCACCGCTGGCCGTTCCGCGCCCGGGTAGATGCACGTCGCGCTGTCGTAGGTGACCTCAGCCATGATCGACTCCCGTGTTCACTCGGCCCGTGTTCACTTGCCCGTGCCTCACTTGATGGCCCCGAAGGACAGGCCGCGGACCAGCTGGCGCTGCGCCACCCACCCGGCCAGGATGACGGGCAGGGTCGCTATCGTCGCCGCCGCGGCCAGCTGGGCGAAGTACAGGCCCTCAGACGAGATGAAGCCGACCAGGAAAACCGGCACCGTGGCGGCCTGGGTCGCGGTGAGGTTCACCGCGAAGAAGAACTCATTCCAGGAGAAGATGCAGCAGATCAGCGCGGTCGCCGCCAGGCCGGGGGCGACCACCGGCAAGATGACCTCGGTCACCGTCCGGCGCAGCGGCGCCCCGTCCATCTCGGCCGCCTCCAGCAGTTCGCCTGGCACCTCGAGGAAGAACGACCGCATCATCCACACCGCGATCGGCAGGTTCATCGCGGTGTACAGGATCACCAGGGTGAAGATGTTGTCCAGCATGTGCAGGTCACGCGCGGCGATGTAGATCGGGATGATCGCGGCGACCACCGGCAGCATCTTGGTGCTGATGAAGAAGAACAGCACATCGCGGGTCTTGCGCACCGGGCGCAGCGACAGCGCGAACGCGCACGGGGTGGCCAGCAGCAGGACCAGGATCGTGGACACGATGGTGGCGAACGCCGAGTTCGCCACGTACGGCCAGATGCCGCTGTCGAACACCGCCTTGTACTGCGACAGGGTGGGCGTGAAGAACAGGTGCGGGGTGTTGGTGTACGCCTGGACCTCGGACTTGAAGGACGTGAGCACCATCCACAGGACCGGGAAGAAGAACACGATGCCCACGATCCAGCCCACGATGCCCAGGGGGATGCTGTTGGTGCGCCTCTTCCTGCGGTGTCACGCGGCGCGGGGCCGCGCTGGCCAGGCCAGCGTCTGTCGTGCTGATGTCCGCGCTTGTCATGCCGCCTGCTCCGTCCCGGAGAACGAGGTGAAGATCAGCCGCAGCGCGAAGGTGGCGATGATGATCGTCGCAATCACCACGATCACGCCCATCGCGGCCGCCTGGCCGACCTGGAAGCCCAGGAATGCCCGCTGGTAGATGTAGAAGGGCAGGTTGGCACTGGAGATGCCCGGGCCGCCCTGGGTCATCATGTAGACCGCGTCGAACTCGTTGACCACGTAGATGGCACCGAGCACGATGCCCAGCTCGATGAACCGGCGCAGGTGCGGGAGGGTCAGCTCGCGGAAGATCTGCAGCGGCCGCGCACCGTCCGTGCTGGCCGCCTCCAGGATGTCCTTGGGCTGGCTCTGCAGCCCGGCCAGCACGAGCAGCATCATGAACGGCGTCCACTGCCAGATCATCTCGATCATCACCGAGCCCAGCGGGAAGCTGCCGATCCAGTTGAAATGGCCGATGCCGAACGGCCGGAGCAGGAAGTTGACGATGCCGAACGTGGGATCGAGCATGATCGTCTTCCACATCAGCGCGCCGGCCACCGGCATGACCAGGAACGGGGTGATCAGCAGGGTGCGCACGATGCCCCGGCCGAGGAACTTCCGGTCCAGCAGCAGGGCCAGGGCGACGCCGATGACCATCGCGATCAGGACCACGCCCACGGTCATGATCACCGTGTTCAGCGCGGTCGTGCGGAACTGGCTGTCCTGGAACACCTGCACGTAGTTGGAGAACCCGACGAAGTGCTGGGAGCCGGGCCGGACCAGGCTCCACGACTGCAGCGAGTACCACAGCGTCAGGACGAACGGCAGCTGGGTGACGATGATGGTGAAAACCAGCGCGGGCAGCAGCGGCGCCCGGCGGACCCAGCCCTGGCGGCGGCGGTCGGGGCGGGCCCGCGCGGGGCGCGCGGCGGCCACCGGCGGGGCGATCGTGGTCATCGGGGCCTCCGGGAGGATGCGGTGCCTGGTCTGGGACAGGGCCGGCGCTAGCCATCAGGTTTTCCGGTAGGTGTCGCCGACGGCCTGCGCGTACAGCTGCGCCTGGGACAGCGTGGCCGCTACCGACTGCTGGCCGGCGATGGCCGCGCTGAGCTGCTCGCTGACGTTGGTGCCCAGGTCCTGGAACTCCGGGATGTCCAGGAACTGGACCCCGGTGTAGGGCACCGGCTTGACCGTCGGGTGGGCCGAGTTGGTGGCGTTGATGGACTGCAGGGTCAGCGGGCCGTAGACCGCGGAGAGCTTCTTGTACTGCGGTATCTGGTAGCTGGAGAACCGGCTGCCCGGCGGCACGTGCGACCAGCCCAGCTTGCTGCCTACCGTCTTGATGTAGGACTTCGAGGTCATCCAGGCGATGAAGTCCCAGGCCGCCTGCTTGTGCGGGCAGGTGGAGGGGATCGCCAGTGACCAGGTGTAGAGCCAGCCGGAGGGGCGGCCGTCCTGGGTCGGGGCCCAGGCGTAGCCGTTGTGGCCGGCCACCTTGCTGCTGCTGCGGGTCCTCGATGACGCCGACCGCGGAGGTGGCGTCGTACCACATGGCCGCGTCCCCCTGGCCATACAGGGTGGCGCACTCGGAGAAGCCGGCCTCGGGGGCGCCCGGCTCGCCGTATTTCTGCAGCATCGACACGTAGGTGCTGATCGCGTGGGTCACCTCGGGGCTGGTCAGCTGGGCCTGCCAGGCCGGGTTGAACCACCGGCCGCCGAAGGAGTTGATCACCGTGTCGGCCGGAGCCAGGTTCTCTCCCCATCCGGGGTCACCGCGCAGGCAGATGCCGGCGCGTCCCTTCTTGGGGTCGTGCATCTCGGCGGCGATCTTCTGCACCTGGGTCCAGGTGGGCCGGGCCGGCATCTTGATGCCCGCCTTGGCCAGCAGGTCCTTGCGGTACATCAGGAACGAGGACTCGCCGTAGAACGGCACCGAGTACAGGTCCCCCTTGTGCGACAGGGTCGCCCGCAGCTGGGGCAGGAAGTCGTTCGCGTCGTAGCCGGGGGTGGCGTTGATGTACGGCTGCAGGTTCGCCAGCCAGCCGTTGGCTGACCACATCGGCGTCTCGTAGTTGCTGATCATCACGACGTCGAACTCGCCGCCCTGGGTGGACACGTCCGCGGTGATCTTGGCGCGCGCCTCGTTCTCCGGCAGCGAGATGAACGACGGGTGGATGCCCGGGTGCTCGCTCTCGAACAGGTGCGACAGGCTGATCGCGTCCGTCATCTGCGAGTTGGACACGATCGCCACGGTGATCGTCGTCCCGGAGCTTCCGCCGGAGAAGAGCTGCTTCGCGCCGGTGGCGCAGCCGGCCAGGGCGAGCGCTGCCCCGCCGGCGGATCCGGCCAGGAAGGCCCGGCGGCTGAGCGAGGACGCGGGGAAGGGGGCGGCTGTTAAGGCGTCGTCTCGTCGTCGGGTCATCGTCACGTCCCTCACCGGGTGGACTGCGCTGTCCGTACGAGCTCTCATCGTGTGCTCACCTGAGCGGCAGACGCTCATGCGATCACATGAATACCGAACACGATGAGTCGGTTTGTGGCCAAAGTCAAGAAAAACTGCCAATATGAGTTCAGGTCGCTCAGATGAGCGGCACCGGCTCGAGCGTGTCTGGGATGACTGAGGTGTGCTGATCCGGGGGGAGTCATGACGGGGCTGTCGGCGGAGCGGCCCTGGGAGATCGTCCTGGCGGCCCGGGTGGCCCGGGAGTTCTACATCGAGGGCGTCTCGAAGGTCGACATCGCCGACCGGCTGGGCATCAGCCGGTTCCGGGTGGCGCGGCTGCTCGACTCAGCCCGCGAGGCGGGCATGGTGCGCATCGAGATCGGGCTGCCTGGCGGAGCCCTGGACGCTGGGCTGTCCGCCGAGCTCTGCTCCGTGTTCGGGCTGAAGTACGCGTTCGCCTTTGATTTTCCGGACGAAGACGAGCTGGCGCTGCGCCGCCGCCTGGGTGAGGCGGCCGGCCAGGCGCTGACCGACATCATCACCCCCAGTGATGTCATCGGCCTGACCTGGGCGCGGTCGCTGAGCGGGCTGGCCGCCACGCTGACCCGGATGCCGCCCTGCCCGATCGTCCAGCTGACCGGGGCGGTCCCGCCACCGGACGGCCGGGACCTGCTCGACCTGGTGCGTACCGTGGCCCGGGTCGGCGGCGGCACCGCGCACGTCTTCTACGCGCCGATGATTATCGACGATGCCGAGACGGCCGCCGCCATCCGCAGGCAGGCCGACGTGGCCGACGCGTTCTCACTGGTCCCGTCGGTGACGATCACGATGGTCGCGATCGGCGCCTGGGCGCCCGGGCTGTCCACCATCTACGACGCGTGCAGCCCCGCGGAGCGGGCGGACATCGCCCGGCTCGGGGTGATCGCCGAGATGGCCGGGGTCTTCCTGGGGGAGGACGGGCGCCCGGTGCCGACCGGGATGGACAGCCGCATGATCGTGACCCCCGGGGAGGCGCTGGCCAAGATCCCGTCCGTCATCGCGGTCGCTTACGGGGTCCCCAAGGCCGCCGCGGTCCGCGCGGCGATCCGCGGCGGGATGATTCACGGCCTGGTCACGCACGCCAGCATGGCCCGTGCCCTGCTCAGCAGGGCTTAGCGGCGGTCAGGCTCCCTCGCGGGCCCGGGCCAGCCAGGCCGCCCCGGCCTCGCCGAACGGCTCGGCCCGGGACGAGACCGCGCCGACCAGCCAGTCGCAGGTCTGCCGGGCCTGGCTGATCACCTCGGCCGGGTAGCCGAGCTGCACCTGGTGCTCGGCGAACTCGTCCTCGTCGAGCACCTCGACCCGGCCGTCGAAGTACCGGACCACGTCCAGGTCGAGGTTGACCGCCGTGACCGTGCCCGCCCCCAGCACCGGGCGGGTGGTCACGTTGACGTAGATCTCCAGCTCGTCCGCGGCGTTGAAGTACGCGGTCCAGCAGCCCTGGACCGGCACGAGCAGCACGAAGTCGCGCGGCCAGATCACCGGCGGCTCGGCGCCCCGCTGCTGGGTCAGGCCCTTGCGGCCGAAGAACCACCAGCCGAACCGATCCTGGCCGAGCGGTTCGAGCTCGAAGTGCCAGTGATCGATGCCGCCCCACTTGGTATAGCGCACCGCCACCCGGCCGACGTCCACGAGCGCAGCGTACCGCTCAGTCCGGGAATCGGTCCCCGTCCGCCGAGCCGTCCCGGGCCGCGGACCCGTCCGCGGCTGCAGCCGCCGAGCCGTCCCCGTCTCCGTTCCCGCTGCCGTGGCTGGGCTGGTAGCGGTAGCCCATCCCCGGCTCGGTGAGCAGCCAGCGGGGCCGGGCCGGGTCAGGTTCCAGCTTGCGCCGCAGCTGGGCCATGTAGAGCCGCAGGTTGCCGGACGCGTCGGCGTAGCCCGGGCCCCACACCTCGGTCAGCAGCTGGCGCTGGGTGAGCAGCTTGCCCGGGTTGCGGAGCAGCACCTCCAGGAGGTGCCATTCGGTCGGGGTCAGCCGGATCGCCTCACCCCCGGCCCGGGTCACGGTCTTCGCGGCCAGGTCGATGACCAGGCCGCCGAACTCGATCACCGGCTCGTCGGCCACCGGGCCGGTCCGGCGGATGGCCGCGCGCATCCGGGCCAGCAGTTCCTCCATGCCGAACGGCTTGGTCACATAGTCGTCCGCGCCCGCGTCCAGCGCCTCGACCTTGTCGGTGCTGTCGGCCCGGCCGGACAGGACGATGATCGGGGCCTGGGTCCACCCGCGCAGGCCCTCGATGACCTGCACGCCGTCCAGGTCGGGCAGGCCCAGGTCGAGGATCACCAGGTCCGGGGGGTGGCGGCCGGCCGCGGTCAGCGCCTCGGACCCGGTCGCGGCGGTGTCCACCTCGTAGTTGCGCACCCGGAGGTTGATCCGCAGCGCGCGCAGGATCTGCGGTTCATCGTCGACGACCAGGACGCGGGTCACTCCACCAGCCTGCCAGGCGCGCCGGGATCAGGCCCGCCGGGATCAGGCCCACCGGGATCAGGCCCACCGGGATCAGGCACGGCCGGCAGCGACAGGGTCATGGTCAGCCCGCCGCCCGGCGTCTCCTCCGGGTCCAGCGTGCCGCCCATGGCCTCGGTGAGCCCGCGGGACAGGGCCAGTCCCAGGCCCACGCCGGTGGTGTTGTCCGTGTCACCGAGCCGCTGGAACGGCACGAACATCCGGTCCTGCTGGGCCCGGGGGATGCCCGGCCCCCGGTCCACCACGCGCAGCTCGACCCGGTCGCCGAGGGTGCTCGCGGCCAGCAGCGGCGGGGTGCCCGCCGGGGAGTAGCGCAGCGCGTTCTGGGTCAGGTTCACGATGACCCGTTCCAGGATGGCCGGGTCGACCCGGACCTCGGGCAGCGAGTCGGGAATGTCCACTTTGACGGCGGCCCGCGGGGTCCCGATATCGTCGAGGGCCCGGGCGACGATGTCGTCCAGCCCGGCCGGGCGGGGGAACACCGACAGCGCCCCGGCCTGCAGCCGGCTCATGTCGAGCAGGTTGTCCACCAGGTGGGCCAGCCGGTCGAGCGACTCGTCCGCGGTCTCCAGCAGCTCATCGCGGTCCTCCTGGCCCCACTTCACCTCGTCCGACCGCAGGCTGGTCACGGCGGCCTTGGCCGAGGCGAGCGGGGTGCGCAGGTCGTGGCTGACCGCCGCGAGCAGCGCGGTCCGCATCCGGTCCGCCTCGGCGATGGGCCGGGCCGCCTCGGCCTCGGCGGCCAGCCGCTGCTGCTCCAGCGCCACCGCCGCGTAGGCCGCGAACGCGCCCAGCACCCGGCGGTCCGTCGCGGGCAGCGAACGGCCGCGCAGCGCCAGCGACCAGGGTCTCGGCCACCGGCACCTCCGCGTCGGCGTCGGATGGCCGGGCTACCGGCGGCTCGCCGGAGTGCGCCACCGCGTGCCAGCCGGTCGTCGGGCCGTGGGCCGCCGTGCCGGCCGTGGGCCCGCACTCCAGCAGCGTGACCGACTCCATGCCGAACGCCTCGCGGACCCGGTCGAGCAGGGCCTCCAGCGCCCGCTGGCCGCGCAGCACGTTGCCCGCGGTGGTGACCAGCAGCTCCGACTCGGCGCTGGCCCGCGCCGCCTGCCGGGTCCGCCGGGCCGCGGTGTCCACCACCGAGCTCACGATGATCGCGACGGCCACGAACACCAGGAGAGCCAGGGCGTTGTTGGCCTCGGCGATGGTGAACTTATGCACCGGCGGGGTGAAGTAATAGTTGAGCAGCAGGGACCCGGCCACCGCGACCAGGATGGCGGGCACGAACCCGCCGACCAGGGCGACCGCGATGACCGCGACCAGGAACGCGAGCACGTCACTGGTCAGGTTGAGCTGGCCGCGCAGGCTGGCCAGCATCAGGGTCACCAGCGGGCAGAGGGCCACCGCCAGCGCGTAGCCGATCAGCCGCCGGCGCAGGGTCAGGCCGCCGCGGGAGCGGGGCAGCAGGCCGCGGCCGCGGCCCATGTGCGCGTGGGTCACGATATGGACGTCGATGTCGCCCGAGCCGCGGATCGTCCGGGCGCCGAACCCGGGGCCGGTGAGCAGCGCGGACAGCCAGGACCGCCGGCTCGCGCCGAGCACCAGCTGGGTGGCGTTCTCGGCCCGGGCGAAGCTGAGCAGGGCCTCGGGGATGTCGTCCCCGACCACCTGGTGGTAGGTCCCGCCCAGCGACTCGGTCAGCCTGCGCTGCTCGGCCAGCGCGGCCGGGTCCGCGCCGGTCAGCCCGTCGGACCGGGTCACGTGCACGGCGAGCAGGTCGCCGCCGGTGGACCGGGCCGCGATCCGGGCCCCGCGGCGGATCAGCGTCTCGCCCTCCTGCGCCGCCGGTCAGCGCGACCACGACCCGCTCGCGGGCTTCCCAGGTGCCCTGGATGCCGTGCTGGGCCCGGTACCGCTGCAGGCCCTCGTCCACCTTGTCGGCCAGCCAGAGCAGGGCCAGCTCCCGCAGGGCGGTGAGGTTGCCGGTGCGGAAGTAGTTGGTCAGCGCGGCGTCGATCTTCTCCGGCGGGTAGATGTTCCCGTGCGCCATCCGGCGCCGCAGCGCCTCCGGGGTGATGTTGACCAGTTCGACCTGGTCGGCGGCCCGGACCATGGCGTCCGGCACGGTCTCCCGCTGCGGCACGCCAGTGATCTTCTGGACGACGTCGTTCAGGGATTCCAGGTGCTGGATGTTGACGTTGGAGATGACCTCGATCCCCGCGGCCAGCAGTTCCTCGACGTCCTCCCAGCGCTTGGCGTGCCGCGACCCCGGCACGTTGGTGTGCGCGAACTCGTCGACCAGCGCGATCTCAGGTCTGCGGGCCAGCACGGCGTCGAGGTCCATCTCCTCGAACGTCCCGCCCCGGTACGGGATCGTGGCCCGCGGGATGATCTCCAGGCCATCCAGCAGCGCGGCGGTGTGCGGGCGCCCGTGCGTCTCCACGAAGGCCACCACCACGTCGGCGCCGCGCTCCGCCCTCCGGTGCCCCTCGCTGAGCATGTCAAAGGTCTTCCCGGCGCCCGCCGCGGCGCCCAGGTAGATCCGGAGCTGCCCGCGCTCCTGCTCGGCCATGGTGTTGTTTCTCTCCCTCTAACGAACTCTAGTTACAGTGTGCCCACCTCGGCGGCGGGCCGCAGTCAGGGCGAGAAGCGGTAGCCCATGCCGGGCTCGGTCAGCAGGTGCTGGGGGCGGGCCGGGTCGTCCTCCAGTTTGCGGCGCAGCCCGGCCATGTGGAAGCGCAGGTAGTGGGTGCTCTGCTGGTAGGCGGGCCCCCAGACCTCGGTGAGCAGCCGCCGGCCGCCGACCAGCTGGCCCGGGTTGCGGATCAGGATCTCCAGCAGCCGCCACTCGGTCGGCGTGAGCCGCACCTGCTCGCCGTCCCGGGTGGCCAGGTGCGCGGCCAGGTCAATCGTGGAGCGGCCGATGGCCACCGGCCGCGCGGGCGGCGCCGGGCCATCGCGGCGCAGCGCGGCGCGCAGCCGGGCGAGCAGTTCCTCCATGGAGAAGGGCTTGGTCACGTAGTCGTCCGCGCCCGCGTCCAGGGCGCCGATCTTGTCGCCCGGCCCGGTCCGGCCGGACAGCACGATGACCGGCGCGGACGTCACCGACCGCAGTTCCCGGATCAGGTCGATGCCATCGATGTCGGGGAGGCCGAGGTCAAGGATGACCGCGTCTGGTTTTCGTTGCGTCGCCTGGTCCAGGGCCGGACGGCCGGCCTGCATGGTCAGGGCCTCGTAGCCGCGGGCCCGGAGGTTGATCCGCAGCGCGCGCAGCAGGGCTGGCTCGTCCTCGACCACCAGGATGGTCTGCCGGGCGGCGGGCTCAGCGGGGGTGGCCGGCGAGTCCAGGGGATCGGTGGCGGCCCCGGCCGGCTGTGGCGCAGACGGCGCGGCGGGCGCGGCCGCACCCGGGTCCTGATCCGGTGCTGCCGCGCCCGCCGCCATGTGCCGCCTCTCCTTCTGCTGCCGGGCCGTTACTGTCCGGCCTTCTTACTGCCCGGCCGTCCTACTGTCCGCCCGACAGCGGGAACTGCTGGTTGAGCGCGATGTTCAGGGTGAGGACGTCCACCCTCGGCTCGCCGAGGAAGCCCAGGGGCCGGCCCTGGACGAACCGGTTGACCAGCGCCCGGACCGCGGACGGGCTGGCGTGCCGCGCCGCGGCCACCCGGTTCACCTGCAGGTCGGCGTTCTGCGGGGAGATGTCCGCGTCCAGGCCCGACCCGGACGCGGTGACCGCGTCCGGCGGGATCTGCGAGATCTTCACGTGGTTGAGCGCGGCGTACTGCTTCTGCCGCTGCTTGATCAGCTGCACCAGCGTGGGGTTGTTGGGTCCCAGGTTGGACGCGGCCGAGAAGAGCGGGTTGCAGCCGTAGTCGGTCTTGACCTCGGCGTTCACCGCGTCGGACGGCCGGGGCTGGAAGTACTGCACCAGCGGGTCGCCCTTGGCGTTCACGAACTCCTGGCACAGCAGGCTGGAGCCGACGACATGGCCCTTGTAGCTGACCAGGGAGCCGTTGGCCTGGTTGTGGAAGGCCCCCTGGGCTACCCCGAACATGACCACGGGGTAGATGATGCCGGTGATCACGGTGAAGAGGAGCAGGCCGCGCAGCGCCGCGAGGTGCTGCCGGACGAGGCTCGGAAGACGATTCATGTCGGTCAGCCGCCGAATCCTGGAATGTTCATAACGATGAGGTCGATGAGCTTGATCCCGATGAACGGGATGATGAGGCCGCCCACGCCGTAGATCCACAGGTTCCTGCGGAGCATCGACGACGCCGACGAAGGCCGGTACCGGACACCCCGCAGGGCCAGCGGGATCAGCGCGACGATGATCAGCGCGTTGAAGATGATCGCCGAGGTGATGGCCGAAGACGGGCTGTGCAGGTGGAGGATGTTCAGCTTGCCGAGGGCGGGGATCACGCTGGCGAACATGGCCGGGATGATCGCGAAGTACTTGGCCACGTCATTGGTGATGGAGAAGGTGGTCAGCGCGCCCCGGGTGATCAGCAACTGCTTGCCGATCTCCACGATCTCGATGAGCTTGGTCGGGTTGGAGTCCAGGTCCACCATGTTCCCGGCCTCCTTGGCCGCGGAGGTTCCGGTGTTCATGGCCACGCCGACGTCGGCCTGGGCCAGCGCGGGCGCGTCGTTGGTCCCGTCCCCGGTCATCGCGACCAGGTGCCCGCCTTCCTGCTCCTTCTTGATCAGCGCCATCTTGTCTTCCGGCGTGGCCTCGGCGAGGAAGTCGTCCACGCCGGACTCGTCCGCGATGGCCTTGGCGGTCAGCGGGTTGTCGCCGGTGATCATGACGGTGCGGATGCCCATGCTGCGCATCTCGGCGAACCGCTCGGCGATGCCCTCCTTGACGATGTCCTTGAGGTTGATCACCCCGAGGGCCCGGGCTGACCCGTTCGATCGCTCCGCCACGACCAGCGGGGTGCCGCCGGCCGAGGAGATGCCGTCCACGGTTTCCCCGAGTTCCGGCGGGGGAGTTCCGCCGCCGTCCCGGATCCACTGGGAGACCGAGGCAGCGGCGCCCTTGCGGACCTCACGGCCGTCGGCCAGGTCCACGCCGCTCATCCGGGTCTGCGCGGTGAACTCGACGAACTCCGCGCCCTGGAACTCGCCTTCCTGGCGCTCGCGCAGGCCGTACTGGTTCTTGGCCAGTACCACGATCGAGCGGCCCTCGGGCGTGTAGTCGGCCATGCTGGACAGCTGGGCCGCGTCGGCCAGCTGCTCCGGCGTGACGCCGCCGACCGGGATGAACTCGCTGGCCTGGCGGTTGCCGATGGTGATCGTGCCGGTCTTGTCCAGCAGCAGCGTGTTCACGTCGCCCGCGGCCTCGACTGCGCGGCCGGACAGGGCCAGCACGTTCCGCTGGACCAGCCGGTCCATGCCGGCGATGCCGATCGCGGACAGCAGCGCGCCGATCGTGGTCGGGATCAGCGCGACGAGCAGCGCGACCAGGACGACCAGGCTCTGCGGCGCCTTGGAGTAGAACGCCATCGGCTGCAGCGTGATCACGGCCAGCATGAAGATGACGGTCAGCGAGGCGAGCAGGATGTTGAGCGCGAGCTCATTCGGCGTCTTCTGCCGCTTCGCGCCCTCGACCAGGGCGATCATCCGGTCGATGAAGGTCTCACCAGGCTTGGAGGTGATCTTCACCACGATCCGGTCGGACAGCACCTTGGTGCCGCCGGTGACCGCGGAGCGGTCCCCGCCGGACTCCCGGATGACCGGGGCGGACTCGCCGGTGATGGCCGACTCGTCCACCGAGGCCACGCCCTCGACGACGTCCCCGTCGCCGGGGATGGTCTCGCCCGCCTCGACCACGACGAAGTCGCCGAGGGTGAGCTGGGCGCCGGGCACCTCTTCTTCGCGGATCTCCTTCTGGCCGGGCTGCCAGCCGACCAGCCGCCGGGCCACGGTCTCCCGCTTGGTCCGTCGCAGCGTCTCGGCCTGGGCCTTGCCCCGGCCCTCGGCCACCGCCTCGGCCAGGTTGGCGAAGAGCACGGTGAGCCAGAGCCAGACCACGATCGTCCAGTTGAAGACTGACGTGTGGGCGATGGCCGTGCCGGTGGTCAGCACGGCGCCGACCTCGACGACGAACATGACCGGGTTCCTCAGCTGAACCCTGGGGTCGAGCTTCTTGAAGGCGTCCGGTGTTGACCTCAGCAGCATCTTCGGATCGAGCAGTCCACCACCGATCCGGTTCTCGGTGCGGGCGGCCGGCGTGGTGTCCGGGCCGGCCGGGGCCCCGGGTGTCGTTGTCACTGACATCAGTGCAGTCCTTCTGCGAACGGGCCCAGCGCCAGGGCCGGGAAGTAGGTCAGGCCGACCAGGATGAGGATGACGGCCACGAGCATGCCGACGAACAGCGGTGTCCTGGTGTCCAGCGTCCCCGCGCTCGCAGGCACGGGGCTCTGTCTGGCCAGCGAGCCGGCCAGGCCGAGGGCGAAGATCTCCGGCGCGAACCGGCCGATCAGCATCACGATGCCGCCCACCGCCTGATACCACCAGCCCACGCCGGTGCCCAGGCCGGCGAAGGCCGAGCCGTTGTTATTCGCCTCGGACGCGAACGCGTACATGATCTCGGTCAGGCCATGCGGCCCCGGATTGAAGATCGCGCTCTGCCCGATACGCAGTCCGATGGACAGCCCGGCCGCGGACAGGGTGATGACGGGCAGGGTCAGGAAGTACAACGCGGCGTACTTCATCTCGGTAGGCCGGATCTTCTTACCGAGGTACTCCGGGGTCCGGCCGACCATCAGCCCGGCCACGAACACCGTGACCACCGCCAGGACGAGGATGCCGTACAGTCCGGCGCCGACCCCTCCAGGCGCGATTTCGCCCAGCGCGATGTCGAGCAAGGCGATGCCGCCACCGAACGGGGTGAACGAATCATGGAAGGAGTTCACCGAGCCGGTCGAGGTGACCGTGGTCGAGGCCGCGAACAGCGACGAGCCGGGCGTGCCGAAGGCGACCTGCTTGCCTTCCATGGCGCCGTGCGCGAGTTGCGGGGCCATCCCGGCGCCCTGGGCCTCGAAGAAGCTGATACCGCCCACCGCGGCCAGCCAGATGACCACCATGACCGCAAGCAGCGCATAGCCCTGGCGGGTGTCCTTGACCATCTTGCCGAAGGTCCGAGTCAGCGCGAACGGGGTGACCAGCAGGAGGAAGATCTCGAACCAGTTCGTGAACGGGTTCGGGTTCTCGAAGCCGTGCGCGGAGTTCGCGTTGAAGAAACCGCCGCCGTTGTTCCCGAAGTCCTTGATGGCCTCCTGCGAGGCGACCGGTCCGCCGACGATGGTCTGGTGCCCGCCGGACAGGGTGGTCACCGTGTGGTAGTTGGTGAAGTTGTCGATTGCGCCCCCGGCCATCAGGATGATTGCGCCGAGGATCGACAGCGGAATCAGGTACCGGACCGTGATCCTGGTCACGTCCACCCAGAAGTTGCCCAGCTTGTCGGTCCTGGACCGCATGAACCCGCGGACCAGCGCGATCGCGATGACGATGCCGACTGCGGCGGACATGAAGTTCTGCACCGCGAGGCCGCCCATCTGGACCAGGTAGGTCATGGTGGACTCGCCGGAGTAGTTCTGCCAGTTCGTGTTGGTCACGAACGAGGCGGCCGTGTTGAAGGCCAGGGCCGGCGGCACGTTGGCCATGTGCGGCCCGACGAACTCCAGCAGGTAGTGCTGCAGCCGCTGGAGGCCGTACAGGAACAGCACGCTCACCACGGAGAACGCGAGCATGCTGCGCAGGTAGGCGCTCCACCTCTGATCGGCCTTCGAGTCGATGCCGATCACCTTGTAGATGCCGCGCTCGACCTTCCAGTCCTTGTCCGTGGTGAAGATGTGGGCCATGTAGTTACCGAGCGGCACGTAGCACACGGCCAGGGCGACCACTAGCAGGGCAACCTGCAGCCAGCCCGCGAGGGCGCTATTCATCAGAACCTCTCAGGCAGCACGAGGGCTACGAACAGGTAGATAGTGACGATGACTCCGGCGATCAGGCCGATCAGGTTCTCAGCGCTCAAAACGCTCGACCCCCTTGACGAGGAGGAACAGCGCGGCGAAAACCACGATTATTAGCCCGATATAGACGAGGTCGAGCACGGGGCCCTCCAAGGCTTCCTGCTGGTCTGCGCCACCCTGGCCCGCCGCCCGCTCGGGGGAGGCGGGCGGCGGGCGGCCTGTGTCTGTCAGGCAGCTTCCAGGTGACGGTCAGGGTCCTGCGTGGCCGCTGACGGACTCAGTCAATCCTCAGGAAAGAAGGAAAAGTCCGGTCTATGCGGGACCCATGCGCGGCCCTGCCGGTTCCTAACAGAACCCATGCACGACCGCCTCTGACCAGCGCCGTCATCGCCGGGCGGGCCGGCCGGCGGCCCCCTGGACCGGTCACGGCGGCCCGGGCCGCATTGATTCCGGCAGGAACTTGCTGAAGACCGCCTGAATGCCGTTAGCGCCCGGGCCAGTGCCGGTCCCGCTCGCCGAGGGCCTGCACTGACCGGGCCGCCGGGCCGTGGTGAGTTCCCGCGGCGGACGGATCCTAACGAAATCCATACGCGGGCCGGCGGGCGGCTACCTTGGCCGCCGGGGCCCCCGCGTCTACTGTCGTAAGCAGGTGAGCCGGGAAGCCTGGTCGGCGCAGCATCCGCAGTCTGCCGAATCGGAGCGTGCCATGACCACTGGAAACACCGCCCCCGGCCGCCTTTCCCCCGTCGGCGACCAGGGCGCCGCGGCAATCGCGTGGTAGTGCGTCGCGGGCATCGTGGGCGGGATCCTGCACCCGGGCTGTTCTTCCTGCCGGCCCTGGTCGTCCTGGCCGTCGGGACGGTCAGGCTCTGGCAGGAGCCGACATGATCCCTCGTGCCCGCGACCGGGTGACTCAGCATCTGTCCCGGGACCACATCGCCCTGATAGCCGGGCTGCTGGTGCCGCTGGCGGTGGCGGCCATCCTGCTGCCCTGGCGCGCCAGCTGGTCGAACACGAACGTGGCCCTGCTCCTCGTGGTGGCGGTGGTCGCCGTGGCCGCTATCGGCAGCCGCGCCGCGGGCGCGCTGGCGGCGGTGTCGGCAGCGGCCTGGTTCGATTTCTTCTTCACCCGGCCCTACGAGCGGTTCACGATCCGGGGCTCGGCCGATATCACCACCGCGGTGCTGCTGCTGGCGGTCGGCGTGGCGGTGTCGCAGCTGGCGGCGCGCGCGCGGCGGCTACGGGTCATCACCATCACCGACGCCGGTTACCTCGCCCAGATCCATGAGGCCGCCTCGATGGCCAAGTCGGCGGACGCTGCCGAGACGGTGGTGGACATCGTGAAGAACCAGCTCATCAGGGTGCTGGACCTGGAGGACTGCCGTTTCGAGTACGGCACGCTGCTCGGTCACCCGCCCCGCCTGGAGCCCGACGGCACCGTGGTCATCGGCCATACCCGCTGGGACGTGGAGCAGTTCGGCCTGCCTGCGGCCGAGATCGAGTTGCGGGCGTTCGCCAACGGCCAGTACCACGGCCGGTTCATGATGTCGCCCCGGCCCGGGGCGAAGCCGTCGCTGCAGGCCCGCCTGGTAGCCGTCACCCTGGCCGATCAGGCCGGGCGTGCGTTTGGTGGCGCGGAGGCGAGTTCGCGGGCATGAGAAACCGGCCGGCGGGACACCACCCAGCCGGGGTCTGTCGCGTGCCCCGACTTCGTGGCGGGGAGTCAGCCTCCGATGTGCTCGAGGTAGACGGTTAGGGCCTCCTGGATGGTGCGAGGGCCGCGAAGGAGTTGAAGCCAAGGCGGGACCTCGGAGGAGTCCAGGTCCGGATCGTCGCCGCAGCTGGGGCAGATGACCTCGAAGGCGTCGGTGTAACTGCCTTCGAGCCCGCTGTCCACGAGGCGGCACCGCTGACGCCGAAGACTCGCCGTCAGGCCGTGGCCCGGCTGCCCCGGGGCAGGGAGTGTCACGGCACTCCCGCCGTCAGGCAGGTGTGAGTTACCGGGCCGGCCGGGCGCAGCCTCGGACAGCCCGACATGCTCGGCGTATGCTTCAGCGCCCGCCTCCAGCGTGTACGGCCCGCGGATCCGCTGAAGCCGGGGTGGGATCCCCTCGTAATCCAGATACGGATGATCACCGCAGTCGCGGCAGATGATCTCGTACAGGCCGGTGCGGCGGCCTTCGCGGTCATACACGACCCAGGCCGATTGCCGCCGCAGGCTGGCTGTCCTGCCATGCCCGGGCTGGCCAGCAAGAGGGAGTGGCCCCTGGGGGTCGATGCGGAACCGCGAGCCAGGCGCGTCATGTGGCTCATGTGACGCGGGGGCGGCACTCAGACGAGGAGGCGGTCCGGTACTCGTCGCGATATCTGGCTGTTCTGAGCTACTCACTTGACCCCCCCGGGTCTAGGCAGTGCTACCGCCTACCCCGACGTTGGGGGCAATACCACTGCCGGGGCCTGGAGCAGCGTCATCGTAGGACGCCACGATACTCACCAGCCTCTACGCAGCAACCCCCCTAAGATGAACACGTACGCAGGAAATGGCCGTTGGGTGCCGCGGCAGCCGCCTTCTGCCCGGCCGGGAAGAAGGAATGCTCGCGCCGTAGGCACTTCCCGTGACGGGAGGCCGCGGGTACCCCGGCGCCGCTGCGGCCTGGACCACCCGTGGCCGGGCGAGGACTTCTTGGGCTGGCCGCCGTGAAGTGGGCGATAGGCGGGCTGCTATCAGGTAGCGCTGGTTCGCTGGCGTGCCATCAGGTCAGGTCGCGCACACCTAGTTCGTCGGCGCGGGCGAGCAGGTCGGCGGGGTCGGAGTAGACGCGGTAGGCGCCCGCCCGCTCGAGTTCCTCCCGGCCGTAACCACCGGACAGCAGGCCGATGCCGATCGCGCCGGCCCGGCGGGCGGCCAGCAGGTCCCAGACGCTGTCTCCCACCACGTAGGCGTGCCGGGGGTCCACGCCGAGCAGGGCGGCCGCGGCCAGGAACAGGTCCGGGTCCGGCTTGGCGTGCTGCACCATGTCACGGGTGATCATCGGGGTGTCCTCGGGCAGCCCGAGCAGGCCCAGTGCATGGCCGGACGTGGCCCGGTAGCTGCTGGTGGCGATGGCCCAGCGCACCCCGTGCTCGGTCAGCGCGGAGAGCAGCCGGACCGCTCCCGGCAGCGCGCGCACGGAGCCGGCCTGAGCCAGGTATCCCTCCTTGTGAGCCTGCTGCAGCATGGCGACGTCCGCCTCGGACAGGGTCACCCCCGTCTCCCGGATCAGCGCGGACACGAACAGGCCGCCGCTCATCCCGATCCGCCGGTGGATGCGCCAGACCGACAGGTCGATGTCCAGCCGGGACAGCGCGCCATGCCAGGCAATGACGTGCTGGTACACGCTGTCGATGAGCGTGCCGTCCAGATCGAAGAGGAACACCGGGGCGGGCGGCTCGGAGTAGCTCGCGGGAGCGGTCATGGCAGTAGTCTGCCGGTCCCGCCCCACCGTCTGCCGGTCCCCCCCCACCTGGGAAATCACCAGAGCTGGGGAACGCCAGGGCGCTTGCTGAGTGCAGGCTGTAACTGTATGCTCCGAGACGATTACTAGAAGTGACCGACGGCCTCGCCGCGGCCACGGGGCCGGACCCGCTGTGCGCGGACTCAGACCCGCAGGAACACGCCAGCGCCGGGACGGCTGCCGCACCCCGCTCCGCCAGCAGCCGGAACAACCCAGTCACAACCACAATGAAGGGGACACACCTGTGAACCGAATTCTCAGCAGCGCCGTCAAGGTTGCCGGATCGCTGGCGGTGGTCGGCGGAGCATTGGCGGCCGCCGCCACACCTGCTGGCGCCATCAGCCCCATCCGGGCCTACGGGGTCGCGGCCCAGGGCTTCATCAACATCCCCCAGGTCGCCGTGGCCACCGCCAACTTCACCCCGGCGACGGCCTCTGCCTTCGTGTTTCCCGACTTCGTCACCACGGGCGGGATCCTGGACCGGGCCACCGCGACCTCGGCCTTCGCCAACGTCGGCTCGCCGAAGATTTACGTGGACGGCAACATCACCGACCAGCTCAACGCCGACAACGCCATGTCCTCGTGCCGCCTCCTCTTCGGCATCCCCTTCGGCCAGTCCACCATCCAGAACGGCTCGATCATGGAGTCGGGGCTGCCGAACATTGCGCTGCCGCGCGACCCCGCCCCTAACACGAAGATTTTCCTCCCGGGGGTGACCATCACGCTCAACAAGCAGGTGCTCATCGCCGGCATCCGCACGGTGACCGCGATCTACGCCTCCGGCGGTGGCCAGAACCTGTCCATCGGCGTCAGCCGCTGCTGAGTACTGCCCGCCCGTGAGGGGGTGCCGGCTCGGCCGGCGCCCCCTTTCGCATGCCGGACTCTGCCGTCACCGTCGATGACTTTGGGCTATCGTGCGACTACCAAACGTAAGATCAGTGCCTGATCATGTCCTGCGGGGGACGGCCGATGAATCGGATGATCCGTGGTGCGGCGGGGCTGTCCGGGCCGCTGGCCCTGGCCGCCGCGCTGATGGCGGCGACCGCGCCGCCGGCTGCCGCCAGCGCGCCGGTCAACCAGTCCTATGCGCTCAACGCGGTCGGGCATTTCAGCGCGCAGACGATCGGCCAGGCCACGTACTCGGGCGGCTCGCCGGTGATCCTGCCCAACGCCGATACCGCCGGGATCCTGCACACCGGGATCATCACCGACTCGGCCGGCGCGGTCAGCGCCTCATCACGGATCCCGGCCCTGTCCGTGGTGCTGCCCGCGCACGGCTCGCTGCGCACGGCGGCGGTCTCGTCGTCGTGCTCGTTCAACCGGAAGACCGGCGTGGTGACGGGGCAGGGCCGCGTCACCGGCGGGCGGGTCACCCGGCCCGGCCGCCGGCCGCTCATCCTGCCGGCCAGCGCGGCGCCGAATACCCGGATCGTCATCCCCGGCCTCGCGGTGATCATCCTGAACCGGCAGTACACCGGGCCGGCCGGGACACTCACGGCGGAGGCGCTGCGGGTGCGGATGCTGCGCGGGCACCGGCAGCGGCTGGTCTTCGCCACCTCGGTCTGTGTCAGGGCCGACATGGCGGCCGCGCCACCAGTGAACAACCGGACACTGCGGCTGACGCTGGGGGGAGCTCGGCCTGCTGGTGCTCGGCGGGATCGCCTACCAACTCACCAGGCGCCGCCGCAAACTGGCCACCCCGGCGTGATCCCGTCCGGCTGCGCGCCCGGGCCGGGTCGCTCAGGCCGGTAGCTCAGGCCAGGCAGCGCAGCGCGTCACGGAGGGCGGGCTCGATCGGGTAGGTGTCGGGCAGCCGGCCGACGGTGGCCTCGACGAAGTCCCCCGGGGACAACTCGATCGTCAGGGCCCCGAGTTGCACGATCAGATCGTTATTGCTGGTCCAGGTTTTGACCGGGGCGTCCTGCTCGGTCAGGGCGAACCGCCCGAAGCTGACCCGCCACGCGGTGCGGCCTGGCCATTCGCCCGGGGCCACCGGCGCAGCCACGTCGTCCGCGTGGGTGGCGTACTCCGAGCTGTAGTGGAAGGCCTGCAGGCCGGCCGGGTAAGGGCCGGCCGCGGTGGTCAGGGGCGCGTCGCGGCCGAGCTGGGTCATCCGGTGCCGGGTCTCGCCGTTGGCCTCCCGCCACTCGGCCAGCACCTCGCTGACCGGCAGGCCCCGGCGCTGGCGGACACACCACTGGTTGAACTCGTCGTAGCCGCCGGTGATGCCCGCGGCGCGCATCATGGCGCGGAACGTCTCGATATCGCCGTTGAGGCAGGCGTGGTTGTACAGTTCCTCGCCGGCCAGGTGGCACAGGACATCACGGACCGTCCAGCCCGGGCACCGGGACGGCCGTTTCCAGCCGGCCTCGTCGAGCCCGGAGAAGAAATGGTCCAGCCTCGCCGCTTCCACATCAAATATGCCGAACGGGTTCAGCCCGGCCAATGCCGTCGTGTCCATGACATGCCTTCCGCGGGCCTAGGTCTCGACCGTCACAGGCAAGTCAATCACTGCAGGTCGAGCAGCTGAGGAATCTTCCGGGCTGGGAGCGGCGTCGCGAAGAGGCCATTTCGGATCTGCTGGGCGCGGCCGCCGATGGAGGTCGTCATGAATGGCGGATGTAGTTGCCGGTTAATGATTCTGACTCTATGCTTCTATACGACTACACAGCGTGAGTATCGGTTCGGAGGTGAGCGGGGCTCGCCGGCTTGGACGTGCTCCGCCAGCAGAGCCTCATGCGGGCGGTGATCCGGAAGATCGAGTTCCAGCACCTGCTCTCCAACCCGATCACCATGTACCGCGTGCTCCACGCGCTGATCAGCATGCTGACCGTGGACAGTGATTTCACCGCTTCCGAGATCGCGCACCTCGCTAAGGAAGTGCGCGACCTGACCGGCGCGACTGACTACGTCACCGCGCCGGTGCATGTGAGGGCGGGGCAGGTGCACCTCGACCGCGCCATCAGCCGCCAGCTCTGGGCGGCGATCAGGCAGGACTCGATCTCGGCCTTCGCCAGGCGCTACCCGTTCACGGTGACGCCCGCCGCGCCGCAGTAGAGGAGAGGGCGTGCGCATTCGTTCTCGCGTCCCTGGCCGCGCTCGTCGTGGTCGTGGGCATGGTGGTCGGCGGCTACGTCTACATCAACCGGGTGGCGGTCGGCATCGGGCGTGTGCCGGTGATGTTCGCGACCGGGCACGCGGCCAGCCGGCCGGTTCCGGTCGCGGCCCGGTCACAGTCCGCCCACCAGAGATAGCCCTCCACCGGTACCCCTCCACAGACCCCGACCGCGCCCCGCTGAGTCCAAGCGGTCGGTGGCTGCCGGTGACGACGCCGTCGCGTCGTCACCGGCAGCCAACACTGCCTCCCCATTGACCACGGGCCGCCCGGCAGGGCGGCGCGGGTCACGGCGCACAATGGGTGGGAGGAGTAGGAGGGTTACGTGACCATGGAGATTCACTCCTACGTTGCGCTCGGGGACAGCTTCACCGAAGGGCTCAACGATGCGACCGCCGTGGGCGGCGGCTACCGGGGCTGGGCGGACCGCTTCGCGGAACACCTCGCGGCACTGCAGCCCGGCCTGTGCTACGCGAATCTGGCCGTACGGGGCAAGACCCTGGCCCAGGTCGCGGACGAGCAGATTCCCCAGGCCATCGCGTTCCGGCCGGACCTGGTCAGCATCGCCGCGGCCGGCAACGACATGCTCCGCCCGGGGGCGGACCCGGACGCACTGGCGGAGTCCTTCGACGAGGTGATCCGCACCCTGCTGCAGGCGGGCTGCCCGGTGCTCATGTTCACCGGCTTCGATCCCCGGTTCCCGGTCCTGCGGCTGATCCGGGGCAAGATCGCGGCCTTCAACATGCACCTGCGGGCCATCGCCGACCGGCACCAGTGCCACGTGGTTGACCTGTGGTCGATGAACGTGCTGAGCGATCCGCGCGCCTGGAGTGCCGACCGGCTGCACCTGACGTCCGAGGGTCATCGCCGGGTGGCCCTGCGGGCCTGCGAGGTCGTGGGTGTTCCGGTGGACGAGGACTGGCGCGCGCCCTGGCCGCCCCTGGACCGCCCGCCCCGCTCCCCGGCGGCGGACTGGGTGTCCGCGCGCCGGATGGACGCCCGGTGGGCGCGTGTGTACTTCGCGCCGTGGCTGAGCCGCCGGATCCGCGGCCGTTCCTCCGGCGATGGGATTTCGCCCAAGCGCCCGCTGCTGCTGCCGCTGGCCGAAGCGGGCGCACAGGCCGGTCTAGACGTTTAGTATTTGGCCCCGGGCCGATCTTCTGGTGGCCTCTTGCCCTTTTCCTGAGCGTCCGGATTATGGCAGGCCTTATGTCGTCAAAGATGGTCATATTGCTTGATGCCGCGCCGGCTTACCTGGCGGCTAGACTGCTTCGATCGGTGCGTAAGACCAGATGACAAGGGCACCTGGTACCTGCCGGCGCGCAGCCTGTTCTGCGTTTCGGGGTGTTAAGTTATGGCCCTGGATGATGACTCAGCGTAGTCGTGCTGTTACGATCGGCTGCGGAACGTATGGGGGACAGAAGTAAATTCCTAGCGACTGAGAGTGGGAGATTTTGGTCATGCCGCGCGAAAAGAGGTCTAACCTCGCGCAGAAACTGGCCATCGTGGCTCTGGGGGCCGCCACGCTGGCCATCGCTTATGCCGGGCAACTCCCCGCCCTGGCATATGGGCCGCCGCCACCACCGCCGGTTGCTCCGGGCGGTTTCCAGTCCGTCGTCACCAGCACGACTGTGGGGCCCGACGGCGCCACCATCGCCATCAATATCGGCCCGTGCAAGGCCTCCCTGACGGTGCCGCCCGGCACCTTCACGACCCAGGTCCAGCTCACCATCACGGCGCCCTCCGTGGCTGGAATCGGCAACGCCGGCCATCCCGGCTACCGCGCCATCTGCGGGATCGGTGTCGGCATCACGGTCAACGGCAAGATCTACACCGGGACCTTCGGTCATCGCCTCACCCTGACCATCGCGGGATTCGCCATCAGGCAGGGTGACCGGGTCGTGGTCTGGAACGGCAGCAGCTTCGTGTTCGTCCCGGCCACCGTGGCCGGTTACGGGCTGAAGTTCAGCTTCACGGGGTCCGGCGAGGACTTCGCGGTCCTCGCGCCCAGCGGAGGCGGGGGCGGGGGCGGCCAGTTCGCGTCACCCCGGCGCGGCGTCAACGCCGCCGTCCGCAGCAGCCACGGAACCCGGGAAGCGGTTCTCACCAGCCTCTTCCTCACGCCCGCCGGCCTTTCTCCGGCCGGGATCGGGGTCCTGGCTCCCGAATGGCTGACCATCATCAGCCGCTGAACCAACGTCGCGGGGCCGGTTCATAACCGGCCCCGCGACGTGTTCACGCCCATCTTTGCCCCTCGATAAACCCCCTACCGCGACTCCCCGTGTCGCGTGAATTGGAAGGAAATCCGGATATGGCGAGTGCGGCGCGCCGCACCACAGCGCTCATCGGGCTCACCGCAGCGGCACTGGCCCTCGCGGCCTGCTCAGGAAGCAACCACCCGAAGACGAATGGCGCGACGGCGGTCAGCATGGTGCCGCAGCGCATCCTGCGGGCACCCGGGAGTCTCATCTCGGCCACGCAGCCGCAGGCGAACGGCTCCATGTGGATGCTGGCCGGCAAATCCAGCCTGGGCCTGTTCGAGATGGACTCCTCGACCGGCCGCCTCACGGGCAGCGTGTCGGTAAGTGGCGCGGCGCGCTCGGTGGCCGAAACGTCCACCGGCGTCATCGGCCTGGCTCTGGGCAGCCGGCCGGTCAGGTGCCCTGGAACTCCTGTCCAGCATGGGGAAAGTGACCAAGACCGTTCCGCTGCCCGCGCCTGCCCGCCAGGTCGTGGTGGGCAGCGACGGCACCACGTTCTACGTGCTGACCGGCACGGCCACCACCGCCAGCGTGACCATCGTGGGCTCGCGGGCCGGGCGGGTCCAGGGGAGTGTCCCGATGCCGTCCGATGCCGTCTCGGTGGTCCCGGACGTTTCCCAGACCACCCTGTACGCGCTGGAGAGCAACGGGCTCGTGGACCAGATCGACATCGCCGGGGGCAAGGTCGTCGCCAAGTTCAAGGCGACCAGCAAGGACGACACGGCCCAGTCGATCGCGCTCAGCCCGGACGGCAACACGCTCTACGTCCTGAAGAACGCCGACGGGACGTCCAACATCGCCGACGTGAACATCGCGACCGAGGCGGTCCGGAAGGTCCTGCCGGCGCCGAGTCACTGTGTCGGGGTGCTCGTCTCCACCAGCGGAGGCCAGCTCTACGACCTGGTGGGGACACCTACGTATGGCAACATCCAGGTCTTCGCGGCCTAGCCTCGCGCGGGCCGCGAGGCGATGAGTATCCCGGCAGGACGACACCGATCCACGGGACAGCGGGTCGCCGGCTCAGGCCGGCGGTCCGGTCTGCTGGGCACCAGGCCCGGCCGCCTGGCCGGCCCGCGCGGCGCGGCCGTCACGTCCGCGGCCGCCGGCTGGGGGAGCCGCGGCGAGGCTGACGGCGACACCGCGGCCTGGACCGAGCGGACGCTGCGGACGCTGGCGGCGGTCTTCCTCGTCACCTGGTCGTTCCGGCTGGCCGGCTACCTGACCTTCGGGACCTGGGTGGCCGTCCCGGTCGTGCTCATGGGCCTGGCCGGGCTGCTGGCCATGGTGGCGGCCTGGGTTCCCCGGGGCACACTGACCACCCGCCGGTTGCGCCAGATCGACCTGGTCGTCCTGGCCGCGGTGATCGTCGCCCTGGGCATCTGGTGCTACTTCCAGATCTACATCGCCCCCGACTACGGCACCGACGAGGTCGCCTTCGACCAGTACGCGGCCCAGCTGGCGCTGCACGGCATCAACCCGTACCTGCACTCCATGGCGGCGGCGTTCCCGCTCTTCCACGTCTCGCCCAACGGCTACACGTTCCTGCTGAACGGCCAGCCGGTCACGAACCTGTCCTACCCGGCGCTCGCCTTCGAGCAGTACCTGCCGCTGCTCGCGATGGGCGTGACCACCCAGGCCGCGGTCTGGACCGACGTCGCGGCCTGGGCGCTCGGCGCGGTGGTCCTCTACGCGGTGCTGCCGAGGAAGCTGGCGCCGCTCGCGGCCGTCGTGGTCAGCCTCGACGTGTTCACCGGGTACGCGGTCGGCGGCGTCACCGACTTCCTGTTCATGCCGCTGCTGATCGGCGCGGCGGCCGGATGGGACCGGTTCGCCTGGACCCGCGGGCCCGCCGCCTGGCGCGGCCCGGTCCTGATGGGCCTGGCCATGGCGGTCAAGCAGACCCCCTGGCTGATCGTCCCGTTCGTGGTGGCCGGCATCGTGCTGGAATCACGGCGGCTGCGCGGCTGGACTCAGGGCCTCCGCGACGGCCTGCGGTACCTGGGCATCGCCGCCGTGGCGTTCCTGGTGCCGAACCTGCCGTACCTGCTGAACGCGCCCGGCGCATGGCTGAGCGGGATCCTCACCCCGCTCACCGCCCAGACCGTCCCGGCGGGCCAGGGCCTGGTCAGCCTCAGCCTGTCGCTGCCGCTCGGCGGCGGGTCGCTCCGGGACTTCAACTCCGCGGCCATCGTCGTCTTCCTGGGCCTGCTCGCCTGCTACCTGACCACCTACCCGGTGCTCAAGCCGGCCGCTTTCCTGCTCCCGTCGATCGTGCTGTTCTTCGCCACCCGGTCGTTCGGCAGCTACCTGGTCACGCTGATTCCGGCGGCGCTGGCCGCCGCGGCGACCACGCAGCGCCCGCAGCTTTCCGCGTCCTGGCGGCACTGGAAATGGGTGGTGTCCGGCGCGGCGGCCTCCTGCGCCCTGGCCGTTCTCGCCGCGCTGACCAGCCCCAGCCCGCTGGTCATGTCCATCCAGTCGGTGCGCACCACCGGCCAGCTGGCCACCGTGGACCAGGTGACCGTATCGGTCACCAACCACTCCGACCACCGCGTGCGGCCCTCGTTCACCGTCGAGGACGGCATGTCGATGACGGCCTTCTGGCGCCGGGTGCACGGTCCCCCCGCCCTGGGCCCGCACCAGGAAGCCCGGTACACGATCCAGGCGCCGAGCTATTTCGCGATGCCCTCGATCACCAACGGGTTCCAGATCCTGGCCTTCTCGCACGCACCGCCCACGGTCAGCCGGACCGGCTCGTACGTGGCGAGCATCTGGCGGACGGTGCTGCGGCCCTCCGCCATCAACCAGCCGGTCGCCCGGGGGCAGACGATCACTGTGCACGCCGAGATCGTCAACCGGCTCGATCAGCCGGTCCGGGCCGCGAACGTGCCCGTGTGGCTCGGCCAGGTCATCTACGGGCAGGCCGGCACGATCGCCAGCGAGGCGACCATCAACAAGGCATACGGCGGCCAGACGCCCGTCCACGCGCTGACCAACGCCCAGGGCATCGCCACGTTCACGATCAGGCTCAGCTCACCGACGGTGCCACACGCCCCGGTCTACTTCGAGGCCAACCTCGTCAAATCGACCTCCGCCTACCCCTACGGCTACTCCCCGATCCTGGCGGTGAGGTTCCGCAAGTGAGCACGACTACTGAAAGTAACCACACCGAGAGCTGAGCATCGATGAGCCATGCTTCGAGCCATACTTCTGGTGCCCTCAAGATCGGGCGGAGCCGTTGGGTACCCCTGCCGCGCAAGGAGTACGACGACGCCGCGAGTGAGCGCTCTGTGCCGGGTGCGTCCATGCGGAGGGTACGGCGGATCGGTTTACTGCTTCTGGCCCTTAAGTTCGCGGGCTTTTGCGCGTGGAGCAGCCTGCTTTATCACCGGTTCTCGCTGACTCCGGACTTCGCCCAGTACCAGCAGGCCTGGTATCTCATTGCGCACGGCCACCTGAACCCCTACGACACGGTCGGGAATTTCGCTTTCTGGCAGAACCACGGCGAGTTCATCATGTGGCCGCTGGCGGTCACGTACTGGATATCGCCGGGCGGGGTGGGGCTGCTGTGGATGCAGGACGCGGGGGTGGTCGGCGCGGAAGTGATTGCCTTCCTCTGGGCTTGCGAGCTTGCGCAGAAGTACCGGCCGGGCCGGGACGCAGCCTGGCTAGCTGCCGCCGGCCTGGTCCTGCTGATCGTCAATCCGTGGTCATGGTGGTCGGTGTCGTTCGACTTCCACGCCGAATGCCTGGCGGTTCTGTTCATCGCCCTGCTGGCCTGGGATCTGTCTCACGGCAGGCGCCGTGCGTGGCTATGGATCCCGCTGCTGGTGGCCTGCGGGGATGTTGCCGGGACCTACATCTTCGGCCTTGGCCTGGGCCTGGCGATCGGGGTACGGGGGCAGCGGATGCGCGGCGCGATCGTCGCCGGGCTCGGCATCTTTGCCGTGCTGGGGATCTCGGCCATCCACGGCAACCTGGGATCGGGGCACGGTCTGCAGTCCTATGACTATCTGGCCGCGCCTGGGTACACGGGGTCGCTGACACTGACGCAACTCCTTACCGGCCTGGCTACGCACCCGGCGGCGGTTCTGGCCAAGATGTGGTCCAAGCGGGTGGACATCTGGGCCAACCTCGGATCATCCGGCCTGCTGGGCGTGGCATTCTTGCCCCTGCTGCCCATCACGGCCGTGATTTTGGTGTCCAACGACCTGTTCCGGGGATTCCTGTTCTCCGAGCCGCTGTTCCAGTCACTGCCGATATACGTCCTGCTGCCAGCCGGGACCGTCGCGGTGCTGGCCTGGCTGGCCGGGCGATGGCGCAAGACGGCCCTGGTCGCCGCGGCCGTGCTGGTCGCCCAGGCGATCGGCTGGTCGGCGGTATGGTCGCCGCGGACGGTGTCGCAGTGGCAGCGGGTGCCGCCAGCCACGGCGGCGACGCTGGCCGAGGTACTGAAGTGGATCCCGGCAAAGGATGCGGTGTTCGCCTCGCAAGGGGTGGTCGGCCGGTTCTCGGAGCGGCGTGATGTGCGGCCCATGAATGGTCATCTGCCGATCCAGCAGGGACAGGACTGGTTCGTGTTCACCCCCTGGGTCGGGATAGAGACACAGAAACCGGCCGCCGCCATGGTCTTCGCCGGGCAGCTCGCCGGCCCGATGCACGCCAGGCTCCTGCTGGACAAGAACGGGGTGTGGGTGTTCCGGTGGACGCCGCCCCCGGATGTGCACCGGCTGACTGTTCCCTCCGGCGCCACCCCATTGCCCGCGTGGACCGCACCCGGGGCCGCAGGACGAGCGGTTCTCAGCGGAAGCCCCTCAACCTGGCACGTCACGTTGACCGGTAAGCAGGGGTACGTCGCGGACCGGCTGGAGTGGGCGCGGCTGACCGGCATGTTCGAGGCCCGGGTCACGCTGTCATCGGACGGCCCGGTAAACGTGGAGGTGTGGGATAACACCGGGAACGTGCTGCTCGCGCGGGACAGCCTCCCGTCAACGGACGGAAAGGAAACGGTCACGCTGCCGGTAAATGCGACCCGGGACTACCGCAAGCCGCTGTACGGCGGATGGGGGCCGTTCCGCGCCAAGTTCGGCGGCGGCCCGCAGGGTGAGCGCCTCGAGGTCCGCGTGTGGACTCCCGGCGGGGACACCGTAAGCGTCTACAGCGCCCAGCTCAGGACGCTGAGCCACTCGTGACCCGCGGCTTCACGGTGCGAGGTCGGCCAGCACGTCCTCGATCCGGTTCAGCGCGCCCGCGATCCAGGGCAGGGCCACCGGGTCATCGGACCGCAACGCCCGCTCCCGCTGCTCGTCGGTCTCGCCGTAGAGCATCGCGGTGGCCACCCGCGTCCTCAGGACCTCCGGCGCCTCGCCGAACGCACTCGCGGGCAGCACGCCCATGCCGTAGCAGTGCAGCAGGTGCGTGGCCAGGTCCGCGCCATTGCTGATGCCCCGCGTGGTGCGCAGGTGCTCCCGCCACGGCGCGAAGTCGGGGTACAGGTAGAACGCGGCCTGCGGCGCGGGCACCAGCAGCCCGGCGGCGGCGAACCGGTCGGCCACCGCCGCGGCCACCTCCGCGTGCAGGACCCGGCTGCGGTCCACCCGCTCGGTGAGCTCGGCCGGCTCGTCGAAGGCGAGCGCCGCGGCCTGCTGGATCGGCAGTGAGGGGGCGGACCAGATCTCGCTGCCGATCCCGATCAGCCGGTCCCGCAGGACCGGCCCGATGCCGCTGTCGGGCAGCCGGGCCACGCCGATCCGCCAGCCGCCCAGGGCCAGGCTCTTGCTGAGCGCCGTGGTGACCACGGTCCGCTCCGGCGCGAACAGCACCGGGCTGGCGAACGCCTGGTCCGGGTCGTGGATCAGGTCCCGGTAGATCTCGTCGGAGATGATGATCAGGTCGTGCTCGGCGGCCACCTGGCAGAGGGCGGACACGCTGGCCGGCCGGGCCACCCGGCCGGTGGGGTTGTCCGGCAGCGTCAGCACCACGGCGCCGATCCGGCGGCCCGCCTGCTGCGCCGCGGTCACGGTGGCCGCCAGGCCCGCGGCGTCGCAGATGCCTCCCTCGCCCGGCGGCACCGGCACGAAGTGCGGCCGGACCCCGAGCATGCTGGCCTGGGCGGCGTAGCTGACCCAGCTGGGCTGCGGCACGGCGACATCCGTGCCGATGGCCAGCAGCAACCCGAACAGCAGCGCCTTGCTGCCCGGGCCGCAGACCACGCTGGCCGGCCCGGTGGGCGTGCCCCGGCGGGTCCAGTAGCCGGCCGCGGCCTCGCGCAGCTCGGGCAGGCCGGCGACCGGCCCGTAGGTGTTGCCGGCGCTGGCATCGGCCAGCGCCCTGATCAGCAGGGGATGAGCCGGCAGCCCGGCCTCACCGAACGCGAGGGGCAGCACGGTTTCGCCCGCCCGGCGCTTGCGGGCCAGGGTCTCGTTCGCGGCCAGGGTGGCGGATACGGGAATGGGCGCCAGGCTCAGCCGGGAGGGACGGGAGGGAGGGGCAGCGGCGGGAAAGGGAGTTACCGGGACGGAGACGGGAGCGGCCGGCGCGGTGGTCACCCTGGAGACGGCGGGCGGCGGTGCGGCGACAGTGCCGGAGGGTTTTGCGGGTCGTGCAGATGGCATGGCTGCGCCAGCCACGGACATGGCTCTCGACTCCTAGATTGGGGATGGGCGCCTATTTGGGGCAATTCGGGCGCCGCATTGCGCCACACAGAGGGCTGCGCTTGATCAGGTCTCCCGTGGAGCCCTGACCACGTTGACCAGCATGCCTGTAGCTATGCATTAGTACAAGCTTCTATATCTGTTGTTGAGGGTAAGTTGGCCTTATGCTGGATCTGCACCGGCTTCGGTTGCTCAAAGAATTCGCCGGCCGGGGAACCATTGCCGCCACCGCGGCGGCCCTCGGCTACACCCCGTCCGCGGTGTCTCAGCAACTGGCCGCCCTGGAACGCGAGGCGGGCGTGATCCTGCTCGACCGGACCGCGCGCTCGGCCGAGCTCACTGACGCCGGCGTCCGGCTGGCCGGGCACGCCGAGCGGATCCTGGCCCAGGTCGAAGAGGCCGAGGCGGACCTGTCCGCGCAGGAGCGCGAGCCCACCGGCCGGGTGTCGGTGGCCGCCTTCCCCACCGCTGCCGCGGCCTTCGCGCCCGCGCTGGCCCGCAGCCTGCGGGCGCACCCGCGCCTGACCCTGCTGCTCCGGCAGACCCAGAAAGATGAGGGCCTGAGTTCCGTCCGCTGGGGTGAGGTCGAGGTGGCCCTGGTCAACGACTGGACCGGCCGTCTCGCCAGCACCGGGGCGGGCGTGCTGCAGTTCTACCCGCTGGTGCGCGACCCGCTGGTCCTGGTCGTGCCGCGCGGGCACCCGCTCTCGGATCCGGCCGAGCCGGTGGACCTGCGCCGGCTCAGCGAGACCAGCCGGTGGATGGCCGCCCCCGCGGGCGAGCCGTCCCGCGTGGCCGTGGACCGGCTGCTCGCCGCGGCGGGCGGTGCGCCCGCCATGCCCTGGGAGTTCGAGGGCCTGGGCACCATCCTGTCGCTGGTGTCCCGGGGCATCGGGGTGGCGGCCGTGCCCCGGCTGGCCCTGGCCGCGGGGGAGGGCCGGGTGGTAGTGCGCGACCTGCCCGGCTCGGATGCCGCGCGCGACGTCTACGCGGTGGCCCGGACGGCCAGCGTCCGGCGCCCCTCGGTGGCGGTCATCCTGGCCGCTCTCCACGACGGCGCCAAGCACCTCTCCGCCCGCGGCGCCCAGCCCCGCAGCCGTCCCTCGCCCGCGCCCGCCCACCCCGGCCAGTCCTAGGCAGATTGCCGGGGCCGGCCCCGGGTCTCGCGGTTCCCGGGGCCGGCCAGGCTGCCCGCCTACCGCGTCGCGACGGTGGCGAGGTAGGTGTGCGTCGCCGAGGAACTCTTCGGGATGTACAGCCCCATGATGCGGTTGCGCCACACGGTGTTCCCGGTGACAGCGCTGCACGGGCACAGCGCGCTCCCGCCGACGTTGACCGGGAACCAGCGCGCCCGGCCGAAGAACCGGCCCCGCACCGGGATGTTCACCAGTGACGGGGAATGGCCGTTGCTGATCGCCACGAGGTTGAACCCGCCCCGGACAGCGGTGATCCCATCGAAATGGGTGAACGCGGTGGGCCGGTTGTTGTTGACGTAGAAAGCCGGCCGGCCGAAGGCGCCGGTCCGCTCGTTGTAGTTGATCAGGAATCCGCGCTGGAGACCGCGGGCTGAGGACCCGCCAGCCAGCGTGTATCGCGGGCTCCCCGGGCCGCCGTCCTGCCAGATGCCGTACAGCGAGGTCTTCGTGGACAGGCTGCCGTGCATCCGGAGCAGGGTCCACTGGCGCTTGGTGATGTTGTAGATGAATGCGTTGCCCGAGACGAGGCCCCCGCGCACCGTCGGCTTCAGGTCGTAGTTGCCCACCACCAGGTTGCCCATCGTGCTGTGCGCGATGGTGTCCATGACGATGCACTTGCGCCGGGACCGCGGGCAGGCCCGGACGTGCCCGGTGACGTGCCTGCCATACGCGGGCACGTCGATGGACCTCCAGGAGCCGCCCCGGCCACTGAGCCGCCCGAGGTAGATCATGCCCTGGTCGTGCACGCCCGAGGGTGCGGCCGACGAGACGTAGCTGCCCACAGCCCGGACGTCCCCGCGCGGGATCGCCCGGGGATTGAACAGGTGCGTATTGGGGCCGTAGAAGGTAGACGAGGTGACCTGGCGGAAAGGCGGCCGCAGCACCGAGACCGTGGCTCCCGCCGCCGTCGCGAGGCGGCCGCGGAACAGGAATGCGGCCTGCGAGCCGTTGCTGGTGGTCGTCGAGCCGGTGAGCACCACGCCGCTGCCCCCCGAGCCCCGGACGCCGGTGGTGGTATCTCCCGCCTTCAGGATCGAGGTGATCCTGGTGTGACCGGCGCTCTGCGGATGGCCGGACCGGCCCGGGCTCGCCAGGGCCGGTGCCGCAGCCATCATTACGAGCACTGCCGCGGTTCCGCCTGATAGGAGCGGAATAGCACGCGTCATCTTCATATATGCCCCCTGTGAGTATTCTGGCCGGAAGGAAATGAGCCCCCTGCTGGGTCACCGTAGCGGAGCAATTAGCGGCCAGAAAGCCAGGGGTCACATTTTCCGGCTGTGTCACTATGCGCGAGGCGGGCAGGAAAGGTAATTCACCGGAACCGAAAAGCATTCAATTCAAAATATTGCGCCTTAATCGGGTGACCTTGCCGGCGAACGCCCCTGAAGTTCATCGGCGGGGGCGCGGAGCTAGGTCGCTGTTTCCGGGGCCGGCCCCGGGTCTCGTCGGTTCCCGGGGCCGGCCAGGCTGCCCGCCTACCGCGCGGCGACGGTGGCCAGGTAGGTGTGCGTGGCGGAGGAACTCTTCGGGATGTACAGCCCCATGATGTGGTTGCGCCAGACCGTGTTCCCGGTGACGGCGCTGCACGGGCACAGCGCGCTCCCGCCGACGTTGGCCTGATGCCAGCGCGCCTGGCCGAAGGACTGGCCCCGCACCGGGATGAACACCAGCGACGGGGAACGGCCGGTGCTCATGCCCACGAGGTTGAACCCGCCCCGGACGGCGGTGATCCCCTCGAAGTGGGTGAATATGGCGGGCTTGTTGTTGTAGGTGTAAAACGCCGGGCGGCCGAAGGCCCCGGTCCGCTCGTTGTAGTTGATCAGGAATCCGCGCTGGCCGCCGCGGGCTGAGGACCCGCCGACCAGCGTGTAGCGCGGGCTTCGCGGGCCGCCGTCCTGCCAGATCCCGTAAAACGTGCTCTTGGTGGACAGGCTGCCATGCAGTCGGAGCAGGGTCCACTGGCGGCGGGTGATGTTGTAGATGAACGCGTTGCCGGAGACGAGGCCCCCGCGCACCGTCGGGTTCAGGTTGTAGTTACCTACCACCAGGTTGCCCATCGTGCTGTGCGGGATGGTGTCCAGCACGTGGCATCCGCGCCGGGAGCGCGGGCAGGCCCGGACGTGCCCGGTGACGTGCCTGCCATACGCGGGCACGTCGATGGACGTCCAGGAGCCGCCGCGGCCGCTGAGCGGGCCAAGGTAGATCATGCCCTGGTTGTGCACACCCTGAGGTGCGGCCGACGAGACGTAGCTGCCGACCGCCCGGATCTGTCCGCGCGGGATCGCCCGGGGGTTGAACAGGTGCGTGTTGGGGCCGTAGAAGGTGGCCGAGGTGACCTGGCGGAAGGCCGGGTGCAGCACGGAAACCGCAGCCCCGGCCGCTCTGGCGAGGCGGCCACGGAACAGGAACGCCGCCGAGCCGCTGCTGCCGGGGACCAGGCCGGTCAGCACCACGCCATCGCCGCCCGAGCCCCGGACGCCGGTGACGCTGTTCCCCGCCTGCAGGATCGAGGTGATCCTGGCGTGACCGCCGCTCCGCGAATGGCCGGCCCGGCCCGGGCTCGCCAGGGCCGGTGCCGCAGCCATCATTACGAGCATTGCCGCGGTTCCGCCTGATAGGACCGGAATAGCACGCGCCATCTTCATATATGCCCCCTGTGAGTATTCTGGCCGGAAGGAAATGAGCCCCCTGCCGGATCACCGTAGCGGAGCAATTAGCGGCCAGAAAGCCAGGGGTCACACTTTCCCGGCGGTGTCACTATGCACGAGGCGGGCAGGAAAGGTAATTCACCGGAACCGAAAAGCATTCAATTCAAAATATTGCGGCTAAATCGGGTGGACACGTCAGCGAACGCCCCTGAAGTTCATCGACGACGGCTGAGGGCCTGTCCTGCGGATCTCGGCGCCACGTGGGTCCTGCGGCACGGGATGGGGCGTCCGCGCACCCGCCCAGGGCACCATCGACGTCGTGTCCATCCGGATCTGGCTGCGGGACCCCCGTCCCATGGTCCGCGGAATCAGGGCTGGGCCAGGCTTCTTGGCCCGGCCTCACGCGGTCATCCGGCGCCGCGTGCCCAGGCCTTTCTGAGGGCAAGGATCTCGGCGGCGCTGTTCTCCCGGGCGATATACGGGATTTCCAGTGCGTAGCGCATCCGCTCGCGCGGAATGAGGCGGTGCACCTCGGCGACGTCTTCGAGGATCTTGCGGTACAGCGACTCGCCATCCATGTAGAAGACGTCAAGCAGCACCGGCCGGTCGGCGGCTCTGAAGATGTGCTCGTCGTCCAAGTCGTACCCATGCCACCAGGGCGTCGAGTTCCGGTACTGCGGCATCGATCCGCTGCGCTGCCCGGCGTACCTCCTGGAACTCCGCATCGCCGTCCCTGGCCCGCCACTGCTCGGCGAACTGCTTGACGACCGGGTGGCCCACGGGAGCGACGAATTCCAGGAAGACGACCGAACCGCCGCCTTCGAGGCCGGCCGCCAGCTCGATCCTCGGCAGCCATCGATTGCCGGCGCACTCGCGGCACAGGTCCACGAATGCCCAATAGGCCGGGTCAAACGGGCATACCCGCGCGACGAGGGTTCCCTCCGGGGATCGCAGCGCCACCGCCCAGTCGCCCACCCCGCACGGCACCCAGCCCTCTGTGGCCAGCTCGGCCAGGACCTGGCGATGAGACAGCGACTCCCAGGGCAGGTCGGGAATGCCCGGAAGACCTGGACTCAGTTCAGGCACGGCGGCATCGTACCGGCGCGCCACCGGGCGACGCACCGGATTATTCGGCTGCTATCCACCATCGATGCCCGCCTGCCGGCACAGCCGGCTGCCGGCTCCGCTATCCCGTCACATGATCCACAGGACAGGCTCTAGCGCGGCGCCGCACCGAGCACGTCACCACCATCCCCATCCGGCTATCGCCGCGCTCTCCGCGGGCGGATGATGTGGTCAGGCGGGCTCCGGAGGCGCGGCGGTCCGCACGCTTCGCGGGTCACTCACGGGTGGGGGACGCTCACATGATCGAGCAGGCGTACGACCGGGATTCGGTCCGCCAGTACGTGGAAGCCGTCCGCGGGGCCCTGGGCTCCGACCAGTTGCGCGAGGCGACAGCGGCCGCCGCGCAGGCCATCCCCGGGGAAGGCGACCCGCAGGCCAAGGTAAGCGCCGCGCTCCCGGTCCCAGCCACCGCGCAGCCCTCGTCGGGCGGGGCTGAGAGCACCGTGGTGCCCTACCTGTCGCGCGACCCGGCGGTCAGCCTGGTGCAGAGCGCCCTGACCGGCGCCCTCCGCGAGCAGGGCGCGACTGTCCAGCCGCCAGTGGACCGCAGCCTCTGGTCGACCATCGTGGGCACCGCTGAGGCGCTCATGCACCCCGGGAACTTCTCGCCGCATGATCCGGACTGGGTCACCAAGATTGCCGAATCGATGCTGGGTCACCTGGCCAAGGGCAACCATCCGTTCAACCCCCGGCCAGCCGCGCACGCGATCAGCGACTCGGCCCGGCTGATCGTGGTCGGAGACTGGGGGACCGGGCTGCCGAGAGCGCGGGCCGTGGCCGCGTACATGGCCGAGGAGGTCGCCGACGCCCTGGAGCACGGGCGGGAAGCACACGTCATCCATCTCGGCGACGTCTACTACTCCGGGCTCCCAAGCGAAGTCCAGCAGCACGTGCTCGCCTACTGGCCGGTCACGCCGCAGCAGACCCGGGCCGGGGTCACGTCATGGTCGCTGAACGGCAATCACGACATGTACAGCGGTGGCTTCGGCTACTTCGAGACCCTGCTGGGCGACCCGCGCTTCGCCGCCCAGCACTCGCCCGATGGCGCGCCGACCAGTTACTTCCGGCTCACCGCACCGTCATGGGACTTCGTGGCCCTGGACACGTCCTGGGATCCGGACGTCCTGTCCAAAGGCGCGTGCGGAGTGCTCGAAGACCCGCAAGCGGGTTTCGTTGCGGAGATCGCCCGGGCATCCGCGCGCAAGCTGGTGCTGCTGAGCCACCACCAGCTGATGTCCGTGTACGACCAGGCCGACCTCGGCCCGGTGCTGCCCGCCAAGCTCGGCCCGGTCCTGGACAGCGGGCGCGTGACCGGATGGTGGTGGGGGCACGAGCACCGCTGCATGGGCTTCGAGGCCGCGCACGGCGTCCGGTTCCCGCGCTGCATCGGACACGGCGGCGTCCCCGTCCTCCAGACGTACACGGCCGGCGCCCCCATCGCGCCGCCTGGGGCGTGGGAGGAGTCAGGCTTCCTGGCGGACCCGGACGGTGACCACTGGGCCCGTTTCGGGTTCGCCGTCCTGGACCTGGACGGCGTCCAGATGCAGGTCCGCTACCGGGATGACCAGGGCACCCAGACCAGGTGCGAGGTCATTGAGTAACGCGGCGAGCCCGAGTGGCGATGGGCTAGTGCCGCGTCAGCCAACCTTTGCCCTGTCCTCGATCGGGACTGTGAGGGTGCCCTCCCGGTTGTTCGCTCACGTAGGGTGTCCTCCCGGTTGTTCGCGTACACCGGTCCTGGACGCCCTGAGCAAGGACTGCGAGGAGTCCAGCGGGCCTGGTGAACTATAGCCGGTACGTTCGTTGAGTCGTGGACGGCCTGTGAGCAAGGACTGCGAGGGGTCGAGCGGGCCTGGTCATAGCCGGCCACGTTTGCCGTGCGGCTGCGCGCGCATACTGAACGCGTGACCGCCGTAGATGCCGTGGCCGGGCTGGTGACCGTATGGCTTGTGCTGGGCGTGCTCACGGCGTCCGGCGCGCGGCGTCGCGGGCAACCATGGGGCTTCGCCTGGTGAGCGTGCTGATTTTCCCGGTCACGCTGGCTGCGCTGACTGGCAGTTCCGCGGTCACCGCCAGTCGCCCGCCTGCTGCCCGCGCTGGCCGACCCTGCCTGCCACGGCTGTCACACCGGTCAGCTCAAGGACGCGATCACGTCCGTCTGCAGCATGGACCGCTCCGCCAGCGTCCTACGCTGGTCAGCTCGCGCGACCGCACTGGCCATCGCGCAGTCCAGTCTGACCGGTGCCACCCAGGTCATCGAAGCGTCCGTTGGTGGCGACAGCCGTGGACAGGTCGCCACCCATGGTCATCCGCAGCGTCGCCCGGCACGGTAAATCCGGTTTCGGCCAGCCTCCCCGACGCGCTATGCAAGTCCGTGGTTCATGGCCGCTCGGCCACGAAAGTTCCGTGCCCGGTCGAGCCGATTACCAGTCCCTCGCGCTTCAGGATCCGCAAGGCTTTGACGACCGTCGCGGTCGCCACACCATGGTCCTGTGACAGCTGCATGATCGTTGGCAGCCGCGATCCCGGGGCCCGCTCCCCGGATTCGATCTGCGCCCGGAGCAGTCCCGCCAGCTGCTGGCTCAGCGGCAAAGGCGCATCACGCTGCAACGACATGCGCCTAGATCTAGTTCACTCCACCTAGCAAGATCAACGTACGCGGCTAGCCGCAACTGGCTGTAGCTAGACTATGCTTAGCTGTGTTAGCTCAGGAGCGATGACGAGCAGAGCGGACGATAAGCCCCAGTACGGAGAAGCAACGTTGCCGGCACGCAAGTAAGGGTCCCCGGCTTCGATCCGGCGGTGGCGCATCCGGCGCGGGTGTACAACGTCTGGCTGGGCGGCAAGGACCACTACGCCCCGGACCGTGCGGCGGCGCAGCGGGTCGTCGAGTGCCGCCCGCAGGTGGTCGCGGGCGCCCGGGCGAACCGGCAGTTCCTGGGCCGGGTGGTCCGGCACCTGGCGGGACAGCGCGGGATCAGCCAGTTCCTGGACATCGGCACCGGCTTACCGGCCCCGGACAACACCCACGAGGTGGCCCAGTCCCTCAACCCGGCGGCCCGCATCGTCTACGCCGACAACGATCCGCTCGTACTGACCCACGCCCGCGCCCTGCTGACCGGCACCCCCGAAGGATCCTGCGACTACCTCGACGCGGACCTGCACGACCCGGCCGCCATCCTGGCCGGGGCGGCCCGGACCCTGGACCTCGCCCGCCCCGCCGCGATCCTGCTCCTGGCCGTGCTGCATTTCCTCCCCGAAGCCGATGACCCGGCCGGGATCGTCGCCACCCTGGCGGCGGGGTTAGCGCCGGGCAGTTTTGTCGCCATCACTCATCTGACCAGCGACTTTGCTCCCGCTGCGGTCGCCTCGGGGGTGGCGGCCTACAACGAGGCCGTGCCGCGCACGATCACCGCCCGCTCGCACGCCCAGGTCACCGCCCTGCTCGGTGGCCTGCCCCTGATCCCGCCCGGGGTGGTGCCGGTCAGCGAGTGGCGCGCCGATCCGGGCCGGGTGCGCCAGCCCGCCGACCTCTACGCCGCCCTCGCATCGACCCGCGCGAGCAGACACCAGCCCGGGTGCCTACCCGACACAGAGCAAACACCCGGGCCAATAACGGATCCGACCGGCCCACCCCACACCCCGGCCGGCGACCGGCCCCGGCTGCCGCCGGCGGGCCCGGGGCGGACCGGTCCGGCGCGGGCCCCCGAACCCGACCCGGAGGAGAGCCTGCAGCGGATGCTGGTGATCACCGGCCTGCTGACCGCGGCCGGGCTGACCGCCTGCCTCAACGTCACCCGCGACATCCCTGATGTCACGGCGCGGCTCCCCGTGCCCGGCGGCCGCGACATCCGGGTCATCATCGACGACGACGGCTATGTCGAGCTCCGCTTCTGGGCCGATCCCGGAGCCACCCCCAGTGAGATCACCAGCACGGTGACTCGGGCAATCACCGTCATCGCCGCGAACCTGCAAGCGTGAGGGGCAGGTCTTCATCTACGCGCGGCAGGCCCATCGGGTCGCGGCCCATGGCCTCAAAGGCCGCCTCCGTGCGCCACCTGCTAAGGCGTGCGCCTGCTCGTGTACACCGGGGTGGTCTTCGAGCCTTGGTCGGTAACGCCGAGCCCGACGCACACGTTCAGCTGCGGGCACTGGATGCTGCCGAGGGTCATGAAGGCGTCGATCTGGAGGCCGTGCGGCACGCGCGCGGGCCGGGCGAAGGTGACCCGGCTCCAGCTCCGGCCGGCGTCGTGGGTGATGAGGACCATCGCGGAGCCCCCGTTGGATGATCCGTTCGCGAAGTGCTGCGGGATGGCGTCTTCGCCCGCGGCGTAGCAGGTCGTGTCGGTGGGGCAGGCGATCTGGGAGAGCTGCGGGTCCGGCGCGCTGGGTGGCAGGGACCGCTGCGTCCAGGTCCGCCCCCCGTTAGCCGACACCGCGATGTCGCTGTACGCGTTCTGCTGGCTGTGGGTGTAACCCAGCATGAAGCAGTGCCCCGCATCGACGCAGGTGACCTGCGGGAAAGGACCCACACCGAGCCCTCGCGGCAGGACGCCGGAACTCCAGGTGGTCCCGCCGTCGGTGGAGGTCGCCACTACGCCTGGCCCCAGCGGCTGATTGACGCCGGCGTCGCGGTTGTGCACCCCGATCGCGACGCAGTGGCTGGCCGTCGGGCAGCTCAAGTACTGCATCGAGTCTCCGCGGACCACCGCTGAGGCAGCGAAGTGCCGTCCGTTGTCGGTGATGGCCAGGAACCTGACTCTGCCGTAGTACTGCTGCCCTAGGGGCAGGGTCGCAGACGGTGTCGCCAGGGCCCCGCAGGCCGTCGTGGTCGGGCAGCTCAGCTGGAAGATCTGGCCGTCCCGGGCCGGCAGCGGATCGATGGTCCAGGAGTGACCGCCGCTGGCGGTGGTGACGAAGACCGGCTGGCCGTGGAAGAGCCCGCCAGCAGCGCAGCTGGACGCCGATCCGCAGGACAGGGCGGACGAGAACGTGAGGCCGGACGGCACAGGCAGGACACTCCAGCTCGCAGCACCGTCGGTGGAGACATAGAAGGAGTTCATGTCCGCGGGGCCGCTGGCTGAGGACGCGCTGTTGCCCTGGACGTAGCAGGTCGTCGTGGTCGGGCAGGTGAGATAGCCAGCTTCGGGACCCGTGGTGTTCTCCTGCCATCCCTCGCTGACCAGGTAACCGGCCAGCCGCCACGTTCCGGTCGGACCGCCGGGCGGGGCCGTCGTACCGCCGCGCGGCAGGGCGTGCGCTGGCTGCCAGGCACTGTGCAGGGGGTGGGTAAGCCGTGGCGTTCCCGGGAGCAGGACGGCCAGCAAACCCGCTGCGACAGCGGTGGCAGCGCCGATGGCCAGCAGTCGGCGCCGGCTCCAGCGGCGCCCGCTCCGCACGCGGCTCGGCCCCGGTTCGGGCCGCGGTGGGCTGGCCATGATGCGCTTGAAGGTGGCCCGGCCGATGCCGTCGCCTGCCGCACCGGTAAACGCGTCCTCCGTGACCGGGTTGCTTTCGTGCAGCCGCCGGGCGGCGTCCGTCGCGTTCATGGCCTGATCTCCGTCCTGGCGGGAAGGCAGGGAGTGGTACCTGCGGCGTCTGCTGCTGGAGGCGCTGGCCTCGTCGAGGGCGCGGGCCAGCCGGCGGCGGGCGCGATACAGCCAGACCCGGAAAGTCGCGGCGGAGCAGCCCATCACCGTGGCCGCGGCCGCGATGTCGAGGTCCTCCCACTCGATCAGGCGCAGCGCCTCCTGATCTTTCGGGCGCAGGGTGGCCAGCGCCGCGAGCACGGCCAGCCGGTCCGCCACCTGCCCGGAGGGTTCCGGGCTGGCCACCGCCGGGCCGCGGGTGGCCTCGGTGCGCATCCGGGAATCCAGCCGTTCCCTGCGCTGCTGCCGCCGCAGTTCGTTGGCCAGGCAGTTCCGGGCGGTCGCGTACAGCCAGGGCAGTGGCTGGCCAGCAGGTACCTGGCTGAGCCGCCGCCACGCGATCGTGAAGGTTTCCGCCGCGATGTCACGCGCCGCCTCAGCGCCTACCCGCCGCGCGGCGTAACGCAGGATCGCCGGATAGTGCTCCTCGTACAGAGCCTCAAAGCGATCGTGCTTGCCGACGGAGCGATCGGTCACAGGGTCGCCTCCAACAGAGGTAGGTAACCCGGTATATGTCAGAGCCGAGCCGTAAGTTACACCTCACCCTGGCCGCCCAGGGTGTCGAAGGAAGTCACCGAGGTCGCGGCGGCGGTGGCCCGGTGGGGTTTTCGTTGCGGAGAATCCGGCCGGGAGGCGGGCCCGGCCAGAGCCTGCGGGCCCCGAGGCGGGAGCGCTGCGATCTCAGAGCGACAGTTTCATTCCCCGGCTTCGGCAGTCTCCCGAAACGGTCAGAACGGACTTGCCCGGGCGGGATAATGACCTAATTGCCCGTGCGGCTGGAGAGAGGGCGCCGTGGGTGGATTAGCCGTACGTGAACGTCCTGTCCCGGATTCCGGCGGTGGTCACGTCCGGCCACCGGGATCCCCAGCCTGGTGAGCACGGGGGAAGACGACAAAGCAGGGGGGCACGATGAGTTACGCAGACCTGTCCTGGCCTGCCGCTGGCCGGATGCAGGTGCTTCCGGCGGCGAATGAGGCCCACCTTAATGTCGTTGGTTTAACTTTGCGATCGGCCGCGTTCAGCCCGCCGCCGGTCACCCCGGCCGACTACCTGTGGGCTCCGATGCTGGCCGGGGTAATTGCCGTCATTGTTCTTGTATTGCTCACCGGACTGATCGGCGTGCCCTGCGTGGACGGGCCGGCCGTGCGGACCGCACGCTTGTTCGATGGCAAATTCTGGTCAGCGCGTTTCTATGCGTCGGCCGCATGGACTTTCAAGGACAGCGGGGCAACCAACGTTACTGCCCTGGGCACGGCGATCGCGGCCGTCCTGGCCACAGGCACCACGCTGACGGCCATATTGCCAAAAGTTGATGTCAATCCATTCATCGTCATGAACGTCGCATGCGGCGGGATCGTTGCTGCTGCGCCATTGTTTTTCGCCATCGCGAACGTGATTTTCTCGCGCCATTACCCGATGGCCCCGGCCGATGCGACAGTCACGCTGACGGCGCCTGCAGCCCTGACCGTGCCGTCCGGGGCCAGCATCGCGGTGCCCGGGGGAGCGACGATTGAAAGCGCTGACCACGAGGAAATTCGGGTGAAGGCGGGCGGCACGATCCCGGTCCCCCCGGGCACCAGCATCACCATCGGGTCCGGGACCTTGATGGGACTGCCCAGCGGCCAGGCCGTGGCGATCGGTGCCGGGGGCACGCTAACCATGAGCGCCGCCACCTGGATTGCCGCCAGTGACCTGGTCCCCGGTCCTCCGCCAGCGGGCCGCGCCGGGCACAGATTCCGCCGGGCGCCTCAGGCGCCGCCCCCGGCGGACAAGCAGGTTCATGCGGCTGACCGGATCACGGTGACCACCGGTGCGGTCGCCTCCGTGGTCGGAGTGGCCGATATCCACCTCGATGCTGGCACGACGATTCTCGCGCCGGGCCACCGAGGCATGCAGCTGAAGAACGCCATGTCCATCACGGTGCCGTCCAACTCCAATGTGATCGCCGCGGGCATGCGTTCGCTGCTCTCCGCGGCCGCCTTCACCACGTTCGGCATCGCGACGGAGATCGGCGTCGTCGCTGTGCTGGCCATCAGATACGCCAGGCTGACCGGACCTGCCCACGCGGCGGCCTGGGTGATCCCGGCGGTCGCGGGAATCGGCCTGATCGTCTATGGGGCGACAGCGATCAGGGCGCTTGCGGATCCCACTCCCGGATCGTCGATGGGCGCGGGATCGGGGACGTCGTTCACCCTCTGACGTCAGTGCTGGCCAGGGCGCCCTCTGCGGTCCGCGCGGCGCGCCACCGGCAGCCTCTGCGACGCCCGAGGACGTTTCGCTGAGTCCTGGGCATCCGATCACATGCCGCATTGACGGTGGTGCGCTCATGCCGCTGCCGGGACCGGGCGCGATGGTCACGGCAGGGTGAGCCGGGCTTTGAGCCGCAGGTACTCGCCGTACCGTCTGGCGGCCTGGTCGAGGGCTTCGGTCTCTGGGGATGTCAGGGCCCGGTAGGGCCGCAGGTCGAACTGCACGTGGTCGTGGGCGATGGTGCGCCGCATGGCGGCGAGGAGTTGTGCGTTGACCAGGGCCATTCCAGCTGCGGTCTCCCGGGTACGCGGCACGTCGCCGGCGGCGTCGAGCAGCCAGCGGGAGTCCTGGTAGCCGCGGTACATCTCGTCGAGGATCTGGAGAAGGTGGCCTGCGGGCTTCTGGGGTCCACGGGGCGGCCCTCCTGGGGGGTGCCAGAAGGTGCGCCCGTCGTGCTGGAACGAGTCGAGCTGGTCACGGACCTGCAGCAGGCCGGCGCGCACGTCGGTGAGGGTGAGCGTCGCCCAGTAGGCGAGGTCCCGCTCGGTCGCCGGGCCGTGCCCGGTGAAGTAGCGCAGGGCGAGCTCGGCCAGGGCCTCGGTCCGCCCGAGCCGGCGTGGTGCTGGCACGCGTTCGTCCATAAGCGCGTAAGTGTGCTCGCCGCCGGCGACCCGCCCGCTGCAGATCAGCCCGCCCAGCTCAGCGTGGGCCAGCAGGATCATCAGCATCTGCCCACTGCCCCGGATGCCGCGCTCGCGCAGTTCCTGCGCCAGCTGCGCTCGGGTCAGCTGTCCCCCGCTCGCCAGGACCTGCGTGACGGCAGCAAGCGCCTGGCCGGTCGAGCGCTCGTCGAGGCCGTGGGCGTCGCGTAGCTGCTGGCCGGTGACCCGCCGTACGCGGGGACCAGTCAGGTCGAGCAGCCAGCCGACGTCCTCGGCCCGCACGAAATGCCAGGTCGGCCGCAGCACGTGCGTGCGCAGAACGGCACCGCTGTCCAGAAGCGCCGCCAGATCGGCCTGATCCGGGTTCTGGGTGCGCGAGGCCACTGCCCAGGCAGCCTGACTGGGGTTCTCTGCCTGGACGGCCAGCAGCGAACCCACGGCCTCGCGCGCCGACACGGCATAGGGCGAGACCAGGTGCTGAGTGCGCAACCGCCAGCGAGCAATGTCGAGGTCCGCCACCATGCCGCCACCCCTCCCGGACCGAGCCGGAACAGACTAGCGGGGGGAGCTGACATCCGAGCCGCGCGTCGGCGCTGCTGAATTCCGGGCAGGCGCCCAGGTAGGCGTGCCTGCGAGGATTCAGCGCTCATCCTGCGTTCGGCCAGGCACGTGCCTGGCGTGTCGGTCATGCCTTGGACCCGATGTCAGGCGGGGTCAGGCGCGCAGATATCTGCCTGTCGCGGTTGATCGAATCGGTGAACGACACTTGTTATCTAATTTACAACGAATGTAGTCTCTGTATTGTGCCTCGCCGCAGGGAACTTCTGCTGGATGCCGCCATCCGGGTGCTGGGTGAACGGGGGGTACGGGCTGTGACACACCGGGCGGTCGACGCTGAGGCCGGCTTCGGGGCGGGGTCGACCGCGAATTACTTCCCCACCCGGGAGGCCCTGTTCGAGGCCATCGTGGAGCGGTTCTCGCAGCGGGAGCGGGCGAACTTCGATGACATCGCGGCCACGGTCTGCCCCACGTCACCTGCCGAGCTGGGGCATGCGCTGGCTGCCTTCGCGCGGGACTGCGCCGGCCCGGACCGGACCTTGACGCTGTCCCGGTACGCCCTTCTCGTCGAGTCAGCGAACAACCCCGGCCTGCGGGAGCAGATGGCTGCTGCCGGCGGACGCGTCAGCACCTGGTTCGCGAACTGGCTTCGCCTGATCGGCTCGGCCGACCCCGAACACGACACCCACGTGGTCGGCAACTACATCACCGGCCTGGTCCTGCACCAGCTGGCCATTCCTGACCCGCAGTTCGACCCCGCCGGGAAGATCATCTCGCTGCTGGAGTCCCTGACCAGGACTAGCCCCGCGCCGGCCCTCGATGGCACGGGCGGGCCGCCACAGCCGGACTCACGCCCTGACCGGAGGAACCATGGACCGCGATGACGTCTGGAGAGCGATCGACGACCAGCGACGCCGCCTGACCGAGGCGCTGGAGGACCTGTCCGAGCAGGAGTGGCACCACCCCTCATTGTGCCGGGGGTGGACAGTGCGACAGGTGGCAGCGCACGTGGCCTTGCAGAACACCACGTGGTCGATGATGCCCCGGGCCGTGCTGGACATGGTCAAGTCGGGCGGCATGAACGGCGCGATCCACAAGATGGCCTGCCGGCACGCCAAGAACCCCACCAGCCAGATCATCGCCGAGATCCGCGACCGGATCGGTGTCTGGCGACCGCTGCCGTCCCTCACCTACCATGACACCGCCGTCGACTATCTCGTGCACGCCCAGGACATCGCCGTCCCGCTCGGCCGCCGCCTGGACATGCCCGCCGATGCAGCCGTCGTGGCGGCCAACCGGGTGTGGACCGCGGACCGGATGTTCCATGCCCGCAAGAAGCTCGCCGGGTACCGGCTCGTCGCCACCGACACCACCTGGAGTGCAGGCCATGGCCAGGAGGTGACCGGCCCCATCAGCGCACTGCTGCTCCTGCTCACCGGCCGGCCCGCAGGGCTGGCCCGCCTGTCCGGAGCCGGCGCGGCCGCCCTTCAGGAACGCATACAGGCGCACGCCACCTGACTGGTGCCGATCCGCCATCTCCAGCCCAGCCCAATCGCGCCGCCCCGGCACCCGGTGAGGAAGTCAAATGCGTAGGGTCCCGCGCCTCTCCCTGCCCAAAACAGCACCCGGCCCGCGCAGGCCAGATAAGAGCCACACAACCAGCGTGGGCAGCCGAATTGAGAGCGACGAGCCGGGCGCCTAGACCGAGCCTGGCCGGGCACCGGTCCTAGGGCAAGTCAACAAGTAGCCGATGAGCGGGCACGTCGTTCTGCCCGCCCGCCGAGAAATCCCGTTGCGAGTGGCCGGCATCGGATGTCTGATTGATCGGCCACCAATCACGGGAGGGAACATGACGGGCACGTCGCTGCCCGCCCCCACGCTGCACACCGCTCGCCTCCGGCTGCGTCCCTTCGACGACGCGGATGCGAACGACCTCTTCGCGCTGCACAGCAGCGCCTACGTGCTGCGCTACTGGGACGCGCCGCCGTGGAGCGAACGCGTGCGCGCCGAGCGGTTCATCACGGCTTGCCGGCAGATGGCACAGGAGGGCACCGGGGCGCGGCTGGCCGTGGATCGTGTCTCCGACGGGGCGTTCATCGGCTGGTGCAGCCTGAACCGGTGGAATCCGGACTACCGCAGCGCGTCGCTGGGCTACTGCTTCGACGATGCAGCGTGGGGCCACGGCTACGCGACGGAGGCCGCGCGCGTCTTGCTGCGGTGGGCATTCGACACGCTGGACCTAAATCGCGTCCAGGCTGAGACCGATACGCGCAACGTGGCATCTGCCCGCGTGCTGGAGAAGCTCGGCTTCGTGCGTGAAGGGACGTTGCGGGAAGACTGCGTCGTGAACGGCGAGGTCTCTGACTCGTGGGTCTACGGGCTGATCAGGCGGGAGTGGCGGCCGTCGTCCGAGCCGGTTCCCGCCCGCTGAGTCCTCGCTCCCTCGCGAGACCCCGCCCGGTATCCGAGTGCTGGCTTCGCTGTTGTTACCGGCGCCCGACGTACCAGAGGTCAACGGTGTCCGTGTGGCCGTTCCAGGACAGGCTGAACTGCCAGCAGCCCGGCGCAGGGACTTCGATTTCGGAAGGGTAGATCTCACCAGGCATCGAATCGGCTGGCCAGGTGGATGACACCACGGGCTTGACGGCACCGAGCGGATGACCAGTCAGCCGCAGCGGCATCCCGTCCCGGGGGGAGGCCACCACCCACAGGATCTTGTCTGAGTAAGGCTGGGGGTTACCGGCCATCAGCGGGTATCCGAACAAGAATCCCGCTACCCGTTCTCCCTTGGCGAGTGCATACCGGATGGACGGGGGATTCGCAGCCGACGCCCACCTTGGTGCGGATCCCAGCAGCAGCGGGGTAGCGCCGCAACCGCCGCTGGTATAGGCCGCGCCCTGCACAGGCGGCGGGCTGGCAGGCCTGCCGCCTTGCGCAGTGCCGCTGTTTCGCTGCGCTGGGGTACCGGTAGCTGGCGGCGGAATACGGCCCGCCGTGCAGGCTGCCACGAGGACGGCGCACGCCACGACTGCCAGGCTGGCAACCCGAACCATGCCATGACTATAAGTCCGGCTAGTACGGCCGGTAAGAACCCAATTCCCGTATCCCGTCTGCCGCCGACGGCGTGCGCGGCCATCGACTCCGAACGACCGCCTTGACCGCAACGACCTGGTCGTCAGGCTGGCGCAGTTCCATCCGCTCGTCATTCCCGGCGCGCGGCATTGAGACGCAAGACCACCTCGACGATCGCGCCCTCCCCGATCGCCTCCGTTCGCTGCACCGCCACCTTGACGGGCACTAGGTAGCGGCCTTCCTTGGGAAACAGCGCAGTGGTGAACTCGGTGTCGCCGATGGTGACGTGGACCGGCACCTGGCCCCAGTAGATCAAGCCGCGGGCTGCCTCCTTGAGATCCTCGCTTTCCTCCGGCGTCATGGCCACGAACAGGTACGGCGCCGGTCCACGCCACTCGATCACCTCGCCGGTGAAGGTCCACTCCATGCCCCCATCATCGGAGATGCGCCCATGCGCCGGGGACGGGGCTCCAGGCCGGAGGTGTGTCAGCCTCACGTCAAGACGCGCACTCCCATAGCCGCTGATGGTGTGCGTTTGCGGAGGTCCCGCAACGAGAGGTACTGAGAACGCCTACCGTGGCGGATGCACGGCCGATACGACGACGGGAGGACGGGCCTATGTCACATGTACGGCGCTTCGACCACGTCGGCCTCACGGTCGCAGATCTCGACGTCGTGACCGCCTTCTTCGTGGCGCTGGGCCTGGAGGTCGAGGGCAGGACGTTCGTCGAGGGCGAGTTCTTGGACACGGTCTGCGGCATTCCCGGCTCCCGCACCGAGATCGTCATGCTGAAGCCGCCCGGCGATGGCACCCGCCTGGAGCTCTCGAGCTTCGTGCGACCCGACTCCGTGCCGGGCTCACCGGCCGCCATGGCCAACGAACTGGGATTGCGCAACGTGGCCTTCGAGGTCAGCGACCTGCAGGCGGCTGTCGATTGGGCAGCTACCGAGGGCTATGGACTGGTCGGTGGCATCGGCGAGTACGAGGGCGCCTGGCGGATGGCCTACGTCCGGGGGCCGGAAGGGATCATCGTCTCGCTGGCCGAGCGCATCGGCTGAGCCTCGCAACGCCCGCATCTAGCCGCGTATCGGGCTGTCATGTCCACGCCGGAGCGTGCTGCGGGCTTGGAGCCGGCGCACGAGGATCATGATGAGGGCTGGCCCGCGGAGCGGCCTGGGCCTACGCTTTCTTACTGAAGTGATCTTCGGGCCCTCGGATTCACCCGCCGCCGGGAGAGCCGCTGGGTGGCGGACGGATCCCTCAGGACTCCTTGGCCCATTCCCAGGCGAGGGGGATCTTCTAATGGCGCTGTACATGTACCAGGCCGCCTACACCGCGGAGTCGGTGGCGGCCCAGATCAACGAGCCACAGGACCGGATCGAGGCAGTCAAGCCGGCGCTTGAGGCCTTGGGCGGCCAGATCCTGGTGGGCGGTTATCCGTTCGGCGACTACGACGTGCTTGCCGTGTACGAGGCACCTGATGACACGGCCGCTGCCGCCTTCGCGCTGGCGATTGCCGCCGGCGGTGCGGTCAAGTCGGCTAAGACCACTCGGCTGCTGACTGGCGAGGAGTGGATTGAGTCTTTGCGGAAAGCACAAGGATCTCAATATCGGCCGGCGCGATAACTGCGCGGTGCGTCGCGTGCAGGTTCCAGGAGTTCGTGCACCGAAGCTGTGCTGCTCTGCAAATGCGGTTAGCTGACGGCCTCGACTTCCTCCTCGACGGCATCGAAGCCCGCATCTCAAGCTGACCCGCAGCCAAGGGACCGGGCGACAGGGGGCGCGGGATGAGCGTGTACCAAGGGTGACGCCTGGTGCACTCTCACGCCGCTGGTGGAGGTGTTGGGTGATACTGGCCAGGTGGGTGAGGACGCGGCGCTGCCCGGTGGCGGGCTTGCGTTAGGCCGGTGCCTGTTCGAGCCGGGAGGTGACCTGGTGACGGGCCGGTCGCCTGAGCCGCCGGCTGGCATGGTGGCGATGTTGCTGGGCCAGAAGGCGTGGTCATGATCCTCGGGCGGCTGAGAGGGCACCAGGACAAGGGCAGCCTGGGCGGCGCGCTAGTCAAAGGCGGCCTCGTCGTCGTCAAGGCCGGCAAGCTGCTGCTGGCTCTGGCTTCCTTCGCGGCGTATGCGTTCCTGTTCACCTGGCAGTTCGCGGTCATCATCGTCGGCATGCTCGTCATCCACGAGTGCGGCCACCTGAGGTGCATGAAGCATTACGGCATGAAAACCAGGGGTATCTACCTCATCCCGCTGCTCGGTGCCGCCGCCGTGGCCGAGGACGACTTCCCCAGCCGGCGGGCCGAGGCCACCATAGCCCTGGCCGGGCCACTGACCGGGGCCGTGCTGGCGGCCGGGACCGGGCTGGTGTACTTCGCCACCCGCAACGGGGCCTTCGCCGCTGCCGCTGCGTGGATGGCGCTGATCAACCTGTTCAACCTGCTGCCGGTGGTGCCGCTAGACGGCGGCCGGGTGGTGAAGTCGATCACCTGTTCCATCGGCTCACGGACGGGGCTGGCCGCGGTCATCGCAGGGATGCTGCTGGGCGCGGTGCTCGCATTCACTGCAGATCTGTGGATCTTCGTCATCCTCATCCCGCTGGGACTGCTCGACTACCTGTATGACCGCCACCAGACGAACCGGACCGGGCGGCGAGATAGGCAGCAGGCGGGGAGGCATGCGCGTACGGAGACCGGGGCCGACATCCCCTCTGCCAAGCCGCCGCTCAGCCCGCGCGCATCCCAGGCTGCTTTCGCCTGCTACGCGGGACTGGCGACACTGCTTTGGCTGTTCATGCTGGCGATGGGCCACCAGCCGGGAGCTGCGGCGGCGATGCACGCCCTGCAGGGCTGAACATCTGTCCTTGATCCTGCCGCCAGGTGTACAGGCGGCTATTCGTGCGCGCACCGTGATCTGCCGGCTCGGGCGAGACCAAGCTGGAGTGCATGATTATTCGTGCTCGTCTGGATACCCGTGAAGCAGGCGCCGTAGCCTGCTGAGGTGGCGGGAGGCGAGGTTTACCGGGAGCTGGGCGAGGCAGCGTGGGCATGGGTCCTGTGTCAGGTCCGGGAGGACGGTGGCCCGTGGCTGCCCGAGGTGGTGGCGGAGGATGGGCGGCCGGCTGGGCCAGGTGTGGATCGCGATTCGTTGTATGCGGGGATCGGCGGCCTGGCTCCGGTGCTGGCCGAGATCAGCCAGTGCCGTGCGCTGAGCAACGCTGAGCAGGCCCTGGCGGCCGGGATCGCCGCCCGGCTCTGCGCGACAGCGGGTGCCAGGGCTGACGCTTCGCTGTATATCGGGCTGGGCGGGGACGTGACCGCGCTGAAGTTGCTCGCCCCGGGCAGCGAGCGGGTCGCGTTGGGCAGGCTTGCCGACCTGATGACCCCTGCAGGATGGAACACACCTCCGGAGACCGGGACGGGGTCGGCCGCGCCGGTGACCGACGTGGTCCTGGGTACGGCGGGGGTGATCCTGGCTGCGGTGTGGGCGGGCGGTGAGCACGCCCGGGACATCGCGGCCACCGGTGGCGAGGCCCTGCTGCAGGCGGCCGACCAGACCAAGGACGGCCTGGACTGGGCGATGCTGCCGGGCAAGACGAGCAGGATGCCGAACTACTCTCACGGGACGGCCGGGATAGCCACCGCACTGGCGATCGCCGGAGCGGCCCTGGACCGTGATGACTTCATCGCGGCGGCCCGGCAGGGCGCGCAGCATCTGCTCACCGTGGGCTCGCTCGCTGACGGGGGGTTCATCATCCCGCACACCCTCCCGTACGCCTCCCGTGACGTGGAACCGGTCACCTACACCTGGTGCCACGGGCCAGCGGGAACGTCACAGCTGTTCGCGGCACTGGCGCACGCCGGCGTGGACACTGTCGCCGGGCTCGACGTCACCGGGCTGCGGCAACGGTGCCTGCACTCGATCCTGGCCTCCGGTATCCCGCAGCGCCTGCGCCCGGGTTTCTGGGACAACGACGGCCGCTGCTGCGGCACCGCCGGGGTCGGGGACATCCTGCTCGACGCCGCGCAGGACGGCGCCGGCCAGGCGGCCTACGGCACCCTGCTGCACGGGGCGCGCACCATGGCAGACGCCCTCGTCGAGCGCGCCATCTGCGACGAAGCCGGGGCACGGTGGCGGTTCCTCGAGCATCGCCAGGACCCGCCGTTGCTTCCACCCGGTACCTCGTGGATGCAGGGCGCCGCCGGCATCGCCGCCTTCCTGCTCCGCCTGGCCCGGGTCATCGACAACGGGCTGGGCGCCCCCGTCGTCGACCGGCCCGACCAGTGGTGGGCCGTCCCCGGCCGGCTCCGCACCGTCCACACCCACCGAGACGTTCTCCGGGACCTGCCTTAGCTGCCGACCGGAAGCGCAGTGACGTGCCGCGAGCCGGGCGTTCCGGTACTTGAGCGCAGGCAGCGGGGGAGATCTATCCTGGCCTGGTGCTTGACCTGAGCAGCCTCGATCTGGAGGAGATCGCCAGCGCGCTGGCCGACCAGACCGATTACGAACACCACTGGCTGATCAACCCGGACACGGGGGAGATCGCGTTCTGGACGGCGGACACCGGCATCGACGGGCAGACGCCAGTCGACCTCGATGAACTCGACCTGCTCGTCATCGAGCCGCTGCCCTCCTGGATCTGGTACCAGGACATGGCCGACTTCGCCGACGGGATCTCCGATGAGCGTGCCAGGCGCAGGCTGGCACGGGCTATCCAGGGCAAGGGGGCCTTCCGCCGGTTCAAAGACGAACTCCACGAGGAACATCCGGACCTGCTGCCGGCCTGGTACGCCTTCCGGGACATCCGGGCCAGCCGCCGTGCCGTGCAATGGCTGGCAGACAACTCGCTCATCGACGACGACTCCGCGGACACCTTCCTGGACAGGCACCCAGATCCCGCCCTGCCCTGACCCTGCGGATGCCGAGACCGCGCACTGTCGTGCCGCTTACAGCATGGTCTGCGGACGGGCTTGGTGGTTACCTCTTATAGGGCCAGGCCACACGGGCCTGCACTCCTCCAAGCCGGTGACGCGGTTCAGTGCTACAGGCGTGAGGCAGCGGTGTCCGTGCCGTCGCTAGGCCCGGGTGTCAGAGGGCACCCCTTCGTCAGGGACCCGGCAAAGTCGTGAATTGAGGCTGTGACCTGCGGTGTCGTAACAAGAGGTGATGTGGCCGGCGTGTCTGTGAGTGGCGGGCAGGGCCCGGGCGGAACGATGGAAGTTCTCACGCTCACCATCGCCTGCCACGAGGGACACCCGCCCGCCGATGACATCTTCGCCTATCCCGGCTGCCCGCAGCCAGTACCTGCTCGATCTCCTTGCCCAGGTCCCGGACCCGCGGAAGAGGCGCGGTCGCCGGCATCCGCTGGCGGGGCTGCTCGCCGTCGGGATCGCGGCAGTGATCGCGGGCTCGCGGTCGTTCGCCGCGATCGGGCAGTGGGCCGCCGACGCCGGCCCGGAGGTGCTCGCCGTGCTGGGCGCGGTCCGCGGCGCGGCGGATGAATCGACGTTCCGGCGGGCCTTCGCCCTGGTCAGCCCCGATGTTCTCGACCGGGTCCTGGGCGCCTGGCTGTGGACGCAGGGCGGTGCGGGCCGGCGGCCGGCTGGTGATCGCCATCGACGGGAAGACCGTCCGCGGCGCGAGGAACAAGGACGGGAAGGCCCCGCACCTGGTCGCGGCCCTGGCGCACGGCATCGGCGCGGTCCTTGGCCAGGTCGCCGTGGACGAGAAGTCCAACGAGATCCCCGCGGTGCGGGAGCTGCTGAAGGCGTTCGCCAGCCTGGCCGGGGCAGTCCTGACGATCGACGCGATGCACACGCAGCATGACACCGCGCAGGTCATCCTGGGCCGGGGCGCCGACTACGTGATGACCGTCAAGGCCAATATGCCGACCCTGTATAAGCAGCTCAAGAAGCTGCCCTGGGCCGCCGTCCCCGCTGTCTCGGCCGTGAGCACGGACCACGGCCGCCGCGCCCGGCGCACGGTCAAGGCCGTGCTGGCGCCGGCCTGGATCGAGTTCGAGGGCGCAGCCCAGGTCGCGCAGCTGCGCCGCACGGTCACGAAGAAGGGCAAGAAGACCGTCGAGGTCGTCTACCTCATCACCAGCGACCGCGACGCCGGCCCGGCCACCCTGGCCGCGTGGGTCCGCGGCCACTGGGAGATAGAAAATCGCCTCCACTGGGTCAGGGACGTGACCTACCAGGAAGACAATTCCCTGGTCAGGACGGGGAACGCGCCCCGCGTGATGGCAACGCTGCGCAGCCTGGCCATCAGCCTGCTGCGCCTGGACGGCCACGCCAACATCGCCGCCGCCAACCGCCACCACGCCCGCGACCCGCAGCGGACGCTACAGCTGCTTCAGGCCGCATGAACGACTTTGGCGTCAGGCCTGGACGGCAGGCTTGAGGGTGTCGTGGCACCACTGGCGGAAACTGGTGGCGGTGGCGGAGTTCGGGTCGCGGGGCTCGGCATCGTAGATTCCGTTGTTCTGCGCCTCGATCATGTCGACCATGTCCCGCGCCATCGCCTGGCTGGCGCCGCGTCGCTGCATCATTGCCTGGAGGTCCGCGACCGGGACCTGGCGGTAGCGGATCGTGCGGCCCAGGGTGTCGGAGATAACCTCGGCCATGTCGTCGGGGGTCAGGTTGTCGGGACCGGTGAGGGGGACGCTGGCCTGGCCGCTCCAGGAGGTGTCAAGGAGGAGCGCTGCTGCCGCGGCGGCAACGTCGCGGGTGGCGACGGTCGGCAGCGGCCGGTCCGCGGTGTTCGCCATGGAGAACGTTCCCTGCTCCCTGATCTCCTGGATCTGGCGGAGCAGGTTTTCCATGAAGAACGGCAGGGCCAGCGCCCGGTAGGCCGCGCCGGTGCCCTCGATCAGGTTGTCCATGGCCAGCGCGGCCGACAGGACCCCGGCCTCGCCCTGGTATCCGTGGCCGAGGGTCGAGACGCCTACCACCCGGACTCCCTGGCTCGCGGCCGCCTTAGCGGCCGGGCGGGTGAAGTCCAGGTAATAGTGCTCGGCGCTGCCGGGGTTGGTGAACGAGCGCGGGGGCACGAGCCAGAACAGGCGGTCAGCGCCCTCAAGCGCCTTCGTGATCGCCTCGGCGTCACCGTGGGAGCCCTGCACCACCTCAACGCTGGCGATCACGCGCTCGGGCAGCCGGGCGGGATCGCGGGCGATCACGCGGACCGCCTCGCCGCTGTCCAGGATGCGGTCGAGGACTTGCGCGCCGATGTCGCCGGTCGGCGTGGTGATGACAATCATGAGTACCTCCGCGAGAGACGGCTGGCAGCGGGAACGTCGCTGGCCCACTGCCGGATGGTGCCCAGCTTGCCGGGCGCGGCGGTGCAGGTGAAGGACCGATCCGGTCGCCGTTGATACCCTGGGAGTATGAATGACCTGGAGGTGCGGCAGCTCCGGTACTTCGTCGCGGTCGCCGAGGAACTGCACTTCGGACGCGCCGCCGCCCGGCTGGGCATGGCACAGCCCCCGCTGTCCCGCGCGATCCGGGACCTTGAACGGCAGCTCGGCGTGGCACTGCTTGAGCGGACCACCCGGCAGGTGAGGCTCACCGCGGCCGGGGAGATTCTGCTGCGCGATGCCCAGACAGCGCTGGAGGCGGTCACTGCCGCCGCCCGCAGGACCCGGGATGCGGGCAGGCCGTCACAGCGGCTGCGGGTCGCCCTCAAGGCCGACGTCGATGGCGGCCTGCTGCCGCAGATCCTCGATGCCTACTGCGCCGACGACGCGGCCCTCCCGCCGGAGCTGGTACTCGGAGGATTCGGCGAGCAGCCCCAGGCGCTGCGCGACGGCCGTGCTGACGTGGGACTCCTGCTGTGCCCCTTCGATGACCGCGGCCTGGACAGCGAGCCGCTGCTGACCGAGCCGCTCCTAGCCGCCCTGGCCGCCGCCGACCCGCTGGCCGCCCGGACGCAGCTGTGCCTGGCTGACCTGGCAGGCCGCAGGCTGCCCGGCGGATCCCCGGCAAGCCACGGCCGGCCCGCCGGACACCGCCGGGCCGACGATCCGCCGCCGGCCTCGAACCTGGCAGAGATCTTCAGTCTCGTCGAAACGGGCAGCGTCGTGTTCTTTGCACCTGCCTCGGTGGCCCGGCGCTACCCGCGACCCGCGATCGCCTACCGGCCGGTCAGCGACCTCCCGGACTCCACGCTGGCCGTGGCCTGGCCCCAGGACGCGCGCTCGCCGGCCGTCGCCGCCTTCGTGCGCGCCGCCTGCACGGTCGCAGCCACCGCGCAAGAACAAGCACACCCCGTGATGCAGAGCGCGGCCACCTGAAAGCGCCATCACGGGCAACGAAGCCACTACCGCTCAGGTATCCCCTCGCTGTTCACGTGGTGCTCAAGCAGGACACTCGATGCTCGTCTAGATCGGTTCCCTGCAACTTTGCCGTGTCCCTGAGCCAATGGGCGGCGCGTTCGCTAGGTAAGTACAGTGAACTTCAATTTGATCCAGGTCTAATGCGTTTAGTTCAGGGTCGAGAATAAAGGGCCCGAGCCCGGCGTCGTGCGAGGTACCGCGTTCGTACCGCTGCCTCGCGGGATAATTTAGATCTGATACCAGACCGGCATAATCGAAACCGCGCTTTTCGTAATAGGTGTGCAGTGCCTTGTTATCTGTCCAGACGTCGATCCGGATTTTGTCCGCTTTGCATCGCTTTGCGCCGCGACGGCCGACCCAATCGTTAATGGCGGCGCCGATATGAAAACCAGCGAGACCTTGCGCAACGATGAGTCGGCCCAGCAGTTCGGAACCTTGGACCCGCCTTGACGTCTCCTGCGCATCCTGTCCGGCAGGCACGATTAGTGGTTCCTTGGGCATCGGGTTGCTACTCCATCTGGGCGTGGTGGTAGGCGGATGTTCCTGGCAGGGTGCGTAAATCTGGGGCCGAACGCAACCGGTACTACTCGGGGTCGGCGGAAAGAACCTCGTACTGGGCGGGCGGGATGTTGCCGACGTTGACGATGAACTGATTGCGGTCGGTCGGGAAAATCGTCACCGTCACCCGCATTGGAATTCCGTTCTGGTCAAAGGCCGTACGGAAAACCTCGAACACCTGGACGCGGCCATCGGGAGGCAAGCGGAAGAAGGCAATTTCGTTCAGGTCTGGTGCTCGTACCGTGATCCAGTCCCGGTAGCCGATCTGCTTGAGCTGCAAGGCCTCTTCCAGGTACCTGACCGTGCCTTCCTCGATGTCGTTGTCGTCAAGGAGGCGTTCCGCGCCCTTCAGCGCAAACTGCCGAGGATAAAAGGAAGTCTGCAAAGACCAGGGCGTGCCGTCGATCAGCCTTTGCTGATGGCGGCTGATGAGCGGCGTCCCCTCCGGCACCCGGAGCCGGGCTGCGATCTCGCCCAGGGCCATCTGGAGCTGCACAACCGGGTCGGAAGTGACGGCCTCGCGGTGTTCTTCGCTCACCTCGGACCGGTATGCCGCCCCCTCGCCGCCTCCCAGCCCGGTGTTCTCGTCCGCTGAAAGGGTGGTGACTAGTGGATCTGGCCGCCTGGTGACGAATGTGCCCTGCCCGGGCCGGGTCTCGACCAGGCCCAGGCTGATGAGCGACTTGATCGCGTCCCGGATGGTGTTGCGCGACGCCCCGAACTCTTTGCTCAGTTCGGTCTCGGTCGGCAGCTGGCTCGTCCGGAGGCAGCTCGCCTGATTCGATCTTGAGGCGCAGACTGTCGGAGATTTGCCGATATTTCGGGTCAGCCATAGACCCTCCCGTTGAGCCAGGCGCTGAGACGTGATGTGCAGTTACCCGCCTCAAGCACGCGGACGGGCGCCGTACGCATGGGGTAGCCAGCTTTGCGTTTGGTGACTGGATTCGCCCGCATGGTCTGGAGTGCATGATACATCAGAGCCATACCAATGACCCCATCGAGCTGGAACTTTAGCATGCCGACGACTTAGCCAGCCCTTATTTCCACCAATCTGTAATGTCGGCGTGTCGGCTGAGTTAGCTCCTGCGCTTGGCGGCGTGTTGTCTCTCGCCATTGCCACTGGTCAGAAGCAAGTCGTGGTACATGCCCGGCCCGGCCAGGCCAGCTCCCATGGCTCAAAGATGCGCCGAGCGCAGTGAGTTCATCCACGGGTTGCGGGCCCGCGACCTGTCTCGCGGGCCTGTTCGGGGACCGTCTGGGTTGAGGGCGTTATGCCTCTAGTTCAGGCCCGTCAGTCGTATGGTCTGTTTGGATGGTTTAGTCCATGCTGTACAGGTAATAAGACTGGTATGGAAGGTTGGTATGACTTGAGCAACACCTTCCAGTCACATGAACGGGCAGCTCAAGAGCAGCAAGAGCGGCTCCGGCCGCACAAGGGACTTTGCGACCACCAGTCGTCTCGTCCCCAGGGGATGTGCAGGAGTCAGCGGAGCGGGTGCCGCTGACGGAAGTGCAGGAGGCCAGAAATGGCCAGTACTACTGAGCTCGTAGCCGTCATCATCATCGCCGTGTTCTTCGTCGGCACCGCGTTCGGGGTGATCCTCATCGTGGCCGCCGGAATCAAGGCCGAAGAAAATGTGGCCCGCAGGCGCAACCTGGCGCGTTGGGGGAGGGCCACCACGCTCCATGACGAGCCCAGCAGCACCATGACGCGGGGAGTTCGCCGACTGACCGGGGCCGGCCACGACTCTCAGCGCTGAGGGCAGACCGGACGGAGGGGAGACCGTCATGAGCCAGCTGATTACCGCCGTCGCACTGATCGCTGTGATCTTCGTCCTCGGAATCACCTTCGGTTACCTGGTGGCGCTGTTCACCGGTCGCAGGAAGTAGGTCGTGATCATGCAGGGGCGACCACGGCTCAGGGAGCGGCTGACCACTCTGGTGCCCGGGATGACTGGCCCCAGCCCGGCGAGCACGCCGGGCTGGGGCCACGTTGTCGACGACGCCGTGCATCGCGCCATCGTCGTGGTGGACATCGCGGAGTCGACGGCTCCGATCCGCCGCAACAGGGACCGCGTGCTCATTCGGCAAACGATGTATAAGTCGCTGACCAGCGCGTTCAGGTGGCGTGACTGGGTGAAGTGCTATTGCGAGGACCGGGGTGACGGGGTCCTGCTCCTGGTGCATCCCCGGGTGCCGAAGGGCTGGCTGGTGACCGTCCTGCCGGAGAAGCTGGAGGAGGCTCTGATCCACCACAACGTGGCCATGGCCCAGCAGAATCCCGCCCGGAGGGCGGCTACTGAGGTGCGGCTGCGAGTCGCGGTCAACGCGGGCGAGGTCACGTTCGACCGGCACGGTGTCGTGGGTGCGGCCATCGACGACACTTTCCGGCTGGCCGATGCGGAGCCGCTCAAAAAGGCCTTCGCCAAGTCGGACGATGTGTGCGGGCTGATTGTGTCGGACTGGTTCTACCGCGACGTCGTGTACCACCATGCGGACGCCCGGCCCGACAGCTACCAGCACATCGACTGCCGGGTCAAGCAGACGCCGATCTCAGCCTGGATGCGTGTCCCGGTCCAGGCCATTGCCCGGGCGGAGCAAGTCCTGACCGAACCGCCGCTGACCGGGCCGCCCCTGGCCCTGAGGAACACGGCCTGAGGCTAAGTCGTCTGCAGACGACACGGGTGATGTCCAGTGCGCGTGCATTCGTTCTTGAGAAGGACGGGGCATGGTGAGTGGTATGTGCTTAGCGGGGAGGGGCCATGGCCGCGTTTGAAGCCGTCCACCGCACCATTTTGGTGTTCGACATCGAGCAGTCGAATCACCCCATGCGGACGAACCGCGATCGTGTGGTCATCCATGAGGCCATGTACGCCGCGGTCCGGACCGCGCTCAAGCGGCTCAAGTACTACCACGAGGACCGCGGCGACGGAGTCCTCGTCCTGGTGCCGCCCGAGGTGCCGAAAGGCCGGCTGGTGAGCAACCTGCTGGCCCGGCTGGAGGCGGCTCTCGGGACGCACAACGCCGCGATGGAGCGCCAGAACGCCTCGCGGGCGGCAGCCACCCAGGTCAGGCTGCGGGTCGCCGTGCACGCGGGTGAGGTGACGTTCGACGGTCACGGCGTGGTGGGAGCCGCGGTCGACTACACCTTCCGCCTGGCCGAGGCGCCGCCGTTCAAGTCGGCCCTAGCTACTTCGACCGGCGTGTGTGCCCTCATCACCTCGAGCTGGTTCTTCGACGAGGTCGTGTACCAGCATCCGGACGCTCACCCGGAGCTGTTCCGGCGCATCGAGACCGAGGTCAAGGCCACACCTATCTCGGCCTACATCCGGGTTCCCGGGGAGATCCTGCCCGGGGAGATCCTGCCCGATGAGCAATGGCCCGAAGCGGAGATCACGGCCCAGCTATCGGGGTGGCCGGAACTCGGTGCCACGCGATGGATTGCGCCGTCGCTGCCATCAGGCCGCGGGCCGAGGTGGATCTGATCGACTCCCGGTTACGGACGTTACTGACCGCTTAGGGACGAAAGTCCTGTTCACGGCGGCCCCTTCGGCCGTAGTGACAGCCTGTCCACGGTGCCACGCTGATGGAGCTCTAGTGACGAGCGGGCCCTGGGGGCCCGAGCCCGCGAAGCCTTGGGGGCCCACCGGACCCCTGGGGGCAGGTGACGCTAGGGCAGGCCCACCGGGGCGGGCAGGCCCACACCGGCTGAGCCGATCCCCGCGGAGTCTCCGCTCGGCCGCTGAATACTCTCCGGGACTGTCCGGATCAGGGCCTAAGCTCGGCAGCGTGACTGAGAACACGGCTACCACCAGCGGCGACCGAGGGTTTCCCTGGGCGCCGGGCAGCGCCACCGGCATCGGGTCGATGCCCGGCACCGACCCGGCCGAAGCCGTGCAGGTCGTCATCGACGAGGTGCCGGACTTCCCCTTCCTGCCCGAGCTGCCCGCACGCGGGCCCGGGCGCCGACCTGATCGGCCGGACCGCCGCGCTGCTCATCGATATCCCGGTCGAGACCACGACCGGCGGCTGGCGGATCGCCGAGCGGCCCGGCCGGCACCTGCGCGCCGCGCAGAGCATGCTGTCCAGCGACCTCGACGCGCTGGAGGAGCGGCTGGACGGGTACGAGGGTCCCCTGAAGATCAGCCTGGCCGGCCCGTGGACCCTGGCCGCCACCATCGAACTGCCCAAGAACCTCCAGCCGGCGCTGTCCGACGCGGGCGCCGTGGCCGACCTGACCGCGTCGCTGGCCGAGGCGACGCGACCAACTTCACCGCGGACGTCGCCAAGCGTGTCCCCGGAGCCACGCTCGTCGTCCAGTTCGACGAGCCGTCGCTGACCACCGTGGTCAACGGCGAGGTACCGACGGCCAGCGGGCTGTCCCGGATCGCGGTCCCGGACGCGGCCGACCATGTCCGAGCGGCTGCGACCGTGCTCGCCGCGACCGGGCAGTACTCCGTGCTGCACTGCTGCGCCGGTCCGGTGCCGTTCGCCATCATCATGGCCGCGCAGCCGGACGCGGTCTCCTTCGACCTCAGCCTGGTGCGGCGGGAAGACGGCGACCTGATCGCCGAGCTGGCCGACACCGGGAAGGGCATCTTCGCGGGCGCGGTGCCGCACGATCCTGCCCGCAACACCAGGGACGACCAGCCCGCGTACACCGCCCGGCGCATCCTCCGCTTCTGGCGCGGCCCTGGGTATGAACCCGTCCGACCGCCGGGCAGTCAGATCGTCGTCACCCCCGCCTGCGGCCTGGCCGGCGCGACCCCGACACGGGCCGTCGAAGCGCTGGCCCACAGCCGTGAAGCGGCGAGAATAGTCCCTGAGCTGGCCGAGGAAGAACACGGGGGACGAAGAGAATGAGCCACACGGGGAGCAACCCATGACCGAGGGGCCGGTCGACGCCAACGAGACACCGGTCGAGGCGCGGCAGCGGCACGCCGACCTGAGCGCGCAGATCACCGAGGCCCGGCACCGGTACTTACGTGCTGGACTCGCCGACGCCTGGCTGACGCCGAGTACGACCGGATGCATGCGCGAGCTGGAGGGGCTGGAGGATCAGTACCCGGAGCTGCGCACCCCGGACTCGCCCACCCAGCAGGTCGGCGGGGCCGTGTCCACCCTGTTCACGCCGGTCGAGCACCTGCAGCGGCTGCTCAGCCTGGACAACTCGTTCTCGACCGAGGAGCTCGACGCCTGGGCCGATCGGGCCGCCCGCGGCGGCGGCACCGGGCCTTACCTGTGCGAGCTGAAGATCGACGGGCTGGCCATCGCGCTGGTCTACCGCAACGGCCGCCTGATCCGCGGCACGACCCGCGGTGACGGCCGGACCGGGGAAGACGTCACGCCCAACATCCGCACCATCGACTCGCATCCCGGCCCAGCTCAAGGGCACCGGCTACCCGGAGACGCTGGAGGTTCGGGGCGAGGTCTTCCTGCCGGTCAAGGCGTTCGAGGAGCTGAACGCAGCGGCTCACCGAGGCGGGCAAGGCCGCGTTCGCCAACCCGCGCAACTCGGCGGCGGGTTCGCTGCGGCAGAAGGATCCGCGGGTCACGGCCAGCCGCGCGCTGGACTGATCGTGCACGGAGTAGGCCGGGTGGAGGGTTTCCCCAGCGGCGAGAGCCCGCCAGAGACCCAGTCCGGCTGGTACGAGCGGCTGCGCGAATGGGGCCTGCCGACCAGCGACCGGATCAAGGTCGTGCCGGACCTGGCCGCGGTGCACGAGTACATCGGCTTCTACGCCGAGCACCGGCACGATCCGCCGTACGAGATCGACGGCGTGGTGGTCAAGCTGGACCGGCTGGACGAGCAGCGCGCGCTCGGCGCCACCTCGCGCGCACCGCGCTGGGCCATGGCCTACAAGTACGCGCCGGAGGAGGTCACCACCCGGCTGCTGGACATCCAGGTCAACGTGGGCCGGACCGGTCGGGTGACGCCGTTCGGGGTGATGGAGCCGGCCAAGGTCAGCGGCTCGACGGTGGAGATGGCCACCCTGCACAACGCCGTGAGGTGAAGCGCAAGGGTGTGCTCATCGGCGACATGGTCGTGCTGCGCAAGGCCGGGGACGTGATCCCCGAGATCGTCGGCCCGGTGGCCGACCTGCGCACCGGCGACGAGCGCGAGTTCCAGTTCCCGACCCACTGCCCGGCCTGCGGTACCAAGCTGGCCCGGCGAGGAGGACGAGGCCGACTGGCGCTGCCCGAACACCCGGGCCTGCCCGGCCCAGCTGCGGGAGCGGCTGTTCCACCTGGCCGGCCGGGGCGCGTTCGACATCGAGGTGCTCGGCTACGAGGCGGTCACCGCGCTGCTCGACGACCACCTGGTCACCGACGAGGGCGACCTGTTCGACCTGACCGAGGACCAGCTGGCCACCTCACCGTTCTTCGTCAACAAGCAGGGCACGCTCAAGATCAACGCTGGCCGGCTGCTGGCCAACCTGGACGTGGCCCGGCAGCGGCCGCTGTGGCGCATCCTGGTCGCGCTGTCCATCCGGCACGTCGGGCCGACCGCGGCCCGCGCCCTGGCCACCGAGTTCGGCTCGCTCGACGTGATCGCCGCGGCCAGCGAGGAGCAACTGGCCCTGGTGGACGGCGTGGGCCCGACAATCGCGGCGTCCGTGGTCGACTGGTTCGGCGTGGACTGGCACCGGGCGATCGTGGACAAGTGGCGCGCGGCCGGCGTGCGCATGCAGGAAGAGGGCTTCGATCCGACCGGCGCCAAGCCCCGCCTGCTGGCCGGGGTCACCGTGGTCATCACCGGGTCACTGGCCCAGCTCAGCCGGGACGAGGCGGCCGAGGCCGTCCGGGCCGCCGGGGGCAAGGTCACCGGTTCGGTCTCTAAGAAGACCGGCTTCGTGGTGGCGGGGGACAACCCCGGCTCCAAGTACGACAAGGCCGTCGAGGTCGGCGTCCCGGTCCTGGACGAGGCAGGCTTCCGGCGGCTGCTGGCCGAAGGCCCGGACGCCGTCCGCCCCGCACCCGCCGAAGAGCCGGCCGAAGAGCCAGCCCAGGAGGCAAAGCAGGAGGCAAAGCAGGGAAAGCCGGAGCCCGCGGAGAGTTAACGCCACGTAAATGGGTCGGGGCGCAGGCGCAGGCCTTCTAGGATGGCGTGCATGTCCATTACCCGCGACGAGGTCGCCCATCTGGCCCGGCTGTCGAGGCTTGCCCTCAGTGACGAGGATCTGGATCACCTCGCGCCCCAGCTGAACCAGATCATCTCGGCGGTCGCCCGGGTCCAGGAGGTCGCCGCCGAGGGGATCCCGCCGACCTCGCACGCCCTGCCGCTGACCAACGTTTACCGCGAGGACGAGCCGCGCCCCTGCCTGCCGGCCGACGTCGGTGCTCTCCCAGGCGCCCGCGGTGGAACAGCAGCGGTTCAAGGTGCCCCGGATTCTGGATGAGGAACTGCCCGATGAGTGACGATCTCACGCGGATGACCGCAGCCGAGCTCTCCGGCGAGCTGCGGGCCAAGAACGTCTCGGCCACCGAGGTCACCCAGGCCCACCTGGACCGGATCGCCGACGCCGACGACCACGTGCATGCGTTCCTGCACGTGGCGACCGAGCAGGCGCTGGCTGCGGCCCGGGCCGTGGACGACCGCCGGGCGGCCGGGGAGGAGCTCGGCCCGCTGGCCGGCGTCCCGGTGGCGCTGAAGGACGTGTTCACCACCACGGACATGCCGACCACGGCCGGGTCGAAGATCCTCAACGGCTGGCAGCCGCCGTACGACGCGACGATCACCACCCGGCTGCGTGACGCCGGGGCGATCATCTTGGGCAAGACCAACATGGACGAGTTCGCCATGGGCTCCTCCACCGAGAACTCCGCCTTCGGCCCCAGCCACAACCCCTGGGACCTGGGCCGGATCCCGGGCGGCTCGTCCGGCGGCTCGGCCGCCGCGGTGGCCGCGTACGAGGCGCCGCTGGCCATCGGCACCGACACCGGTGGCTCGATCCGGCAGCCCGCCGCGGTGTGCGGCATCACCGGGATGAAGCCGACCTACGGCGGCAACTCCCGCTACGGCGTGATCGCGTTCGCGTCGTCGCTGGACACGCCGGGCCCGCTGGCCCGGACCGTGCTCGACGCGGCGCTGCTGCAGGAGGCCATCTCCGGGCACGACCGGATGGACGCCACCTCGATCCCGGAGGCCGCACCCCCGGTGGTGGCCGCGGCCCGGCAGGCCGACGTGTCCGGGCTGCGCATCGGCGTGGTCACCGAACTGTCCGGCGAGGGCTACCAGCCCGGCGTGCTGGCCCGGTTCCAGCCAGGCGGTGGAGCTGCTGGAGTCGCTGGGGGCCAAGGTCACCGAGGTGTCCTGCCCGCACTTCAGCTACGCGCTGCCCGCCTACTACCTGATCGCGCCGAGCGAGTGCCTCCTCCAACCTGGCCCGGTTCGACGCCATGCGGTACGGGCTGCGGGTCGGTGACGACGGCAACCGCAGCGCGGAAGAGGTGATGGCGCTGACCCGCGAGGCCGGTTTCGGGGCCGAGGTCAAGCGGCGCATCATGCTCGGCACCTACGCCCTGTCCAGCGGGTACTACGACGCCTACTACGGCAAGGCCCAGCAGGTCCGGACGCTGATCGCCCGCGACTTCGAGGCGGCGTTCGGCCAGGCCGACGTGCTGGTCTCGCCGACCACGCCGACCACCGCGTTCAAGATCGGTGAGCGGGCCGACGACCCGATGGCCATGTACCTGGCCGACCTGGCCACGATCCCGTCCAACCTGGCCGGCAACGCCGCCCTGTCGGTGCCGTGCGGCCTGGCCCCGGAGGACAACCTGCCGGTCGGCCTGCAGATCATGGCGCCGGTGCTGGCCGACGACCGGGCCTACCGGGTGGCCGCCGCGGCCGAGGCCGCGTTCACCGAGCGCTGGGGCCACCCGCTGCTGGCCGATGCCACCGGGCCTGGCCAGCCTGGCCAGCGCGGCCAGCGACATCACGAAGGGAGCGGGCCGATGACCACGCCCACACTCGTGCCCTACGCCGAGGCGGTGGCGCGCTACGAGCCGGCCATCGGCCTGGAGACCCACGTCGAGCTGGGCACCCGGACCAAGCTGTTCTGCGGCTGCCCGGCCACCTTCGGCGGCGAGCCCAACACCCAGACCTGCCCGACCTGCCTGGGCCTGCCCGGGTCGCTGCCGGTGCCGTCCCGGACCGCGATCGAGTACGCGATCAAGATCGGGCTGGCGCTGAACTGCTCGATCGCCGAGTGGTGCCGGTTCGCGCGGAAGAACTACTTCTACCCGGACATGCCCAAGGACTTCCAGATCTCCCAGTACGACGAGCCGCTGTGCACCGACGGCTGGCTCGACGTCACGGTCGAGGACGAGAACGGGCCCGGCAAGACGCAGCTGGTCCGGGTGGGCATCGAGCGCGTCCACATGGAGGAGGACACCGGCAAGTCGCTGCACGTGGGCGGGGCCACCGGCCGCATCCACGGCGCCGACTACTCGCTGGTCGACTACAACCGGGCCGGCATCCCGCTGGTCGAGATCGTGACCAAGCCGATCACCGGCACCGGCGCGCTGGCCCCCGCTGGTGGCCCGGGCCTACGTCACCGAGCTGCGGGACGTGCTGCGTTCGCTCGGCGTGTCCGACGTGCGGATGGAGGAGGGCTCGCTGCGCTGCGACGTCAACACCTCCATCGCCCCGATCGGGTCGGCCCAGCTCGGGACCCGGACCGAGACCAAGAACGTCAACTCGCTGCGCTCGGTCGAGCGGGCCGTCCGGTCCGAGATCGAGCGCGAGGCCGGGGTGCTGGACGCCGGCGGCACGGTGGCGCTGGAGACCCGGCACTTCCACGAGGACACCGGGATCACCACGTCCGGCCGGAGCAAGGAAGAGGCCGAGGACTACCGGTACTTCCCCGAGCCGGACCTGGTGCCGCTGGCCCCGTCGCGGGAGTGGGTGGAGCAGATCCGCCGCACGCTGCCGGAGCTGCCGTCGGTCCGGCGCCAGCGGCTGCAGGCCGAGTGGGGCCTGTCCGACGCTGACCTGGCCGCGCTGCGCAACGCGGAGGCCATCGACCTGGTGGCGGACACCGTGGCGGCCGGTGCGTCCCCGGCCGACGCCCGCAAGTGGTGGCTGGGTGAGCTGTCCCGGCGCGCCCACGAGACCAGCACCGAGCTGACCGCGCTGGCCATCACCCCGGCCCAGGTGGCCCGGGTGGCCGAGCTGGTCGCCTCGGGCGCGCTGAACGACAAGCTGGCCCGCCAGGTCCTCGACGGCGTGCTGGCGGGCGAGGGCGACCCGGACGAGGTGGTCAAGACCCGCGGCCTGGCCATCGTCAGCGACGACGGCGCCCTGACCAGCGCCGTGGACGAGGCCATCGCGGCCAACCCGGACGCCGCTCAGAAGATCCGCGACGGCAACGTGAATGTGGTGGGTGTCCTGATCGGCGCGGTCATGAAGGCCACCCGCGGCCAGGCCGACGCCGCCCGGGTCCGCGAGCTGATCCTGGAACGCCTCAGCTAGCGCCTTGGTTAGCCAGCGCGCCTTGGTTAGCTAGCACCGTGCTGGCGGCTCGGCCCGAGTCCCGCTCAGCGGGGGAAGGCCGACCGCCGCCAGCCGCCGGGGCTGGGCGAGACCGGTTCCCGCATCAGCCGGCTCCGGTCCGCCCATATCGAAAGGGTTCGCGACCGGGCCGGCGGTGCCGGTTTGCCGCGCAGCGCCAGGACGGCGACGATCGCGGCGATCTCCTCGGGGGTGGCGTCGCCACGGACGATGCGGAGCATCGGCTCGCGGGCTGCTTGCGGGGCTGATCGGGGGGCTGGTCCGGCACGAACCCAGCTTACGGGCCCCGCCAGAGGGAGGCGCAGGGCGCAGGGCGCAGGCCGAACTCGCGGTGCAGGCGGGCCCAGAACGCGTCCCGCAGCCACTCCCGGGCTTCCTGGTAGGCCCGCAGCGACAGGCCCAGCTCCTTCTCCGCCTCGACCAGGAGTTCCTTGTCGATGACGGGCGGCAGGATCGGGCCGGGCAACAGGTCACGGATGTTGTCGTCGCCCCGGGTCAGGAGCCACTTCTGGGCCACGTGCTCGCCCGCCTCCTCGACCCGGTCCCGGTCCGGCCCGAGCCGGGGCGCCGGGCTCGGTGCCCGAGCTGGCGGCACTGATCGTTTCCGGCACCGACGGCGGGCTCGGCGGGTCGGCCGGTGGCACGGGGCTGCCGGGCAGCGGGCCCGCCCGGCACGGGGTAGGCCAGGTGCGGGGGCTTGGACGGCGGGCGGGGCGGTGTCCGGTCCCCGAACAGTTCCGCCGGGGACGGCACCACCGGCACGTCCTCGGTCCGTGAGCTCTCGGACCCCGGCTGGCGGGTGAAGTAGGGCCGGACGAACGCGGAGTCCAGGACCTCCACGGTGTCCGATTCCCAGACCAGCCGCTCGGCCTGGTTGGTGCCGTACGGGGGATCGATGCCCCACAGGTGCACCCGGACGCCGTAGGCCTGGGCCGCCTCGACCGCGGGCACCATGTCCTCGTCCCCGGCCACCAGCACGGCGTCGGTGATGGCCCGGTGCCGGGCCAGCGCCTCCATGTCCGCGCGGATCTGGGCGTCCACGCCCTTCTGCTGGCCACGGGCGTTCAGGTTGCCCAGCCGCAGCTTGACCTGGGGCAGCTGGGCGATGACCCGCTGGTCGATGGTGGGGACCCGGTCCCGGGCCGCGTCGTACCAGTAGACCCGGAGCAGCTCGCCCCGGACGAGCTCGTCGGCGTGCTTGCTGATGGCCTGGATGAGCGGCACGGCGTCGACCCGGAAGTCCCGTCGCGAGCTGGTCTGGAGCAGCAGCTCGCCGGCGGCAGCGAAAATGTAGCCCACGTCAACCATCACGGCGTAGCGGGCCAGCAGCGGTACCGGGGCTCCGTATTCGCTCATCGTGTTCCCGACTCTAGGCCAGGACTTCCGGTGGCCGGACCACGGCGCGCCCTAGCCACCCGCGCCCAGCGGGGGGTTCATTAAAAATAATCAATGCCGTGGCGGGCCGGACCGGACCGGCGGCTCGGCCGGGTATAAGACCAGGTGAAACCGGGCAGCTCGACCGGCGTCTCCCAGTCGATCGTGGTCAGCGGGCGTAGGACGCCTTGGCCGAGGAACGCAGCAGGCGCCGGGCGATGTCCTCGCGGTCGGTCGGGCGGAGCGTGGTGTTCATGCCGGGCTGTTCCTCCCGGTCCAGGTGGCGCTGGCGCAGGCCGGCCGCGAGCGCGGCGCCGGAGAAGCGGTCGTGGCGGGCCAGCCGGCCGACCTGGGCGGCGACGGCCCGGTCCAGCAGGCCGGGCGCGTGCCGGGCCAGGTGCAGCGCGGCGGTGCCGGGCCTGGTGGCGGCCACGTCGCGCGGGGGATGAGCTGCGGCCGCGGCCGACACCGCGGTCAGCACGGTGTCCCGGACCCGCTCGGCGGGCACCAGGCCGTCCAGCGACACCCCGGCGGCGCGGGAACGGTCGTGGATCGGGGTGTCCACGTAGCCGGGGTAGACGGTGGTCACGCCCAGATGGGTGCCGTACTCCAGCCGCAGCACGTCCGCGTACGCGGTCAGCGCGCGCTTGGACACCGTGTAGGCCGCGGTGAACGGCATGGTCACCCCGGCCAGCAGGGACGCGGTGATGACCACCCGCCCGCGCGCGGCCAGCAGCGCGGGCAGGGCCGCGGCGGTCACCCGCCACGGGCCGAGCAGGTTGACCTCCAGGGCCTCGTGGACCGGGGCGTCCGGCGCGCGCCCCACGTCCACGGCGGGCCCGACGCCGGCGTAGTGGATGAGCACGTCAAGCCGCCCGCCGAGCTGCTGGACGGCCTGCCCCGACGGCCGCCGTCACCTGCTGATCGTCGCCGACGTCGCAGGCCAGCACGCGGTCACCGGGGATGCGGTCCAGGCCGACCGCGTCGGCCCCCAGGTACCGCAGGACGGACAGGGTGGCCGACCCGAACGCGCCCGAGGCGCCGGTCACGATGCGCCGTCCGCCCGGCCAGCGCGTTGCGGGCGGACAAGCTCTGCAGGGTCTCGCGGTGGGCCATCTCCCAAAAGTAACAATGAACATTGTCTCAATGCAACGAGTAATGTTCGCTAGAGCTGGCAATCGCCGCTGCGTAAGGTTGAGCCATGGCCGAGTACCGGATCGACGAGCTGGCCCGGCTGGCGGGGGCCACCGTCCGCAACATCCGCGTCTACCAGGACCGCGGCCTGCTACCGCCGCCCCGCCGGGACGGCCGGGTCGGCATCTACACCGACGCCCACCTGGCCCGGCTGCGCCTGATCGGCCAGCTGCTCAAGCGCGGCTACACGTTCGCCACCATCGGCGAGCTGCTGAGCGTGTGGGAGCGCGGCGGCGACGTGGCCGAGATCCTCGACCTGGAGTCGGCCGTCGGCCTGCCCTGGTCCGATGAGATCCCGGCCTACGTCACCACCGCCCGGCTGACCGAGATGTTCGGCGCCGAGGCCACCCCGGGCAACATCGCCCGGTCGGTGGAGCTCGGCCTGCTGGAACCGGACGGGGCGCAGGTACCGGGTGCCGAGCCCGCGGCTGCTGAACGCCGGCGCCGAGTTGGTCGCGGCGGGGATGCCGCTGCCGGCCGTGCTCGACCTGGCCGGACGGCTGCGGGCCCACGTCGACGCGGCCGCCCGCGACCTGGCCGGCACGGTGACCCGGTACGTGCTCGCCGCCCAGCTGCCAGGACGGCCTGCTGCAGGGCCAGGACATCGCGGAGGTGGCCGACGATCACCCGGCGCATCCGCCCGCTGGCCCAGACCGCGGTGGACGCGATGCTGGCCCAGGCCATGTCCCAGCACGTCCCCGAGGCCCTGGGCGACCACTTCGCCCGGGTCCTCGACCACCTCGAACGGGATAGGTCCGCCTCAGCCGGCTGACGGCGCGCCCGTCTTACCCGAATTTGGCCGCGTACCTGGGCGTGGGCTGAGGACTATCTCCAGGAATCATCTGTCACATATATGGGTAATACGGCTCCAACATGAAGGTCCGACCGGCTGGTCGAACGATCATTCGGCCTCGCCACGGACCGGACCGCTCACGCGGAGGTGACGCGGCTTGCTGAGGCTACATGTCAATTGGTTCGACTACACGATCCTGGCCATCTACTTCACCCTGGTCATAACGATCGGGGTGATCGCCCGCCGGGCCGTCGCCACCAGCGAGGACTTCCTGCTGTCCGGCCGGTCGCTGCCGGCCTGGATAACCGGGCTGGCCTTCATCTCGGCCAACCTGGGCGCGATCGAGATCCTGGGCATGGCCGCGAACGGCGCCCAGTACGGCCTGCCGACTGTGCACTTCTACTGGATCGGCGCGGTCCCGGCCATGGTGTTCCTCGGCATCGTCATGATGCCGTTCTACTACGGGTCACGGGTCCGCAGCGTGCCGGAGTTCCTGCGCCGGCGCTTCAACCCGGCCACGCACCTGTTCAACGCCCTGACGTTCGCGCTGGCCGCGGTGCTGATCGCCGGCGTGAACCTGTTCGCCCTGGCCCTGATCATCCACGCGCTGATCGGCTGGCCGACCTGGCTGTCGATCGTCGTCTCGGCGCTGTTCGTGCTGGCCTACATCACCCTCGGCGGGCTGTCCGGCGCGATCTACAACGAGGTGCTGCAGTTCTTCGTGATCATCGCGGGGCTGGTCCCGCTGGTGATCGTCGGGCTGCACGCCGTCGGCGGCTACGGCGGCCTGAAAGAGAAGGTCATTCACACCCAGCTGGGCGCCAACGCCTTCTCGAGCTGGAGCGGGACCAATGTCGGGCACTGGACCAACCCGCTGGGCGACTGGATCGGCATCGTCTTCGGGCTTGGCTTCGTCCTGTCGTTCGGCTACTGGACCACGAACTTCGCCGAGGTCCAGCGCGCCCTGTCGGCCAAGGACCTGTCCGCGGCCCAGCGGACGCCGCTGATCGGGGCGTACCCGAAGATCTTCATTCCCGCCCTGACCATCATCCCCGGCCTGATCGCGCTGGTCGTGATCCCCAAGCTGGGCGGGAGCAAGATTACCTACAACGACGCCATCCCGGCGCTGATGGGCAAGTACCTGCCGAACGGCGCGCTCGGCGTGGCGCTGGCCGGCCTGCTGGCCGCCTTCATGGCCGGCATGGCGGCCAACGTCAGCTCGTTCAACACCGTCGTCACCTACGACATCTGGCAGACCTACATCAGGAAGGGCCGCCGGGACCGGTACTACCTGAATGTCGGCCGGGTGGTCACCGTCGTCGGCATCGTCATCGGGATCGGCACGGCGTTCATCGCCTCCGGCTACAACAACATCCAGAACTACATCCAGTTGCTGTTCTCGTTCTTCAACGCGCCGCTGTTCGCCACGTTCATCCTGGCCATGTTCTGGAAGCGCACCACGCCGTGGTCCGGGTCGCCGGGCTGGCGGCCGGGACGATCGGCGCCGCCGCCATGCACTTCGCCGGCTATCACATCGCCTACTTCTATCCGCACCAGGTGCTGGACCCGACGCACGCCACGATCAATGCGCAGATGGTCAACTTCTACGGGGCCATCGCGGCCTTCGTCGCCGACCTGGTGGTCACGGTGCTCGTCACCCTGGTGACCAAGCCGAAACCGGTGTCCGAACTGGCCGGCCTGGTCTGGGGCGTGCCCGACCCCAATGCGCCCGACCCGGCGAGCGTGCCCAAGCCGGTCTGGTGGAAGTCACCCAAGCTGCTGGGCGGGGTCGCCCTGG
>CAVQNH010000050.1:0-86739 GCA_963713815.1 uncultured Actinomycetes bacterium
CTAGGTGATGCGAGTGAATGGCGCGTGTAGCTGGGACGGCGAGCCTGCGGCAGCGTGGCGAAGATCGAGAAGAGCGCCACCATGATCAGCGCGGCGCTGGTGACCACGCCGGCGCTGGAGGAGATGCCTCCGACGATTGCCTCCGGCGGCGGGGAGCCCCGCGTCCAGAGCTCCCGCACCGTGTTCTGCAGCCGGCTCGTTACCGGCCTCCTTTCGGGCTCCGCGGATCGGCAAGCCTTGCCGATCGCGGTTTGAGTGTGCGCCGGGGCCGGCGGGCCGGGGCAGTGCCGCGGGTACCGGGCCGGCGTGCGCCGCTCAGCAACCGCATGTGCAAAGTGCATGCCTCGCTGGTGCGCCTTGTAGCCTGGCCGCGTAGCACCTGGGGATTAGGCTGGGTGGCGTGACGACCTGGGCCAGGGCGCCCTACGCGAGGGCGGCCGACGGTGCTGCCGTGCCCGGCGACCCGGCCGTGCGACGGGCGACGAGGCTGGTCGCCGTCGTCCTGTGCCTGCTGGCGGTCGCCGAGGCGGGCTACGGCGCCTCCAACGGCGGGGCCGGTGAAGCCCTCATTATCGTGGCGATGGTCGTCCTGCCGTTGCTGTATGTTCTGCCGGCGACGAGGCCGCTGTGGCTGCGGCACCGGTACCCACTGCTGGCGCTGCAGGCGGCGCTGACCTTCTTGCCTTTTGCCTTGTTCGGTCAGGGCTCGGTCCCGGGCCCGTCGGGGTGGCTGGCGGGCCTGGTCCTGCTGACGGTTCCGTGGCCGGTGTCGTGGCTGGTTTCCGCGGCCCTGGCCGCGGCCGATCTAGCGGTGCGGGTAGCCGTGGTCGGGCTCCCCTTCGCCGGCATTCCCGCCGCGCGCTGGCGCTTCGGGGTGTGGGCGGTGATCGCGTTCGTCCTGGACGCCCTGATCCTCTTCGGGCTGGCCCGGCTCGCCGACCTCATCGCCGCGGTGCACGCGGCCAGGGACGAGCTCGCCGAGGCGGCGGTCACCGCCGAGCGGCTCCGGCGGCCGACAGCCTGCGGGCCGCGGTCGGCGACCGCCTCGCCGCGGCGGCGGTGTGGGCAACCGCCGCCCTGCGGACGATCACTAAAAGCCAGGAGCAGGCCCGCGAGCACCTCGCGGAAACGGCCGCGGCCGCCCGTCAGGCGCTCGATGACGTGCGCGAGGTGACCGTCAGATACCGGGACGCGGCCAGGCCGGATGCGGTACCTGCCCAGGCAGGGGTGACGCTGGCCCCCCGGCTCGCGCAGGCCGTCTTGGTGACGGTGCTGTGCGGATTGGCGGTCCAGTACGTGTCCGACGTCGCGGAGAACATCAACGGCGTGCCGGGCGGCAGTTTCAGCGTCCCGGTCATCGCCTGGACCGCGGCGAACGCGGTCGCGCTCGTGGCGCTGCAGCTGCGCCACTCATGGCCGTCGCGCGGCGCCCGCCGGCCCCGGGGCTGGCAGGTCACCCTTAGCCTGCAGGTGCTGCTCACCTACGCGATGGTCCCGGTGACCGGCTGGCGCCCGCTGGTCGCGTGCGGGTTTCTCGCCGGTTCGGCGCTGCTGCTCCTCCCGGCTCCGTGGGGCCGGATCGCGTTCGCGGCCGTGATCGCCAGCGTGCCCGTGTTCTTGGCGGTTACGTCTTCCCCCCTGGGGCCGACCCCGCTGGCAGGGGTGGGCGCGGAGATCTACCTGACGCTCCTGTTCGTGGTGCTCGGCCTGCTGGTGTACGGGCTGACCCGGCTGGCGTGGCTGGCGGTGCAGCTGGAGGACCTGCGCGCGGAGCTCGCCCGCAAGGCCGTGCTCGGCGAGCGGCTCCGGGTCGCGCGAGACACCCACGACCTGCTCGGCCTCGGCCTGGCCGCCATCGCGATGAAGGCCGACCTGATCGGGCGGCTCATCGACCGCGGCGACGCCAGGGCGGGCACCGAGATCGCGGAGCTGGCGCGGATCTGCGCGACGGCCCGCGCCGACATGCGCCTGGTCACCGGGGAGGCCCGCGACCTGCCGCTGGACGCCGAGCTGGCGGCCGCCCGCGACGTCCTGACCTCGGCGGGCATCGACGTCCAGGCAAGCGTGGCGGAGGACCTGGCACCCGGCGCGGTGGCCGCGGTGCTGGTTCCCGTGGTCAGGGAGGCGGTGATCAACGTGCTCAAGCACAGCAGCGCCAGCTACTGCGTGCTCGAGATGACCGCCGGCGACGGGCTGCTGCGGCTGCTGATCAGCAACGACGGCAGCAACGACGCCGGGAGCGCGCCGCTGGCCGCGGCCGGCCGCACCGGCAGCGGCCTGGGCAACCTCGCCGCCCGCGTCGAGGCCGCGGAAGGCCGGCTTTCCGCCCAGCGGAACGGCGGAGAGTTCAGCCTGGTCGCCGAAATCCCGCTGGCCGGGCAGCCGAACGGACCGCGCCAATCAGCGTCGCCGCAGGCACGCCCTTGAGCAAGAACCCGGAAACGCCCGCGGCGACCGCCCGGCGCCGATTATCCGGCGTCTCAAGGGCGGTCAGCACGACCACCTTGCAGTCCGGCAGCCGCCGGGACAGCTCTACCGCGGCGGAAAGGCCGTCCGCGCCGGGCATGCCGATGTCCAGCAGCGCGACGTCGGGACGATACTCGAGCGCGGCCGGCACGATGCCGGTGCCGGCCGCCACCTGGGCGACCACCTCGATGCCGTCCTCCAGGGAGAACAGCGTGACCAGGGTCTCGCGGAGAATGCGCGTGTCCCCCGCCACCAGCAAGCGGATGACAGCGCCCGCTTCCGCCGGCTCATCGCTCATGGCAGCAGTCTCGGCCCGCCGGGGCGACCGCGGTAGCGCGGAACGCACCGGCCAGGCGGCAGATCGCATCACCGCGGCGTGCAATCTGCATATCGCCACGTCACAGCCAGCCAGCGTCCCTGGCGATCCGCACCGCGTTGACCCGGTTACGGCCGCCGACCTTCATGACCGCGGACGCCAGGTAGTTGCGTACCGTGCCGTAGGACAGGAATAGCTCCGCCGCGATCTCGGCCGGCTCGCGCTGGCCGCGAACCGGCGCAGGACGTCGGCCTCGCGCTCCGACAGCGGGCTTTCTTTCATCTCGAGCGTCGCGAGCGCCAGCTTCGGATCGATCACCCGCTCTCCAGCCGCGACCCTGCGCAGCACGCCGACGAGCTGCTCCGACGGGGTGTCCTTGACCAGGAAGCCCGACACGTGCGCGCTAAGCGCCTGGCGCAGTTGCCCGGGGCGCCCGAGCACGGTCAGGATGACCACCCGGCACGCGGGCAGTTGTTTATGCAGTTCCGCAGCTGCGGTGAGCCCGTCGACCTCCGGCATGTCGATGTCAAGCACCGCGAGATCGGGACGCTCCGCCAGCGCGGCGGGCACGACGCCCGCGCCGTCCGCTACCTGGGCGACGACCTTGATGTCGTCTTCCAGGTTCAGCATGGAGATCAGCATGTCCCGCAGGATCCGCATGTCCTCCGCGACCAGGACCCGGATCATCGCCCCTCCAGCTGCCTCGCACCGACAGAACCCAATATCTGCGCTGCCCATCTCCAGCGCAAACGGTCTGATCTATCCGCTCACCCGGGCCACCGCGAGGGTTGAGGGGTTCCCAGGCCAGTTTGTCCGGTTTGCCCTCGCGGCTCGATCCTGGTGGCTGATTCTGCGGGGACGGACATCCCCAGTTTCCCAGGCGCGCATGTGCCGGTGTGACGGTAATTGCCCTGCGCTCCCCGTGATTGCCACGAGGTCCGGCCCGGCCGGGCTGTCATGGTCAGATTCGCCCCGCCTATTGGCGTTGTGGCCCACACCGCCAATAGGTTCGTAACCGTGGGCCACACCGCCAATCCGGGGCGGCGGGGACCGCCCGCTGCCGCGCAGCGCTGGCCGGGCCCAAGTCCCCAAATTACCGCAAAAGAGGCAAAATGCCCGCTGCCCCGCGCTCTTGCCTGTCCGGACGGGGGTGACAGGAGCCGAGCGGGTGCGCCCGATGCGCACGTGGGGGAAGTGCCTGGCGCCCCTGGCCCGGGCGCGGTTGCCGGGCCAGGGGCGCCGCTCACTGAGTTACCGGCTAGACCCCGTCGGCGAACCAGCGGACGATCTTCGGCAGCGCGAGGAAGGCGGAGACGAAGTGGCCGTTTATCCCGAACTTGGCGACTGACCCGAGCCCGATCAGGCTGGCGTCGCCGCCGCGGGCGCGGATCGCCTGCAGGCAGTCGACGGAGTTGACCGGGGGCCCTTGGCTGTCGCCGCTGGCGGCGTACAGGCGTACCGGTACCCGGGGCGTCCAGCCGAAGCAGGTGCTGTTGGCGTTGAGCGCGCGCAGGAGCTTCCCGGTGGGATGCTGTAGCAGGCGGAGGTAGGCGGGGGTGAGCAGGCGGCTGAGTGGGGGCAGCGCGGCGAGAACCTGCTGGTCCTGGTGGCTGCCGTCATAGAGCCCCTGCACTCGCGCGGCGTAGGGCTGCTGGAATGCCGCCGACGGCGACGAGTACAGGTGGTAGAGCGGATTCCACGAGGTGAGGAGGTAGCCGAGGTAGTAATGGGCGGCTTCGGCGGCGACCTGCCCGTTGAAGACCCCGGGCAGCTCCGCGCCGGCCAGGTCCAGCGGGCTGGAGATCGGGGCCAGCGCGGTGAGCCGGAAGAACGGGCTCTGTCCCTGCTGCAGCGCGCGGCCGAGCGCCATCGCGGCCGAGCCGCCCTCGGAGAGGCCGGCCGCAAGGACGCCGGGATCGAGCTGGTAGCCGTGCCGCGCGGCCAGCGCCCGCGCGGCGGTGAGCACGTCAAGCGAGGCCGTGGCCATGGACCGGGCTACCATGTACTCGATGGGGCCGGTGCCCTGCCCCATGCCCACGTAGTCCGGCTCGGCGACGGCGAACCCGGCCGACGCGAACAGCATGGATGACCAGCGGCCTTCCAGGCCGTCACGGGCGGCGTCGAGACCGAAGGTCGAGGGGACGTTGAGCTTGTAGGTGCTGGTGCCGGTGGCAAAGCTGACCAGGCGGAGCTGGCGCGGGCTGGCGGCCGGGAACACGACAAGGCCGCTGGCGCGGACCGGCTGGCCGGTGGCGTTCACGGTCTGGTAGATCACGCGGTAGGCGTCGATGCCGTAGCGGACCATCCCGGCGCCGAGGGCGGGAGTGCCGGGTTCGTCGCGGGCGTTGCGCAGCTCGGCGGCCACGCTGGCCTCGGATATCCGCGCGATCGGCGTAGCGCTGATCAGCGTGCCCCGCCGGTCCTGGGCCGCCGGCGCGGATGGCGCCACATGGCGGTGGCCGGCGGTCGCCTGGGCCTCCGGCGCGGGCGCCGCGCACGCGCCGAGAACTCCCGCGAGCGAGATCAGCGCAAGGCCCGAGGAGGCCAGCGCAACGGCCCGGCGGGCAGGTGCGGCCCGACGCGACGCTCCGGCGCGGTCGCGCCGGGCTCGCGGGATCCGCAGGCGCGGGTGACGATCGTTCATGACTAGCTCCCTGGTCGTTGCTTCCACGGCTGGCGGCCGCGCCCGGCGCGGCGGTGGGGTGACGTCGGTTGGCGGCGGCTCGTGGTGCATCGCGCTCTGCGATCGGCTCATGATGATCTCCTTAACGAAAGCGTGCGCTGCGTGAATCGGGCATTTGACCCGGTCAGGGTTCGAGTTTCCGCCGAGGCCCGCCGGGCTCGGCAGTGCCGCGGGTACCCGATTGACATGGCCCGCCCAGGAGTTGGGCATGCGCCTCCCACGGGCCCAATGTGCAAAATGCACGTCGCGGGCGCTTAGCCTTGTCCGGCCCTGACGCCCGCGAATAGCCTGACGGCGCGGCACAAGAGGGCTAGGCAGGCGCGATGACGACCTTGGCCGGGACGGCCTACAGGAGGACGATCGGCGTTGCCGGCGAGCAAATGCATCGCGCCCGGTCACTGATGTGCCGGCGGATACCGAGATCATCGGCGAGCCGGGCCAGCCCGAGTGGTGTCAACCGCCACTGCGCGGCCCGGAGGAGCTCTTGACCACGGCCGCTGGTGAACCACTCCCGGGCGGGCAGGCGCTTGTGCATGTCGGGGTGACTGGAGTCGATCAGCGCCAGGCCGGCCAAGTGCTCACGGTGGCGCGCGGTGTAGATCAAGGCGATCAGGCCGCCGAGAGAATGCCCGGCCAGCACATACGGCGGCTCGATGCGGGCTGTGGTGAGCAGGGCATTCGGGTTAGCGATCTTGGGCGAGGCGCTGGGTCATTAGGGCGATCATGGCCCACAGCACCATGGCTTCGTGGCTGGCGGGCAGTCGTTCGTAGTCGCGGGTGCAGCGGCGGTACGTGCTGATCCAGGCGAAGGTGCGCTCGACGACCCAGCGGCGGGGCAGGACCTGGAAGGTGTGCAGGTCATCGGGCCGGCGGACGATTTCCAGGGTCGATCCGCAACGCGGTGGCAGCCCAGGTGACCAGCTTGCCGGCGTAGCCGCCGTCGGCCCAGGTGAGCTGCACGCCGGGGAACGCGCGCCGCAGGTTCCACAGCAGCGGCTTCGCGCCGTCGCGGTCCTGGGTGCTGGCCGCGGTGACCACGACCGCCAGCAGCAGCCCGGCGGTGTCGACGGCGATGTGACGCTTGCGGCCGTTGACCTTCTTGGCCTGGTCCCAGCCCCGGCTGGCTTTCGGCACGGTGTCCGCGGCCCGCACCGACTGCGAGTCGATGACCGCCGCGGTGGGCGTGCTGTTGCGTCCGGCGGCGGTGCGGGCGGCCTGGCGTAACTGGTCATGGATCTGCTGCAGGGTGCCGTCGTCGCGCCAGGCGGCGAAGTAGCCGTAGATGGTCTGCCAGGGCGGGAAGTCTTTCGGCAGATAGCGCCACGCGCAGCCGGTCCGGTCCAGGTACAAGATCGCGTTCACGATGACCCGCCGTGAGTGCACGCACGGGCGGCCCCGCCCGCCGGAGCGGGCCGGCGGCAGCAGCGGCTCCAGGACCGCCCATTCCTCGTCGTCCAGGTCAGACGGGATAACGCCGGCCGGCCGCCGCACCCGCGTAGGCTGGGCATGCGCGGGCCCCATGTTTTTCTTGATCGTCACAAATCAGGGATCATGGTGCCCGCGCTTCGCGTCTGCACCCCCGCCACGCCCCAGGCCAGCCACCGCGGCGTCAGACCCGCTGACTTACCAAACACTCACTCAGCTCACCCCGCCAGAGCAGGTGCAGAACCGCAGCCCGAGCCATCGCGGGATCACAGCCGGCCAGGCTACGGACCACCTCCCCGAACGTGCGGCCCGCCACGTCGGTGCCACGCACCTCGTCGAGCAACGCCGCATCGAATAGCCAGGGGCGCCGGTAGCCAGCGAGGAACCGCAGGTTCTCCAGTTCAGATGACGGTGCCCCGCTCCAGACCTCGTACTGCCAGCCCCGCGCCTTCACCAGCCGCCGGGTCCATGCGAACGTGTAGGCCACCGTCGGCTTGGCCAGCAGGTGCTCGGGCTTGACATCCACGACCACAGGACCGTGATCGGTGGCCAGGAAGTAATCCGGGACGTGCTTACGGATCTTTCCGCCTACCTTCGCCTTCAGCAGGAAGGGCTGGGCCAGGATGCGATGCACTGACCGGTCGAAGTCAGCGAAGATCAGCCGGGCCAGTTCAAGGCGCGACTCGTAGACGACGTGGTCGCGCATGGTGGCGCTCCAGTACACGCCCGAGTAATGCCTCTGGCCCTTGTACCAGCGGAACGTCCTCCAAGGCACCGTGTTCGACAGCACGGCACTACCGACAGCCGTCCAGGGCTCGTCCTCGGTCACGCCGGACTCCGTCCGGAAGCTCACCGTGGCCAACTCGGCTGACATGGCACCACCTCATTGGTGCCACCTGGATCGCGACGCCCGCTACTACAGGCGACACCGTGACTACGGTCCCACAGCTGGCTGACAATTCCAGGGAAGCGCTCCGGCGTGTCTCACGGAAACGACGGATCCGCCAGCCTCCGCCATCCGACCGTGAGATTCCGCCACACGGCGTGAGACCCTACACGTCCAGGTCAGCCCGGCGCCATGTCGACGAACCGGCTGTAGTGCCCCTGGAAAGCGACGGTCACGGTCGCGGTCGGCCCGTTGCGATGCTTGGCCACGATCAGGTCCGCTTCCCCGGCCCGCGGCGACTCCCGCTCGTACGCGTCCTCCCGGTGCAGCAAGATCACGACGTCCGAGTCCTGCTCAATGCTGTTGTGCAGGCTGATCCCGTTGGCCACGAAGTTGTGCGTGCCCGGGACCGTCGCGTCGTAGACCGTCTGCTCGCCGATGCTGTCCACCGAAGCGATCTCGTCCCAGAACACGTCGTTGGTGGCCACCATCTCTAGGTCGGCGTCATCCAGGACCGTGGCCACCCGGGCCAGCCGCTCCCGGCTCGGCGCATACTTCAGGGCGCCGCGGCTGGACCCCCGACCCTCTGATCCGTAGTCAGATGCTCTATCCCCGAAGGCGCGGTCCGCCAGTGGTGTGTCACGCAGCCGGGCTGGTCCGCCCTCCATCGCGCCCCGCAGCCGCTCCCAGACAGCATCCGGAACCGGGCCGGTGCGCGCTGCGTCCCTGGCCTCCCGGAGCCTTTTCCGGGCGAGCTCGGCCATGCGCCCGCCGGCGCCGGGAATCTCGATTCCGTCGAGGAACCGGAACTGGTCCTCGAGGCTTTCGACGATCAGCCGGTAGCAGCGCCGGGTCCGGCCACTGCGGACTTGAGCAATCCGCGTCATCACGTTGAAGCGCAGCAGCAGCCGGGCGAGATCATCGACCAGCCGGCGGTTCGGGGAGACGTAGTAAACGCAGGACTCCCCATCGACGTCCCAGGAGATACAGCCGCCCGCGCCCCAGAGATGACGCAGGAACAGGCCGACCTGAGATCGCGGAGCCGAGAACAGCGCCGCGGGCAGCGGCGCCCCGGCCGGGTCATGGCTCAGCCGGCCAGCCAGGGCGATGACGTCCGATTCCGGCATCGAGCGCAGGTCGATCGGTCCCGGTGTGTGCCGGGGCACGGCTATCCGGGACCCCACGGCTAGTTCTCCCAGCGAGTGCCAGCCGTCGTAGGTGAGGAACGGGTGGCTGGCCGTGGCCTGTACCTCGCGGCCGGAACGCAGGCGGACCCGGAACACCTCCCTGACCCCACTGGGGAAGGCGTGGGTCATCGTCCTCGGGATCAGCCGCAGCCGCTCATCCAGCGACCAGACCGCAACGTCACGCTCCCCGCTGGAGACCAGTTCGCCGAGCGTCACCTCAGCCCCGGTGTCCGCGCGCAGGATGCGGGTGTCCGCGGTCAGGCAGCCGGATTCACGCAGGTCGGAGAGGAGGGGCTTCTTGTCGTTGCGCTGCTCCGGGCCTCGGTTGAGCTGGGAGAGCGCGATGACCGGGACGTCGATCTCCTTGGCCAGCAGCTTGAGTGACCGGGACATCTCCGATACTTCCTGCTGCCGGTTCTCCACCCGCTTGGGCGAGCTCATCAGCTGCAGGTAGTCGATGATCACCAGCTTGAGGCCCTGGCGCTGCTTCAGCCGCCGGCATTTGGCCCGGATCTCCATCATCGACATGTTGGGCGAGTCGTCGATGTAGAGCGGTGCGTCCACCACTTCGCTCATCCGCCGGGCCAGCGTGGCCCAGTCTTCCTCGCCCATCTGGCCGGTCCGCATGCTGTGCAGCGACACCCGCGACTCCGCGGACAGCAGCCGCATGGTGATCTCGTTGCGGCTCATCTCCAGGCTGAAGATCACCGTCGGCAGATCATGCTTGATCGCCGCCGAGCGCGCGAGGTCCAGGGCCAGGGTGGAGTTGTGTGTGGGGACCATACCCCGGCCTGCCAGGTACAACTGGTCGGCGTTGCCGACCTGCACGCAGCGAACCGGAACGGATGGCACCCGCCGCACGTCCACGATGTACCTCCACCGGGTGCGCTGCGGATAGTGGTGCAGTCGCTCCTTATGCTTCGCTTGCTTGCGGGGCAGGCGGAAAACTTCGTCCGGGGTGGTGAAGTTGACCATGTAGCAGGTGGAGGACTCCTCGTGACGTCCCTTGACCCGCTTCGTGGTCATCGAGCATCGGTAGCCGAGACTCAGCACGAGCTCGCGGACTTCTTCGGCCAGCCGCTGGTTGGTCACCGCGAGCTGCACCGAGCCGGTGCTGGTAACGGTGCCGTCCGTGTCCAGGATCCCCGCGAGGAGTGCGCGGCGCTGGGTGATAGAAGCCCGCAGGTACTGGGCCGGGATGTGCTTGTGCCCGAGCAGGCCCAGCGTCCGCAGTTCGGCTTGGAGCGTGCCGTGCGCCAGCCAGCACCGGCTGCAGAGCCCAGTACCTGGAAGTTGGCCCACTCTCGGCTCACCACATCGCCGACAGACCGGCCTAGGGACGGGCGGGGTCGAGAACCTGGCCTTGCCCCCGCACACGCGGCCACACGTACGCGCCTGGTCGTTCTTGGGTACAAAGGCTTTCCCGCAGACGACACAAGTGCGGTCTGCGACCTTCACTTTCTCCGCGAGAAACGCCATGCCGTAAGTGAGCCGACCGCCCGGCTGCCGGACCGCGACCAGCCCGGAGGCTCTCACCGCCTCGACGATCTCCGGATCGGCGCTCGTGAAGCGGGCCGAATCCGTGCTTCCGTCGCCCGTCCATACCCCCAAGGCATACGGAGGGATGGGGAGCTCCGCCTCAGGCAGCTGGAGAGGGCTGGCCAGCTGCACTGCGTGGTTCGGCCGGTGGTCAACGGTCGGGCACCGCAGCGTGCTCGTGATCTGCTCGGTAGTGACCAGCTGAGGGAGGACCGGGTCCGTGTAATTCCGCCGGAAACCCCTGGTCTGCGCGTCGTAACGCCGGGCCGCACGGGTCCAGGTGAGCCACTGGTGCTGGCCGTCGGCGACGATGACCTCGCCGTCTGAGAACTCCACCTCGTAGCACGGCCTGTCCTGCATCACCTCGGTGGCCGCGACGACGGCGACCGGGTGGCCGTCGGCCCCGATCAGGTGGTCCCCGACGCGGACCTTTCCCATCGTTGTCCACCCGTCGGGCGTGGCGAGCGGCGTATCGAGGGCCAGCGCCTTCCCGATGGCCGGCCTCGCCGCGATAACGACCATCTGGCCGGGGTGTAGTCCGTTGGTCAGTGAGTCCAGGTCCGCGAAGCCGGTCGGCACCCCGGTCATCTTCCCGCCGTGGCTGCCGATGGCCTCGATCTCGTCCAGGGCGCCCGGCATGATGTCGGACAGTGGCAGGTAGTCCTCGCTGACCCGGCGCTCGGTGACCCCGTAGACCTCGGCCTGCGCCCGGTCCACCAGTTCATCGGCCTCACCGTCGCCGGAGTAGCCGAGCTGGACGATGCGGGTGCCGACCTCGACCAGCCGGCGGAGGATCGCGCGCTCCCGGACGATCCGGGCGTAGTACCCGGCGTTGGCCGCGGTGGGCACGGACGCGATGAGCGTGTGCAGATAGCTGGGCCCGCCTACGCGGGTCAGCTCACCGCGCTTGTTCAGCAGGTCGGAGACGGTGACCGGATCGGCGGGCTCTCCCCGGCCGTACAGCTCGAGGACGGCCTCGTGGATGATCTGGTGCGCGGGCCGGTAATGATCATCTGGACGGATGGTCTCCATCACGTCCGAGATCGCGTCCTTGGACAGCAGCATCCCACCGAGGACGCACTGCTCCGCGGCCACGTCGTGGGGCGGGGTCCGATCGAAGCTCTCCCCCCGGGGAGCGATTTCGGCCACGCTCACCGGCTATCACCTCCCCGTGGATCAGAGCGCCCCTGGCCGCCGCCGATACGGTGGCCTCACCCTGTTGTAGTCGCGAGGTACGACAGTTTGGTGGCGCCCCGCAGAGACGTCCAATCATCGTGTGCACAGGTCTGTGGACAGCCTGTGCAGACACGCCGCCGGCGCTGTGCGCAGCCTGGGGATACAGCTGGGGACGACGGGACGGGACGGCCCTCGCCCACCGTCACTGCCTGCGGTTATGCCATCCACCGGATGTGTGCGGAAAAAACCCTGGCGGCCATTTTCCGTGGACGCAGCGCGTTGAGTTATCCACATACGGAGGGTGACGTCAAACGTGAGATCCAGTGCTACGGTACGCACCGGCACCTGGCCCCGGCTGCTCCCGGAGGCGGGCCCCCCGGCGGCGGGCTCCAGTCCGCAGCACCCGGCGGGGTTGACTCCCGCAAACACCCGGCGATCATGACAATCGCTCCCCTAGGATTCGAGCATGAGTTCGATGACCGATCCGCGGCTGGCCATGATCGGAGCTGCGATCGACGAGCTCGCCGAAGCCTCCCGGGCGGCCAGCGGCACCCCGGGCCCCAGCAGCATCCCAGGCGCGCCGGACACGTCCGGGAGCATGGCTGAGCGCGTGGCCCGCATCTGGGCGATGGTCGCGGACCTCGACCCGGGCCTCGCCCAGCGGCTGTCCGGGTACACCGGCCAGGACCCTCAGGACCGGCCGGATCCCCGGCCCGCCGCGCACGACTGACCCCCGCGCACGACTGACCCCCGCGAGCCGTCAGCGACGGCCCACGGCGGTCACCCGCGCGGTCAGAACCCGATGCGGCTGGATCAGGCCTCGACGACGTCCACGTCGAGAGTGGCCGTCACCTCAGGGTGCAGCCGCACCGTGACCTGGTGACGTCCGACGGTCCGGATCGGGGTGGCGATCTCGATACGCCGCCGGTCCAGCTCGGGGCCGCCGGCCGCGCGGACCGCGTCGGCGATGTCCGAGGCGCTGACCGAGCCGAACAGGCGCCCGGCGGCGCCCGCCCGGACCCTGATCTGCACCGGGACCTTGGCCAGGTTCCCGGCCGCGGACCTGGCGTCGTCCTGGCTGCGGATGGCCCGGGCGGAGCGGGCCCGGCGGATCAGGTCGATCTGCTTCTCGGCGCCCCGGGTCCAGCGCATGGCCAGGCCCCTCGGGATCAGGTAGTTGCGCCCGTAGCCGCCCTTGACCTCGACCACGTCACCTGGCTCGCCAAGGCCGGTGACCTCGTTGGTGAGGATCAGTTTCATCGGTGTGCCACTCATCAGCTTGCGGCCTTCCCCGTCCTCAACGTGCCGTGCTGGTGTACGGCAGCAGGGCCATCTCGCGGGCGTTCTTGATCGCCTTGGCGACGTCACGCTGGTGCTGGGTGCAGTTTCCGGTGACCCTGCGGGCCCGGATCTTGCCCCGGTCGGAAATGAACTTCCGCAGCAGCCCGGTGTCCTTGTAGTCCACGTAGGAGATCTTCTCCTGGCAGAACAGGCAGACTTTCTTCCTGGGCTTGCGGATAGGTGCTTTCGCCATCATGGTGCTCCTGTACAGAGCCCCGCTTGCCGCGGGGATGGTTTGGTTTGCTTAATAAAAGGTGCGGGTTATCAGAACGGCGGCTCGTCGGACGATCCCTCGCCGCCGAACCCGGAGTCCGAGGCCCAGGGGTCATCGCCGCCACGGCCACCACCGGACGAACCACCATACCCGCCGGATCCGCCCTGCCCGCCGCCGCCAGCGCCAGCGCCCTGGCCGCCGCCGCCCTGGCCGCCGCCGCTGAAGCCACCGCCCCCGCCACCACCGCCGAAGCCACCCGCGCCGCCGCCGGAGCGGTTGGACTTGGTGACCTTGGCTGAGGCGTTGCGCAGAGAGGGCCCGACGTCCTCCACCTCGACCTCGAAGACGGTGCGCTTCTCGCCTTCCCGGGTCTCGTAGGAGCGCTGGTGCAGCCGCCCCTGGACGACGACGCGCATGCCGCGCTGCAGCGACTCGGCCACGTTCTCCGCGGCCTGCCGCCACACGTTGCAGGTCAGGAACAGCGAGTCGCCGTCCTTCCACTCGTTGGCCTGCCGGTCGAAGGTCCGCGGCGTGGACGCCACACGGAAGTTCGCTACCGCGACCCCGGTCGGGGTGTAGCGGAGTTCTGGGTCGCTGACTAGATTGCCGACCACCGTGATCTGGGTATCGCCTGCCATGGGGGCCACTCCCGGTCGTTCAGAGGGTTCTGGTGCGCAACCGCGGCCTGCGGCCAGTGCTGCTTAGGCCAGTGCAGCTGCGGTGGGTTCTGCTGCGGTCAGTGCATCTCGGGGCGGAGGATCTTGGTCCGGATGACCGCCTCGTTGAGGCTGAGCTGGCGGTCGAGCTCGTGGACCGTGTCAGGGTCCGCGACCATGTCGACGACGGCGTAGATGCCGTCCGACTTCTTCTCGATCTCGTAGGCCAGCCAGCGCCGGCCCCACACGTCAATCTTGTCCACCGAGCCGCCCCCGGTCTTGACGACCGACAGGAACTGGTCGAGGGAGGGCTGGATGGTCTGCTCTTCGAGAGACGCATCGAGGATGATCATCATCTCATAGCGGCGCATGCTGGAACATGCCTCCTCTGGACTAATGCGGCCACGGTCTCTCCGTGGCAGGAGGGGCCGCAGCGCCACCGGCGCGAAATCCCCGGTACCCGTTGCGGCTGCGTCAGCTTACCAGGGCGGACCGACAGGCTGGCTCAGGATTCTGGCGCCCCCGGAACGGGAAAGACCAACACGACCAGGTAGATCCCGGGCTGATGTCCCGAGGAGGTGGCCACAGTGCCCGACGCTGCCAGAGCCAGCATGACGCCGGCTACCGGGACCACGGTGCCCGGGGGGACCACGGGGCCCGGGACCACGGGGCCCGGAAGCACGGCGTCCGGGGCCGCGGCCCGGGGCCGGGCCAGGCCGCGGGTCCACCTGACGCTGAACGACGACGGCCAGCGGCACCCCGTCGAGAACTCTCTGAGTGTCTTCACCCTGGTGGGAGGCCTCGTCGCGTGCGTCCTGGGCTTCCTGGCGTATCAGGACGTCTCCGGGGCCTGGACGCACGTCGGGGCGACGTGGCTCGGGCTGATCGTGCTGGTCGTCGGGCTGCCCGCGCAGCTGTTCTCGGCGACCCGGTCGGAACGGATGCTGATCGTGACCGGCCTGGTGGCCGCGTTCGTGGGCGTCTGCCTGGGCCTGGCGCACGGCGGCCTGCTGCCCTGAACTGGCCAGCACGGAACTGGCCAGCACGGAACTGGCTTACCCCGGCCTGGCCGCGCCGGCCGGCCGGGCCGGTTCCGCGCACGCCGCGCTCCCTCCGCACCAGACGCCGCAACGAAAACCGCAACGCGGCTAGTCTCGTGGCATGGTGAGCATCGGACCCCACGTCCATGATGAGGACCCTCTGCCCGCGGCGGTCGGCACGAAGTCTCATGTCGTCCAGTTCTTCCTGGGCGACCCGCAGGGCTGGGCGGACGCGAAGTTCCCGGGCGGCGACGCGGGCGCGCTGCGCGACGCGCTGGCCGCCGCGGATGTGCGGGCCTTCATCCACGCCCCGTACCGGATCAATGTGGCCAGCACCAACAACCGGATCCGGATCCCCAGCCGGAAGCTGCTCAGCCAGCACCTCGCGGGGGCCGCGGCCGTCGGCGCGCAGGGCCTGATCGTGCACGGCGGCCATGTCACCGCGGACGCGGACGTGGCCGAGGGATACGAGAACTGGGCCAAGGCGGTCGCCCGGATCGACCGGCCGGTGCCGATGCTGATCGAGAACACGGCGGGCGGCGATCAGGCCATGGCCCGCGGCCTGGACGGGGTGGCCCGGCTGTGGGACGCGATCGGTGACGCGGGCGGATCGGGCGAGGTGGGGTTCTGCCTGGACACCTGCCACGCGTACGCGAGCGGGGAAGACCTGTCCGGGATCGTGGACCGGGTGAAGGCGATCACCGGCCGGATCGACCTGGTGCACTGCAACAACTCGCGTGACGAGTTCGGCTCGGGCCGGGACCGGCACGCCGGGATGGAGCAGGGCACCATCGACCCGGCGGTGCTGGCCGACCTGGTCCGGGCGGCCGGGGCGCCGGTCATCTGCGAGACACCCGACCCCGCCGCCGACATCGACTGGCTCCGCGCCCACGTCCCCGGCGCCGACTAACCAGCCCCGCCTGCCCACTCCCGCGGCGAGAAGACCGTTATCGCGGCGGATTGTGCGCCGCCCGCGGCGTAGAACGCACCGCGATCATGGGCGGCTCAGCGGGCGGACGCGGCGGCGGCGGGCTGGGTGCTGCGGCGCGGCCCGAGCCTGAGCACGAGGCGGTCGGGGGCCCCGGTTAGCACCCCGCCCGCGGGGTCGTCGGCCCCGTCCGCGCGCACCACGTCGTGGGCGGGCTGCAGGATGTCCCGCACCACCAGGCCGCACAGCAGCACCACGGAGGCGAACCGGGCGATGAGGGCCGCGAAGTACAGTCCGGTGCCGATGCCGCCGACCCCGATGAACGAGGGGCCGGCCACCGACACCGTGATCAGGTAGGCCCAGATCGCGAAGAAGTAGCCCACCTCCGCCACCTGCCACACCAGGTAGGCGCCGAGCCGCGGCCGGGCCAGCACGACCAGGGGGGCCAGCCAGATCACGTACTGAGGCGACCAGACCTTGTTGGACAGCAGGAACGTGGCCAGGGTGAGGAAGAACAGCTGCGCCACCCGCGGCCGCCGCTGCGCGCCCAGGGTCAGCAGCACGATGAGCACGCAGGCCACCACGAAGACGCCCGCGGAGATGACGTTGAGGGTGCTCACGCTGGTCGTGCCGATTCCCGGCCAGTGCTCGGTCTCGAAGAAGTACCAGATCGAGCCCCAGTCGGCCGAGCGTGTGTCGCTGAGCCGGTAGAACCGGGCCCAGCCGGCCGGGGCCACGATCATCACCGGCAGGTCGACGACCAGCCACGCGACCACCGCGGACCCGAACGTGACCCAGAACTGCCGCATCCGGCCCGCCCGCAGGCAGAGCAGCAGCAGCGGGCCGAAGAACAGCAGCGGGTAGAACTTGGTCGCCACGGCCAGGCCGAGGAGCACGCCGGCCAGCACGCCGCGGCGCGCCGCCCAGGCGGCCATCCCCGCCATGGTCAGGCCCATCGCGATCAGGTCCCAGTTGATGAACGCGGCCAGGATGACCGCGGGGGCCAGCGCGACGCCCAGCGCGGTCCACCGCCGGGACCGGCCCGCGAGGTAGGCGGTGGCCAGCACGCCGACGATCGCGAACAGGGTGAGCAGGACGACGGTGAGGTCGAAGAACTCCCGGCCCCGGGTGAACGGGTTGGCGATGGGGTGGACCAGCCACGCGACCAGCTGCATGGCGCCGCCGATGAGCACCGGGTACTCCACCGGGTGCCCGGTGTAGGGCACCTTGCCCGCCGACAATCCCTCCCCGAAATACAGCGGGTAGATGTCGGTATAACAGTGCGCCTGGAACTGCGAGAGGTACCCGTTCCAGGCTCCGGCCCGGCACGCCCACTTGTTGGCCAGCCCCAGCCCGGAGCCGAGCAGAACCGCCGTGACCAGGGCCGTGCCCGACCCCGCGAGCAGCGCGAGGCGTGCCGTCCCCGGCCGTTGCCCGGCCTTCGGGGATCGCCCTCCCGGTCCGTGGCCCGCCGGTTCCTGGCCAGCCCGGCCGCTGTCTCCGCTTGTCACCCACACTCCGTCATCGGCTGTCGGGTCCGGTGATTGTGCCCTTACCCGGGCCCTGGCTACCCGATGCTCGATCGCTGCTTGCTGAACCCCGTGGGCGTGGGGTTAGGGAACGGAGCCGTGGAAACCGGGTTGCTCGGGACCGGGGCACTGGGGGTCGGGCTGGCGGGGTGGTGGTGGTTCCCGAAGCAGTGCCCGGCGAAGGAGATGCCGTCGCAGGTGTTGGTCGGGGTCGGGATCGGGGTCGGCTTGGGCTTCGGCGTATAAGGCCCGAGCATGTTCCACGCGGTGCCGCCGAAGTCCGGGGTGGGGAAGCTCTGCACCGGCATGCTGCCGAACATCTTCTGGGCGTACGCGTGCCAGATCGTGGCCGGCCACTCACCGCCGTAGCCCGGCAGGTTACCCACGCCGTAGAGGGTCTGCAGGCCGGCCGGCGGCGCGCTCTCCTGGTTTGCCGCAGCCGCGCAGCCGGCGATGCTGGTCGGGCAGCCCTGCTCATTGGTGAACATGCCGATCGCCAGGCTGAACTGCGGGATCGCACCGATGAAGAACGCCGACTGGGACAGGTTCGTGGTGCCGGTCTTGGCGATGAGCTCCCGGCCGTCGGCCAGTCCCGCGTTCGGGGCCGTGCCGCCCGGCTTGTCGTCGAAGGACAGCGCGTAGTCCACGTCGGAGTTCTCGTCCGGGGTCAGCACCTGGTGGTGGGCCACCTTGGCCTGGATGGTCTGCATCGCCTGGCCCGGCAGCTGCTGCTGGATCTCCAGGATCACGTGCGGGGCGTTGTACTGGCCGTTGTCGGCCAGGGTGGCGAACGTGCTGGCCTGCTCCTCCACCGTCAGGGAGGCCTGGCCCAGCGCGGTGCCGACCTCGTCCCGCTGGGTGTACAGGCCCGACGCGGAGGAAGCGACGTTGACGCCGAACGACTTCGCCATGTTGATCATGTTCATGCCGTCGGTGCCCGCGACCCGGTGGTACAGGTCGGTGTACGCGGTGTTGAGCGATTCCGCGGACGCGGTGACCACGCTGACCCCGTTGGCCTGCGCGTCACCCGCGTCGTTACCGACCTCGTACCACTGGGACGTGTCGGCGGGGGTGCTCTGGCTCGCGTACGTGCTGGGCTGCGATACGGGCGGGATCCACAGCGGCGAGTGACCGTCCAGGGTGCTGGTCTTGACGCTCATGCCCTGGGACCGGGCCAGTGCGAGCACGTAAGGCTTCATCGAGGAGCCCACCTGCTCACGGTTCTGCAGCGCCATGTCCCACTGGCAGCGGATCTTGGAGCAGTTCTTGGCGTCGTAGTTGGGCCCGCTGTACATGGCCCAGATCTGCCCCGTGTTCGGCGCCTCCAGCACGGCTCCGACGTGCGCGTAGCTGGGCAGTGCCTTGCCGTCCAGCCTCATCTGGCGCTTTTCCTGGGCCACGGTCGCGTAGAGCTGGTTCATCATCGGCTTGCTGAACGTGGTGACGACCCGCAGGCCGCCGTCGTCGATCTGGCCCTGCGTGTAGTGGTAGGTGTTCTCCAGCTCGTTGAACACGGCGGTCATGATGTAGCCGCGGTAGCCGGACCAGCTGTTGTTGAACGCCTTGGCGAGCGTGGGGAACTTCTGGGCGTTGGCCTGGGCCTGGGTCAGCGTGCCCATCTGGACCATGGTCCGCAGCACGTAATGCCAGCGGAAGACCAGCGCCTGGTAGGCCGCGCCCGCCTTGGGGTCAGGGTCGTAGTAACTGGGTGACTGCGGCATGGCCGCGATCATCGCGGCCTGGGCGACGGTCAGCTTGCTGACCGGCTTGCCGAAGTACGCCTCACTGGCGGCCCCGAAGCCGTACATGTTGACGCCGGTTGGGACGGTGTTCATGTAGTTGGTGAGAATCCAGGCCTTGGATTCCACCGAGGCCAGCTTCTCCGCGACGAAGATCTCCTTGATCTTCCTGGTCGCGGTCTCCGCGGTGCCGATGCCCGAGTAGTAGTTCCGGACGAGCTGCTGGGTGATGGTGGAGCCACCCTGCTGCACCGACCCGCTGGTCAGGTCGGCGATGGCGGCGCGCATGATGCCGACCGGTGAGACGCCGCCCTCGTCGTAGAAGTGCTTGTCCTCCGCGGCGACCATGGCGTTACTGACCATGGCCGGGATCTGGTTCGGCTGGAGGGTCTGCCGGTCGTTCTGGCCGAACATGCCGACCAGCGTGTGCCCGTCACGGAAGTAGACCCGGGACGCCTGGCCGGTGGCCAGCTGCGACGCGGCCGGGATGGGGGTCTGCGAGTACGTGTAGAAGATCCCGATGACGATCAGGATCATGAAGCCGACGCCGGTCAGTGCGGACGCCGCGAGGGCTTTCTTCCAGGTCCAGCGGCGCCACCAGTCGCCCTTGCGGCGCGGCCGCCCCGGGCCCCGGCCATTCCCGCCGCCGTTTCCGCCGCGGCCACCGCGGCCGTTCCCGTTGTGCATCCCCGCAGCACCGCCGCGGCCCCCGCCTGACCATCGCGGGCCGGAATCCCGCGGGCCGGGGCCCTGCGGGCCGCGCCCGCGGGGGTCAGCCGAGCCGGGGTAGCCGGACGTCATCGCGTGCGCGGCGGCCGGGGCTCCCCCGGCGGCGTAGTCAGCGGCGGCCGCGGCGCTGAAGCCGGCCGCGGCATGGTCCGTGCCGAGCTTGGCCACCAGCCGGTCTTTCGCGCTCATCCCGCGCGCGTCCCGGGCCGCGCCTGCGGCCCCGCGGCGGCCCTGGCCCGCGTCCCGGGCCGCGCGGCGGCTGCCCCGCGCCGGCCGGCCCTGGTCGGCACCGGCCTGATCGGCACGGCCCTGGTCTTCCCAGCCCTGGCCGGCCCGGCCCTGGCTGCCCCGGCCCTGGTCCGCGCGGCGCTCGTCGGCCCACGGCTGGTCGGCACCGCGCTGATCGGCCCAGCGCTGATCGGCACGGCTGCCGCCGTGGCGGCCGCCCGCAGCCCGGCTGTTGCCAGCCCGGGGACTGTCGGCACGCGGACCGTCAGCGCTCGGACGGTCAGCACGGGCGTAGGCCGGGTCAGCGCCGGCGCCGCGGTCCCACTCGTAGTCCCGGTCCCGCCGGTAGCCGCCATCCCCTGCGTCCCGGGTGCCGCGCGCGGGGCGGCCGTCGCCCGAGCGCTCCCCGCGCTGGCCGTCACGGGAGCGGCCCCAGCGGCCAGGTTCAGCGGGATCCGGAGGGTAGGAACCGGAAAAGTCTGGGTTACTCACGCGTCCTCGCTGGTTGGGTGAGGCAGTCGTGGGCGAGCATTGGGCCGACCGCCGGGCCTCACGGTATCCGGTAGCGCGAGCCATTCGGCGCAGGTTAGAAATTCGTCACATCTGCTTGGCGCGCGCTTGGCTCTCCGGCCCGTTCCTGCCTGAAGGCCGGCTCAGTGGGCTAGCTCCTGGTGCCGCCCCAGCGGTGCCGGGGCCGGTACTGGCCCGGTGCCGCTGGCCCGGTAAAGCTGGTTCCGTGGTGCTAGCTCGCTGGTGCTGGCTCAGCCGTCCGCCCTGGGTGGGCGGCAGCTTCTTGCCCCGCCGTCATTCGCCGGCTCGGGCCCGCCTGCTGCGCGGGGCGCGTGGCTCGCCCGTGCCGAGAACGTAGGACGAGGCAAGGTGGTTCCAGGCACAACTTTGGCAGACCTCGACCACATATACGCGGAACTCACCGTATTCGGACGCCATCTCGGCCAGTTCCGGGCCTTGCTTAACCCGTCCTGCATATTGGCCGAGTTCGTCGCCATACACGTAGGTGACGTGGGTCAGCTTGGCCCGGCGGCAGATCGGGCAGGCCGTGTCGGTGGCCTCACCATGAAACTTGGCCGCCCGGAGCAGGTACGGGTGTGCGTCGCAGACGTCCGAGACCGTGGTGTGCCCGGCCAGCACGGAGGCGAGCGTTGCCCGCCGGGCAAGCCCGTAATCCACGACCGATCGCCGAACTCCCATCCCCGACAGCGTACGACGGAAGGCTCAGCGCTCCGAGCCCCGGTCGGCCTCCTCGGCCGGGTATTCGCGGCCCGCGCGGGGGGAAGCGGCCGGTGCCCGGCAAACGTCCGGTGAACGGGGAGTTGCGCGGTCCCCGCCCGGCGCATATCTTGGCGATGTATCGGTTCGATACATCGCTTTGGCACAATGCGGGCATACTGTCCTCGCGGCGCGGGCTTCGCGGCGCGGGGGGAACAGCTTCGAGCCCGCAGCACGGGCCACGCGGACGGGAGGTGCGGCAGGCATGGTCGGGCAACGGTCACGCGTGCTGGAGCTCGCGGTGCTGGGGCTGCTGCACGAGACCCCGATGCACGGATACGAGCTGCGCAAGCGGCTCAACTCCATGCTCGGCGCGTTCCGCGCGTTCGGGTACGGGTCGCTGTACCCGTGCCTGAAGCTCCTGCTGGTCCAGGGGCTCATCGCGGAGGATCTCCCGGAGGGCACGGCCAAGCCGCTGGCCGGCCGCCGGTCGAAGATCGTCTACCGGCTCACCGCGGACGGCAAGGAGCGGCTCCAGCAGCTGCTCACCGAGTCTGGCCCGGCGGCCTGGGACGACGACGGGTTCGGCGTGCACTTCGCGTTCTTCGGCCAGACGCAGGCCGACATCCGGCTGCGGATCCTCGAAGGACGCCGCAGCCGGCTGGAGGAGCGGCTGGACGGGGTGCGCGGGGCCATGGCCCGGACCCGGGAGCGGATGGACAGCTACACGCTCGAGCTGCACCGGCATGGCCTGGAATCGGTCGAGCGGGAAGTCCGCTGGCTGAACGAACTGATCGCCTCCGAGCGCCAGGCGGACGCGGACCAGACCGGTCCGGCCCGGGCGGGCGGAACTGACCCAGCTGACTGACCACGGCTGACTGAAAGAGAAACCTGACGCCACCATCGTGCGGCGAGAGAAGGAGTGTGTCCCCATGGGTTCGGTTCGGGTGGCCATCGTTGGCGTGGGTAACTGTGCCAGCTCCCTGATCCAGGGCGTGGAGTACTACAAGGATGCCGATCCCCAGGTGCGGGTGCCGGGGCTCATGCATGTGACCTTCGGGCCCTACCACGTGCGGGACGTGGACTTCGTCGCCGCCTTCGACGTGGACGCGAAGAAGGTGGGCCGCGATCTCGCCGAGGCCATCCTGGCCAGCGAGAACAACACGATCAAGATCTGTGACGTGGCGCCCACCGGGATCACGGTGCAGCGCGGCCCGACCCTGGACGGGCTGGGCGAGTACTACCAGGAGATGATCTCCGAGTCGGCCGACCCGGCGGTGGACGTGGTGCAGGCCCTCCGCGACTCCCAGGCGGACGTCCTGGTGTCCTACCTGCCGGTCGGGTCCGAGGAGGCCGACCGCTTCTACGCCCAGTGCGCCATCGACGCCGGGGTGGCGTTCGTGAACGCGCTGCCGGTCTTCATCGCGTCTGACCCCGTGTGGGCCGAGAAGTTCACCGCGGCTGGCGTGCCGATCATCGGGGACGACATCAAGTCCCAGGTCGGGGCGACCATCACGCACCGGGTGCTGGCCAAGCTCTTCGAGGACCGGGGTGTCGAGCTGCTGCGCACCTACCAGCTCAACTTCGGCGGGAACATGGACTTCATGAACATGCTGGAGCGCAAGCGCCTCATGTCCAAGAAGGTGTCCAAGACCCAGTCGGTCACCTCGCAGATCCCGCACGAGATGGAGAAGGCCGCCGTGCACATCGGCCCCTCCGACCACGTGCCCTGGCTCGACGACCGGAAGTGGGCCTACATCCGGCTGGAGGGGCGGGCCTTCGGCGATGTCCCGCTGAACCTGGAGTACAAGCTGGAGGTCTGGGACTCGCCCAACTCGGCGGGCGTGATCATCGACGCGATCCGGGCGGCGAAGATCGCCAAGGACCGCGGCATCGGCGGCCCCATCCTCTCCGCGGCGTCGTACTTCATGAAGTCTCCCCCCGAGCAGTACGGCGACGACACCGCTCGCGACCTGGTGGAGCAGTTCATCCGGGGCGACATCGAGCGCTGACCCCGCGCTGACCCCGATCGGCACGTGCCCCGCCCGGCGGGCGGGGCACGTGCCGTTTTCATGCCCTGGCCATACGGAAACATTGCCTATCGCACGGCCGGCGGCGGTTACCCGGAGGACCGCCGCCCGTAGTCTGTGCGGGTGACCGTCCTGGCCGCCGTCAAGGCCATGCTGCGCGGCCGGCGAGCCGGCCCGTCCTTCGTCACTGAGCTGCGGAGTGTCCTGCAGGAGCGGGATTTCCGGCGGCTGTTCGCGACCCGGCTGATCTCGCAGACCGGCGACGGCGTGTTCACCGCCGGGCTGGGCTCCTACGTCTTCTTCAACAGCACGACGTTCCCCAACCCGGCTTCGGCGGCGGGCGCGTTCGCGGTGCTGTACCTGCCGTACTCGCTGATCGGCCCGTTCGCGGGCGTGTTCATCGACCGCTGGTCGCGCCGCCAGATCCTGGTCTGGTCGGCGCTGCTGAGGACGGCGTTCGTGGTACTGACCGCCGCGCTGGTCACCTCGGGGAACCTGGGCGCCCCGCTGTACGTCGGCGTCCTGCTGGTCCTGGGGGTCAACCGCTTCTTCCTGTCCTCACTCTCCGCCGCGCTGCCGCACGTGGTCGCGGCGGACAAGCTGGTCATGGCCAATTCCGTATCGCCGACCGCGGGCGGCATCATGGCCTCGGTCGGCGGGATCGTCGGCCTGGGCGTGCACGTGGCGACCGGCAGCGGGCGGACCGGCTCGGCCGTCACCCTGCTGGTGGCGGGCGGCTGCTACCTGCTGGCCAGCCTGGTGGCCAGGACCATGCCGCGCGCGCTGCTCGGTCCCTCCCGGACACCGGGTGAGCGGCCGCCGGGCCGGCTGGCGGGCGAGTTCGCACGGGTGCTCGCGGGGCTGGCCGAGGGGGCCCGGTACGTGCTGCGCCGCCGCGGGCCGGCCGCGGCCCTGGGCGCCACCGGCGGCAACCGGTTCCTGTACGGGATCTTGTTCCTGATGTCGATCCTGCTGTACCGGAACTATTTCTACCGCTCATCGGGAGCCAACGCGGCGCTCAGCCATTACACGGTGCTCGTCATCGCCTCCGCGCTCGGCTACGCCTGCGCGGCGCTGATCACCCCCCGGGTGACCAAGACCCTCAGCAAGCCAGCCTGGATCACGGTCCTGCTCGCGGCGGCCGCCCTCATCAGCGGCCCCCTCGGTGAGACCTTCAATCAGGTGGCATTCCTGATCATCGGGTTCGGCCTGAACCTGGTCGGGCAGGGCGTCGCGATCTGCTCGACCACCATCGTGCAGGAGGAGGTGGACGACGACTACCGGGGCCGCGTCTTCTCCTTCTACGACATGACGTTCAACGTCACGTTCGTGGCCGGCGCCGCGCTGAGCGCGGCATTCATGCCGGACACCGGCCGGTCAGCCACCATCATCGGCCTGGTCGCCGTGGGGTATGCGGTCACCGCGGGGGCGTACTGGCTGGCTACCCGGCTGCGGTCACCCGACGGCGGGAACGGTCAGCCGCCGTCCGGGGCAGGCGGCGCCCCGAGTCCCGCACCCTCCGCCCAGCGCAACAGTTCGTGAGTGGCCCGCTCGGTACCCAGCGGGCCGTGCTCCAGGCGCAGCTCCAGCAGGTACGTGGAGGCCCGGCCGACCTCGGGGCCGGGCGGCAGGCCCAGGATGGCCATGATCTCGTTACCGTCCAGGTCGGGGCGGATCTTCTTGAGCTCCTCCTCGGCGCTGAGCGTGACGATGCGCTCCTCCAGGCCGTCCTGGGCCCGGGCCAGGCGGGCGGCCTTGGCCTTGTTCCGGGTGGTGCAGTCAGCCCGGGTGAGCACCTGCAGCCGGGTCAGCAGCGGCCCCGCGTCCCGCACGTAACGGCGGACCGCCGAGTCCGTCCACTCTCCCGGCCCGTACCCGTGGAACCGCAGGTGCAGGGCGATCAGGGTGGTCACGTCGGCCACCACCGAGGACGGGAAGCGCAGCGCCTTGAGCCGGGCCCGGGCCATGGCCGCGCCCACCGCCTCGTGATGGTGGAAGGCCACCCGCCCGTCCGGGAGCCTCGAGCGGGTCTTGGGCTTGCCGATGTCGTGCAGCAGCGCCGCCAGCCGGCCCACCAGATCAGGCTCCAGGCCGTAGCGCCCCTCCAGCTCGATGGACTGCTCCAGCACGGTCAGCGAGTGCTGGTACACGTCTTTGTGCCGCATGTGCTCATCGGTTTCCAGCCGCAGCCTGGGCACTTCGGGCAGGACCACGTCCGCCACCCCGGTGTCCACCATCAGCTCGATCCCGCGGACCGGGCCGCGGGGGCCCGGGGCGAGCAGCAGCTTGGTGAGCTCATCGCGGATCCGCTCGGCAGACACGACCGCCAGCCGCGGGGCCAGCTGCCGCATGGCGGCGGCCACCTCCGGGACCACGGTAAAGCCGAGCTGCGCGGTGAACCGGGCCGCACGCATTATCCGCAGCGGGTCGTCGGTGAAAGAATCCTCCGGGCTCCCCGGCGTGCGGAGCACCTTGTCCCGCAGGTCGCGCAGGCCGCCGAACGGGTCCACCAGTTCCATGGACGGCAGCCGGGCCGCCATCGCGTTCACCGTGAAGTCGCGCCGGCGCAGGTCGGCTTCCAGGGAGGTGCCGTACCGGATGCCGGCGGGCTTGCGTGAGCCAGGCACGTACGTCTCGCTGCGGTAGGTGGTGATCTCGAATATGGTGTCGCCCTTGCGCAGCCCGACCGTGCCGAACTCGATGCCGGTTTCCCAGACCTTGTCCGCCCAGTCCCGTGCGATGGCCAGGACCTGCGGCGGTGTCGCGTCCGTGGCCAGATCCAGGTCGCTGACCGGCCGGCCGAGGAACACATCCCGGACCGGTCCGCCCACCAGGGCGAGCTGGTGCCCGTTCCGGGCGAAAATGCGGCCCAGCTCCGCGGCCGGCGCGGCCGTGGCGCGCAGCAGCGCCGCGGCAGCCTTACGCTGCTGCGGGCTGACGGGCGTGGTATCCGGCACGGGCATTGAGGGTAGGGGGTAGTGGCAGGCCGGGGGAAATCAAGGGAGCCCCGACTCATCTTGGAAGAGCACTCAGGGAACGGCAATAGCATTTCCGGCATGCCGCGTCAGTGCCCAACGCAGCGCGACCAGAGGCCAGCCAGGACGGCGTGGCCCAGGCTGGCCCGACGCCGCGTCCTGGCCTGTGCCTTCGCCGCGCTCATGGGCGCGGGCCCGGCCGCCCTGGCCGGGGCCAGTGCGGCCGGTGCGGCCACCGCGGCTCCCTCAGGCCCGGCCGCGCCCACCGCACGCACGTCGGCTGCACTGACTTCCCGGACGACGGGCTCACGGACGGCCACCGCGCCTGCGCATCAGGTGACGGTCGGTATCGCCTCGGTCAGCCCGCAAATCGCCCGGCCCGGCCGCCCCGTGACCGTGCAGGGCACCGTCAGCAACCCGACCCGGACCGCGGTGTCCGGTCTCAGCATCCAGATCCGCTCGTCCAGCATCCGGCTGACCAGCCGCAACGCGCTCAGGGAGTACGCCGCCGGGAACCTGGCCGCCGACTTCCCGGTCGCCGGCGCGGTGGACGAGCTGGCCGGGACCCTGGCGCCGGGACAGGTCCGGCACTGGTCGGTCAGGGTCCCCGCCAGCAGCCTGGCCCTGACCTCGTTCGGCGTATACCCGCTCGCGGCCGAGGCGGACGCGGCCGGCGCCACGCTGAGCACCGACCACACGTTCCTGCCGTTCTGGCCGGGGTCGAAGGCGGCGGCCGGGCTGAGCCAGCGCATGAAGATCGCCTGGGTCTGGCCGGTCTTCAGCGCGCCCGAGCAGGCCGCCTGCCCGGCCCTGCTCAACAATGACCTGGCCAGGAGCCTGGACGGCGGGCGGCTGTCCGGGCTGCTCGCGGCGGGCACCACACCGGAAGCCGTCCGCGCCGACCTGACCTGGGCTATCGACCCCAGCGTGCTGGCCAGCGCCGCCGTCATGCGCAGCAGCTACCAGGTGGGCGGGACGCCCACCTGCTCCGGTGCGGTGGCCAAGCGGGCCAGCCCGGCCGCCCGCAGCTGGCTGGCCGGGCTGCGCTCGGTGGCCGCGCAGCAGGATTACTTCGTCACCCCGTACGCGGATGTGGACGTGTCCGCGCTCACCCACGCCGCGATGCGAAACGACCTGCAGCGGGCGCAGGACAAGGGGTACACCGTGGCCCGCCAGTACCTGGGGGGCATCCAGCGGCCGGCCTGCACCGGGCTCCGGCGCGATTGCCTGGCCGGCCGGCGGCTTCGCCGACTACGGGGTCCTCGGCAACCTCGGGCCGGCCGGCTGGCGCACGGTGATCCTGAACAGCTCCCTGATGCCGCCTTCGGCGCCCGTGGCGTACACGCCCAGCGCCATCACCAGCGCCCTGGACGGGGTGGACGGCCGCCTGCACGTGGCCCTGGCCGACAACACCCTCAGCCAGGTCCTGGCCGACGGGCCGACGGCCGCCCAGGCCCGCGCGGGCGGGTCCCCATCCGGCCACCGCCAGCCCGGCAGCGCCGAGCCGGCCAGCATGGTGCAGGCCAGCACGGAGGCCGGCTCGTCCGCGACCGAGCAGCTGTTCCTGGCCGAGACGGCGATGATCGTCGCGGAGGCGCCCGCCACTCCCCGTTCCGTGGTCGTCACCCCGCCCCGCCAGTGGAATCCCGCCGCGGGCCTGGCCCAGGCGCTGCTGACCGAGAGCGACGATGCTCCCTGGCTGCGCCCGGCCGCCCTGGCCGACCTGGTCAGCGCGAACTCCCCGGCGGGGCAGGTGCCGCGGGTGCCGCCGCCGGTGGAGAAGTTCGCCCCCGGGGAACTGCACCGGTCCCTGCTCCGCAAGGTCAAGGGCCTGGAAGCCGCCATCCGGCTGCAGGCCAGCATGTTCCGCCTGAAGCCGTCCACCTACCTGGCCGGCACGGTGGCCGCGGTGGAATCGTCGGCCTGGCGGGACCACCCGGCCCGGGCCAAGGCCCTGCTCGCCTCGGTCTCCGGGTACCTGGCCTCGCTGGACCAGCAGGTCCGCATCATCGATACCGGCCAGGACACCCTGACCGGGAAGTCCGGGCCGGTGCCGGTGTCCATCAACAACCGGCTCGGCCGGCCGGTCACCGTGCTGCTGCTGGTGCATGCGCCCTCGGGCCGGATCACCGTGCGCCCGGCCGTGACCACCGTCACCATCGGGCCGCACCAGCAGCGGACCGTCGTGATCAAGGTCCGGTCCGCGGCCGCCGGCTCCACGGTGCTCCGGCTGAGCCTGGCCGCACCCAACGGGGCACCCCTGCCCGGGACTGAGGCCCAGCTCACCGTGGATGCCACCCATTTCGGCACCACGGCAATGATCATCGTGGCCATCGCCATCGCCGTGTTCGTGGTGACCGCGATCGCCCGGGCTATCCGCCGCGGCGGCGGCGTCCGCGCCGCATTCCTGCCGTCACCGCAGAGTCCCGGCCCAGGTCAGGACGCGAACGGTGCGGAATCCACCGGATCGCCCGGCGAAACGGATACCGTCGTCACCGAGCCTGCCCGTGATCTGCACACACCCGAGGAGCCGGATGAATACGCCAGCGCCCCCGGCCGGGTGGAGCGCCCCTGACGGCGGCCGGGGGCACCGTCGTGCCTCCGGCCGGCATCACGGGGCGGCCCACGCGGGCAGCAGGGGCGTTGCGGGCAGCGGCGTGATCCAGGACGGCGACCAGGGTCCTGGTGGCCCCGCCGGGCCGCTGCCTGGCGACCCCGACCCCGGCCGGCACGCGACCCCCGGCGGACCGGGCCAGCCCCCGCCCGGCGCCCCCGGCACCGGCCGCGCGGCCCCGGGCGGGTCTGCTCCCGGCCCGGAGGGTGGCAGCCTGCTCCGCTCCAGCTCGATGATGGCCGTGGGCACGCTGGCCTCGCGTGGCACCGGCTTCCTGCGCACGCTGATGCTGGTCTACGCGCTGGGCGTGGTCGGCGTCGCCAACGCGTACAACAACGCCAACACGCTGCCCAACGCGGTGTACGACCTCATGCTGGGCGGCGTCCTGACCAGCGTGGTGGTCCCGCTGCTGGTCAGCGCGGCCAAGCGGGACGCCGACGGCGGCGAGGCCTACGACCAGCGGATGTTCACCCTGGCCACCAGCACCCTGTTCGTTCTCACTGTGGTGGCCACGCTCGCCGCGAGCCTGCTGGTTGACCTGTACGCCCACGCGATCACCGGGCCCGAACATCACCTGATGGTGATCTTCGCCTACTTCTTCATCCCGCAGATCTTCTTCTACGGGGTGAGCTCGCTGGCCGGCGGGATCCTCAACGCGCGCGGTCACTTCGCCGCGCCCATGTGGACCCCCGTCCTCAACAACGTCGTCGTGATCTGCGTCCTGCTGCTGTTCATCGCGACCGGGGGCATCGGCACCACGCCGTCCACGATCTCCGGGAGCCAGGTCGAACTGCTCGGCTTCGGCACCACGCTGGGCATCGTCGTGCAGACCGCAGCCCTGATCCCGTTCCTGCGCCGGGTCGGCTTCCGGTGGCGGCCCCGGTTCGACTTCCGGCGGGCCGAGGTCACCGAGATCCGCCGGATGGCCGCCCCGCTGTTCGGCTACGTGCTGACCACCCAGGCCTCCTTCCTCGTCGTGCAGAACGTGGCCAACGCGGCCTCCACCAGGCCCGGGGCGACCTACGACTCGTTCTCCACCTACAGCTACGCCTGGCAGCTGTTCCAGTTGCCGTACGCCATCATCGGGGTCTCGGTGATCACCGCCCTGCTCCCCCGGATGAGCGCGCACGCGGCGGAACGCCGCTACCCGCTGGTCCGGGACGACTTCTCCACCGGGGTCCGGCTGTCCTCGGTCGTCGTGGTGCCGGCCGCGCTGCTGCTCCTCGTGCTCGGGGTGCCGCTGGCCGAGTTCCTCATCGCGCACGGCAGCACGAGCGTGGCGGAGGCCCGGTACATCGGCGAGGTTTTCGCTGTGTTCTCCCTCGGGCTCGTGCCCTACATGGTGTTCCAGCTGCTGCTGCGGGTGTTCTACGCGCTGCACGACAGCCGCACACCCATGTTCATCGGGGTCGCGGTGATGGCGGCCAACATCGGGATCAGCCTCCTGGTGCTGAACGTGGTTCCCACCGGCCACGTGGTGGAAGGCCTGGGCGTCTCGTTCGGCGTGTCCAACGTCGTGGGCGCGGTGGTGTCCTGGCGCATCCTCAGCCGCCGCCTCGGCGGCCTGGGCGGCCGCCAGATCGCGGACACGCGTCGGGCGGATGCACGCCGCCGCCCTCCCTGCTCTGCTCTTCGCGTGGGCGGTGACGTTCATGGTCGGCGTGATCGTCGCGCCCGGAGCGATCTACGGGTTCGTCACCCTGTTCCTCGGCGGCAGCGGCGGTCTCCTGCTCTATCTCCTGTTTTCCCGGGCGCTCGGGATCGGCGAGGTGGCCGCGCTGACGTCCACCGTGAAGTCCCGGCTGCACCGGTGAACGCGGCCGCGAGGACGCGGCCGGGTAACGCCGGTCACACCTGCACCGATGGCCTCAGGCAGGGCTATCCGGAGGCGAAGCTGGTGTCTCTCACATGTAACGGTTTTCGGTGGCGGGGCATGCGGGAGGCGCCCCGCACGCCCGCGCGGCTTAGCATGGTGTCCAGCACCACGAATACGCGCTCGTCAACGTCCGCAGATCCGGGGGCTCGGAAGGAGGGTCGAGGGCCTGCCCCGCTCTTGACTTCAGGCCTATGAGCACCTTCATTTCTGAACCGGGGACGAGGCTCGGCGGCCGTTACCGGCTTGAGGACCGCGTCAGCGACGCGAGCGGCTGGGCGGCCTGGAAGGCCATCGACGAAATCCTGGCCCGGCCGGTGGGCGTCCTGACGTTCGCCCCGGGTTTCCCGCGGATCAGCGAGGTGCTGACCGCGGCCCGCGCCGCCAGCAGGCTCACCGACGCGCGGCTGGCCCAGGTCTTCGACGTGGAGGACGACTGGGACCAGGCCTACGTGGTCATGGAGTGGGTGGCCGGCGACTCGCTGGACGACCTGCTCGCCGATGGCCCCCTCGACCCGGCCCGGGCCGCCGAGATCGTGGCCGAGGCCGCTGAGGCACTCGCCGCCGCGCACCGGACCGGGGTGGCCCACCTCTGCCTGACCCCGCAGTCACTGCGCTGGACGCCGGGCGGCGGCGTGAAGGTGCTGGGCACCGGCATCGACGCCGCCCTGTCCGACACGTCCGCGGACGACCCGGCCCTGGCCGACACCCGCGGGCTGGCCATGCTGCTGTACGCGGCGCTGACCCACTACTGGCCCGGTCCCGGGATGGGCACGCTGCCCCCCGCCCCGCTGGCCGACGGCAGGCCGTGCAGCCCCCGCCAGGTCTGCGCGGGCGTGCCCGCGTCCATCGACGAGGTGACCACCCAGGCGCTGTTCCAGCGGGACCGGCGCCGCGGCCCGCCGCTGAGCACCCCGGCGCTGTTCGCCGATGCGCTGGCCGAGGTGATCCCGGCCCCGCTCGCCCCGCCGCCCGCGGCGCCGCAGCCCCCGGCCCCCCGCACGGGCGGCGGCGCCCGTACCGGGGAGTACGGATCCGCCGGGCCGTATTCGCCCGACCCCCCGCCGCGGTACCCGGACACCGCGGGCTGGACGCCGTCCGGCGGCGGGGGCGGCTATCCACCGTCGCGGCGGGCCGGGAACCGGCCGGTGTTCACCCGGCTGGCTATCGTCCTGGTCGTGCTCCTGGTCCTCGCCGCCATCGGCACCGGGGTGTACAGCCTGAGCCGGCCGCACAATGGCGGCGCCGCCGCTTCGGGCAAGTCGGGCGGCGGCTCAGCCTCCCCGTCGGTGGCGGCCAACACCGTGCTCACCCCGGCGAGCGCCGAGGGGTACGACGCGCTGGGCCTGGCCAACGACCCGGGTGACGAGGACAACGCCGGGGCCAAGCTGGCCATCGACGGCAACCCGTCCACGGCCTGGCACACCCAGTTCTACGAGGGCAGCCCGGCTCTTCGGCAACCTGAAGAAGGGCACCGGGCTGCTCCTGGACATGGGCAAGACGGTGAGCCTGCGCTCGGTGCAGGTCACCTTCGGCCCCGAGGCCGGCGCCAACGTGGCCATCATGGTGGGCAGCAACAACGCCATCTCCCCCTCCGGGCTTGCCTCGTTCACCCAGGTGGCCAAGGTCAAGCACCTGAGCGGGGGTACCCAGACCTTCCAGACCAGCAGCACGGCCAAGGGCCGCTATGTGCTGATCTGGTTCACCAAGCTGCCCCCGCAGCCAGGCAGCACGTCCGTGTTCCAGGCCTTCATCTACAACGTCCTCGTGCGGGGATCGGGCTGAGCCGTGCCCGGGCAGCCCGGGCAGGCGTGGCCTGACCCCCGCGGGGTGCCGGCGGCCGAGCCCTCCGACCGCGACCTGCTGCGACAGCACGTACAGGGCGACACTGAGGCGTTCGGCACGCTGTTCCTGCGGCACCGCGAACGGCTGTGGGCCGTGGCCCTGCGCACGCTGGGCGATCAGGAAGAGGCCGCGGACGCGCTCCAGGACGCGATGATCTCCGCGTTCCGGCGGGCGGCGGACTTCCGCGGTGAGTCGGCCGTCACCACCTGGCTGCACCGCATCGTGGTCAACGCCTGCCTGGACCGGATCCGCCGCCGGGCCGCCCGCCCGGCGGCCAGCGGCATGGACGAGCAGACGCTGGACGTGCTGGCCCAGGGATCGGCGCTGGCCGACCCGGGGATCGACAAGGACACCGCGCTGGACGTGCTGGCCGCGCTGCGGACGCTGGCCCCGGAACAGCGGGCCGCGCTGGTCATGGTGGACATGCTCGGCTACCCGGTGGCCGACACGGCCGCGATCCTGGGCATTTCGCCGGGCACGGTGAAGAGCCGCTGCGCCCGCGGCCGGGCCCGGCTGCTGCCCCTGCTGGCGCACCTGCGCGGGGCCGGAGCGGCCGCCGGCCAGCCGGCCTCGGCCAGCCCGGCGGTGGCCGGGCGGAACCAGCCAGCCGCACCGCGCGTCTCACCACCCGAGGGAACGGGTGAGAACCAGCCATGAGAGGGCACGTGGACGCTGAGTCCCTGGCGCTGTGCGCCGAGGGGCTGCTGAGCAGGCGCCGGAGCGAGCGGATCCGCTCCCACGTGGCCAGCTGCCCCGAGTGCGCCGCCGCGCAGGCCCGGCTGACCGAGGTGCCGGCGCTGCTCGCCCAGGTCCCCCCGCCGCCGCTGCCGCCGGGAATCGCCGCCCGGCTGGACGCGGCGCTGAGCGCGGAGACGGCCCGCCGCGCCGCACCGGATCGTGGGGCCGTTCCCGGGCAGGCGGCACCAGCTCAGCCTGCAGGCACCGCCCCGCGGCACCGCACAGGCCGGCCGCGCGGCCCGCGGCTGCGCATGCCGGTCGCGGCGCGGGTCCTGGCCGCTGCGGGCGTGCTGGCCGTCGCGGGCGGCGTCGGCTACGCCGTGAGCCAGTCCTCCTCGTCCCCCTCGACGTCTCCGCGGCAGCGGGCTCGGCGGCGGTACCCAGCGCCGTGGCCGGGCCGGATTCGCACTCGGCGGCGGGCCGCGCCGCACCCGAGGTGGGCGTGGGAGGTGACGTTCAGTTCACCGTGCGCCACAGCGGGACCGCGTACCGCAAGACCACGCTCGCCGCCCAGGCCCGCACGCTGCTGGCCGCGCGGTCCGCGGGCGTGAATAGTCCGGGCAAGGCCACCGGCGGCCTGTCCCTGCGGGCCCCCAGCCTCGCCCTGACCGGGTGCGTGGACAAGGTCGCGGGTCTGAGGGCGGTGCACGCGGGCGAGGTGAAGCTGGTCGACCAGGCGCAGTTCCAGGGCCGCCCGGCCACGGTCATCGTGGTGCAGCCCACCCCCGCCCAGCCCGGCACGGTCTACGCGGCCGGGGCCGGCTGTTCCGCGTCCCGCGCCGACATCCTGGCCACGGCACCGTACCCGCCGTCCCGCTGACGTCCCGGGCGGCGCGTCCCGGGGACACAGGATCAGCACGTCGGGAACACGCGAGCCCTAGGATCGGTTGAGGCCGTAGCAAGTTCAGCGAAGGGCAAGCAGACGTGACCGACGTTCGGGATGTCATCATTATCGGCTCGGGTCCTGCCGGGTACACGGCAGCGATCTACGCGGCGCGGGCGCGGCTCGCGCCCCTGGTGTTCGAGGGATCGGTCACCGCGGGTGGTGCGCTGATGCAGACCACCGAGGTGGAGAACTTCCCCGGGTTCCCGGACGGCGTCCTCGGCCCGGACCTGATGGACTCGATGCGCAAGCAGGCCGAGCGGTTCGGGGCCGAGCTCGTCTCGGACGACGTGATCGAGGTCGACCTGAAGGCCACCCCCAAGGTGGTCAAGACGCACAGCGAGACCTACCTGGCCCGCACTGTGATCGTGGCCACCGGGTCCCGGTACCGCGAGCTGGACGCGGACGGCGAGAAGCGGCTCTCCGGCCACGGCGTCTCCTGGTGTGCCACCTGTGACGGCTTCTTCTTCCGTGAGCTCGACATCGCGGTCATCGGCGGTGGCGACTCGGCCATGGAGGAGGCCACGTTCCTGACCCGGTTCGCGAAGTCGGTGACCGTGGTCCACCGCCGCGACCAGCTGCGGGCCTCCAAGATCATGCAGGACCGCGCCTTCGCCAACCCGAAGATCAACTTCCGCTGGGACAGCGAGGTTGCCGAGGTCCTCGGCGAGGGCAAGGTCACCGGTCTGCGGCTGCGCAACACCAGGACCGGCGCCGAGGACATCCTCCCGGTCAACGGCGTGTTCGTGGCCATCGGCCACGACCCCCGGAGTGAGCTGTTCACCGGCCAGCTGGCCACGGACAGCGAGGGGTACCTGATCGTCGACGCCCCGTCCACCCGCACCGGCGTGGAGGGCGTGTTCGCCTGCGGTGACGTGGTCGACCACACCTACCGCCAGGCGGTGACCGCGGCGGGTACCGGATGTGCCGCGGCGATCGACGTCGAGCGGTGGCTCGCGGACCAGGACCAGGCAGAACACGACAAAGCCGGACCACAAGTCCTGAACCTCAACCCAACCCGAACAGCGGAAGGAGCACCCACGGTGGGCGCAACCAAGGTCGTGACCGACGCGAACTTCGACACCGAGGTCGTCAAGAACGAGAAGCCGGTCATCGTCAACTACTGGGCCGAGTGGTGTGGCCCGTGCCGTCAGGTCGCCCCGGTGCTCGAGGAGATTGCCCAGGAGCACGGCGACAAGGTCGTCGTGGTCAAGCTGAACATCGAGGAGAACCCGCAGACCGCGCAGAAGTACGGGATCATGCTGATCCCGACGCTCAACGTGTTCTCCGGCGGCGAGGTCGTCAAGCAGGTGGTGGGGGCCAAGTCGAAGTCCGCGCTGCTCAAGGAGCTCGCCGACTTCATCTGACCCGCCCACGTTCCCGGGCCCGCCAGCCCCGCGCCTGTCAGCCCGGCGCGCCGCGGCGGGCCCGGGATTGTCATGCGGGGGGCGGCCCGGGGTATCAGCCGAGGGGAAACCGGCCCAGCCAATGAGTCACGACGGGGTACCCGACATCCGCACCGTCACGACCAGCGTGATCTACGAGGATTCGTGGATGTCGCTGCGCCGCGACGAGATCGAGCGCCGGGACGGCAGCCGCGGCTACTACGCGGTCGTCGATAAGCCACATTTCGCCCTGGTCATCCCCGCCGACGCCGGCCGGTTCTGCCTGGTCGAGGAGTACCGCTACCCGGTACGCCGCCGGGCCTGGGCGTTCCCGCAGGGCGGCTGGCCTGGCGGGCGCACCGGCGCACCGGCGGACCTGGCCCGCCTCGAACTGGCGCAGGAGACCGGGCTGCGCGCCCGTGACCTGGCCCTGCTGGGCTTCCTGCACAGCTCGCACGGCACCTCCAGCCAGGGCTTCCACGTGTACCTGGCCACCGGGCTGACCGAGGGGGATCCCGACCGGGAACCCGAGGAGCAGGACATGCAGCAGCGCTGGGTAACGCGGGCCGAATTCAAGGACATGATCCGCAACGGGACCATCACGGACGACTCGACCGTCGCCGCCTACTCACTCCTGATGCTGCACGAGGAGTCCGCCCGCAATCCCTCCTGAACGGTCCCGAAATGGCCGCTGGCGGACTGCGGCCCGTCAGGCGAGGCGCAGGGAGCGTTCCGGGCTGACCGAGCCCAGCAGGCGTTCTAGCGCCACTTCCACATCCTCGCGCCAGGACACCGCGGTCTTCAGCTCGAGGCGCAGCCGCGGGTAATGCAGGTGCGGCCGGACCGTCTTGAACCCGACCGCCAGCAGGTAGTCGGCGGGCAGCACGCAGGACAGGCCTTCCGAGCGCAGGTCACCGAACGCCTCGATCGCCTTGACGCCGCGCCGGGTAAGGTCCTTCGCGACCGACTGGACCAGCATCCGGCCGAGGCCGCCGCCGGTGAACTCGCTGAGGATATTCGCGGTCATCAGCAGCACCGCATCCGCGCTGACCGGGCTGGTCGGGAAGGCCAGCGAGCGGGGCACGTACATGGGCGGCGCGTAGAGCACGTAACCGGCCGGGACCCCGTCCACGTACACGATCTTCCCGCAGCTGCCCCAGTCCAGCAGGGTCGAGGAGATCCAGGCTTCCTTTTCCAGCGCGGGGTCACCGACTTCCTGGGCCCGGGCGTGACCCGCCGGGTCGAGTTCCCAGAACACGCAGCGCCGGCACCGGTGCGGAAGATCGGCCAGGTTGTCCAGGGTGACACTGACGACTCGGCGCGGCACGGGCACCCCTGAGGTCAGAAAACGGAAACGCTACCCGCCGGGCATCCGGGGCCCGTGCCCTGCCATGGTAACCATTTCAGGTGGTTACTGACGGGGCATTCATCCGGTGACGGCGGGCCGGGCAGTCATCTTGCCGCGGCAAGATAAACGCCGCGGCCAAGATGACCCTCCCCGCCCGCCTGCCGAACGCGAGCCCATTACTCTCCGCCGGCTTATTCACTACAGTCCGGCGTTACTTCCAGGGATCCCCCCGGCCACGTCCGAACCTTCACCATCGAAGCAGCATCCCGCAGTATCACGTCGGCGTCACCCACCCCCACCTCCCACGCCATCCCAGCCCGAGCCCCACGACCGTGATCTAAGCCAAGCCAAAGGCGGCCGGTCACCGATGCGCGGAGCCGGCGCCGAGCGCCGGGCCTTGCGACGCCGCAGGCGAGCCTCCAGGGGGCGACGCCGCAGGCGAGCCTCCCAGGGCATGGTGGCGGGGTTCGGTCATCTTGCTCGCGGCGTTTATTGTGCCGCGACAAGATGGCCGGTCCGCCACCCGCCAGCCGGGCACACCCGTCCGCGAAGCGGTGCCCAACCCCCCCATTAGGCTCTCCAACCGTGACCCAACGGAAGAGCTTTGGCAGCGACAACCACGCGCCCGCCCACGAGGCCGTCCTCCGCGCAATCTCCCAGGCGAACCAGGGCGACGCCCACGCCTACGGCGACGATCCCTGGACCGGGCGGGTGTCCCGCGAACTCTGCGACCTGTCCGGCGCCCGCGCCGCGTACTTCGTGTTCAACGGGACGGCCGCGAACGTACTGGGCCTCAGCCTGATGCTGCGTCCCTACGAGGCGGTGATCTGCGCGGAGACCGCACACCTGAACGTGGATGAGTGCGGGGCGCCCGAGCGGTTGCTGGGCAGCAAGCTGCTCACCGTGCCCGCCCCGGACGGCAAGCTGACCCCGGACCTGGTGGCCACCCGCCTCGGCGGCCGCCACGATGAGCACCGCGCCCAGCCCCGGGCGGTCTGTATTACCCAGGTCACGGAACTGGGCACCTGCTACTCGCTGCCGGAATTGCGGGCCCTCGGGGAATTCTGCCGCGGCCAGGATCTCCGCCTGTATATCGACGGGGCCAGGCTGGCGAACGCCGTGGCGTACCTCGGCTGCACCGTGGCCGACATTGCGGCTGAGGCGGACGTAGTCAGCTTCGGCGGCACCAAGAACGGGGCGGTAGCCGCCGAGGTGGTTCTGGTGATGGCCGGGGATCTGCTGGACGCCGTCCCCTTCCAGCGCAAGCAGCTCCTGCAGCTGGCCTCGAAGATGCGCTTCCTGGCCGCGCAGTTCGACGGGTTGCTGGAGAACGGGACCTGGCTGAAGAACGCGGCGCAGTCCAACGCGATGGCCCAGCGGCTCGCCGAAGGACTCCGGGGGATCCCCGGCGTCTCGGTGCGCCAGGCCGTGCAGTCCAACGCGGTGTTCGCTGATCTCGACCCCGCTGTGATCGGGCCTTTGCAGCGGGACTGGGGTTTTTACGTCTGGGACGATCAGCAGCACACCGTCCGCCTCATGACTGCATTCGACACCGCGCCTGACGACGTTGATGCGTTCGTGGCCGCCGCCCGCGAAGCCAGCCACTCCCGGGTCTGAGGCAGCCGCCCGTGTTTCACGTGAAACACGGCCCCTGAAGCCGGCCGGAATTGGCGGTCGCGGATGGCCACTGTTTCACGTGAAACACGGGCGCATTTAAGCGCTGAGCGACCCGCTCCAGTCCGGTGACATGGTGCTGACAATGCGCTCCAGATCTTCCAGGGAGCCGAACTCCACCACGATCTTGCCTTTGCGCTTGCCTAGTTCCACCTTGACCCGGGTGTCGAAGGCATCAGAGAGACGGTCAGCCAGATCGTTGAGGGCCGGGGGCGACGGCTGCTTGGCCACCGCGCGGCGCTCCTTGGCCGGGCGCACGCCCATGGTGACAATCTCTTCCACGGCCCGGACCGACAAGCCCTCCGCCACGATGCGGTGCGCGAGATGGTCCTGGGCATCCGCATCGTCCACAGACAGCAGCGCCCGGGCGTGCCCGGCGGTAAGCACCCCCGCCGCAACCCGGCGCTGAACCCCGGGCGAGAGATTCAGCAACCGGAGCGTGTTGGAGATGTGCGGACGCGATCGCCCGATCCGCCGGGCCAGTTCCTCGTGAGTGGCGCCGAAGTCATCCAGTAGTTGCTGGTAGGCGGCCGCCTCTTCCAGGGGGTTCAGCTGCTCCCGGTGCAGGTTCTCCATGAGAGCGTCGCGCAGCAGGTCATCATCGGTGGTGGCGCGGACGATCGCCGGGATCTCCGTGAGACCGGCGCGCTGCGAAGCCCGCCACCGCCGCTCACCCATGACCAGCTCGAAGTGCCCGGGCAGCGCCTCACGGACGACAACCGGCTGCAGCAACCCCACTTCCTGGATGGAGGCCACCAGTTCGTCGAGGGCATCGTCGTCGAACACCTGCCGTGGCTGGCGTGGGTTCGGCGTGACGGAACTGATGGGGAGTTCCTGGAAGTAGGCTCCCCCGGCCGTCACCGGCTGCTCCGCGCCAGGGCCGGGCGGCACCCCGGGGGAAGCCGTGGTCCCCCCGGCCGTCCCGGGCCCGCCGGGGACGGCACCACCGGAGAGAGCACCGCCCGGCGGGGTGACCGGACCGGTAGGGATAAGAGCGCCGAGCCCCTTACCGAGCCCCCGCTTCTGCTGAGCCATCGCCTCTCCTTGCCGCTACGTCTCGTGTCACAGGCCATCCCCCCGGCTGAGTCCGGCCTGCCGTCTCATCGAGCATCGCGGCTGGCGTCTCGGCGTCCAGGTGACCCGCGCCCGCACAAGAGCATGCCATCCCGCGAGCCCGCCCGGGACATCCGGCCGCAATGAGGTGATGGCGCGTCCGTCCCCTCCGCGTGCCCAGCGGGCCGCCCCGGCGGGTGCGGGCAGCCTGGCGGCCAGGAGGATTCCCTTCCTGGGTCTCACCCCGTACCGTGCGGCGTTGTGAGCGGACGGCCAGGGCCGCCGGGCAGGCGCCTCGCGGCGCGGGTGGCCGGACGGATGACGGCCGCGTGGCGGTGGCCCCCGCTGGTGTTCCTGTCCGGCCAGGCGGTGTCGGTGCTCGGCGACGGCCTGGCCGTGCTGGCCATCCCGCTGCTGGTCCTGGACCTGACCCGTAACCCGCTCGTGTCAGCCCTGTCGGCAGCCTCCGTGACCGTGGGCTACCTGCTGGTGGGACTCCCCGCTGGCGTGCTGGTGGACCGGCTCGACCCGTGGCGCGTGCTGATGGCGATGGACGCGGTCCGCGCCGCCCTGTTCGCGGCCCTGTACGCGCTGTCGGCGGCAGGCCTGCTGACGATCTGGCTGGTCCTGGCCGTCGCCCTGGCCGCGGGCGCCTGCTCGGTATTCTTCGAGTCCGCGCTGACGGTAGTAGTGAAGGATCTGTTCGCGGGCCCGGGACTGATGACTGCGAACTCCGTCATCGAGCTGGCCAGCCAGCTTTCCCTGATCGCCGGTCCCGCGATCGTGGGACTGCTCGCCGTGGCGGGCGGGACCAGCCTCGCCCTGCTGGCCGACGCCGCGACGTTTGCTGTCTCACTGACCTCACTGGTCACGCTGACCCGGCGCGGTTCCCTGCCGGGCAGGACCCGCCGGGCCCGGCCCGCGGTGCGGCCGTGGCCGGCCTTCGCGGCTGAGGTGCGGGAGGGAGTGCGCTACCTGCTGTCGGCCCGGACACTGCTGGTCCTCACCGCAGTCCAGATGGTGGTGAACCTCTGCCTGTCCGTGGAGAAGCTGATCATCTTCGACGCCCGCGTCACGCTGGGACTGAGCCCGCCGCTGGTGGGGGCGGTGGTGGCCGCGGGTGGCGTGGGCGGCCTGGCCGGCGCGATCGGCGCCGCCCCGCTGGCCCGCTGGGCGGGCGAGATACGCCTGGTGGTGCTGGCGATCGGCGCCGCGGGACTGGCGGTGGCTGCCATGTACCTGGCTTCCTCGGCGGCCACGCTGGCCATGGCGAACCTGGGCTATGGAGCCGCGCTCGTGGTGGCGAGCCTGGTCAATCGCACCCAGCGGCAGCGCCGGGTGCCGCGGGAGCTGCTGGGCCGGGTGACCAGCACCGTGCGGGCACTGTTCCTGGCGGTTGATCCGCTGGGGGTGGTCGTGGCCGGAGCCACCACCGTGGCCCTGGGGGGTGACCCGCGCCCCGTCTTCCTGGCCGCGGGACTCATCGTGGTGGCGGCCGCGGCCGGAGGCTGGGCCGCGGGCCTGCGCGCCGCGGCGGCGGGCGACCCGGGCAGGCGAACCCGCGGCGGGAGTCACCCAGGCCGGCGGCCGGGCCAGGCTAGACCGGGCCAGGCTAGACCGGGGCCGGCTGGCCCGGTGCGGAGCGGTGTGCCATTTCGCGGGCGGCCTCGAGGTAGGCGACCGCGCCGCTCGAGGCGGGGTCATACGTCATGACCGACTGCCCGTAACTGGGCGCCTCGGACACCCGGACGTTCCGCGGCACGATCGAGCCGAGGACCACCTCGCCGAAGTGCTCCCGGACCTCGTCCGCGACCTGCGAGGCCAGGCGGGTCCGGCCGTCGAACATGGTGAGCAGGATGGTGGAGATGGTCAGGTCCGGATTCAGGTGGCTCTTGACCAGGTCCACCGTGCGCAGCAACTGCTCGAGTCCCTCCAGCGCGTAGTACTCACACTGGATGGGGATGAGCACCTCAGCCGCGGCCACCAGGGCATTGACCGTAAGCAATCCCAGCGACGGCGGGCAATCAATCAGGATGTAGTCGAGCTGTGACTCGTCGTAAGCACGCAAGGCGCGGGAGAGCCGTCCCTCGCGGGCGACCATCGGCACGAGTTCGATCTCCGCACCGGCCAGGTCGATGGTGGCGGGGGCGCAGTAGAGCAGGGGGATGTCCTCGACCGCGTGAATGATCCCGACCAGCGGCTGGTCCTCGACCAGCACGTGGTAAATCGAGGTGATCCCCGCCCGGTGGTCCACATCCAGCGCCGTGGACGCGTTGCCCTGCGGGTCCAGGTCGATGACCAGTACCCGCGAACCGTGCTGGGCCAGGGCCGCCGCGAGATTGACCGCGGTGGTGGTCTTGCCCACGCCACCCTTCTGGTTGGCGATGGTGATCACCCGGCAGGAGCCGGGACGGGGCCAGGCGCGCTCTGGCCGGCCCGCACCCGCGGTGGCCGTGCGGGCCTGACCGGCCATGAGCTCCTCGTCGGGCTGCCTTGCCGCGGGAACTACCAATTCATGCCTTCCGCCGCCGGTGGCCACGCCCGTCCCTGCGTCGCCGGTACCTGAGTCCCCCGGGCCCGGCTTCCCTGCGTCCGGGCCCGGGTCGCGCGTACCTGAGTCACCTGCACCTGCCTGGCCCTCGTGCTGGCCGGCTGCCCGCGGTGCGCCCGCGGGCACGGTTGCCTGCGCCTCGGTTCCCCCACCCGGCCGCACCGCGGCCCGCCGGCGCCTTCGCATGTCCCCCTCATTTCCATCGGGATAGATGCCGGCCCCGACCGGGACCGGCACCGGTGCTTCACGTGAAACGCCGCCTGCGGGCCAGCCCAGCCCCAGGGCCCGGGATGGCCGCGGTACCGCCCCGCCCGCCGTGCCATCCCCGGAGCCAGCTCTAGCTTCGTCTGGCCATCCCAGGCCCGCTGCGGAAGCCACCGCCGCGCTCCTCTCCCGGCCCGATGCCCGCGCGCTCCGGTCCCGCTACCGGCCAGCGACCATCCGCACGACTGTCGCGGCCCGATCGACCTTACCGTCCCCGGCCCGCACTACGGCCACGTCTCGCATACCCAGCCGGCGCAACACCGGCCGGGCCTGGGCGACCTCCTCCTCGGCGGCCGCACCCTTGACGGCCAGTATCAGCCCGCCGGGCCGGACCAGGCCGGCCGCCAGGCCAGCGAGACGGTCCAGCGGCGCTACCGCGCGGGCCGTCACCACATCCGCGGCCAGCTTCCCGGCCACCTCCTCGGCGGTGGCCCGGTAGACCTGAGCGTTGCGCAAGCCCAGCTCCTGGACGCACTCGTCGAGGAACAGCGAGCGGCGTTCCATCCGCTCGAGCAGGGTGACCTGGACGTCGGGGAGCAGCAGGGCCAGGACGATTCCCGGCAGCCCCGCTCCGGAGCCGAGGTCGATGAGCGCCGACGGCCTGGGCACCAGGTCCGCGACCGCTGCGCAGTTAAGCACGTGGCGGGTCCAGAGCCGGGGTACTTCCCGTGGCCCGAGCAGTCCCCGGATGACCCCGGGCCCGGCCAGCATCTGGACGTACCGCTCGGCGAGCGGGAGCGCGGTCCCGAACACGTCCGCTGCCTCCGCGGGAGGCGGCGGCACCTCACCGGGGGGCACGACGGGGTCAGCCGACAGGGAAGACGACCACCCGGCGGTTCGGCTCCTCGCCCTCAGACTCGCTGCGCAGCCCGGCAGCCGCGACCGCATCGTGCACGACCTTGCGCTCGAACGGCGTCATGGCGTCCAGGCGCTGGGGCACCCCGCTGGTCTTGACCTCGGCGGCCGCGTCGCGGCCCAGCTCGGTGAGCTCGACCCGGCGGCGGGCCCGGTATCCGCCCACGTCCAGCATGATCCGGGTACGGGCCCCCGTCTGCCGGTGCACCGCGAGGCGGGTCAGCTCCTGCAGGGCCTCCAGGACCTCACCGCGCGGGCCGATGAGCTCCTGCAGCGTCGCGCCGACCACGGAGACCAGGGCGCGGTCGCCTTCGACGTCCATGTCGATGTCGCCATCGAGGTCGGCCACGTCGAGGAGGCCCTCGACGTAGTCAGCGGCGATCTCGCTTTCCTGCTCGAGGTCGGCCGGGTCGACCTCGGCGGGGACCTCGCCGGCGTCGGACGCCACGGAGTCGTCGGCGTCGTCCTCGCCGTCGATGCCGGTCTCGCCGTCGGCTATCACGTCCAGGTCCTCGGGCCCCTGCTCGCCCAGGCCGGTCGCCCCGGCGCTCTCACCCGCCAGTGCCTGGCCGGCAGTGTCACCGCTGGCAACGGTGCCCGCGTCCTCCGCTTGGCTCACCACCGGGTTCCTCCTCGTTCGGGGTTGCTCATGTGCCGCTACGACTCGCATAGGTCGCAGCTGGCCTTAGCTTTTATCGCTTGCCCGAGCGCCGGCTGCGGGGCTGCCGCACCGGCTGCTGCCTGACGATCTTAGTCTCGGGCTGCGGCTCGGGTGGCTCGGGTTCGGTGCGGCCCTTGACGAGCCTGCGCAGGCCGCCGCCGCTGCCGTTCGAGCCCGTCCCGGCCCCCTTGGCGGCCGGCGTGCTGGCGGGCTTGGCCGCCCCGTTACCGGCCTGCTTACCGGTGGCCGGTTTGCCGGGTGACGGCTTGGCCGATGACTTGGCCGGCGACTTGCGCAGCTGGTTGATCGGCCGGCCCGACTGGGTGGCGGCCGGCTTGGCCTGCTGGGCCGTGGCCGGCTTGGCCTGCTGGGCAGCGTCGCCGTTCGCGGTCTGGGTTCCGTCAGTTTTCGCCGCCTGGGCGGCCGCGGCCTTGGCCGCAGCCTGCTGGCGTGCGGCGGCCCGGCCGGCGGCGGTCACGTTCGGGGCCGGCTTGGCCGGTGCCCCCTTACCCGCTGGCCTGCCCCCGGGCTTGCCACCGGTGGCGGCGGGGGCCGCCCGGCGGTCGCCGTGGCCGGCGGCGGGAATCTCCTGAACAGCACGTACTGCTGGCCGAGCGTCCACAGGTTCGTCGTGACCCAGTACAGGACCAGGCCGTACTGCCAGTACAGCCCGGACAGCGCGAACACCGGCACGATGTACTGCATCATCTTCTGCGATGACGCCATCGGGTTGTTGGGGTCCACCTGCGGGGTCATGCCGCGCTTCATGCTCTGCCGCACGGTCATGAACGTGGTCGCCGCGCTGACCACGACGGTCAGCAGGATGACGATCTTCGGGCCCGGCCCGATCGACGAGAACGTGGGCGGGAGAATCGACGTCAGCAGCCGGTCCGCCACGGTGACGACCCCGAAGATCTTGGCGTGCTGCGCGCTGGCCACCACCGCGGGGGTCAGGCCGTACTTCGGCTGGTCCTCGGCGATCGCCCGGAGCACGCCGAACAGGGCGAAGAAGACCGGTAGCTGTGCCACCACAGGGAGACAGCCGGCGAGGGGGTTCGCGCCGTTCTCCTTGTACAGCTTCATGGTCTCTTCGTTGAGCTTCTGCTTGTCGCCCTTGTACTTCTTCTTCAGCTCAGCGACCTGCGGCGCGAGAGCGGTCATCTTCCTGGTCGCGTGCATCTGCTTGATGAACAGCGGCACCAGGATCAGCCGCATCAGCACGACGAGGATGACGATCGACAGCGCCCATGCCGCCCCACTGGAGTCGCCGAAGATGGCACCCAGCCCCGCGTGCAGGCGCATGATCACCCACGCGACCGCGTCGTACAGTGGGGTAAGCGGGTTGGTCACGACCTCGCTCCTTGTGCTGGGGGCGTCAGCCGCCCTGCGCGGCGGGGCGGCACTGGATCAAAACCGCCCCGGTTAAAGGGATGGCAGCGGCCAATCCTGCAGACCGCCAGCCACGAACCTCGCATCGCCCCATGCACCCTGACTGCCTCCAGGGCGTAGGCGCTGCACGAGGGCTCGAACCGGCACCGCGGCCCGAGCATCGGGCTGATGAAACGCCGGTAGGTACCGATCACCAGCAGCAGGACCCGGGCGGCTGCCGACGGCGGAGCCGCCGGGCGGCCTGGACTGGTCTCGGGTGAGCTGATCATCGGCTCAGCGCCCCCAGCTGCCGCCGCAGCAATGTGTTGATCACCAAGTCGAGTTCAGCGGCAAGGTCCGACTGGCGTGCGGTTGCGGCCCGCGGATTGGCGCGAACCACAAGCAGGCTACCTTGCGGCAGAGACTCCATATACCCGCCCATGAGCGCGCGCAGTCTGCGGCGCACCTTGTTCCGTACCACCGCGCCGCCCACCGCCCGGCTCACCACGAATCCTGCCCGGGCCGGCTCTGCTGAACCGGGGCGGACCAGCAGGTGCCCGGTCAGCAGCGGCCGGCCGGTCCGGCTGCCGCCCCGTATGGCGGCGGTGAAATCCTCACGCCGACGCATCCGGGCGGCTGCGGGAAGCACGGTGACCTCCCTGGTCTTTGGCCGGAAAAAGCAGGTCAGACACTGATCCGCGCGCGGCCCTTGCGCCGCCGCGCGGATAGGATCGCGCGGCCCGCCCTGGTCCGCATGCGCAGCCTGAAACCGTGCGTCTTGGCACGCCGTCGGTTGTTCGGCTGGAACGTACGCTTGCTCACAGGAACTCCAGGTACCGATCTGGGCTTGGGACCCGCGGCAGCGATAAGCGCGCATGCGGGATTGGCCACCGTGGAAGTGGCTGGGTCTGCTCACGTTACGCGCACCCACGGCCACCGGTCAAACCAGCGGGGGCCCGCACATCCGGTAGAAGCCCCGGTTTGCTTACGCTCGCCACCCTCGGCCCCTAGGCTGTGGACAACGCTCCGGCCGGGGGTGGCCGGAGGCGGGCACGCGGGTCCTATCCACAGGCATCCTTCCCGCGCGATCCGTGCACACCGTGATATCCGGCGTGCACAACCTGTGGACAAAGCTGTTGATCACACTGAGTTTGAGCAGACTGGGGGGGCGCGAGGGGTGGACGACCAATGAGTGAGACTGACCTCGCGGAGGTATGGGCCAGGTCACTGGACGAGCTGGCGACCATGCAGATAGAGCCGCACCAGCGGGCGTGGCTCAAACTGACCCGCCCGCTCGGGCTGGTCGAGAACACGGCGCTCATCGCCACGCCCAACGAGTTCGTCAAGGAACAGCTGGAGACCCGGCTGCGGGCGCTGATCACCCACGCGCTGTCCCGGGAACTGGGGCGCAGCATCCAGCTGGCCGTGACGGTCGACCCCACCGCGATCACCGCGGCGTCGGCCTTCCCCGCCGCCCCGGCCGATCCCGGCCTGGAGGCCGGCCAGGAGGGCCACGCCGCAATGCCCGGCACCCTGGGCGGCCCGACGGATGGCCGGGTCCCGCGGGCAGCCGATCCCCTGCACGACCGCGGCTCCCTGGGCACACCGGTTCTCTGGGCACCGGTTCCCTGGGCACCGGTTCCCTGGGCACGGCGGGCGGTTCTCCCGGCGCGACCGGTTCTCCCGGCACCACCGCTTCTCCCGGCACCACGGGCGGCCTGCCCGGCGGCACGGAAGCCGGGAACGGGTCGGGGGACGGGCAGCTGGGCCTCCCCGGGCACCCGGGCCTGGCCGCGCCAGCGGCGCAGGCGCCGGGATACCCGGCGGCGCGGCCGGGCCTGGCTCCCGTGGACGGGGCGCCGCTGGGCGGGCCGTTCGATGCGCTGGCCGGCCTGGCCGCAGCATCCCGGGCCGCTGCCCGGGGCGCCCCGGCCCACGCAGGCCCGGCTCAATCCCAAGTACACGTTCGAGACCTTCGTGATCGGCTCGAGCAACCGCTTCGCCCACGCTGCGGCGGTCGCGGTCGCCGAGGCACCCGCCAAGGCCTACAACCCGCTCTTCGTGTACGGCGACTCCGGCCTCGGCAAGACGCATCTGCTGCACGCGATCGGCCACTACGCGCAAAGCCTCTACCACGGCGTGAAGGTCAGGTACGTGAGCTCCGAAGAGTTCACGAACGATTTCATCAACATGATCAGGGACGGCAAGCAGGACGGGTTCCGCCGCCGGTACCGCGACGTGGACGTGCTCCTGGTGGACGACATCCAGTTCCTGGAGAACAAGGAAGGCACCCAGGAGGAGTTCTTCCACACCTTCAATACCCTGCACAACGCGAGCAAGCAGATCGTGATCTCCAGTGACCGGGCCCCCAAACGGCTCGTCACGCTGGAAGACCGGCTGCGCAGCCGGTTCGAGTGGGGACTGATCACCGACGTCCAGCCGCCCGAACTGGAAACGCGCATCGCGATCCTGCGGAAGAAGGCGGTCCAGGAAGGGCTGAACGCGCCGCCCGAGGCCCTCGAGTACATCGCCAGCCGGATCTCGACCAACATCCGGGAGCTGGAAGGCGCCCTGATCCGGGTGACCGCGTTCGCCAGCCTGAACCGCCAGTCCGTTGACCTCCAGCTCGCGGAGATCGTGCTCAAGGACCTCATCCCCGAGGCCCAGGGGCCGGAGATCACGGCGGCCACGATCATGGGACAGACCGCCTCGTACTTCGGGCTGTCCATCGACGACCTGTGCGGGACCTCACGGTCCCGGGTACTGGTCACCGCCCGGCAGATTGCCATGTACCTGTGCCGCGAGCTCACCGATCTCTCGCTACCCAAGATCGGCCAGCAGTTCGGCGGCCGCGACCACACGACCGTGATGCACGCGGACCGGAAAATCCGGAATCTGATGGCAGAACGGCGGTCCATCTACAACCAGGTGACGGAACTCACTAACCGAATCAAACAGCAGGCACGGTCGGGGTGAACAACCACAGAACAGCGCTGTCCGTCACAATAAGTACACACAGGCTGTGGAAATCTCTGTGGACAGCCTTGGGACGAACAGAGGACAACGCGGGGAAAGCGGTGGGAAGCCGCCGGGGAATCTGCGGGAATCGGCCCGCCGTCCCCAGCGCGTCCCCCGCCGGGGCCCCGCCAGGCACAGCTACTGTGGACGCGCATTCCGGCCCTGAGCTGGGAAGACTTCGTCTGTCCCCAGCGTCCACCGACCCTATTGCGACTACGTACTTCTATCTATCAATGAAAACAACAACGCACCAGGCAAGTCCCGGGCCGCTCACGCCAACGCGCCTGCCGCAGCCCTTCCGACCCAGTCGCCGGGACAGATACCCACGAGGTGGGCAGCTCCAAACCGGTGCCCGAGCCTGAGCAGAAAATCTCCAGAAGGGGAGGCAGCTTCCGGTGAAGATCCAGGTAGAACGCGATGTACTGGCTGAAGCCGTGGCGTGGACGGCCCGTGCCCTGCCGGCCCGGCCCGCCGTCCCGGTCCTGGCGGGAATCCGCCTGCAGGCAGCCGGGGACCTGACCTTGTCCAGCTTCGACTATGACGTCTCGGCGCAGGCCCGGGTGCCGGTCGAGGCGGAGGAGGAAGGCGAGGCCCTGGTCTCCGGCCGCCTGCTCGCGGAGATCACCCGGAGCCTGCCCGCCCGCCCGGTGGAGATCATCACCGACGGCGCGCGGGCCACGCTCACCTGTGGCAGCGCCACGTTCACCCTGCTGACCATGCCGACCGAGGACTACCCGACCCTGCCGGAGATGCCCCCTCCGGCGGGCTCCATCGGGAGCGACGCGTTCGCGTCCGCGGTAAGCCAGTCGGCCACCGCGGCCGGCCGGGACGACACGCTGCCCGCGCTGACCGGCGTCCGGATCGAGATCGAGGGCGAGACTCTCACCCTGGTCTCCACCGACCGCTACCGGCTCGCGGTCCGCGAGCTGCGCTGGACCCCGGCCCGCCCCGACCTGTCCGCCGCGGTGCTGGTCCCGGCCCGGGCGCTGGCCGACACGGCCCGCGCGCTGACCGCCGGCGCGGAAGTGTCCATCGCACTGGCGCTGCCCGGGGAGGAGGGCGCCGGAGGCGAAGGGATGATCGGGTTCGAGGGCGGCGGCCGCCGGACCACCACCCGGCTGCTCGGCGGCGACTTCCCGCGCTACGAGTCCCTGCTGCCCAAGCAGGTGAACGCGGTGGCCGAGCTCGCGACCGCGCCGTTCGCCGAGGCCGTCAAGCGGGTGGCCCTGGTCGCCGAGCGCAACACCGCGGTCCGGCTGTCGTTTTCGGCGGGGCAGCTCGTGCTCGAGGCCGGGACGGGGGACGAGGCGCAGGCCGAGGAGGTCATCGACGCGAGCTTCGAGGGTGACGACATCCAGATCGCGTTCAACCCGCAGTACCTGCTGGACGGGCTGACCGCGCTGGACTCCGACATCGCCCGGATCTCGTTCACCGAGTCGGGCAAGCCCGCCCTGATCACCGGCAAGCCCGCACCGGACGAGCAGCCCGACTTCCGCTACCTGCTCATGCCCATCCGCTTGGGCTAGCGCTAACCCGGGCGCCCCGATCGGCGCTTCGCGCCGAGCGCGGCACAGCCGCGCGTGGGTTGCGGGCGGGCCGGGATCCCGCCAGGCACTGGCCCTACTGCCCGGGGGCGACCCCCTCGGCCCTGCGCAGGCACCGGCTCACGGCTACTCGCGGGGCCAGATGGGCGGCGCCGGAGGTACGCCTGCTCCGGGCTGGCCCAGTAGCCTGCTCCGGGTGCACCTGACCCGCCTCGCGCTCACCGACTTCCGGTCCTACGCGGCGGCGGATCTGGTCCTCGGCCCGGGCGTGAGCACCCTGCTGGGCGCGAACGGCGAGGGCAAGACCAACGTGGTCGAGGCCGCGGGATACGTCTCCACCCTCGGCAGCCACCGGGTCGGCACTGATGCGCCGCTGGTGCGGCGGGGCGCCGAGCGGGCCATCCTGCGGGCCGCCATCACCTCGGCCGAGCGGGACAGCCTGGTGGAGATCGAGATCAACCCGGGACGGGCCAACCGGGCCCGGGTGAACCGGGTCGCGGTGCCGCGGCCCCGCCAGGTGCTCGGGATCCTGCGCACCGTGCTCTTCGCCCCCGAGGACCTGGCCCTGGTCAAGGGCGACCCCGACCAGCGCCGCCGCTACCTCGACGAGCTCCTGGTCGCCCGGGCGCCCCGGTACGCCGGCGTGCGCAGCGACTACGAGCGGGTGGTCAAGCAGCGCACCGCGCTGCTCAAGTCGGCCCGGTCCCGGATGGGGTCACGGGGGTTCGGCCGCCTGGCCCGGCCGCCCGCGCCGGAGCTGTCCGGCGATCCGCAGGGTGATGAGGCCGCCAACCCGGCGGGGATGGGCCTGGAGGGTGCGCTCGACGCGTGGGACGAGCACCTCGCGGTCAAGGGCGCTGAGCTGCTGGCCGGCCGCCTGGAGCTGACCGCGGCGCTGCGGCCCCTGCTGACCAGGAGCTACGCCGGCGTATCCGGGGATGACGTGGCCGCTGCCATCACCTACCGCCAGCGGGCCAGCGTGAAGAGCGAGGCCGCCGCGGGCGAGGCGGCCAGCCAGCCCGACAGCGGCGAGCCGGCCGCCGACCGTGCGCAGCTGGCCCAGGGCCTGCGCGACGCGCTGGCCCGGTCCCGGCCGGATGAGCTGGAGCGCGGGGTCTGCCTGGTCGGCCCGCACCGGGACGACCTGGAGCTGGGTATCGGCGATCTGCCCGCCCGCGGCTACGCGAGCCACGGCGAGTCCTGGTCCATGGCCCTGGCCCTGCGCCTGTCCGGTTTCGAGTTGCTCCGGGCCGACGGCGACGACCCGGTTCTCCTGCTCGACGACGTGTTCGCCGAGCTAGACACCGGCCGCCGGGACCGGCTGGCCAGCCTGGTGGCCGGCACGGAGCAGGTCCTGGTTACCGCCGCGGTCCCCGAGGACGTCCCGGCGGTGCTGCAGGGCGCGAGGTTTTCCGTTGCGGCTGGGGCGGTGACCCGTGACGGCGGATGACCCGGGCAGCCCAGCTCAGCCAGAGCCAGCCGGCGCCGGCCTTACCGGGAGCGAGCCAGGCCAGCCCGGGGCGGCCGCCCTCACCCCGGCGCAGCTGGCCCGGGAGGCGCTCGCCCGGGCCAAGGCGGCGGCCCGGGAGCGCGGTGCGGCTCCCGCCGGGGGGATGTCAGCCCGCGCCCCGGCCCGGGGAGGTGCCGCGGGCCAGGGCGGCCGGCCCCGGCGGCCGCGGCGCGACGACCCGCAGCCGCTCACGACGGCGATCCGCGGCCTTATCGGGGACGAGGGCTGGCAGACCGCGGCCGCGCTCGGCTCGGTCTTCGGCCGCTGGCCGCAGATCGTCGGCGCCGACCTCGCCGCGCACACCCGCCCGGACCGCTTCACCGACGGCGAGCTCCTGGTGATCGCCGATTCCACCGCCTGGGCCACCCAGGTGCGGCTGCTGGCCGGCACCCTGGTGCGCAGGCTGAACAGCGAGCTGGGCGAGGGCACGGTGACCAGGGTCAAGGTCCGCGGTCCCGAGCAGCCCCGGCGACCTGGGGAGTGGCGGGTGCGAGGTGGTCGGGGGCCACGCGACACGTACGGCTGAGACTGAAGGTTCTCCCAGGTAAAATGGGACTGTGCCGCTGGGCAGCAACGCGGGTCAGGCCTGCTGTCGCCCCGGTGGTGCGTTATTTCTTCCAAGAGGAGCTTGCTCTTGTCCTACGACGCACGTTCGATCACGGTCTTGGAGGGCCTTGAGGCAGTACGCAAGCGTCCCGGTATGTACATCGGCTCTACCGGCGAGCGCGGCCTCCACCACCTCGTGTACGAGGTTGTGGACAATGCCGTGGACGAGGCCCTGGCCGGCTACTGCGACCGCATCGATGTCACCCTGCTGTCCGATGGGGGGGTCCGGGTCACCGACGACGGCCGGGGCATCCCCGTCGATGAGCACCCGGTGGAGAAGCGGCCGGCTGTCGAGGTGGTCCTGACCACGCTGCACGCGGGCGGGAAGTTCGACGGCAAGTCCTACGCCGTCTCCGGCGGCCTGCACGGGGTAGGCGTTTCCGTGGTGAACGCCCTGTCCTCCCGGCTGGACGTCGAGATCCGCCGCGACGGGTTCGTGTGGCGGCAGCGTTATGAGCAGAGTCACCCGGTCACGCCGCTGAGCCGCGACGAGCCCACCGACGAGACCGGCACCACCATCACCTTCTGGCCGGACCAGGTCATCTTCGAGACCACCGAGTGGGACTGGGAAACACTGTCCCGCCGGCTCCAGGAGATGGCGTTCCTCAATCGCGGCCTCGAGATCAACCTGCTCGACGAGCGGCCCGATCACGCCGCGACCACCGACGACAGCGACCCGGGCCAGCCGCGTGCCCTGCGCTACCGCTACGAAGGCGGCATCGCCGACTTCGTGCGCTACCTGAACGCCTCCAAGGAGCCGGTGCACGCCACCGTCATCGACTTCGGGGAGGACGGCGTCGGGATCTCCGCCGAGATCGCCATGCAGTGGAACAGCTCGTACGCCGAGTCGGTGCATACCTTCGCCAACACGATCAACACGGCGGAAGGCGGTACCCACGAAGAGGGCTTCCGGGCCGCGCTGACCTCCATCGTGAACCGGTACGCCAAGGAGCAGAAGCTGCTCCGGGAGAAGGACGACAACCTGACCGGGGAGGACGTGCGCGAGGGGCTCGCCGCGATCATCCACGTCAAGCTGGCCAACCCGCAGTTCGAGGGGCAGACCAAGACCAAGCTGGGCAACACCGAGGCCAAGTCGTTCGTCCAGAAGGCCGTCAACGACCACCTGCGGGACTGGTTCGACCGCAACCCCGGCGAGGCCAAGGACATCATCACCAAGGCCACCCAGGCGGCCCGGGCCCGGATCGCCGCCCGCCAGGCGCGTGACCTGACCCGGCGCAAGGGCCTGCTGGAGTCATCCTCGCTGCCCGGCAAGCTGTCCGACTGCCAGTCCGGTGACCCGGAGCGCTGCGAGATCTACGTGGTCGAGGGCGACTCGGCGGGCGGCTCGGCCAAGCAGGGCCGGAACCCGGAGTTCCAGGCGATCCTGCCGCTGCGGGGCAAGATCCTCAACGTGGAGAAGTCCCGGATCGACCGGGTGCTGAAGAACAACGAGGTCCAGGCGATGATCACCGCGCTGGGCACGGGCATCCACGACGACTTCGATATCGCCAAGCTCCGCTACTACAAGATCGTCCTGATGGCCGACGCGGACGTGGACGGCCAGCACATCACCACGCTGCTGCTCACCCTGCTGTTCCGGTTCATGAAGCCGCTCATCGAGGCCGGCCACGTGTACCTGGCCCAGCCACCGCTCTACAAGATCAAGTGGGAGGGGCGCGGAGCTCATCCCGACTACGCCTACTCCGACCGCGAGCGCGACGCGCTCATCCAGGCCGGCATCGCCGCCGGCCGCGGGACCCCCGCCCGCGGGACGGCATCCAGCGGTACAAGGGCCTCGGCGAGATGAACGCGACCGAGCTGTGGGAGACCACCATGAACCCGGCGAACCGGGTGCTCCGGCAGGTGACGGTGGATGACGCGGCCCAGGCGGATGAGCTGTTCAGCGTGCTGATGGGCGAGGACGTGGAGGCACGCCGGGCGTTCATCCAGCGCAATGCCAAGGACGTCAGGTTCCTCGACATCTAGGCGCCCGGGCGGACCGCAGCCTCGCGGGCCCCGTGCCCCGGAGAACCGGTGCCCTGGAGAACCTGGCCGACTGCCAATGATTGGGAAGAGGTTGACACGTGACCGACGTGGACTCGGGAGACGCTCCGCCGCCGCAGCATGACCGGACCGAGCCGGTCGACATCCAGGTCGAGATGCAGCGCAGCTACATCGACTACGCGATGTCGGTCATCGTCGGGCGCGCGCTGCCGGACGTGAGGGACGGCCTCAAGCCCGTGCATACGCGCGTGCTGTGGGCGATGTACGACGGCGGGTACCGCCCGGAGCGCGGCTACTCCAAGTGCGCCCGGGTGGTCGGCGAGGTGATGGGCAACTACCATCCGCACGGCGACTCCTCCATCTACGACGCGCTGGTCCGGCTGGCCCAGCCGTGGTCGATGCGGATGCCCCTCATCGACAGCCAGGGCAACTTCGGCTCGCCGGGCAACGACCCGCCCGCGGCCATGCGGTACACCGAGTGCCGGCTCGCGCCGCTGGCCATGGAGATGCTGCGGGACATCGACAAGGACACCGTCGACTTCCGGCCCAGCTACGACGGCCGCGGCGGGGAGCCCGTGGTCCTGCCCGCCCGCTTCCCGAACCTGCTGATCAACGGGTCCGAGGGCATCGCGGTCGGGATGGCCACCAGGATCCCGCCGCACAACCTGCGCGAGGTCGCGGCCGGGGTCCAGTGGTACCTGGAGCACTTCGAGACTTCCGATGAGGACCTGCTGGACGCGCTGATCGAGCGCGTGAAGGGGCCCGACTTCCCCACCAGCGGCCTGATCGTCGGCCGGCGTGGCATCGAGGATGCCTACCGGACCGGCCGGGGCTCGATCACCATGCGCGCGGTGGTGGACATCGACGAGGATGCCCGCGGCCGGGCCTGCCTGATCGTCACCGAGCTGCCGTACCAGGTCAACCCGGACAACCTGGCCCTCAAGATCGCTGAGCTGGTGCGGGACGGCCGGGTCAGCGGGATCGCCGACGTGCGGGACGAGAGCAGCGGCCGCACTGGCCAGCGCCTGATCATCGTGCTGAAGCGGGACGCGGTGGCCAAGGTCGTGCTGAACAACCTGTACAAGCACACCCAGCTGCAGGACACGTTCGGCGCCAACATGCTCGCCCTGGTCGACGGCGTGCCCCGCACGCTCCGGCTGGACCAGATGATCAGGTACTGGGTCGCCCACCAGATCGAGGTCATCGTCCGCCGGACCCGCTTCCTGCTCCGCCAGGCGCAGCAGCGGGCCCACATCGTCAGCGCGCTGCTCAAGGCGATCGACCGGATCGACGAGGTCATCGCGCTCATCCGCGGCAGCGAGTCCGCCAACGCCGCCATGCAGGGCCTGATGGACCTGCTGGAGATCGACGAGGAGCAGGCCCGGGCCATCCTCGACATGCAGCTGCGCAGGCTCGCCGCCCTCGAGCGCCAGGCGCTCACGGACGAGTACGAGGACCTGATGGCGAAGATCGCCGACTACGAGGCGATCCTGGCCTCGCCCGAGCGGCAGCGCCAGATCGTCAGCGATGAGCTCGGCGAGATCGTGACCAAGTACGGCGACGAGCGGCGCACCCGCATCATCCCCTTCGACGGCGACGTGACCGACGAGGACCTCATCGCCGAGGAGGATGTGGTCGTCACCATCACCCGCGGCGGCTACGCCAAGCGCACCCGGACGGACCTGTACCGGGCGCAGCGGCGCGGGGGCAAGGGGGTACGCGGCGCGCAGCTGCGCACCGACGACATCGTGGACCACTTCTTCGTGACCACGACGCACCGCTGGATCCTGTTCTTCACCAACAAGGGCCGGGTCTACCGGGCCAAGGCCTACGAGCTGCCGGACACGGCCCGGGACGCGCGCGGCCAGCACGTGGCCAACCTGCTCGCGTTCCAGCCGGACGAGCGGATCGCCGAGGTCCTCGCGATCCCGGACTACTCGGTCGCGCCCTACCTGGTCATCGCGACCCGCTCCGGGCTGGTCAAGAAGTCGCTGCTGACCGACTATGACTCCCCCCGGTCCGGAGGGATCATCGCGATCAACCTCCGGGAGGACGACGAGGTCATCGCGGCCAGCCTGGTCTCCCCCGAGGATGACCTGCTGCTGGTCAGCCGGAAGGCCCAGTCCATCCGGTTCCACGCCACCGACGACACCATGCGCCCGATGGGCCGGGCCACCTCCGGCGTGATCGGCATGCGGTTCACCGACGGCGACGAGCTGCTCGACATGCACGTGGTCCGGGAGGGCGCCGACGTGCTGGTGGCCACCGGCCTCGGGTACGCCAAGCGGACGCCCTCGGACCAGTACCCCCTCCAGGGCCGGGGCGGCCGCGGCGTGCTCACCGCGCGCATCACCGATGCCCGGGGCGAGCTGGTCGGGGCGCTGATGGTGCACCCGGACGACGAGGTGTTCGCGATCACCTCCTCCGGCGGGGTCATCCGGACCTCGGCCGGCGAGGTCAAGCTGTCCGGCCGGCAGACCATGGGCGTCCGGCTGATGAACCTGGCGTCCGGCGACAGCGTGGTGGCCATCGCCCGCAACGCCGAGTCGATGCCCGACTCCGACGATGAGGATGAGGATGGAGGCCGGGAACGGCTCCGGGCCTGCGGCTGAGGCCGGGACCGGGCCGGATGATCCGGACATAACGGTCGACCCGCGCGGTGTCGAGCCGGAAGATGGTCCCGGGAACGCCGGTCCTGAGGACCCGGCGGATGATTCCGGGGTGTCCGGGTAAGGATCTGGTCACCCGGCATCGTGGTACGGAAGGTCACGGTGCGATGACGGACGGGCTATTGGACGCAACGTGGGGACGGTCGGTGACGTCTAATGAGTATCCACTCAGACGGCGGTCACAAACCCCGAATGAGGACGTACCCTCCATACGGGGATAACCTCGAAGGAAAGCGTTCCGAGGAGGACGGGGTGGAACAACGCGCGGAACCGCCATCCTGGCTGCCTGACAGCGGGCAGCCACGGACCGGCGCGGCTGCCGATTTGCGAAACCCCGAGGCCGACGAGGCCACGGCGGGGACTACGGACAGGTGACACCGGCTACAACTTTTCCGGGAGCATGTCGTATCCGGACAGCCAGGACACCACGTTCGGCCAGACGGGGACGACCGCCGGCGGGTACAGCTACGACCCGGACCCGGCCGCGGACGCCACGTCGGCCATCCCGCCCTACCCGGCTTCGCTGACCGACCCGGCCGGAAGCACGTCCAGCCCGGGCTCGTCCAGCCCCGGCTCGTCTGGCCCGGGCTCCTCAAGTGCGGGCCGGGCCAGCACGCCCGCGAGCCCGGGGCCCGCGGACGGCCCGCCGGCGGTGAAGGACGACGGCCGTAACCGCACCACGACGTTCTCGGTGCCACGCGGCCGGTTCAAGGCCGGCTCACGGTCCCCGGGGACGGCTGCGGGCAGTGCCGCGCTAGGAGGCGCCGCTGCGTCCGCGCGTCCGGGTACCCAGGCCCGGCGGGCCGACCTGGTCGTCTCCCGGCTCGAGCCCTGGTCGGTGATGAAGTTCAGCTTCCTCATGTCCCTGGTCGCCTGGGTCGTGCTGTTCGTCGCCGTGGCCTTCCTGTACTTCGTGCTGTCCAGCCTGGGCGTGTTCACGTCCATCCAGCACACGCTGACCAGTGTCACCTCCAGTTCGGGCTCGTCCGGGACACAACTCAGTCACTGGTTCTCGGCCTCCCGGGTGCTGGGCTACACGATGCTGCTCGGCGCGGTGAACATCGTCCTGATCACGGCCCTGTCCACGGTCGGTGCCATGATCTACAACCTGGTCACTCACCTGGGCGGCGGTATCGAGGTCACCCTCCGGGAGACTGACTGACGCGGGTCACCCGCAAAATGCGATAGCCTTACGCGGCGGCAATTCCCGGGGTGTGCGGCATCTGAGCCGCACCCCGGGCGCCGCAGGCAAGGGCCTATAGCTCAGCCGGTTAGAGCGCCGCCCTGATAAGGCGGAGGTCGATGGTTCAAGTCCATCTAGGCCCACCCACCTCCAACGCGTGCCGTTACGGCTGGGCCATCAGGCCGCCGGGCCGCGGCTACCAGCCGAGTTCGGTGAGGCGGGCGTCGTCGATACCGAAGTGGTGTGCCACTTCGTGGATGACTGTCCGCCGGACCTGCTCCACTACCTCGTCCTCGGTCGAGCAGATCGCGCAGATGGCCCGCCGGTAGATCGTGATCCGGTCCGGCAGCACCCCGGCGTACTGTGTCGTCCGGCTGGTCAGCGGGATCCCCTGGTACAGCCCCAGCAGGCCCGGGGGCCCGGGGCCGTGCTCGACGGTCACCGCCACGTTGCGCATCAGCCGGCCGAGATCCTCGGGCAGGCTGTCCAGCGCGGACGCGACCATGTCCTCGAACTGGGCGGGCTCGACGTCGATCACCGTCTCATTGTCTGCCCGCGGCCTGAACCCCAGCTATGGATTGCTTCTGTAAGGGCGCCCTGTGGACGAGTCTGGCTGCCGGGCACATAGCCTGTTTCCCGACCAGACCACCTCTTTCGCCTTCCCCGCACGAGGGCTGCCTGTGCTGACCAACGACGTCCCGGACGCCTGCTCCGGGACAGTGGACGATCGTGCCCCGCGGCGCCGCAGGCGGCGCGCGATCGTGATCGGGACCATCGCCGCGGTGTTCCTGGCCTTCTGCGGGCTGACCGCGCGGCTGTTCATCGTCCCCGCCTCCGGGATGCCCGCCCGGGTGGACGCGATCGTGATGATGGCCGGCCCCGGTAACCGTTACTCCACCGCACTGAGACTGGCGTTCCAGCACCGGGCACCGGTGCTGGTGATCTCCCGCGGATCCGACGCCGTCACCAGCGGCCGCTGCGCACCGCCGATCCAGGGGGTCAGGGAGATCTGCTTCGACCCCAGCCCGGACACCACGCAGGGCGAGGCAGAGTACGCGGCCCGGCTGGCCAGGCAGTACCACTGGCACTCCATCGCCCTGGTCACCATCACGCCGCAGGACTCCCGGGCCCGGCTGCGGATGGAGCGCTGCTTCAGCGGCCACGTCTACGTGATGACCGCGCCGATCCGGGCCGCGATGTGGCCCTACGAACTGGCCTACGAGTGGGCCGCCACCGTCAAGGCGGTCACCATCAACCGCAGCTGCTGAGCCCGCCCCGGCCACCGGCCCCGGCCTGGCCGGCCGGCCCGGCCTGCCTGGCCCGCAGCGGAGGCCCGATAAGAGAACGCTTAATCAGCGGTCGCCCGAACCAGGCCGGCGGATTAGAGTCGGGGCGAGGACACCGGGAAGGTACCTGACTATGAACGATCAGCCGGGCGAGGCCCTTGAAGTGCTGCGCGGGGTGTGGAGCGCACAGGAGCAGACCGCTGCCGACCTCGATGATGACTGCGGCAACACCAAGTCATGCAAGAGGATGGCCGACGTCGGTTTCGGCGGCATGGCCGGCCCCGACGAGGACCTGCGCACCGCGTGGCGCAACCGGCTGGCCCGTGAGGGCAAGCTGAACGCCGAGGGCGGCAGCGTTGCCGACCTGGTCCTCGGCCGGGCCGAGAGTCACTGACCGCTGCATGGAGTATCCGGGTACCGTCAGCGAGCTCACCGCGACCTTGCGCGAGGGCGGTTACCTTGCCGACCGCGGCCTGGCCACCGCGCTGTTCGTCGGCCTCTCGCTGAACCGGCCTGTCCTGCTGGAGGGCGAGGTCGGGGTGGGCAAGACCGAGGTCGCGAAGGTCCTGGCCGCCACCCTCGGGCGGCGGCTGATCCGGCTGCAGTGCTACGAGGGCATCGACACCAACCAGGCCCTCTACGAATGGGACTACGCCCGCCAGATGCTGTACATCCGGGCGCTGTCCGAGCGGCAGGTGGCCGAGGACGAGGCGGTCAACAAGGTCTTCGGCCCCCGCTTCCTGCTGGAACGGCCGCTGCTGGACGCGGTGCGGGCCGGTGACCAGGCGGTGCTGCTCATCGACGAGGTGGACCGGGCCGACGACGAGTTCGAGGCGTTCCTGCTCGAGGTGCTCTCCGACTTCCAGATCAGCATCCCGGAGATCGGCACGATCAAGGCGGAGCGGCCGCCGCTGGTCCTGCTGACCTCCAACCGGACCCGTGAACTGCACGACGCGCTGAAGCGGCGCTGCCTCTACCACTGGATCGGCTACCCGCCGCCGGAGCGCGAGGTGGAGATCGTCCTGGTCCGGGCGCCCGGCGTGTCCGAGACGCTGGCGGGCAAGGTGGTCGCGGCGGTCAACCGGCTCCGGGAGATGGAGCTGGCCAAGCCGCCCGGCGTGGCCGAGACCATCGACTGGGTGCGGACCCTGGACTTCCTGGGCGAGACCGGACTGGGCACCGAGGTCGCCGGGGACACCCTGGGCGCGGTGATCAAGGAACGGGATGACCTGGAGATGGTCCGCGACAACCTGGAAGAGATCACCTCCGGTGCCTGAGCGCGCGCCTGCCCCCGAGGGCGCGCCTGGCCCCGAAAGCGCGCCTGCCCCCGACGGCGCGCTCGCGGCTGAGGGGCTGCCCGCGGCCGAGCGGGCTCCGTTCGTCGCGCTGCTGGTGAACTTCACGGCGGAACTCCGCGCCGCGGGCCTGCCGGTCGGGTCGGGCGACGTGCTGGCCTACTGCGCGGCCGTGGGAGCACTCGACCCCACCGACCTGGTGGACCTGTACTGGGGCGGCCGGACCACGCTGGTGACCCGGCGGGAGAACATCGGAGTCTACGACCGGGTGTTCCGCCGGTTCTTCCTCGGCACCCACGACCCGGTCCGGGACCTGCTCAAGCTCAGGCAACCCGAGCGCACGCGGGCCGAGGGCGTGCTCCAGATCCCGGCCACCGATCCCGGCGAGGACCTCCAGGAGCAGGTGAGCCTGGGGCTGATGGCGTCGGACGCCGAGACGCTGCGGCGCAAGTCGTTTCCCGCCTGCACTCCGGAAGAACTCGCCGCGCTGCGCCGGATCATGGCCCGGATCCGGCTCACCCCGCCCCGGCGGCGGACCCGGCGCACCACGGCGGCGGCCGCCGGCCGCTCCCCCGACCTGCGCCGGATGGTGCGCGAGTCGCTGCGCATGCACGGCGAGCCCGGCCCGCTGGCCTGGCGGCGGCGCAAGGTCCGGCTCCGGCCGCTGATCCTCATCCTCGACGTGTCCGGGTCGATGGCCGACTACTCGCGGCACCTGCTCCAGTTCGCCTACTCGGCCAAGCGCGCCACCGCCCGGGTCGAGGTGTTCTGCTTCGGGACCAGGCTGACCCGGATCACCCGGGCCCTGGATCACCGCAAGCCCGACGACGCCCTGGAGCGGGCGGCCAGCGCGGTCTTCGACTGGGAGGGCGGGACCAGGATCGGGGCCAGCCTGGACGCTTTCGTCCGCACCTGGGGCCGCCGCGGGCTGTGCCGCGGCGGGATCGTGGTCATCTGCTCCGACGGCCTGGACCGCGGTGATCCGGAGATGCTGGCCACGGCGATGCAGCGGCTGTCCCGGCTCAGTTACCGGGTGGTGTGGATGAACCCGCACAAGGGCCACGACCCGCATTTCCGGCCGACCACGCTCGGCATGCTGGCCGCCGCCCCGAGCGTCAACCTGATCCTGTCCGGCCACGATCTGAGCAGCCTCGAGGAACTCGCTACGCTGCTGCCTACTCTGAACTAGGCAACCCCGAATCAAGGCAACCCCGAACTAGGCAGACCCGGAAACCAGGAGGGCGCGGTGCGGTGGAGCGTGGGCGTCGAGGCCCAGGGTGACCGGGTGCTGACCCGCGAGGAAGTAGTGGAACTCGCCGACGCCGTCGCGGCCAGCAGCGGCATCGCCACCGGGATCGGGACCGACCGCTACGGCGCGCAGCTGGTCGTGGAGGCCAGCAGCCGCGAGGAAGCGATCGAGAAGGCCACCGGGGAGCTGCGCCAGGCCGCCGCCCGGGCCGGCCTGCCCGCTGGCCCGGTCGTGCGGGCCGAGGCGGTCAGCGAGGACGAGGACGCGGCCGGATGATCCGGCTCGGGTCGCTGGCCGGGTACCCGTTCGAGGGCCCGCGGGTGCTGGCCGGCTGGACCCCGCCGCCGGTGGCCGCGGTGTACGCGATCCTCTGCAAGCCCGACCCGGAGAACAAGCCGGAGCAGTACGCGGTCATCTACGTCGGGCACGCCGACGACCTGTCGGCCGAGCGCTTCCCGTTCCGGCACCCGAGCGCGCCGTGCTGGGTCCGCCGGGCCGGCTCCCGGTGGAAGGTGTACATCGCCACCTACGAGGTGCCCGGGGGCACCCCCGCGCACCGGGAGCAGATCAGCCGCGAGCTGACCGCCATCTACCACCCCGGCTGCAACACCCAGCAGTACGACCAGTCCTGGCGCGAGGAGTGGATCGGCGGCCCCAGCACCTGATTTTCCGCTTACGGGCGGGGGCTGAACCCCACCGCGTCGTGCAGCCGGGACCGGCGCCGGCCGGACGCCGGGCGGGCGGGCTCGGGGACCTCGGGACGCTCGGCCGCCGGGGTGACGTCCACGACGATCTCCTCGGCCATCCCGTACAGCAGCGGCAGCGCCCCGGCGACCACGCCGCCGGTCCGGTTGATGTGCTCGACCCCGGGCCCGATGAGCTTGGCGTGGCCCACGATCGTGCGGACGATGTCCACCGCGCCCTCGAGGTTCCCGGCGATCCGGGTCAGCAGCGTCCCCACCCAGAACAGGTAGAACGCCAGGCCCGCGATGAGCAGGGCGATCACGATGACGGTCAGGACGACCAGCACGGTCACGACTTCACCTTCCCGAGCACCCGGCCGAGGAACAGGTGATGCTGGAGGCCCTCAGCCAGGACCGCCTCCACACCGTCGGCGACCTGCGGGATGAGCACGGTGTCCGCGGTGTTGTCCGCGGCCGCCTGCAGTGTCCCGCCGATCTGGACCACCCGGCGGTCGATGATCTTGACCAGCCAGATCAGGATGCTGAGCAGCGCCGCGACGGCCAGCACCACGACGAAGCCCAGGATGATCGCGGTCACCCACAGGGTGTGCTCGGTGCCGGACATGGCCAGGACGTGCGGCTCCATGGTCAGCCTCCCAGCCGCGCGCGGCCGCGCTGCAGGCCGCCGATGATGATGGTGGCGTGCTCGATCGTGGTGCGCAGCGCGCCCAGCGGCGCGGTGTTCTGCACCGCCTCGGTCAGCGCGTCGTTGATCTTGGGTGCCTCGTTGCCGATCGACCGGGCCAGCAGCAGGATCGGCACGACCAGCGCCACGACCACCAGGACGATCACGATGCCGATGGTGTAGCCGATCACCCAGCCGGTCGTGGACGTGCCGGCGGCGGCCAGGACGGTGCCATGGATTTCCATCAGTAGCTCCTCACACCGTCTCGCAGAAGTCGCGAACCGGCTTGAGGCTCGCGTTGACCGACGTCAGGCGGGGCGGCACCGGCGCGGTGAGCGCGGCGACGGCCTGCACCCCGCCGGTGGTCGCCACGAGCGTGGCCCGGATGGCCCGCAGGTGGAAGATCACCCTCAGCAGGCCGATCGCGGTGACCGCGATGATCAGCGCCGCGACGATGATGGTCATCCAGGCTGCTGCTGGCATTGGCTGTCTCCTTAACCGAGAAGTTTCGCGACGGAACCGGCATACCGGACGGCGCCCACCGCGACCTCGCCGACCGTGGCGTCGGTCTGGGCCAGGCCCTCCGGGACGCCCTGCAGTTCGCCGATGAGCTCGACGCCGCCGGCCAGCACCTGGTCGGCGGCCGCCCGGATCCGCTCCAGCGCGGCGAGCACCCGGTTCAGCAGGAAGATCACGACGGGCAGCACCACGACCAGGAGCACTACGTTGCCGATCCACCACAAGACCATGACGGGCTCCTTCTCAGCTCGCGGGGGCGTGGTACGGGACGAAGAAACGGCGGAACACCCGGGTCAGCGCCATGACCGCGGCCCGCATCCCGAGCGCGAGGCCGCTGGCCGGGCTGGTGCCGGCCGCGGCGATCTGCTCGGCCGACTCCCCGCGCTCGACCCGCTCGATCCGGTCCTGCATGGTGGTGGCGAAGTCGCGCATCAGCACCGACGAGACGTCGGAGATCATGCCCCGGCCGTACTGGGCGGCCGCGCCGGACAGCTGGATATCCTGCGCCACGTTGACCTTGGTGCCACGGCCGGAGCGGACCAGCGTGGCGGTGACCACCATGCTGGCCTGGCCGCGGCCCTTCTCCTCCGCGCCGGCCGCGTTGAGGACCAGCCGCTTGGCGGCGTCGTCGCGCTCGGCGATCTCCGCGGTGCCGGCGAACTGCAGCCGCACCGGTCCCATCCGGATGGCCACCCGGCCCTTGTACTTCTCGCCGCCCAGGTCCTCGGTCAGTTCCGCGCCGGGCAGGCAGGTGGCGACCTGGGGGATGTCCCCGAAGAACTCCCAGACCTTCTCGACCGGCTGGGCCACCTCGAAGTCATTGGTGACTAGCATGGCTCTCCTTCAGGTACGCCGCCGGGTCCTCCTGGAACGACCGGCGGCAGCCGGCGCAGCAGAAGTAGTACGTCTCGCCGTCGTGCTCCAGCGGATAGCTGGACGCGTCCGCGGTCACGGTCATCCCGCACACGGGGTCCCTGCTTTCCCGGGGGGGCGACCCCCCGGGACTGGCAGAGTCCCTGGCTCGGCGAGGACACGCCTTCGGCGCGCCTCTCCTCGCCGGGGACCGCTTCCGCACCGCTGCCCACAGCAGAAGCTGCGCCAACCCACCCGAGGCGCGCAGCTGGACCAGCTCGGCCAGGATCGCGACCGCGATCTCGCGGTGCGTGGTCCGGCCCAGGTCCAGCCCGGCCGGCACCCGGACCCGGTCCAGCTGGTCCTGCGGCACGCCCCGGTCCGCGAGGTAGCCCAGCACTCCCGCGCCCCGCTTGGCCGACCCGACCAGGCCCAGGTAGGCGGGCCCGGCCGCGACCGCCTGCTCGACGGCCTCCTCGTCCCCGTGACCCTGGGTGGCCACCACCACCATCGAGCTCTGGTCCGCGTCGGCGGCCGAGAACGCCCCGCGGTCCACCACCGTGGTGCGCCAGCCCAGCGCCCGGGACAGGTCGGCCAGCGTCTCGACCATCGGCGAGCGGCCCACGATGACCAGGTGCGGCGCGGGCAGCACCGGCTCGATGTAGACCTCCAGCGCCCCTTCGCTCTGGCAGGCGATCGGCACCACGGTCATCCCGTCCGGCACGGCCGCGCCAAATTGATCGCGCGTCCCGAGCAGCAGCAGCCGCGGCACGCCCTCGGTGATCACCTGCCGGGCCTCGCGGATCACCACCGGCTCGGCGCACGCCCCGCCGATCCAGCCGTGCAGGTCACCTGAGGCCGTGATGATCGCCCGGGAGCCCTGCTGGCCCGAGGACGGCGCCTGCCGCCAGACCACGGTGGCCAGCGCGAACGGCTGGCCCCGGCGGGTCAGCTCGCCGGCCTCCTCCAGCACATCGAAGCTGTCCATCAGCAACTCCCCTCAGTACTCCCGCACTGGCTGTCCCGTACTCAGTCCGTGCGTACCGGGGGCGCACCGGAGACGTCGTGCCGCTGGGTGATCGCCTCCCAGACCCGGTCGGGGAGCAGTGGCATGTCGATGTTGCGGACCCCGGTCTGGGACAGCGCGTCCAGCACCGCGTTCACGAACGCGGCCGGGCCGCCGACCGCCGCGCACTCCCCGATGCCCTTGGCGCCGATCGGGTGGTGCGGGCAGGGGGTGACCACCTCGCTGTGCAGCTCGAAGCCCGGCGTCTCCCAGGCGCTCGGCAGCATGTAGTCCATGTAGTTCGAGCCGACGCAGTTCCCCTCCGCATCGAACGTGATGAACTGCATGTTGGCCATGGCGTACGCCTCGGCCAGGCCGCCCATGATCTGGCCCTCGACGATCATCGGGTTGATCCGGACCCCGCAGTCGTCCACCGCGACCGTGTTCAGCACGTCCCAGACCCCGGTCTCGGGGTCGACCTCGACCGTCACGATGTACACCGCGAACGGCCAGGTCAGGTTGGGCGGGTCGTAGTAGGCCGTGTTCTCCAGGCCGGGCTCCATGCCGTCCGGCATGTTGCTGTACGCGGCCATCGCGCATTCCTGGATGGTCACCCCGTGGTCCGGCGCGCTGCGCACGTAGAACCGGCCGAGCTCCCACTCGATGTCCTCCTCGGACACCTCGAGGAGATGGGCGGCCAGCTTGCGGGCCTTGGCCCGGATCTTCCGGGACACCATGGACACCGCGGCCCCGGCCACCGGCGTGCTGCGGGAGGCGTAGGTGCCCATCCCGAACGGCGCGGTGTCGGTGTCGCCCTCCTCGACGACGATGTCCTCCGCCGGGATGCCGAGCTCGTGGCTGACGATCTGGGCCCACGTGGTCTCGTGGCCCTGGCCCTGGCCCCGGGCCCCGGTGCGGACGATGGCCTTGCCGGTCATGTGCACCTTGAGCTCGGCGGAGTCGAACATCTTGATGCCGAGGATGTCGTATTCGCGGCTGTTGCCCGCGCCGAGCGGCTCGGTCATGGTGGAGATGCCCAGGCCGAGGAGCCGGCCCCGGGCCCGCGCCTCTTCCTGCTTCTGGCGGAAGTCCTCGTAGCCGATGGCCCGCAGCCCCACGTCCAGGCACTTGCCGTACTGGCCCGAGTCGGTCAGGAAGCCGAACGGCGTGCGGTGCGGGAAGTCGTCGTCGCGGACGAAGTTCATCCGCCGGAACGCGGCCTGGTCCAGGCCCAGGTCCTGGGCGGCGGCCTGCATCATGCGTTCCTGGAAGAACATGGCCTCGGTGACCCGGAACGAGCAGCGGTAGGCCACCCCGCCGGGCGCCTTGTTGGTGTAGGTGCCGCGCGTCGTCATGTGCGCCACCGGGATGTCGTAGGCGGCGAACGCCGAGTGCATCAGCCCGATCTTGAACTTGCTGGGCTGGGCGTCGGAGAAGAACGCGCCGTGGTCGGCCTGGGTGCGCATCCGGACGGCCAGGATCTTGCCGTCCCGGCGCAGCGCCATCTCGCCGTCCAGGTAGACGTCCCGGGCGAAGTGGGTGGAGATCAGGTTGCCGGACTTGTCCTCGATCCACTTGACCGGCCGCTCCAGCAGGATCGAGGCCAGGATCGAGCAGACGTACCCCGGGTAGACCGGCACCTTGTTGCCGAACCCGCCGCCGATGTCCGGCGAGATGATCCGGATCATGTGCTCGGGCAGCTCGGCGACCATCGCGACCGCGGCCCGGATGATGTGCGGCGCCTGGGTGGTCATGTAGACGGTCAGCTTCGAGGTGGCCCGGTCGAAGTCCGCGACCGACCCGCAGCACTCGATCGGCGACGGGTGCGAGCGCGGGTAGTGCAGCTGCAGCCGGGAGATCACGTCCGCGTCCGCGAACGCCCGCTCGGTGCCCTCCGCGTCGCCCACTTCCCAGTCGTAGATGACGTTGCCCGCCTGGCCCGTCTTGTCGTCCCGGATGACCGGCGCGCCCTCGGCCACGGCCTGCGTCGGGTTGACGACCACCGGCAGCGGCTCGTAGTCGACGTCGATGACCTCGCAGGCGTCCTTGGCGATGTACGGGTCATCGGCGATGACGCACGCCACCTCCTGGCCCTGGAACCGGACCTTGTCGGTGGCCAGCACCGCCTGGGTGTCGTAGGACAGCGTCGGCATCCAGGCCAGGTTGCGGGTGGCCATCATCTCGCCGGTGAGCACCAGCCGCACCCCGGGGATGTCCCACGCCTTGCTGGCGTCGATGGACTTGATCCGGGCGTGGGCCAGCGGGCTGCGCAGGATCTCCATGTGCAGCATGCCGGGCAGCGTGATGTCGTCGGTGTAGTTGCCCTTGCCGCGGATGAAGCGGTTGTCCTCGACGCGCTTGCGGCTCGCGCCGAGCCCGCCGATCTTGATCTCGTCCAGTGCCTGCGACACGAGGTCAGCCCTCTTTCTGGAGCTTGTCGGCGGCCCACAGCACCGACTTCACGATGTTCTGGTAGCCGGTGCAGCGGCACAGGTTGCCGGACAGTGCCCAGCGGACGTCTTCCTCGCTCGGGTCGGGATTCTCATCCAGCAGGGCCTTGGCCGCCATCATCATCCCGGGGGTGCAGAACCCGCACTGCAGGCCGTGCTCCTCCTTGAAGCCCTCCTGCAGCGGGTGCAGCTCGCTCGCGGTGGCCAGCCCTTCGACGGTGCTGATCTCGCGCCCGTCCACCTGGACGGCCAGCATGGTGCAGGACTTGACCGGGCGGCCGTCCACCAGCACCGTGCACGCGCCGCAGTTCGTGGTGTCGCAGCCCATGTGCGTGCCGGTCAGCCCGAGCCCGCGGCGGATCAGGTGGGCCAGCAGCAGCCGGGGTTCCACCTCCGCGATCTTCTTCTGCCCGTTGATCGTGAACCGGATCCGGCGCATCGGGACATCGCTGACCTCGCCGTCGTGATCGTCATACACCATCGTCATGTCAGGCTGCCCTTTCCGCGGTGCGGCCGGCCTCCGGGCCGGCGGCGGCCCGCTCCAGGATGCGGGTCACGAACGTGTGCACCATGTGCCGCTTGTACTCCGCGCTGCCGCGGTGATCGGTCCGGGGCCGGGACGCGTCCGCGGCCAGCCCGGCGGCCATCTCGATGGTCTGGGAGGTCAGGGGCTGGCCCGTCAGGGCGCTGGCGGCCTCGGTGGCCCCGATCGTCGACCCCCCCACCCCGGTCAGGGAGATCCCGGCCCGGGTCACGGTCTCGCCCGACAGCTCCAGGGCCACCGCCACCCCGACCGTGGCGAAGTCGCCGACCCGGCGCTCCAGCTTCAGGTAGCCGCCCGCCCGGGCCCCTGTGGCGGGCGGGATCACCGCCTCCACCGCGACCTCGTCGGGTTCCAGGACGTTCTCGAACGGGCCGGTGACGAACTCGGCCATCGGCACGCTGCGCCGGCCGCGCGGGCCCTGGGCCACCACCGACCCGCCCAGCGCCAGCACCACCGACGCCCAGTCACCCTGCGGGTCGGCGTGGCAGAGCGAGCCGACCAGGGTGCCCCGGCTGCGCACGATGGGGTCGGCGATCAGCGGCGCCGCCATGGCCATGGTCGGCTGCGAGGACTTCAGCAGCGACGAGCGCTCCAGGTCGGCGTGCCGGCACAGCGCCCCGATCCGCAGCGTCCCGTCCGCATCGGCGCGGTGGTAGTCGAGGCCGGGCACGTTGTTGATGTCCACCACGAGTTCCGGTGCGGCGAAGCGCAGCTTCATCAGCGGGACCAGGCTCTGGCCGCCGGCCAGCACCTTGGCGTAGTCCCCGCCATCGCGCAGCGTGGCGATGGCCTCGTCGAGGGAGCGCGGTGCCTCGTACCGGAACCGAGACGGGTACATCCGATCCTCCAGTGTCCTGTCCGGACGGCACTGCCGCACGAACGCCGCAATCGTGGTTCAGTCGTCGTCGCCGGCGGTGCTGGCGGCCTCGCTGGTCCCGGCGCCGGCGGCCGGAGCACCGCCATCCGTGGCACCGATGGTGGTGGCCGCGGGGCCGCCGGGGCTTCGTTGCGGCGACTGCGGATCAGCCACCGCGACGGGAAGCGTGTCCTCCTCCGGATCGGGGCGGGGCTCCTGATGGGGCGGCCACGGCCCGGCGACGGGCTGGCCGGCGACCTTCAGATAGTCAATGAGCTGCGGCCAGGCCCACACGGTGGGGCTCTTGCCCTCTTTCGGGGCGTTTTCGATGAGCTCATAAAGGCGCGGGTTACCGCGGCTGTGCCCGTCGGACTCGATCCGCATCAGCCCACTCCTACCCATGATCAGACGGCATCCATGCCTCTGAGAGGTGAGCGCCATGATCCTTCAGCCGGCAAGCGTGCGCAATACGTGAATAAGTGCTTGCTTAACTCGCCTGCGGCGGCCCGGGCCAGGCCTGCCCGGCCCGGCGCGGATCAGCTCCAGATGGTCACGTAGACCGGCGGCCGGAACCGCGACGGCGGGACGCCGGCCGTGGGCGCCCGCATCAGCTGCATGGCCTCCGGCGTGGTCAGGAACCGGCGCAGCGCGCTGGCCACCGTGCTGCGGTGCTGGCGCTCCAGCAGGGTCACGTGCCAGCAGCCGTCCACCGGCGTACCGGGCACGTCGACCAGGGACAGCTCGCCCCGGCGCAGCTGCTGGGTGACGAGATGCTCGACGGCCGGCGCGACCCCGGCCCCGTCGGCGGCCGCGGCCCAGGCAGCGGTCTGGTTGGGGAAGACCCCGATCATGTCTTCCGGGATCCGCAGCGCCTTGAGCAGCTGTCCCGTGTCGCTCTCCGGATCGGTGCCGGACGGGTCAACCAGCCACCGCCACTGCTGGGGGCTGCCGCGCAGCCGGGACTGCCCGGCGGTGACCACGACCAGCCGGTACCGGAAGATCGGCTCGCTCACCACGGGCAGGTCCGGGTCACCGGCCACCCGGGGGCCGATGGCCACGTCGGCCAGCCGGTTACCGACCAGCACCCCCATCTCCTGGGTCACGGCCACCCCGGCGGACACCTCGAGCGGCCCGGCGAAGCGCCGCCGGAACGCCTCGGTCAGCGGGCTGGCCACGAACTCGGCGAACGTGGGCGAGGCCACGACGCGCAGCTGCTCCGGCGCGCCCTGGGCGGCCCGGACCGCCGCGTGCGCCTCGGCGCCGAGCACGACGATCTGCGACGCGGTGGCCAGCAGCCGGGAGCCGCCCGCGGTCAGCGTCATCCCGCTGGGGCCGCGGCTGACCAGCTGGTCGCCGAGGTGCTGGCGGAGGGCGGTCAGCGCCTGCGAGACCGCGGACTCACTGACGCCGAGCGCGTTCGCGGCGGAGGTCACCGAGCCCAGCCGGGCGACCAGCACAAACGCGTTGAGCTGGGTGAGCGTCATAGCAGTGTCTTATCGGCCCGGGCTCGCTCGCCGGTTCTGAATATCGCTCATAACCTTCTGATTATTACCGCTGGTGAGAGCGCACTCGTACACTGCGCAGACAGCGGTTACCCCGAGGGAGAGCGTATGCAGGTTCCGGCCTACGTCGAGTACGAGAAGGCCACCAGCGTCGCGCACGCCCTCGCGCTGCTGGACCGGTTCGGTCCCGAGGCGCGCATCCTGGCCGGCGGCCACAGCCTGATCCCGATGATGAAGCTCCGGCTGGCCCAGCCGGAGACACTGATCGACATCAACGGGCTCAGCGAGCTTTCCTACATCACCGTGACCGCCGGTGAGCTGCGGATCGGCGCGCTGACCCGGCACGCGCAGCTACTCGACTCAGGTGAGGCGGCGCGGCACTTCGCGGTCCTGCACGACGCGGAGCAGGTGATCGCCGACCCGGTGGTACGGAACTGGGGCACGGTCGGCGGCTCGCTCTGCCAGGCCGACCCGTCCGAGGACCTGTCGGCGGCCTTCGCCGCGCTCAAGGCCACGATGATCATCGCGCACCCCGGGGGCACCAGGACCGTGCCGGCCCGGGATTTCTACACCGGGCCCTACGAGACCGTGGTCGCGCCGGGCGAGATCCTGACCGAGATCCGGATCACGATCCGGCCCGGCGGCGGCAGCGCGTACGAGAAGGTCGGGCGGCGGGCCGGCGACTGGCCGGTGGGCGCGGTCGGCTCGGCCCTGTGGCTGGACGGAAGCGGGCCGGACGGCGGCGGGGCAGACGGCGGCGGGGCAGACGGCGGGATCATCGCCGACGCGGGCATCGGGCTGACCGCGGTGGGCGCCCCGCACTTCGCCGCGGCCGGGGCTGAGGAGTTCCTGCGCGGCGCCCCGGCCACCGAGGAGAGCTTCGCGCGGGCCGGCGAGCTGGCCGCCGCGTCCTGCCAGCCCGTGTCCGACCAGCGCGGCCCGGCCGACTACAAGCGCCACCTGGCCTGCGAGCTCACCATCCGGTCGCTGCGCCGCGCCCTGGCGCGCGCCCGGAAGCACGGCGGGGGCGCGCCCGGCGGCGCACCGCAGGATGAAGGCTGAGCACGACGATATGCAGATAACGATGACCGTGAACGGGGTCAGCCTCACCAGGGACGTCGAGGCCCGGCTGCTGCTGATCCATTTCCTGCGTGACGACCTCGGCCTGACCGGATCGCACTGGGGGTGCGACACCTCCAACTGCGGGGCCTGCGTGGTGTGGCTGGACGAGACGCCGGTGAAGTCCTGCACGGTGCTGGCGGCCATGGCCGACGGGCGCCGGGTGCGCACCGTCGAGGACCTGGCCCTCGGCGGCCGGCTCGACCCGGTCCAGCAGGGCTTCGCGGAGTGCCACGGGCTGCAGTGCGGGTTCTGCACGCCGGGCATGATGATGACCGCCCGGTGGCTGCTCGACCACCACCCCGATCCGTCCACGGAAGAGATCCGCGAGGCGCTGTCCGGCCAGCTCTGCCGGTGCACCGGGTACGAGAACATCGTGCGGTCGGTCCGCTGGGCCAGCGAGCATGAGGCTCGCGAGCTCCGGGCCGGCGAGCACGGGCCCGGCCAGGACGGGGCCGGCCAGCACGGGGCCGGCCAGCACGGGGCGGGCCAGCACGGGGCCGGCCAGCACGGGGAGGGACGATGAGCGCAGCTGCTGATCCGGCCCTGGACGGGGCCTACGGCCCGGTCCGGCGCAAGGAGGACGCCCGGTTCCTGCGCGGCCAGGGCACGTTCGTGGACGACATCCAGCGGCCCGGCATGCTGCACGGGGCGATCCTGCGCAGCCCGCTGGCCCACGCCCGCATCGTGAGTGTGGACACTGCCGCCGCCGAGGCGCACCCCCGGGTCCGGGCCGTCATCACCGGCCAGATGCTGGAACAGCGCAAGCTGGCCTGGATGCCCACCCTGTCCCATGACGTGCAGGCGGTGCTGGCCACCGACAAGGTCCGGTTCCAGGGTCAGGAGGTGGCGTTCGTCGTCGCCGAGGACCGCTACTCCGCCCGGGACGCACTGGAGCTGATCCAGGTGGAGTACGAGCCGCTGCCGGTGGTGGTGGACGCGACCCGGGCCCTCGACCCGGGCGCCCCGCTGATCCGGGACGATGTGGCCGGCCAGCAGGACAATCACATCTTCGACTGGGACGCGGGCGACCGGGCCGCCACCGACGCGGCCTTCGCCGCCGCCGACGTGGTCGTCACCCAGGACATGCTGTACCCGCGCTCGCACCCCGCGCCGCTGGAGACGTGCGGCGCGGTAGCCGAGATGGACCCGGTCACCGGGAAGCTGACGGTGTGGGCCACCACGCAGGCGCCGCACGCGCACCGCACCCTGTACGCGCTGATCGCCGGGCTGCCCGAGCACAAGATCCGGATCGTGTCCCCGGACATCGGCGGCGGGTTCGGCAACAAGGTCCCGGTGTACCCGGGTTACCTGTGCGCCGTGGTCGGCACCATGATCACCGGCCATCCGGTGAAGTGGGTCGAGGACCGGTCGGAGAACCTGATGTCCACCGCATTCGCCCGCGACTACCACATGCACGGCGAGATCGCCGCGACCCGGGACGGCCGGATCCTCGCCCTGCGGGCCCGGGTGCTGGCCGACCACGGCGCGTTCAACGGGTCCGCGCAGCCCAGCAAGTACCCGGCCGGGTTCTTCCACATCTTCACCGGCTCCTACGACCTGCAGGCGGCGCACTGCGAGGTCACCGGGGTCTACACCAACAAGGCCCCTGGCGGGGTGGCCTACTCGTGCTCGTTCCGGATCGCGGAGGGCGTGTACCTGGTCGAGCGGATGGTCGACCTGCTGGCCGCCGAGCTGGGCCTGGACCCGGCCGAGCTGCGGATGCGGAACCTGCTGCGGCCCGAGCAGTTCCCCTACACCTGCCCGACCGGGTGGGAGTACGACTCCGGCGACTACCCCCGGGCCCTGCAGGTCGCCATGGACCTGGCCGGGTACCCGGACCTGCGGCGCGAGCAGGCGGAGAAGCGGGCCCGCGGCGAGTACATGGGCATCGGCCTGAGCTTCTTCACCGAGGGAGTGGGCGCCGGGCCCCGCAAGGACATGGACATCCTCGGCCTGGGCATGGCCGACGGCGCCGACCTGCGGATCTACCCGACCGGCGCGGCGGTGCTGAGCATTTCCTGCCAGACCCAGGGCCAGGGGCACGAGACCACCTTCGCCCAGATCGTCGCGCATGAGCTGGGCCTGAGCCCGGACGACGTCGAGGTGGTGCACGGCGACACCGACCGCACCCCGTTCGGCCTGGGGACGTACGGTTCGCGGTCCACGCCGGTGTCCGGCGCCGCGGCCGTGGTGGTGGCCCGCAAGGTGCGCGAGCGCGCCCGGGTGGTGGCCGCGGCCATGCTGGAGGCCGCGCCGGACGACCTGGAGTGGGCCCGCGGCCGGTGGCAGGTCCGCGGCGACCCCGAGCAGGGCCGCACCATCGCGGAGATCGCGATGGCCGCGCACTCCTCGCTGGAGCTGCCCGACGGGGTCGAGGGTCACCTGGACGCCGAGACCGTCTACAACCCGCCGAACCTGACCTACCCCTACGGTGCGTACATCTGCGTGGTGGACGTGGACCCGGGCACCGGCGCGGTCGCCCTGCGCCGGTTCATCGCGGTGGACGACTGCGGGGTCCGGATCAACCCGATGATCGTGGAGGGGCAGGTGCACGGCGGCCTGGCCGACGGGGTCGGCATGGCGCTGATGCAGGTCATCAGCTACGACCAGGACGGGAACTGCCTCGGCGGCTCGTTCATGGACTACCTGCTGCCCACCTCGCTGGAATGCCCGTCGTGGGAGCTGGGCCAGACCGTCACCCCGTGCCCGCACCACCCGATCGGCGCCAAGGGCGTGGGCGAGTCCGCCACGGTCGGCTCGCCGGTCGCGGTGGTCAACGCCGTGGTGGACGCGCTGCGGCCGCTGGGCCTGCGGCACGCGGATATGCCGCTCACCCCGGCCAACGTGTGGTGCGCCCTGCAGGGGCGCCCGGTCCGGGCCGACCTCGCTCCGTGACCCGGGGAACGACCCCCGCTGGCTCGGGGGGTCGTCCCCCGCTGGCTCGGGGAGGGGAGGTGCGCCGGAGGCGTGTCCTCGCCGAGCCGGCCAGCTCCGGGGATCCGGGGGGTCGTCCCCCCGGGTGGCAGAGCGCTGGCCGGTGAAGGCGGCACATGACCGATGATGGAGCTATGCCCTTGAGTGACCTTTCCGGGCGGCTGCCCGATGTCGCCGCCCTCGTCGCTGAGCTGAACGCCGCCGGGTACCTGACCGATCAGCCGCTGGGCGTGGCGCTGTTCCTGGCCGCCCGGATGGGGCAGCCGATCCTCCTCGAGGGCGAGCCCGGGGTCGGGAAGACCGAGGCGGCCAAGGCCCTCGCGACCGTCCTCGACACCCCGCTGATCCGGCTGCAGTGCTACGAGGGCCTGACCGCCGCCGAGGCCCTGTACGAGTGGAACTACCCGCGCCAGCTGCTGGCCATCCGGCTGGCCGAGTCCCGCGGCGAGACGCTCCGCGACGCCGACCTGTTCAGCGCCGACTACCTCCTGGCCCGGCCGCTGCTGGCCGCGCTGGACCACCCCGGCCCGCGGCCTGCCGTGCTGCTGATCGACGAGGTGGACCGGGGCGACGACGAGTTCGAGGCGTTCCTGTTCGAGCTGCTGGCCGAGTCCGCGGTCACGATCCCGGAGCTCGGCACCCGGCGGGCCGCGGTGCCGCCGGTCGTGGTGCTCACCTCCAACCGGACCCGGGACCTGCACGACGCGCTGAAACGGCGCTGCCTCTACCACTGGATCGAGTACCCGGACACCGAACGCGTTGCGGCCATCATCCGCCGCCGGGTGCCCGCCGCCGCGGAACCGCTGGCCGGCCAGGTGGCCCGGGGAGTCGCCCGGCTCCGGGACCTCGACCTGGCCAAGCCGCCTGGCGTGGCCGAGGCGATCAGCTGGGCCAGGGCCCTGGCCGTGCTCGGCGCGGACCGGCTGGACGAGGCGGTGGCCGCCCAGACCGCGGGCGTGGTGCTGAAGTACTCCGAGGACCTGCAGGTGCTCCGGGCGGCCGGGTTCGCCGCGGCGGCCGGTGATGACTGAGGGGACGAGCGAGGACCGCGTCCCGGCCGACCTGGCGCTGATCACCGCCCGGCTCGGCGCGGAACTGCGGGATGCAGGGGTGCCGGCCGACCTGGGCCGCTGCGAGCGGTTCGCCCGGGCCGTGCCCCTGGCCCGCCCGGCCACCCAGTACGAGCTCTACCTGTGCGCCCTGGCCACGTTCGCCTCTGGCCCCGAGCAGACCGAGACCGTGCGGCGGGTGTTCACCGGCCTGTTCGGCGGGATGGACGGCCGCGCGCCCGGACAGAGCGGGCCTGAGGCGCCGGATCTCCCCGGGCCACCCCCCCGGCCGGCCCCCGATGACCTGCTCGCCGAGGCCGCGCGGGCCGCGCAGCAGCACCCGGCTCCGCCGCCAGGCACGGACGGGGCGGCCGACACGGAAAGCCGGGGCGCGGGTGCGCCAGCAGGTGCGCCAGGTGGCGCCGCGGATGCGGCGGAGGCGGACGCGGATCAGGCGGAGACCGCCCGCGCGGCGCTGGCCAGCCGGGTCGAGCGGCTGGCGGGCACGGACTTCGCCGAGCTGAGCCCGGCTGAGCTCGAGGAGCTGGCGGGCCTGATGAGCGAGCTGACCCTGGCCGTCCCGCTCCGCCGCTCCCGCCGCGAGCATCCCTCGGCCCGGGGCCGCCGGACCGACCTGCGCAGCACGCTGCGGCAGGCCCGGCGCACCGGCGGCCACCCGCTGCGGCTGGCCCGCCGGGCCCCGGCGCTGCGGCCGCGCCAGCTCATCGTGATGTGCGACATCTCGGGGTCGATGGAGCCTTACGCGCGGGCCATGCTCCAGCTGCTCTACTGCGCGGCAGGCGGGGCCGAGGCCGAGGTGTTCACCTTCGCCACCCGGCTCACCCGGCTGACCGGGGCCCTGGCGCACATGCCGCCCGAGCAGGCCCTGCGGCGGGCGGGCCAGGCCGCGCCGGACTGGCTCGGCGGGACCCGGATCGGGGCCTCGCTGAAGGAGTTCAACGACACCGTGGGCCATCGCGGCCTGGCCCGCGGAGCCGTACTGGTGATCATCTCGGACGGCTGGGACACCGGGGATCCGGCCCTGCTCCGCCGCGAGATGCGGCGGCTGTCCCGGGTCGCGCACCGCATCATCTGGGTCAACCCGCGGACCAAGAGCGAGCAGTACCGTCCGCTGGCGGGCGGCATGGCGGCAGCGTGGCCGTACTGCGACGCGGTGCTCAGCGCGCACTCCGTGGATGCGCTGCACGAGCTGGCGGCGGTGCTGGCGCGGCCCGCGCGGCAGCGTCCCTGGTCCCGGGACGGCACCCGGGGCCACCCGGCTGGCCCAGGCCGATCCCGAGACCAAAATATCCATTAGGTACCTGCACTAAAGCGGGCACGCGGATCCCATTGGCTCAGCGGGCATTTGGTGCCGTTGCCCAGTGCCATCTAGTCCAGTGTCATCTAGTCCAGAGTCTTCTACCCCAGTGTCTTCTCCGGCGCCGGTGCTTTACCGAGGTAGGGCGGGAAACAACCCGACCGGGCTCATTACCGTAAAGCGCTGTGATAACTTCGTTATCCCCGCAGCCATTGGAGTGAACCGACGTGTCCCTCCTCATCGGGGACGACTACCCCGAGGCGGTCGAACCCCACGGCCGGGAGAACCCGGTGCCCGCGCAGGGCCTGCGGGGCGGCCCGGCGCCGGGAGGGAAGCGGCGCGGCTGGGCACGCTGGCCGGGCCGCCGTCCGCGCAGCATGCTGATCCAGGACGCCCCGGATCCGGCGGGGGACGGCCCGGAGTACGGCGCCGAGGAGATCGACGACGGCGGGCCACCTTACCCGGGGAACGGGTTCTTCCTGGACCCCGGCCTGGGCACGGACGGCTATCCCCAGGACGGTTATCCCCCCGACCGTTATCCCGAGGACCGTTATCCCCGAGACCGTTATCCTGACGACCCTATTACCGAGGTTCCTTATCCCGAGGACCGTATTACCCGCGACCGTTATCCACGATCTGGTTACGCCGATTCCCGGGATCACTGGGCTGGCACCCCCGGCCCTGGCGCCCACGGTCATCCAGTGCCCGGCCACGCCCCCCCTGCTTATCCCGGGCTAGAGGTCCCGGACCCCGGTGATCCAGATTCCGGTTACCGCGGTTCGCGGTATCCCGGTTCCGGCCGGCGCGATTCTGGTCACCCCGGTTCCGGCCATCCCGATCCCGGATACCTCGATCCCGGCTACCCGGGTTCCGGCTACCCCGGTTCCGGTCATCCCGGTTCCGGCTACGCCGAGTCTGGCTACCCCGATCCCGGCTACCCCGAGTCTGGGCGCCCTGAGTCTGGCCACCCTGAGTCTGGGCGCCCCGGCCGTGGCGGCCCGGAATCCGGCCCTCGCGGCTGGCCAGAGGAGGAGAGCTGGCACCGGGCCGAGAGCGACGGGTTCCGCCTGCCGCCGGCCCTGGAGGACGACCCCTGGCCGGCCGGCGACGAGTACGAGCCCGACCTCGAGGAGGAGCCAGCCGGCCGCCGTCCCTCACTGCTGGACGTTCTCCCGCTGCGCCTCGGGCTCCGTGGCGCTGACCGAGACGGCTCGCGGATATTCGCCGGCCGTGCCCTGCGCCTGGGCGGGATCCTGCTGGCCGCCGCGTCGGTGGTCGGGGCAGCGCTGTACGTGCCGTCGATCCTGGCCGCCGACAGCCGTTCGTTCACCGGCGTGGTCAGCAGCGGCATCGCCAGCCTCAACTTCGGGGCCTCAGGCCGGGTCGGCAGCGTCCGGGTCCACCTGGGGCAGGTGGTGCGCCAGGGGGAACTGCTGGCCACCGAGACCGGCGCGGCGAGGACCGCAGCCGCCCGGGCCGACCGGGCGGCGATCACGGCCGACCAGGCCAACCTGGCGGCGCTGCAGGCCGACGGGTCCGCGGCCGCCAGCATCACCGCGGCCCAGGCCCAGCTGGCCAGGGACCGGGCCCGGCGGGCCGCGGACCGGATGAAGCTGGTCGTCACCCAGATCCTGGCGCCTGGGAGCGGGACCGTCGTCGCCATCTTCGGGCAGCGTGGTGAGACGGTCAGCCCCGCCGGCGTGCGCGGTTCCGGCGGGCACGCCCAGGCCTCCCCGGGCCGGCAGCGAGGTTCTCGCTCCTGCCCAGCGGGCTGATGGCCAGCCTGCGCGCCGCGGGGAAGGCGCTGCCGGTGATCGCGCTGCGTACCGGCGGCGGCTGGCAGGTCAGGCTGCTGATCCCGCCGGCCGGCATGTCAGCGGTGAAAGTCGGGGGGAACGTCACGATCTCGGTTCCCGCCGCGCAGCTCACCGGGATCAAGGGCACGATCACGGAACTGTCCCCCAGGCCGGTGGCCAGCTCGGGCAGCGCGTCCCACGAGGCCGTGGTGCAGGTGCTCGGCCGGACCCGGATCACCCCCCTCAGCGGCATGACCGCGAACGTCGAGCTCAGCTCGTTACGGCTGCGCGGGCGGCCGGGTCCGGGCCCCGCTCGCGGGGCTGCCGCGCACCTGCCGCACCTGCCCGCGGCGGCCGCGCACCCGTCCCCCACCCACGGGACTGGCGCCAGCCGCAGCGGGTAACCTGCCAGCGCGGGGGCTTGACCGGCAGGCCGCCGGTCCCGCGCGCTGAGAGATCCAGTGCCCGCCAGCAAGGCCCGCCAGACACGTACTGAGGAGCCATGATCGCCTCCCGGCCGGCCCGGCTGATGGCGGCGGCGGCCCGCGAAGTGTGCGGGGCAGCCGTGCTCACCGCCCTCACCTGCGTGCTCGCCAGCTGCACGGCGTCCTCACCAGCCCGGGGCCACGGGTCCTCACCCCGGCCCGAGCCCTCCGGGGTCCGGACCCCGGCGGCCGTAACCCCGGCGCCCCTGACCCCGGCGTCGCTGACGCAGGGCGGCCGCCGGGCCTGGATGCTGACCCGGGCCGCACTTGCACAGGTGGCGACGGAACCCGCGGTGCTCGCCGGGCTGCAGCGGTCCCGCGTCCTGGAGATCCTTCAGCCCGGCCAGCAGCGTGCCGCCGTGGCCGGGGCTGATCCGGTCGTGACGTTCTCGTCGGTCGGCGAGCTCAGCCAGGCGGTGGCCGGCGGCCGGCTGCCCGCCGGCACGAGCGCGGTGCTGTACGACCCGGAGGCCTGGTCGTTCACGCCGCGCGCGGAACAGCTCGACCCGGCCAGCGCCGCGCAGCGGGCCCGCGACATCGCGCATGCGCACGGCCTGTCGCTCATCGTGGCACCCGCGCTCAACCTCACCACTCTCCACCCGGACCCGGCCGGCGGTCCCCGGTGGAAGCAGTTTCTCCGGCTGGGGCTGGCCGGCTCGATCGCGAAGGTGACAGACGTGCTCGAAATTCAGGCCCAGAGCCTGGAGCGGAGCACCAGCACGTACGCGGAGTTCGTGCGTGACGCGGCGGCGCAGGCCCGGGCGGCCAATCCCCGGGTGGCCATCCTGGCCGGGCTGTCCACGAACCCGCCCGGTGCCCCGGTCACCAGCCAGCAGCTCACCGCCGTGATCCACGCCACCCGCGGGATCGTGGACGGCTACTGGCTGAACATCCCCGGCCGCGGCCCGCGCTGCCCGACGTGCAACTCCCCCCGGCCGGACGTGGGCCGGGCCGCGCTGCGGGCCGCGTTGTGAGCCAGCCGGTCCCAGACCGCTGACTTGAGGGCGGGATCCTCGCCGGCCGGATACGCGGGATGATCGGCAGCCCGGCGGGCGGGGTACGCGCCGGGCCGGCCGACGGGCAGCGGGCCCGAGGGATGCCCGGGATAGGTACTGGCCTCCCGTACCGGGAGCGGGCCCGAGGGATGCCCGGGGTAAGTACTGGCCTGGCGTACCGGGAGCGGGCCGGAGGGACGCCCCGGATAGGGGCTGGCCTGGCGTACCGGGAGCGGACCGGAAGGATGAACCGGGCCCGCGCCCGCCAGCGGCGGGTGGTCCGCTGCGGCGTTCCGGCCGTCCGCGACCTCCCCCCGGGCGTGCCGTCCGGGCCGCCGGGCCACCCACCAGCCGGGGATGCCGAGGACCATCACGGGTACCCCGACGGCGAAGACCAGCCGCAGTATCCCGAGCTGATGCAGGCTGAACGGGATCAGCGCGTGGGTGAACCGGGCCGCGTACAGCAGCAGCGCTGCGGTCGCGGTGGCCCACGGCAGCCGCCACCGTGCCACCACCAGGTCGACCACGACCGTGCCGAGCAGCGCGCCCGACGTGTAGTAGGCATACACGCCCGGGTCGAGCAGGATGCGGGCAGCCACGGCGACCAGCACCACCGCGGGCCACCGTCCGCGCCTGACCGCGACCGCGCCGCCGGCCATCCCCAGGAGCAATTGGGCGGAGCGGTCCCACCATGGCGTCCGGGGGTCCATGACGCCGAGCACACGTAGCGCGGATGAGTGGTTGTTGGGGATGGTGAACCTGGTGACGGCAGAAAAGGTCCGCGGGTCGGCCAGGAGGAACGGCAGCCAGATGACCGCGATCCCGCCGGTGAATGCGGCTAGCCCGGCCAGCCACTGCCGCCGCGGCAGGGCGAACAGCAGCACGACGAACGCGGCGGCCCAGGGCTTGGAGTCAACCGCGGCCGCCAGGGCCAGGCCCGCCCAGACTGGGTGGTGACGGGCCACCGCGTGCAGCGCCGCCACTGAGAATCCCAGCGCGAGCAGGTCGTCGAGGTGCGCGAAGTGCGTGGTCAGCTCGGTCCACACCGGCAGGAACAGCAGGCCCGCGAACAGCAGCCGGGAGCGGCGCCGCCGTTCACCAGCGGGGAGCAGCCGCCACACCGCGGCCAGCATCAGCGGGCCCGTCAGCGACATGGCGGCGACCGCGGTGGCCTCACCGTTGCCCGGCCCCAGCGTCCTCAGCACGCCGGACAGAGCCAGGGCCAGCGGGCCGATCTGCAGGTCGGGGTGAGTCGCATACAACTGCAGGCCGGCGCCGGGCGCATTGGCGAACAGGAGCCGCCCGCCCTGAGCGAAGAAGTGCCACGATTGGCCAGCCATGCCCGCCTGGAACGCCACCCAGGCCAGCGCCCACGGGCACAGCACCCACCACGGCCACGTCGCCCGGACCCACCGGGCCAGCCTGGCCCGCGGACCCACGGCACCGGCGGCGGTGCCCCGGACGGCCCGGGCCGCCGGGGAAGGGGCCATCCACCCCTGCGCAGTCGGGTCGCGGTCCGGCTTCCTGAACCAGTCCGGCGGCGGCCACGCCTCCGGGGCGTCCCCAGCGCCCGCGCGAGGCCGTGCAGTCACCGGCCCGCCGCCGCCCAAGGGGCCGCGGCCGGCAAGCACGGCGGTCAAGCCAGGACCATCGCTACTCCGGTACTACACGTCACGGCGGCGGGGGGCGCACCCTGGCCGGGAGCGGGATCACGGGCAATCACGCCGTTTAGTATGGCCGCCGTCGCGAAAAGGGATAGGCCGAACATACGAGTTATTAACTGTTCCAGCACTTTCTTTATTGGTCGGTAAGGAATCCGTAAGAGCTGGGGACCCCGAGCTGGGTGGCTGGTATATCCGTTGCGGCCGGGACGCCGGCCTGGTTACCTCGGCTGGGGGCAGGGCCAGCAGCCGGAAGGGGACCACGGTGGGACACGTCGAGGTGGCGCACGTGCATCACGCGCTGCCGGACGGGCGGGTGCTGCTCGACGACGCCTCGTTCCGGGTCGGCGAGGGCACGGTCGCCGCGCTGGTCGGGCCGAACGGCTCCGGGAAAACCACGCTGATCCGGCTCATCGCCGGAGATATCCCCCCGCAGTCCGGCACCGTCACGACCAGCGGCGGGCTGGGGGTGATGCGGCAATTCATCGGGGGGATCCGGGGGGTCGCCCCCCCGGGTGAGCACAGTATCGGGGGGATCCGGGCCAACCGGGGCCAGCAGAGTGTCCCCCCGGGTGAGCACAGCACCGGGGGGATCCGCGGGGACGATGCCCAGATCGAGCGGGCCCTCGGGCGGCCCGGCGCGGAGCTAGTGGTCCGCGACCTGCTGGTCTTCGTTGCGGAAAACAGGGTGCGGGAGGCCGCAGCGCGGCTGGACGCGGCGGAAGGCGCGATGCGGGCGCGGGGAGACGAACCCGCGCAGCTGCGGTACGCGGCCGCACTGGCCGACTGGGGCGACGCGGGCGGCTACGAGGCCGAGGTGCTGTGGGACGCGTGCACGGTCGCGGCGCTCGGTCTCGGCTACGAGCAGTGCCGTGACCGGCCGGTGGGCACGCTGTCCGGCGGTGAGCAGAAGCGGCTCGTGCTCGAGGCGCTGCTGCGCGGCCCGGCCGAGGTCCTGCTGCTGGACGAGCCGGACAACTACCTGGACGTGCCGGGCAAGCTCTGGCTGGAAGAGCAGCTGGCCCAGACGCGCAAGACCGTCCTGCTGGTCAGCCACGACCGCGAACTGCTAGCCAACACCGCGCGGCGGATCATCACCGTGGAGGACGGCAGCGTCTGGGTGCATGGTGGCGGGTTCGCCAGCTACCCGCAGGCCCGGCGGGACCGCAATGAGCGGCTCGACGAGTTGCGGCGGCGGTGGGACGAGGAGCACGAGAAGCTCAAGCAGCTGGTCCGGACCCTCCGCCAGAAGGCTTCCTACAACGACGCCATGGCCTCCCGGTACCAGGCGGCCGTGACCCGGCTGCGCCGGTTCGAGGACGCGGGGCCGCCGGAACTCGCGCCCCGCGAGCAGAACGTGCGGATGCGGCTGCGCGGCGGCCGCACCGGCAAGCGGGCGGTGATCTGCGAGGACCTGGAGCTGACCGGGCTCATGCACGCCGTTCGAGCGTCGAGGTCTGGTACGGCGACCGGGTCGCCGTGCTCGGTTCCAACGGATCGGGCAAGTCCAGTTTCCTGCGGCTGCTCGGCGGGGCTGACGTCCCGCACGAGGGAGTGGCGCGGCTCGGGGCCCGGGTCGTCCCGGGACTGTTCGCGCAGACCCACGCCCGTCCCGACCTGGCCGGCCGGCGTCCCGGCCGAGATCCTGATGACCGAGCACGCGATGCAGCGCAACGAGGCCATGGCCGCGCTGGCCCGGTATGAGCTGCAGCATTGCGCGGAGCAGCCGTTCGGCACCCTGTCCGGCGGCCAGCAGGCCCGCCTGCAGATCCTGCTGCTCGAGCTGAGCGGGGTGACCCTGCTCCTCCTCGACGAGCCGACCGACAACCTCGACCTGGCCAGCGCAGAGGCACTCCAGGAGGGGCTGGGGTCTTATGAGGGCACCGTTCTGGCGGTCACGCACGACCGCTGGTTCGCGCGGTCTTTCGACCGTTTCCTGGTGTTCGGGGCGGCAGGGGACGTGTACGAATCAGACGACCCGGTGTGGGATGAGACTCGTGTGGCCAGGCCCCGGTAACGGAAACGCTTGCTAGTCTGCATGGAGCGTAAGGAGCCTGGCCGCCCCTTCCCGGGCCGGCTCCTATGTTGCCGAGGTGAAGGGGTCCACACCGTGAAGAAGTTGCTGCTGCTGCTCGCTCTGGCGGGGGCTGGCGTGTTCGCCGTCTGGCGGAAGGTCCAGGCCGACCGTGCCGAGCTCGATCTGTGGACCGAGGCGACGACCAGCGACGATTAGGCCAGGCCGCACCCGGCCCGTGGCCCCAGCGCGGAGCGGCCGGGCTGAAGACGGGGGTGCCAGGTGAGCAGCGCGACACCGGTCACCCTGTTGTGTTGCGGCCTGCTCGGGGTCACCGCCGACGACGGCGGCATCCTGGAACGCGCGTTCACTGAGGCGTTCGCCACCCAGGGCATCGTCCCCGGGACCGCCGCCTATGCCCGGAGCATGGTCCACGTGCACCAGACCCGCGGCCAGTCCGCGGTGGACGTGTTCCGGGCCTTGTTCCCCGACGCCCCGGGCCGCGCCGAAGCCGCCACGCTCGCCTTCGACCGCTCCTACCGGCTGGCCGTCAACCGGTCCGGCCTCGCCCCCATGCCCGGCGCGGCCGAGGCGCTGCAGCAGATCCGCGGGTCTGGCGTCCGGGTGTGCTTCATCACCGGGCTGTCCCGGGGCCTGCTCGGCCTGGTCCTGGACACCCTCGGCTGGTGGCGGCAGGTCGACCTGGTGCTGTGCCCCGAGGACGCGCCGCGCGGCTACCCCTGGCCCGACCCCATGCTGTGCGCGATGCTCCGGCTCGGCGTGACCGATGTCCGCGAGACCGCCTACGCCGGAGGCACCGAAAGCGGCATCCTGTGCGGGCGGCGGGCGGGCGCCCAGATCGTGGCGGGGATCCTGACCGGGGGGCACACCCGGGACCGGCTGCAGCGGGCGGGCGCGACCCATCTGCTCGGCAGCTTCGCGGAGCTTCCGAACGTGCTGGCCGCCGAGGCGGGCGGCCCGGTCGTCGACCCAGCGGTGGACCCGGTCGCGGGCCTCACCGGGAGTGCGGGGCCGGGGACCGGGAAGACGGCTGGCGGGAAGGCTGCCGATCCCGCGCTGGGGTCGGGCGGTTCAGCACCTGGATCGGCGCCCGGGTCCGCGTCAGGGTCCGGGCCCGCAAGCCGGACTGGGCCGGCCCCTGGTGCTGCGCCTGGGAGGCGGCCGCCCGGGCCGCCGCCGACCGCGGCTGCGCCGCTGGCGCCGCCCACCTGACAGGGCAGGCTGACCGGGTACCCTGGTACCGCCGTCGCGCGGGGCTATAGCTCAGCTGGAAGAGCACTTGGTTTGCAACCAAGGGGTCAGGGGTTCGAGTCCCCTTAGCTCCACTGGTCAGAAGACATAATTCGAACAGCCGGGCCGAGAGTACAGCAGCAAAGTACAGCAGCCAGGAGTTCTCGAGAAGCCATACACGCGTTCGAGACGGGCTCGCCCTCGCGAGCGGCTGCGGCCTGCGGCACACAGATCCCAGGTCTTGGGCCGAGTTCCAGGGCCTCGGCAAGGTGGCGTGATGTCGGGTTGATGACCTGATGCGCGCTGCGGGGTTTGAAAGCGGAACGGGCACGGTTTCCAAGATCATGTGGTGTCGAATCCCATGATCACTGCTGGAAGACCGTGCCTGCCTTGCCATCATCCCCGATCAGCGCTGCGCTGGAGCAACTGGACCTGCCTGCCGGTGATCGCGCGTTGCTGGCCGGCCAGTGCCCCAGCCTGCTGGAGTACCTGCAACAGGTGCCCGATCCGCAGACCCGAGCGGGGTCCGGCACAGCCTGACGTCGTTATTACTGGCGGCGGTGGCCGCGGTGCTGGCCGGGGCGCAGTCGCTGGCCGCGGTCGGCGAGTGGGTCGCGGACGCGCCGCCGCAGGTTCTGGCCGCGCTAGGGATCAGGCATGATCCTCTGGCACGCCGGTTCGAGCCGCCGGATGAGGCCACCATCCGCCGGGTCCTGGAAGCTGTCGATGCCGATACGTTCGGCGCCGCGGTGGGTGCCTGGCTCGCCGGGCGGCTGGCAGCCCGTGACCAGTGGCCAGGGCACGGCCACCGAGAGGGGCGGGCGCTGGCCGTGGACGGCAAGTCGCTGCGGGGCACCCGCCATGCCAGCGGCGACGGGCAGGCCGTGCACCTGCTGGCGGTCGCCGATCAGCAGGCCAGCGCCGTGCTCGCCCAGGCCGCCGTGGACCGCAAGAGCAACGAGATCACCGCATTCGCCCCGCTGCTGGAGCCCCTGGACCTGACCGGGGCGGTAATCACCGCCGACGCGATGCACACTCAGCGCGAGCACGCCCGGTTCCTGGTCAGCGACAAGAAGGCCCACTACATCCTGGTCGTGAAGAAGAACCAGCCCAGCCTGTACGCCCAGGTCACGAACCTGCCCTGGCGCCACATCCCGGCCGGTCACCGGCAACGCGGCCGCGGGCACGGCCGCGAAGAGCACCGCACCCTGCAGGCCGCCACCGTCG
>CAVQNH010000051.1:0-189567 GCA_963713815.1 uncultured Actinomycetes bacterium
CGCTGACGTACGGTCCCCACCGGTACCACTCGCCCGCCTGGAGCAGCCCGTCCTCCAGCCGCCCGAACCCAGCCACCCGATCCCGTTCCGCACTCACGGTCGTCCCCTGTCGTCTCGATGCACCGCAGCGCTCGTTATCCGGCCCCGGCCCTGGCCCGGCGCGGTGATTGCAAATACCGCAATCCAGGCCGGTCCCAATGCCTTTCTAACCACCCGAAAGGACAAGCTCATCACCTATGACGGGTGATGACTTTCCTCTGCCCAGCCGGGACCGTGGGAACACGGAACATTTGCCCGCTCGTGCATTTGCTGTGACCTAAGGTTCAGCGCCGGCCACGGCATAGTGAACGGTCGGCGAACAAGAGATGGACCGGGCGTAATATCGGAGGCTGGCGTGACAACTAACCAGATCCTGATCGGCGTCGGCCTCATTCTCGTGCTCGCCGTCGGCTCCCAGGTACTGGCGAGCAGGCTGCGCATCCCGGCAATCATCGTGCTGTTGCCGGCCGGTTTCATCGCGGGCGCCCTGACTTCTGACGTCAACCCGGACAAACTGCTCGGCCCCGCGTTCGAGCCGCTCGTGTCCTTGTCCGTGGCGGTCATCCTGTATGACGCGGGCCTGGGCCTCGACATGCGGAAGCTCAAGGGCCACGTCCGCACGATAGTGATCCGCCTGATCATCCTGGGCGTGCTGATCACCTGGCTGCTCGCTGCCGTCGTCGCCGCGCCCCTGCTCGGCATGTCGCGCGGCGCGGCGGTGATGCTCGGCATCATCCTGGTCGTCTCGGGGCCGACGGTCGTGGGCCCGCTGCTGCGTTTCGTCCGGCCGGCGGACCGCCTGCAGCAGGTCCTGATCTGGGAAGGGTCGCTGATCGACCCGGTCGGCGGGATACTCGGCGCGCTGGTCTTCCATGCCGTCGTCTCGAGCACCCACAAGGGCCTGGGCAGCCAGCTCGCGCAGTTCGCGGTCAGCGTTGCTGGTCGGCCTGGCCGGGGGCGTCATCGGCACCGCGGTGCTCTGGCTGCTGCTGCGCAAGCTGCGGCTCGGTGAGCTGCTCGGCACCACCGCGCAGCTCGCCGCGGTGATCGGGGTGGCCGCCGGGTGCGACGTAATCCGGGCGGACACCGGGCTCATCGCCGCGATTTTCATGGGCCTGGCCCTGGCCAATCAGCGGGGCTTTGACCTCCCGGCGCGCCAGCCGTTCTTCGAGACGCTGGTGCAGCTGATCATCGGCGTCTTGTTCGTGTCCATCTCGGCGACCGTGACCCCGCAGTCGCTCAAGCATCTGCTGCTGCCCACGCTCGGCCTGGTCGCCGTGCTGGTCGTCGTGGCCCGCCCGCTCGCCGCGTTCGCCTCCACGCTCCGGACGGACCTGGGGAAAGGGGAGCGCGCGTTCGTCGGCTGGATGGCCCCGCGCGGGATCGTCGCCGCCGCCACCGCGTCCACGTTCACGGCGGGCCTGGTAGCCAAGGGCATCGGGGGGGCGGCCAAGATCCTGCCGGTCACATTCCTCGTGATCGTGGCGACGGTAGTCCTGTACGGGCTGACCGCGGCGCCGGTAGCCCGGCGATTGCACGTCACGCGCCCGTCCCGCACCCGTCCGCTGCTGGTCGGCGGCGAGCGCTGGGTCATCGACCTCGGCCGGGCGCTGCGGTCCGCGGGTCTGGAGGTGCTGATGTGGGCGGGCCTGGATCAGCAGCGGGAGCAGGTGCGGCAGGCCGGGCTCGAGCTGGCGCCCGGTGAGCTGCTCGCCGCCGCCACCGGCCGGGGCGCGCGGCTCGAGGAGATCACGGCCGTGCTCCTGCTCACCGACGAGGACGACTTCAACGCGCTCGCCTCGGTGCTGCTGACCGGCAACGTCGAGGGCCGCGTCTACCGGCTCGCACCGCCGCTGCGCAGCCACGGGGTCGTCGCTCCCTACACCAGCGGGGAGATCCTGTTCGGTGAGGGCCTGACCCGGGGGGCGTTCAGCGGCCGGTATCACGACGGCGCCCGGATCGTCGCGCAGCCGGCCAACGGCGTGCTCCCTGCCGGGCACGACCTCCTGTTCGTCGTGCGGGCGGACGGCCAGCTCGCTGCCGTCACCCAGACCGGCGCGCCGGCGCCAGAGGCGGGCGACACGGTTGTGTCCCTGGGGCCGGTGCCGGTACCCCAGCCGGCAGAAGGGCTGCGCCATCTATGACCTTTCACGTGCGGCTGGTCAGCGCGCCCGACCGGACCGACATCCTGCTCGAGGCGCTCGACTCCGACCCCGGCGTCTCCAGCCTGGTGGTTCTCCCCGGCGCCGCCCGGCGGCCAGGCGGCGACGCAGTGCAGTTCGACGTAGGGCCCGGGTCCGCCAACTCGGTGTTCCAGCAGCTGAAGACGTTCCAGGACGGCCAGGGCAACGCGGTCGCCGTCGAGTACGTGGACGCGACTCTCGGGGAGCGGCCCGCGCCTGCCGCCAAGCATTTTCTGGTCCAGCGAGACGTGGCCCCGGTGTGGGAACTCGTCGAGGCCAGGATCCGCTCGGATGCCGTCTACGCCCCCAGTTTCTACATCCTGCTGGCCCTCGCGGGGCTGATCGGCGCGGTCGGCATCCTCACCAACTCGCAGATCCTGATCGTCGGGGCCATGGTCGTGGGGCCGGAATACAACGCGATCATGGGGGTGGCCCTCGGCATAGACAAGCGGGCCAGGCGGCCGGTACTGCGCGGCCTCCTGGCCCTGCTGGCCGGATTCTCCGCCGCCGTGGTCGTCACCCTGCTGTTCGGCCTGGCGATCCGCTGGTCCGGGCACACGCCGAGGCTGTACTCGCTCGGGATCCGGCCGGTCTCCGATCTGATCAACAACCCGAACCTGTTCTCGGTGGTGGTCGCCGTGCTGGCCGGGATCGTCGGCGTCGTGTCGCTGACCGAAGCCCGGGCCAGCGCCCTCATCGGCGTGTTCATCTCGGTCACGACCATCCCCGCCGCCGCCGACATAGGCCTGTCCCTCGCGTATTCCAGCTGGAGTGAGGCCCGGGGGTCGGCATTCCAGCTGCTCCTCAACGTGGTGCTGCTGATCGCGGTGGGCGCCGCGGCCCTGCGCGCCCAGCGGATCATCTGGCGGGCCCGCGAACGGCCCGGTGCTGATTAGCCGGGCTGGCGCCGGATCGTACCGGACCCGGCTAACCAGCACCGGCCCGTACCCTCCGCCGGTTCGCGGGTCAGGCGTGGCCGTGGCCGGGCCCGTAGACGTCCCAGAGCTGGCCGGCGAAGAACCGGCCGAACCGCTCCAGCCCGGCGGCCCGGTGCGGCCCGTCCACCCGGATGGTCGCGAGCTGGCGCACGAAGTCGGCGAGCCGCAGATGCAGGACCCCGGTGGCCAGGGTGGCAGCGGCCTCGTCGTCTTCATCCGCGCCGGTGTGGCCCGCCAGCAGGCGGACGTACAGCGTCGACGTCTCCGGCCAGATCCGGGCCGGACTGCCGGGCCAGACGTTCTTCCAGCCGAGGAGGGTGCGGGGCTGGCCCGCGGCGTCGGCGAACTGCAGCCGGTAGCGCAGGAGACGGCGGTCCGGCGCGCCAGCCGGCCCGAAGAGGCTGAACCACCCCCGCTGGACCTGGCACCGGCCCCCGAGGCTGGCCGCGTCAACCCATCCTTCGGCCCGGGCGCAGTGCCCGGGATCAGCCAGGAAACCGTCCACATCGTCGGCCGTGATGGTGAGCCGGACCGCCAGCGGCTCCTGCCGCGACTGAGCCCGCGCCGCGGGCCCGCCGCCCGTGGCGCATACTCCGCTCATCTCCTCCGTGAAAGACAGGGCGATGCTGGCCGGATGACGCAGTGCAGGCCCGGAGCCGAGGCCGGTCCCGGATCCGGTGCCGCCCCCGGATCCGGCGGGCACCGTACCGGCCCCCCGCGCCGTGCTGGCGGGCCGCCTCTCCAGCAGCCGGGTGCACATGCGGTCGGCCAGCGCGGCGATCGTCAGCGACGGGTTGACCCCGACCGGCCCGGGCATCGCCGCACCGTCGGCGATGTAGAGCCCCGGGTAGCCGAACACCTCGCCGTACGGATCGCACACCCCCACGGCGGGGTGGCGCCCCATCGGTGCGCCACCCACCGGATGCACGGTGACGATGCGCTTGCGCAGCCCCGTGGGAGTGGCGATCACCCGCCCGCCCAGTACCCCCGCGATGCGCCGCATGGTGGTCGCCACCCGCTCGAAGTAGGGCTCGCTGGACGCCGTCGGCCAGGCCAGATCCAGCCGGTCGCCGCGCAGCCGCAGCACGCCGTCGGGGACGTCCCGGCCCATGCCGAGCAGCGGCAGGAAACTGGCCGACAGCGTGTCCGGGCCGATCAGCCCGGAGACCCTCCTGGCCAGGCCGGCGTCCGGAGCTTGCGCCGCCACGGCGAGGACCCGGCCGGCCAGGAGCCGCGCGATCCGCCGGCTGTTTCCCGGGACGTCGGCCGCCTCGAGCAGCCAGTCGATGAAGGCCGGGTAGCCGCCGTCCTCGATGTAGCCGCCGCGGCCGTGGCCGGCCGCACCATCATGGTCATCTGCCAGCCGCATGGCGCTGGTAATGACGGGCCCGAAGCTGGCGTCGAGCGGCTGGTGGCGGCGGCGGTCCCGGGTCCGGACCAGGAAACTCATCACGTCCCCGTTGCCGCTGAACCGGGTGCCCAGGGCGGCGCTGAGCCCCGGGAAGCTCGCCCGGTTCCGCAGCAGCAGGTACGACGTGCCGTACGTCCCGGCGGCCAGCACCAGCCGCCCGCACGCGATCGTCCCGGTGCGCCGGGCGGCGGCATCCGCCGGGCCGGTGCCGTCCACCGGGGCGTGCCGGATGTAATCCACGTCGTAGCCGCCTGCCGTTCGCGGGCGGATGGCCCGGACCTCATGGCCGGTGCGCAGGTCGGCGCCATGATGCCGGGCGGCGGACAGGTAGGTGTGGTCGAGGCTGTTCTTGGCCCCGGCGTTGCAGCCGATGTTGCATTCGCCGCACAGCCGGCAGGTGGTGCGCTGGCGCCCGTGCAGGTTGCCGTAGTCCGGGTCCACGATCGGCAGCCCGGGGCCGGGCACGGAACCGGGCGCCGGCGCGAAGCTGACCGCGAGCGGCGGCAGCTGCCAGGGCAGGCCGAGTTCCGCCGCCGCGTCCCGCATCGCGCGCGTCTTGGGTGTGGCTGCGTACGGGTCCACGTCCAGCGGGTAGGGCGTGGCGCCGAGCATCCGCTCGACCTCGTCATAGTGCGGGTCGAGGTCGGCCCGGGTGACCGGCCACGATTCGTACCCGCCCCGCGGCAGCGGCTCATCCTGGACGAACCAGCGCTCGTCCTTGCGCATCAGCACGTTCGCGTTGATCAGGGAGCCGCCGCCCAGCCCGCTGGACACCACAGAATCGCAGTGGGAGAACCGCCAGACGTTGAACATCCCGTAACGACCCCGGGCCGGATCCCAGAACGCCCGGCTCATCTCCGCGGGCGTGCGCGGGAAGCTGTGCGGCGGGTACGCTCCGCCGCGCTCGAGCAGGATCACCGACAAGCCCGCCTGGGCCAGCCGGTACGCGGCCACCGCACCGCCGAACCCGGACCCGATCACCACCGCGTCGGCTTGCTCGGCCGCCGCGGTTCCCGCTGCGCCGGTCATCGCCGGGCCGCTCATCGCTGGGCTGGTCATGTCAGGCGGCCTGCCGCTTCAGGAACTGGGCTATCCGCGGGAACACGTCGATGTGGGCGTGCTTCCCCACGAACGGGTCCACATGGCCGTAACCAGGGAGGATCTCAAGCTCGGCCCGGCCGGGTGCGATGTCCGAGAGCACGCGGTGGCAGACGATGTTGGAGTCGGTGAAGACGCGGTTACGGTCGCCGGTCAGCAGCAGGATCGGCGTCGTGACCCGGGCGGCATTCGCCAGGTAGTCATCGGGCAGGTCGCGGTGCCGCGGATCGCGGGGGTCACATCTCACCGCGTGCCCGGCCCGCACCATCGTGTTGACATGCCGGTAGTAGTACATCCCGCCGGCGCCGCACAGATCACCCATCCGCTCATGGGTGACGGGCAGTAAATTCTCGTGCTCGTACATGGCCGGGTGGCCGCTGCCCCACATGAAGCTGAGCATGTGGCAGGCGCTCACGCCGCAGTCTTCATGCCCCCGTGCCACCAGGCGGGCCAGCAGCCCATTCGCGGGTCAGCCGCGGGCGGCGGGCGAACCCCGGATCCAGCGACGAGATGCCAGCCAGGTATTCGAGCAGGGCGGGGCCGTAGCTGAGCTTCACGCCGGACCAGGCCGGCACCCGCGGGGTGAGGGCAACGCTGTTGCAGGTCACGCTGGCCAGGCCGGTGACCCGGCCGGCGAACAGGCTCATCATGAACGACAGCGAGCCGAGGCAGTGGGAGATCACATGCACCCGGCGGTCCCCGATGTGCCGGCGCAGTTCCCGCAGCGCGGCGGGATGGTCGTAGTCGGCGATGTCGTCCAGCGTGTACTGGTGGGCCTCGGTGTTGTAGGGGAACCGGTTGCTCATCCGGAAGTCGGCCGCCCAGACGTCGGTGAATCCGGCGTCTAACAGGTAGCTGACCGCGTTGCGGTGCTCGGGCATGATGAACAGGTCGCTGGAGGACGTCAGCCCGTGCACGAGCAGGATGACGTCGTCACACTCGGCCCGGCGGAACCGCGTCAGGGCGAGCCCCAGGCCGTCGTCGCTGGCGAAAGGGTGCACCGACACGTCCGCGTCGGTCACCCCATCGAGCGTGTGGCGCGGGATGCGGTTCGTCATCTGTCCTCCAGGGGTGCCGCCGCAGTTTTCGCTCACTGTGCATGCTGCCGCAAACGGTGCGCATCGTGGTGAACCCTGGCTTACCGGTTGAATCACCGTCAGCCTCTACCGAGGCAGCCTTCCCCGGCCTGGCTCCCTGCCGGGCGCGAGCTGGCCGGGCTGAGGAAGCTGCCTCACTCCCCGCGGGTGAGGCAGACGCCCCGCTGGCCCGGCAGGGTCAGGTTAAGGGGTGGTGTCGATGAGGAGAGCTGGGCCAGGTGGTACTTGACCTGCTCCTGATCGGCCTGGGCATCACCCTTGAGCCCTTCCCGCTCATCGCGTTCCTGCTGATCCTGAGCTCCGAGAAGGGCACCAGGAAAGGCCTGGCCTTCATCCTGGGCTGGCTGGCCTGCCTGGTCGTGGTGATCGGCGCCGTGATCCTGCTCACCGGGGGCAAGCCACCCGCGCCGGCCACCGCGCCATCGACCGCGGTCCTGGCCATCAAACTGGCCCTGGGCGTCGTGCTGATCCTCTACGCCGTCCGGCAGGAGCGCCGCCGGAGCCTCCCGCGCAAGCCCCCGGCCTGGATGGGCCGGCTGGACGAGGCCACGCCGTGGGCCGCCGCCGGGCTGGCCGCCTTCCTCCAGCCGTGGACCCTGGTCGCGGCCGGCGCGGCCACGGTCAGCCAGGCCAAGCTCTCGAACGTGTGGGAGTGGCTGATCCTGGTGCTGTTCTGCGTGCTGGCCACCTCCAGCTTCCTGTACCTGGAACTGTCCGCGGCCTTCCGGCCGGCCGCGGCTGATGCGCTTCATCAAGAAGCTGCGGAGCTGGCTGGACACCCATCAGGACCAGGTGATCATCGTGATTTCGCTGCTGCTGGGGTTCTGGCTGGCCGGCAAGAGCATCTACCTGCTCGTCACATGACCAGCGATCAAGCCGTTGAGGAGGACGTGCGGTGACGATGCCATCCGACCCGCTGGCGCTGCTGCGGTCCCGCAGCTACGTCGCCCTGCTGGTGCTGGCCGCGATCATCGGGGCGCCGGTCTCGGCGGTGGCCTACTTCTTCCTCGCGCTGGTCAGCAAGATGCAGGGCTGGGTCTTCACCGACCTGCCCAAAGGCCTGGGCTTCCACGCCGAGCCGCTGTGGTGGCCCCTGCTGCCGCTGGCGGTGGCGGGGGTGCTGGTCGCCCTCACCCTGAAGTACCTGCCCGGGACCGGCGGCCACTCCCCCGCCGACGGGTTCAAGATGGGCGGCGGGCCAGCCAGCCCCATCGAGCTTCCCGGCATCGTGCTCGCCGCCTTCGCGACGCTGAGCCTGGGCGTGGTCCTCGGCCCCGAGGCCCCGCTGATCGCCCTCGGCGGAGGGCTCGGCGTCATCGCCGTCCGGCTGGCCAGACGGGACGCCCCGGCCCGCACCCAGACCGTGGTCGCGGCGGCGGGCAGCTTCGCCGCCATCGCCACCCTGCTCGGCTCCCCCTGACCGGGGCGTTCCTGCTGATGGAGGCCACCGGGCTGGGCGGGACCATGATGGAATTGGTGCTGATCCCCGGCCTGCTGGCCGCGGGCGTCGGTTCCCTCGTGTTCATCGGGCTCGACGCGTGGACCGGGCTGGGCACGTTCTCGCTGGCCATTCCCGGCCTGCCGCACGTCGGATCGCCCACGGCCTCCGAGTTCGGCTGGGCGCTGGCTATCGGCGTGCTGGCCGTTCCGCTCGGCAGCGCTATCCGCTGGCTGGGCCTGTTCCTGCGGCCGCATGTGGAGCGGCGCATCCTGCTGATCACCCCGCTCGTGGGCCTGGCTGTCGCCGGCCTGGCCATCGCGTTCGCGGCCGCGACCGGCAAGGGCTCGGCCGAGGTGCTGTTCTCCGGTCAGGACCAGCTGGGCCCGTTCATCCAGCACAGCGCCAGCTACACCGTCGGGGCGCTGCTGCTGCTCATAGCCTGCAAGGGACTCGCCTACGGGATCTCGCTGAGCAGCTTCCGCGGCGGCCCGACGTTCCCGGCCCTGTTCCTCGGCGGGGTGGGCGGCGTCGCGCTGTCGCACCTGCCGGGCCTGCCGCTGGTGGCAGGCGTGGCCATGGGCATCGGCGCGATGTCCGTGGTGATGCTCCGGCTCCCGCTGACCTCGGTCCTGCTGGCTTCCCTGCTGCTGGCCTCCGATGGCCTGGCCGTCATGCCGCTGGTCATCGTGTCCGTCGTGGTGGCCTACGTGCTCTCGGCCCGCCTCGCCCCGACACCGGCCACGGCCGGTGACCCGGGACCGGCGACACCCGGCCACCCGCGAGCCCCAGCCCGTGGCGCCGCCACGCCCAGCACCCCTGGCAGTCATCCTCCGGCGTAGATCACCGCTCGTCCTCGCGGAACCAGGCCAGCTCGTCGGCGATGTTGACGCCATCGGGCTCTCCGAGATTCATCCGGAGAACGGAAGGCGAGTCCGGCTGGGCCATGTCTGATGCCCGGGGGATCGTCAACCCGGGTGGGACGGACAGGACCAGGCGGAGGAAGTCGAACCCGGCGGGCCCCGCACGGCGGTGGCCGTCGGGCCGCCAGCCATGGCTGGCGTAGAAGGCCCGGCCCCGGTCGTTGCGGGCCCACACGTCCACCCGGGCGGTGGTGACCGACGCGGCCTGCCACACCCCGACGCTGGCCCGGTGCAGCGCACTGCCGATGCCGCGACGCCAGCGCTCCGGGTGGACATGGATCTGCAGCAACTGCCCGGTCACGTCCGGATCGGGGGCGGGCTCGTGCGGCGGTCCCAGGATGACGAACCCAGCCACATCCGGGCCGGCCTCGGCGCACAGCATGGTGTAGCGCGGGTCGGCCATCCGCAGCGCGTACCAGCCGCGGCGCCGCTCCTCGGCCGCGGGATCAGCCAGGTTCTCCTCGGGCACGAAGCCCCGGTAGTAAGCCGAGCGGGCCGCCGTGTGAATGCGGGCGATGACGCCGATATCCGCTGACGTCGCGGGACGGACCGTTAACTCGCCCGCGCGGTCAGGCCCCGGCACCGCCGGGGGCGCCTTCCTCGGTGCTGTCGTCCTCGACGTCGAACTCGCCGTCCTGGACGCCGAGGGTGAACGCCTTCCACTCGTCGGGGGTGAAGGTCAGCACCGGCCCGTCGGGGTCCTTGGAGTCGCGCATGGTGATGACGTAGTCGCTGCCCTCCTTGGAGCCGGGCACGACCGCGACCTCCACGCAGGCACCGCCGTTCCCTCCGCTGTAGGAGGACTTGCGCCACGGGGCGCCGGTCAGGTCCATCTGTTCGATCGCCTTCCTCGCCAGGTCTGCCGAGGCGCGCGGGGACAGCGCCTCGGCCTTCAGTATGTCGTACAGCAGCGCGAGCCGGGCTACGTCTTGAGCACGCTCAGCGACCTGACCAGCCAGAGCATTGTCGAGATACGCGACACGGCTGCCGCGTCCCTGACAGCGTCCCACCGCCTGGTGACAAAACGGCGGTGCGTGGCGCTGTGCTTCCTGAGCGTAGGTCCCGCGCGGGACTCTTGAAACCTCAATTCCCGCAACGAAACCCAGGAGCGTCCCCATGTCCTGCCCCCACCCCGGCGGCCCCGCCATGCACCTGGAAGCCCTCCGCCGCGAGCTGTCCGGCCAGGGCTGGATCACCAGGCTGCTCGACCGCCCCGGCCGACCGTCCAGCCTGTTCGTCCAGAACCCGGATCCGGACGCGGCCGCGCTGAACGACCACGTCCTGATCGCCGCGGACGGCGGGGGCAGCTGCTGGTACTGGTGGCCCTGGGCCACCCAGATCGCCCCGGCCGGGGACACCGCCCTGGCTGCCGACCGCGTCACCAGCGTGCTGCGGGCCAGCGACCTGACCGCCCTGCCCACGGACTGAGGCCAGGGCTTTCACCCGGGTGATCGTGAAACGAGATGGGTCAGCCGATCCAGGTGATGTCGAAGTCCAGGTGGCAGTAGTAGCTGCATAATGCAGGCATGCCAACGTCGATCACGATCCGTGACGTACCAGACGAGACACGGGACGGACTGGCTGCCCGCGCCGCGCTGACCGGCCGGTCCCTGCAGGAATACCTCCGCGCGAAGCTCATCGAGCTCACGCGCCAGCCGGATGCCGAGACACGGTCGAGCGGATCCGTTCCCGGCAGACCTGCGACGGGCTCATCCCTGCCGCCGGACCGCATCCTCGCCCACCGTGACGCGGCTCGCCCGTAACCCTGGTCGTCGGCAGCGTCACTGGTCAAGGTCGCAACCCTCGACCTCAAGCTGGCGCGGGCATCAGGATCCCGTTGGGCTCTCGAGGCTACGCACGCTCCCCGCGGCCTGATCACCCGGACATGCAGCATCGCTGCGACGGCTTCCTCTGCGGACCGCCGCTGGGCAGCCTGGGTAACTGCCCGGTAGCCTGGCCTGGATTCCGTAAGCCGGACCCCGCAGCCGAGGCCAGGTCATGCGCGAGGATGCCCAGCAACGGGCGACAGAGTTCCTCAAGGAGCTTTACGCCACCGGCGACATCGACGCGACCGGGTTCGACACCGGCGTCACCGGGCTGCTGGCCGCCAAGACCGAGGCCGAACTAGCCGAAGTCGTCCGGTCATTGCCCGGGCCCGTGGCCCTCACCAGCCCGGACCGGCGGCTGGCCAAGCCGCTGGAGATCCACTCTGGCCTGGGGCGACTGCGCCTGGCCGGACAGTGGCAGGTCGCCGCGGAAACGCACATCAGCGCGGACCTGGGCAGCGTAAGGCTCGACTTCACCCAGGCCGAGTTCGACGACCACGTCATCGACCTGCACGTCTACAGCGGAGGCGGAAGCATCACGATCATCGTTCCCCGGGGTGTCGGCATCCAGACCATCAGGCACAGAGGCGGAGTCGACTCGCGGCTGGACCCGCCGGTGCCCGGGTTCCCCGTCATCCGGCTCGATGTCACCGCCATGATCGGCCGGGTTCACCTCCGGCACCCGGCCGCACCAGGCCGCGGCGGACGCCGGCCAGGCGCCGGCCAGCACTGACACCGGCTGGGCCACCGGTCTGGCTACCAGCCAGTCCGTCGAGATCCAGGACGCAAGCGGTGGGCGGGAACCGCCCTTCCCGTTCCACGAGCGGGAAACGCCCGCCCTCAGCCGTCCGCGGGCTCCGGGGCAGCCCGGTAGTCCGCGTCGGTGACGTGTTCCGCCCACACGGTCTGCTGGCCGGTCGCGGGATCGCCCGCGGAGATCGCGACGTGCGACATGAGCTGGTCCGGCGCGGCGCCGTGCCAGTGCTGCTCACCCGGCCCGGCCACCACCGTGTCACCGGGACGCAGCGGCCGGACCGGGCCGCCGGCGGACTGCACCCGGCCCACCCCGTCCACGACGTGCAGCACCTGGCCGCCCGGGTGAGCGTGCCAGGCCGTCCGGGCGCCCGGCGCGAACGTCACCCGCAGCGCGCGGACTGCCAGCCCCGGCAGGGCTCCGAGCTCGTCCATCCAGACCTGCCCGGTGAACCATTCCGCCGGGCCGGACGAGCTGACCCGGGACGCCGCTGGCTTCAACTCCATCTGCTCTCCTGTTCGCTGGATGCCGCCCGCTACCCGGCGGCCGGGGCCCGCCTGAGCCGGGCCAGGGCGACCGGGGGCAGGCCGGCCAGGTCCTGGCTCTCGCGGGTCAGGTGCGCCTGGTCGGCGTAACCGGCCTCGGCAGCCAGCCCGGCCAGATCGTCCAGGGCACCGCCAGCGTCGATCCGGGACACGACGCGGCGGAAACGCAGCACGCGGCGCAGCAGCACCGGGCCGTAGCCGACCGCGGCCGCGCTCCGCCGGTGCAGCTGGCGCTCGCTGATGCCCAGGTGCCGGGCCACGAGGCCGACCCGGGCGCCCGGCCGGCCAAGCTGCTGCGCGGCCGCGGCGACCAGGGGGTCCGGGGGGGCGCCGGTCACCATCTCCCCCGTCAGCCGGACGAGGCGGTGCAGGGCCTCCTCCGGCGACAGCCCGCCGTGCACCTGGGTGACCAGGCTCGCGCCCCGGCCGCCGGGCAGCCCGGTGCGCAGGTCATCGGGGTCCAGCTGCTGGTCGAGCACGGCGCTGAGGGGCAGGCCCAGGACCGCACCTCCGGCCCCCGGCCGGAACCGGACCCCGGCCAGCACCGAGCCAGGCGGGGACTCGGCCAGCACCGGCCCGGTGTCGGGCCCGGCCAGGGACACCCCGGTGCCGCCACGCCAGATCAGGTCGGTGCATGCGTCGGGCAGGACCCGGGTGGGCGGCGCGCCCGCGGCCGGGGTCACCGATACCCACACGCAGGACAGGGCGTGCGCGAGCGCGCGCGGGGGCGCATACTCCCGGTAACCCGCCGACCAGTCCACACCCACGAGTCTGGCACGCTGCTCACCCGCGTGACCGATTCCTTCAAGACGGGGGCCGGGCCGCGCACCAGGATGGACGCCATGACCTCACATGACATCGACATCGCGGCGGCCCGGCAGTTCCTCGCGGCCAGCGGCCGGGTCCTGGAGCAGCGCAGGTTCGAGCGGCTGTTCGGGGAAGGGCGGCCTGAGTACGTGCGGGACGCGGTCGCCGCCTACCGCACCCCGGACGGCGGGTTCGGCCATGCCCTCGAACCGGACGGCCGGGGCCCGGGCAGCCAGCCGCTGGCCATCCAGTTCGCCCTGGAAGCCCTGGACGAGGCGGACGCCTGGGACGACGGCCTCGTCCTGGGAGCCCTCGGATGGCTCGAGGCCAACGCACCCCGGGAAGGGGGTGCGGTCTTCGTTGCGGAAAATATTGCCGGATGGCCGCACGCGCCGTGGTGGGTGCCGGAAGACGGCGGCCCGGCGTCCCTCATCACCACCGGGCTGCTGGCCGGCACGCTGCACGGGCACGGAGTACGGCATCCGTGGCTGGACCGGGCCACCGGGCTGATGTGGGCGCGGATCGGTGAGCTGGAGAAGGCGGGCCCGTATGACCTGCGGGCCGTGGCGCATTTCCTCGATCACGTGCCTGACCGGGACCGCGCGGCCGCCACGATGGACCGGCTCGCGCCGCTGATCACCAGCCCGGACGTGGTGACGCTGGATCCCGCGGCGCCCGGGGAGATCCACACGCCGCTGGACTTCGCGCCGCGGCCCGGGTCGCTGGCCCGCGGCCTGTTCGAGCCCGCGGTGATCGAGGCCGGCCTGGATCACCTGGCCGGTGCGCAGCGCGACGACGGGGGCTGGACGTTCAACTGGATGGCCTGGTCCCCGGTGGCGGCGTCCGAGTGGCGCGGCGCGATGACCGTGGGCGCGCTGGCCCGGCTGAAGGCCAACGGCCGCGGCTGAGCTGGCTGGCCTGGCTGCGCGCCTGCGGGCGTGCAGCTGGCTGTCCTGGCCGCGCGCTTACGGCGTGCAGCTGGCTGCGCGGGTCAGCCGTAGAAGAGGCGCTCCATCACGGCGCGGGCCCGGCGGGCGGTGCGCCGGTAGTCCTCGACCAGGTCCTGGCTGGCGTCCGGGGAGTAGCCGAGGATCCGGGACACCGCGGCCAGCTCGGCCTGCTTCGCGGGGAGCACGTCGGAGGACCGCCCGCGCAGCAGCACCACGGCGTTGCGGATCCGGGTGGCCAGCCGCCACGACGCGGCCAGCGCGGCCGCATCGTCCCGGCCGATCAGGCCCGCCTCCTGCGCGGCGGCCAGCGCGGTCAGGGTGCGGGTGGTGCGCAGCTCGGCCACCTCGTGGGCGTGGGTCAGCTGGAGCAGCTGGACCACCCACTCCACGTCGGACAGCCCGCCCGGGCCCAGCTTCAGGTGCATGGCCGGGTCGGTGCCGCGGGGCATCCGCTCCGCTTCCATCCGCGCCTTCAGCCGCCTGATCTCCAGGACCGACGCGGCGCTGATCCCGCCCGCCGGGTACCGGAACTCATCGGCCAGGAGCCGGAACCTCTCCCCCAGCTCCCGGTCACCGGCGGCGGGCTCCGCGCGCAGCAGCGCCTGCGCCTCCCACGCCAGCGACCAGCGCTCGTAGTACGCGCGGTACGAGGCCAGCGTGCGCACCAGCGGCCCCTGCCGGCCCTCCGGGCGGAGTCCCGGGTCAACGACCAGCGGCGGGTCGGGCGCGGGCTGGGCGAGCAGCCGGCGCATCTCCTCGGCGACCGCGTGGGCGGCCCGCGCCGCCACCTGGTCCTCGACCCCCGGCAGCGGGTCGTGGACGAACATCACGTCGGCGTCGCTGCCGTAGCCGGTCTCCCGGCCGCCGAACCGCCCCATGCCCACCACGCAGATCCGGGTGGGCAGCGGGCCGGACTCCCGCTCGAACGCGCCGGCCGCGGCGTCCAGGGCCCCGCCGATGGTGACGGCCGTGATCACGGTCAGCGCCTCCTCGGTCTCCTCGACCGTGGTCACCCCGAGCAGGTCGGCGGCGGCGGTGCGGAGCAGCTCACGGCGGCGCAGCGCGCGGACCGCCCGCGCGGCGTCCTCGGCGCTGGCGTGCCGGCTCACCACCGCGGTGGCCTCGGTGTGCAGCGCGGTCGCGGGGCGGGGCACGAGCTGCTCATTCGAGCCCAGCAGGGCCACGGTCTCCGGCGCGCGCATCAGCAGGTCCGTCGCGTACCGGCTGGACGCCAGCAGCCGGGCCATCCGGCGCGCCACGTTGGTATCGTCCCGGAGCAGCCGCAGGTACCACGGCGAGTCCCCCAGCGCGTCGCTGACCTGGCGGAAGGCCAGGAGCCCGGCGTCCGGCTGCGCGGCGTCGGCGAACCACTCCAGCATCACCGGCAGCAGCGTGCGCTGGATGGCCGCCCGGCGCGACACCCCCGAGGTCAGCGCCTCGATATGGCGCAGCGCGCCGGCCGGGTCGTCGTAGCCGAGGGCCTCCAGCCGGGCCCGGGCCTCCTCCCGGGTCAGCCGCACCGCGTCGGTGGGCAGCCGGGCCACCGCTTCCAGCAGCGGCCGGTAGAACAGCTTCTCGTGCAGGCGGCGGGCCTCGCGGGCGTGCTGGCGCCACTGGGCCATCAGCTCGGCGGCCGGGTCAGCCCGGGACGGCGGGGCCGGGGCCGCCGCGCCGTTGCGGGTCCGGGCCCGGCGCAGCGCCCGGCCCAGCCGGCGCAGCGCGGCCGGGTCCTCGGGCAGGGTGTGGGTACGGCGCAACTGGCGGAGCTGGAGCAGGTGCTCGACGGTGCGCAGGAACCGGTAGGCCGCGGCCATGCTGGCCGCGTCCTCCCGCCCCACGTAGCCGCCCCGGGCCAGCGCGGCCAGGGCGGGCAGCGTGCCCGTCTCGCGGAGCGACTCGTCGGTCCGCCCGTGCACCAGCTGGAGCAGCTGCACCGCGAACTCGATGTCGCGCAGCCCGCCGGGGCCCAGCTTGAGCTGGCGGGAGGCCTCGCCGGGGGCCAGGTTGCCGATCACCCGGCGCCGCATGGCCTGCACGTCAGCGACGAAGTTGGGGCGCCGGGAGGCCTGCCAGACCATTGGTCCCAGCGCGTCGAGGTAAGCCTGGCCCAGCTCAAGATCGCCGGCCACCGGACGGGCCTTCAGCAGCGCCTGGAACTCCCACGTCTTGGCCCAGCGCTGGTAGTACGCGACGTGGCTGGCCAGGGTGCGGACCAGCGGGCCGTCGCGGCCTTCCGGGCGGAGGTTGGGGTCCACGGGGAACAGGGCACCCTCGGCGGTGCTCTGCGAGCAGGTCCGGATCAGGCCCGCGGCCAGCTGGGTGGCGGTGCGCAGCGCGGCTCCCTCGGCGTCCGCGGTGCGGGGGCCGGGCGTGCCGGGTTCCGCGGGCCCGCCGGGATGGGCGGACCCGGCCGGGCCGGCTGGCCCGGCCGTGGTGCGGCTGGTGCGGCGACGAAGATCACGTCCACGTCGCTGGCGTAGTTGAGCTCGCGGCCGCCGCACTTGCCCATGGCGATCACGGCCAGCCGGGCGGGAGCCGAGCCCGGGGGCAGCTGCGAGCGGGCGATGGCCAGCGCCGCCTCCAGGGCGGCGGCGGCCAGGTCGGCCAGCTCGGCCGCGGTCTCGTCCACGGTGACGGCGCCGGTCAGGTCCCGCGCGGCCAGGTGCAGCAGCCGCCGCCGGTAGGCGGCGGCCAGTGAGGTGACCGGTGCCGTGGCCGGGTCCCCGCCCTGCGCCCCGGCCGGGTCGGCCACCGGCTCCGGGTCACCGGGCTTGGCGCCCACCGCCATCAGCAGGTCGGCCCGCAACTCGGCCGCCCCTGGGCTGCGCAGCGCGTCCGGGCCGCTCAGAACCTGCCAGTCCTCCGGGTGGCGGGCCAGGTGATCGCCGAGCGCGGCACTGGCGCCGAGCACCGCGGTGAGCCGGCTCCGGAGCCCGGCGTCGGCGCGCAGCGCGGCGAGCAGGTCCCCGCTGAGCGGCATCCGGGCCAGCGTGGTCAGGGCCAGGTCAGGGTCGGCGGCGGCGGCCAGCGAGGCCAGCAGGTCAGTATCGGCGCCCTCGGGATCCAGGGCCAGATCCTCGCTGAGCAGCCGCTCCGCCCGGTCCGCGTCAGCGAATCCCATCCGGGCCAGCTCCCCGGCCGGGGTCGTCCTTCGGCGCGCACTCACCCCTGCACCGTAACGGCCGGATGCGCGAGTTGGCTTCCCCTGGCCAGAGTCAGCGGGGCGGCGGGGGCAGGTGACGGGCACGGATACCGCGGCCAGAGGCCTGCGGCGGCGCCCGGACGCTGGAACCGGGAGGCGGGCTGGGGGGAGAGGCCGCGCCCCCCGGTTCCGAACGGGGCTTAAAAAGTCCGGCGCCGGGGCCGTCCGTGGACGGCCCCGGCAGGGGGGTGCACCGGGGGGGGTAGGTGCACTCTTAAAGTATGCGACCGGCCGGTAACGTCCCGGTAGCGCGGTTAGCGCCGGTATGTCAGGCGCCGACCGCGTGGTTTTCCCGCAGCCGGCCACCTACCCCGGACAGGACCGACGAGCCGGGTACCGGCGGTCCCTCGCCGTCCAGCCGGGCCCGGACCTGGTCAGCGTCGGAGTGGTTCAGGTCCTCCAGGATGGCCAGCGCGTCCTGCCAGGCCTGCCGGGCGTGCTCCGGGTCGCCTGCAGCGTGGTAGGCGTCGCCCAGGTGAACCAGCATGGTCGTCAGGTAGTAGCCGGTGCGGAGCCCCTCGAGGATGTTCACGGCGGTGCGCAGGCAGCTGATCGACTCATCCAGCCGGCCCAGGTGCAGCAGGGCATATCCCAGGCTGTCCCAGGTCGCCGCCTCGTTCAGCGGGTCGCCGCGGCCCCGGTACTTGCCCAGGGCCTCCTCGCAGAACTCCAGCGCCTGCTCGTAGTCACCCAGCAGGGCGTGCATCCAGCCGACCCCGTTGAGCATCTTCGCCAGGCCGGGCTCATAGCCCTCCTCGCGGTACAGCGCCAGGGACAGCTGCGCATGACCCAGGGCTTCCGCGATCCGGCCCTGCTGCTCGGCCAGCATCGCGATCTCGTTGTGCGCGCGGGCCTCCCCCATCCGGTCCCCGACCTCCCGGTGCAGGTCCAGAGCCTGGCAGCACAGGTCGCGCGCCTCGGCCAGCTGGCCCAGCCGCCCGTAGGTGCAGCCCAGGTCGCGGTAGGCGTGGGCCTGCCGGGCCCGGTCACCCAGCCGTCCCGCCGCCGCGATCGCCACCCGCTGGATCGCCACCTGGTCGTGCCAGTAGCCCTCGCGGTCGAAGAACAGCCAGACCGCCCACGGCAGCTGCCACGCGTGCGCATCCAGCCCCGCGTCTGCGGCCTGGGTGATCGCCGCGATCAGTACCTGCCGTTCCGCCTCGAACCAGGCCAGCACGTCAGCCACGGTGCTGAGCGTCTCGGGCGTGACCCCGGCACTGGGCGGCCCCAGCGGCAGCTGCGGGCGGGCCGGGTTGAGCAGCCCGCTGGCCGCCGAGGCGGTGTGCAGGTAGTGGTCCAGTACCCGGCGCACCGCCGCCTGCCGCTCCAGCTCCCCGTCGGTGGTCCGGGCCAGGTAGGCGGCATACGCCCGGAGCAGGTCATGGAAGGCGTACCGGCCCGGGGCGTGCTCGGCGATCAGGTGGGCATCCGCCAGCTCCGCGACGGCCGCCGCCGCGTGCCCGTGGTCCACTCCGGCCAGGCCGGCCGCGGCCGCGATCGTCACATCGGGACCCGCATGCAATCCCAGCAGCCGGAACATCCGGGCCGCCGGGCCGCTCAGCTGCTCGCAGGACCAGGAGAACACGGCCCGGATGCTGGCCATCGGGTCCCCGGCGTCCAGTGCTTCCAGCCGTCCCTGCGCGTCGGCCAGGTCCCGGGCCAGGTCGGCGAGCGGCAGGTAGGGCCGGGCCGCCACCCGGGCGGCGACGATACTCAGCGCCAGCGGCAGCCGCGAGCATGCCTCGGTCAGCTGCTGGGCCGCGTCTGCTTCTGAGCGGGCCCGTTCGCCCAGGCGGCTGGCCAGCAGCTCATGTGCGTCGCCGGCGGTCAGCACGTCCAGCGGGACCAGCCGGGCGCCTTCCGTCGCGGCCAGCCCGGGCAGGCGAGCGCGGGAGGTCACCAGGGCCAGGCAGGACTGGCTGCCCGGCAGCAGCGGCCGCACCTGGGCGGCGTCGCGCGCGTTATCCAGGATGACCAGGACCCGCTTGCCGGCCAGCACGCTCCGGTACAGGGCGGACTGCGCGTCGACGCTGTCCGGTATCTGCTCCTCGGTCACCCCGAACGCGCCGAGGAACCAGCGCAGGGCGTCGCCCGGGGCTACCGGGGTGCCGGAGGGGTCGAATCCGCGCAGGTTCACGTACAGCTGGCCATCGGGGAACTCCCCGGCGCTCTGGTGCGCCCAGTGGACCGCCAGCGCGGTCTTGCCGGCCCCGGCTGTCCCCCCGATGACCAGGACCTTGGCGGCCCCGTCGGCAGAGGCCGCCTCCTGCCGCCAGGCCTGCAGCTCGGACAGCTCCGCGGTGCGCCCGGCGAAGTGCGCCACCCCGGCGGGCAGCTGCCGGGGCACCACGGTGGCCTGGCCAGCGGGGGCGGCTCCGGTCCGGCCTGGACGGGACGGGCCCGCCCCCACCGTGGGGTTGTCCTGGGGCGCGGCCGCCCGGGTGGCCGGGTGGCCGGCGCGTGCGCGGGCGACGCGCGGCCCGGCGCCCGTGGATCCGGCGCCCGTGGTTGCGGCGCCAGTGGTTCAGTCCCGGGTCCCGACCGTGGTTCCGGAGCCGGGCGCCCCGGTGCCTGCGGTCCCGCCGCCTGCGATGGGGCCGCCCCCGGCGGGACGGCCCGGCCCACCGGCGGCCGGGCGAGCGCTCACACGGCCGCCCGGCCCGCGGCCGGCCAGGCTGGCCGGGGCGCGGCCCGCAGCGGGCCCGCTGTCGCCGGGCGCCTGCCCGCCTGGCGCCCGTGGCCCGGACGGGCCAGGCTCAGCAGCGAGCGGGGCAGTGAGGAACCTGGCCAGCGCGGGGCCCGGGGCCGCCAGGTCCGGGTCGGCGTCCAGGATGCCGGCCTGCAGGTCGCGCAGTTCCCGGCCGGGTTCCACGCCGAGCTCGTCCACCAGCATCCGCCGGGTGCGCTGGTAGGCGGCCAGCGCCTCAGCCTGGCGCCCGCAGCGGTACAGGGCCAGCATCAGCTGGGCGTGGAACCGCTCACGCCACGGGTGATCCTGCGCCAGCTGGGTGAGCTCCCCGACCAGTTCCGCGTGCAGCCCGCGGGCCAGGCCGGCGTCCATCCGCCATTCCTGGGCCTGCATGCGCAGCGCGTCCAGCCGCGGTACCTCGGCGGTGATGAGCACGTTGGAGGGCACATCCACGAGCGGGCTCCCCCGCCACAGGCCGATCGCCTCGCCCAGGAGTTCCCAGGCCCCCGGTTCGCCGGCGGCGGGCGCGTCGCGGCGGACGGCCTCGCCGCCCCGGCCGCACAAGGCGGTGAAGCGCAGCACGTCAACCTCATCGGGCTCCGCCTCGAGGGCGTAGCCCGGGTCACGGGTGACGATGCGGCGCCCGGCGTAGGGTCCCAGGATCTGCCGCAGGCGCTTGACGTAGTTACGGATGGCGACCCGGGCACCGGCGGGCGGCGTGCCGTCCCAGACGATCTCGGCCAGCTCGTCGTAGGAGGCGACCTGGCCTGCGCGCAGCGCCAGGGCGGCCAGGATCACCCGCTGCTTCGGCGCGGGCACGGGCACCGGCTCACCGCCGGTCCGGACCAGTAATGGCCCGAGTACGCCCACCCAGAACACTGTGCCCTGACCCCGATCCCTGATCGCGCCGCCCACCCCGGCCCCGCTCGCTGCCTCAGAACTGCCCGATGACACGGCCCCGGCTCACACAGTCATAGCACGGGCAAGTAACGGTCCAGCTCAAACTGGGTGACCTGGTGCCGGTACTCGCGCCATTCGGCGCGCTTGTTGCGCAGGAAGAAGTCAAAGACGTGCTCGCCGAGCGCCTGGGCCACCAGTTCGCTGTCCTGCATCACAGTGATCGCCTCATCCAGGCTCTGCGGCAACGGCGAGATGCCCAGTGCCCGTCGCTCGGCCGAGGTGAGCGCCCATACGTCGTCCTCCGCGCCGGGCGGCAGCTCGTAACCGGCCTCGATACCCTTCAGGCCGGCTTCGAGAATTACCGCGAACGCAAGGTAGGGATTGCATGCCGAGTCTACCGAGCGGAACTCAACTCGGGTGGCATTTCCCTTGTGCGGCTTGTACATGGGAATCCGCACCAGGGCCGAGCGGTTGTTGTGGCCCCAGCAGATGTAAGCGGGGGCCTCCCCGCCGGCGCCGGCCGCGCTTTCCTCCGCGCCCCACAGGCGCTTGTAGGAGTTGACCCACTGGTTGCACACCGCGGTGATCTCGGCGGCGTGCCGGAGCACCCCGGCGATGAACGCCCGGCCGAGCTTGGACAGCTGGAACTCCGCGCCCGGCTCGTAGAAGACGTTCCGGTCGCCCTCGAACAGCGACATGTGGGTGTGCATGCCGGAGCCGGGGTACTCGGTGAACGGCTTGGGCATGAAGGACGCGTACACGCCCTGCTGGAGCGCGACCTCCTTCATGACCAGCCGGAACGACATGATGTTGTCCGCCGTGGTCAGGGCGTCCGCGTAGCGCAGGTCGATCTCCTGCTGGCCCGGCGCTCCCTCGTGGTGGCTGAACTCCACCGAGATGCCCATGCTCTCCAGCATCTGGATCGACTCGTGCCGGAAGTCGTGCGCGACGCTGTGCGGGGTGTGGTCGAAGTACCCGCCGGTGTCGATCGGCTCCGGCTTGGCGCCCAGCGCGGGCCGCTCCTTCAGCAGGAAGAACTCCACCTCGGGATGGGTGTAGAAGGTGAAGCCGAGATCGGCGGCGTGCCCGAGCGCCCGCTTCAGCACGTAGCGGGGATCCGCGTAGGAGGGCGAGCCGTCCGGCATCCGGATGTCGCAGAACATCCGGCCTACCCCGGAGGCTTCACCGCGCCAGGGCAGCAGCTGGAACGTGGACGCGTCCGGCTTGGCGATCATGTCCGCCTCGTAGACGCGGGCGAACCCCTCGATCGCCGAGCCGTCGAACCCGATGCCCTCGGCGAACGCTCCCTCGAGCTCGGCGGGGGCCACCGCGACCGACTTCAGGTAGCCGAGAACGTCGGTGAACCACAGCCGGACAAAACGGATATCCCGTTCCTCCAGGGTGCGGAGGACGAATTCTTCCTGCCTGTCCATGACGGCCTGTCCTTGCTGGTCAGCGGCGTTTACCTGCGTGGATGGCGGGCAGCACAGCACATCGGCTGACCGAGCCTGCCCTGGCCGACAGTCTCTCGCGGCCGTGTTACCGGGGCGTTACAAACCTGCGGCGAGTCTACCTGCTGGACCTGGACCTGCCGGACCTGGACCAGCCTGACCTGCCAGGCCGAACCTACCGCGCGCCAGCCGGGCTGGAGCACCATCTGGCCCACGTCGCCCGCGGCCGGGTGCGCCACTTCCGGCCCCGGCCTGGCGCGCGCCGGGCAGGCTGGCCGCACCCGGAAGACAGGCTGGCCGCCGGATTAGAGTGAGAGGGTGACCAGGCTGCGGATCGCCCTTGCCCAGGTGAACTCGACCGTCGGCGACCTGGCGGGGAACGCCGCCACGGTGGTGGACTGGACCCGCCGCGCCGCGGACGCCGGCGCCGACCTCGTCGTGTTCCCGGAGATGATGCTGACCGGCTACCCGGTCGAGGACCTGGCGCTGCGGGACTCGTTCGTGCAGGCCTCGATGGCCACGCTGGAGGCGACGGCGCAGCAGCTGGACGGGGACGGGCTCGGCGGCATCGCCGTCGTCACCGGCTACCTGGGCCAGCGGCCCGGCGGGACGCCGCGGGCCGGTGAGCCGGTCAGCTCGGCCCAGAACGCGGCCGCGCTGCTGTACGGCGGGACGGTGGCGGTGACCACGGCCAAGCATCACCTGCCCAACTACGGGGTGTTCGACGAGTACCGCTACTTCGTGCCTGGCAACCGGCTGCCGGTGGTCCGGGTCCCGGTTCAGGACGGCGCGGTGGATGTGGCCATCGCCATCTGCGAGGACCTGTGGCAGGACGGCGGCCCGGTCGCGGTGACCCGGCAGGCGGGCGCCGGGCTGCTGGTCGTGCCGAACGCCTCCCCCTACGAGCGCGGCAAGGACCAGGCCCGGCTGGAACTGGTGGTCCGGCGGGCCCGCGAGGCGGGCGCGGCCCTGGCCTACGTGAACATGGTGTGCGGCCAGGACGAGCTGGTCTTCGACGGGGATTCGATCGTCGTGGACGCCGAGGGCGGGCTGATCAGCCGGGGACCCCAGTTCGAGGAGGCGCTGCTGGTCGCCGACCTCGACCTGCCCGCGGCCCGCGCGGTCGCGGACAGTGTCCCGCCGGCCGACACCCCCGCCGAGGCCAGCGACGGCACCGTGATGAGCATTCACCGGGTGGCCCTGCCCCCGCGGCCCGCGGGGTCCGCCGGGCCGCCCACGTCCCTGCCCCCGCTTCCGGAGCCCGCCATCAGCCCGCGGCTGGCCCCGCACGCCGAGGTCTACTCCGCCCTGGTCACCGGCGTGCGTGACTACGTGCGCAAGAACGGCTTCCGGTCGGTCATCCTCGGCCTGTCCGGCGGCATCGATTCCGCGCTGGTCGCCACGATCGCGGCCGATGCGCTGGGGGCGGACCAGGTGCACGTGGTGCTGATGCCCAGCGGGTACTCCTCGGAGCACTCGGTGAGCGACGCGGAGGACCTGGCCAAGCGCCAGGGCCTGCACGCCCGGACCGTCCCGATCGCCCCGATGGTCGACGCCTTCCAGGCCGAGCTGCACCTCGAAGGGCTGGCCGCGGAGAACCTCCAGTCCCGGATCCGCGGCGTGATCCTGATGGGGCTGAGCAACGCCGAGGGCCACCTGGTCCTGACCACCGGCAACAAGAGCGAGATCGCGACCGGGTACTCCACCCTGTACGGCGACTCGGCCGGCGGCTTCGGCCCGATCAAGGACGTGCTCAAGACGCTGGTCTGGGAGCTGGCCCGGTGGCGGAACGGGCAGGCGGTCGAGCGCGGCGAGACCCCGCCGATCCCGGAGAACTCCATCACCAAGCCGCCGAGCGCGGAGCTGGCCCCGGGGCAGCTGGACACCGATTCGCTGCCGGACTACTCGGTGCTCGACGCGCTGCTGGACGACTACGTGGAAAAGGACATGGGCGCGGCCGAGCTGGTCGGGGCCGGGCACGACCCGGAACTGGTGGACCGGGTCATCCAGCTGGTGGACCGGGCCGAGTACAAGCGGCGCCAGTACCCGCCGGGCCCGAAGATCACGCCCCGCAACTTCGGCCGCGACCGGCGCCTGCCGATCACCAACCGCTGGCGTGAGCCCCGGCTGGACCGCCGGCCCGGCTGATCTCGGCCGGCCCGCTGTCCCGGCCGCCCGGCTGATCCCCGGCCGGCCGGCCCGGCCCGGCTGGTCCCCCGGCCGGGCCTGCGGCCCGCGCTCAGCTCAGCATGAGCACCGCGTAGCCGGCCAGCCAGTGCTCCAGCCGGTAGTCCCCGCCGAGCACGTACGGCAGCACCGCCTTGGCGTGCTGCCGGGCGGCCGCCACCGCGGGCTCGGCCCGGGGGTCACCGGGCGGGAGGGCGGCCGCGATCTGCCGCCAGCACCACGCCCGGGTCGCGTTCAGGCCGTGCAGGCGGCTGCCCAGCGCCTCGCCCTCACCGTCACCCTCACCGGGATCGCCGGCCACCGCCGGGGTGAACAAGGTGGACGGGCGGCCCCATTCGAGGCCGGGCAGGAACATGGCCACCCAGTCGGCGAACTCATGCGGCGGGAGCACGCGGGCCATCAGCTCCGCCTCGGTCAGGGCCGGTGAGACACAGTCGTCCCCCGACGGCTCCCAGTCGGCCGGGTACATGCTGTCCGCGCTGAACCAGGCGAGCGCCCGGGACGCGATCGCGTCGCGGAGCGCCGGGTCACCGGCCTGCGCCCTGGCTTCCGCGAACGGCCAGGCCAGGGAGAGCCCGAAGGCGCTCCCCTGCTCCGTGCCGTACCGGACCGGGTACGACTGCCCCGGCAGCCAGCCGAGGAACCCGAAGGTCAGGGCCTCGGCCAGCGGGGCCATGGCCTCCGCCCACTTGCGGGCGTCCGGGGTGTCCCAGCTCTGCGTCTCGTGCACGAGGGCGAGGGCCCAGCCCCAGCCCTGCGGCCGCTCGGCCCGCGCGTCGGCACTGCGCACGAACTCGGCCTCGGCCGCCAGCGCCACCGGGGTGAACTGGGCGCCGAGTGCGGACCGGATCCCGCTCCCGGGTACCTCGCCGGGCAGGGTGCGCAGCAGCCGCAGCAGGGTCCAGTGCATCTGGACCGAGGAGTGCCAGTCGACGCTGCCGTAGAACACCGGCGTGCGCGCCCGGGGCCGGTAAGGAAAGTCACCCGGCGCCGTCATCGTGTGCTGCATCGCCGCCGGGAACTCGTGCCTGATGTTGGCCAGCGCCACCGCCGCGTAACCGGCTGCCTCGGTGCGCAGCAGCTCAGCGGACTCCTGCCTTAGGTCCACGCTGTGCAAACCTCCTGCCGAGAAGCCTGGCGTGCCAGGAGATGGATTCCCCGGAACCAGGCTCTCCTACCGCTACAGTTCCGCGTATCCCGACACGCAGGTCAGGGCGCCGCCGCCGACCCAGATCTGCCCGTCGGCCTCGCGGAAGATGTGCACCCGCCCGGACCTGCCCAGAGCCGTGCCCTGGCTCGCCACATACGGCGCGCTGACCCGCCCCGTGTCCAGCAGCCACTGCGCGAGCGAGGCGTTCAGGCTGCCGGTCACCGGATCCTCGATCGTCGCGTCGCCGCTGGGGAAGAAGGCCCGGACCTCGACGGCCTCCGGTGAGCCGGCCGGGTAGCAGGCCGCCACCCCGATGTCCATGTCCACGGTCGCGGGGCGCAGGGCGAGCACGGCCTCCACGCTGGGCAGCAGGACGGCGACCCAGCCCGGCCCGTTGTCGGCCCAGGCGAGGTCGGTGATGTCGTCCCGGCTGATGCCGAGCAGGGCGGCGATGTGCGCGGCGAGCGGCTCCTCCACCGGCCCGGACCGGATCAGCGGCGGTGCGGCGAAGGCCAGCCCCGCCGGAACCTGGCGGATCTCGACCAGGCCCGCCCCGCATTCCTGCACGAACACCTCGGGGAGGGCGGGCTTGCCGCCGGCCTCCAGCCACGCGTGGCAGGTGCCCAGGGTGGGGTGGCCCGCGAAGGGCAGCTCCCGGCTGGGGGTGAAGATCCGGACCTGGTAGTCGGCCTGCTCACTGGACGGCGGGAGCACGAACGTGGTCTCCGACAGGTTGGTCCAGTTGGCGAAGCGCTGCATGTCGCCGGTGCTCAGCCCGTCGGAGTCGAGCACGACGGCGACGGGGTTGCCCCCGAAGGGCGTGGCGGTGAACACATCGACCGTGCGGAAACGGCGCTGCATACTTCCGAGTCTCCCACTGCCCGCAACCCCCTTCCGGCCACCCCGCCCGCCCGGGCGCCACCCCTCCGGAGCCAGGGCACCATCCCAAGCCACTCAGCCCTCCTGCAGCGTTCGTGATCATGGGATCACTGTTGTCCTGAGCAACAGCGATCCCATGATCACGAACGCCGGCCTGGGGTTAGCGAGGCTGGCGGGGGCATTGGGGCTGACGGGGCAGGAGGCCCGCCTCAGCTAGGGCCGGTGTGCACAGGCGCGGGCCGGCGGGGTCCGGCCGGAGCGGCGGAGCACCGGGTAGGGGCTCCCGCGCCCGATGGTGCCGGAGCGCCGCGGTAGGGCGTCCCGCGGTCAGCGGGGGGTGAGGCCGGTGAGGAGCTCGTCCACCACGCGCTGCGCGAAGCCGTCCGAGATCCCCTCGGGCTGGTGCTTGCCCCGGCTGATCATCGCGCCGGTCAGCATGAACAGCGCCACCTCGATGTCGATGTCCGGCCGCAGCTCGCCGGTCCCGACCCCGCGGCGCAGCACCGACCGGATGACGTCCCGGCGCGGCTCGACCACGGTTTCGGTGTACCTGGCCATGAGCCGGGGGAACTTCGCGCCCTCGCCGAGCAGCAGGGCGAACTCCCGGGCCCGGCGCGGGTCGTCGTACATGGCCGCCATGGCCTGCATCAGCGCGACCAGGTCGTCGCGGACAGACTCGCCGCGCGGCTCCGGCATCGGGCTCTTCAGCGCGGCCAGCGCGTCCAGCAGCAGGTCCTCCTTGCCGGGCCAGCGCCGGTAGATGGTGGCCTTGCCCACGCCGGCCAGGGCCGCCACCTTCTCGATGCACAGCCCCTCGACGCCGTGCTCCGCGAATACGCAGAGCGCGGCGTCGATGATGGCCCGGTCGGCCTCCTCGCTGCGCGGGCGGCCCGGGCGGCGCGGCCGGGCCGCGGGGGCCGGGCGGTCAGGCCCGGTTCCCGCGGCCTGCTCAGCAGGGTTCTGCTCAACAACGGTGTTGGCATTCGCTGCAGACATGGCCTTAGTTTTCCACTCCGGCTTCGGCCGCGACAGCGGCCGGGATCCCGAGCGCCCCGTCCCGGCCACCCTCAGCCTGCACCGCGCCGGCCAGCGCCGCGCCAGCCAGCAGCCAGGCTCAGCCTGCGGCGCCTCAGCCTGCGGCTGGACCGCGGCGGTCTGGACCGCGGCGCGGCCTGGCATCCAGATCAGCACGACCAGCGCGCCGAGCAGCGTGATCACCGCGGAGATGGCCGTGGTGACGTGCATCGCGTGCACGAAGGCGACGTCACCGAACTGGTCGAGGCGCAGTCCGGCGTGACCCAGCTTGGCGGCCACGGAGTCGGTAGCGGTGATCGAGCCCGTTGCGGCGTTCTGCGCGGCAGCGGGCAGGGCGGTCAGGTGCGGGCTGAGCTGGCCCCGGTAGACCTGGGCCAGGATGGAGCCGAGGACCGCGACGCCAAGTGCCCCTGCGACCTGGCGGGCGGTGTTGGTCAGCGCCGAGCCGGAGCCGGCCCGCTCCCGGGGCACCACGGACATGACGGCCTCGGTGGCCGGCGGCATCACGGCGCCCATGCCCGCGCCCTGCACGAAGAAGATCACGGCCAGCACCCAGATCGGCGTGCTGATGCCCGAGCAGCAGGTAGCCGCCCAGCGCGACCGCCACCGTGATCAGCCCGGTCGCGGCGACGGCCTTGGTGCCGTACCGCCTGACCAGCCGGGAACTGCGCGGTGCCATCAGCATCTGGCCCGCGGCGAACGGCAGGGTGAGCACGCCGGCGTACAGCGGGGTGTACCCGCGCACGCTCTGCAGGTAGAAGCTGAGGAAGAACAGCGCGCCCATCATGCCGAAGAAGACCAGCCCGAGGGCGCCGACCGCGGAGGACAGCCGGGGGTCGCGGAACAGCTTCACGTCCAGCGACGGGTGACTGAGCCGGGTCTCATACCAGCCGAACAGGGCTAGCACCGCGAGTCCGGCGACGGTAATGCCGAGCACGTCCCAGTGGATCCAGGAGCCCTTCTCGCCGCCCTGGATGATGCCGTACACCACGAGCACCAGGCCGACGATGGACATCACGACGCCCGCGTAGTCGATCCGGCCCGGGTTGGGGTTCCGCGACTCCGGCACCAGCAGCAGGATGGCCACCACGCCGGCCGCGGTGAGCGGGACGTTGATCAGGAAGACGCTGCCCCACCAGAAGTGGGCCAGCAGCAGCCCGCCCACGATCGGGCCGATGGCCACGCCGATGCCGACGGCGGTGGCCCAGATGCCGATGGCCTTGGCGCGCTCGCGGGGGTCGAACACGTTGGAGATGATGGACAGTGTCTGCGGCATGACGGCCGCCGCGCCGAGGCCCATGGCGGCCCGCGCGAAGATCAGCTGATCCGGGTTGCGTGAATAGGCGGTGATCAGCGAGAACACGCCGAACGCCGCCATCCCGAACATCAGCATCTTCTTGCGGCCGATCCGGTCGCCGATCACCCCGAAGGTGAACAGCAGGCCGGCGAAGACCAGCGTGTAGGAGTTGATCCCCCACTCCAGCTGGCTCTGGCTGGCGCCCAGGCCCGCGGGCTTGGGCTCGGCGATGGTCTTGAGCGCGACGTTCAGCACCGTGTTGTCCAGCACGATGGCGATGAGGCTGACGACCAGGACGGCCAGGATGGCCCACCGGCGGCGGTGGATCCGGTCGGCCACGGCGTCGGCGGCCCGGCTCAGGGCGGCCGAGGCGGCCGGCTGACCCGCCGCCGGCTGCCCCGCGGCGGGTCCTGCGTTGCGGTGATCCATAACATCCTTCAGATCGGGGGAAGGCCGTCGCGGACGGCGGCGTTACCCAGGTTGCGTACGGCCCCGGCGGGACCCGGCCGGACATGTGTCCAGGCGGGCGCCGCGCGGGGAAGCTATCGATACGGAACTAGACCGTATCGTAAAAGATTCCCGGCCCCGGAGAATTTCTCCCGGGCACCCGCTCCGCCCCGTCCGGAGCGGGCTCCGCCCCGGCCAGGCGCCCGCTCCGCCTCCGCCCGGGCCCGCCCGCCCCGCCTCCGCCCGCCGTCCCGCCCCGCCTCCGCCGGGCGGCCGGGAACACGGCCGCGGAACACTGGCGTAACAGGGGCTATCACCAGCCCCCTCGTGCATGTCATGATCGAACGGTCCGGGGACGCCGCAACGGCGCCACGAGACTGGAGGAACCCAGGATGAATAACTCCCCTGGGGGCACGGGCACGGCCGCTACCGAGACGCGGACCAGTGCACCAGCCCCCGCCGTCAGCACCGTCCCGGCCAGCACCGTCCCGGCGCACGCACGGCCGTCCCGGCCAGCACGGGCGCGGCGGCCACCAGAACCCCAGAGCCCCTCTACGGCGGCCGCGCCACCCGCCGGGTGACCGTCAGCGACCTGGCCAAGGCCAAGGCCCGCGGCGAGAAGTGGCCCATGCTCACCGCGTACGACGCGCTGACCGCGCACGTCTTCGACGAGGCGGGCATCCCCGTGCTCCTGGTCGGTGACTCGGCCAGCATGGTCGTCTTCGGTCACGACTCGACGATCCCGGTCACCCTGGACGAGCTCATCCCGCTGACCGCGGCGGTAGTCCGCGGCACCAGCCGGGCCCTCATCGTCGCCGACCTCCCGTTCGGTTCCTACCAGGCGTCACCCGCCGCGGCACTCGCGGCCGGGATCAGGTTCCTCAAGGAAGCCGGCGCGCACGCGGTCAAGCTGGAGGGCGGCCGCCGGGTCCTCCCCCAGGCCGAGGAGCTGGTCGCGGCCGGCATCCCGGTCATGGGGCACCTCGGGCTCACCCCGCAGTCGGTCAACGTGTTCGGCGGCTACCGGGTGCAGGGCCGGGGTGAGGACGGCGAGCAGCTGCTGCAGGACGCGAAGGCGCTGGAGGCGGCGGGCGCGTTCGCGGTCGTGCTGGAGTGCGTGCCCGCGGAGCTCGCCGCCCGGGTCACCAAGGCGGTGTCGATCCCGACCATCGGCATCGGCGCCGGCCCGGACTGCGACGCGCAGGTACTGGTCTGGCAGGACATGGCCGGGCTGTCCCCGCGGACCCCGAAGTTCGTCAAGCGCTACGCGGACGTGGCCGGCGTGCTCGGCCGGGCCGCGCAGTCCTTCGCCGAGGAAGTCACCGGCGGGCAGTTCCCGACCGAGGAGTACTCCTACCGCTGACCAGCCGCCGCTGACCTGCCCGCTCGCCCGCTGAGGCCCCGGCCGCCCCGTTGGCCGCCGGGGCCTCAGCCGGTGGCCTGAATGACCCATTCGGGCATATATATCCCTTCGGCGACTTAGACTTCTGGCGCCAGCCTGGTGCGCGGAATTCCCCGGGCGTCTGCGCGGCACCCCCCGGAGGATCACTGATGAGGCGCATACCGGCCCTGCTCCCGGTGTCGGCGTTGGCGGCCGGCCTGGTCCTGGCCGTCACCGGCTGCGCCAGCGGGGGAAGCCGGTCCACCCAGGCGGAGCAGGCCATGTACGCCTCGGTCAGCAAGCCTCTCGCCGCCACCCCCGCACTCCCGGCCGGGCAGAAGTGGGCCGGCGGCCCGGCCCAGGGCCTGCGGGTGGCGGTCCCCGAGGCGCTGGGTCACGGTGCCCGCCGCGGGCCGTCCCGGCGCCCTGCACGCGGTCGGGCTCGGCCGGCTCAAGCCGTCGGTCCTGAACGCGGTCATGCCGGGCTGGGGCCGCCCCGGCTCGGTGACCCTGGCCGACCCCGGATCCTCCGGCGGGAACTCCGGCTACCAGGCCGTCATGTCGCTGAGCTGCGCGGCGGCCGGCCTCCCGGCCGGCACGAACGCGCTGACCGGCCTGAACACGCTGGCCGAGCAGGAATTCACGGCCATCAACTCCAGCAACGCCCAGCTCGGCCAGACCACCGTGGACGGCCGCACCGCGGTGCTGGTCTACAACCAGATGAGCGTGGGCACGGCCTCGGTCACCGCGCTGCAGTACGCGATCGCGGCCCCGGCCGGCCGGACCTGCTACGTCACGCTGGCCACCGAGAAGCAGGTGCCCTTCGAGCCGGTTTTCTCCCGGCTGCGGCCGGGGATCCAGGTGCTAGGCGCCGCCTGAGCCGGACCGGCTGGCCGCGACCTCCGCGAACAGCAGCGTGATCTGCTGGTGCACCCCGGCCTTGGTGACGCCGAGGCCCTCCAGAGTGGCCGCGGTGGCGTCCTCCTTGTCCACCAGGCCGAGCAGGATGTGCTCGGTGCCGATGTAGTTGTGCCCCAGGTGCAGCGCCGACCGCAGCGCCCCCTTCAGCGTCGCGATCGCGCCGGGCCCGAGCGGCACCCGCGCGGCGGCCGGGCCGCCCCCGGCCGGCTTCCCGGCTGGCGCGTCCTCCGTCCCGGCCAGGTCCGGCAGCCCGAACGCGGAGCGCAGCTGCCCGGCGCTGACGCCGAGGCCGGCCAGGGCCTTGGCGGCGATCCCTTCCGGTTCCGCCAGCAACCCGACCGCGAGGTGCTCCGGGCCGATCACCGCCACGTCCGCGGCCTGCGCCAGGTCCTCGGCCGCGGCGAGCACGTTGCGGGCCCGCAGGGTGAACCGGGAGAAGTCGCCCGGGACGGGCGCCATCTGCAGGCCCTGGACCGGGCCGCGCGGCACGAACCGCTGCTGGGCGGCCTGCTTGCTGACGCCCATGCTGGCGCCGATCTGGCTCCACGACGCGCCGGAGCGCCGGGCCTGGTCCACGAAATGGCCGATCAGTGAGTCAGCCTGGTCAGTGAGCTGGGCCGACACCGTGACCGCGTCGGACAGGTTCTCCAGCGGCGAGCCGCCGGGCCGCTGCACCTTGACGTAGGTGATCAGCGTGTCGAGGGAAACGGGCGAGGATGTCATGCGTCAAGACTAGATTGACGCCACCGCGCTCGTCAACGTTAAATTGACGCTGCGGGCCGCGCATCGCTTCCTTTCTCCGCAACGAAAACCGTCCCGCCCCGGTGCCCCGGCCAGGCCGGCGGCCTCAGGCGCGGGGGACGGACGGGCTAGATGTCGGTCACACGCAGGCCCGCGTGGGCCTTGTAACGGCGGTTGATGGAGACCAGGTTGCAGGTCAGCGCCTCGATCTGGCCGCAGTTGCGCAGCCGCCCGGCGTACACGCCGCGGACCCCGGGGATGCGCGCGGCGAGCGCCTGCACGAGGTCGGTGGCGTGGCGGTCATCCCCGAGCACCATGACGTCGAGGTCCACGGTCTCGACCTCGGGGTCCAGCAGCACGACCGCGGACACGTGATGGAACGCCCCCACTACCTGGCTGTCCGGCAGGACCGCCGCCGCCTGCTGCGCGGCACTGCCCTCGGGGACCGGGAGCGGGAAGGCCCCGCGGTGGTCGAACCCCAGCGGGTTGACGCAGTCGATCACTATCTTGCCGGCCAGCGGCCCGGCCAGGGCGGCCAGCAGGTCCCGGTGGCCTTCGTAGGGCACCGCCACGATCACGACGTCGGCTTCGCGGGCCACGTCCGCGTTGGCCAGGCCGCGGATCGCGCCGCCGCCCAGCTCCGCCGCGGCCGCCTCGGCGCGCTCGGCGTGCCGCGAGCCGATGATCACCGGGTTGCCCGCCGAGGCCAGCCGGTACGCGAGGCCGCGTCCCTGATCGCCGGTGCCCCCGAGGACACCAACGATCATGTGGGCGACATGTTTGTCCGAAGTAGGAGATCCTTGTTCCGCGGCCATGTGCCGATCCTGCCAGACCCCTGACCGGCGTGGCACGATGGGCCGGTGGACGCGGAGCAGGTGGCGGAGCTGCGGGCCGTACTGGCCCCGAGCGGCTGGCTGGAGCGGACCGCCGTGCTGGCCCGGGTCCTGCGCCGGCCCCGGACCCCGGGCGGGCTGCTGGTGGTCGGGACGCCCGGGGACGAGCCGTGGCACCTGACCGCGCACCTGGACCAGGAGAGCCGGCTGTCGGGCGCGCCCGGGCTCTCCCCCACCCTGGTGCGCTGGGCGCCGCCGCCGGACGCGCCGCCGCACCTGCGGGTCACCATGCGGCGGCTGGAGCAGGCGGAGCGCGGCGAGACGGTGCTGGTGGTGGGCACCGGGCTGGCCCCGGCCCCGCTGCTCGAGCGGGTCAGCGACGCCCGCAAACGCGCCACGGTGCTGGCCCTCGACCAGGGTGACCCGGAGCTCGAACTGCTGGCCCACGAGGCGCTCACGGTCGAGCCCGGGACGGCCCCGGTGTCCTTCGACGGGGCGCAGCATCTGGTCAGCTCGGCGGCGGGCGAGGCGGGAGAGCTGACCCCGCGCGGGCTCCGGCACTGGCTCAGCCGGGTGCTCGACACCGTGAGCGGTCCCGCCCCCGGCCGCCCGGGCGCGTAACCGGCCTCTCCCCCGCCCGGCACTGGCCCTGGGTCCCGCCGGCCCGGGCTGGTGGCACCGGGCGGGACGGTCCTCGTTGCGGAAAAAGCGGAGGCCGCGCGGCTCGCAGCCTCAATCCGGCCACCGCCCGGAGCCACTCAGGAAACGCCGTCCCCAGCAGCGTTCACCTTCATCTCGATTTTCCCTATTGACATTATAGGGATCCGGCTTCCACCATGGGGACATGGCTGCAACCCACTACTGGTCTCGCGCCGCTCTGCCCCTGTGCACCAGCCCGCCCAGGCGGTGCGCCGGGCCTGCACCCGGCTGAGCAGGCGTAACCCGTCCGGATCAGTCGGCCGCCCGCGGGGCCCGCCGCCCCGGCGTGCGGCCGTCGGCACTCCCTGCCGTCACGAGCGAGGTCTGTCTATGCCTGGAAACACACCCACTGGACTGCTCCCCACCGGCCTGGCCCGGGGCACCCCCGCCGCCGGGGGGAGCGCCACCGACGCCCCCGGGCCGGAGGCGGCGCGCACCGCCCCTGGCCCGGGTGGCCAGAACGCCGCGGCGGCCGCGCCGCACCTGAGCGTGGTCCCCGCCGGGCGGGCGGAATCAGCCCCGGGCGCCCGGGGCACCGCACCCGGTGCGCAGCCCGGTAAGCCCGCCGCCCGGCGCCGCAACCGGACCTGGTTCCGGATCATCAGCCCGCTGGTGGTCCTGGTCGGCTGGCAGCTGGTGAGCATGTCGGGACTGATCTCCCAGCAGAAGCTCCCCCCGCCCAGCACGGTGTTCCACACCGCGATCACCCTGATCACCACGAGCAACGCCGCGTACGGCACGCTGCAGGGCGCCATGCTCGTGTCGCTGGAGCGGGTGGCGATCGGCTTCGCGGTCGGCGGGGCGGCCGGCCTGGTCCTCGGCGTGGTCGCCGGGCTGAGCAGGCTCGGCGAGAACTCGGTCGACCCGCTGATGCAGATGCTCCGGACGCTGCCGCTGTTCGGGCTGATCCCGGTGTTCATCGTCTGGTTCGGCATCGGCCAGCTGCCCAAGATCCTGCTGATCGCGCTGGGCGCCGCGATCCCGCTCTACCTGAACACGTTCTCCGGCATCCGCAACGTGGACGCCAAGCTGGCCGAGGCGGGCCAGTCCCTGGGCCTGCACCGCGGCGAGACGATCCGGCACATCATCCTGCCGGGCGCACTGCCGCAGATCCTGGTCGGCCTGCGGCAGAGCCTGGGCATCGCCTGGCTGGCCCTGGTGGTCGCGGAGCAGATCAACGCCAACGCCGGGCTCGGCTACATCATCAACCAGGGGCAGGCCTTCCTGAACAACAGCGTGATCTTCGTGGCGCTGCTCGTGTACTGCGTGCTGGGCCTGCTCACCGACGCCCTCGTCCGGCTGATGGAAAGGAGGGCGCTGGCATGGCGCCAAGGACTGCTGGATCACTGACCGCGGGCGACGCACCGGCCGCGGACGCACGGGCCGCGGACGCACCGGCCGCGGACGCACTGGCGGCCCCGGCGGATACGGCACCCCGCGCTGCCTGGGTGCGCGGGCTGACCCGGGAGTTCGCGGGCCAGCGCGTCCTGGACCAGCTGGACCTGGACATCGCCCCGGGCGAGTTCGTGGCGCTGATCGGGCGCAGCGGCAGCGGGAAGTCCACCCTGCTGCGCGCGCTGGCCGGCCTGGACCGCGGGGTCACCGGCGACCTGGGAGTGGCAGGCACCGCGGCGGTGGCGTTCCAGGAGCCGCGGCTGCTGCCCTGGCGCCGGGTCTGGGCCAACGTGGGCCTCGGGCTGCGCACCGGCGACGCCAAGACGGTGGCCCTGGACGCCCTGGAGGAAGTCGGCCTGGGTGCCCGGGCCAACGCCTGGCCGCTGACCCTGTCCGGCGGTGAGGCCCAGCGGGCGGCCCTGGCCCGGGCCCTGGTCCGCGAGCCCAGCCTGCTCCTGCTGGATGAGCCGTTCAGCGCGCTGGACGCGCTGACCACGATCACCATGCACCGCCTGGTGCTCCGGCTGTGGGCGCACCACGAGCCGGCCGTGCTCCTCGTCACGCACGACGTGGACGAGGCCCTCTCGCTCTCCGACCGGGTGCTCGTGCTGGCCGGCGGCCAGATCGCGTTCAGCGAGCGCATCGAGGTCCCGCGGCCGCGGGAGCGTGACCACCCAGAACTCGCCGCCCTGAGAAACCGCCTGCTCACCGAACTCGGCGTCGTCACGGAAGGATGATCATGATCAGTAAATTCCGCGGCATCACGCGTACCCATCCACGCGTCACGGCGGCCGCCGCCGTCGCGCTCCTCGCACTCATCGCGGCGGGCTGCTCCTCGTCGCCGTCTCCGCGCCAGCTCAGGCCCGTCGTCCACCGCGAGCGCCAAGACCGCCAACGTGTCCAGCGTCGTCCTGCACGTCGGAGACCAGGCTGGCTCCGGTTCCCAGGCGCTGCTCACCGCGGCCGGCCTGCTCAGCAAGCTGCCGTTCAAGGTCGAATGGTCGGACTTCACGTCCGGCCCGCCGATGCTCCAGGCCATGGGGTCCGGCGCGGTCGACATCGGCAGCGTCGGCGACGCCCCGCCGGTGTTCGCCGCCGCGGGCGGGGAGAAGGTAGCCATCGTCGGCGCGGTGACGGCCGGGCCGAACGCCTCGGCGATCGTCGTGCCAGCCAACTCGCCGATCCACTCGGTCGCCCAGCTCAAGGGCAAGAAGATCGCGGTCGCGCAGGGCAGCTCGGCCGACTACCACCTGCTCACCGTGCTGAACAAGGCCCACCTGTCCGTGCACGACGTGAGCCTGGACTACCTCCAGCCCGCCGACGGCCTGGCCGCGCTGACGTCCGGCCACGTGGACGCCTGGGACATCTGGTCGCCGTACATCGAGCAGGTCGTGGGCCAGGACCACGCCCGCATCCTGGTCAACGGGACCGGGTACGGCGCGCCGTACTCGTTCGCGGTCGCGTCCCGCGCCGCGCTGGCCGACCCGGCCAAGGCCGCGGCGATCCGCGACTACCTGAAGCTGCTCAACCAGGCCTACGTGTGGGGCGGCTCGCACGTGTCGGCGTGGGGGGCGGTCTGGGCCAAGGCCACCGGCCTGCCGGACGCCATCATGCAGAAGGCGGCCCAGGACGACGTGCGGACCCCGGTCCAGATCACCCCGGCCGTGGTCAGCGCCGAGCAGTCGGTGTCCAACGCGTTCACCACCTCCGGGCTGATCCCCGGCCACGTGGACTTCAAGAACTTCTCCGATTCGAGCTTCAACGACACGGTCGGGGGGTCTTGATGGCGCTCACGTTCCACTGGTTCCTGCCCACCACCGGCGACGGCCGCTCGATCATGGGCCGGGGGCACAGCCTGCCCCCGGCCGGGGCCGCGGGCGGCCCGGCCGGGCGGCCGGACGCCCCGCACATCCGGGGCGCGTCCGCGCAGGAGCGGCCGCCCGACATCGAGTACCTGGCCCAGGTGGCCCGCTCCGCGGAACAGCTGGGCTTCGAGGCGGTGCTGACCCCGACCGGTACCTGGTGCGAGGACGCGTGGCTGGTCACCGCCGCGCTGACCCGGGAGACCAGCCGCCTGAAGTTCCTGGTCGCGTTCCGGCCCGGGCTGACCTCGCCGACCCTGGCCGCCCAGATGGCCGCCACCTACCAGCGGCTGTCCGGCGGCCGGCTGCTGCTCAACGTGGTGACCGGGGGCCAGGCCGACGAGCAGCGCCGGTTCGGCGACTACCTGTCCCACGACGAGCGGTACGCCCGGACCGCGGAGTTCCTGGCCATCGTCCGGGGCGCGTGGACCGGCGAGCCGTTCGACTTCCACGGCGAGCACTACCAGGTGGACGGGGCGACCGTGCTCCGCCCGCCGGAGCCGGTGCCCGGCGTGTACTTCGGCGGCTCCTCCCCCGCGGCGGGCCGCGTGGCCGCCTCCTCCGCGGACGTCTACCTGACCTGGGGTGAGCCTCCCGCGCAGGTGGCGGAGAAGCTCACCTGGATCCGGGAGCTGGCCGCGGCGCAGGGCCGCACGCTGCGCTTCGGCATCCGCCTGCACGTCATCACCCGGGATACCGAGGCGGACGCGTGGACCGAGGCCAGCCGGCTGCTCGACTACATCGACCCCGCCGAGATCGCCAAGGCCCAGCAGGTCCTGGGGGCCAGCGAGTCGGTCGGCCAGGACCGGATGCGGGCCCTGCACTCCGCCTACCGGCACGGCGGGTCCGCCCAGGACCTGGAGATCTACCCGAACCTGTGGTCCGGCGTCGGCCTGGTCCGCGGCGGGGCCGGGACCGCCCTGGTCGGCAGCCACGAGAAGGTGGCCGACCTCATCGAGGAGTACGCGTCGCTCGGCATCAGCGAGTTCATCCTGTCCGGCTACCCGCACCTGGAGGAGGCCTACTGGTTCGGTGAGGGCGTCCTGCCCGAGATCCGCCGGCGCGAGGCGGCCGCCTCCAACTCGGGGCGGCCCCACCTGCGCGCCAGTGCGTAGAGCGCCCGTGCCTGAGGAGACCGTGCCTGAGGAGACCCGTGCCTGAAGAGACCCGCACTGAAGAGACCAGGGCCCACACCGTGATCGCCCCCGAGGAGGACTGTTGAGCTTCGTCGTACTGGTGGCCAACCCCCGGCCCCAATCCAGAACCCTGCAGATCGCGCGGCTGGCCGCGGACGCGGTCAGCCGCGCCGCGGCGCTGCCCGGCGGACACCAGGTCATCGACCTGTCCACGCTGGCCAGGCGGCTGCTGCTGGATGAGCCGTCGCCGGCGGTCGAGGACGCACTGGAGCAGGTCAGGGAGGCGGACCTGCTGCTCGTGGCCAGCCCCACCTACAAGGGCACCTACACCGGGCTGCTGAAGGTCTTCCTGGACCGGCTGGACTACCAGGCGCTGTCCTCGGTCATCGCCCTGCCCATGCTGGTCATGCGGGTCCCGAACCACGCGCTCGCGGTCGACCTGCATCTGCGCCCGCTGCTGCTGGAGCTGGGCGCCGCCACTCCCGCCCCGGGCCTGGCCTTCCTCGAACCGGACCTGGCCGAGCCCGGCCCGGTGCTGGATTCGTGGGCCGCCCGGGTGGCCGCGGCCCTCGGCCGCTGCGCCGCGCTGGCCGCCGCGGACGGCCCGGCCGCGGTCCTGGCCACCTGACACCGGACGACCACGAAGGAGGCCGCGATATGAGCAGCCCGCAGCGGCAGCTGCACTTCAACGCGTTCCTGATGAGTTCCGGGCACCACGAGGCCGCGTGGCGGCTGCCGGAGAGCAACCCGTTCGCCAACACCGACCTCGGCCACTGGCGTGACCTGGCCCAGATCGCCGAGCGGGGCACGTTCGACTCGCTGTTCCTGGCCGACGGGCCGGCGGTGCGGGCCAACCCGGAGTTCCGCCCGGCCGGCGCGCTGGAGCCGACGATCCTGCTCACCGCGCTGGCCGCGGCGACCAGCCACATCGGGCTCATCGCCACCGCGTCAACCACCTACAACGAGCCGTACAACCTGGCCCGGCGGTTCGCGTCCCTCGATCACGTCAGCGGCGGGCGGGCCGGGTGGAACATCGTGACCACGGCCGACACGGCCTCCGCGCAGAACTTCGGCCTGGATGACCGGCCGGGTCACCAGGAGCGGTACGCGCGGGCCGCCGAGTTCGTGGACGTGTCGGTCGGGCTCTGGGACAGCTGGGAGGACGGCGCCGAACTCGGCGACAAGGCGGCTGGCATCTACGCCGACGTGGCCCGGATCCACCGGGTGGACTACGAGGGCAGCTACTTCCGGGTCCGCGGCCCGCTGAACGTGCCCCGCTCGCCGCAGGGCCGCCCGCTGCTCGTGCAGGCCGGGTCGTCGCAGGACGGCCGGGAGTTCGCGGCCCGCTACGCCGAGGCGATCTTCACCGCGCAGCAGACCCTGGCTGACGGCCAGGAGTTCTACGCGGACATGAAGCGGCGGGCCCGCAGGCTCGGCCGGGACCCCGGGCAGCTGAAGATCCTGCCGGGCATCGTGCCGGTGATCGGCTCGACCGAGGCCGAAGCCCGCGCGCTCAGCGACGAGCTGGAAGAGCTGATCACCCCGGCCTACGGCCTGGCCCAGCTGGCCAAGACGCTGGAGGTACCGCCGGGCCTGCTGGAGCTGGACCGGCCGCTGCCCGCCGAGGTGTTCGGCCGGCCGCTGGTCGAGGGGGCGCAGAGCCGCGCGCAGCTGATCACCGACCTGGCCCGGCGGGAGAACCTCACCGTCCGCCAGCTGATCGGCCGGCTCGGCGGCGGCCGCGGGCACCGTACCTTCTCCGGCACCCCGGAGCAGGTCGCGGACACCATCCAGGACTGGTTCGACGGGGGCGCCGCGGACGGCTTCAACGTGATGCCCGCCGCACTGCCCTCCGGCCTCCAGGCCTTTGCCGACCATGTGATCCCGATCTTCCGGCGGCGCGGGCTGTTCCGCACCGAGTACACCGGCCAGACCCTGCGGGAGCACTACGGGCTCCCCCGGCCGGGCAGCCAGTTCACCGCGACCCGGCCCCGCGGCGTGCCGGAACCAGTCGCCTGACCACGGTCCGGCGGGCCGCACCGGGCCCGCCGGACCACCGAACCCCCCGCTGCCGGGCCGTCACGGCCGCGGCCGCTAGCCGAAGGCAGGTCCTGTGACCGCTCCCCCACCCGCCGCCCTCCGCTCCCTGTCCGCCCGCGCCGTGTCCTCCTGTGCTGTGCCCGCCCCTGACCTGCCCGCCGGTGGCGTGCCTGCCCCTGGTGGCGCGCGCTGCCTGCCCAACGTGGACGCGGCGGTCTTCCGCCAGGCCCTGGCCCGCCATCCCGCGGGCGTGGCCATCGTGACCCTGCGCGGGCCGGCCGGCCTGACGGTGACGTCGTTCAGCTCGGCCAGCCTGGACCCGCCGCTGGTGTCCTTCTACATCGGGCACGGGTCGTCGAACTGGCCCGCGGTCCGGGCGGCGGAGTACTTCGCGGTCAACCTGATGGATCACGGCCAGGAGGCGGTGGCGGCCAGGTTCGCCCGCAAGGGGGCGGACCGGTTCGGGCCGGAGACCCGGTGGGGCCCGGGACCCGGGGACCTGCCCCTGCTGGCCGGCGCCACCACCCACCTGATCTGCGCCACCCACGCGATGCTGACCGTGGGTGATCACGAGCTCGTGGTGGGCCGGGTCGAGCACGCCATCATCGGCTCCGGGGAGCCGCCGCTGCTGCACCATCAGGGGCGGTTCACCCGCCCGGAACCCGGGATCCACGATGACCACTAGCCCGCAGAGCCTGCCGCCAGGCCCCGGACTGGCGCCGGGACGGGGGCCGGTGATCGCGATCATCGGCGGCGGCGCCAGCGGCACGCTGGCCGCCATCCACCTGCTCCGCGCGGCCGCCGCGCGGCAGTACCCGCTGCGGATCGTGCTGATCGACCGGCTGGGGCGGCACGGGCTGGGCGAGGCCTATTCGACGGCGAACCCGGCGCACTTGCTGAACGCGCTCACGGCCCGGATGAGCGCGGTGGCCGGTGACCCGGCCCACCTGCTCCGCTGGGCCGACGCGGCCGGGCTGGGCGGCCGGGAGTTCCTGCCCAGGCCGGCGTTCGGCCGCTATCTCCAGGACACGCTGGCCGACGCGCAGCGCCGGGCCGCGCCGCTGTCCCGGCTCAGCCCGGTCACCTCGGACGTCCTCGGCATCCGGCCGGGCGCCGGAGGCCGCCCGCTGCGGCTGCTGCTGGCGGACGGCACCACCCTCGAGGCCGACGCGGCGATCCTGGCCACCGGGAACCCGCCGCCCTCGCCGCCGGTGCCGTTCCCGGACAGCCCCTGGTGCATCGCGAACCCGTGGGCCCCCGGTGCGCTGGACGCGGTCCGGGACGGCCGTCCGGTGGTCATCCTGGGCACCGGGCTGACCATGCTGGACGTGGCCATGGCGGTGACCGCCGATCCGCGGACCACGGTCCGGGCGGTGTCCCGGCACGGGATGCTCCCTCAGGTGCACCGGGGCTACGGCGGCCCGGCCGACGCCGTCTGGCTGCCCGTCCTGTCCGACACGGGCGCCCCGGTCCGGCTGCCGGAACTCGTCTGGCAGGTGCGGTCGGCCATGGCCAGCCGGCCCAACCACTGGCAGGACGTGGTCGACGCGGTGCGGCCGCACGTGCCCAGCCTCTGGCGCAGGCTGCCGGACCGGGACAAGCGCCTGTTCCTGCGCCACGTGGCCCGCTACTGGGAGGTGCACCGGCACCGCATGCCGCCCGCGACGGCCCAGCGGATCACCGAGCTCCGCTGCACCGGGCGGCTGTCGGTGCTGCGCGGCCGGGTCACCGGGATCGCCGAGGTCGATGACGGCCCGGCGGCGGCCCTCGCGGGCGGTGCCGCGGGGACGGCCCCGGCCGCCCCAGGGCAGCCGCCGGGACGGCTGCGCATCCGGCTGGAGCAGGACGGGTCCGTCACGGACCTGGCCGCGGGCTGGCTGATCAACGCAACCGGGCCGGGCACCGACCTCACCCGGACGTCCGATCCTCTGCTGCGCGACCTGGTCGGCCAGGGCCTGGCCCGGCCGGACCCGCTCCGGCTCGGCCTGGACGCGGGCCTGGACGGCGCGGTGCTGGACGCGGCGGGGACGGCGAGCGCCACCCTGTTCACGCTCGGCCCGACGCTGCGCGGGGTCCGCTATGAGACGACCGCGATCCCGGAGATCCGGGACCAGGCGGCAGCCCTGGCCGGGCTGCTGACCGCGGCGCCCTGGGCCCGCGAGCACCCGGGCAGCGCCGCCTAAATCAATCGGCGGCCCGCGCGAAGCCCCCTAGAGTGACGGCATGACGATCCCCGCGGCCGGTGCCGGTCAGACCAGTGCAGCCCAGATGCAGGCCGAGCGGGCGCGGGCCTTCCGCGCCCTCCACGAGGGGCCCGGCCCGCTGCTGCTCCCTAATCCGTGGGACGCCGGGTCGGCCCGGCTGCTGGCCTCGCTGGGCTTCGCCGCGCTGGCCACGACGAGCGGCGGCTTCGCGGCCACGCTGGGGCGCCTGGACGGGGGGGTCACCCGGGACGAGGCGCTCGGGCACGCCGCCGCCATCGTCGCGGCGACCCCCCTGCCGGTCTCGGCCGACCTGGAGAACGCCTTCGCTGACGAGCCGGCCGGGGTGGCCGAGACGATCGGGCTGGCCGCCGCGACCGGGCTGGCCGGCTGCTCGGTCGAGGACTTCACCCGCCGCCCCGGCGAGCCCATCTACGACCTGGGGCTGGCCCGCGAGCGGGTGGCCGCGGCCGCGTCGGCGGCCAAGGCGGCCCCCGGGCCGCTGGTGCTCACCGCCCGCGCCGAGAACTACCTGCACGGCCGGCCGGACCTGGCCGACACCATCCGCCGCCTGCAGGCCTACCAGGAGGCGGGCGCGGATGTGCTGTACGCACCCGGGCTGACCAGCCTGGCCGACATCCGGGCCGTCGTCAGCTCGGTGGACCGGCCGGTGAACGTGCTCGCCTTCCCGGGCACCCCGGCCGTGCCGCAGCTGGCCGCGGCGGGCGTGCGGCGGATCTCGGTAGGGTCGGCATTCTCCAACGCCGCCCTCGGCGCGCTGGTCTCCGCCGCCCGTGAACTGCGCGACGAGGGCACATACGGCTTCCTGGACCTGGCCGCCACCGGCCGCGCGCAGGCCTCCGACGCCTTCCGCGCTCAATAGCTCCCGGTACGGCGGCCCGGTGCGGGTCAGCCGTCCAGGCTGAGGACCATGGTGGGGCGCTCGATGACGTGGTCCTCGCGCAGCGGCCGGACCGCCGTGCCGATGGCGAAGAATTCCGTGGTGTGCGAGCCCCAGGTGTGGCTGTGCTGGCGCAGCTGCACCCCGACGATGCCCTCGGCGTGGAGCTCTTCCGCTTCCGCCTGCATCCGGCTCATGGCCAGCTCACGCGCGTCGTAGAGGGCCTGGGTGAACTGCTCAAGCTCCACGTTCCGGCCAATGTTGCCGATCTTCCCGCTCATCCGCTGGTGCGCGATGTGGTACACGCACGAGCCCATCGTCATGCCGAGCGGCGCGTACCCGGCCCGGATCAGCGTCCAGAAGTCCTGCCCGGACAGGTCCGAGGTGAACGGCTGCCGCTTGTTGTTGCGCCAGTCGGAGACGCCGCCGCCGCCCGCGCCCGGCTCGGCCTTGACCGCGGTGCCGACCGCGATGAACTCGGCGATGTCGTTGCCGAATTCCTTCATCTCCACGTCCAGCCGGACCCCGACGATGCCATCCGCGCCGAGCGCGTCCGCCTCCGCTTCCATCCGGGTCATGGCCAGCTCCCGGGCGTGGTACATGGCCTGGGACAGCACGTCGAGTTCCTGGTTCTTCCCCCAGCGCCCGACCTGCAGCCCCACGTGGTAGATCGAACTGCCCAGCACCAGGCCCAGCGGGCGGAACCCCACCTCGCGGACCAGCAGGAACTCGTTCACCGACAGGTCAGAGGTAAACAGGCCGCCCGGGCGTCCCGGGCGGAGCTCGGCCAGGCGGCGCAGGGCATCCTGCGGGACGCCCTCCACTCTCAGCTCAGCGCTCTGCTTCTCGCTCAGCTCGGAGCTCTGCTGGTCGGTCATCGTTTCCCCTCACCCTGCTCATGCTGCCAGTCCGGCCGGATACTGCCCGTCAGCGTCACAGCCGCACCCGTGCGGCCTGGCGGCGCTGCGGGTCGAGCGACAGGATCGCCAGCGGTGGTGGCGGCTTGGCCACCGAGGCGAACCGGACCATGGCGGTGCCCACGATCGTCGCCTCCACGATGTGATCTTTGCCGTGCTCCTGGATCGGGCACTCGCGCTCGTGGACCCGCATGTCCATCTGGCGGACCACGACGCCTTCCCCGCCCAGGCGGCGCACGTCTTTCTCCAGCTGCTGGCGGGCGTCGTGCCGGGTATCGTTCACCAGCTCGGTGTAGCCGACCACCTCGGCGTTGCCCGCGCCCCAGCGGGTCTGGCCCACGGTCAGCCAGTCGTCGTGCCTGGCCCCGACCGAGATGCCCAGCGCCAGCCCGGCCGGCACCCAGCCCGAGGCGATCATCTTCGCGAAGTCCTGCCCGGACAGGTCGGAGCTGAACGGCTTAGGGAGCGGCGGCGATCCCGGCGCGCGCACCGCGGTGCCGATCGCCTTGAACTCCAGCCCGCCAGCCGGGAACGAGCCGATCGTCAGGGACACCCCGACGATGCCGTGCCCGCCCAGCTCGGAGCACTCGGTGGTCATCCGGGTGATGGCCAGGTGCCGCGCGTCGTACATGGCCTGGGTGAGCGGACCGAACGAGCCGTAGCCGCCCCGCCCGGACACCTGGGTCACGCTGCGGTACGCCTGCGTGTACGAGCCGAACCCGGACCACGCCCCCGGGCAGTTGTACCCGCCCGAGAAGCCGATGTTGTAGACGGCGGCGCCGAGCACCTGGCCGACGGGCTCGAAGCCCGCCGACCGGATCGCGGCGAACTCCTCGGTGCTGAGCGACGAACTCCAGGTCCCGCTGGTGCGGATTTCCTTCATCCGGGCCTGGGCAGCCGTGGGAAGGTCGTCACCCGCCCGGTCATCCGTCACCGCGCGCCCCTTCCGGCATCGTCGCAGACCCCACGATACCTGCCGGCGCCGTGATCACCCCCGCCCGCCGACAGTCAATCCTCGTCGGCCTTATCCCACTCCTGATTGCGCCGCCGGACGGTGTCCAGCGCGTGGGCCGCTTCGTCCTCGGTGGCGAACGGGCCCAGGCGCTCCTTGTTCGGGCAGCCCGCGCCGTGCTCCACGGTCTGATGGGTCAGGCAGTACCACCAACTCTGGTCTTCGTTCATGCGCACTAGAATCCCAGACCATGGCGACCTTGCTCCATCCCGGCCGGATTTCCCCGCAACGGCAGGTGCCGGCCAGCATCCCGCGGCCCGAGTACGTCGGCCGCAGGTACCCGCGTACCGGCGAGCCGGACGTCAAGGACGCGGAGACCATCGAGCGCATGCGCGTGGCCGGGCGGCTGGCCGCCCAGGCCCTCGAGGAGGTCGGCAGGCATGTCGCGCCGGGGGTCACCACCGACGAACTGGACCGGGTCGGCCACGATTTCCTCGTCGATCACGGCGCCTACCCCAGCACCCTGGGCTACCGCGGTTACCCGAAGTCGCTGTGCACCTCGCTGAACGAGGTCATCTGCCACGGCATCCCGGACGACACGGTGATCGCCGGACGGCGACATCGTGAACGTGGACATCACCGCCTATATCAACGGCGTGCACGGCGACACCAACGCCACCTTCCTGGCCGGCCAGGTCGATGAGGAGTCGCGGCTGCTCGTGGAGCGCACCTACGAGGCCATGATGCGGGGCATCCGGGCCGTCGCCCCGGGACGCCCGCTCAACGCCGTCGGCCGGGTGATCGAGTCGTACGCCCGCCGGTTCGGCTACGGCGTCGTCCGCGACTTCACCGGCCACGGCATCGGGACCACGTTCCATTCCGGCCTGATCGTCCCCCACTTCGACGACCCCGCGGTCAACCTGGTGATGGAGGAGGGCATGACGTTCACGATCGAGCCCATGCTGACCCTGGGCACGATCGCCTACGACGTCTGGGACGACGGCTGGACCGCGGTCACCAAGGACCACAAGCGCACCGCGCAGTTCGAGCACACGGTGCTGGTGACCGAGAACGGCTACGAGATCCTGACCCTCCCGTAGCCGGCCCCTCTTCAGTGAGCGGGGCGCCGCCCGTTCACCCAGCCGTGCGCCGCCCGCGCAGGCGGCGCACGGTGAGCACCGCGAACCCGGCCAGCGCGGCCAGGAATCCGGCCGCGCCGGCCGCGCCGAGGCCGCCGAGCGCGGCGATCCGCCCCTCATCCCGGTGGGTGACCTGGATCGGCCCGGGACTGGACCGGCCGAAGCGGCGGCCCGGGGCCAGCCCGGCCGCAGGCTTGTCCCGGGCGAGCCGGCCCGCGGCCCGCAGCGCCGCGGCCGCGTCAACCTCCCCGAATCCGGTGGCGGTGCTGTACCCGGCCGCCGGGCGGCGCGCCGCCGAGCTGATCATCGCCTGCTCGACCTGGGCCGGGGAGAGCCCCGGGTAGGCGGACCGGATCAGGGTGGCGACCCCGGCCACGAAGGCCGACGCCGGGCTGGTCCCGCTGGCCTGCAGGTAGGTCCCGCCCGGCCCGGCCCCGATGACATTGACGCCGGGCGCGGAGAGCACCACGGAGGAGTTGCGGTCGGAGAACGGGGCCCGGACCCCGGAGTCGTTCACCGCCGCCACCGACACCACCCCGGTGAACGACGCGGGGTAGGAGTACGGCGTGTACGCGGGCCCCGTGGCGCCGCTGTTGCCGGCCGACGCCACCACCACGATGCCGCGGGACACCGCGTAGGCCAGGGCCGACTGCATGGCCCGGCTGGGCTCGACGGAGCCCAGGGACAGGTTGATGACACCGGCTCCGTGGCTCGCGGCGTACCGGATACCCTGGCCGATCGCATCGGAGAACCGGGGATCGGTGTTGTACGGCCCGACGCCGGGTTCCTGGTCGTCGAGGATGACCCGGACGGAGAGCACCCGGGCGGCGGGCGCGACGCCGATGATCCCGCCGGCCCGGCCCGGCCCGCTGCCGTGCCCGGCGATCAGCGAGGCGATGAACGTCCCGTGCAGATGTGGCGGCTGGTAGCCCGGCGGGTCCGCGCCCGCGGTGTAGTCCGGCCCGGTGCTGACCGACCCGGACAGGTCGGGGGCGCCGGTGTCGACGCCGGTGTCCAGCACACCGACGGTCACCCCGCGGCCGTGGCTCAGCCGCCAGGCAGCCGGGGCGTCGATGGCGTTCAGCTGGGCCTGCTCGGCCGCGCGGACCGGGGCCCCGCCCCCCGGGCTCAGGCCCGGCGAGGACCTGGCGCCGGGACCGCGGCGCCCTGGTGCCCGCCGAGCCACGGCAGGACCGCCGCGGCCACCGCCGCCAGCGTGGCCCGGACGGGAACCGGCCCGGTCAGCACGACCACTGCCGGCGGGCGCAGTTGACCACGGCGGGCTGGTTCAGCGGCGCCAGGATCTGGCGGGCCAGCTGCGGGGCGGCGCTGAACGCCACGGGGTTGAACTCCCCGGTGGCGGCGGCCGGGCGGCCATCCGCGTACCCGGCCACGGTGAGCAGGACGTAGGGACCGTCCTGCCGGGCGGTCGCCGTCTGGCGGGCGGCGGCGGTGAATCGCGCGCTGGCCGTCCCGGGCAGCGCCAGGGCGCGCAGCGCGGCGGTCACCGGGTGCCCCGGCCCGGGGCGGCCCGCCGGGAGACGGCCTGCCGGGAGGTGGCGGGTGAACGCGGCGGCCCGGGCCCGGTCGGGGAACGCGAGCACGCCGGTGGTGTAGACGACACCGTCCAGCTGATCGACGTAGCTGGCCCGGATCCCGGCCCGGCAGCCGTCCTGGCGGGCCGGGCGGGCCAGCGCGGCGTCCACCGCCGCCGCGCAGCCGTAGTCCGGCGAGATGCCCACGCGCTGCGCGGTCTCGCGGCCGCGCAGGAAGGTGGTGTACCCGAGGTCCGCGGGGAAGATCCGGCCCGCGGGCCAGGATCGCCAGCGCCCGGCGACCGCCGCGGCCGCGGCCGCGGCCCGCTCCGCCGCGGTTGGCGGGCGGGTCTGCCCGGCGACGGCTGCGTGACCCGCCAGCACCGCCACCGCGAGGCAGCCGGCCGCGGCCAGCGCCGCGAGGGCCAGCACCAGTGCCCGGCGGCGCCTGCGGCCGCTCCCAGGCGGCTGAGGCGGGAGGAAATCCGGAGCCCCGGCGGCCAGTACGTGCTCGGGGAGCTGCGCGGCTGGCGGGACGGTCACGACCTCCGGGGGCGCCCCGGCAGCAGTGCCCGCGGCGGGTGCCTGCCCGTCAGCGGTTCTGGTCTCAGGCCCGGAGTCAGGCTCCGGCTCCGCGACGGCGGGAGGCTCCGCGACGGGGGAGGTCGACCGGCGGGGGCGGCGGGTCCGCCCGGACCCCAGCCGCGGACGGCCCGGGATCGGTGTCTGGCACCACGGCGACGGCGGACGGTTCCGGAGCGGGCGCGGGAGGCAGGTCTTGTCCCGCCGCAGGCCCGGGCACCCGGGGATCAGGCTCCGGTACAGCGGCGGCGGGGGGCGCCGGGCCCGCGGGCGGCGCGGCGGCGGACGGGCCTGACGCTAAGGCGGGGGCCGCGGGTGTCGGGGGGCCCTCAGGCCGCGCCCTCCCGGGACCCGGTTCGCTCACCAGCCAAGAGTACCCCTGGCACCCGCCGGGAGGGCGGCTCGGCGGGCCGTGCTGGCTGGGCCGCGGGGCCGCTGGCCAGCGGGTCCGCGCCGGACGGCTCCAGCCGCCACCCCGGCAGCCACTCCAGCCAGCGCGGGAAATACCAGCTGCGCTCGCCCAGCAGGGCCAGCGCGGCCGGGACCAGGATGCCCCGGACGATGGTCGCGTCGATCAGCACCGCGGACGCCAGGCCGACACCGATCATCTTCAGCTCGATCAGGGACAGCGTGGCGAAGATCGAGAACACCGCGACCATGATGACCGCGGCGCTGGTTACCACGCCGGAACAGGCGGACACCCCGCCGACCACGGCCTCGCAGTGACTCCGGCCGCCGGCCCGCAGCTCGCGGATCCGGCTCAGGATGAACACGTGGTAGTCCATGCTCAGCCCGAACAGGAACACGAACATGAACAGCGGCACCCACGGGATGATCCCGCCGAACGAGGTGAACCCCAGGGGCCCCTGCAGGTGGCCGTCCTGGAAGATCAGCGTGATGAGGCCGTAGGCCGCGCCGACCGAGAGCAGGTTCAGGCCGATCGAGATCAGCGGGATGGCCAGCGAGCGGAACGCCACCATGAGCAGGAGCAGCGCCAGCCCCGCGACCACGGCGAACACGATCGGCGTGCGGGAGCGCAGCGCCGAGTCGAAGTCGTACCCGCTGGCCGTGTTCCCGGTGACCGCGTAGCTGGCCCCGTGCACGGTCCCGACGGTGGCGGGCAGGATCTGGTCACGCAGGTCAAGCAGGGCACGGCGGGAGGCCGAATCAGTGCCGTCGCCGGCCAGCGGGACGGAAATCACCAGTCCGCGCCCGCCGCCCACCACCTGGGCCGTGACGGGCCGGTGGATCACCCCGTGGGCGGACGCGCGGGACTGGAGCGACGCCACCGCGGCGCGCATGCGCGGACCGGACACGTCGCCGCCCATCACCACCACCTGGGCGGGAGCGGGCCGTCCGGGGAAGGCACGCTGGATCTGGTCGAGGGTCTGCACCACGGGGAGTTTGGCGGGCAGGTCGATGGCTGGCGTGCCGGTGCGCATGCCCAGCGCCGGGGCGGCCAGCGCGAGCAGGGCCAGCGCGGCGGCGCCACCCCACAGCAGCGGCCGGCGTACCACGCGGCGCACCAGCGCGGCCCACAGCCGGGACGGGCGGGCCTGGGTCCGGTGCCGGCCCAGGAACGGGATCCGGCCCTTGTCGGCCCACGGCCCGAGCAGCGACAGCAGGGCCGGCAGGAACGTGAGCGAGCCGACGACCGCGACCCCGACGACCATGATGGTGCCGACCGCGATGCCGGTGAACAGGTCGATCCCGGTCAGCAGCAGTCCCGCCAGGGAGACCATCACGGTCAGCCCGGAGACCACGATGGCCCGGCCCGAGGTGTGCGCCGCGGTAGCCAGGGCTTCCGCGAAGGACGCCCCGGCGGCCCGTTCTTCCCGTTCCCGGCGCAGGTAGAACAGCGAGTAGTCGACGCCGACCGCCATCCCGATGATCAGCACCACCTCGGAGGTGCTGGAGCCGATGGGCAGCCACCGGCTGGGCACCGCGAGCAGCGAGACGGCGACCACGACCGCGCTGCCAGCCAGCAGCACCGGGATGCCCGCCGCGATCAGCGCGCCGAACACCGCGAGCAGCAGGATCAGCGTGATCGGCACCGACGTGAGCTCGGCCTTGTGGAAGTCCTTGCCCATCAGCGTGTTGGCGGCCTGGTCGGTGCTGGCGTCACCTGCCTCGGACACGGTCAGGCCGGGATGAGCGGCCTGGACCCGGGCCACCGCGGCCTGGTCCACCCTGACGGTCGTGTCGGCGCTGGCATGCGGGCCGGCCACGCTGAACGTCACCAGCGCCGTGCGGCCGTCGGCCGAGACCAGCGCCTGCCCTCCCGGACTCAGCGGGGACCGGATGTCCCGGGCCGCATGGGGCAGCCGCGCGAGCGCCCCGGCCACGTCGGCGACCGCGGCCCGCAGTTGCGGGCTGTGCGCGTAGGTATCCCCGGCTGAGGAGCCCCGGGCCTGGATGAGGACGCTTTCCTGGGGCGGGCTGACCACGTTCAGCTGGTGCAGCATCTGCTCAGCCTGACCGGCCTGCCCCGGGTCGTACTGCTGCTGGCTCTGCGTGCCCAGCAGCTGGCCGGCCAGCAGGGCCGTCCCGGCGAGCACCAGCCAGCCCACCACCACCGCGATCCGGTGCCGCGCGCTCCAGCACGCGATCCGCTCGACCATCGGGGCCCGGGAGCGGCGCGGGGCCGGCGCCGGCCCGGCCGGGGGGGTGTCGGGGGCCGGGGGGTGCAGCTCCGGCAGCGGCGTTCGCACAGCGGGCAGGGCTGGGTTAAGCGTGTCGCGCATCGGGCCTCAGGGGATCGGGACGGCATGGGGCGCGCGGCAGGCTTAACTGACACGCATGTCATGGATCCCCATCAGCATGACAGAATTTTGGTGACACTGACGTCAGTGTCACGGGATTATGCGGAACGTCACAGCAAAGCCTCAGGGAGCTACCAGGCCGGGCCGGCGCAGGGCGTCCCCGCCCGCGGCCCGGCGCGAACCCCGCCACTCTTCCTGCGCACCGTGCGCCCCGAATCGGGCATAACGCCCGCTGGCACGCACGTCGCGCAGGAAAGGTCAGCATGACCACGCCAATGTGACCAGTGGTGCTGGTGGTACGGAGAACCGGGCCGGGGAGGTGGGCAGTGACGTGCCCACCGCCCGGGCCCGGTGCATGGATGGCGGGCCCGGGCCCGGTTCCGCCTCCCGGCCCCGGTCACGGGAGGTCTACGCGCCGGCGGCCACGGTCAGGGTCTGACCTGGATCGCGCACCGCGGCCGCCGCGGCCAGGGTCTGGCCCGGATCGCGCAGCGCGGCCCCCGCGGCCAGGGTCTGACCCGGATCGCGCAGCGCGGCCCCCGCGGCCAGGACGCTGCCCAGCACCGCGACGACCAGGCAGACCAGGCCGATGGCGGCCAGCGGCACCCACGGCACCGCCGCCGCTGAGGGCGGGGCCACGCCGGCCGGCCCGCGGCGCACCGCCGCCACCGTGACCGCGGTGACCACCGCGGCGAGGCCGGTGCCGAGCGCCGCGATCAGCGCGGCCTCGCTGCCGGCCAGCCGCAGCACCCGCGCCCGGGTCGCGCCGGCCAGCCGCAGCGCGGCCAGCCCGCGGTCGTGCGGCGCGGCGGCGGGGGCGGGGTCCCGCCCCGGCCGGGTGGCCGGAGCGGGACACGCCGCCGGAGCCGCATGGGCACCCGGAACGCCAGGGGCACCCGGAACGGCCTGGGCCAGGCTCATCGCACGGGACGTCATGATCCGTCCTTCGCGGTAACCATCGCGATGGGCTCGGAACCGGGCCGGACGGGGCCAGCCGGAGCGGGGCCAGCCGGGACCCCTGCGCCGTGCCGCGCTCCCCCGCCCGGCAGCCAGCCCAGCCAGCGCGGCAGGGACCAGCTGCGCTCACCCAGCAGGACCAGGCAGGCGGGCAGCAGGATGCCGCGCACCACGGTGGCGTCGATCAGCACCGCCGCGGCCAGTCCCGATGCCGAGGGTCTTGGTATCGACGATCGGCAGCGTGGCCAGGACGGAGAAAACGGCCACCATGATGAGAGCCGCGCTCGTTACCACCCCGGCGCTGTTCGAGATGCCACCCACGACCGCGTCCCGGGTGCTGAGCCCGCGCAGATGCAACTCCCGGATCCGGCTCAGGATGAACACGTGGTAGTCCATGCTCAGCCCGAACAGGAGCACGAACATGAACAGCGGGATCCACGGGATGATCCCGCCGAATGAGGTGTAACCGAGGAGCCCCTGCAGCCGGCCATCCTGGAAGACCAGCGTGATCAGGCCGTATGCGGCGCCTACCGAGAGCAGGTTCAGGACGATCGAGACCAGCGGGATGGCGACCGAGCGGAACGCCACCAGGAGCAGCAGGAACGCGAGCACGATCACGAAGGCGAACACCGCCACGGTGCGGGAACGCAACGCCACCAGGTCGTCATGGTTGCCCGCGGTCTCCCCGGTCACCGCGTAGCTGATCCCGCTCACCCGGCCCAGGGTGTCCGGGCAGGATCTGGGTCCGCAGCGTGGCCAGGGCCGTGTCCGAGGTGGAATCGGTGCCGTTTCCCGCCAGGGGAACGTCAACGACCAGGGCCCGGCCGCTGGCCACCGCAGTGGCGGTGACCGGCTCGCGGATGGGACCGGCCGGGCCGTCCGCGGAGGCCCGGGCGTTCAGTTCCCTGATCGCAGTCCGCATCGCGGGACCCGCGAGATCCCCGCCGGTCACGACCACTTGCGCGGGGGACGGCGTCTGCGGGAAAGCCGACGAGATCCTGTCCATCGTCTGCAGGACCGGCGAACTGGCCGGCAGGTCGACCGCCGGGCTGCCGAGCCGCATCCCGGCGGCTGGCGCGGCGAGGGCCAGCAGCGCGATGGTGGCCGCGCCGCCCCACACGGCAGGGTGCCGCGCTACCCGGCGCACCAGGGCCGCCCACGTCCGTGAGGGACGCGCCGCGGTCCGCCTGCGGCCGAAGAACGGGATCCGCCCCCGGTCCGCCCTCGGCCCGAGCCAGGACAGCAGCGCGGGCAGGACGGTCAGTGAGCCGAGCACGGCCACCCCGACCACGGCAATCGTGCCGATCGCGACGCCCGTGAACACGACATAGCCGGTCAGGAACAGGCCGGCCAGCGCGGCCATGACGGTCAGCCCGGACACCACGATCGCCCGCCCTGAGGTGCCCGCGGCGATCCGCAGCGCTTCGGCACTGGAGTGCCCGGCAGTGCGTTCCTCCCGCTCGCGGCGCAGGTAGAACAGCGAGTAATCGACACCCACCGCCATCCCGATGATCAGCACGACTTCCGAGGTACTCGACCCGACCGGCAGCCATCGGCTCACGACCGTCAGCAGGGACAGCGCGGTCATCACCGACGTGATCGCCAGCAGCAGCGGGATTCCGGCCGCGACGAGCGCGCCGAACACCAGGAGCAGCAGGACGAGTGTGATGGGCACCGACGTCGCCTCGGCCCTCCGGAAGCCGCGGCCGAGCAGGGAGGTGATGGCCCGGTCGGTGCTCGCGTCCCCGGCCTCCTGGATCCGCAACCCGGGATGAGCCGCCTGGATCCTGGCCACCGCGCGGAGCGCTGGAGCGACCGCCTGGTCTTCGTTAGCTGCCTTTTCGGGGACCTGGAAGGTAACCAGGGCGGTGCGGCCATCCCCGGCCACGAGCCCAGCGTGGCCCGGGCTCAGCGGCGAGACGATGTCCCCCGCGGAGTGCGGGAGGGCGGACAGCGCGGTGACGACCTGCCGGACGGCCTGGCGCATCTGCGGGTCCGAGCCGAGCCGGCCGGTCCCCCGCGACTGGATCAGCACGTTCTCCTGCGGCGCGGTGGCCACCCCGAGCCGTTGCAGGGTCTGCTCGGCCTGGCCGGACTGGCCGGCGTCGTTGGACGGCAGGTTCTTCGCGGACAGCATCTGCCCGGCGATGAACACCGCCGCCACCAGGACGAGCCAGCCGAGCACGGCGGTCTTGCGGTGCCGTGCGCTCCAGCCCGCCACGCGCTCGACGACTGGGGCACGGGACCGGCGGGGCTGCTCGCGGGATGATCCGGTTTCCGGCAATACTGAACTCGACAGCTGGCGCATCATGACCTTTCCCGAGGACGGGTGCGTGAGTTGGTTGGCCCTCGCCTGCGAGCTGATCCCTCGTGGGCGGGGGCGCGGCCTTATCTGGCCGCGTTGAGCGAGCTGATCTGGGTGAGCTGATCTGAGCGAGCTGATCTGGGTGAGCTGATCTGGGCGAGCTGGTCGTACCGGGCTCGGCTTACCTGGCTGGGTGCAGCGGGCCCAGCGGGCCCGGGCGGGCGAGCACCTCCTTTGCTGGCGCGAGGGGGTCGGCCGGCGCTCGCAGCAGCGCGCTCGCGATGCGGGCATGGGCGCGGGCCGTGAGCACGAGTACGTAGTTGAACAGCACGAAGGCGACCAGGAAGCCGGCTGCGGCCAGCAGTGCCCGGGGCAGCGTGTCCACGTACAGACCCCAGCTGCCCGCCCCGTTCGGCCCGTGCGGGAAGTAGCCGAGCGTCACGCCGTGCACGGGCGTGCTGTTGGCATAGCCCAGGCCGACGTTGCCCCGGGGCGCCCAGTACCAGGCGGGCAGGGTCACCCCGGCGAGAAGCGTGAGCCAGACGGTCAGCACGACCGTGTCCAGGATGAACAGCACCGGCCACAGCCCGATGAGGTATGCGGTCTCACGCCACGTGGCCGGGTCCCCCCAGCGGGTCCTGACCTGCGCCAGGATCCCCGGCCGGGTCACCGGGCGGTAACCGCCCCGGACCGGCCCCGCCAGCACCGGCCGCAGCCGGGCGCGCTCGGCGGCGGCGCAGCCACGCAGCACGCCGGACGCCGCGACCAGCAGCGGGATCCCGGCCAGCGTGATCATGAAGACGGCGGCGGTCACCGTCGCCGTGAAGGCGATAGCGAACAGCAGCCAGCCCGCGATGAAGACGTATCCGGCCAGGAACCCTGCGGCGCGCCAGGTGCTGCCGGACACGACCAGCCGGAACGGGTCGCGGTAGAGCCTCAGCGAGGACCGGACGGCCCGGCTGGCCGGGCCACGGTCGTCGCCGCTCATCCGACGTCCCGCATCAGCTGCTCGACCGCGCGGACGTGCTCGGTCAGCTTGGCCAGCTCGGTGCGCAGCTCCTGCTGGTTGGCCACGGCCTCCTCAGCCAGCTTGCGGTACTCGGCCATCGCCACTGCGTCGGCCCGGTGGCTCTGCAGCCCGAAGTATGACCAGACGACCACGGAGATGACCGCGCCGATGATGAAGATGAGCCCCACGGTGATGGAGATTGCGGTCACGTTCGCCCCACCAGAGGCCAGAGCGGGCACGTGTGTCATGGAGTGCTCTCTTTCATGTTGTCTCCGCTCACGGCGCCATCCTCGCGGAGCGCCATAATGATCGTTTCGGCCGTGAGATGCAGGTCGAACGGGGCCAGCTCGAAGTACTTCATGGCCTTGCCGTCCTCAGACAGCTCGAGCTGGCCGGCCACCAGGCCTGCTTTCTCCAGCTTGTCCAGGTGCATGTACAGCAGCGGCCGGGACATGCCGAGCCGCCGGGCCAGCTCGCTGACGTGCACCCGGCCGTCCCGCAGCTCGGCGACGATCCGCATCCGGTGCGGATTCGCCACCGCCGTGAGCACGGTAAGCAGCTCGTCACTGGTCAGCGTCACTCCCTGGCTCCTGTTCTTTCACCTGTCAGAAAAAACTTACATGTGAAAGAGAGGCGCGTCAACTGCTTTCCGCCGGGCACCGGGCCGGGGTTACGAGAGCCAGATCAGGCGGCGGGCGCCCGCTCCGCGGCCGGGTCAGCGAAGATGGCCCCATGGGAGAACTGATCCTGCTCCGGCACGGCCAGACGGAGTGGAGCAAGTCCGGGCGGCACACCGGCCGGACCGACATCCCGCTCACGCCGGACGGCGAGGCGGCCGCCAAGTCGCTGGCCCCCGCGCTGGCCGGACGCCAGATCCGGGCCGTGTTCAGCAGCCCGGCCCAGCGGGCGATGCGGACCGCGGAGCTGGCCGGGCTGACCCCCACGCCCGACCCCGATCTGCAGGAGTGGGACTACGGCGGCTACGAGGGCATGACCACCGCCCAGATCCGGGAGCAGCGTCCCGGCTGGTACCTGTGGCGGGACGGGGTGATCCCCGGCGACGCCGGTCACCCGGGCGAAACCGTGGAGCAGGTCGGGGCGCGCGCGGACGCCGCACTGGCCCGGGTCGGGCCGCTGCTGGCCGAGGGAGACGTGGTGCTGGTGGCCCACGCTCACTTCCTGCGGATCCTGACCGCCCGCTGGCTCGGCCTGGAGCCGGCCGCGGGCCGCCTGTTCCGCCTGGACACGGGGACCCTGTCCACCCTGGGCACCGAGCACGGCCAGCCGGTCATGCTGACCTGGAACACGCCGCCGGTCCCCCGGCCCTGAGCGGCCTCACCGAGCCGGGACCGAAGAGCCCGTCCCGGTCAGGAGCGCGCACCCAGTCCCTGCCGCGGTCACCGCGGCTGAGTTACTTCCTCGATCCAGCTCAGATAGGCGGCGGATCCGGCCACGATCGGCGTCGCGACGATCTCCGGCTCGTCGTAGCTGTGCCGCTGGGCCAGGAAGTCCGCGAGCTCCTGGTAACGGGCGGCGGGCAGCTTCAGCAGCAGCGTCCACTCCTCGGCCCGCTCCAGATCGCCTTCCCACCAGTAGCTGCTCACCACCGGGCCGGCCACCTGGGCGCAGGCCGCCAGCCGGGCCTGCACCGCGTCGCGGCCCAGCTCCACGGCTTCGGCCCGCGAGTCGGTCGTCGTCTGTACCTGGAGGTACCGTGAGGCCGGCCACTCGGCGGGCGCACCGCCGGTCGCCGCCTCGGCCGTGCCGTGGTCCGCCATGTCACCCGATGCTACGCCCAGGGCGGGGTGGGCGGCAGCCGGGCGGAACTGCAGCCCGGACGGCCGGGAGCGCGGCGAAGGGCCTGGTCACCTCAGGCGTCCCCGGAGGGCGCGGCCGCTGCGCCCCGGCCGCCGAGGAACGATTCCACGAAATCCGGGCGGCCGGACAGCTCGGCCGGGGTGCCCTGCATCCGCACCTCGCCGCCGCCGAGCACGTACGAGCGGTCCGAGATGGCCAGCGCCGCCTTGGCCCGCTGCTCGACGAGGAGCACCGCCGCGCCGCTGTCGGCCAGCTGGCGGACGTGCTCGGTGAGCAGCGCGGTGGCGACGATGGGGGCCAGGTTGGCGGTCGGCTCGTCGAGCAGGAACAGGCCCGGGTCGAGCATGAGCACCCGGCCCATGGCCAGCATCTTGCGCTCGCCGCCGCTGAGCTTCCCGGCGCTGCGGCTGAGCATGCCGCCGAGCCGGGGGAAGATGGCCAGCACCCGGTCGACGCGTTCCGCTACCTGCGACCGGCGCAGCAGGTACCCGCCCATCTCGAGGTTCTCCCTGACGCTGAGCGGGCTGAATATGTCATCCACCTGGGGCACGTACCCGACGGCGGCCCGGGCGACCTCCTCCGGTGCGAAGTTGGTGAGGTCCCGGTCACCGACCCGCACCGTGCCCGACGACACGTGCACCACGCCGGCCAGGCTCTTGAGCAGCGTGCTCTTGCCTGACCCGTTGGGGCCGACGAGGGAGACGACCTCTCCGGGGTCCGCGCTCAGCGTGATGTCCCGGATCACCGGGTCGCCGCCGTACCCGGCGGTGACCTTCTCGGCCCGCAGCGGGAGGCCGGGCAGGGCGAGCTCAGCCGACAAGGTAAGCCTCCACGACCTCGCTGCGGCCCCGCAGCTGCTGCATCGTTCCCTCGGCCAGGACCGCACCCTCGGCCATCACCACGACCGGGTCGCAGAACTCGTCCATGATGGCCAGCTCGTGCTCCACCATCAGGATGGTCATCCCCTCCCCGGCGAGCGCCACCAGCTCGTTGCCGATGCGCCGGGCCAGGTTCGGGTGCACGCCCGCCATCGGCTCGTCGAGGAGCAGCATGTCCGGGCCGGCCATCAGGGCCCGCATGATCTCGACCAGCCTGCGCTGGCCGCCGCTCAGGTCACCGGCGTAGTGGTTGGCGAACTGCTCCAGGCCGAACCGCTCGAGGATGGCCTCGGCCCGGGTGATCGCCGCCGTCTCATCCGCCTGCCAGTAGCGCTTGCCGAGCAGGGAACCGTGGAAGGTGTCCCCCCGGTTGCCGGGCACCGCGGACAGCAGGTTTTCCATGACCGTGAGCCGCTTGAACTCGCTGGCCAGCTGGAAGGTCCGGACCAGCCCCAGCCGGGCCCGCCGGTAGGCCGGCACCCCGGTGATCTCGCGGCCCTCGTAGATGATCTTCCCGGACGTCACCGGGAGGGTTCCGGCCAGCATGGCCAGCAACGTGGACTTCCCGGCCCCGTTCGGCCCGATCAGCCCGGTCAGCGTGCCCTTCCGGACCTGGATCGACACCCCGTCCACCGCCCGCACCCCGCCGAACTCCCGGACCACGTCCACCGTCTCCAGCACCACCGGCCGGTCCTCCGGCGCGGCCGGCAGCTGATCGTGGGCCCGGGGGGCCGGCGGGCGCGGCGCGGGCACGGCCGCCGCTGCCCCGCCCCCGGCGGCGCAGCGCCCGGCGGCGCGGCCATCCTGGCCGCGGGCGCCCTGGCTGGTGCCGCCCGGATGATCCGCTTGCGTTCCGGCAGGATGCCCTGCGGCCGCAGCCACAGGAAGATCACGATGAGCAGGCCGATCGCGACCCACTGCAGCGAGGGGATCAGGTTCGGCGGCAGGCTGTTCGAGGTGGGGATGAACCGGGTGATCTCCTCGAACCCCACCGGCACCAGGATGGCCCCGAGGATCGCGCCCAGGTGGTTGCCGGCGCCGCCGATGATGACCGCGGCGAACAGGACCACGGTTTCCGCGTAGCCCCACGCGGCCGGGGACCAGGTGGTGATGTAGGTGACCAGGATCCCGCCGCTCAGCCCGGCGATGGCCCCGCCGGTCACCAGCATCGCGGTGCGCAGCGAGAGCAGGTTCTTGCCCAGGGAGTCCGCGACCACGTCGTTGTCCCGCATCGCGCGCAGGCTGCGGCCGTACGGGGAGGCGGTGATCCGGCGGACGAACAGGTAGACCCCCAGGGCCAGGACGATGGCCACCGCGGCGAACACCCACTGGTACCCGGCCGTCTGCACGCTGAACACGTTGTCGCCGTGCAGCGGCGTGGGAATGAGCGACAGGCCCGCGTCGCCGTTCAGCAGCGGCCGGTAGTTGGTCACGAGCAGGTTCAGCAGGACCGCGGTCACGAGCAGCCCGACCGCCGCGAAGTCACCGCGCAGCCTCCGGCCGACCAGGAAGGTGAACGGCAGAGAGATCAGGCCGCCGACCACCGCCGCGCCGATCCACGGCAGCGGGAACGGCAGGTTCCAGCCGCCGATGTAGGACTGGAACCCGCCGCTGGCCGAGTCGTGCGGCAGGGCCAGGACCGCCGCGGCGTACCCGCCCGCGGCCTGGAAGATGATGAAGCCGAAGTTGGTGACGCCCGCCACCCCGAACTGCTGGCTGAGGCCGAGGCAGGCCATGGCGTCCACCGCGGCGTAGACGAGCAGGTTGATGAGATAAAAGGCGTTCATCCGGCTTCCCGCCTACCCCTCATGGTCCCGGCCTGACCCTCATGCCCGGGCCCCGAGCAGCCCGGTCGGGCGCACCCCGAGCACGATGAGCAGCGCCACGAACGCGATGACGTACTTGTAGTCGGCCGTGATGTAGGCCGCGCTGATCTCGGTGGCCAGCCCGATGATCAGGGCCCCGAGCATCGCGCCGTAGGCCTGGCCGGGGCCGCCCAGGAAGACGGCGGCCAGGATGAGTACCAGGAACAGGTCGGTCGCGGTGGCGTCGAAGCTGCCCGAGTCCATGGCGAATACCACGCCGGCCAGCCCGCACAGCCCGCCGGTCAGCGCCCAGGTGATGGTGATGACCCGGTTGGTCCGGATGCCGCAGTTGCGGGCCAGCGACTTGTTGGCCGCCGTGGCCCGCATGGCCTTGCCCAGCCGGGTGTAGCGCAGCAGGCCGTGCACGCCGAGCATGACCACCACGCTCAGCGCGATGACGACCACCTGGACGACACTCAGGATCAGGCCGGCCAGATGCAGCGTCGGCCCCTGGCTCATGGTGTAGGACACCGCGGTCCCGCCGGCCAGCGCCTGGACGCCGAACTCGATGATGAGGGTCATCCCGAGCGAGACGATGACCAGCGTGATCGGCGAGGTACCGCGCCGCTGGAACGGCGTGTAGACCCCGGAGTTCAGCAGCACCGACCCCAATGAGCACACGATCACCGCCACCACCAGGCCGACCCAGACTGACAGCCCGGCCTGGTTCACCACGTAGGCCACGAACGCCCCGGCGATCATGATGGCGCCGAACGCCAGGTTGAGCACATCGGTGACGCCGAACTGGAGGGTGAAGCCGACCGACGCGATGGCCAGCACCGAGGCGGTGACCAGCCCGAAGCCGACCGCGGAGAGGAAGATCGTCACGAGCCACCCGTCCCTGCGCCGTCCCGGCCCCCCGGGCCGCCCAGGCTCCCCCGGGGGGAGGTAAGAGCCTGGGCGGCGCGGAGCATGGTGCCTGCGGTCATCCGGCCAGGGCCCGCAGCTGGGCGGCGGTCAGGTTGCCGACCACCTTGACCGCCCCAGAGGCGGTGTAGGTATCGACCTGGAAGATGCCGGTCGAGTCGTGGAAACTGTCGAAGTTGGTCGGCCCGCCCGGCCCTTCGTACCGGATCGCCTTCCCGGCCTTGAGCGAGGTGGCGCACTGGGCGAACGAGTAGCACAGCGGTGGCGCCAGGCACCCCGTTACCGATCTTGACGATGTCCGGGCCGTAAACGCTCGGGGAGGTGCTCTTCGACATGATCATGGCCAGCGCGGCCAGGTTGATCCCGTCGTAGAGGTGCACGCCGCCCGGGGCGCTCAGGTAGGTGGTGAAGTCGCCGGTGGCCCCGGGCACCTTGCCCTGCTGGGACAGCAGCGCCTTGGAGAAAGCCTGGTAAGCAGGCCCGGTGGACTCCACGACCAGGTTGTCGGCGTGGAACCCGGACACGAAGGCCGAGGCGCCGACCGCGGCCGCCGAGGACTTGAAGAACGCCGGGGAGATGGCCGCGGACGTGCCGATCACCGGGATCATCTTTCCGCCGTTGAGCTGCTTGATCTCGGAGAAGAGGGTGGGATCGGCGGCCCCCAGCGCTTCGGTCATGATCGCGTCGGGGTGGGAATGGACGATCGCCTCGGCCTCACTGCGGAACGTGGTCGCCTTGAGGTCGAGGGTCTGGTTGGTCGTCATCGTGATGCCGGCCTTCTTCAGCGCGCTGACCGCGGGCTGGATGAAGGTCTGGGACCCGATGTCGTTGCCGAAGGCCAGCGCGATCCGCTTGTAGTGCAGTTGCTGGGCGATGGCGACCATGGCGTAGGACTCCTCCAGGTCGGGAGGAACCAGCCGGTAGAAGTACGGGTAGTGGACGTGGTCGAACTCGGACTGCCCGGTCATGCAGAACATGGCCATCTTGTGCGCGTTGATGACCGGCGCCACCGACGCAGCCTCGTCCGAGGTGCAGCCGATGACCAGGGCCAGGCCCGGGGTGGACGCGAACATCTGGTTCACCGCCGGGACCGCGTCCGCCGGGTCGCCGCGGGTGTCCACGCTCTTGCAGGTCAGCGTGTGCCCGAGCACGCCGCCGGCCTGGTTGATGGCCGCTGTTGCGCCGTAGCAGGACGCGAGGTACGTCGGGCCGAGAGCGGCGTCGGCGCCGCTGAACGGTGCGACGTCGGCCACGGTGAGCTTGCTGCCGGACGCGCCGCTGCTGCTGCCGCCCGATGGGCTGCCGCTGCTGGAGCTGCTGCCGCAGGCGGCCAGGCCCGTGGCCAGGGCGCCGGCGGCCAGTATCGCTCCGGCCCGCATCGGCCGCCCGGGCCGGGCACCCGCAGCCGTGCGGCTACGGTTCCCGGTGGCAGCGGCCACGCGCCTGAGGGTCGTGAACTTCATTGTCCCCCTCCGTACCTGGGTGGAGTGACGGTTCAGAAACCGGTCTTGAGCGATGCGCCCGGGCGCCAGCGCCAGTCCTGCGGCGCGCCTTCCTCGGCCACCACGCGGTTGCGGATGGTGCCGAGTCCTTCGACGGAGATCTCGATGACATCCCCGGGATGCATCCAGACCGGTGGCGTGCGGGCGAAGCCGACGCCGCCCGGCGTGCCGGTGGCGATGACGTCGCCGGGCATCAGCCGGGTGAACGAGGAGAAGAACTCGACCGCGCTGGGCACGTCAACGAGCATCAGCGACGTCCGGGCCGACTGCATGACCTGCCCGTTCAGCGTGGAGCTGATGGCGAGGTCGGAGACGTCCAGCTCGTCGGCCGTGACCACTTCCGGGCCGAGGGGCATGCTGCCCTCGAAGTTCTTCCCCGCCGTCCACTGGCTGGCGGCCCGCTGCCAGTCGCGGGCGGACGCGTCGTTGAGGACCACGTAGCCCGCGATGGCGTCCAGGGCCTTGTCGGCGGTGATGTACCGGCCCCCGGCGCCGATCACGATGCCGAGTTCGGCCTCGTAGTCGAACTTCTCGGTGAGGGCCGGCTTGACCAGGTCGGCGTACGGGCCCAGGACGCTGTCCGCGCCCCGCACGAACGCGTCGGGCCAGGTCGGAACCTCGCGTCCGCCTTCCAGCGCGTGCTCGCTGTAGTTCAGGCCGAGGCACAGGATGCGCGGCGGGGCCGGCACGGCCGGGCCGAAGTCGGCGTCCGCCACCTCCCGGCCGTCAGCGCCGGTGAGCGCCCTGACCGCATCCATGGCCGGGAGGCCCGCCTCCAGGACATGGTGGAGCGAGGCGAACCGCGGGTCACCCGTGGCCTCCGCGACGTCGACATAGCCGGAACGGCCCCGGACGTGCAGGCGCAGCCCGTCCGGGGTGGCAATGGTGGCGAGCCTCACGTGCCCGATCTCCTTCGCTGCTGATGGCGGGGGCGGGCATCGGGCGGGGGGCCGTCTGGCCGCTCTCGATTGGTCGCGGATGCTAGATTGGTTGTATACAGTCGGATTGGTCGGAGCATAGGTCGCGTTCCGTAAGCGGGTCAATAGGGTTAAGAAGAAATTAACGCCCTGCAGGGGTCACGGTCTGATATCGATTGGTAGCATTGGTTGCCTAGGTTGGCCGGTGCCCGGCAGCGGGCGCACAGTGCGGCCACGCAGCCGCGGGCGGGCCGCCCGGGCAGCAGGGCAGGGAGAATAACGGGGATGCAGAACGCAACAGGGACCGGGACCGCGATGCCGGCCGATCTGAGATACCGGCTGGCCGAGCTGATCCTGGCCGAGACGGCGCGGGCCGGCCTGGGGGCGGGCTCACGGCTGCCCACCGAGCGCAAGCTCGCGGCGGACATGGGCGCGACCCGTACGTCGATCCGGCACGCGCTGGCCGTGCTGCAGGCGCAGGGGCACATCTCCCGCGAGGTCGGGCGCGGCACCTTCCTGCGGCACGACCCGGGTGCGGATGGGCACGACGCGGGGACAGCGCAGGCGGGCCCGGCCGGCGGCCGTGCGCACGGTGCGGGCGCGGCGGCGGCCGGCCCGATGGCCGGCCTGGCCGGCGAGGCCTCGGCCGGCTTCGCGCCCGCCGACGTCATGACGATCCGGCGGCTGCTCGAGCCGCTGGCCATGCCGCTGGTCGTGGCCTGGGCGACCGCCAGCGATTTCCGGGAGATGGACCGCTGCGTGGCTGGCGGGGACCGGGCGGCCAGCTACGACGAGTTCGAGACCTGGGACCTGGCGCTGCACCGGACGATCATGGCGGCCAGCCACAGCCCCCTGCTCGGGCAGCTGTACGCGGTCATCGAGACCGCCCGGCACGGCCACTCCTGGGGGGACCTCAAGCGGCGCAGCGCGTCACGCGAGCGCCGCGAGAAATACCAGGCCGATCACGCCGCACTCGTCGCCGCGCTGCGGGCCCGGGACAGCGACCGCGCCACCGAGGCGATGCGCACGCACCTGTCCCGCATCAATAACGATCTGTTCGGCGAGACCGCCTGAGCCGGCCGGGCCCCCGGCCGGCGGCGGCCGCCGCCGGGGCACGTCACCGGTCCCGCTGGCCCGGGGAGGGGAGGCGCGCCGGAGGCGTGTCCTCGCCGGGCCGGCCAGCCCGGGGGGACCGGGGGGTCGTCCCCCCGGGCTGACAGAGCGAGCCCGGGCGGGCATCCGGGCCGGCCGGGAAGCGGGCGGTTCAGTACCCGCCGCCACCCCCGTAGCCGCCGCCGCCGGAGCTGCTGCTCGACGCGGACGCCGACGGGGTGGGCGAGCTGGAGGACATCATCGCGCCCGGCGAGACGGCACTGACCGCGGTGACCTTGAGCGCGTGCCAGACCCCGCCGAGCCCGTTGCCCTTGACCTGGCCCGGGGCCATGTCGCCGGCGTACGTGTAGAGCGGGTGCCCCTTGTAGGTGGCCTGCATCACCCCGTTGGCCCGGGTGATCGTGCCGAACTTGCCGACCAGCTTGAAGCCCATGGCCGCGGCGGGCTTGCCGGTCAGGGGTGGCCAGGCGGTCGCGCAGGAGCCGGTGCACGCCGAGGACATGGCGGTGTCCTTGGCGTACCAGTACAGGGTGAGGCCCTTGGCGTCGGCCAGTACCGGCCCGATGCTCGTCTTGATCTTCTCCAGCGAGGCCGCGCCCGCCGAGCTCATCCCGGAACTGCCCATCGAGCTCGACGCGCTGGGCATGGACTTGGTCAACATGGCTGAGGCGGACTTGGTGCCGCTCGCGGTGCTGGGTGAGGTGCTGCTGGCGCACGCGGCCAGCAGCAGGGCGGGAATGGCGAGGACCGCCGGCGCCCATCTGCGGTAATGCATCGTGTCTCTCCGCTCATGAGGAGGGGCGGACATATAAACCCGAGCACGTACTATTCCGCGACCTCGTTCATGAGCGGAGCCCTTTTTCGGCTTACGACTTTATTACCGGTTCGGCGGACCGTTTCCGGGACGGCCAGCCCGGCCTCCCGTGGCTAGACCGCGATGCGCGTGGCCAGCCAGGCCAGCGACAGCGGATAGCGGTAGTCGATGCTCATGTGGGTGCCCTCGAACAGCTCGAAGTGGATCATCTCGTCCGGCACCCCGGCCTCGTCCAGGGCGGCCCGGAACGACGTCGCCCCCAGATCGAGGAACCACTCGTCGTGGGTCCCGGCATCGATCCAGATGCCGCGCAGCCCGCGGAGCGCTTCCGCGTACTGCGGCACCATCCGGACCGGGTCCCAGTCCAGCCAGCGCTGCCACACGTCCGGCCGCAGCCGGCCGGTCCGCGGTTCGAACGGCAGCTCCACCCGGCCGTCCGGGGTGGCGGAGAAGCAGGCCGACACGCCCAGCAGCATCAGCAGGTCGTGATCGGCCTCCTTGGTGAAGGAGACCCGGGACCGGAAGTCGTCCCACCACCGCCAGATGTCCCCGTCATAGTCGCGGAGGTGCCGCGCGGACTTGCCGAACTCGGGGATGTAGCACAGCTCGTAGAGCGAGTCCCCGGCGTGCGTGGCCAGGGCCCCGAAGAGGTCCGGCCGGAGCATCGGGGTGATCATCGCGCCGAACCCGCCGCTGGACTTGCCCATGATGGCCCGGTGGCCCGCGGCCGGCTCCGTCCGGTAGTGCGCGTCCACCCACGGCACCACCTCGTCACACAGGTAGGAGTGGTACCGGCCGGTGCCCGGGGAGTCCACGAACTGGCTGCCCCCGTAGCCGGTCCAGGCGTCGACGTAGACCACGATGACCCCGGGCGCCTGCCCGGACGCGAACACGGCGTCGGCGGTCTCGGGAAACGGCTGCCGGTACGGCGAGCGGTTCTGCCACATGGCCAGGTGCCCGGTGTAGCCCTGGATGACGTACACGGTGGCGTACCGCCGGGCCGGGTCGTCGTCGTAGCCGGGCGGGAGGTAGACCCACAACGGTCGCTCGTACGGATCGCCCAGCGGGTTGTCGCGCAGCAGCTCACTGGTGATCACGTGCTCGTCGATCCGGCCGGCCAGCTCGGCGGACCAGGGCAGCATGAGGGCCTCCTCAGTTGTCAGCAACGGTGCCGCCCCTACCGTAGAGCAACGGGACCTACCGTAGAGGAATGAGCCCTGGTCAGGCGGAACGAGCGCCCGTAGGACAAGCACGGGCGGAACAGGCACCGGCGGGACAGGCACGGGCGGGACAAGCACCGGCGGAACCGGCACCGGCGGAACGAGACGCGGTCGAACGCCATTTCGCCGAGGTGATCGGCGCGCTGGACGGCCATCCCCCGGGCGGCCCTGGGGATCGTCCCGCCGGGCCGGACCCCATCCGGGACGGCTCGGCCCTGACCGGGCAGCGCGGCCTGGAGCTCTTCGACGCGCAGCTGGCCAGCCGCCACCTCGATCTGGCCGCGCGCTGGCTGCGGGCCCAGGATGCCGGGTACTACACGATCGGGTCGTCGGGGCACGAGGGCAACGCCGGCGTCGCCGCGGCGCTGCGGATCACCGACCCGGCCCTGCTGCACTACCGCTCGGGCGCCTTCTACCTGGCCCGGTGCCAGCAGGCCACGCCGCCCCGGGACGGGGTCCTGGACATCCTGCTCGGCCTGGTGGCCGCGGCGGACGAGCCCATCGCGGGCGGCCGCCACAAGGTGTTCGGCCATCCCCTGCTGCACGTCATCCCGCAGACCTCGACGATCGCCTCGCACCTGCCCCGCGCTCTCGGCCTGGCCTTCGCCCTGGACCGGGCCGCCCGGCTCGGCCGGCCCGCGCAGTGGCCCCCGGACGCGATCGTGGCCGCCAGCCTCGGCGACGCGTCCCTGAACCACTCCACCGCGGCCGGGGCGATCAACGCCGCCGCTTACTGCGCTTACCAGCATCTCCCGCTGCCGCTGCTGCTGGTGATCGAGGACAACGGGATCGGCATCAGCGTGCGGACGCCGCCCGGCTGGGTCCGCGCCGCGACCGCCTCCGTGCCGCGCTTCGGCTATTTCCAGGCGGACGGGTCGGACCTGGCCGCGGTGTACGACGCCGCGCTCGCCGCCTCGGCCTGGGTCCGGGAACGCCGCTCCCCCGCGTTCCTGCACCTGTCCGTGGTGCGGTTCGGCGGCCACGCCGGCTCGGATGTGGAAACCAGTTACCGGGGAGCGGCCGCGCTCGCCTCGGACCTGGCCGCTGACCCGCTGATCGGCACGGCCCGGTTGCTGGTGAGCGCGGGCATCCTGACCCCGGCCGAGGTCTCCGCCCGGTACGAGGAGTCGCGGGCCCGGATCCTCGGCCTCGCGGCCGAGGTGGCCGGGAGCCCGCGCCTGGCCACGGCGGACCAGGTCATGGCCCCCCTCGCGCCGCATCATCCGGAGCAGGTCTGGGCCGGGGCCTGCCTGGCCGCGGAACCGGCGCGCCGGGAGGAGGCCTTCGCCGGGCGGCTGCCCGAAGCGGCCGGCGGGCTCACGCTGGCCCAGTCGATCAACGCGGCGCTGGCCGACGCCCTGGCCGCCCGGCCCGGGCTGCTGGTGTTCGGCGAGGACGTGGCCCGCAAGGGCGGGGTGTACGGGGTGACCCGCGGGCTGGCCCAGCGGTTCGGCTCCGCGCGGGTGTTCGACACCCTGCTCGACGAGCAGTCCATCCTGGGGCTGGCCCTGGGGGCCGGCCTGGCCGGCCTGCTGCCGGTCCCGGAAATCCAGTACCTGGCCTATCTGCACAACGCGGCCGATCAGATCCGCGGTGAGGCCGCCACCCTGTCGTTCTTCTCCCAGGCGCAATACCGGAATCCGCTGGTGCTGCGCATTGCCTCCCTCGCCTATCAGGAAGGTTTCGGCGGCCATTTCCACAACGACAATGCGCTGGCCAGCCTGCGGGATATTCCCGGCCTGATCGTCGCCTGCCCGGCCCGGCCCGACGACGCGGCCGCCATGCTCCGCACGTGCCTCGCGGCGGCGGAGGCGGACGGCCGCGTCTGCGTCGTCCTGGAGCCCATCGCGCTGTATCACACCAGGGACCTGCACGAGGCCGGCGACGGGGGCTGGCTGGGCCGGTACGACCCCCCGGGGCTGTGGCCGGCCGGCTACGTCCCCGTCGGCCGCGCCCGCAGCTACGGTAACGGGCGCGACCTCACCATCATCACGTTCGGCAACGGGCTGCGGATGAGCCTGCGGGTGGCGGCCCGGCTGGCCGCGGACGGGATCGGCTGCCGGGTACTGGACCTGCGCTGGATCGCGCCGCTTCCCGAGGAGGACATCCTGCGCGAGGCCGGGGTCACCGGGCGGGTCCTGGTGGCCGACGAGACCAGGCGCACCGGCGGGGTGTCGGAGGCCGTCATCACCAGCCTGGTGGACGCCGGGTTCACCGGGAAGATCACGCGCGTTAACAGCGAAGACAGCTTCATACCGCTGGGTGACGCCGCGCAGGCCGTGCTGCTGTCCGAGGCGGCCATCGAATCCGGGGCACGCTCCCTGTTGCCCCAATAATCCCGGCTGCCCCTGTCTATGCTGCTCCCGTGGGGATTCCGGGAATACCCAGGGGACTTCTGGTGATCCGGCCCTGGCCCACGGCGATCCTGGGCCCCCGGCCGGAACTTGCCGACGTGCCCCGGCTGGCCGGGCGGCTACTGAGCGTGGCTGTCACGGCGGCCCGGGGCCACGATGCTCCCGCCCGGCGCGCCCTGGCCATCCACCTCGGCCCGGAGGCGGCGCGGTGGCCGGTGGTCACCGCGTCGTGGGCAGCGTTCGACCAGGTGAACGTGCAGGCGGCCCTGGACGCGTGGCTAGGTGATCCCGGTGTACGGCACGAACTGCTTGGCCTGACCGGCGTCCGCCACGGCCACCTCGACCTGGCCGACCTCACCGCGGACGATCTCCCGCGCTCGCCGGCCGGTGTTCCCGGGACCGGCAGCGTGACCACCGTCGCGCGCCCGGCCGGGCCGGGCGGAGCGACCCGCGCGTGCGTGACCTGCGGTCTGTACCTGGTCGAGCAGGGCGGCCAGCGCTCGGCGGTGCTGCTGCGCGGCCCGGCCGGAGATGACCCGCGCCAGACGGTCAGCCTGCAGGTCACCGCCGCGGACCAGGCGGCGGCCGGGGAGATCCTGGACCACATCCGCGCGCTCGCCACCACGCACAACGTGTACCGCGGCCAGGTGATCTCGTTCGGCGCGGACATCAGCGGGCCAGCGGCCGGCGTGCTGGAGTTCCTGGACCGGCCCCAGCTCGGCCGGGCCACGGTGATCCTGCCGCCGGACGTGCTGGACGGCATCGAGCGCCAGGTCCTCGGCATCGCCCGGCACTCCGGGCGGCTCAGCGCGAGCGGCCAGCATCTGCGGCGGGGCGTGCTGCTGCACGGGCCTCCCGGCACCGGCAAGACGCACACCGTCCGCTACCTGATCGGCCAGCTTCCGCACGTCACGGCGATCGTGATCCCGGGTGCCGCGCTGCGGTTCATCGGCGAGGCCTGCGCGATCGCCCGCACCCTGCAGCCCTCGGTCGTGGTCGTGGAGGACGTCGAGCTGGCGGCCGAGTCACGCGGCCCGCACGCGCCGCTGCCGCCGCCGCTGGTCCGCCTGCTCACCGAGATGGAAGGCGTCGGCGACGACGCCGACGTGACCTTCCTGCTCACCACCGACCGGGCCGACCTGCTCGAGGAGGCCCTGGCCGCGCGGCCGGGCCTGATCGATCACGCGGCCCGGCTCCCGCTGCCGGACGCCGCGGCCCGGCGCCGCCTGCTCCGCCTCTACCAGGGCAGCCTGCGGATCAGCCGGCCGAGCGCGGGCGCGGTGGTCGCCCGGACCGACGGGGTGAACGCGTCCTTCATCCGGGAGCTGCTCCGCCGGGCCGCCGTGTACGCGGCCGACGGCCGGGGCACCCGGGCTGCGGCGCTATCTGAGGTCAACGCCCTGGCGCCGGCCACGGCCAACGGTTCCGGCCTGCTCCAGGCCACCGGCCCGGCTAGGGACCCGCACAACGGGGCCGTCCAGGTTCCGGCCAACGGGTCCAGCCCAGCGGAGGTCAACGGGGCCGCCCCAGGTCCCGGTCAGCGGGGCCGCCCCGGCGGGGGTCAACGGGGCCGCCCCGGCGGAAGTCAACGGATCCGCCCCGGCCAATGGCATTACCGCGGCCAACGGCGCTGCCCCGGGCCAGGCTGTGCCGCTGCGGGTCAGCGCCCGGCACCTGAACCTGGCCCTGGACGAGCTGCTGGACAGCCGGCACGACCTGACCCGGGTGCTGCTCGGCAGCCGCCCCATGCGCGGGGCGGACGCGATCATCCGGCCGGTCCTCCCCCGCCTGCGCCCCACCCGCTGACCGCGACCGCATCCCCGGTCAATCCCAGCCCTGATGCCTGTCTCCTCGCTGCACGGGCACACCGTAGCTTCCTGATGTGATGCCTACCTGGGGCTTCAGCCCCGGCGAGGGGGCGCCAGCGCGAGCAGGTGGGCGCTGAGCGCCGCGGTCACCTCGGCGGGCGCGGACACGTTGGCCAGGTGCGCGGCGCCCCGGATGACGGCCAGCCGGGACCGCGCGATCCCCTGGGCGATCACGGCCCCGTGCCACGGCGGGGTCAACGGGTCGTCCGACCCGGAAATCACCAGCGTGGGCGCGGTGATCCCGGCCAGGGCGGGCCGGAGGTCCATGCCCGCGATGGCCTCGCAGCAGCCCGCGTACCCTTCCGGGTCTACGCCGTCGAGGGTGGCGATGAACGCGGCCGGGACCGACGGGAACCGCGCCGCGAAGGCAGGCGTGAACCAGCGGCTCACCACCTGGGCGGAGATGGGCGGCAGGCCGCCAGCCCGGACGGCCGCCGCCCGCGCGACCCAGAGACCGGTGTCGGGGAACCTGGCGGACGTGCAGCACAGCCCGAGGACGTCGATCCGCTCGGGCACGTTCGCGGCCAGCCACATGCCGACCATGCCGCCCAGGGACACGCCGCAGTACGACGCGTGCTCGACCCCGAAATCGTCGAGCAGCCGCAGCACGTCCGCACCCAGCTCGGCGATCGTGTAAGGCCCGGGCGGGGCGGGCGAGCCGCCGTGCCCGCGGTGCTCGTAGCGGAGCAGCCGGAAGTGCTCTGCCAGGACGGGGAGCTGAGGTTCCCACAGTTCCCGGGTACTGCCGAGGGAGTTGCCGAGGACCAGGACCGGCGCGTCGCGCGGGCCGTCCAGCGAGGCCGCCAGCCGCACCGGCTGGCGCACGTCCGGCCCGGCCGCGCCGGACACCGGGCCGGCCTCCCCCGGCGCCGCGGGAGCCTGCGGGTCAGACATCGAAGAAGACGGTCTCGTGCTCGCCCTGCAGGCGGATGGTGAACTGGAACCGGGTCTTGTCGCCGGCGTCCGCGGTGGCGATGAGCGTGTCCCGCCGGGCCGGGTCGGTGATGGCGGACAGCACCGGGTCATCCGCGTTCGCCTCCGCCTCGTCGGAGAAGTAGATCCGGGTCACCACCCGGTCCAGCAGGCCACGGGCGAACACCGACACGTCCAGGTGCGGGGCCTCCCACCCGCCGTCCGGGCTGGGCAGCGCGCCGGGCCGGAGGGTGACGATCCGGTAGCTGCCGTCCGGGGCGGTCGGGCAGCGGCCGAAGCCGCGGAACGCGGTGCCGTGCGCGGGCGCGCCGCGCGGGTCGTCCGGATGCGCGAAACGGCCGTCCGGGTCGGCCTGCCACGTCTCGATCAGCCCGTCCGGGATGGGTGCGCCCTCGCCGTCCAGCAGCCGCCCGGTGATGGTGATCGCCCCGGGGGTGTCCTCGGGCACCACGGTCGGGCCGTCCGGCCACGGCAGCCCGATGGACAGGTACGGCCCGACGGTCTGCGAGGGCGTCAGCGCAAGCCCGCTCACCGCTGCTCCTCGAAGACGGTCCCGGCGCTGCCCCGGAGCACGATGTCCCATTCGTAGCCGAGCGCCCAGTCCGTCTCGGTCAGGTTGAGGTCGAACCGCGAGATCAGCCGCTGGCGGGCCTTCGGGTCCGGGATCGAGTTGAAGATCGGGTCGTATTCGAAGAGGGGATCGTTGGGGAAGTACATCTGCGTCACCAGGCGCTGCGTGAACGCCCGCCCGAACAGCGAGAAGTGGATGTGCGCGGGACGCCAGGCGTTGGGGTGGTTCCGCCACGGGTAGGCCCCGGGCTTGATGGTCACGAAGCGGTACCGGCCCTCGGAGTCCGTCACGCACCGGCCGACGCCGGAGAAGTTCGGGTCCAGCGGGGCCGGGTGAGTGTCCGTCGCGTGCTGGTAGCGGCCGGCCGCGTTGGCCTGCCACACCTCCACCAGTGTGCCGGCGATGGGCCGCCCGTCGCTGTCCAGCACCCGCCCGGTCACGATGATCCGCTCGCCGAGCGGCTCGCCCGCGTGCTGGGTGGTGAGGTCCGCGTCGGCCGGCCCGACCCGCCCCTCCCCCAGCACCGGGCCGGTGATCTCGGTCAGCCGCTGCGGCATCATCAGCAGCGGCTGCGATGGCGCCCGCAGCGCGGTGGACCGGTAGCCGGGCGAGTCCAGCGGCGGGTGCAGGCCGCTGGGCCGCTCGTACGAGGGCAGGGTCAGCCCGGCGGGCGGGGATGGCGGGTGCGTGGTCATCGGGCTGCTGCTCCTTCTAGCTCGGCTCGTCCGCCTCATTGTCGCGGCCGTGAAGCTGGCTCATCCAGGCCGGCCCGTGAAGCTGGCTCACTGGGACCGGCTGTGCAGCTGGCGCAGTGCGGTGAGCTCGGCCGCGGTGGGCGGCTCGAGCACTTCCAGCGAATCCGACACGGCGAGCTGCCAGCCGGTCTTGGCCGCCGCGTCCGCCACCGTCACCCCGGGGTACAGCCCGGTGAGGGTGAGCTCGCACGTCACCGGGTCCGGCTCCAGGATGCCGAGGTCGGTGATGACCTTCCGGGGGCCCGCGCCCGCCAGTCCCAGGCGTTCCCGGCTCCCGGGCCCGTCGCCGAAACCGACCGAGGTCACGAAGTCGACCCGGTCCACGAACGACCGGCGGCTCTGCCGGACCACCACGATCACCTCGCGGCACGACGCGGCGATCTCCGGGGCCCCGCCGGCACCGGGCAGCCGGACCGCCGGGCGGGCGTAATCGGGGCCGACGACCGTGGTGTTGATGTTCCCGAACTTGTCGATCTGGGCCGCGCCGAGGAAGCCGATCCCGATCCGGCCGGGCTGGAGCCAGTAGTTGAAGATCTCCGGCACGCTCACCACCGCGTCGGCGGTCTCGGCGAGGATCCCGTCACCGATGGACAGCGGCAGCCGGTCCGGCTTGGCCCCGATCGTGCCCGACTCATAGATGAGCACCAGGTTCGGCGCGTGCGTGGCCCGGGCCAGGTTGGCCGCGGCGCTGGGCAGCCCGATGCCGACGAAGCAGGTCATGCCGTCGTGCAGGGCGCGGGCCGCGCAGGCCGTCATCATCTCGTCGGCGGTGAAGGCGGCCGGGTCCTGCGTCGCCGAGACCGCGGCCGGGGTGGCGTTCATGCCCCACATCCTCCCTCGGCGGCTCCCGCCCCGGCCAGCGATCCGGTCTCGCCGTCGACCTCGTCGGCCAGCCAGCGGCTGAACCGCTCCCGGTCCCGGCTGATCGTGTCCCAGGCCTGGTAGTAGTCGTTGTCGCGGGCCGAGTAGCCCAGCGCGTAGGAGGGCTGCGCGCCGCCGGGCGCCGCGGCCACGTAGTCGACGACCCAGGAGGGCAGCACGACCGCTCCCGGCTCGGGCCGCAGCTCGTCCACGATCTCCTCGACCGTGGCGATGGACCGCCGGGCGCTGAGCACGGCTTCCTTCTGCACCCCGGTGATTCCCCACAGCTGGACGTTCCCGGCCCGGTCGGCGCGCTGGGCGTGGATGATGGCCACGTCCGGGTTCAGCGCGGCCACGGCCGTCAGCCGCTCACCAGTGAACGGGCAGGTGACCGACCGGATGGCGGGCTGCCCGTCCAGGCCGGGCAGGCCCTCGAGCCCGGTGCCGCTGTAGCCGCGCAAGATCGCGAACGGCACGCCCGAGGCGCCCGCCACGTACCGGTTGGCCATCCCCGCGTGACTGTGCTCCTCCAGCTGGAGCGGCCCCGGCCAGGCATTTTCCACCGCGTCGCGGAACCGGTGCAGCGAGCCCACCCCCGGGTTGCCGCCCCAGGAGAAGATGAGCCGGCTGGCGCAGCCCGCCCCGATGAGCTGGTCGTAGAGCACGTCCGGGGTCATCCGGATGAGGGTCAGGTCGCGCCGCCGCTGCCGGATCACCTCCCGCCCGGCAGCGAACGGGATGAGGTGGGTGAACCCTTCCATCGCGACCGAATCCCCGTCGTGGACGGCCCGTGCGACGGCATCGGCCAGTGAAACGATCTCCGCCATATCCTCCTGCCCTGCACAGCGAACACCCGTACAGCAAACACCGCTGCAGCGAACACCACCGCAGCGAGCCGGCTGGCAGCGGACGCCCGCGATTTACCCGACACCATCATGACCACGTGGTCGCGATAAGTACAGCCGTTCGTCATACGGACAATACCGGTGGCCGGCCCGGGTGCGGACGCCCGGTCAAGGGGCTTCCGCCAGCACCTCCCGGGCGATCGCGAACGCGCGGTTCGCCGCGGGGACTCCGGCGTACACCGCGGTATGCAGCAGCACTTCGCCGATCTGATCGGGGGTCAGGCCGTTGCGCAGCGCGGCCCGCAGGTGCATGGCCAGCTCCCCTTCCTGGCGGAGCACGACGAGGGCGGTAAGCGTGATCATGCTCCGCTCGGCGCGGGACAGCCCCGGCCGGGACCAGATCTCGCCCCACGCGTACCGGGTGATGAAGTCCTGGAACGGCGCGGTCAGCGGCGTGGTCCCGGCGACCGCGCGGTCGAACGTGCTCGTCCCCCAGGACCTCACGGCGGACCGTCATCCCCTGCGCGGCGCGCTCAGCATCGTCCATGGTTCCGCCTTTCACGGCCCGGTTCCGGCTCTGTGCAGCGGGCGCTGCGGCCGGCCAGGAAGATTACCCACTCCGGGCCCCCCGCAGGTACCCGCCCTGGAGATGGGCATCGGCTATGGAACGGGCACGCGGCGCCCGGCGGGGGCGATGCAGGCGAACTCATCGCCGCCCCAGCGGCGCCCGGCCCCTCAGCCCGCGGCCTTGGTGTGCGCGGTCAGGGCCGCGTCCACGAACTCCGCGGCCGCGCCCAGGTACCCGGCCGGGTCCAGGGCCGCGGTGACCTGCTCCGGTGTGATGCCGGCCTCGGCGAGCCGGTCGCTGTCCAGGCGGTCGAGCAGCGCCTCGCCGAGCGTCCGGCCCTCGGCCACGGCGCTGGCGCTGGCCTCGGCCAGCAGGTCGTGGGCGGCGGTGCGGCCCAGCGCGGGTGCGAGCAGCGCCGCGACATGCTCGGCCATCGGGAATCCGCCGGCCGCGTCGAGGTTGCGCCGCATCCGGCCCGGGTCCGGTTCCAGGCCGCCGGCCAGCTCCGCGGCCCAGGACGCGGCCGAGCCGGTAAGCCGGAGCAGGTCGGCCAGCGGCTCCCACTCCGCGTGCCACGCCCCGGCGGCCCGCTGGTACTCCTGTTCCGCGGCGGCCGCGAGGGTGGCGATCAGCCCGGGGACCTGCCGGGTGCAGCCGAGGACGGCGATGGAGGCGACGGGGTTGCGCTTGTGCGGCATGGCGGACGATCCGCCGCGCCCATCGCCGGCGCCACCCTCACTGATCTCGCCCACCTCGGACTGGGCGAGCAGGGTGACGTCCCGGGCGATCTTGCTGAGCACCCCGGCCGCGCCCGCGCAGGCCCCCGCGATCTCGATGATCCGCAGCCGGTCGGTGTGCCACGGCAGAGTGGGCGCCTGCAGGCCCAGCTCCGCGGCCAGCAGCGCCGCAACCTCGGGCCCGCGGTCCCCGAGCGCCGACAGGGTGCCGGCGGCCCCGCCGTACTGGACCGCGAGACGGCTGGCCGCCACCCGGTCCACCGCGGCCGCCGCCTCATCCAGGCCGGTCAGCCAGCCCGCCGCGACGAGGCCGAAGGTGACCGGCACGGCCTGCTGGAGCAGGGTCCGGCCGATCATGATGGTGTCCCGGTGCACCGCCGCCAGGCGGGCGGCCGCGGCGGACGCGGCGGCCAGGTCGTCCGAGATCACCCCCAGCGACTGACGGGTGAGCAGCATGGCCGCGGTGTCAACGATGTCCTGGCTGGTCGCGCCCTGGTGCACCGCGCCCGCCGGGCCAGGGGGCAGCCGCCGGGTCAGCTCCCGGACCAGCGCCGGCACCGGGTTGCCGGTCAGCGCGGCCTGCCGGCCCAGTTCCGCCGGGTCGAACGCCTCGGCCCGGGCCGCCGCGGTGACCGCCTCACCCGCTCCCGGCGCCGCCATCCCGGCCTGCTCGAGCGCCCGGGCCAGGGCGGCCTCGGTGTCCAGCATCGCCTGCAGCCAGGCCTGGTCGGAAGTGTCCACGGCGCCACGGCCGAACACCCCGTCGAAGAGCCCCTGGGAAGTGTGCACCGCCTGCTCCTGCGAGAGTGCGAGTCATCGGGCTGCCTGCCCGGCCCACCCTAATGCCCTGGCGTCGCCAGGTCCTGGTTCGTGATCATGACATGGGTGTCGTTGCGGGCGCGTGGATGTACCAGCCCGCTCTGGTAGGCGAAGACCACCAGCTGGGCGCGATCCCGGGCGCCCAGCTTGGTCATGGCCCGGCTCACATGGGTCTTGGCCGTGGTGGGGCTGAGGACCATCGTGGCCGCGATCTCGTCGTTGTTCAGGCCGTGGGCGACCAGGGCAACGACTTCCCGTTCCCGGTTGGTCAGTATCTCCATCCCCGCTGACGCGCGGGCATCTGGTGGCCGGGCGATAAATTCGCTGACCAGGCTCCGGGTAACCGCGGGTGAGAGCAGCGCATCTCCGCGCATCACCACCCGCAGCGCCTGCAGCAGCTCGGCAGGCTCGGTGTCTTTCAGCAGGAAGCCGCTCGCACCCGCCCGCAGCGCCCGGAAGATGTACTCGTCGAGCCCGTAGTTGGTGAGGATGACGACGCGGACCCCGGCGAGCTGGTGGTCTTCCACGATCTGCCGCGTCGCTTCGATGCCGTCCAGCACCGGCATCTGAACGTCAATCAGGGCGATGTCGGGTCGGTGTTCCCTGACCAGCGCGACCCCTTGCTGCCCGTCAGCTGCTTCGGCGACCACCTCTATGTCGTCCTCGGCGTCGAGCAGAGCACGGATCCCGCTGCGGATCAGCGCCTGGTCGTCGATCAGCACCACCCTGATCATGACGGGGCCCGCAACGGGAGCTCGGAGACGAGCCAGCCGGTCGCGTAGAACCGTCTCCAGCCGCGATCGGTGCGCATCCTCTGAGCTTACGGGCTGGCCGCCGGCCCGCATCGTCCCCCGGAACCCTTCCGGGACTACTCCCCCGGCAGTACCGCGGCGGCCAGCTGCCTGCCGGCTGATAACGCGTCGGCGGCACGACGACAGCGACCGGTGTCGGGCGAACCCCCACTGCTCAGCCGGTGTTGCCCGCCTCATAGGCGGGCCATGGGCTGACGGTCTCGCAGCCGAACTCCTCCGGTGCCACGTCCGCCACCGCCTCAGCCAGTTGCCAGCGGTGGCCGGCGAGGTCCTCGAGAGTGCAGTCCCGCTCGCCGTACTCCCGTTCGACCGGCGCCTCGAGCACGATGGCGCCATGGTCGCGGGCGCGGGCGAATGCCGCGTATACGTCGGCGACCCGCACCCGGACGATGTGGGTGACCCCGCCTGGCTGCGGCGGGCGCCGGTCGCCGCCGTCGTCGGCGATGATCACGGCATCGTCGTCGCCGACGGCCAGCTGGGCCCGATGGTTCTCGCCGATCCGCGTGCGCTCGGTAAAGCCGAAAGCGGCGCTCAGGAAGGCCACTGCGGCGCGCACGTCGGGGTAGACAAGTACCGGCACGACCGTCGCGGGTGGCACCGAGCGGTTGTTCCTCATGGGCGTTCCTTTCCGTCTCCGTCTGCCGGCGGCCACGGTCCGAGCGGCCGTCCGATCTCCCAGTGGTGGCCGAATGGGTCCACCACCCGGCCGAGCAGCCAGCCGTAGACCTCGGCTACCGGGTGGACCTCGCGAGCGCCCGCCGCCAGCGCCCGGCCGACGGCTGCCGCCGGGTCGTCGACGACGAGCAGCAGCCGTGTGGTCGCACCCGCAAGGGTCTGGGGGCTGAAGTTCCCGTGCTCAGGCGACTCGTCCTCCACCCAGAACCGGGTCGAGCCCACCTGGAGCTGCGCTACCACCTCGGGGAGCTCGTCGGTCCCGCCGAGGCGGAAGCACGTCTGCGCCCCGAACGCAGCTTCGTAGAATGCCACGGCCTCGCGGCCGTGGCGGACCGACAGCTGGGCCTCGACGCACGGGGGATGGCCGCTCGCTACCACGTCCATAGAGTCCTCCTCGGGGCCGTCACGATTCGCTAGGGTAATAGCCTAGTGAACACCAGAGCCGATTCAACTCCCGCGGCGCCCCAGTCCGGTCGCCGCCCGTATCGCTCGCCCCTGCGCCAGGCCAGGGCCCGCCGCACCCGGGCCCGGATCCTTGCGGCGGCAACCCAGGCTTTCCGCGCCCAGGGCTATGCCGGGACGACCGTCGCCGCGGTGGCCGCGGCGGCAGAAGTGTCAGTGGCCGCCGTCGAGCTCGCCTTCCCGACCAAGCCCGACCTGCTGAAGGCTGCGATCGACGTCGCCATCGCCGGTGACGACGAGCCGATGCCCGTGCTCGAGCGCCCGTGGGCGGTGTCGGCCCGAGCGGCGCCCGACGCCACGGCCTTCCTCGATGCGGTTGCCACGATCCTCGTGCCGGCCGCCGAGCGGTCGGACGCGCTGGTGCTTGCCGCCCTCGAAGGGGCTCGCAGCGATGACCGCCTGGTCCCGCTCGCCGCGCAGCTAAGGGCCCAGCGCGCCGTGACGGCCGGCTGGATCGTCAACGGCCTTACCGAGAAGACACCGCTGCGTGCCGGCCTCGACCGCTCCGAGGCCGTCGACATCGTGTGGCTGCTCATGGACCCGGCCGTCTTTGACCGCCTTACCACGGCACGGAGCTGGCCGCCCGACCGCTTCGGGCGCTTCTTCGCCGACGGACTCCTCCGGCTCCTCACCGAACCGGTCCCAGCGGGGCAGGCCGAGGAGGATCAGCGCGGCGAGTTGTGAACACGCACGTTCGCCACCTGTGACGGCCAGGCAATTTTGAGACTGACGACACCTGCTGTGTCAGGTCTGGTGAGACAACAACCAAATGCGTCGGATTGGCTGAGACTGCGTCACGTCATTGTTCTTCGTCGTGCTGTGCCCCATCGGCATAGCATTGTCGAGGGCGAGCAGGCCATCATGAGGAGGGCGGAATGACCGGATCGGTCCAGCCGGAGAACGGCGTTCCGTCGCGCATCCGCACGGACATCGCCCACCCGGCCCGGGTATATGACTACTGGCTGGGCGGCAAGGACAACTTCGCCGCAGACAGGGCAGCCGCCGAGCAGGTGCTGAACGTGATGCCGGAGATCCTGGACACCGTGCGCGGTAACCGCCAGTTCCTGGTGCGCGCGGTTCGCTTCCTCCGCGATGCCGGGATCCGCCAGTTCATCGACATCGGCAGCGGGCTGCCGAGCAGCCCGAACGTTCACGAGATCGCCCAGGCGGGCGATACTGGCGCGCGCGTGGTGTACGTGGACAGCGACCCGGTGGTGCTCGTGCACGCCGAGGCGTTGATGGCAACGAACCACACGACCGCCGTTGTCCGGGCCGACCTGCGCGACGTGGACGAGGTCTTGTCCAGGGCCGGGAAGATGCTCGACTTGGCCCGGCCGGTGGGGCTGCTGTTCGTGGGATGCCTGCACCACATCGCCGGGCCCGACGATCCGGCCGGCGTCGTGGCCCGGTACCTGGCGGCGCTCTCGCCAGGAAGCTACCTGGTCATTTCGCATGCTACCGACGAGCGGTCGCCGGAGAAGATGCGCGCGAACGCCGAGGTGGCCGAAAGCAGCGGCGCCGTGCTCATTCCCCGCAGTAAGGACGCGATCTTGCACATGTTCAACGGACGCGAACTGGTCGATCCGGGCCTGGTCCTGGTCTCCTACTGGCGGCCGGACGGCGGTGATCCAGGGCCAAATGCCGACCGGGCCTGGGCCTACGGCGGGGTCGCTGTCGTCTAGCGGCCGAGAATCCGGTCACGGTTCTGACCATCAGAATGGCTCTGCCAGCCGCCAGGGAGAAAAGGCCGATCAGGAACCAGATGCCGACGACGAGCCCGGCATCGCTGAGCAACTGCAGCACCTGTGGCCTGGACAGACCGCTCAACCCCGACTTGCTGGCCTTTATCCAGTCCTGATCGCTCTGGCCCGGGGAAGACGGGGACTCGTGTGGCACCGGTCAGCGCCCCGTGGCGGGTACGCCCACCGGTGCCACTCCTGATCCCAGTACGGCTCGTCTCGCGCTTGGCAGCGGGTTTGGGCGCCTAGCTGATGGCTCCGGTATCGCCGGCTCCCGGCGGGCCGGCTGGGCGGGTGGGTTCAGGCGATGCTTCCGCTAGCGCGTACTCAACGGCGCGGCTGCCTCCCAGGGACTGGCCCTGCGTCCAGGCCTGCTCGAATGCCGCATCTCCCATGCGGGAGTGCAGCGCGGCCAGGAGACCATCGTCGTGGGCGGCGCGGGGCACGAGCGCGTGCAGCCAGCCGCTGCCCTTGGCTTGCAGGAGCGCGCCTGCGGCGGCGAGCAGGCGCACGGCGCGCTCGAGGTTGTCTTGCCGGATGGCGACCGCGGCGAGCGCCTCGAGGTAGTAGGCGACGCTTGGTTCGTCCCTGGCCTCGGCCGACTGCGACACCCCTTCCTGCAGGTGTTCCGCCGCGCCGGCCAGGTCGCCCTGTGCCTGGCTGCTGAGCGCCAGGTCGTAGAGCGAGACGAGGATGGTGAACCGGTCCTGCGCGCTGCGGGCCGCGTTCAGGCCCTCGGTGAACAGCTGCGCTGCGCGGTCGTGATCTGCCTGGCTGAGCCGGATCTGGCCGAGGAAATTGCACACGAGCGCCACGTCCAGCAGGTGCTGTGCACGCTCGGGTCCGGCGAGCCGGTCGTTGCCGGCCTCCTGCAGCGGGGCGAGCGTCTGTTCGAGCAGTTCGCTGGCCCGCGCGTCCTGGTGCTGCATGGCCAGGAGGTGACCCAGCATGGCTGCCGTCGTGGCTGCGCCCAGCATGTCCCCGGCCTGGCGGTACAGCGGCAGGCTCTGCTCCAGCAGCGGCTGCGCTGCGGCCTGGTCCCCGGACGCGAAGAGGCCGAAGCCGGTGCCGCTCAGCGCCAGGGCACGCTGCCGCGACGGCAGGTGCTCGGTCTTGGCCAGGATGTCCACGTAGGAGGCGAGTTCCTCGGCGTGGCCGCGCAGCCACCAGAACCTCCATGTCGCCCAGGACAGATGTATCGCCAGCTCAGGCTGGTCCTGCTCCACCAGCCAGGACATCGCGGCGCCGAGGTTGCCGTGCTCGGTCTCGAGCCGGTCCAGCCACGCCAGCTGTCCGGGGCCCTGCAGTTCGGCTGGGGCCGGCTCGGCGAGCGCCAGGAAGTAGGCCGCGTGACTGTCGTGCGCCTCCCGCCAGTCAGCGCCGTCGCGCAGGCGCTCCAGTGCGTACTCCCGGATGGTCTCCAGCAGTCCGAAGCGCGGCTCGCCGTCGCGCACCTGCGGCTGCACCAGGCTGCTGTCCACCAGCGAGCCCAGCGTGTCCATGACGTGCCCGGCCCGGCCCGGGTCCGCCGGCCCGGCGGCGCCGACGGCCTCTGCGGCGGGCAGGTCGAAGGTTCCGGCAAACACCCCTAGGCGGGCGAATAGCGCCTGCTCGCCGCCAGACAGCAGGCCGAAGCTCCAGTCCAGGGTGTTTCGCAGGGTCTGCTGCCGCTCGGGCAGGTCGCGTGCTCCGCCCGTCAGCAGCCCCATCCTGTCGTCGAGCCGGGCCAGCAGCGCCTGCGGTGGCAGCAGCCTGACCCTGGCCGCGGCCAGCTCGATGGCCAGCGGCAGCCCGTCCAGCCGCCGGCAGATCTCAGCGACCGCCCCGGCGTTCCCGCTGGTCAGCTCAAAATCCGCGGACGCGGCTTGCGCCCGCTCCACGAACAGGCGCACCGACGCGCATCGCTGCACGTCTGCGGCGTCCCCGCCGGCCTCGATCGGCGGCACCGGCAGCGGCGGCACCGGGAACTCGTGCTCACCGCTGAGCCGCAACACCATCCGGCTGGTCACCAGCGCCACCACGCCCGGAGCGGCGCCTAGCAGCTCAGCCACCAGCGGAGCCGCCCCCATCACCTGCTCGAAGTTGTCCAGCACCAGCATCAGCCGCCGGGCGCGCAGGTACGACTTCAGATCGGCGATCAGCGCGCCGCCCGAGGTGCTCAGCCCCAGCGCGGCGGAGATCGCCGCCGTCACCAGCTCGGCCGCCCGGACCGAGCCGAGCTCAACGAACCGCACCCCGTCCTCAAAGCCCGGGCCCACCCGCCGCGCGACCTCCACCGCGAGCCTGCTTTTCCCGACTCCGCCCGGCCCGGTGAGGGTCACCAGGCGCACACCCTCGGCACGCACCAGGTCGCCCACCGCCGCGGCGTCATCGTCGCGGCCGACAAGCGGCGTCGGCGGGGCCGGCACCGCCCCGGCCAGCGACGCCCCGTCCGCGGCGCCGTCCCGCCCCGGCGCCCTCTTGAACCGCTCGCTCAGCAGCACGGCCAGGTCGTTCTCGACCAGGCGCCGCAGCTCGGCGGCAGCGGAAAAGTGCTGGTAGGACACGTCACCGGCATCCCTGATCCGGGTCAGCATCTCCGTCAGCCGCGACTCACGCTCCGCCGCCGGCGACTTCACATAGATCAGCCTGGGCAGCCCCGCAGACAGCAGGTACTCATCCTCCAGCCCGGAAACCTGCTCCCCCGGCGCGACCCAGCCGTAGCTCTGCCAGTACACGCCCACGAACACCTGGCTCTGCTCCAGGTAAGAGCGGTATACCTGCCGCGGCGGATGCGGCCGGGCGCCCAGCTCGAACATCACCGGCACCAGCCGCAGACGGGTCACCGCGTCCCGCACTGCCTGCCGCTCCGCGGCCAGTTCCTGCAGCGTGGAACTCACAAAGACCCGCAACCGCTGGTCAGGCGTACGGATCACATCCGTCTCGGCCATTACTCCAGCCTAGCTACGTAGTCAGATAAATAGGAGCGCGCTCAGGGTGCGCACATCTCATCGAGGAAGTCGCCCAGGATCCCCAGATATTCATCGATGTCGCTGGCTTGGTGGGAGAAACCCGGGTGTGGCCCGGAGCTTGAGATGGCATCCCACACGCCGCGGTTGGCGAAGTACATCCGGCGGGTGTCGGTGAACAGCGGGTCGAGGCTGGCGTGGGCCTCGCGCGCCGTCCGCGGGAGCTCCGGGCGCAGGCAGTAACCGGTGCGGGCACCGAATCGGTGCGCGCGCCAGTCGAGTCCGCGTTCCCACGCCGCCGCCTCGATGCCATCGGCCAGGCGCCCGCCGAGCCCGGTCATCCGGTCGTAATCAGCGGGCCTCATCAGCTCCGTCAGGACGACCTCGGCACACGCGAGCGACAGGACGTTGGCGAACAGGGTGCCGCCCAGGGCGATTCCCGCCACGTTCCCGGTCTCGTCCGCGCAGTTCGACTCGACCAGGCCGGCCAGCTCGGTGGTCATGCCGTAGGCGCCGATGGGGATGCCACCCCCGATGCCCTTGCCGCCGGTGACGATATCGGGAGTCATGCCGTACCGGGAGACGGCGCCGCCGAACAGGTCGAACTGGGTGTGGGTCTCATCCATCACCAGCAATGTGCCGGATCTCGTGCACGCCTCGCGCAGCCCGGGCAGGAAGCCGGCCTCGGGCAGCACCGTGCCGCAGTTGGTCAGCACCCCCTCGATCAGGACCGCGGCCGTCCGTCCCTGCCGTAGCACCCGCTCGGCCGCCTCGAGGTCGTTGAAATCGACCTCCGCCAGGCCGGGGGGCGCGACCGTGCCCACGCCCAGTTCCTCGGGCACCAGCCCGGTACCGTCGTCGGACCACAGCGTCTCATCGAGCATCCCGTGGTACTTGCCGCCGAACACCAGGACGCCCTGGCGGCCGGTGGCCACCCGGGCGATCCGGAGCGCCTCGGCGTTAGCCGACGACGCCGAGAGCGTGAATTGCCACATCGGGAGCCCGAATCGCAGCCTGAGCTGCTCGCACACCGCCAGCGCCGGCTCGGCCGGCAGGAACATCTGCACGCCCCGCGCGGCTTGCTCCCCGATCACCTGGGTCACCCGGGGATGCGCATAGCCGAGGATCGCCGACATGTCGCAGACGTTGAAGTCGAGGTAACGGTGGCCATCGACGTCCGTGAACGTCGCACCGCTGCCGTGGGCGACCCACAGCGGCGGGGTCCGGTAGTAACCAGCCATCCACGGCGTCGGCACCCCGCCCGGCATGGTCGTGCGGGCCTTCGATCCCAGGGCCAGCGACCTGGGAATCCGCGCCCGGAAGGCAGCCTCCTCGCGTTCCCGGATCCGGGTAAGACAGCCGCGCTGCTGGCCGGTCAGCACCGTCGAGGCATCCATGCCCTCCCACCCCCCGCATCGGGATTGCGATCCCCGGGCACTGGCGTGCCACACGGATCCTCTTACCCGCATTTACCGGCGTCAGCGCTGGTGGCTGGGCGGTGGCGTGATCACCGCAGCCGGCGACCAGCCGGAAGCTGAAAATTCTCGCCCGGGTCATGCAACGCTGCGTAGGCGAATGGTGCTCGTACGTGATGTGACTCGGGAGGCAGCCATTCTGGACGCAACGACGGATGCGGTGGAGACGACCCGGCAGGACGAGTTCGGCCAGTTCATGGCCACTCGCTGGCCGGGCCTGGTGCGGCTGGCCTACGGGCTGACCGGGGACCGGTGGCTGGCCGAGGACGTGGCCCAGGCCGCACTGGCCAGCGCCTACGCCGCCTGGTGGCGGGTGCGCCGGGCCGACGACCCGGACGCCTACGTGCGCCGCATCCTGGTGAACACGAGCAACCGGCGGTTTCGCCGCCGCCGGGTCACGGAGCACGCCCGGGAGCCAGCCGAGCTGCCGGACCGGGCGGTCGCCGACCCTTCGGAGCTGATCGGCCAGCGCTCGGTTCTGCTGTCGGCGCTGCGGGAACTGCCGGGCCGGCAGCGGGCGATCGTGGTGCTGCGGTACTGGGAGGACCTCAGCGACGCCCAGGTGGCCGCCGCGCTCGGGTGCAGCGAGGGCACGGTCCGCAGCCAGGCGTCACGTGCGCTGGCCAAGCTGCGCGGCAGCGCCGCGCTGGCCGACGGGGTGCCAGGACGGGGCGCGGCATGACGGCCCCCGGAGAACCCCCAAGCCAGCGCCCAGATAATCCGGGCCCAGATAATCAGGGCACCGGGGAACGGAGCACGAGACCCGTGAGCATCCTCGACGAGCAGGTCCTCAGCCGGCGGCTGCACGAGGATCTTGACACCCTGGCCGCACCGCCCGCCCCGGTCGGCCCGGTGCTGCACCGCGGCCGGGCGATACGGGCCCGGCGCTGGGCCGCGGCTGCGTCCGGGCTGCTGGCCGGGGCGGCCGCCGTCGCCCTCGTGGTGTCGGCCCAGACCGGCGCCCCGGCCGCCCGCCCGGCGGCCGCCCGGACCGGGGCCGCGACCAGCAGCCCGGGGCCGGCCCGGACATCGTCGCCCTCGGGGATCCTCAACTCAGCCCCGCCATCAGGCGGGACCATGTTCGCCACGGGCACGGCCGGCGGAGCGGCCTGGCAGCTGTCGCTGCGCGACATCGGGGGCCACGGGTCCAGCTGCCTGCCCGCGGTCATGCTCAACGGCACCGACGGCGACCTGCTCTCCAGCCCGGCGAACGTCAGCAACGGCATCATCAGCACTGCGTTCCTCGACAACGCGCCTGGCCACCTGGGCGCCGGCTATGCGGCCCTGCAGGTCGGCCCGGCCGTGACCCGCCTCACCACGATTTTCCGCAACGGAACCACCCTGGCCGTGCATCCCGTGACCCGGCGTGCGTGCGGCCAGCAACTGCACCTGGCGGGTTTCGCCTACCCGGCCTCCGGCGTGGCCCAGATCACCGCGTACTCCGGCGGCCAGCTGGCGTCGATGGCCCGGGAGACCGTGCCGGCCAGCATGTTCTCCGGCCCGGGTTCCGCCGGCCCCGCCGCGGGGCAGCCGGCCCTGCGCCTGGTGCCCGGGGTCTGGGCGCACATGGGCGCCACGCCGGCCGCCGCGGCGTCCGGCGTGATCGGCTCGGGACCGGTTGGCGGCGGGCGCTGGCGGGTGACCGTGACCCTGGGCGCCGCGGGTGAATGCTTCGCCGCATCCTCCTTCGGCACCAGCTACAGCAGCGGCTCCGCCTGCCAGCCGATCGGGCTGCCACCGGCCACGGCTGCGCTGCACCCGGTGGTCCTCACGGCCCAGCCTCGCGTCGTCGCCTACGCCGGGCTGGTCAATGCCCGGACCGCGACCGCGGTGGCCACCCTGTCCGACGGGACGACCCAGCGGATCCGCCCGGCCATCGTGGCGGGCCGTCGCTACCTGGCGCTGGCCGTGCCAGCCGGGGCCACGCTGACCCGGGTGACGCTGCGGGACGGGTCCGGGCACGCGTTCGCCACCGTGACCCCCATCCCGCCGGCCACCTGACCCCTCCGCTGGCCGGTTCACCGGCGGCGGCGGGGAATCCGCTGCCCACAGGCTGGCCACAGCGAAGGCTTCGTGGCTTATCGTCTCCTGTATGACCATGCAATCGCCCCTGCAGGGCGGCCCGGGCCTGGCCCAGGTGCGCCGCCTCGTCACCGAGATCCCCGGCCCCGCGTCACGCGAGCTGCTGGTCCGCCGTGAGGCCAGCGTGGCCCGCGGGGTCAGCCACGTCCTCCCCATCTTCATCAGCGCCGCGGGCGGCGGGGTGATCATCGACGTCGACGGCAACTCCCTGATCGACTTCGGCTCCGGGATCGCGGTGACGTCGGTGGGCAACAGCGCCCCCCGTGTCACGGCCGGGATCCGTGAGCAGGCCGAGCGGTTCACCCACACCTGCTTCATGGTCACCCCGTACGAGGAGTACGTGTCGGTCTGTGAGGAACTCGCCCGGCGGACCCCCGGCGACCACGAGAAGCGTTCCGCGCTGTTCAACTCCGGGGCGGAAGCGGTGGAGAACGCCGTCAAGATCGCCAGGCATGCCACCGGCCGGCCCGCGATCATCGCCTTCGACCACGCCTACCACGGCCGGACCAACCTGACCATGGCGCTGACCGCGAAGAACATGCCGTACAAGGACAAGTTCGGGCCGTTCGCCGGGGAGATCTACCGGATGCCGATGGCCTACCCGCTGCGCTGGCCGGGCGGCCCGGAGGCGTGCGCGGCCAACGCGCTCGACGTGATCACCGGGCTGATCCACACCCAGGTGGGTGAGGACAACGTGGCCGCGGTTCTCATCGAGCCGATCCAGGGCGAGGGCGGCTTCATCGTGCCGCCGGACGGCTTCCTGCCCGCGCTGGCCGAGTTCTGCCGGGAGCACGGCATCCTGCTCATCGCCGACGAGATCCAGAGCGGGTTCTGCCGGACCGGCGACTGGTTCGCCTGCGACCACGAGGGGGTCGTGCCCGACCTGGTCACCACGGCCAAGGGGATCGCCGGCGGCCTGCCGCTGGCTGCGGTCACCGGCCGGGCCGAGATCATGGACTCGGTGCACGTGGGCGGCCTCGGCGGCACCTACGGCGGGAACCCGGTGGCCTGCGCGGCGGCGCTGGGGGCCATCGAGACGATGGCCGCCGAGGACCTGCCCGGCCGCGCCCGGCGGATCGGCGAGATCATGCTGCCCCGGCTGCACAAGCTCGCCGAGGCCTACCCGGTCATCGGCGACGTGCGCGGACGCGGCGCGATGATCGCTATCGAGCTGGTCCGCCCGGGGACGCTCGAGCCGGCCGCGGACACCGCGGGACAGGTGGCCAGGGCCTGCCACGCGGCGGGCCTGGTCGTGCTGACCTGCGGGACGTTCGGGAACGTGCTGCGGTTCCTGCCGCCGCTGGTGATCGGGGAACAGCTGCTCGAGGAGGGCCTGTCCATCGTGGAGGACGCCTTCGCCACGCTCTGACCCGGCTGGCCGACGACCGCGGCCTCAAGCACCGCGGGGTGACCGTAGAGCACGTCCCTCGATCTCCTCGGGGTAGATGTTCTCGCCGCCCCGGATGATGAGGTCCTTGACCCGGTCCACCAGCGTCAGGTACCCATCCTCGTCGAACCGGCCGACGTCGCCGGTGTGCAGCCAGCCGCCGCGCAGTACCTCGGCCGTCTCGCCCGGCCGGCCGAGGTACCCGCGCATCACGTTCGGCCCGCGCACGACCACCTCACCGGCCTGGCCGGCCGGCAGCAACCGGTCCTGGCCGTCGACGACCCCGACGTTGACGCCGGGCAGTGGCAGCCCTGCGGTCCCGGCCTTGCGGGTCCCATGCAGCGGGTTGAGCGTGCAGCAGACCGTGCATTCCGGCAGGCCGTAGCCTTCCACGATGGGCACGCCGTAGCGTTGCTCGAACTCTCTGAGCAGCTCCCGCGGCATCGGGGCAGCACCGCAGATGACGAAGCGGAGTCCCTTGGTGTCGGTCTGCCCGCCGGGCCGCGACACGAGCAGGGAGTAGATGGTCGGGACGGCTGAGAAGAAGGTGGGCCGGGCCCGCTCGACCGTTCCCCAGAACGTGGCGGCATCGAAGCGCGGGGCGATGAACGCCGAGCCGCCGGCCAGCAGCGGCGACACCACGCTGACCATGATCCCGTTGACGTGAAACAGCGGGAGCACCAGCAGTGAGCGGGTTTCATCCGCCATCTCGAACCAGTCCACGATGCGCTCGGCGGTCGCGCTGATGTTGGCGTGATCGAGCATGACTCCCCTGGGCCGGCCGGTCGTCCCGCTGGTGTAGATCAGCAGGGCCAGCGACCCGGGCGCCGGGTTCGCCGGGGGTGGCACCCGCGGCCCGGCCGGTGACGTCACATCGGCCACCGGGATGACGTGGTAGCCGCCCCCGGCCAGCTTCTCAGCGGACGCGCCGTCCGCGACCACGACCGCCGCGCCCGCGTCGTCGATCTGGTACCGGGCTTCCTGCGTGCTCAGCGCCGCATTGACCGGTGTCACCGCGGCCCCGAGCCGCCAGGCGGCGAACATGCTGGTGACGAACTCCACCCGGTTCGGCACCATGATCGCCAGCACGTCGCCGGCGCTTAGTCCGGCAGCCGCCAGCCGGCCCGCGACGGCCGACACAAGCAGGGCGAAGCTCTGGTTGTCGAGTTCCTGCCGCTGGTCGGCGATGCAGGCTCCCCCGGGGGCCCGAAGGGCCCTCTCTTCGGGTATGGCGGCTGCAGTCATGGCGGTACCTTTCCGTCCCGTCCGTCTCGCCCGACGCTACGGCCGCGGCCCGGCGCTGCCATTGGGCGCGCGCCACCAAGCCACCGGGCACCCTGGTGCCCCGGGTACGAGAGAGCCATGACCGCGGATCGTGCATTTCCTGGCCGCAGATGCCCCTTCCTAACTAGCCGGGTATGGGGGATCAACGGCGGGCTGGATATGCAGGCGGCCCGGTCAATAGCGCGAGACCGGTACAGGCACGGGGTATGAATAGCGCCGGATTTGGCACCTGGGCAGGCCCAGAGGCAGCGGCGTACGATGCGTCGATGGACAGGTTGAACCCGTCTGTGGCCCAGCGCGCCGCCGACGTATCCGGCGCGCTAACCCCCCGTACCGCCGAGCTGGCCACCGAAATTTACGACCTGATCATGCGGGAAATCCCGCTATTGCGCAGTGATAAGCAAGTCCTGACCCTGCTGGAAGCCAGCGTCGCGGAAAACGTCGCCACCCTGCTGCATGTCCTGGAGCACGGCATCGACCTGGAGAACGTGCATGTGCCAGTGGCGGCCGCGGAATACGCCCGCCGGCTCGCGCAGCGCGGCATACCCATCGTTGCCCTGCTGCGGGCCTACCGGATCGGCTCAACCCGGTTCCAGGACTGCTGCCTGGAGGAACTCGGGCGGCGCACGGATGACGCCTCGGTCGTGAGCGCAGCAGGCCTGCGCATCGCCGACATCACCGCGGCGTACATCGACCGGGTTTCAGAGCAGATCGTGTCGGCCTACGAAACAGAACGAGAGAACTGGCTGCGGAACCTCAGCGCGGCCCGGGTCGCCCGGGTACAGGCGCTGCTCCGCTGTGAGCGGGTTGACCTGGACTCGTCCGAGGCGATCCTGGGCTACCGGCTCCGCCAGCATCACGTCGGGGTGGTGTGCTGGATGACGATCCAGGCGGTCGGCGACACTCTAGCCCGGCTCGAGGAGGCCACCGCCGACGTGGCGCGGCGGGCGGGCTGCCGGGACCGGGCGATGTTCCTGCCCCAGGACGAGTCCAGCGCGTGGGCCTGGCTCCCGCTGGGCGGCCGGGACACCTTGGCCATCGAGACGCCTGGCCTCCCCCCGGCCGGCGCCGCGGCTGACATCCGGTTCGCCCTGGGCGCCGTGGGCTCCGGCGTCGCTGGCTTCCTGCGCACCCACCAGCAGGCTCTGGGCGCCCAGGCCGTCGCGCTGGCGGCCGGCCCGTCCGGGCCGTCAATCACCAGCTTCAGCGATGTTGCGCCGCTCGCCCTGATGTCGGGTTCAATCGATCTCGTCCGGGCCTGGGTGCTGGAGACTCTCCGGTCCCTCGCGGACGACGACGGCCACAGCGCCACTCTCCGCGACACCTTGTGGGTGTTCCTGCAGGAAGGCGGCAGCTTCAAGGCCACCGCCGAACGGCTGACCGTGCACAAGAACACCGTCCAGTACCGGGTCCGCAAGGCCGAGGACAGTCTCGGCCGTCCCGTTGACGCGGACCACCTGAACATCGAACTGGCGCTGCTGGCCAGCCACTGGCTGGGGGCGGCAGTCCTCCGGCAGCCCGACGGGCCGCGCGCCAGCCGTCCGTGACGGCACCGTAGCTGGCCAGTCTGGTGCGCGTGCCGCCAGCAGCCTGGTGGACACCCATCAAGCCGCCAGGCCCTGGCCTGGTGGCTTGATCGTTATATGACCGTTCCTTGACGGGCCGGAAACCCCGGGTTACTGGTGAGTAGTCACCACGGCGCTGTCAAGGAGGACCTGTGCCCCGTCGAGCCCCCCGCCCCCGTTCCGCCGTTTCTTCGTTCCTCGCCGGTGCCGCCGCGCTCGCCGCGGCGGCAGTGCCCATCCTGGTTCTGGCCGTCCTGGTCCCGGCCCAGGCCAGCGCCCAGTCCGCCGCGGCTTACGTGGCGCTCGGCGACTCCTACTCCTCCGGCGTCGGAGCCGGGAGCTACATCGGCTCCAGCGGGTCGTGCGACCGGAGCACCAACTCCTACCCGGCCCTCTGGGACGCCGCCAACCAGCCCGCCTCGTACGTGTCCGAGGCCTGTTCCGGGGCGACCACCGCGACCGTGCTCAGTTCTCAGCTGTCCGCCCTCAGCCCGGCGACCACGCTGGTGTCGATCACGGTGGGCGGCAATGACGTCGGCTTCTCCTCGGTCATGGAGACCTGCGTGCTGCTGCCCACGAGCAGCTGCGTCAGCGCGGTCGACCACGCCGAGTCCCTGACCGCCACGCAGCTGCCGGGCGAGCTGGACTCGGTACTGAACGCCATTCATGCCGACGCCCCCAATGCCCGGGTCGTGGTCCTCGACTACCCGGAGCTCTACGACCTGTCCCGCTCCTCGTCCTGCATCGGCCTGAGCACGACCGACCGGACCGATCTCAACCAGGGCGCGGACCAGCTGGACGGCCAGATCCAGGCGGCGGCGGCCCGGCACGGTGACGTGTTCGCCGACGTGCGGGGGGCCTTCCGCGGCCACGAGATCTGCGACTCCGGCAGCTGGCTCCACTCGGTCAACATCCTGGACGTCTCCGAGTCCTATCACCCCACCGCATCCGGCCAGTCCGGCGCCTACGAGCCGGTCTTCAGCGCCGCGGCCGGCTGATTCCTGGCGGCCACCCTACGGGGCGGCCGGGAATCACTGGCGGCCCCGGCGAGACGGCCGGCTGATCAGTGGCGGCGCGGGCGGATCACTGCCGTCCGCGCCGCCAGCCCGCGTCCCTGGCCAATCGGGCTGGCTACCAGGTGGGGATGGGAGGGGTTAACGGAATCTCGCCGACCTCGGGGGTGCGGGTTGCAGGTCAGGCCCGCCTCGCCGGGCCAGCACGGCGAACTCGGCGGAGTTCACGACGGCGGCCCCGCCCGGGTCGTTGTTGAAGTACACGTACACGTCGGCCCGGCTGAGGTGCGCCTCCTTGATCCGGTCCACCCAGGACCGGAGAGCGTCCTGCCCGTACCGTGGCCACGGATCAGCGGCACCCTCGTGAAACCGCAGGAATCCCCAGCTGGCCGTCCGCCACATCGGCGTAACCGGCCGGCCGAGCCGGTCCGCCCAGCACAACGCGGCATCGTGACCGGCCAGGATCTCCCGCACCTCGTCGGTCCACCAAGTCTCGTGCCGCGGCTCGACCGCGATGCGCAGCGCCTCTGGCCCATCACCCCGGACCGCAGGCCAGGCATCCCGGAACTCCTTCAGGCACGCGTCCAGCAACCCCGGCTCCGCCTGGAAGGTGGGCGGCAGCTGAACCAGGATCGGCCCCAATTTTGGCCCGAGACCAGCCGCCGCCCCGAGCAGCCGGGCCACTGGCTCCGCCGGATCGCGCAGCTTCCTGACGTGCGTGAGGTACCGGCTGGCCTTCACCGCCATGACGAAGTCGTCCGGCGTCCTGCGCCGCCACCCCTCGAACGTCTCCCGGGACGGCAGCCGGTAAAACGTGCCGTTATTTTCCACGGTCACGTACTGCGTGGCGTAGTGCTCCAGCCACCGCCGCTGGGCTACTCCCTCTGGGTAGAGCCCCCCGCGCCAATCGCGGTACTGCCACCCCGAGGTCCCCACGAGAACAGGCATGCGATGGAAGTACCCCCCGCTCCCGAGACATGCGCGGGACGGATCCCGGCCAGCAGTCCGTGGCGACCCTTTTCTCGCGGCGCAGACCCGTCGATCCCCGACCAGCGGTGGCGTTGTGGGCCGCCACCGCCCGCGTGGCGCATGATTTTTGCGCCCGCAGGGCGGGTGGGTTTTGCGCCCGCAGGGCGGGTCTACTTATTAACCGGGAACCCCAGGCTGACCCCGCCGTGACTGGGATCCAGCCAGCGCGACGTGACCGCCTTGCCCCGGGTGTAGAAGTGCACGCCCTCGGTCCCGTGCACGTGCGTGTCCCCGAACAGCGACGCCTTCCAGCCGCCGAACGAGTAGTACGCCATCGGCACCGGGATCGGCACGTTCACGCCGACCATGCCCGCCTCGACGTCGAACACGAACCGCCGCGCCGCCCCGCCGTCGTTGGTGAAGATCGCGGTCCCGTTGCCGTAGGGATTCTCGCTGACCAGCCGGACCGCATCCGCGTAGGTCGAGGCGCGGACCACGGACAGCACCGGGCCGAAGATCTCGTCGGTGTAGGCGGCCATCGACGGGGTGACGTGGTCGAGCACGCTGGGCCCGAGCCAGAACCCGCCCTCGCTGCCGCCGATGACCGGGTGCACCCGCCCGTCCACGGCGAGGGTGGCGCCCTCACGGACTCCCGAGTCCAGGTACGAGGCGACCTTGTCCCGGTGCGCCCCGGTGACCAGCGGGCCCATCTCCGAGCGCTCGTCGGTGCCCGGCCCCACCCGCAGCCGCGCCACCCGCTCGGTGATCTTGCCGACCAGCTCGTCGCCCACCGGGCCGACCGCCACCAGCACGGACACAGCCATGCAGCGCTCGCCCGCGGAGCCGAATCCCGCGGACACCGCGGCGTCCGCGGCGAGGTCGAGGTCCGCGTCCGGCAGCACGACCATGTGGTTCTTGGCCCCGCCCAGCGCCTGGACGCGCTTGCCCGCCGCCGTCCCGGTCTCGTAGACGTAGCGGGCGATCGGGGTGGACCCGACGAAGCTCACCGCGCGGACGTCCGCGTGTCCCAGCAGTGCGTTGACGGCTTCCTTGTCGCCCTGGACCACGTTGAACACGCCCTCGGGCAGCCCCGCCTCGGCCCACAGCCGGGCCAGCAGCAGGGATGCCGAGGGATCCTTCTCCGAAGGCTTGAGCACGAACGCGTTGCCGCAGGCGATGGCGATGGGGAACATCCACATCGGCACCATGGCCGGGAAGTTGAAGGGGGTGATGCCGGCCACCACGCCGAGCGGCTGCCGGATCGAGTAGGCATCGACGCCGGTAGAAACGTTTTCGGAAAAACCGCCCTTGAGCAGGTGCGGGATTCCGCAGGCGAACTCGACGACCTCGAGCCCGCGGGCCACCTCACCGGCCGCGTCCCCGGCCACCTTGCCGTGCTCGGCGCTGATCAGCGCGGCCAGCTCATCGGTGCGCTTGGCCAGCAGCTCACGGAACGCGAACAGCACCCCGGCCCGCTTGGCCAGCGACGCGGCCCGCCAGCCGGGGAAGGCCTTGGCCGCGGCGGCGACCGCGTCGTCGACGACCGCGGCCGACGCGAAGTCAACGGTCCCGGTCACCTCGCCGGTAGCCGGGTCGTAGATGTCGCCGTGCCGTTCGGCGGCGCCCTCCCAGGGCTGCCCGCCGATCCAGTGGCTGACGTGCTTGGCCGTCATCTGCCTCCTCGGATATTCGCGCCATCCGGCAGCTAAAACCCCACCGGCCGCTCGGCCGGGCCTGGCGGCCCGGCCTCGTTAGCCGGTGCCGGATGGCACTCAAGGGCTGGCCTCCTCGTTCACCGCGCGGAGCGCGTCGGCCAGGATGCCGAGGCCTTCCTTGGCCTCGGCGTCGGACAGGTTCATCGGCGGGGCCATCCGGAGCGTGTGCCCGTACAGGCCGCCCTTGCCGATCAGCAGGCCGCGCTCCCGGGTCTCCTCCAGCATCCGGGCGGCCAGCGCCGGGCTGGGCGCGCCGGTCGCGGGGTCGACCAGGTCCACGGCGAACATCAGGCCCTTGCCCCGGACCTCGCCGACCGCGGCCAGCGGCGCGGCCGCGTCGCGCAGCCCGCTGATGATCATGCCGCCCAGCTCGGCGGCGTTCCGCTGCAGGTCGTGGGACAGGACGTAGTCCAGGGTGGCGTTCGCGGCGGCGGTGGACAGCGGATTGCCGCCGAAGGTGGAGATGCCGTTGCCGGGCAGCCCGTCCATCAGGTCGCCGCGGGCGATCACCCCGCCGATGGCCATGCCGTTGCCGAGGCCCTTGGCGAACGTGATGATGTCCGGGGTCACGCCGTGCGCGCCGATGCCCCAGAAGTTCTCGCCCGTGCGGCCCCAGGCGGTCTGCACCTCGTCGGAGATGAGCAGCGCCCCGCGCTCCCGCAGCACCGCGGCGTAGTCGCCGAGCAGCCCGTCCGGGGGCATGGTGAAGCCGCCCACCCCCTGCACCGGCTCCGCGATCAGGCAGGCCACATCCCCGGCGGTCGCGGTGGCCAGCACGTGCCGCAGGTCCTGGACGCAGGCGGCGGTGTACGCGTCGTCGTCCATCCCCGCGAAGGCCGGCAGCTGCCGGTCGGTGCCGTGCAGGTAGTGCACGTTGAACGGGGCCAGCTGGGAGCTCTTCCACGCGCCGTTGCCGGTGATGGCGACCGCGCCGAAGGACCGGCCGTGGTAGCTGTTGCGCAGCGCGAGCACCTGGTTGGACCGGCGGGCCGCGGTGGCCAGCATCAGCGCGGTCTCGTTGGCCTCGGTGCCGGAGTTGGTGAAGAACACCTTGGCGTTCTCGATCCCGGACAGCCGGGCCAGCTTCTCGGCCAGCTCCACCTGGTTGCGGATCAGGTACAGGGTGGACGTGTGCACCACGCCGGTGTCCAGCTGCCGCTGGACCGCCTCGCGGACCTCGGGCACGTCGTAGCCCAGCATGTTGGTCAGGATGCCGCAGAAGAAGTCCAGGTAGGTGCGGCCGGAAGCGTCCGTGACGCGGCTGCCGCTGCCGCTGGTGAGTTCCAGCGGCTCGGAGTAGTAGAGCCCGACCCAGTTGGGGATGACGCGGCGGTGCCGCTCGAGAAGTTCCGACATCCCCCCAGTCTGGCCGGCCCACCCCGCCTCGGCGGCCGACACAGTGTCACGGATAACCCCCTGATCCTGACACTATGACCAGCTCCCCCGTACGCTGGTGGCACCGGCCGCCGCCCACGTTTCACGCGGAGCGCGCGCAGAGCCGGGCGATATGACCGTTTTAGGCGAACGACGCGCGTGAAATGTCGCGGGAGCGGGCGGCGGCGGGACACGCGGGCGCGCGGCGCGAGCGTGCGGGGGGCGGGCGGCGGAGGGAGGCGGGCGGATGCCGACGGTGGCGGAAGTGCTGCGGCTCGACGCGGTGCGGCGGGGGCGCCCGCAGGTGGTGGCGGCGCCCGGCGGGCTGGACGCCCCGGTCCGCTGGGTGCACGCGATCGAGTTCGCCGACGCGGCCCGGCTGCTGCGCGGCGGCGAGCTGGTGCTCACCACCGGGATAGCCCTGCCTGACGCGGAACCGCTGCTCGGCGCCTACGTGGCCGAGCTGGCCGCGGTGGGGGTGAGCGCCCTCGCGGTCGAGCTGGGCCGTAAGTACACCAGCGGCCTGCCCGCCGCGTTCATCGCGGCCGCCCAGGACCGGGGGCTGCCGCTGATCGTGTTCACCCGCGAGGTCCCGTTCATCGAGATCACCGAGGCCGTGCACGCCCTGATCATCGACGACCAGCTGGACCAGCTGCGGGCCTCGGCCCGGCTGCACGAGGTGTTCACCGACCTGGCCGTGGCCAGCGCCGGCCCGGCCGACATCCTCCGGGAGGCCGCGCTGCTCGCGGGGCGGCCGCTGGTCCTGGAGGATCTCTCCCATCACGTGCTCGCCTGCGAGCCGGCCGGGACCGACCCGGCTACCCTGCTGGCGGACTTCGGGACCCGCTCCGCCGCGGTGCCGGCCTCACCCCGCACCGCCTACCACCCCGGCCCGGGCTGGCTGGTCACCACCGTGGGGGCGCGCGGCGAGGACTGGGGCCGGGTCATCCTGGTCTGCGGCGGGCCGCCCGCCCCGGTGGACACCGTGCTGGTGGAGCGCGCGGCCACCACGCTCGCGCTGGGGCGGCTGCTGGCCCGCCAGCAGGAAAGCCTGGAACGGCAGGCGCACCGCACCCTGATCAGCATCCTGCTGGCCCAGGCGGATGCCGACACCGGCGAGATGGCCGCGCAGTGCCGGGCGCTGGGCGTGCCGGTCACCGGCCGCCAGCTGATCACCGCGGTGATCAGGTCACCGGATGGCGGGGCCGGCCTGCTGGCCCAGGCCCGGGTCCTGGACCTGGCCGAGGCGTTTGCGGACGCCTGCCGCACCGAGCGGATCCCGGCCCTGGTCGGCTCCCTGGATGACGTGCGGGCCGGCGCGCTGCTGTCGGCTGACGCCGGGGCTGACCCGGAGCAGGTGCTGGCCCGGGTGTGCGCGGCGGCCCGGCTGGGGCTGGCCCGGCGGGCCCGGCGCCCGTATGGGATGGCCGGCGGGGAGCCGGTGATCGGGGTGGGCACCCCCGCGGGCAGCCTGCGCGATGTCCGGCGCTCGCTGCTGGAGGCGCGGCAGGTCGCGGACGCGGCCGCGGAGACCCCGGGACCGCTGGACGGCAGGCCCTTCTACCGCCTGGCCGACCTGCGGCTGCGCGGCCTGCTCTCGCTGCTCGGCGCGGACGCCAGGCTGGCGACGTTCGTGGACCGGGAACTCGGCCCGCTGCGGCGCTACGACGCCGCGCACGGCACCAGCCTGCTCAGCGTGCTGGACGCCTACCTGGCGGCCGGGGGGAACAAGGCGGACGCCGCCGCCCGGGCCCACCTGGCCCGGCCCACGCTGTACGAGCGGCTGCGGCATATCGAGCGGATCCTCGGGGTCAGCCTCGACTCGGCCGAGTCACGCACCTCGCTGCACGTCGCCCTCCTGATCGGCCACCGGGCGCCTCCCTCGCCGGGCACCATCGGCGGTCCAGGGTAGGCCTGCCTTACCTTCCGGCAAGTCAGCGGCCATTCCTGACAACCGCCGTGCCACCCTGGCCGTCCACTCAGGGAATCACTTGAGCAGGCCGGAAGCGTGGCCCCCGCTCAGGCCATTCGGGAGAGGGGAATCGCAGCGCCATGGCTACCGGGACCGAACGCAGGCCAGCGCGGGCTGGAACGGGGACGTGCACCAAATGCAGCTGCTCCCGATTCGAGGGACACGGAAGCATCTGCGAGAACTGCAAGCACCATTACGACGAGCACAATGTCGCCTGGCGCGGGGCCTGGACCTGATCTGGTCGTTAGAGCACGGCGCCCACGCGAGGCAGCTCCGAGCCAGGTGCGCCGCCCCAGCCGGCGGGGCTCGGGTGATGTGCTGGGAGTGGTCATCACCGGCGTCCCGTCTACAGGCCTGGATAGCCAGGGAAAGAGCAGGACGGCACGCTGCCGCTGCCGCTGACCGGGGTGACGGTCACGTCCGTGCCTGACGCGGTGATGTTGCTGTCGTAGGTGCCGATGCTGGCGTACTCGGCCGAGGTGCTGGTCGCATCGAGGCTGACGCTCTCCAGGGTCAGGCCGAGCAGGTGGGAAGAGTTGTAACCCTCCAGCACCGACTGGGCGCTGGACGCCGAGCTGACCGCCTTCAGGCCGTTGACCACGATGTTCTCGAAGTACGGGGTCGTCGAGCCGTTGCCGGAGGAGTAGAACGGGTTGAACTCCAGGGCGTGCTTGACCCCGGTCAGGCAGTTGCTGTCGTAGGTGACCTCGTTGACCGTGCCACCCTCGCTGGACGTGGTCTTGATCCGCAGCCCGTTGTTGTCGCTGCTCACGTTCCCGGAGCTGTCCGTCCCGCTGACCGTGTTGTTCTCGACCAGGATGTTGGTCACGCCGTACTGGGTCTGGCTGCCGATCGAGATCCCGTGCGTGCCATAGAAGTGGCTGTTCTCGATGGTCATGTTGGAGGCCGCGGCGGAGTTGGTCTTGATCGCGATGCCGTCGTCGCCGTCCTGGATGTAGGAGTCGTTGACGGTGACGTTGGTGGCGCTGTCCGGGTCGATGCCGTCGGTGTTCCGGGCGGTGGCCGGGGTCTTGATCCGCACGCCCCAGACGGTGAGGCCGTTGCCGCCCTCGAAGTAGAGGTGGAACAGCGGCGCGTTGACCAGGTCGACGTCGTAGACGGTGAAGCTGTTCACGTCGTGCGCCTCGATCAGCCGCGGGTTGTTCTGGTCGTCGCCGTTGGTCTTGGCGGTGCTGGACAGCGTCCACCAGCTCCCGCTGGTCCCGAGGATGTCCTGGTCACCCCGGCCGTTGATGGCGCCCTGGCCGCCGCCGGATCCCTGCGAGCCCATGATCGCGGCGTTGGACCCGGTGACGTTGATGAACGGCCGGCAGCCGTTCCCGCTCGACGCCGTGGTGCCGCAGGTCGCCTGGCCCGAGACCTGGTAATTGGCCGGGTTGCGCGAGGCGTAGAGCGTGGCCCCGTCGTCGATCAGCAGCGTGACACTGGCAGGCACGGTCAGCGGGCCGGCCAGGAACGCGTTGTCGCTGCCGCTGGGGGCCAGCACGACCGCCTTGCCCGTGCCGCTGCAGCTGTTCAGGGCGGCCTGGATCCGCGAGGTGTCCGGCGGTGACGACTCGGCGCTGCTGCTGAACTGCTCGTTGCTGGTGGCCAGCTGGGCGCTGAGCGTGGTGCAGGTGGCGGGCACGCTGGGCTGGGACACGTGGCGGCTGTCCCCGGTGGCCAGCGTCACGCTGGCCGCGGCGGGCGAGGCGGACCTGGCTGGGGACGCCGGGGACGCGCTGGCCTCGGGCAGGCTGGCGGCGCCTGTCCCGATAATGAGAGCGCTCACACCTAACAGGCGCACCAGCGCTCTGGACAGCGGATGCGGGCGGCGCACCGGGAGCTTCCGCGTTTCCGCCATGGCGCAGGGCAGGAATGCCGGGTCGACAGCCGTCACGCTGGCCCGGCGCGGCCGCTGGGAGCGCCCGCCCCGAGCGCCGCGCATCGGCCGAACCATAGAACCCCTGGCCCGCGCGGCCAAGGCGCCGGTGGCATCGCGACCACGCCCTCGTCATCGGCCCTGGTCACCGTGCCAGCCGCCGTCTCCCGGCATGAAACCATCGTGCAAGCCCGAGGCGCAGCGGGTACTGAGCGCGTCACCTGGGCCGTCCGGCACGATTCAGCCACGAAAGAGGAGTCCTCATGGATCGCTGGACCGCAGACCAGATCGCCGACCAGTCCGGCCGCACCTTCATCGTGACCGGCGCCAGCAGCGGCCTCGGGTTCGAGACCAGCCGGCAGCTGGCCGCCCATGGCGGCCGGGTGGTGATGGCCTCCCGCAGCCAGGCGAACGGCCGCGACGCGGTCGCCCGGATCAGGGCCGCGCAGCCGGCCGCGGCCGTCGAATTCCGGGTGCTGGACCTCGCCGACCTGGACTCGGTGCGGGCGTTCGCCGCGGCGATCCTGGCGGACGGTATCCCGGTGGACGTGCTGGTCAACAACGCCGGGGTGATGTTCCCGCCCCGCCGGCTCACCCCGCAGGGCTTCGAGTCCCAGTTCGCGACCAACCACCTGGGCCACTTCGCACTGACCGGCCTGCTGTTCGGGACGATCCGCCACGGCCGGGACCCGCGCGTCGTCACCGTCAGCTCGGCCGAGCACAAGGGCGGGTCGATCCACTTCGACGACCTGACCGGCGAGCGCTCCTACTCACCGCGGCCCTTCTACCAGCAGTCCAAATTCGCCAACGTCCTGTTCGGCCTCGAACTGGACCGGCGGGCCCGCGCGGCGGGGACCGGGGTCCGCTCGATCCTGGCCCATCCCGGGGTACGCGGCCACCAACCTGCAGAGCAGCGGCCCGACCGGCCTGGGCAAGCAGCTGATGAAGGTCGGCAACCGGCTCATCGCCCAGAGCGCCGAGATGGGCGCCCTCGGCCAGCTCTACGCGGCCACTGACCCGGCTGCGGAGAGCGGCAAGTTCTACGGCCCCCGCGGGTTCATGGAGCTCCGCGGCTACCCGGTGGAAGTGCAGCCCGTCGCGACCGCGACCAGCGAGCCGACCGCGCGGCGGCTCTGGGACGTATCAGAGCAGCTCACGGGCGTCACCTGGGACCTGCAGCCTGCCCCGCCGCCGGACAGCCAGCCAGCGCGGCCTGACCATGAGACCACCTGACCCGGCGGCCACGGGTCAGCAGTGAGGATCCGCCCCGCCATGGGCCGGGGTGCGGCCCGCTTTTCCGTGCTGCGCGGGCGCGGCTACTACGCTGACTGATATATTGGCCAACGTAGTAGGGAGGCGGGTGGTCATGAGCAGACGGGATGGCCAGGCCGGGCAGGACGTGCTGCACCGGGCCGGCGAGGCGTCGGCGCTGATCCTGATCAGCCTGGCCGACGGGCCCAAGCACGGCTACGCGCTGATCCAGGACATCAAGGAACTCGCCGGCGTCGAGCTCGGTCCCGGCACGCTCTACGGCGCACTGGACCGGCTCGAGCGGCTCGGCCTGATCGAGCCGCTGCCCGCCGAGGACCGGCGCCACCCCTACCGGATTACCGCGCCGGGGGCGGCCGCGCTCCGCGTGCACCTCGATTCGCTTGAGCGGGTCAGCGCGGCCGGCCGGCTGCGGCTGCGGCTGGGCGGCATCTGATGGATGACCCCCGGGCGGCCCGGCTGGTCGAGACCGTGCTGCGCTGCTACCCGGCCCGCTGGCGGCGGCGGCACGGCGAGGAGGCCGCCGAGCTGGCCGCGCTGCTCATCAGGGACGGGACCCCGGCGGGCTCGGTGGCCTGGAGCTACCTGGCCGGCGCAGCGCGGGAGCGGCTCACGCCGCGCCCCGGCCGGCGCCTGAGCACGGTGGCCTGCGCGCTGCTGGTCGCGGCCTGCTCGCTGGGCGTATCGGCCGGGCTGCTGGCCTCGACCGCGCCGGCCACGGCGGCCAGCACCAGCCAGGCGCGCGGGCACGCGCATTGCCGGCCCGGCCCGGCTGAGCCCGCTCCGGGCGTGAGCACCGCCATGAGCCGGCCGCAGGTCATCATCTGGGAAGCCGGGCATGGCCGGTCCTGCTGACACGGTCCTGGACACCGGCGCTGACACCGGACCGGCCGGGACCGGCCGGCGGCGGCGCCGGTGGTCGAGGCGGGCGGTGGCCGAGACGGCCATCATGATCCTCGTGGCGGTGCTGCTGGCCGGCCTGGCCCGGGCGTTCGCGTTCCAGACCTTCTTCATCCCCTCATCGTCCATGGTGCCGACGCTCGGCGTGTACGACCGGATCCTGGTCCAGAAGGCGTTCTTCAGCTGGCGTGACGTACGTGAGGGCAACATCGTGGTGTTCCGCCACCCGCCGCTCGACCGCTGCGGCGGGCCGCAGAAAGACGACCTGGTCAAGCGGGTCATCGCGCTGCCGGGGCAGACGATCTACTCGTCGGGCAACAGCATCTACGTCAACGGGCGGCTGCTCGCCGAGCCCTACCTGCCGCACGACGACCCGCTCGGGCCGCCGATACCGGACGCGAGCAGCCAGCACCCCTACCGGGTGCCGCCCGGCGAGTTCTACATGCTGGGTGACAACCGGGCGAGCTCATGCGACAGCCGCTACTGGGGGCCGATCAAGGGCTCGAGCATGGTCGGCAAGGTCGTGCTGGATTGGTGGCACGACGACCACCCCGAGTTCCGCAGGTTCTGATCCTGGCCGCAGTGACCGCTGAGCCGTCAGCCCGGTGACTGGTGCCGCGGATTCCCTGGCAGAAGGCCGCGATGGCGGCCAGGTCGGCCGTGCGCGGCCAGGCCGGCGTGGTAGAGGCGCAGCTCGGTGGCACCGGCGGCGCGGACCGCCGCGGCCTGCGCGGGGAGGGTCTCCGGCTGGCCGCCCAGGCCGGCGACGGCCTGCAGGACGGCGGCGATCCGGGCGCCGGGCGGCGCGGCCGCCGCGGTGCGGGCGACCAGGTCAGCCGCGGTAGCGGGGTTCCCGCAGGCCAGCACGATGCCGTCGGCGCCGCCGGGGCCGCACAGGACGGCCGGGTCGTAGCCGGGGTTGGCCCCGACGGCGCGCGGATCGGGCGCCGAGTGGACCAGGACGGGCCGGCCGGGGGCAGCGGCACGGACCGCGTCGAGAACCTCGGCGAGCAGCCGCCGGGAGGCGGCTCCCCGGGTCTGGTCGAGCACCTCGGCCGCGTCGGCGGCCAGCGCCGGGCCGCCGTCGGCGGCCGCCCGGACCTGGGCCGCGAGCTTCGCCGGGTCGGCGCCGGCTGACCGGTACGCCTGCCCGCACTCCGCGCAGAAGCACAGGGACAGCAGCCACAGTCCATCGGCCCCGGCCAGGGCCGCCCCGTCGCCCGTCTTGTCGTGCGCGCTGCCATGCTCGAACCCGTACCAGCCGCACGCCTCCAGCTCGATGGCGTCCACCCCGGCGAGGGCCGCGACCTCCGCGGCCAGGGCCGCCGCGTACCCGCGGACCCCGGCCGACCCGGCACACAGGGCCCAGGGATACACGTCACCGAACGCGTTCCGGACCGCACGCTCGCCCGGCCCGGCGAGCCGGGAGTTGTGCGTGACCACGGCCCAGGCGGTGACGGCGATGCCCGCCGCCCGCAGCGCGGCCGCGGCCCGCTCGAACGAGCCGGCCTGGTCCGCAGGCCCGGCCTGGGGACGCAGTGGCAGGCCCGCCCAGCGGGCGGGATCCGGCCGGTAGTACACGCCGGCGTCCCGGGTGACGATCCGGTGCTCCGGGTGGGAAGGAGTCACCGCGCGCACCGCGTGGTACGCGGCGGCCAGCGTCACCTCGGTCAGCCCGAGCCCGGCGATCCGGTCCGCGGCGGCCGGATCTCCGTCGACGTCCCAGGGATAGAGGTACGCCCCGGTGCGCACGTGACCCTCAGCCGGCCCGTGACCCTCAGCTGGCACTGGGCCCGGTCATCCGTGCAGCGGCGCGGGCAGCAGCTCGTCCGGGAAATCCTGGTAGGTGACCGGGATCAGCCAGCGGCGGATCGCGGTCGCGCCGACCGACGTGTAGTGCGGGCTGGTGGTGGCCGGGAACGGGCCGCCGTGGTGCTGGGCCCAGGTCACGGCCACGCCGGTGGGCCAGCCGTTCCAGATCACCCGGCCCACGGTGCGGGTGAACACCTCGGCCACCGGGGCGGCGGCGCTCAGGTCGGCGGCGGATCCCGGGTCGGCGTGGATGCTGCCGGCCAGGTTGCCGCCGAGACGGGCCAGCACCGGCAGCAGGGCGTCCACCGACGGGTAGGTGATGACCAGCCCGGCGGGCCCGAATCGCTCCTCGGCCAGGTCCGGCAGCCCGGCGGCGAAGTCGTCCAGGCTGGTCACGTACGCCTGCGGGGTGGCTGCCCAGGGCCCCTCACCGGGCTGGCCGGTGGCCAGCGGGGTGACCGCCGGGTGGCTGGCCAGCGCCGCGGCCGCCGTCTCGTACGACGCGTGGATCCGCTCGGACAGCATCGGGGCGCCCGTGGTGGCCTGGACCGCGCCGGCCAGTTCCGTGCGCAGGCCCTCGTCGTCGGGGACGAACAGCAGCCCCGGGTTGGTGCAGAACTGCCCGGCCCCCAGGGTCAGCGACCCCGCATAGCCCGCGGCGGTCTCGGCCGCACGGGCCGCGGCCGCGCCGGGCAGGACCACCGCCGGGTTGACCGAGCCCAGCTCGCCGTAGAACGGGATCGGGACGTCCCGCCCGGCGCAGATCTGCTGCAGCGCGAGGCCGCCCCGGGCCGACCCGGTGAAGCCGGCCGCGGTGATCGCCGGATGGCGCAGCAGCCTGACCCCGGCGGGCACGCCAAAGATCACCTCGAACGTTCCGTTCGGCGCCCCGGCGCCGGCCAGTGCTTCCTTCACGATGCCGGCGGTCGCGACCGAGGTCTGCGGATGCCCCTCGTGGGCCTTCACCACCACCGGGCAGCCGGCCGCCAGCGCGGAGGCGGTGTCGCCCCCCGCGACCGAGAACGCGAACGGGAAGTTCGAGGCCGAGAACACCGCGACCGGGCCGGCGGGCCGGACCATCCGGCGCAGCCCGGGCACGCCCTGGGCCGGCGGGCTGGTGATCACGTCCAGGTAGCCGCCGTCGTCGAGGACGTCGGCGAACATCCGCAGCTGGCCGGTGGTGCGGGCCACCTCGCCGGTCAGCCGGGTGCTGCCCAGCGCGGTCTCGGTGTCCGCCAGCGCGGCCAGCTCACCGGCCTGGGCGTCCAGCGCGGCGGCCACCGCCCTCAGCGCCGCCGCCCGGCCCGCCGGGCCCATGGCCTCCCAGCCGGCCCGGGCCGCGGCCGCCGCCTCGGCGATCGCGTCCACGCCACGGTCGGTGGTCTCGGCGACCGGCTCCCCGGCCGGCTTGCCGGTGCGCGGGTCATATCCCTGGATCATGAACCATCCGTCCTCTGCGGTTACTTCAGGTGTTCCGCGTCGTAGTCGGGGCGGGTGAACTCGCCGCCCAGATAGGCGAACACCGGATCGTCCGGATCTGGTGCCCCGTGGGCCGCGATGACCTCGCTCGCGTAGTCCTCCGCGTCGTCCCGGGGCTCGTAACCCAGGGCCCGCGCCTCGCCCAGGCTGACCCAGCCGCCGCGGGTGTTGGCCGACACCCCGTAGGCCACCCGGAAGCCGGGCCGCTCTACGGTCAGGCACGCCTCGAACAGCCGCCCGGCGTCGTCCGGGGACAGCCAGGTGGACAGCATGCGCGTGGTCGCGGCCGCTCGAAGCAGGACAGGATGCGCAGGCAGATCGCGTCGAGGCCGTAGCGGTCGTGGTACATCGACGCCAGCGCCTCCCCCGTCACCTTGGACACGCCGTAGTAGGTGTCCGGCGCGGGAAACTCGTAATCCGGGGCGGGGAACGCCGAGCGCGGGGTGAACCCGACGGCGTGGTTGGACGAGGCGAAGATCACCCGGGGCACGCCAGCCCGGCGGGCGGCCTCGAACACGGTGTAGGTGCCCTGGATATTGATCGCGAAGATCTTGTCCCAGGGAGCTTCGCTGGCCACCCCGCCCAGGTGGATCACGGCGTCCGCCCCGGCGAGGGCCTCGCTCATCGCGGCCATGTCGGTCACCGAGGCCACGACGACCTCTTCGTCAGGCCCGGGCGAGGCCGCAGGGGTGATGTCCAGCAGGCGCAGGATCCGGGCTGGGCGGGCGAGCCGCTGGCGCAGCATGGACCCGATCCGGCCGGACCCGCCGGTGATGACGATAATGGGCACGGCAGTCGACCTTACGCGGCCGGCCCGCCGGCGTACGTGCCCGGTGCTGCCGCAGACCCGCCAGCGGCCTCAGCCCTGCTCCGCTGCCCAGAGCCGGGCGATACACGCGGCTGCGCCGCAGGTCTCCCGGATGGCCGGGGCACCGCAGGCGCACTTGCGGATCCGGGCGCGCTGCCAGGCGTCGTAGGCGACCAGCTCGGTGCCCACGGTCACCACGCGCCGGATACGGCCATCAGACATGAGCAGCCACTCGGCGGGACGCATCTCCAGATCAGGCATGCCTAGCTTTCTGCGTACGGGTCAGACCTCCTAGTCTCGCCCCTCCGGCCAGCGGAGTACAGCCGGTCGATCTCAGCGGGACACCGCGGTGGCCACGTGGCGCACCCGCGCGTGAAGGCTCCCGGTCACCCGGGAGCCTTCACGCGCCCTTCCGCCCGGGCTACCGCAGCGGCCGGCCCGGGCCAGCCAGGCGGGGCCGCCAGCCGCCCAGATAGGCGGCCACCGTGTAGTGCGCGGCCTGGGCGGCGGTGAGCTGCGGGACGTCGGCGGCGGCCGCCGATCCGGGACCGGTGTTCTGGTACTCGTAGAAGCGGGCGTCCTGCCACGGGAACGGCGGGCTGGACCAGTTCTGCCACTGCCCGGCGTTGATGGCCGCCGGCAGGTAGGTGCCGCGGATGGTGATCTGCCCGACCGGGCTGGTCACCCCGGTGTGCTGCCAGGGCCGGGCCAGGTAGTAGCTGCCCGCGGCCAGGTTCCCGGCGGAGTTGATGATGCGGCTGCCGGTGATCAGGTAGCCATAGGGCTGTTCCAGGCCGGTGTCCGGGGCGCTGACCGTGCCGCCCGGATGGCCGAGGATGTCGATCGTGTCCCGGTCGAACACGGCGGTGCCCGACCCGCACAGGAAGTCGACCTGGCCGCTGATGTAGTCGTCGTAGTACAGCTGCCGGGCGGGCGGCGGCGCGGCCGAGCCCGGCGGGGACGTGGCGGGCGGTCCCCCGGGCCCGAAGCACTGCGCGGGCGTGAACGGGTCCGCGTAGGAGCTGGCGAACACGGTGTCCTGGATGCCGAGCAGCCGGTCGCGGGCGAACACCACCCGGTCAGCCACGGTCTTCACCGCCACCGCCTGCGGGGAGGTGATCTGCGGGCTGGCCGCGGGATCGAAGGAGTTCTGCACGGTGATGCCGTAGGCGGAGAACCCGTCCCCGGCGACCGACAGGGTGGCGCTGCAGTCGGTGCCGTACGGGTTCCCGTTCGGCGCGATCGTGCCGTGCGCGATGTCGTCGACCAGGGTCACCGACCGCGGGTTCCCGGTCGCCCCGGCCAGGGTGATGCCCGGCTTGGAGGCGGGCACGTACACCTGGCCCTGGTAGGTGCCCGGCTCGATGACGATGGTCACCGGGCCCGCGCCCGGCGGCACGGCGTCGACGGCCGCCTGGACGCTGGTGAACTCTCCCGGCCGCCCGTCCTGCCCGACGATCAGCATTCTGGGCGGTAAGCCCGGGCGGCTGGTGCCCGCGGCGGCCGCTCCCGGGACAATCAGCGCGGCTAACGCCGCAGCGGCCAGCGCGGCGGCCGCGGCCCGGGGGCTGCGGGGCCTCATGACGTCACCGCCACGCCGCCGACCGTCACGTCCTCGACCACGAGGTTGGAGACGTACTGCGCGGAGTTGGCCGCGGTCGAGGCAGTAATCGTCAGGTCGTCCAGGGTGATGGTGCCGACCGGGTCGGTCGCGGACGCGCCGATCAGCGACCAGATCCCCTCGCAGCTGCCCACGGTCCAGTCGGCCAGCGTGATGCCGGTGATGTCCGGCGGGAAGTCGCCGGTCTGGGCGTTGTAGTTGCCCTGGATGAGCAGCAGCGGGCCGCCCACCGTCCCGGCGGTGACCCGGTAGACGTTGCTGTTGAGGGCGTAGCCGCCGCGCAGCGTATTGGTCTTGATCCGGTGCCCGGCCTGCAGGTTCGCGCTGTTCATCGTGAGGTCCCGGGCGTAGACGTTCTTCACCCCGCCGGTCATCTCGCTGCCGAGCGTGATGCCGCCGTGCCCGTTGGCGAAGTTGCAGTTCTGGATGACCAGGTTCTGGCTGGGCACGTTCACCCGGCGCCCGTCGGCGTCCCGGCCCGACTTGATCGCGATGCAGTCGTCGCCGGTGTTGAACGTGACCCCGTCGATGACCACGCCGTCGCACGACTCCGGGTCACAGCCGTCGGTGTTGGGCCCGGAGGAGCTGATGCTGACCCCCTCGATCGTGACGTTGCTGCACAGGTTGGGGTTCAGGTGCCAGAACGGCGAGTTGATGATGGTGACGCCCTGGATGAGCACGGTGTCGGTGAGGAACGGCTGGATCATCTGCGGTGGCAGGTAGTGCCCGGGGCCGAACACCCGCTGCGCGACCGGGACGTTGTCGTCCGCCATGGTCTCCAGCAGCGTGAAGTCCGGTGTCTCCAGGTTCTTCCAGTTCCACCAGTGGTTAGCGTCGGCCTGGCCGTTCAGCGTGCCCGAGCCGGTGATCGCGATGTTCCGCTGGCCGTAGGAGTACACCGGCGGGGAGTAGTTCATCAGCTCGATGCCCTGCCACCGGGTGAAGACCACCGGCAGGTAGGCGGCGGGATCCTGGCTGAACAGGATCGTCGAGCCCGCCTCCAGATGCAGATCGACGTGGCTGAGCAGGTGGATGGCGCCGGTGAAGAACTGCCCGGCAGGCACGATCACGTGACCGCCACCGGCCCGGTTGCAGGCCGCGATGGCCGCGGCGAACGCCTGGGTGCAGTCGGTGGTGCCGTCTCCGGCGGCACCGAACTGGGTGATGGGGAAGAAGCGGCGGGGGAAACGGGGCCGCCGCACCGAGGCCACGATGCGGTCGGCGGCACGATCCGCGGGACCGTGCTGACCGCTGCTGTGCTGACCAGTGCGGGTCCGGGTGGCCGCGCTGGCCGCTAAGGCGCCAGACCAGAGCGGGCTGGTCAGGGCACCAGCCCCGGCGAGCGCGGAGTAGCGGAGCAGGGCACGGCGATTGAACTCGTTCGACATTGAACTACCTCCGGGTGAGTGGGGTTACTCCGGTGGTGAATGGTGCCGTTGGTGATGAGGGAGGAAGCCGGCAGGGGTGATGGTGCGGGAGGAGCCGGTGGTCAGCGGGGGTCGGGTTCGGGGTTACGGCCCGGGCGGGCGAGGAACCCGAAATCGCAGCCCTTGTCCGCCTGGGTGACGTTCTCGGAGTACAGCGCGCCGTAGCCGCGCTCGAACCGGCGGGGCGGCTGCTGCCAGGCGGCCCGGCGCCGGCCCAGCTCGGCGTCGTCCACCTCCAGCCGCAGCGAACGCTCGGCCACGTCGAGGGTGATCAGGTCGCCGGTGCGGACCAGCGCCAGCGGGCCGCCCACGTAGGACTCCGGGGCGACGTGCAGCACGCAGGCCCCGTAGCTGGTCCCGCTCATCCGGGCGTCGGAGATCCGGACCATGTCCCGCACCCCCTGGGACAGCAGGTAGTCCGGGATGGGCAGCATCCCGTACTCGGGCATGCCCGGGCCGCCGAGCGGGCCGGCGTTGCGGAGCACGAGAACGGAATCGGCGGTCACCCCCAGCGCGGGGTCGTTGATCTGCCGCTGCATCTCCCGGTAACTGTCGAACACGACCGCGGGGCCGGTGTGCTTGAGCAGCGCGGGCTCGGCCGCGATGTGCTTGATCACCGCGCCGTCGGGGGCCAGGTTGCCCCGCAGCACAGCCAGGCCGGCCTCGGCGGCCAGCGCGGTGCCCGGATCGCGGATGACATCGTCGTTGTAGACCTGGGCCCCGGCCAGCTGCTCGGCCAGCGGCCGCCCGGTGACCGTGATCCGGTCCGTGTGCAGCACCCCGGGCACCTCGGCCAGCCGGGCCAGCAGCGCGGGCAGTCCCCCGGCGTAGTAGAAGTCCTCCATCAGGTATTTCCCGCCGGGCCGCACGTTGGCCAGGACCGGGACCCGGCGCGCGATCTCATCGAAGTCGTCCAGGCTGAGCGGCACCCCGCAGCGGCCTGCCATCGCGATGAGATGGATCACGGCGTTGGTGGAGCCGCCGAGGGCCAGCACGGTGGCCACCGCGTCCTCGAACGCCTCCGCGGTCAGGATCCGGTCCGGGGTCAGGTGCTCCCAGGCCATGTCCACGATCCGGCGGCCGGTCGCGGTGGCCATCCGGTAGTGCGCGGAATCGACGGCCGGGATGGACGCCGCCCCGGGCAGGGTCATGCCCAGCGCCTCGGCCGCCGAGGTCATGGTGGAGGCGGTGCCCATCGTCATGCAGTGGCCGGGTGAGCGGGCGATGCCGCTGGCCAGGTCGGCCATCTCGCAGTCGCCGATCACCCCGGCCCGCTTGTCGTCCCAGTACTTCCACAGGTCGGTGCCGCTGCCCAGCGTGGTACCGCGGAAGTTGCCGCGGAGCATCGGCCCGGCGGGCAGGTAGATGGCCGGGATCCCGGCGCTGGCCGCGCCCATGAGCAGCGCGGGCGTGGTCTTGTCGCAGCCGCCCATCAGCACCGCGCCGTCGGCCGGGTAGGACCGGAGCAGTTCCTCGGTGTCCATCGCCAGCAGGTTCCGGTACAGCATGGGGGTCGGCTTCTGGAACGTTTCCGACAGGCTGGCCACCCCGAACTCGGCCGGGAAGCCGCCTGCCTCCCAGATGCCCCGCTTGACCTGCTCGGCCCGCTCGCGCAGGTGCATGTGGCAGGGGTTCAGCTCGGACCAGGTGTTCACGATCGCGATGATCGGCTTGCCCAGGTAGTCCTCGGGGCTGGCACCGAGCTGGCGCATCCGGGTGCCGTGGCTGAACGCGCGCATCCCGTCGCCGCCGAACCAGCCGTAACTGCGCAGCTGCTCGGGGGCGAGGCGGGGCGCGCGGAGGCGTGTTGAGCCTCCGACGCGCGGGGGGTCGTCCCCCCGGGCCAGCACTGCGCAGCGCGGATCGCGGACTGGTTCCGGCTCAGCGGCAGTCACCGCTGGTCTCCCTGGGCCTCCAGGCCCCAGCCGGCCAGGATCTTGCCGATCTCACCGCGGATCTCGTCGGGCAGCAGGCGGCTGGGCGGCCGGACGTCCCGGCGGGCCAGACCCAGCTGGGCCAGGGCCTCCTTGACCACGCTGACGTTGTCGGCGGACGAATCCGCGGCCCGCAGCTCCTCGAAGGCCCGGCATTCGGCCCAGAGCCGCAGGGCGCCCGGCTGGTCACCGGACTGCAGGGACTCCAGCATGCCGACCGAGATCCTCGGGGCCACGTTGGCCAGCCCGGAGGTGAAGCCACGCGCCCCATAGGCCCAGCAGCCGGGCGCGGTCAGCTCGGCCAGCCCGGCCAGCCAGGTGAACCGGGCCAGGCCGGCGTCCCGGGCCACCCCGGCGAACCCCACCATGTCGCGGACCCCGTACTTGACCCCGACGACGTTCGGGCACTGCTTGCCGAGCCGGCGGATGTGCCTGCCGCTGATCTTGGGGTCGCGGATGTACAGCACCACGCCCATATCGGGCACGGCCTCGGCGATGGCCACGTGGTAGTCCACCCAGCCGTCGGCCGACAGGTACGGGCTGACCGGCTGGTGGACCATGATCATGCGGGCCCCGGCCGCGCGGGCGTGGGTCGCCGAGCTGATCGCGGTGGGGATGTCATGGCCCACGCCGGCCAGGACCTCCGCGCGGCCCCGGACCGCGCGGATGGCGGACTCGGTGGCGGCCCGGGTCTCCTCGGGCGTCAGGGTGTAGAACTCCCCGGTGTTGCCGTTCGGGGTGACCAGGGTGATCCCGTTCTCGATCAGGCGGCCGATGAGCCGCGCGTGGCAGTCCCAGTCGGGGGCGCCGTCCGGGCCGAACGGGGTGACCGGGACGGCGGCCACGGTCGCGAGGATCTCCAGGAACTCGTCGGTGACGGCCGGGTCAATCTGCATCGGTGCTCCATTCGGTAGCGGGCGCCGGGGCGCCGCGGGCAGGCTCAGGGAAATGCCGGCCCGCGAAACCGGCGATGTGCGCGTGGAGCAGGGCGGCCGCCTCGTCGGCCGCGCCGCTGCGGGCCGCGGCCAGGATGGCCCGGTGCTCGGCCGCCTCCTGCTGCCATGACGCGCCCTGCTCCCACGACAGCACGGACACCAGCGCGGTCTGGTCGCGCAGGTCGTCGAGGGTCTTCACGAGCAGGCTGTTGCCGCAGGCCAGGTACAGGGTGCGGTGGAACTCGCGGTTGGCCAGGCTGCGCTGGGCCTGGTCGGCGGCGGCGTCGGAGGCGGCCAGGGCGGCCTGCGCGGCCGTCCACGTCCCCTCGTCCGGCCAGCCGGCCCCGGCATGATCCCCGCCTGCCTGAACCCCGCCTGCCTGAACCCGGCGGCCTGCTCCGCACCGGCCTGCAGCGCACTGGCCTGCACCGTACTGGCCAGCACCGCGCGCCGGACGGCCTCCGGCTCCAGCAGCAGCCGCAGGTCGTAGATCGCGGCCGCGCTCGCCGGGTCGATGGCCCGGACCGTGGCCCCGCGGTAGGGGCTCATCGTGACCAGGCCCGCGCCCGCCAGGGTCTTCAGCGCCTCCCGGACCGGGGTCTTGGACACGCCGAGCAGCTGGGCCAGCTCCGTCTCCACCAGGCCCTGCCCGGGACGCAGCTCACCAGCCAGGATGGCGTGCTTGATGGCGTCCAGGACCGCCTCGGTGCGCGAGGGGGCTGCCCCGGTAGAACCGTTGAGGAAACTGCGGGCCGGCGGGATCATGGCGGTGCTCACGGGGCACCCCTGCCCGCCCGCGCTCTCGTTCGCATACGGCATCTCATATACGACATGACTCTACGAGGCGGGCACCGCATCGTCAACGGGGCCCCGGCCCAGCCCGGACCGGGGCGGGCGGATCAGCCGTGCTTGCGGGCGACCCCGCCCCACATGGCGGCCTTCCGGGCGCCTTCGATCTCGGAATCCTGCCGCCAGTGCTGCACCGGGACGACGCCGGGCTCGACCAGGTCGAGCCCGGCGAAGAAGTCGGCCACCTCAGCCTGGCTGCGGTAGAAGCCCTTCTGGGCGAGCAGCCGGTTGAGCCGCTTGCCCATCTCGGCCATCTTCTCCGGCTCGATATCCGAGGCCACGTGCGAGAGCAGCAGGTAGCTGCCCGGCGGAACCGCGTCCATCAGCTGGCTCACGATGCTGTACGGGTGGTCCTCGGGCCCGATCAGGTGCAGCACGGCGACCAGCATCACCGCCACCGGCTGGGAGAAGTCGAGCAGCTCGCGGGCGCGCTCGAGGATCTTCTCGGTGTCGCGCAGGTCGGCGTCGAGGTAGTCGGTCCGCCCCTCCGGGCCGCCGACCAGCAGGGCCCGGGCGTGGGCCAGCACGATGGGGTCGTTGTCCACATAGACGACGCGGCTCTCCGGCGCGACGTCCTGGGCCACCTCGTGGGTGTTGTTGGCGGCGGGGATGCCGGTGCCGATGTCGAGGAACTGGCGGATCCCGGCCTCCGCGGCCAGGAAGCGCACGCCGCGGGCCAGGAACGCCCGGTTGGCGCGCACCGAGGAGACCAGGTCGGGGTAGGCGGCGAGCGCTTCCTCGCCGGCCTGCCGGTCGGCCTCGAAATTATCCTTGCCGCCCAGCCAGTAGTCGTACACCCGGGCGATGTGCGCCACGCTGGTGTCGAGTTCGACCCGCTCCTCATCGTCCGCGGGGAGAGGCGCGCCGAGCCATTCGCTTGCCATCAGTGCCGCCTTCCGGACCGCATTCTCTTATCTATCCTGCAGCGCCCGACCCTATCGTGTCCGGCTGAATCATGAATCAAAGCCCAGCCCCAGCCGGTCCAGGGTGCGCAGCCACAGATCGCGCCGTCCCTGGTGGCGGTCGGCGCGGGCCAGGGAGGCCCGGGTCAGCTGGATCACCGCGGAGCGCAGCGGCTCGGGCGGGAACGGCACCGGCCTGCCGCGCACCATGCGCAGCGCGGTCCGTTCGGTCTGCTGCCCGCCGAGCAGGTCGAGCAGCACGTTGCCGCCGAACCGGGAGGCGCCGACGCCCAGCCCCGTGTAGCCGGCGGCGTAGGCCAGCCGCCCGTGGTGGGCGGTCCCGAAGAACACGCAGAACCGCGCGCAGGTGTCGATCACGCCGCCCCAGGTGTGGGTGAAACGGAGCCCTTCCAGCTGCGGGAAGGTCTCAAAGAACTGCCCGGCCAGCTGGGCGAACGTCGCGGGCCGCTGATCCTGGCCCGCCGTGATCAGGCCGCCGTTGTAATAGACCGCGTCGTACCCGCCCCACAGGATCCGGCCGCCGGCGGTGAGCCGGTAGTAATGGAACTGGTTGCCCATGTCGCCGACGCCCTGGCGGTGCGGCCAGCCGATGCTGGCCCGCTGGGCGGCGGACAGCGGCTCGGTCATCATCGCGTAGTCGTAGACCGGCACCAGGTAGCGCCGCAGGCGGCGCAGCAGCGGGGCGTACGCGCCGGTGCCCAGCGCGGCGCGCGGCGCGCGCACGCTCCCGTGCGGGGCCGACAGCCGCAGGCCCGGGCCCTCGGTGCGGATGGCCCGGACCGGGGTCTGCTCGTAGATCCGGACGCCCGCGTCCAGGCAGGCCCGGCGCAGCCCCCAGGCCAGCCGGGCCGGGTCCACCAGCGCGCAGCCGTCGCGGTCCCACAGCCCGCCGTAGTAGCGCGGCGAGGCGACCTCGGCCCGCACGGCCTCGGCGCCCAGCAGCTCCGGGGGCGCCGCGGGCGCGCCCGAGGCGGCGGCGAGCTGGCGCGCGGCGGCCGCATGATCCCACAGGTCAGGCAGGTGCCAGGGTTCGGTGGCCACGTCCAGCTCGCCGGTGCGCTCGAAGTCGCAGTCGATCCCGTGCCGGGCCACGGTGGCCGCGATCTCGTCCAGGTTCTGCCGGCCGAGCCGGTCCAGCACGGGCATCTCCGGCCCGAACCGCTCCAGCCCGTTGGCCAGGCCGTGGGTGAGGCTGGCCGAGCAGAAGCCGCCGTTACGGCCCGACGCGGCCCAGCCCGCGGTGCGGCCTTCCAGCAGCACCACGTCGGCGGACGGGTCCCGCTCCTTGGCCAGCAGCGCGGTCCACAGGCCGGTGAACCCCGCGCCGACCACGGCCAGGTCGGCGGTGGTGGCCTCGCGCAGCGGCGGGGCCGGCTCCGGGGCGTCCGGGCGGTCCAGCCAGAAGCAGGCTGGCCGGGCGTCCCGGAGGGCGGCCTCCCCGGGCCGGGTCACGCCCGGATCAGGGGGTTGAAGATCGCCTCGTACCCGGCCTGGAGCTTGCCGCTGACGTCCGGGTAGTTATGCAGTCGCTGGTAGTCCGCGGGGGTGGGCCAGACCAGCTCGCTGGTGGCCACCTCGCGCAGCAGCCGCCGGCTGCTGCCGCTGGCCTTATCCGCGGCGCGGGCGATGATCGGCTGGGCGGCGGGGACGGCACTGATGTAGTTGATCGACTCGGTGAGCTGGGCGGCGATCTGCGGCTGGTAGTACCAGTCCATCAGCATCATGGCGTCCACGGGGTTCTGGGCGTACCTGGGGATCAGCATGTTGTCGGTCCACAGCGTGCCGCCCTCGTCCGGGATGACGAACCTCAGGTCCGTCCCCGAGCTCAGGTTCTGCTGGAAGATGTCCCCGGACCAGGCCATCGAGATCCAGGTGTTCCCGCTGGTCAGCTCGTCGATGTAGGACTGCCCGTAGTAGCCGCGGACGAGGCCCTCGTCGCGCTGGCGGGTCAGCGCCTTCCCCGCCGCCTGCCAGTCAGCCAGGGTGGATGTCTCCGGGGTAATGCCCAGCTTGAGCAGGCCGAAGTTGCCCAGGTCCTGGATGTCGGCCAGCATCCCGACCCGGCCCTTGTAGGCCGGGTTCCACAGCTCGTTGAGGCTGGTCACCGGGGTCTGGATGAACTTCGGGTTCCACGCGATGCCGGTCGTCCCGGACGCCCACGGGACGCTATAGGTGTTCCCCGGGTCGAAGGAGCGGTGCTGGAACTTGGCCGCCGCGTACTTGCGGAAGTTCGGCAGCAGGCTCTGGTCCAGCGGGATCAGCTCGCTGCCGGTGAGCAGCTGGGAGAACCAGAACCCGTTGGTGACCACCATCAGGTCGTAGCCGATGGACTCCCCGGCCTGGATGATCGGGCTCACCTTGCTGACCCACGATGGTGCGCTCTGGATGACCTCGGCGTAGCTGACCGTGATCCCGGTGGTGGCGGTGAACTCCTGCAGCGTCTTGTGGCCGGTGTCGATGTACAGCGGCCAGTTGGCGAAGTTCACGTGCCCGTGCCGCTTCTGGGCCGCCCAGAACTTCTGCACCGTGTTCAGCGAATCAACCTGGTGCGCCGGAGGGGCCGCCCCGCTGCCGCCGCCGCTGCACGCGGCCAGGGCGAGCCCGGCCGCGGCCAGGCCGCCGAGGCCCAGCACGTCGCGGCGGCGGGGCCGGGTCAGCCCGCGCGCCAGCACCGGGTCGTCGTGCCGTTCGGGATCACTCATCGCTCACCGCCAGGTCATGTCTGCCTTCTGGCTACCACGATGCTGGTCAGCGCGCACAGGATACCGACCGCGAAGATGGCGCTGCCGAACACGAAGACCTGGGGCGGGATGCCGATCCGGGTCGCCCCGTACACCCAGACCGGGAACGGGACCGCGGATCCGCTGACGAAATTCGAGGTCACGAAGTCGTCGATGGACAGGGCGAACGCCATCAGGGCGCCGGCCAGGATGCCCGGCATGATCAGCGGGAAGGTGATCTTGCGGAAGGTGACCCAGGCGTTCGCGCCCAGGTCGGCGGCGGCCTCCTCCAGCGTCCGGTCGAAGCCTGCCATCCGCGCCCGGACGGTCACCGTCACGTAGGCGATGCTGAACGCCACGTGGGCCAGCAGCAGCGTCAGGAAGCCGCGGGCCACATTGATGGTGACGAACAGGCCCAGCAGCGAGGCACCGAGCACGATCTCGGGCGCGGCGATGTTGAGGAACAAGACTTGCTCCACCAGGCTCCGGCCGCGGAAGCGGGGCGGCCGGTAGCGGACCAGGGCCAGCGCCAGCAGGGTGCCGATCACCGTGGCGAACAGGGTGGCGACGAGCGCCAGCCGGATGGACAGCCAGAACGCCGAGGTGAGCTGCGGGATGTCCTTCCACTGCTGGTACCACTGGGTGGTGAACCCGTTCCAGGCGAAGCTGACCTGCGGCAGTCCGGTGGTGACCTTGTTGAAGCTGTAGAGAACCATCACCGCGATGGGGAAGACCAGGTACGCGATGATCAGCCAGGAGTAGGCGGGCAGCACGAACCGGGTCCACCGGCCGCGCCGCCGCCGGGCCGGCCGGGCCTGGCCCGTCTCGGTGCCCGCGGGCGCCGTCACCACCGCGCTCATATGTAGTCCTCGATGGTCCGGGAGCCCAGCAGCCGGGCGTAAGCGAAGATGCCGACCAGCGCGATGGCCATCAGCACCGCCGACAGCGCCGAACCGCCCGCGTAGTCCAGGTTGACCAGGAACGCGTTCTGGATCACGGTGCCGATCATCGTGTTGCTGGTGCCGCCGAGGATCTGCTGGTTCACGTAGTCGCCGAGGGCCGGGACGAACGTGAGCAGGAACGCGGCGAACAGCCCGGGCACGGTGAGCGGCAGGATCACCCGCAGGAAGGCCTGCCGCCGGGTCGCGTACAGGTCGTAGGCGGCGTCCAGCACCCGCTTGTCGATCCGCTCGATCGCCACGTACAGCGGCAGCGCGGTGAACGGCAGGTAGTTGTAGGCCAGCCCGGCCACCACCGCGTACCCGGTGGCGAGCACGTGGAAGTTCTGCGGCAGCAGGTGCGCGTTCTTCAGGCTGCCCAGGACGATGCCCTGGTCGGAGAGGATGAACTCCCAGACCACGGTGCGGATCACGAACGAGACGAAGAACGGCACCAGCAGCATGAGCAGGAAGAAGTTCTTCTTGTTGCCGCCGTGGAACGCGATCCAGTAGGCGATCGGGAACGACACGATCAGGTCGATGATGGTCGCCGCGCCCGCGAAGTAGAAGCTGGTGATGAACTGGGTGTGATACAGGCTGAGCTGCTGGCCGAACTCACCCCAGTGCCAGGTCATGACGCAGGCGCCAGTGGCCTCGTTGCACGACTGCAGGGACAGCGACAGCATCACGACCAGCGGGACCAGGAACAGCGCCAGCAGCCACAGCCCGGCGGGCAGGCTCAGCAGGTACGGCGCGAGCGCCTTGCCGAGCCTGCGCCGCGGGCGGCGGGTTACGACCCCTGGGTGATCGGCAAGAACAGGTTGTTCCACGCGGTCAGCTCTTCCTGGTTCTTGTACTGGTAATAGTTCCGCGAGTTCTTGATGTAGGCCGCGGTCGGGAACACGGTGGGGGCGTTCGCGGTGGTGGAGGTGGGCAGGCCGATCTCCGGCTTCATCTGGGCCAGCGCGGTCTTGGCCCAGCCGGTGGGGTTCAGCAGCACCTCTTTGGCGGCCGGCACCGGGCAGACGTAGTCGTTGTAGTACTCGACTACCGCCTGGACCTGCGGGTCGTAGAAGAAGTCCATCAGCGTCATGGCGTCCTTGGGGTTCTGGGCGTACATGGGGATGCACATGTTGTCGGTCCAGAACATGCCGCCCTCGCTGGGGATCATCAGCTTCAGGTCGCGGTACTTGCTGTTCAGGTCGGCCTGGAAGATGTCACCCGACCAGGCCTGGGAGACCACGATGTCGCCGTTCTTCAGGTGGTCGATGTAGCTCTGGTCGTAGTAGGAGCGGACCAGCCCGTCGCTCTTCTGCTGCTGCAGCTTCTTGGCCGCCTTGGCCCAGTCGGATTCTTTCGACGTGGCCGGGTCGACGCCGATGGCCAGCAGCCCCACGCTGCCGAGTTCCTGGGGGTCGGACATCATGCCGATCTTGCCCGAGTACTTCTTGTCGAACAGGATGTCCACGCTGGTGCCCGGGTCCTTGACCATCGAGGAGTTGTACCCGATCGCGGTCCAGCCGGACTGCCAGGCCATCGTGTACTTGTTGCCCGGGTCCCAGGACGGGTTCTTGATCAGCGGGCCCGCGTACTTCTCGAAGTTGGGCATCATGCTGCGGTCCAGCGGCGTCAGCCAGCCGAAGCTGATCAGGTACCCGAGCGGCGGGCTGCTGTTCGTCATCACGATGATGTCGTAGCCGGTGGGCTGCTTGGCGGTCAGCGACGGCCGGATCTTGGCGTAGAACGGCAGGTTGTCGTTGATCGGCTCGGTGTAGGTGACCTGGATGCCGGTCTGCTGGGTGAAGTGCTCCAGGGACAGGTGCTTGCCCTTGAGCACGTCGATGTAATACGGCCAGTTGGCGAAGTTCACCGTGTGGTGCAGCTTCTGCTTGGCCCACCAGGCGGCCGTGCCGGTGCCGCCGGCCGCGGCGGCACCGCTGCTGGTCGTCGTGGCGCCCTTGACCCCGCAGGCGGCCAGGAACGCGCCGATGCCCAGCGCCCCGGCGCCGGCGCCGGCGCCGCGCAGCACCTGCCGCCGGGACAGTCCCTGCCGGGATGGGCCCTGCTGGGATGGGCCCTGCTGGGAGAGGCGGGGCTGGGTCAGGCCACGCCACAGGGACGGGTCGGGGCCGGCCGGCCGCCCGCGATCACGGGCCGGGTCACTGCCATGCTGCTGGTCCATCGGAACCTCCTGTCCAGCGCCGCGCGCTGGCCGGCCGAGCGGGGGCACTGCCGGGCGCGGGCGGTTAGCCAATCGGGTAAGAGTGCTGTGGATCCCAGGTCAGCCAGACGTGGTCGCCCCGCCCGGCCGGGGCCTCGGCCGAGGCAGAGTTCTGCTGGAAGACGACGACGTCCGCCCCGGTCGTGGTGCGCACCGAGAAACTGGTGGAGGTGCCCAGGTAGACCACCTCGGTGACCGTGCCGCGCAGCGCGCAGCCTCCGGCCGGGGGCGCCCCGGCCGCGAGCTCGATCTTCTCGGGCCGCACGGTGAGCTCGACCTCCTGGCCGGCGGCCAGCGCGGACCGCCCCTCCGGGACGATGATCTGCTCGTCCGGGCTCACCTCGATGACGCCCCGGCCGCCGGTCACCCGGGCCAGGGACCCGGTCAGCAGGTTCGACGTGCCGATAAATCCCGCAACGAAGCGCGTCGCGGGGTGCTCGTAGATCTCCCGCGGCGGCCCCAGGTGCTCGATCGCGCCGTCGTTCATCACCGCGATGCGGTCCGACATCGTGAGGGCCTCGTTCTGGTCGTGCGTCACGTAGACGAACGTGATGCCGACCTCCCGCTGAATGCGCTTGAGCTCGACCTGCATGGCCTGCCGGAGCTTGAGGTCCAGGGCGCCGAGAGGCTCGTCCAGCAGCAGGGCCTTGGGGTGATTGACCAGCGCCCGGGCCAGCGCGACGCGCTGCTGCTGCCCGCCGGACAGCTCCCGGGGCCGGCGCTGCTCGCGGCCGGTGAGATCGACGATCTCCAGCATCTCGCCGACCTGGCGGGTGATCTGGTCCTTGGGCACGCTCTTGCGGCGCAGCCCGAACGCCACGTTCTCGAACACGCTCATGTGCGGGAACAGCGCGTAGGACTGGAAGACCATGTTCACGTCGCGCTTGTTCGGCGGGGCCGCGGTGACGTCGCGCCCGTCCAGCCGGACCGTGCCGCGGGTGGGCTCCTCGAAGCCCGCGATCATCCGCATCGTGGTGGTCTTGCCGCACCCCGAGGGGCCCAGCATGGAGAAGAACTCGCCCGTCCGGATGGCCAGGTCGATACCGCGGACCGCGGTGATCACCTCGCCCCGGGAGTGGAATTCCTTGGCCACCCCGTCCAGCCCGATGGCGGGCACGCCAGCCGGGCCGGGCGGCTCCGCCGGGCCGGCCACCGGCACGCCCTGCGCGGACCGGTCAGTGTCGGTCATATCCGGTGTCGGTCATATCAGGAGCAATCCCTCGTCTCGGGTCCCTGGGTAACGCGCTCCCAGCAGTTCTGCACGGGCGGGTTGCACGGCGTCGCGCTCCGGCCGGTCAGCGAGCCACATATCAGGTCAAAAGGCACCTATGCGGCGAGTGGACCCGATCCTGGCAGAGAGATTGTGCAAAATCAACCGAATCAGTCGTCGCGAATCTCAATCGCAACCGATTCGGTTTACAGCCCCGTAACAGGGGTCACTGGCCGAGGTAACTCATCACGTGCTTGATCCGGGTGTAATCCTCGAACCCGTACATCGACAGGTCCTTGCCGTACCCGGAATGCTTGAAGCCGCCGTGCGGCATCTCGGACGCGAAGGGGATGTGCGTGTTGATCCAGACCGCGCCGAAGTCCAGCAGCCGGGCCAGCCGCATCGCCCGCCCGTGGTCCCGGGTCCAGACGCTCGCGGCCAGCCCGTACTGGACCCCGTTGGCCCAGCGGAGCGCCTCGTCCTCATCGCCGAACTGCTGCACGGTGATCACCGGGCCGAAGATCTCCTCCTGGATCATCTCGTCGTCCTGGCGCAGCCCGCTGATCACGGTGGGCTCGAAGCAGTAGCCCCGCTCCCCCACCCGGTGGCCGCCGGCGACCACCTCGGCGTGATCCGGGCCGCGGCTGAGGAAGCCCTCCACCCGGGCCAGCTGCGCGGAGTTGTTCAGCGGGCCGTAGTCGGCGCCGGGGACGTCCAGCCCGCCGACCGTGGTGCCCCGGGCCTGCTCGGCCAGGGCGGCGGTCAGGTCGGCGGCGATCCGGGGGCCGGCCAGCACCCGCGTCGCGGCTGTGCAGTCCTGGCCGGCGTTGAAGTAGCCGGCCCCGGCGATACCCTCGGCGGCCTGCGCCACGTCCGCGTCGTCGAAGACCACCACCGGCGCCTTCCCGCCCAGCTCGAGGTGGACCCGCTTGAGCCCGGCCGCCGCGGCCTGGGCCACCTGGATGCCGGCCCGCACCGATCCGGTGATCGACACCATCTGCGGGATGTCGTGGCTGACCAGCGCCCGGCCGGTATCGGCGTTGCCGCAGATCACGTTGAGCACCCCGGGCGGCAGGACCCCGGCCGCGATCTCGGCCAGCATCAGCGTGGAGACCGGGGTGGTGTCCGAGGGCTTGAGCACGACGGTGTTACCGGCGGCCAGGGCCGGCGCGATCTTCCAGATCGCCATCATCAGCGGGTAGTTCCAGGGCGTCACCTGGGCGCAGACGCCGATCGGCTCGCGCCGGACCATCGAGGTGTGCCCGGCCATGTACTCGCCCGCCGCGCTGCCCTGCAGGATGCGCGCGGCGCCCGCGAAGAACCGGAGCTCGTCCACGCACGGCGGGAGCTCCTCGGCCAGGGTCAGCGCGACCGGCTTCCCGGTGTTCCGGCACTCGGCCTCCACCAGGTCGGCGGCGCGCTCCTCGACCGCATCGGCGATCTTCAGCAGGGCGAGGCTGCGCTGCGCCGGTGTCGCGTCGCGCCAGGCCTCCCGGGCCGCCTCCGCGCTGCGCAGGGCCGCGTCCACGTCCTGCTCGCCGGACACGGGCGCGAGCGCGTAGGCCTCCCCGGTGCTGGGGTCCACCACCTCGCTGGTGCGGCCCGACGCGGCGGTCACGTACTGACCGTTCACGAAATTCTTCAGGTCCGCCACGGTGGCGCCGGGCTGCACGGTCGCTGTCAAGGTCCGCCTCCTCAGGGCGAGTGTCCTGGCCACGGCGCCGGCGCACTCGACGCTTCCAGCTGCCGCCTGGCTCCGACACTCGCAGAAAAAAGTTTCGCGAACAAGTGAATCCGTTGCATATAGCATGCATAGCAACGAAATCAGTTGACAAGCGGGGCGAGCGTGACACCATGGCTTGCGAAGGAGGACCGCATGGCGCACACCCCGGCGACGCCCGCGATCCCGGGTGGCCTGGACGGCGAGGCAGCACCGGCTAGCCGGAACGGCCGCTCCGCCGCCCGCGGCTCCGCAGTCACCGCGCTGGACCACCTCTCCAAGCAGATCATCGAGCAGCTCCAGGAGGATGGCCGCCGCTCCTACGCCGCCATCGGCAAGGCGGTCGGCCTGTCCGAGGCGGCCGTCCGGCAGCGGGTGCAGCGGCTGGTGGACGCCGGGATCATGCAGATCGTCGCGGTGACTGACCCGCTGATGCTGGGCTTCACCCGGCAGACCATGATCGGCATCAAGTGCGCCGGGGACCTGGAGCAGGTCGCCGACCACCTGGCGGCGATGGACGAGATCGACTACGTGGTGATCACCTCCGGATCCTTCGACCTGCTGGTCGAGGTGGTCTGCGAGGACGACAGCCACCTGCTGGAGATCCTGAGCCGGGTGCGCGGGGTCCCCAGCGTCACCAGCACCGAGACTTTCGTGTACCTGAAGCTCCGCAAGCAGACCTACGGCTGGGGGACCAGATGACCACGCCACACGACCCGGGCCACTACGCGGCCGATGCCCCGTCCGACCCGCTCGGCCCGGTCGCCGCCTCCGACGGCCCGGCCGGCTCGGGTGACGCGGCCGTCCTGGCCATGCAGGATGCCGCCCGGCGCCACCTGTGGCTGCACTTCACCCGGATGTCCTCGTACGCCAATGGCGAGGTCCCGGTGATCGTGCGGGGTTCCGGCCAGTACGTGTATGACCAGAAAGGCAAGCGCTACCTGGACGGGCTGGCCGGCCTGTTCGTGAGCCAGATCGGGCACGGCCGCAAGGAGGTCGCCGAGGCGGGCGCGCAGCAGGGCAGCGAGCTGGCGTACTTCCCGCTCTGGTCCTACGCCCACCCGCGGGCCATCGAGCTCGCCGAGCGGCTCGCCACCCTGGCCCCCGGCGACCTCAACCGGGTGTTCTTCACCACCAGCGGCTCCGAGGCCGTCGAGTCGGCCTGGAAGCTGGCCAAGCAGTACTTCAAGACCATCGGCGAGCCGGGCCGGTACAAGGTGCTCAGCCGTGACATCGCGTACCACGGCACGTCGATGGGCGCGCTGGCCATCACCGGGCTGCCCGGGATCAAGGAGCCGTTCGAGCCGCTCCCGGCGGGCGGGGTCCGGGTGCCCAACACCAACTTCTACCGCGCGCCCGGCTTCGTGGCCGATGACCTCGAAGGGTTCGGCCGGTGGGCGGCCGACGAGATCGAGCGCGCCATCCTGCGCGAGGGCCCGGAATCGGTGGCCGCCGTGTTCCTCGAGCCGGTGCAGAACTCGGGCGGGTGCTTCCCGCCGCCACCCGGCTACTTTGCCCGGGTCCGCGAGATCTGCGACCGCTACGGCGTGATCCTCGTGTCCGACGAGGTCATCTGCGCGTTCGGCCGGCTCGGCTACTACTTCGGCTCGGAGCGCTATCACTACCAGCCGGACATCATCACGTTCGCCAAGGGCGTCACCTCCGGATACTCGCCGCTCGGCGGCATGCTGGTCAGCGACCGGCTGATGGAGCCGTTCAGCAGCGGGACGGCCACCTTCCTGCACGGGGTGACGTTCGCCGGCCACCCGGTCTCCTCGGCCGTGGCGCTGGCCAACCTGGACGTGTTCGAGCAGGAGGACCTGCTCGGCAACGTGCGGGCCAACGAGGCGGCGTTCCGCGCCACCCTGGAAAAGCTGTACGACCTCCCGATCGTCGGCGACGTGCGGGGCGACGGCTACTTCTACGGCATCGAACTGGTCAAGGACAAGGCCACCCGGGAGACGTTCAGCGACGACGAGTCCGAGCGGCTGCTGCGCGGCTTCCTGTCCCAGGCGCTGTTCGACGCCGGCCTGATCTGCCGGGCCGACGACCGCGGCGATCCGGTGATCCAGCTGGCTCCCCCGCTGACCTGCGGCCCTGAGCATTTCACCGAGATGGAGCAGATCCTGCGCAGCGTGCTGACCGAGGCCTGGTCCCGGATCTGAGCCGGCCGGGGAACGGCCTGGCCAGCCAGCGCGTTTACCTCCTGAGGGGGCCTGCATGAGGCCGCTGAATGGGCCTGCGCGCGAGCCTGCCGGGCAGCCGACCCGTGATGTGGCCAAATCGTGGCCGGATCTTCGGATGATGTCGAGCTGACAGGGGTAGTCCGCCGCCTGTGTGGTACTTCATTGGCGCGATAGCAGCGGTCTTGCTGGGCGCCGGTTTCGTGCTGCAGCAGGACGCGGCCCAGCGCGTGCCGCAGTCCGACTTCCTGCGGGCCCGGCTGGTTGCCGACCTGCTGCGGCAGCGGCGCTGGCTGGCCGGCCTGGGCTTCATGATCGCCGGGATGCTGCTGTCCGCCTGGGTCATCGGCCACCTGGTCCTCGCCCTGTCCGAGCCGCTGCTGGCCACCAACCTGCTGGTCGCGCTGGTCATCGCCGGCCGGGTCTCCGGCCAGAAGCCGCAGGCCCAGGAGCTGGTGGGCGCGGTCATCCTGCTGGCCGGGGTGAGCGCCCTGTCCGTGGCCCGGTCGGTGACCTCGGTTCAGGACTCCGTGGGCTCCCCCGCGTACTGGCCGTACGCGGGGGCGGCCATCGCCGCCGCCGCGGCCTGCTTCGCCATCGCCGGCCGGCGCCGTCAGGGCGACCTGCGCGGCCTGCTGACCGGGACGGCCGCCGGGCTGGTGCTGGGTATCCAGGACGCTATAACCCGGGTCACCGTGCGGGACCTGGACAGCGTGCACGACGTGATCCTCCTGCTGACCAGCTGGCCGGCCTACAGCCTGGTGGCAGTGGGCGTCATCGCGCTGTGGCTGATGCAGAGCGCGTTCAGCTCGGCCCCGCTGCACGCGTCCCTGCCCGGGGTCACGGCCGCGGAGCCGGTATCGGGGATCGTGCTCGGCGTCGTGGCCTTCCGCGAGAACGTGCCCGCCTCGCCCCTGCTCATCGCGGTCCAGGTGGCCGGGCTGATCATGCTGGTCGTCGGCGTCATCCTGGTCGCCCGGGCACCGGCGCTGTCGGGCCTGCAGAAGGTCCGCGTGCCCGGCGAGCGCCTCCTGCGCCGCGAGCGTGAGCATCGGCGGACCCGGCCGCCCGCGGTGGCGCTGCAGGTCTCGCCCGGCCTAGCCAGCCCCCATCCGGGTCTCCCGGGACCGGTGGCCGCCGGTCCCGTCGGCTCCGGACCGGCCAGCGCCGGACCGGCCAGGCACAGGACCGGCCGCTGCGGGACCGGCCAGCGCCGGACCGGCTGGCGGCCGCGGGACCGGCCAGCATGGGATCGGCCAGCACCGGACCGGCCAGCGCGGGACCGGCCAGCCCCAGTCCGGCCAGCCCCAGTCCGGCCAGCACTGGCCCGGCCAGCCCCAGTCCGGCCAGCACTAGCCCCGCCAGCACTAGCCCCGCCAGCCCGAGCTCCCGCCAGCCCTGGCCCGGCGGCCCCGCCCGGCAGATAACTGTTTTATTACTTAACGTAACTGGGCAACTTCACTGGGCAAGCTGGTGTCATGCGCTTAGCTCACCCCGGTGACCGGCACCCGGGCCCCCGGCAGCCCCGGAACGGCAACCGCATCTGGCTCGTCACATCCGTCGTCACGGTCCTGGTGATGGTGCTCGTTGCGGTGAGGTTGACGGGAAGCGGCTGCCCGGCTGCCTCCCGGGCGGGCGGGCCTCCTGCGGGCGGGGGCGGGTCCGCTGCGGGCGCGTCCGGGTCCCCTTCGGCTGGGGGCGGGCCCGCTGCGGGCGCGGGTGGGTCCCCTCCGGCCGGGAGCAGCGCGGACTCGGACAGGGCGGCGCAGACGGCGGCGGCTGGGTCCAGGATGGCCAGCCCGCTGGCGGCCAGGCCCGTGCTAGCCAGGCCCGCGCTGGCCAGGCCCGCGCTGGCCGGATCCGCGATCCAGGGTCATGCCGTGTTCTACGATCCCGGCCACGCGGCGGGCAGCTGCGGGCTGGGCCCGTTCCCGGCCGGGGGCCGGTACGCCAGCCTGCCGCGGCGCAGCTACGCGTCCGGCCGGGCCTGCGGCAGCTACGTGGATGTCTCCGGGCCGGCGGGCACGGTGCGGGCCGAAGTCGTGGACGTGTGCCCGGACTGCGCGGCAGCCACCGTCAACCTGAGCCGGGCGGCCTTCGCCCGGATCGCCGACCCGAGGACCGGCACGGTCGCGGTGAGCTACCAGCCCGCCGTGGACCCGCCGCTGCCGGGACCGCTGGAGCTGCGGATCACCGCGGCCGGGTCCCCCGGCCCCCTGGCCGTGCAGGTCCTCAACCACGGCAACCGGCTGTCGTCGGTGGCGGCCAGCGGGCCGGGCGGCCAGTGGCGGCGACTGGTCCCGGGGGCCGACGGCTACTGGACCGGGTCGCTGGACGCGCGGGACACCACGGGCGGGACGCCGGGCGGGGTCTCAGCCGCCGTGGGCGGCGCACCAGCCGGCCCGGACAGGCGCGGGCTGGCAGGCGGCGCGGCGGGCCGCCGGATCAGGGTCCGGATCACCGACGTCGAGGGGCACCAGGTGGTGCTCACCGGGATTCCGCCGCGCCGCACGGTGGTGCACGCCACGGTCTGGATGTACCGGGCCGCGAACCGGGCCGTTCCCTCGGCCACCCGCTCGCCCGGCGCGGACGTGACGCCGGCCCGCCGCGCCAGGGCGGCCGCGAGCGCGGGCAGCTGCTGAGCGGGCATCCCGAGGGCCCGCCCGGCCAGGGGCCCGCCACGCCTGCGGACATAGCCTGACCGCAGCCGCGCGGCCTGGCCAGGTCGCGCTGTCCCGCGCAAGGAGGGGCCGTGCCCGCGATGACAGCCCAGGAGACCTGGGACTTCCTGATGGAGGGCACCCGTACCGGTCACCTCGCGACGGTGCGGGCCGACGGCCGGCCGCACGTCAAGCCGGTCTGGTACGAACTGTCCGGCGCACCCGGTAACTTCCAGCTGATCTTCAACACCGGCGCGGACACCGTGGCCGGGCGGAACCTGCGCCGGGACGGCCGGGTAACGATCTCCGTGGACGATGCGGCGCCGCCGTACTCGTTCGTGCTCATCGAGGGCACCGCCGAGCTCAGTGAGGACCCGGCCGACCTGCTGGCCGTGGCGACCAGGCTGGGCGGCCGCTACATGGGCGACGCACTGGCGGCGGAGTTCGGGGCCCGCAACGCCGTCCCCGGCGAGCTGGTCGTCCGGGTGACCCCGGCCCGGATCGTGGCGAAGCGCGGCATCGCGAGCTGAGCGGGCAGGTCCGGGTGGCCAGCCCGTTCCGGCGAGCCCGGCCAGGGCAGGCCCGGCCCGAGCCCGGCGAGCCCGGCCCGGCGAGCCCGGCCAGAGCAGGCCCAGCCGGCGAGCCCGGCCAGGGCAGGCCCGGCGCATTCCGGGCGATCAGGTCTTTTATGCGGGTAATACCGGCGATGGACGCAAAGTGGGCATCAGTTTTGTGCCGCGCCGTAGCGGGAAAGTACCGCGTATGCCAACGGACAGGTCAGCGGGCCGGATCCGCGCATTTGCCTTTGGCGCCGCCACGCTTTTCGATATCACCGGCGCCGTCATCTACCGGGCACTCCGCGAAGAGATGCCGGATCCCGGGGAAGTCCCCTCAGAGGGCCCGTTCCAGCTCGCCACGAAAACCATCGAGGACGCGCATTCCGAGGCGGTCATGCGTGCTACCCGGACGAATGGCGTGGACGTTTCCGCGTGACTGACGATGACGGCACCATCGAGTCCGGCCACCCGCCCGATCCGGGGCCCGGCCTGGGCAGCGCGCCCGACCCGCCGCCGGGCACCCCGCGCCCGCGGGGTCCCCGCCACCTGCGCATCCCGCTGCCCGGTTTCGGGGTGGCCCACCCGGGCACGGCCCCGAACCCCGGCGGGGCGACCGATCCTGGCCACAGCGCCGCCGCGCCACCCGGGCCGGTGGCGCCACCCGGGCCCGGTATGGCCGCGCCGCCTGCCGAGGACGCGCTGACGCACCCGCCAGCCGGAGCGGCAGCGGCCGACCCCACCGCAGCAGCTGGCATGGCGGCGGCTGGCCAGGCGGCGGCTGGCCAGGCGGGCCCGGCACCGTCCGCAGGCCGGACCAGCGGCCAGGGCGCCACCACCCCGCCCGACGGCACCACTCCCCCGCTGGACATCGACCAGATCGCCAGCCAGGTGTACGAACGGATCGGTGACAAGATGGACCACCGCCCGGATACGCCCCAGGAAACGCCGCCCGCGGAGCAGGCGATCATCCTGCGTGATAAGGCGCCCGAACTGTATGACCTGTGGCTCAAGATCGCGCAGGAGAAGGCGGCGACCATCAACTACGTCCAGCGCGCGCCCTACGAGGTGCCGGAACGGCTGGCCCAGAGCGGCCGGCCGCGGGCGCTGAGCGCCATGATCCTGGTGCTCGCCTTCTGCGGGTACCTGGCCTCACTGGGCGGCCCGGGACCCTACATCGGCGGCCTGATCGCGATCCTCGACCTGCTGGTCATGCTGGCCCTGTTCTTCGGGCTGCGGCCCGACCACCTGACCGACTCCGGCCGGCCGCGCAAACGCCGGTTAATCCCGCGAATGTACTGAGCCCCCCGGGCGCCGGACGCGCCCGGGGGGCTCAGCAGCTACCGCCGGGCCTCAGCCCGGCCGGACCGCCGGATCAGCAACTTCGCTGAATCTGCGGGTTGGCCAGCACGGGACTGGTGAGTGTTCCGCCGTACCTGGCCACGTTGGGCGTGCCGTACTGCGCATCGCCGCCGAAATCGGTCAGGGTCCGGCCCGGGTTGACGTCACCGAAGTTCCACACACAGCCAAGCTGGTGGCTCCGGCTCAGCGACCAGAAGGCGTAGAACTTCGCGCCCGCCGGCAGCGCCGTGCACCCGGCCCCCGTGGCCACGTTGCAGTCCGCTTCGGAGCCAGCGATGTCGGTCTCGAATTGGATATTCGGATAACTCTTGCCGTGCGTGAACGGGCCTATATAAGCGAACGACGTGGGATGGCCACGAGAGCCATCCGGCCAGTCGTGAATATAGGAACTCCCGTCGAAATCGAGGTCACCGTTCTGGAAGAAATTATCCTGGCATCCGGCTATCGGCCAGTTTAGTTTCTCCGCGGTTCCATTAACGACGACCGGGCGCGGACCGGCCGGCACGCACGTCATGTCGGAGAACTCGCACAGTGCGCCGGACGTGAAGTTGTCACTCGGGCAGGCTCCGCCACCTTCAGTAGTCGCGTTCTGGCAGACGCCCGTGGTCGCATTGCAGGGGCCCTCACCGACCTTCCCGCGGCCTTCGAACCCGCCGACGCACGTCTGTGCGGTGCGCGGGTCGCTGAACGACTGGCCGTTGGAGTAGCTAGCCGTGTACGGGTCGCTGTTGGTGATCGAGGCGCACGGCTCGAAGTGCCCCATCTCCTGCTCCATCAGCACCCCGCCCTCGAGCGCGGCCCAGGGCACCTGATTCTGCTGCTGGGCCGTGTTGTACTCGGGGTGGAAGTTGAACGGAGTGCCGTCGCAGGTCGTCGGGTTCGTGTTCATGAACCCGTTCTTGCCGCTGGCCACCATGTACCCGGTCTGGTGGGTGGTCAGGTCGTTAGCCACGACGAGCAGTCCCTGCGGCGTGTCACGCAAGCTCAGGGCGAGCGAGTCACCCTGATTCATCAGGAGCGTCTGCGCGTTCGGCGTGAACGTGCTCACATCGGCCAGCTGCGGACTGGGCGGCCCGCTCGGCACCCCGTTGCGCTGCAGGAAGGCGAAGTTGGTCGGTTCCTCGCAATTCGCGTTGAGCCCGACGAAGTTGAACTGGGATTCCAGGCTGTCGATGGTGAGCGCCGCACACCAATGCGTCGGGTCACAGCTGGGTGAATCGACGAACGGCTGGTATCCGGGCGGGTAGAGCTGGACCTCCAGGAACGCCGAGCCCGCGGCATTGGGGTCATTGATAGCCCCGCTGTTGGAGTCGCTGTCGGGCTTGCACGGGTTCAGCGGGTAGGAGTTCGGGTCGCAGATGGGCAGCCCGAACCACGGGGCCGGGCTGAGTTCGGCGTAGTCACTGACCGTCTTGCCGTTCGGCGAGATGGTCGGCTTGCCCTTCGGGTCCCTGGGCAGCCGCATGACGTAGCTCATGTTGTTCCCGCTGCCGGGAGCACTCGAGATGAACTTGACCGACGGCTCATCGTGGCCGACATAGGTCCCGTTGTCCTCGAACCGCCCGCCCCAGGTGCCACGGGGATCGGTGCACCCACCGCCCAGATCGACCTTCACGTCGTGGTACTTGGGGCTGTGGCCATTGCAGTCCATCATGCCCGTGGGGCCGGGCGCGACGCTGGTGCTGGCGCTGGCTGCGGCCGTCCGGGCCGAGGATGCGCTGGCCGCCAGGCCGCTCCAGGTAGCTGTTCCGATGATGATGATTAATGATCCTGCCAGCGCGCACAGTCGCGCCCACCGCTTGCCCATCGTGGTCCTTCCGGGAGGTTCGCCAGAACACACAACCGACATGCGGACGCCTGCACGGAGCCCTGGTGAGTGACCCCCGCGCAACCGCCCAAAGCTCCATCCAAGGGCTCTGCAGACGTCTTATTGCGGACTCGGGTTTCTGTCAACCTTTATCCAGCTAAATCCTGGTTTCGCCGGAAATTATTGGGTTTTCCGGCCTGACCTTATGGGGGCCCACACGGGCGCAGCCGGGCCAGCCACGGCCCGTTAGAGTAAAAGAAAAGCAAAAGTGCGCGGACAGCCCCTTGCGGGACTGCCCGCGCACTCGCAGAATGCCGGCCGTAGGCGGCCTAGCCGCCTGAGCAACCGGATCCGGTCAGACCGGGCGGACCTGCTCAGCCTGCGGACCCTTCGGGCCCTGGCCTGCGGTGAACTCGACGCGCTGGTTCTCCTGCAGGCTGCGGAAACCGTCGGTCTGGATGGCGGTGTGGTGTACGAAGACGTCGGCGGTGCCGTCATCAGGGGCGATGAAACCATAGCCCTTGTCAGCGTTGAACCACTTCACGGTGCCCTGAGCCACGTGCTCTTCTCCTACGGGAACGATTATCGGGATCCACGGACGTGTCTCCCGGGTTGCTGCGACAGTCTGCCCTTCAAACGGCGGGGCACTCTGTGATCCACGGCCCCGGTCAACGAATCGACCGGCGCCGACACGCTCACGAACTTCGGCTACAACCACCGACCATTGAACACCATCACGCCACGTGGCGCTGACGGGTCGCCCAGTTGTCAGCATCTGCCCTGTTCAGGAGCCTCGGCCTGGGCTGCGGGATGCCCGTTGACCTGGGACCTCGAGTGCGGAAAACTGCCCTCTAGATTGCTGTTAATGCGGAAATAGTTGCATACCTGGCCCTCGGCAACGGAAAGAGTTCCGATGACCTGCCCGCCTTCGTCCATCGACCGCGGCAGGCTCGCCGAGCTGACCGACCGGGAGCTGCGCCGCTTCGCTGACGGGCACCCGGTCTCCGCGGACCTGTTCGCCCGGGGCCAGCAGTCGCTCATCGGCGGGGTGCCGATGCCCTGGATGATGCGGTGGGCCAGCGGGATCCCGCTGTTCGCGGCCCGGACTACTTCCCGCGTCGGCGGTCGGCCTCAACCGTCGACCCAACTCCACGGGGCGCTGGGAAGTGCTGGGCGGATCCAACCGCGGTGGTGGCCAGCGATTCCAGCGGACTGGAATTGGATGAACTAAGCAGCGTGGGCAGAACCCCTGGACCAGCTGGCACCTGCCCCGGTACAGGGTGCTGCCCAGCTGGTCCGGGTGGTACTGAGAACTGTTAGGTGGCGTCGACGCTTCCGGTGAAGTCGAGAATGGCCTTGGCCAGCTCGCCGGGAGCTTCCATGGCGGCGTAGTGGCCCACGCCGTCGAGGGAGACTGACCTAACGTCGCCCGGCGCGGCCTGGGACATGGTGCCGGCCGTGAAAGGGCCTCCGCCTGCGCCGACCGCCAGTACGGGCACAGTCAGCCCGTGCGTCTCCGCGAGCGCCTTGATTTCGGGGCCCTCCTGCAGCATCGACTGGTAGAGGCCGATCGCTCCACGCCAGCCGCCGGGGCGGGAGTAGGTGCGGACGAACTCGTCGATGTCGGCGCTAGTGATCGCTCCTGGGGTCGCGCTCATGGCCGGGAACGCGAATCCTCCCAGGAACTCGCGCTCGCGGCCGGCGAGCAGCATCTCGGGGATGCCGGGCGCAGCGAGAACGCCGATGTACCAGGTACCCCCATGGGTGACATCGGCCAGCGTCTCCAGGCCGAACCCGGGCAGGCCCATCTCGATGGCGGTGAAACTGAGCACGTCCTGAGGATGCGTCGTCGCGAGGCGGAAGACCGTCGCCCCGCTGATGTCCTGCCCGGTCAGGTGGACCGGCCCCACCCCGAGCTGCCCGATGAGACTGTGCAGGTCCTCGGCCGAGGTCTTGCTGTCATACTCGCCCGGCTCGTGGCCAGAGTCGCCGAAACCACGCAGGTCGACAGCGAACACGCGGTGGCTGGCCGTGAGCAGCGGGATGAGCTTCCGGAAGGCCCACCAGGTCTCGGGAAACCCGTGGACCAGCAGGACCGGAGATCCGCTGGTTCCCGCCGCCGCGTAGTGCAGCGTGGTTCCGTTGACCTCTGCGTGGTGGTGCGTGATCCCCGGCGCGAGACCAGCTTGTGTGGCGTCCATCTTCTTCTCCCCGGTTCGACAACCTTGTTGTCCAAATAGTAGTCAACCTGGTTGTCGTTGTCGAGTCGCTGCCGTACTCTTCTCCCATGTCCCGGTCTGGCGCCGATCTCGCCCTGCTCCTGCTCGGAGGCTTCCGCTCACTGGTGGACGCGGCGACAGCCGAGCTCGCCGCCCGCGGCTACGAGGATGTGCGTCCCGTCCATGACTTCGCCATGCGGGCCATCGCCTCGGGCGCCGACAACGCCTCAGAACTAGGCCGCCGCCTGTCCGTCTCCAAGCAAGCAGCGGCGAAAACCATCGCGGTGCTGCAGGAACGCGGATACGTGGCCCGCGAGGAAGACCCCCTCGACGCCCGTCGCAAACGCCTTCAGGTCACCGAACTCGGCTTCGACGTGCTGCGAACCGGTGAAGCGATCTTCGACGAGCTGCGCGATCAATGGGAACGGCAGATCGGTCCCAGCCAGCTCGAGAGCCTCGAGACGCATCTAGCAGCGCTGGTTGGTGATCCGCCCGTGCGCTTCGATACGCCCGGCTGGATAACGCGAGACCTTGGCGAGTCACTTTAGATGAGTTGGTCCTCATCCTGGGTTCACACCCCGCCCGGAGCCTGTTCCACTGCCGGCAGGCGCGCGGGAAAGAATCATGCGTGACTTTGACGGTACATATCGACAGCGCCGTTCCGACGACCGTTTGCGACCACGACTGCCGCCGGCCCCCGGGAGCCCGGGCCGGTACCGCTGGGCGGCCCCGGCCGAACGTGGGCGCTAACCGCTGCCCCGACGACCGTTTGCGACCACGATCTGTTCGCTGGAGAGGGTCAGCGGGCTTCGAACCGGGCCCGGACGGCGCGGGTCACCGGCTGGATGCGCGGTGGCGTGGCTAAGGCGGCACGCACCCCCGCCCAGGCCTGCTGCCCGGCCGGCCGGGCAGATCGCAGGCCAGGCCGGGAGCCGGCCCGCCGGCCGGTGAGCCCGTGCCGTCCGCGGCTGCGGCCGCGCACGATCTGCGCCGTGGCCCGGGCCACATCCAGCAGCTGGACCAGGTCCAGCGGGGACTCGGCCGTGAGCAGCCGCCTGGCTTCCGGGTGTCCTTGTTCTGGACGGCCAATCAGGGCCCACCACTGCATGGTGGCGCGGCCGAACCAGATGTCGGCCTCGGGATACCGGGCCGCCAGCACCGCCTGGATGTCCCGCAACGAGGCCTCGTAGCCGTCCGGGAATTCCGGCTGGGCCGCACCGTCGGAGTTCCACCGGATCTCGGCCCAGACCAGCCTGCCCCGGTGATCCCCGCATACGCCGGTGCGCTCCGCCAGGGCCCGCACCACCCGCAAGCCCCGGCCGTGTTCGCTGAGCTGGTCGCTGCCGAGCTGATCGAGGCTGAGGGAGCCGGTGCTGAAGGGGCCGATGCCAGGCGCATCCAGGCTGAGCGGCCCGGGGCCCAGGGGGTCAGTGCCAGGCGTCAGGTGCGGGCTGGTGCGCGCGCCGCCGTCGGCGACCGCGACGCGGACCGTCACCGGGCGCGTCTGCCAGGTGAGTTCCACGGCGAAGAAGCCCTGTGCACCGCTCGCGGTGTGCTGGACCGCGTTGGCCGTCAGCTCGATGGCGACCGTGACGACGTCCTCGCGGGACGGGCCGCTGGGGAGCAGCTCGGCCAGCCAGGACCGGACACGGCGCAGTTCTGCTTCCCGCCCCGGAAAAACCCGCCGCCAGCGCTGGACGGGCGGAGGTGGCGGTGGGGCCGGCATGGCTTTCAGCACGACCGGCGAGGGTTGCGGCACCAGTACTTGCGGCTCGGGTCCTCGCGGCGCCTGTACTGGCGCAGCCTGCACTGGCGCAGCCTGCACTTGCGGGAGGGGTGGCTGCTGCGCCGGTGCCTGCCGTGCGGGCACGATCTGCGCGGGCGGCGCGGCGGGCCCAGGTGGTGCGCTCGGCCCAGGCGGCGCGCCCGACGCGGGTAGCGCGCTCGGCAAAAGTGGGGTGCTCGGAACAGGCGAAGCAGAGCGCACGGCATGCAGGCGGAGCAGAAGGCGCAGGCAGAGCAGACGGCACAGGCAGAGCAGAAGGCGCAGGCAGAGCAGAAGGCGCGGGGAGTACTGCTGGCGGCGGTGCGGCGGCCGTGGGCATCGCGTAGGTGGCCGGGGACGCGACAGACTCGTACACCGGAAGCGGCTCGTACACCGGGGTCGCCGGGAAGGCGGGGGTCACCGCACGGCCCTGGGGCGGCGCATAGCCCTGCCTCATCGGATAAGCCGGAGCCACCTGGTAGCCAGGGTCCGCCGCATAGCCGGGAGCGGCGGGGTAGGCGGGAGCCACCGGACGGGCGGGAGCCACCGGGTCCCGGCTCTCCGGCGCATAGGCAGGAGCCACCGGGTAGCCGGGATCCGGCGCATAGGCAGGAGCCGCCTGGTAGCCGCGATCCACGGCATACCGGGGACCCAGCCCATAGCCGGGGCTGTCGGCACCGCTGGTGCCGCCGGCGTGGCCCGGATGGACCGCGTACCCGGGATCGGCCGCGCCGGTACGGCCGGCGTAGCGCGGATCGGCCGCATACCCGGGATCGGCCGCGCCGGTGCCCCTGGCATAGCCCGGATCCACCGCATACCCGGCACCTGCCGCGCCGGTGCCGGCGACATAGCCGGTACCGCCGGCATAGCCCCGATCGGCCGCATACCCGGGATCGGCCCGATACCCGGGATCGGCCCCATAACCGGGATCGGCGGGATAAGCGGGAGCCGCAGGATAGGCGGGAGCCGCCGGGTAGCCGGCGGCCGCGGGATACGCCGGAGGCGGCTGGTACGGCGGAATCGAGGCGTCCGCGGGCACGGCGGGGAGGGGCCCGGAAATCGGCGGCGGCCCCGGCTGGGGGAAGGGCCACACCGAGGCAGGGACCCTGTCCGGGATCGCCCCCGGCGGCGCGAACGTCGCGGGGTGCGGCACCATCACAGGCTGCGGGACCATTCCCGGCTGCGGAAACGGCGCCTGCGCCACCCGCCTCGGCAACTCTTGCCGCCCGGGTGACCGACCGTCCCTCGCTCCGCGAATGGCTGCCTCCCTCTTTGATCATGATGCTGGCAGGTGCCCGGCCCAGCCGAGCGCGGGCACGGCAATCGTAAGGAATCGGTAAGGGTTACCGCTCCCCGGTCGCCATTGACAGCGCTTACATCCATTCCTAGCATCTCTGGTACCAACTGGATGTAACCGCTTACAACCTCGCTTACCACGCCGCGCCCGCGCGGCACGTGGAGGCCGATCACGCCTTGGCGGTCAACGATGATCACAACCTGCGGCAGGCACTTAGCCCCCGGAGTGCCGCGGTGAGCACCGTCTATGAGGTGGCGGACCGGGCCGGGGTGTCCACGGCGACCGTCTCCCGGGTCATCCACGGCTCCAACCTCGTCCACCCGGACACCCGCGACCGGGTCCTGGCCGTCATCGAGGAACTGAGCTACGTGCCGGACGGCTCGGCCCAGGGCCTGAGCCGCCGCCGTAAAGACATCATCGGCCTGGCCGCCCTGGAACGCGGCGTCACCGAGGTCGGCATCGAGAAGACCAGCCCCCTGTTCATGGACGAGCTGGTGCACGCGGTCGAGTCCGTGCTGCGCGGCACGGACTGCTCGCTGCTGCTCACGTTCGGCCCGGCCGGCGAGCCGTTCCAGCGGCGGATCAGGTCGCTGTCCGGCAAGGTCGACGGGCTGCTGGTCGCGGAGGAAGTAATGCCGCCCGGCCAGTTGCGGGCGCTGGCCCGGCGGATCCCGGTGGTCGCCATCGCGGGCCGCCGGGACGAGACGGAACTGGATGTCGTGGCGGTGGACAACACCGCGGGGATGCGGGCGCTGGCCGCGCACCTTATCGGGGATCACGGCTACCGCCGCGTCGGCTTCCTGGCCGGCCCGGCCGACTCCCCCGACGCCCGCGAACGCCTGGAAACCTTCCGGCAGGCGGTCGCCGAGCACCCGGGTTGCGTGCTCGACCCGGTCCTGGAAGGCGACTTCTCCGAGGCGAGCGGCGCGGCCGCGGCCCGCAGGCTGCTGGCGCTCCGCCCCGCTCCGGAGGTGGTGGCCTGCGCCAACGACCAGATGGCCATCGGCGTCCTGCTGCAGTTGCAGGAGTCTGGCGCGGCCATCCCCGGCGACATGGCGGTGACCGGCTTCGACGACATCTACGCCAGCCGGGTGGTCACCCCGCAGCTGACCACGGTCGGGCAGCCGGTCCGCGAACTCGGCCACCGGGCCGCCCAGCGGCTGCGGGCGCGGATCGAGGACCGGGAGCTGCCCGTGCACACCGAGATCCTGCCCACCCGGTGCGTGATCCGGGTCAGCTGCGGCTGCCCCGCCCCGGGAGGCCGCTGACCCCATCGCCGAACCACCGACCCCGACGTCCACGGCCGGACATACCGGCCCAGGCGGGCACCCGCCGCCCGCCGAACAGAAGGGAGAACCGGATGCAACCAACCCCCCGGATGCGACGAGGCCGCCGGATCCGATCACCCCGGCGCGCGGTCCTGGCCGCGGGAGCGGCGGTGACCGCCTTACTGGCGGCCACGCTGACCAGCCTGACCTTCGCGGCCAGCAGCTCGGCGACGACCGTCCCGGGACCGCCGTCCGGCTGGACCACCACCTACAGCGACTCCTTCTCGGGGTCCGCGGGCAGCGGGGTGGACTCCGGCTGGACCTATGACACCGGCACCCAGTACAACGGCACCGGGTGCACGGGCCAGTACGGGACCGGCGAGGTGGAGAGCAACACCAGTTCCACCGCGAACGTGTCCGAGGACGGCAGCGGGCACCTGAACGTCACCGCGGTCAACTCGGGCGGCTCCTGGACGTCGGGCCGGATCGAGACCACGAGCGACAGCTTCGAGGCCCCGGCTGGCGGCGAAATGGAGGTCAGCGCCTCCATCAAGCAGCCGAACCCGTCCAGCGGTGTCGGCTACTGGCCCGCGTTCTGGATGCTCGGCGCCGGCTTCCGCGCCAGCGGCGCGGGCACGTCCGGGACCATGGACTGCTCGAACTGGCCATCGGCCGGCGAGATCGACGTGATGGAAGACGTCAACGCGCTGTCCGAGCACTCCGGCACGTTCCACTGCGGCGTCAACCCGGGCGGTCCCTGCAACGAGACCACCGGGCTGGGCAGCGGGCTGCAGTCCTGCTCCGGCTGCCAGACCGGGTACAACACCTACTCGGCCATCGTGAACCGCACCAACACCAGCAATGAGTCGATCACTTTCCTCCTGAACGGGAACGCCTACTACACGGTGACCGAGAGCCAGGTCGGCACGTCCACCTGGCAGGCCGCGGTGGACCACGGGTTCTTCCTCATCCTGGACCTGGCCATCGGGGGTGCCTACCCCAACGCCATCTGCGGCTGCTCGTCACCGACGTCCGCGACCAGCTCCGGCGCGGCGATGAGCGTCGGCTACGTGGCCGTGTATGAGACCAGCGGGTCCGGCGCGTCACCCACGCCCACGCCCACGCCCACCCCGACGCCGACCGCGACCAGCACCGGCAGCGGCGGCGGCACGTCCTGCTCCACCACCGCGACCGCGGACATCTCCGCGGACTGCTACCAGGGCTCGTCCGGGAGCATCTCGGTCACCGCGGCCAGCGGGGACACCAACCCGTCCGGGGTGGACGGCAATCAGGCCGCCCAGCTCACCAACGGCGACTACCTGGAGTATCCCGGGGTCAATTTCGGCTCGGGCTCCAGCCAGTTCGACGCCCGGGTCGCCTCGGGCGCGGCGGGCGGGGTGAGCGGCCTGGTCGAGGTGGTGCTCGACAACCCGTCGAACCCGCCGGTGGGCAGCTTCGCGGTCGGTAATACCGGCGGCTGGAGTACCTGGCGGACCGTTCCGGCCAACATTTCCAGGGTGACCGGGACCCACACGGTCTACCTGGAATTCTCCTCCGGCGCGTCGGGCAGCCCGCCCTTCGTGAGCCTGCACTACTTCAGCTTCCCGACCTCCTGATCGGGCGCGGGCCTGGCCACCCGCCGGCCAGGCCCGCGCCGCTCCAGGCGCGGGCCCGCGTCCCCCCTCGCGGGCCCGCGCCTCCTCCCCGGGCCGCGCGGCGAGTCCGCCACAATGGCCGGATGGACGTCCTCGACCTCACGGGCCGCACGATCATCGTCACCGGCGCCTCCTCCGGGATCGGCGCAGCCACCGCCCGGCTACTGCACGAGGCGGGCGCGCATCCCGTGCTGGCCGCCCGGCGGGGCAGCCGTCTCGACGCGCTGTCCGCCGAACTCGGCGGCGCGCTCGCCGTCCGCACCGATGTCACCGACCGCAAGGACGTCGCCGCGCTGGCAGAGGCGACGCTGGAGCGGTACGGCCGCATCGACGGGCTGGTCAACAACGCCGGGGTGAGCCTGCATCACCGCCTCGACGAGCTTGATCTTGACGAGTTCGCCCGGGTCCTGGAGCTCAACGTGGTCAGCGTGGTCGCGGTGACCCAGGCGGTGCTGCCGGCCATGCGCGCGCAGCATTCCGGCCGGATCGTGAACATCAGCTCCGGCACGACGCGGATGGCCCCGCCCGGGGTGGGCGGGTACGCGGCCACCAAGGCGGCGGTGAACATGCTCACCGCGGTGGCCCGCCGCGAGCTGGAACCGGACGGGATCGTGGTGTCGCTGGTGGTGCCGTCGATCACCGCGACGGAGTTCGGGGGCGGCATATTCCGGGAGGGCCGGAGCCCCCGGCCCGGCATGATCGCGCACAGCCCCGCCTACGTGGCCGCGTTCATCGTCCGCGCGCTGCGCACGGGGGAAGAGGTGATCGACATCCCGCACGGTCCCGAGCAGCCCGGCCTGGCCAGGGTCGCCCAGGCCTGAGCCCCCGCCGTTACAAGATCAGCTTGTTCGTGACCGGAAGCCGCCAGGTGCCCTCGGCCATGACCAGCGCCTCGCCGCCCAGCAGTACCTGGTCCCCGTCCAGGGCCACCCGGACCAGCCCGCCTCGCGCGGACAGCTGCCGGCCGGTCAGCGGCTGGCGGCCGAGCCGCCCGATCCAGTACGGGCCGAGCGCGCAGTGCGCGGACCCCGTCACCTGGTCCTCGGTCCCGTCGGCCGTGTGGAAGAACCGGGACACGAAGTCGGCCGTGTCGTCCGCGACGATGTCGGCCTGCCCGGCGGAGTCCTCGCGCTCGGCGGTGACGATCAGCGCCCGGACCGGCAGTTCCCGCAGCGCCGCCAGGTCGGGCTGGAGGTCGCGGACGGCGGCCGGCGAGTCCAGCACGGCCATCACGTCCAGGTCGTTGCGGAGGATCCCGGTCACCGGGACCGGCAGCACGGTGCGCACCGCTTCCGCCAGCCCGCCGTGGTCCAGCGGCTCGGGGGCGAGGCTGGGGAAACGCAGCTGGATCAACTCGCCCGCGGACTCGGCCTCCAGCGGGCCGTACCGGGTGTCGAACCGGATCCGGTCGCCGACCGGGTGCCCCTGGTCGAGCAGCACCCGGGCCGCGGCCAGCGTGCCGTGCCCGCACAGCTCCAGCTCGCCGGCAGCGGTGAACCAGCGCAGCCCGAACCGTCCCGGCTCGCCCGCCGGCCAGACCAGGGCGGTCGCGGGCTGGTTCAGCTCGGCCCCGATCAGGGGGCCGAACTCGTCCTCGGGTTCCTCGTCCAGTACCAGGACCGCCGCGGGGTTCCCCTCGAAGGGGCCCGGCGCGAACGCGTCCACGTGATAAAGCCGCGCAGTCGTCACCCCCTCATCATCCCCGCCCACCCTCGCGGCCCGCACGGCCGGCCCGGCGGGTGCGGCGTCCCGGGCCGGTCCCTTTTTTCCGCAGCGAAAACCTCACCCCGGCTCCCGCCCCCTCACGCGTGACAGACTTGCGGCGTGGGTGTCTACGGGGATCAGGTGCTCCCCCGCGCCCTGGACCTGTGGATGCGCGGCGCGGACGTCCGCCAGGTGCGGGCCCGGGTCACCGCCGGGATGGCCGGCGAGGTGCTCGAGATCGGCTTCGGGTCCGGGCTGAACGTCCCGCACTACCCCGAGGGGGTGACCAGGGTCCTGGCCGTGGACCCGGCCACCGTGGGCCGGCGTCTCGCCGCGACGCGGATCGCCGCCCACGCGGTGCCGGTCGAGTTCGTCGGCACCGATGCCCAGGCGATCCCGGTGGCCGGCGGCTGCGCCGACTTCGTGCTCAGCACCTGGACGCTGTGCACGATCCCGGACCCGGGACGGGCGCTCGCCGAGGCCTACCGGGTGCTGCGGCCCGGCGGCGCCTTCCACTTCGTGGAGCACGGCCTGTCCCCCGACGCGCGGGTGGCCCGGATGCAGCGCCGGCTCACCCCACTGCACCGGCGGGCGGTCGGCGGGTGCCACCTGGACCGGCGTATCTCGGAGCTGGTGACCGGGGCCGGGTTCCGGCTGACCCGGCTGGAGAACTACTACTTCCACCGGCCGCGGGCGGTGGGCTACACCTACGAGGGCGCGGCCACCAAACCGCTGGCGGCAGCGTAGCGGTGCCCGGCGGCGCCACGCGCATGTTGCTGTTATCAGCTCGCTTTCTCCGGCGCTAGTGCGGACGCCGCCCGATGAACAGGTGCGCGGGCATCCCTTCACCGGCGCCCCTCCCGGTCTGGTTCCCGTCAGCGAACCGCGCCTCGGGCTCGAACCCGGCGTCGGCCAGCAGGCGCAGCCACGTATCCCGGCGGAAGGCGCCCAGCCGGTGAGCCTCGCGGACGACCTGGACCGTGCCGTCCGCCTCCCGGAGCGTGAACTCGTACTCCACGTTGATCCAGTCGTCGGCGGGATCGGGATCCCAGGTCCACTCGCGGAAGCTGCCCTGGCGCCCTCCCGCGTCGGTGCTCCCGCCGCCGCCCGTCCCGGCCTGGAACGTCTCGGCCGTGTAGTCCGGCACGAACACGGCGATCCCGCCCGGCCGGCAGTGCGCGAACGCGGTCGCGATGAGCTGCCGCAGATCCTCGGCGTCGGTCACGTAGTCGACCGCGTCGTGCACCAGGACGGCGTCGAACTGCCGGCCCAGCCGGACCGTGCGCATGTCTCCCTGCCGGTGCGCGCATTCGGGGTTCAGCCGCTGCGATACGGCCAGCATCCCGGCCGACAGGTCAACCAGGGTCAGGTCCAGCCGGTCCTTCAGGTGGACCGCGACGTGCCCGCCGCCGCTGCCCAGATCCAGCACCTCACGGACGTCGATGGCGGCCGTGGTGAACAGCTCGGCCAGGTACGCGGACTCCGCCGCGTACTCCCCGGGCGGTGAGATCAGCGGCCACCAGTCGGCCAGCTCCTGGTAGAGGCGGTACTCCCCCGGCATGCCCGCCATCATGCCGTACCCGGATCACGCCGCCGGCGTCACCCGGGGCGGGCCACCGGTTCCCTGCGCAGCCGCCGCAGCACCCGGCCGAGCGCCGGGATCGCCACCCACAGCGCGAACGCCCACTGCCCCGCGACGAAGGCCACGGGAATCGAGATCAGGAACACGACGATAAGGGTCAGGGTGTGGGAGTTCTCCGGATGGCGGGCCGACTCCGGAGCGTCGGTCCGCATCAGGTCCTTATCCCTGATCTCGCGGCTCATCAGCAGCAGGCAGGTCGAGGCGATGACCTGGACCAGGGTGTAGATCGTGAAGCGGACGCCGAACCCGCCGTTGCCGGTCAGTATCCGGGTCGCGAACGGTGTGATGATCATCATCAGGAGCCAGATCATGTCCAGCCGGATGACCATGCCGTTCAGCCGGTTCACGTACCGGAACATTCGCCGGTGGACCGCCCAGTGATTCCCGATGACCACGAAGCTGATCAGGAACGCCAGGTACCCGTCTCGGTCGCCCCACAGCGCGTCCAGGAGCTGGTGGTTGGTCGTACTGTCCGTGGCTGAGCGGGCAGCGGGAGGGCCAGCGCGAGCAGTGTGATCGCGATCGCGACCACGGCGTCGGAGAAGAAGACGACCCGCTCGGCGGCCTTGGCCTCGACCTCGGGCTCGTCGCCCGCGGGCCTGGCGGCCGGCGGGCCGGGCGGCGACTGCTCGTGCGACGGGTCAGACGGACTGATCACGGTCAGCTACTCCCGGTTCACGACAGATCGGCGCCAGCTCGGGCGGAATCCGCCCGCCAAAGCCTGTCAGCTGATCTGCCTGAATGTGGGCCTAATACCCCGAACTGCCGCACACGCCAGCCGCGCCGACGTATACCCGCTGGGGTATCCTGGAATGGACCGCCAGGGAGGCAGCTGAATGCAGATCGACGACGAGGCCGTGGGCCAGGTGCTCAACCGGCTCCGCCGCGCCCAGGGCCAGCTGGCCGGGGTCATTTCCATGGTCGAGTCCGGGCGGGACTGCACCGAGGTGGTCACCCAGCTCGCGGCGGTGGCCCGGGCGCTGGACCGGGCCGGCTTCAAGATCGTGACCAGCGGGATGCGCCAGTGCCTGTCCGCCGGGGACGGGGACGCCCCGATGACCGAGGAGCAGATGGAGAAGATGTTCCTCATCCTCGCCTGACCGGGTTGGCCCGGCCGGGCCGGCGCCGCCGGGGACGCCAGGCTCTAGCCTTGATGCCGCCGTCTACCGGAAGGAGCTGGGCTGGCGATGCTGGCACCACGAGACAGCCGGAGCCGGGACTGCCGCCGCCTCGACGGGCTGTGGCGGTTCCGCTTCGACGCCGGCGGCGAGGGCGAGGCCGGCCGCTGGTGGCAGGGACCCCTGCCGGGCGCGCGGGAGATGGCCGTCCCGGCCAGCTACAACGACCTGGTCACCGAGGCGGCGGAACGCGAGCACGTGGGCGACGTGTGGTACCAGCGCGACGTCCGGGTCCCCGCGACCTGGCAGGACCGGCGCATCGTGCTCCGCTGCGACGCGGCCACCCATCACGGCACGGTCTGGGCCGGGGACACCCAGGTCGCTGACCACGCCGGCGGGTACACGCCGTTCGAGGCCGAGGTAACCGGCCTGGTCCGCTGCGGCGAACTGCTGCGGGTGACGGTGCGGGTCGGCAGCGAGCTCAGCATGGCCACGATCCCGCCCGGCGTGGCATCCCGCACCGCGGCCGGGCACACGACGCTGCGGTACTTCCACGACTTCTTCAACTACGCGGGCCTGCACCGCTCGGTGTGGCTCTACTCCACCCCGCGCAGCTATATCGCCGACCTGGCCGTCGGGACCGGCTACGATCCCGGGACCGCGGCTGGCCAGGTGACCTACCACCTGGATGTGACCGGGGACGGCCCGACGTCGGTGCGGCTCCGCGACGCGTCCGGGGCCGTGGTGGCCGAGGGCGCCGGCCCGGACGGCGTCCTGGCCGTGCCCGCGGCCCGCGCGTGGAGCCCGGGCGACCCGTACCTGTACCGCCTGGACGCGCGGCACGGCGACGACGAGTACTCATTGCCGGTGGGCATCAGGACCGTCCAGGTGGACGGGGCCCGGCTGCTGGTGAACGGGGAGCCGGTCCAGCTCCGCGGCTTCGGCATGCACGAGGACGGCGTGCTGCACGGCAAGGGCCACGACGACACGAGAATGGTGCGCGACTTCGCGCTGCTGCGGTGGATCGGCGCCAACTCGTTCCGGACCTCGCACTACCCCTACGCCGAGGAGGTCCTCGACTACGCCGACCGGCAGGGCCTGCTCGTCATCGACGAGACCCCGGCCGTCGGCCTGCACTTCAGCCTGGGCAACATGGGCGACCCCGGCGCGCGGACCTTCGGCCCCGGCCTCATCGGGCCGGAGGCCGCCGCGGCCCACCTGGCCGCGATCCGGGAGCTGGTCGCCCGGGACCGCAACCATCCCAGCGTCATCGCCTGGTCCATCGCGAACGAGCCGGACACCGCCGAACCGGCCGCCCGCGACTATTTCGCGCCGCTGGCCGCCGCCGCCCGGGACCTGGACCCGGCCCGGCCGGTCTGCTTCGCCAACGTGGCGACCGCACCGCCGGAGGCCGACGTGGTCACCGACCTGTTCGACCTGGTCTGCGTGAACCGCTACTACGGCTGGTACGCCGATCCCGGTGACCTGGAATCGGCCGAGGCGGACCTGGAGGCCGAGCTGCGGGCCTGGGCCCGGTACGGCAAGCCGATCGTGGTCACCGAGTTCGGGGCGGACGCCCTCGCCGGGCTGCACGCACTGCCTCCCGTCATGTGGTCCGAGGACTACCAGACGGCGCTGATCGCGATGTCCGCGCGGGTGTTCCGGCGGATCCCCGAGGTGATCGGCGAGCACGTGTGGAACTTCGCCGACTTCGCGACCGCGCAGGCGGTGCACCGCCCCGGCGGCAACCACAAGGGGGTGTTCACCCGGGACCGGCAGCCTAAAGCAGCCGCCTGGCTGCTGCGCGATCTCTGGCACCCGCGGTCACGGGACTAACCCGCAGCGTGGATTCGGCCGACGGGTCGCTGAAGTTCAAGGGCAGCGCGGGCACCGTCACCATCGTCGCCACCGCCTGAGCTCCCGGCTGCTAACGAACAGCCGGACCGGCGACCAGTTCGCGGATAAGGTCGGCGTGGCCGTTGTGGCGGGCGTACTCCTCGATCATGTGGTTGTAGATCCAGCGCAGCGAGCACGTCACGCGCTGGCCCCCGCGCACGCCCACGCCCACGTCGTCGAGGCCGTGCGCCGCCGCCGTCAGGCTGCTCCGCCGGCACTCCGCCCGCCAGCTGCCCACATCGGCAGCCCAGTCCGCGCGGTCGAGCGGGATCCAGTCAGCGTCAGCAGCGTCATCGGTGCTGAAGATGGCCGGGAGTCCAGCCCTGTGCCCCAGCACGCGCTGGAACCAGGTGCGCTCCACGTCGGCCAGGTGACGCACCATGCCGTGCAGGGACATCAGCGAGGTGGGCACCGGACGGCGCTTGCGCTGCTCGTCGTTCAGGCCGTCGCACGTGAGCAGCAGGGTGGCACGGTGGTACTCGAGCCACCCCTCCAGCGTGGCCCGTTCGGGGCCCGCGAGCGGCGGTTCCGTTGGTTCGGGGACGATGAGGTCACCAGGCACGAGGCCGCACTCTAGCTGGCCGCGGGGACTGGCTTCCGGGCCACGCCGCCGAAGTTCTGCAGATCTGGCGGAGGACCGGGGTCGGCCGGCCGCCAGCGCGGCACCGGGACCACTCCCGGCTCGACCAGGTCCAGGCGGTCGAAGAAGGCGGTTATCTCTTCCGGCGTGCGCAGGTGATAAGGGATCGCACCGGTATCGTCGTAGCCCTCCTGCGCCTCGGTGAACGCGTCGCTGGCGCTGGTGGTGCCGCCGTCGTAGAGCGCCAGGTAGCTGCCGGGCCGCAGGGCGCCGACCAGGTGGCGGACGATCGGGTAGGCGTTGCCGTCTTCGAGGTGGCCCATGACCCCCATGAGCAGCAGGGCGACGGGCTGGGAGAAGTCCAGCGTGCGGGCCGCGGCGGCGAGCACGTCCTCGGGCCGGTGCAGGTCGGCCTCGGCGAAGTCAGTCACGCCCTCGGGCGTGCTGGCGAGATGACTGCGCCCGTAGCCCACCACGAACGGATCATGATCGACGTACACAATGCGCGATTCTGCTGCGATGCTCTGCGCGACCTCGTGGGTGTTGCCCGCCGCGGGCAAGCCTGCCCCGACGTCGAGGAACTGCCGGATGCCGGCCTCGCCCGCTAAGAACCGGACCGCGCGGGTCTGGAACGCGCGGGATGCTACGGCCGCATCCACGATCTCCGGGTAGACCTGCCGGTACTGGTCGCCCGCTTCCCGGTCGACCGGGAAGTTGACGTCGCCGCCCAGCCAGTAGTTCCAGATCCGGGCCGAGTGCGGCACGGTGGTGTCGGGCGAAGGCTGCAGGCCGTGGGCCGCCGGATCCTCAGTCATGGGCTCAGTCCTCAAGGGATTGACCAGTCCCCCACCGGGTCCGACGGTACCAGCCACGAGCGGAATGTCCCGGGGTCGCGGCACCAGGAAACGGGACACCCGAGGGAAGACCAGTTCTGCGGGCGGGCGGGGCTCGCACCCGGTCAGGTGCCGGTGTAGGCCGCGAGGTGCTCGCCGGTGAGGGTAGTGCGGGCGGCCACGAGGTCGGCGGGTGTGCCCTCGAAGACGATCCGCCCGCCGTCATGGCCGGCGCCGGGGCCGAGGTCGATGATCCAGTCGGCGTGCGCCATCACCGCCTGGTGGTGCTCGATGACGATGACCGACTTGCCGGAGTCGACGAGCCGGTCGAGCAGGCCGAGCAGCTGCTCGACGTCGGCGAGGTGCAGGCCGGCGGTCGGCTCGTCGAGGACGTAGACGCCGCCCTTCTCGGCCATGCGGGTCGCCAGCTTGAGCCGCTGCCGCTCGCCGCCGGACAGCGTCGTGAGCGGCTGGCCCAGGCTGAGGTAGCCGAGCCCGACGTCGTCGAGCCGCTCCAGGATGGCGAGCGCAGCCGGGATGCGCGCCTCACCCTCGCTGAAGAACTCCAGGGCCTCACTGACCGGCATCGCGAGCACCTCGCTGATGTCACGGCCGCCGAGGTGATACTCCAGCACCGAGGCGTCGAACCGCTTGCCCCCGCACACCTCGCAGGTGGTCGCGACGCCGGCCATCATCGCCAGGTCGGAGTAGATGACCCCGGCGCCATTGCAGTTGGGGCAGGCCCCCTCGGAGTTCGAGCTGAACAGGGCCGGCTTTACCGAGTTGGCCTTGGCGAACGCTTTGCGGATGGGGTCGAGCAGCCCGGTGTAGGTCGCGGGGTTGCTGCGCCGCGAGCCACGGATGGGCGCCTGGTCGACCGTCACCACCCCGTCGCCCCCGGACACCGAGCCGCGGATCAGCGAGCTCTTACCCGAGCCTGCTACCCCGGTGACCACGATCAGCGCCCCGAGCGGGATGTCGACGTCCACATCCTGCAGGTTGTGCAGGCTGGCCCCGCGCACCTCCAGCTGCCCGGACGGCTTCCGGACCGAGGGCTTCAGGGCGGCGCGGTCGTCCAGGTGCCGCCCGGTGGTGGTATCACTCTTCCGCAGGCCCTCGACGGTGCCTTCGAAGCAGACGGTGCCGCCCGCCGTGCCAGCCCCGGGGCCGAGGTCGACCACATGGTCGGCGATCCCGATCATCTCCGGCTTGTGCTCCACCACGAGCACCGTGTTGCCCTTGTCCCGTAGCTGCAGCAGCAGGTCGTTCATCCGCTGGATGTCGTGCGGGTGCAGCCCGACCGTCGGCTCGTCGAAGACGTAGGTCACGTCGGTGAGCGACGAGCCGAGCTGGCGGATCATCTTGGTGCGCTGGGCCTCACCGCCCGACAGCGTGACCGTCGGCCGGTTCAGCGAGAGGTAGCCCAGGCCGATCTCGGTGAACGAGTCCAGGTTGCGCTTGAGCGCGGCCAGCAGCGGCGCCGCCGACGGCTCGTCGAGACCGTCGACCCATCCGGCCAGGTCGCTGATCTGCATCGCGCAGGCGTCGGCAATGCTGATGCCCTTGATCTTCGAGGACCGCGCCTCCTTGCTGAGCCGGGTACCGTCGCATTCCGGGCAGGTGGTGAAGGTGACCGCGCGGTCCACGAATGCCCGGATGTGCGGCTGCATCGCCTCAGGATCCTTGGACAGCATCGACCTCTGGATCCGGGGGATCAGCCCCTCGTAGGTCATGTTGATGCCCGCGATCTTCATCCTGACCGGCTCGTGGCGGAGGAAGTCGTCCAGTTCCTTCTTGGTGAACTTGCGGATCGGCTTGCCCGGGTCGTAGAAGCCGGACTCGGCGTAGAGCCGGGAGTTCCAGCCGCCCCCGGTGTAGCCGGGGACGGTGATCGCGCCGTCGTTGAGCGATTTGCTGTCGTCGTACAGCTGGGACAGGTCGATGTCGGTGACGGTGCCCCGGCCCTCGCAGCGCGGGCACATGCCGCCGATGATGCTGAAGCTGCGCCGCTCCTTCACCGTTTTCCCGCTGCGCTCGAACTTGACCGCACCCGCCCCGCTGATCGAGGCGACGTTGAAGGAGAACGCCTGGGGCGAGCCGACGTACGGCTTGCCGAGCCGGCTGAACAGGATGCGCAGCATCGCGTTGGCATCGGTGGCGGTGCCGACCGTGGAACGGGGGTCGGCACCCATCCGCTCCTGGTCGACGAGGATCGCCGTGGTCAGCCCGTCGAGCACGTCAACCTCGGGCCGCGCCAGCGTGGGCATGAAGCCCTGCACGAAGGCGCTGTAGGTCTCGTTGATCAGGCGCTGCGACTCCGCGGCGATCGTGCCGAACACCAGCGAGCTCTTGCCGGAGCCGGAGACGCCGGTGAACACCGTCAGCCGGCGCTTCGGGATCTCGACGCTGACGTCCTTGAGGTTGTTCACGCGCGCGCCGTGCACACGGATCAGATCGTGGCTGTCGCCAGCGTGCAGCGCAGGCGGCTGCGTGTCCGTCCTCGTGGCCATGCTCATCGTGTCTCCATCTGTTGGGCGGGCGGCCCGCCGAGCCTCCGGGCCGGGCCATGCGGCGCGCCCGGCCGAGGCATCAGACCAGCCAGCGGCCGTCGCGCATCAGCTCGCGGCCGGGCAGCTCGTTCGCCTCGCGCCAAGCCTGGATCCGGAGCGGGGAGATGCGGAACCAGCGGTACGGCGTGGCCAGCGGCCGCGGGTCAAAGCCCGTGTGCGCGGCGAACCGGTCACCCCGCTCCTGCGGCAGCGCGTCGATCTCGAGAACCTCGACTTCACCCTCGATCATGGACACGTCGCGGGTGTGGCCCAGCCCCAGCCGGACGGCCCGGGTAGCGGCCAGGTTCCTGCCGGTCGGGCTGTCCGTCGGCGTGGCCATCAGCAGCGCCTCGCCGTCCCAGTCGAAGGACAGCGGCACCAGGTACGGTGCACCGTCCGCCGAGGCACTGGCCACCCAGACATCGATGTCGCGGGTGAGCCGATCCTCGGTGTCGCGGCGACGCTGCGCGCGGGAGCGGGGGCCGGCGCTCATCGGTCCTGAAGCAGCCCGAGGACGTTGCCGTCGGGATCGGTGACGGTGGCCACCAGACGGCCGCCACCGACGTCACGCACCGGGTCCTTCACGGTGGCACCCGTGGCGGTCACCTCGGCCAGCTTCGCCTCGATGTCCGGCACGTGCCAGTACGGCACTGGTGCGGTCATGCCCTGCGGTCCGCCGCCCGGCACCAGCCCGATGTGCTGGCCCGCGACGTCGAAGCCGACATAGTAGGACGATTCGTGCTGCGGCGGTGTGCCGAGCAGGGCGGCGTACACCGCCGTGGCCCGGTCCAGGTCGGACACGGGGCACAGCACGGTCTTGATTCCCTCGGTGGAAGAGTCGGTCATGGTCACTCCTGAAGTCGTGGGTCATCTCGACCCGGTGGGATGGCCGGCCTCAAGGACGGACGTGCAGCCCGGAAATCGGCCTGCCGGGCTGGCCGGCGGGGCCGGCCGTCATCTGGCTCGACCCGCCGTATCCGGCGCCCTTGCGGACCTCGAAGGCGAGGGTGCCGCGAGAGGAGACCGGGGAGGCGTCCGGGCCGTCATCCGGGAGGAAGGCCGGCGTGAATGGTGGTGTCCATGGCCGTCACGCTAGTTGCGGGCCCGTGACCGGCGCTTCTCGATTCCTGACCGGTCTGGTCACCTGTTTCGCGACGCACGACGGCATCCCCGCCGTCGCCCGCGCCGCGTCACGCCGGTAGATGCTGGGCGCCACACCCACCAGCTCGGTGAACCGGGTACTGAACGTGCCCAGCGACGAGCAGCCGACCTCGAAACACACCTCGGTGACGCTGCGGTCACCCCGGCGCAGCAGCGCCATCGCCCGCTCGATCCGCCGCGTCATCAGGTAGCTATACGGCGACTCACCGTAAGCGAGCCGGAACTCGCGGCTGAGATGCCCAGCCGACATGTGCACACCGCGGGCCAGCGCCTCAACGTCCAGCGGCTGCGCGAACTCCCGGTCGATCCGGTCACGCACCCGGCGCAGCCGCGCGAGGTCACGCAGATGCTGCTCGGCGGCGGGACTGCTGGTCACCGGTGCATCTTATCCATTCGGCACACGGTGATCATGGCCCTCGGTGGCCGGGTCGTCCGCCCGGGCGCTGCTGCCCGGGCGAGGCCGGCACCAGTAACCCTCGTTGGCGGCGCGTTTGGGGGTCGCTAGGGTCAGGCAGTGATGGCGGTCCGCTGGCGGCTGTCGCACGTGTCCGGCCCGATCGCAGAGCCATCGCGCGATGACAAGCTGCCCGGCAGGGCGAGACGGGAACGAGGGAAGCGGGAGCCGTGATCGAGGAGCTTGCCCGAGATCGTCTGGGCTTCCAGCAGCTTCGTCCCGGGCAGCTGAGCGCGGTGGAGGCACTGGCCGGCGGCCGGGATGTGCTGGCGGTGCTGCCGACCGGGGGCGGGAAGTCGGCGATCTACGAGCTGGCGGGGCTGCTGCGGGCCGGCCCGGTGGTCATTGTGTCGCCGCTGATCGCGCTGCAGGATGATCAGCTGGCGCACCTGCGGGCGGCTGGGCTGCCGGCGATCGTAGTGAACTCGCAGCAGGCGGCCAGTGCGCGGGCGGCGGCGCTGCTGGCCTCGTGCGATTCGGACACGTTCGTATTCCTCGCGCCGGAGCAGCTGGCCAGGGCGGAGACCCGTGACACGCTACGGCGGGCAGGGCCAGGGCTGTTCGCCGTGGATGAAGCACACCTGATCAGCCAGTGGGGACACGACTTCCGCCCCGATTACCTGCTGCTCGGCGCTCAGGCCGGGGCGCTCGGCGCGCCGGTCCGCCTGGCCCTGACCGCGACCGCGGCGCCGCCGGTGCGGCAGGAGATCATCCGGCGGCTCGGCCTGCGCGATCCGCTGGTGGTGATCGGCGACTTCGACCGGCCGCACCTCCATCTCTCGGCGCAGCACGTGAGCACCATCCCCGACAAGGAGCGCGAACTGGTCCGCGCGGCGCGGGAGTTCGCTGGCCCGGGGATTGTCTACGCGGCGACGCGCGCCGGTGCGCAGGCGGCCCACGATGCGCTCGCGTCGGCCGGGGAGCGAGTGACCCTGTATCACGCTGGGCTGTCCGGGCGCGATCGGCACCAGGCGATGACGGGGTTCCTGGACGGTTCGGCCCGCATCATCGCGGCCACGGTCGCGTTCGGCATGGGGATCGACAAGCCGGACGTCCGCTGGGTGCTGCACGCGGACCCCCCGCCGTCGCTGGATGCGTATTACCAGGAGATCGGGCGCGCCGGCCGGGACGACCAGCCATCGCAGGTGCGGTTGTTGTACCGCTTCGACGATTTCGAGATGGCGCGCCACCTGATCGCGAGAAGCGTCTCCAGCGCGGCGGTGGCGCAGACCGCTGCCGGGCTCGCGACCGGGCAGGGGACCGGGCCCGGCGCGCGGCTGCAGACGGCTGCGCTGGCCCGGCTGGCCGATCTCGGCGCGGCGGCCTGGCAGGCGGACGGCGACGTCCGCTGGACCGGGGCGATGACCGTCCCGGAAGCGGTGGAGGCCTCGGAGGCGGAGACGGAACGCGAGGACGAGGTGGAGCGGACGCGGCTGGTGATGATGCGCCGCTACGCCGAACACACCGGCTGCCGTCGATCGTTCCTGCTGACCTACTTCGGGCAGGACTACCCCGGCCCCTGCGGGAATTGCGACAACGATCTCGGGCCCGGCGAGGGTGCGCCCGCTGAGGTCCCATTCGCGGTGGGCGCACGCGTCGTGAGCGAGCGCTGGGGCGAGGGCACGGTGCAGCGGTACGACGGCGACCAGGTCACCGTGCTCTTCGACGAACATGGCTACCGCGAGCTGTTCGTGCCGGTCGTGCTGGAACGCAGCCTCCTGCGTCCCGCGTAGAAAGCCGCATCCGCCCGTGCCCCGTCATCATTGGCATCGGTCCCGTGGTACGCGCATCCCGGGGGACGGACGGATTGCGGCCCTGGGGACCTGGACCCCGCGCTGGTGGGGCGGGTGGGGCTCGAACCCACGACCGACGGATTATGAGTCCGCTGCTCTGACCGGCTGAGCTACCGCCCCGGCACCGCCAGCACCTTATCGCAGCCACAGGCCCGCGGGTCGCCGGCGTCCGCGCGGCCCCGCAGGGCCAGCACGAGGCGGGCCGCGCGGGGACGGGCGGGGCCTTACCTCGGGCTGAGCTGCATGGCCATGGCGTGCTCCACCAGGGCGATGAGCGCCGCCTTGGTGGACTTCCGGCCCCGGGCGTCACACTGGACGACCGGGACGTTCGGGCTGACCGACAAGGCCTCCGCGACATCCTGCACGCCGTGCGGGAACTCGCCGTGGAACCCGTTGATCGCCACGATGAACGGCAGCCCGGCCGTCTCGAAGTAGTCGACGGCCGGGAAGGAATCGGCGAGCCGGCGGGTGTCCACCAGGACCACCGCGCCGATCGCGCCCTGGATCAGGTCGTCCCACATGAACCAGAACCGGTGCTGCCCGGGCGTGCCGAACAGGTACAGGATCAACCCGGCATCCAGGGTCACGCGGCCGAAGTCCATGGCCACCGTGGTCGTCGTCTTGTCAGGCGTCGCCGACAGGTCGTCAACTCCGGCACTGGCTGAGGTCATGACGGCCTCGGTGGTCAGCGGGGTGATCTCTGATACCGACCCGACGAAGGTGGTCTTGCCGACGCCGAAACCACCCGCCACGACGATCTTGACCGACGTCATGGCGGCGGTATCCCCAGCCGTGCCCCGCACGGGACTAGAGCTTGCGAAGTCCACTGAGCACCCTTTCGAGCAGGTTGAGATCTGGGCGGCCATGTGCATGGTCCAGCTGGTGAACCCTGACCAGCCCTTCCACCGCCATATCAGCGACGAGGACACGCGCCACGCCCAGGGGCATCCTGAGCACGGCGGATATCTCCGCCACCGAGCGCCAATCACGGCAGAACCCGAGGATGGCCTGGCATTCCGGGCTGAGGCTTGAAAGATCGCGCGCCTCGTAGTGAGACGCGGCCACCATCGCCTCGATCTGGAGCTGGTACCGGGGCTTGGTCCTGCCCCCGGTTACCGCATACGGCCGGACCAGCCCGCTACCAGCGGGTTCGGCCCCACGTGAACGCTTTCCTCCGCCAGACCCGGTGCCACGTTGGCCACCTGTCGGCGGCCAGTCATCCAGGCCTGGGCCGGACAACGGTCTCTCCTGTCACTATCTGCCATCCTCTGACCGCAGAGCCCCGCGCATATCCGGTGTGAGGGCCCGTCCCACCCGCTCAACGAGGAGCGCCATCTCGTAGGCCACCAGGCCCATGTCACAATCAGCGGATGCGAGCACGGCCAGGCTCGATCCGTCGCTGATCGCCATCACCAGCAGCAGGCCACGCTGCATCTCCACGACCGTCTGCGTCACCGGGCCGCCTTCGAAGACCCGGGAAGCGCCCTGCGTCAAGCTGGTCAGGCCCGACGTCACGGCCGCCAGCTGGTCAACCCGGTCGGCCGGGAAGCCGTTCGAGTACGCCAGGGGCAGCCCGTCAGACGAGACCACGATGGCATGCGCGACGGACGCGACCCTCTCCACGAAGTTCGTGATCAGCCAGTTCAGGTCCTGGACCGGACGGGTTAGCGGACTCACGAACCCTCCTCTCTCGGCGACCCCACCATAAGCACCAGCATGTGCAGCAATCCCGCTCGACCCCTCATGTCACATCGTCTCCCTCACCGCCAGCATCATCCTCGCTGTTAACGGCGGCACGCGCCTCGCGAACGCCTCGCTGGAAACTCGCAAAGCGCTGCCTGGTCACCGCAGCCGAGCGAACCGGGGGAGGCGACGCCGGCTCGGCGCTCGCGCCCACGGTCCCGGGCACCAGGTTGGCCTTGGGAACGCGCTTCGGAAGGCCGGACAGGGTCACCCCGCCCGACGCCGGCTTGCTGCACGCCTCGGCGGCCCGCCAGCCCTCGTCCGCGGCGGAAGCGGCCCAGCCGCCGGTGTCGCTGGTGCTGGGTTCCGGTGCGGCAGCACCCGAGTTCGGCCGGTCGGCGCTGTGCCGGCCACGGCGGAACCAGTCCGACTCGACCGACTCGAAGATGGGCAGCCGGTTACCCTCGCCGCCCGGGCCGGCCGGCGGTACCACGACTTCCCGCCGGGCCTGGCCGGGATCGCTGCCGCCGAGACTCCGGACGGGCCGGGTCGGCAGCCGCGGCGGCTGGCTGGCGCCGTCGCCGCTCAGGGACGTGCCGAACACCGGCGGCGTGCCGTTGCTGGGCACCGCGGGCATCGGGCCCGTGCTCGCCGCGGGCGGCGGCGCGGACGCGGCCGGCGTGCTCAGCGGCGGGTCGTCCCAGGACGGGACGGAGGGCTGGGCCGGCGGGTTCTCCCAGGACGGGGTATCGGGGGTGGACGGCGCGTCGTCCCAGGCCGGCCCAGGCGATGCGGGGGCCGGGTCATCCCAGGACGGGGTGATCGCCGGGAAGCCGGCCGTGGCCGCCGAATCACCGTTCTCGGCCTGCAGCGGGGTGAAGCGCGGCGCGCGGGCCGCGTTCACGGCCTCCTCGGCGGCGCTGCGCCCGCGGCGCGGGCCCCACTCCCCGCCCGTGCCGTTGCCGGCCAGGGTCTCCAGGGAGTCCGGGCTACCCGACCCGTTCCGCTCGAAGCGGCGCAGCCCGGCCGGGGAACCGTTGCCCTCGTGGGTCACGGTCTCGTCAGGCAGCCAGACCAGGGCGGTCAGGCCGCCGGTGGTCGCCGGGCGCAGCCGCACCCGGATGCCGTGCCGTGCGGCCAGCCGGGCGACCACGAACAGGCCCATGCGCCGGGACACGGCCACGTCCACCACGGGCGGGTTGTCCAGCCGCCAGTTGGCGTGGGCCATCTCCTCGGCGCCCATGCCGACGCCCTGGTCACTGATGTCGAGCAGGACTCCCCCGCTGTTCAGCAGGTGCCCGGAGACGGTCACCGGGGTTTCCGCGGACGAGAAGGAGGTGGCGTTCTCGACCAGCTCGGCGACCAGGTGGACGACGTCGTTGACGGCCTGGCCGCGGACCGAGATGCCGGGCTGCACGTTCATCGAGACCCGCTCGTACTGCTCGATCTCGGAGACCGCGGCCCGGAGCACGTCGACCAGGGCCACCGGCTGGTTCCAGCGCCGGGACGCATCATGGCCCGCGAGCACCAGCAGGTTCTCAGAGTTGCGGCGCATGCGGGTGGCCAGGTGGTCCATCTGGAACAGGTTGGAGAGCCGTTCCGGGTCCTGCTCGCCCTGCTCGAGATCGTCGATCAGCCGGATCTGGCGTTCGACCAGGGATTGGCTGCGCCGGGACAGGTTCACGAACATCGCGTTGACGTTGCCGCGCAGCGCGGCCTCGTTCGCGGCCAGCCGGAGTGCTTCCCGGTGAACCTGGTCGAAGGCCCGCGCGACTTCACCGATCTCGTCGGAGGAGTCCACGTCGATGGGGGCGACCTCGAAGGACCCGCCGCCGTCCGCCTCGCTCATCCGCCGGACCATCTCCGGCAGCCGCACGCCCGCTACTTCCAGGGCGCCCGCGCGCAGCCGCCGCAGCGGGCGCACCATCGAGCGGCCGATGATCACGGTCAGGAACAGGGAGAGCGCGAGCACCAGCAGGACCGCCGCGCCGACCACGATGGCCGCGGTCAGGGCCGACCGGTGCAGCGCCGCCGCCCGCGAGCTGATCTGGCCGGACAGGGACTGCTCGACCCCGCCCATCTGCGAGTCGATTTCGTTCGACATCGCGCCGTACCAGTCGTCCGCGCTGGTGTTGTCGCTCGCCAGCGACTTCGTTGTGTTCTCGGTGGTGATCGCCTGGGTTTCCTCGGCGTTGGCCTCGAACACGAAGGACGTGGCCACGCTGTTGTTCCACACGTTGCGCTGGGCCACGCTGGCCGTGGAGTTGAACGAGGCCAGGTTGCTCGCCTGCTCCGACACCGCCGAGTTCAGCGCGGTCAGCTCGTTCGAGTTGAGCTGGGATACCAGCAGGCCATAGGTGAGGATGGCGCGCTGCTCGGAAGCTTCTTCCTTCATCCTGGACACCAGGCCCAGCACCCGGATGGCCTGGCCGAGCGTCGCGTCACTGGCGCCCTGGCCGGTCACGTCGATCAGCCCGAGCAGCTCCTCGATGACCGTGGCGTATTTCTGCACCACGACCAGGGCCGGCAGCTGCGACCCGGTCGCCGCGGCCCGCAGGTACCTCAGGTTCAGCAGCGCGGTCCGGGCCGTCGCCGCTTGCAGCTGCGTCTGCGCGGGGAACGAGCCGTTGATCTGGCTCAGCTCGCCCCGCACCACGCTGGCGGTCTGGTCGGTCAGCGCCTGCTGCTGCTTCACCACGTTCAGCTCGGTGGCACCCCCGCCCTTGGGGGTGCCCCGCCCGCCCTGGTTCGAGACCCCGAGCCCGATGTACCGGACCGTCTGGTCCCGTTCATCCTCGAGACGCTGGGCCAGGACCGTGACGTTCGCGCTGAGCGCGGCAAGCTGCTGGACCCGGCCGTCAGCGGTGGCGCTGCGCGCGTAGGAGAGGATCCCGGTGCCACCCAGCACCACGGCGGTCAGCGTGGGGATGGCGATCAGCAGGACGAGGCGGGAACGCACCCGCCAGTTCTTCAGCCCCCGGCGTGAACCGCCACCCGGCCGCCTGGCCTGGGCTGCTCCCCCGGCCTCGGCACCGTCCTCCCGGCCCTCGACGTCCGCGGGCGCGCGGGACGCCGGGCCGGTGTCGGCAGCCGGGTCCACGGAGCGTGAATCGCCTGCCAGCCCGTTGCCAGTCATCTTGCTGCGGGACCGCACAGCCTCTGCACCTTTCACCTGGCTCGTGCGGCGAGCCAGCAGGCCCGCAGTACTTGCGGCGGAACTGACATGACGCACCCCTTCCCGGGTGACGATTCTGCGAGCCCCGCGCGCGGGCGCGGCCAAGGGCTAACCCTAACGTCTCACCATCGGCAGTGATCAATACCTTATGCCAGGAAAGCGCTGCTCTAGCGTGATGTTTGCCGGATAGCTCGACGTCAGTAGGGTACTCGCCAGCGCTTCCGCCGTGAGTCGTTCTGTCTAACTAAGCCGGGTATGTACGAAGACCGCTAAGAGTACCCAGGTACGGACGGTGCGGACCGCTCGGGGCCGGACCGTCACCGCAGCGCTGCGGCGCCCCCGGCCAGCCGCCAGACCCCTCCGGCGGCACTGGTGCCGCCTCCCGGGGGAGCGGGCCCGCGTCCTCCTTCTGGTGCCAGGGCGGCCATTTCGCACGCAAACAGGGATCGGCGCGGCCGGGCGGCCCGATTCGCGCTCCCGCCGCCGTGCCCGCCTGCCGGGCAGCGGTTATTGCGCGCCCGGCCTTTCGGCCATAAGGGGACCCGGGCCGGTCCCTAGTCCGGGATCCCCAGTTCCCGCGCGATGATCATCCGCTGCACCTCAGAGGTGCCTTCCCCGATCTCGAGCACCTTGGCGTCCCGGTAGAAGCGCCCGACCGGGAACTCGTTCATGAACCCGTAGCCGCCGAAGATCTGGGTGGCCTCCCGCGCGTTGTCCATCGCCGCGTTGGAGGCGATGAGCTTCGCGATGGCCGCCTGCCGTTTGACCGGCTCCCCCGCCACCAGCCGGGCCGCGGCGTCGTACCAGGCCAGCCGCGCGCAGTGGGTACGCGCCTCCATGTCGGCGATCTTGAACCGGATGGCCTGGTAATGCCCGAGCCGGTGGCCGAACGCCGCCCGCTCGCCGGTGTAGCGCAGGCACTCGTCCACGCAGCCCTGGGCCAGGCCGACCGCGAGCGCGGCGATCGCGATCCGGCCCTCGTCCAGGATCTGCAGGAACTGGGCGTAGCCGCGGCCGCGGCCGCCCAGCAGATGGTCCCCGGGGACCCGGCACGAGGCGAATGCCACCTCCCTGGTGTCCGACGCGCACCACCCGACCTTCGAGTATTCGTGCCCCACGGTCAGCCCGGGGGTGCCGGCCGGCACCACGATGGACGAGATCTCCCGGGGGCCGCCCGGGTCACCCCCGGTGATGGCCAGCACCGTGATCAGCGAGGTGATCGCGGTCCCGGAGTTGGTGATGAACGACTTGGCCCCGTCGATGACCCATTCCCCGTCCGCCTCCCGCGATCCCGCCTGCCCGCCAGGCCCCCCCTGCTCACCAGGCCCCCTCTGCTCGCCAGGCGGCCCGCCGGGCCCCTTCTCCAGCCGCGCGGTGGTCCGCATCCCGCCGGGGATGTCCGACCCCCCGCCCGCCTCGGTCAGGCCGAACGCGGCCAGGCGTTCCCCCGAGCACAGTTCCGGCAGCCAGCGGCGCCGCTGGGCGTCGGTGCCGAACCTATAGATAGGCATGGCCCCGAGGGCTACGGCGGCCTCGAGCGTGATGGCCACCGAGGAGTCCACCCGGGCCAGTTCCTCCAGGGCCAGGCCGAGGGCGAACAGGTCACCGTCCATCCCGCCGAACTCCGCCGGGAACGGCAGCCCGAACAGGCCCAGCTTGGCCATCCGCGCGATCAGGTCATAGGGGAACTCGGCGCGCTCGTAGTAGCCGCCGATGACCGGCCGCACCACGTCACGGGCGAACGCGGCCACGGTCTGGCGGAGTTCCTGATGCTCATCGCTGAGTGCATAACTGATCATGGGTGCCTCTCACCGGATGGTAACGCCGGATGACCGCGATGCTACTGGCCGGTGCTCAGGTGGCCGGGCACCCGCGCCGTCCCGCGGACGTTAGGCTCTCGTGAACACCTTTCCTGCCGCCGTCCCGGAGGACGACATGGCGACGCTGACCTGTCCTGCCTGTGCCGCTGAGGTCCAGCAGGACGACCTCATCTGCTTCACCTGCGGCGCGAACCTGCCCAGGCGCAAGATGGCCGACGAGCCTGCCTCACCGACCGTCATGCAGGAGTACGCGAAACGTGAGGGGGCTGCGGCCCCGGCCGCGGGGTCGTCCTGCCCGCACTGCGGTGCGGCCATCCGGGAACCCACGGCCGTATTCTGCGCGGTGTGCCGCGAGCCGCTGCCGCCCCGCAAGGGCGTCATCTCGCCCGTGGTGCTGCGCCTGGTCTTTCCCGCCGGCAACGTCGAAGTTCCGGCGGGCACCTCGCTGGTGCTCGGCCGCGACCCGGAAGAGTCGCTGGTCGCCGCGGCCTTCGCCAGCTACGACAATGTCTCGCGGCGGCACGCCACGGTGACCGTCAGCGACACCGGCCAGGCCACGATCCGCGATGAGCATTCGACCAACGGGACCTTCGTCAACGGGGACCGGGTGCTCCCGGGCACCGAGGTCCGGCTGGTCGACGGGGACAGCGTCCGGCTGGGCGCGGACGTGACCGCCGAGGTGTCGCTGCCCCGGCAGGGCATCCCCGGTGCGTTCAGTACCAACGGGCACCGCGACCCGGCCTGACCCGCCCGCCTGGCCCTGACCGCCCGGCCCAGGCTGGCCCTGCCCGCCTGGCCCAGGCTGGCCCCGCCCGCCCGACCCAGGCTGGCCCCTCCTGGCTGGCCCCGCCCAGGGTGACCCTGCCTGGCCCGGGCCTCATTTGGGCCTGTCAGGCGGCGGCGCGCCATGAGACCATCGCGGCATCGGCACCAAGATCCGCGGAGGTAGCCATGACGGTCCGGGAGTCTGCCTCCACGACGGCGGGCCTGCGGCGCAACGCCATCGGCCTGCGCGAGGTGCTCTTCCAGAGCATCACCGACATGGCCCCCGGCGCGGCGATCGCCGCCTCGATCCCGGCCGGGGTGGCGTTCGCGGGCGGCTCGCTCCCGCTCGCCGTGATCTTCGCCCTGGTGGCGTGCTTGTTCTGCGCCTGCAGCATCGGCCTGCTGGCCCGGGAGATGCCCTCGGCCGGGTCCCTGGCCACCTACGCCGCGCGGGGCCTGCACCCGTCGGTGGGCTTCCTGGTCGCCTGGGGCTACGTCCTGGTCGGGTTCCTGATCCCGCCGCTGGTCCTGCTGCAGCTCGGTTTCACCACCGCCGCCACCATCAACGCCGAATGGTCACGGCTACCCGGCCAGCCTGTGGTGGCCGTGGGCGCTGGCCGGGGCGGTGATCGTGCTCGCGGCCGGCTTTTACGGCATCCGGACCTCGGCCCGGCTCGGGACCGTCCTCGGCCTGTTCGAGATCGCCGTGTTCCTGGTCCTGGCGGTCTTCTTCGTGGTCCACGCGGGCAGCCACAACACCCTGAGCGTGTTCACCACCAAGTACACCCCGCCCGGCTTCCGCGGCCTCGCCGGGGTGATCGGCGGCTCGGTGTACACCATCCTGGCCTTCGGCGGGTTCGAGGGGGCCGCGCCGCTGGCCGAGGAGGCCAGGAACCCGCGGCGGACCATCCCGCGGGCGATCCTGCTGGCCACCCTGCTGATCGGGGCGCTGTACGTCTTCACCACCTACGCGGTGGACGTCGCGTTCGGCCCGGCGAAGTTCGTGAACTTCACCACCGGCACCGGGGCCGCGTCCTGGGAGGGCCTGGCCCGGTCGCTGTACGGGCTGTTCTGGTTCTTCGTCTTCCTCGCCATCGTGAACTCCACCATCGCCAACGCCAACGCCGGGGTGAACGTGTCCAGCCGGACGGCCTACGCCATGGGCCGGATCGGCGCGTTCCCCCGCTTCCTGGCCTGGGTGCACCCGAAGCACCACTCCCCCGCCGTGGCCATCCTCACCGGCTTCGTCATCACCGTCGCGGTGACCCTCGGCCTCGGCCTGGGCTACGACCCGGTCACCGCCTTCGTGATGGTGGCCACCGCCCTGGTCATCGTGCTGGCCGCGATCTACATCCTGATGAACGCGGCCTGCATCGGCTACTTCGGCCGGGCGTCCACCCGCGGTACCCGCCGGTTCAACCCGCTGCTGCACGTGGTGATCCCGGTGCTGGGAATCATCACGTTCGTCCCGGCCTGGCTGACGTCCGCGGGCATCAAGGCGTTCTCGTTCGTGGCCCCGCTGTCCCCGCCGTACTCCTACATGGGCCCCGGGGTGGCCGGCTTCATGGTGGTCGGCCTGATCTACCTGGTCTACCTGTACCGGCATGACCCGCGCCGGGTACTCGAGGTCGGGCTGGTCCATCTGGACCCGCTGGAGGAGTACGACGCGGGAGACAGCTCATGAGCGACCCGCAGGTGATCAGCTTCCGGCCGTCCGCGGACCAGTACGCGTGGACGTTCGGCGGCGCCGCGCCGGTGGCCCGGGTCCGCACGCCCGCGGTGCTCGAGGTGTTCACCGAGGACTGCTTCGCCGGCCGGGTGCGCAGCGAGAGCGACCTGGTCTCGGAGGTCTGCGAGTTCCCCTACCTCAACCCCCAGACCGGCCCGTTCTGGATCGAGGGCGCCGAGCCGGGCGACACCCTGGCCGTGCACTTCATCTCGATCGAGCCGGCCCGGGACTGGGGCGCGTCCACCACCGTGCCGCTGTTCGGCGCGCTGAGCGCCACGCACATCACCGCGCTGCTGCACGACCCGCTCCCGGAGCTGGTCTGGCTGTGGCAGTTCGACACCGGGAAGGGCCTGTGCCGGTTCACCGCGCGGCGCGGCGACTTCACCGCGGACCTGCCCATCGAGCCCATGCACGGCACGGTCGGGGTCGCCCCGGCCAATCTGGAGGTCCGCAGCGCCCTGGTGCCGGATGCGTTCGGCGGGAACATGGACACCCCCGAGATGCGGGCCGGCGTCACCTGCTACCTGGGGGTGAACGTCGAGGGGGCCCTGTTCTCGCTGGGCGACGGGCACGCCCGCCAGGGTGAGGGCGAGACCTGCGGGGTCGCGGTGGAGTGCGCGATGAACACGGTGCTGGCGGTGGACCTGATCAAGGGCAGCCCGTGCGCCTGGCCGCGGCTGGAGTCAGACACCCACCTGATGTCGGCGGGCTCGGCGCGGCCGCTGGAGGACGCGTTCCGCATCGCCGCGCTGGACCTGGTCCAGTGGCTGGCCGCGGACTACGGGCTGGATCAGCTGGACGCCTACCAGCTGGCCACCCAGGCGATCCAGGCCCCGCTGGCCAACGTCTGCGACCCCAACTACACCAGCGTGGTCAAGATGCCCAAGCAGTACCTGCCCGCGGCCGACCCCATGCAGGGGGCGCACGCCAGGCTCCGCGAGCTGGCCCGGGCCTACCGGGGCTAGCGCGGCCCGAACCGCATCAGCGCGGTGCATTAGGTGTGCCGGAGCGCATCAAATGCACCGCGCTGACGAAGTGCCGGGCCGCTTGACGCCTAGCATCGCTAGGCATAGAGTTCCGAGGTATGAACAGGGAACGCCTCAAGGGACACCTGGACCTGCTCCTGCTGTCCGTGCTCACCGCCGGGCCAGCCCACGGCTACGCCGTCATCTCGGAGCTGCGAAGCCGCAGTGAGGGCACGTTCGACCTGCCGGAAGGCACCGTCTACCCGGCGCTGCACCGGCTCGAGGACGCCGGGCTGCTGAGCAGCTCCTGGGCCATGGCCGACGGCCGGCGGCGCCGGGTCTACGCGCTGACCGCCCCCGGCGCGGCCGCGCTGGCCGCGGAGCAGACCGAGTACCGCTCCTTCACCCGCGGGATCCAGTCCGTGCTGGGGTGGTCGGCATGAGCGCCCCCGGCGGCGACCTGGTCGAGGACTACCTGGACCAGCTCTACGTCGCCCTGCGCGCCCGGCCCCGGGAGGCCCGCCGGGTGCTCGCCGAGGCCGAGGACCACCTGCGCGAGTCGGTGGCCGAGGGCCTGGCCGCCGGGCTGACCGACCACGAGGCCCAGGAGCACGCGGTGTCCAGCTTCGGCTCGGTGCGGGCCGTGGTCCGCGCGCACGACGCCCGGCTACGCCGGCTGCCGACGGCCGCGGTGCTCCGGGACGTGGCCATGGCGGCCTGGCGGCTGGGCGCCGTCGGACTGGTGGCCGTGGGGGCCAGCGGCCTGATTGCCTGGGTAATGAACTTGGCGTTCGGCCGCCCGTTCGTGGGTGGCGCCCCCGCCGCGACCAGGTACCCGGCGGGAAGTTGCCAGCACTGGCTCGCCCTGTGGCCGCACGCGCAGAGCTGCGCCCAGGCCGCCATGCTGGAGAACAGCAGCGACGCCGTGACCCTGCGGCTGGCGGCCGGGGTCCTCGGCCTGGCCGCGCTGGCCGCCTACCACCTGGCCCGCCGGCGGTCCCGTAATCTCCTGCCGGAGAGCTTCACGCCGACCGTCGCGATGACCCTGTTCGGCGTGGCCGGCGTGGTGCTGGCCGGGCTCTCGGTGGACAGCACCGTGCTGGGCCTGCGCTCCGGCCTGGGCACCGCAGCCGGTGCGGGCTTCTACCTGAGCGGCGCGATCGTGGCGCTGTTCATGGCCCTCCGGTATGCGCGGGACCTGCACCGCAGCATCCTGCAGCAGGTGCGGGCCTAGCGCTCGCTGTCCAGGGCACCCATCTGGGCGGCGTCGTACCGGGTCCCGGCCACCTGCCCGGCGGGCACGGCGGCCTCGATCGCGCCCAGCTCCTGCGGGGTGAGCCGCAGGTCGAGGGCGGCCAGCGCCTCGGCCAGCCGGTCCCGCCGCTTGGTCCCGATCAGCGGGATGATGTCGTCGCCGCGGGACGCCACCCAGGCGATGGCCAGCTGCGCGGTGCTCACCCCGCGCTGCTCCGCGATCTTCTCCAGGGCGTCCAGCAGCTCGAGGTTGCGCTCCAGGTTGGCGCCCTGGAACCGGGGGAACCGCGCCCGCGGGTCCCCCTCGCCGAGGCGGGCCGTGTCCCGGTTCAGCAAGCCGCGGGACAGGATGCCGTACGCGGTCACGCTGATCCCGAGTTCCCGGACGACCGGCAGGATCTCCGCCTCGATACCCCGGGTCATCAGCGAGTACTCGATCTGCAGCTCGCGGACCGGGTAGACGGCGTTCGCCCGCCGGATGGTCTCCGGGCCCACCTCGGACAGGCCCAGGTACCGCACGTACCCGGCCTCGATCATCTCCACGATGGCGCCGACGGTGTCCTCGATCGGGACGTGCGGGTCGAGCCGGGCGGGCTGGTACAGGTCCACGTGGTCGGTGCCCAGGCGGGTCAGCGAGTAGGACAGGGAGTTCTTCACCGCCGCCGGGCTGGCGTCGTGCCCGACGAACCGGCCGGACGGGTCCCGCTGCCCGCCGAACTTGACCTGCACGAACACGCTGTCCCGGGGCACCTCGCGCAGGACCCGGGCCAGCAGCAGCTCGTTGTGCCCCATCCCGTAGAAGTCGCCGGTGTCCAGCAGGTTGATCCCGGCGTCGAGCGCGGCCCTGATCGTGGCCAGGCTCTCGTCCTCGTCAGCCGGCCCGTAGATCCCGGACATGCCCATCAGGCCCAGACCGATCCGTGACACCTCCGGGCCGCCCCGGCCCAGCGTGGTCATCTGCACGGTGCGCTCCCCTGCCTTCCGCTCGGGTCTGGTCATGGCGACTAGAAGATTACGCAGTCGGTGCGGCGTACACCTGCTGCCCCTCGACGTAGGTGAGCGCGACCGCTGCCGCCGCGATCTCCCCGGCCGGCCCCGCGAACGGGTCGCGGTCCAGGACCACCAGGTCAGCCAGGTACCCCGGGGCGACGGCGCCGGTCTCGTCGAGGTGGTTCACGTAGGCCGAGCCCGCGGTATAGGCGGCCAGCGCCTCGGCCAGGGTGAGCGCCTGCCCGGGCAGCAGCGGCTCCGCACCCGGCTCCGCGCCCGGCAGCGCCCGGTTCACCGCGACATGGATCCCCTCCAGGGGGTTGGCGCTGCTCACCGCCCAGTCGCTGCCCGCAGCCAGCCGGGCGCCGGCCCGGAGCAGGCTGGCGAACGGGTACTGCCGGGCCGCCCGCTCGGGGCCGAGGAAGGGGATGGTCAGCTCGTCCATCTGCGGCTCGTGGGCGGCCCACAGGGCCTGCATGTTGGCCGTCACGCTGAGTTCCGCGAAGCGCGGGATGTCGTCGGGGTGCAGCACCTGGAGGTGCGCGATGTGGTGCCGGCCCCGGCTGACCGGGTTGCTGGCCCGCGCGGCGTCGAAGGCGTCCAGCGCCTCGCGGACCGCACGGTCCCCGATGGCATGCACATGCACCCCGAAGCCCGCGATGTCGAGCCGGCTCACCTGCTCGGCCAGGTCGGCCGGATCCACATAGGAGAACCCGCGGTTCCCGCTCTGGCAGCCGCAGCCATCCAGGTAGGGGTCGATCATCCCGGCGGTGAAGTTCTCCGCGACGCCATCCTGCATGATCTTCACGGTGCCGGCCCGGAACCGGCCCACCCGGCCTTGCTGCCGCCGGTCGAGCAGGTCGTCCAGCTGGTCTCCGCCGCGGCTGCGATCCCACCACAGGGCGCCCTCGACCCGGGCGGTGAGCGTGCCGTCCCGCGCGGCGGCCAGGTAGGCCGGCAGCGGGTCCGGGTAGCCCAGGTACTCCCCCACGATCGCGTCCTGCCAGGCGGTGATGCCCAGCGCGTGCAGGTGCTGCTGGGCCAGCAGCAGCCCGCGGAGCTGCTCGGCGAAGGCCGGGCCGGGCACGAGCCGGCCCACCAGCAGTGCCGCGGCCTCGTGCAGGGTGCCCTGCGGCTCATCGTCCGCCCCGCGCTCGATGCGGCCGTATCTGGGGTCGGGGGTGGCGGCGGTCAGGCCCGCCAGGTCCAGGGCCCGGGAATTGGCCCAGGCGCCGTGGCCGTCCCGGTTGGTCAGGTAGGCCGGCCGGTCAGGGACCACGCGGTCCAGCAGTTCCCGCGAGGGGGTGCCGCCGGGGAACCACTCCATCCGCCAGCCGCTGCCGTCGATCCACTCCCGGTCCGGATGGGCCTGCGCGTAGGCCCGGATCCGGGCCAGCGCGCCGTCCAGGTCCTCCGCGCCGTCCAGGTCGCAGCGCTGCATGGTGATCCCGGCGAAGGCCGGGTGCACATGGGCGTCCTGGAAACCGGGCAGCAGGGGCCGGCCGTCCAGGGGCACCGTCTCCGCCTTACGGCCGGCCAGGTCGCGGATCTCGTCGTCGCTGCCGACCGCGACGATCCGGCCGCCGCGCACCGCCACCGCGGTCGCGGGCGGGCCGTCCGCGGCCCCGACGCCCGCCCCGTCGCTGGTGTCCTCGCTGCTGGCCGCCTCGCCGTGGGCCGTGGCCGGGACCATGCGGCGCTCGTCGGGAAGCACGGTGTAGATCCGGCCGCCGGTGAAGATCAGGTCTGCTGCCATGCCCGGCATCCTATTTCCACCGGCCGCGGAGCAGGCTGGCGGTGGCCGGGTACCGGCGGCCGGGACCGGGTTTGCCGGGTCCGCGGCGTTTCCAGGGTCCGCAGTACGCCGTAGCGCGTGACATGCTGGCCGTAGCGGACCAGGCGGACCGGTCTGGCCCGCGGCGATCGTGGATCTGGCCGGCCGGGCGGCCGTCGTGCTTATCGCCGGCCGCGAGGGCGGATCCCCGTGGCGGCGGACCGCTCACCGGACGCTCCTCGCTGGCCAGGCGGCACCCTGCGGGAAGCGTTCTTCCCGGCAGTACAGAATTATGGCTCTGGCGATAGCCGGAGCCTGGGCTTGGCTGTGATCAGCTAAGACCAGCGGCACGTCGCGGCCCGCTGCCGAATCCCCCCGCTTCCATCCCCTGCGTACTACGTCGTGCACATGCGAAAACCTGCGTACTACGTCGTACTCATGCCGTTGGCGGCTGTCCTAGCCCGCCCGAGTGGGCGGCCTGAAATCCTCAGGCCGCGCACTCACGGCAGATCGGCTGGCCGTTACGGTCCTCGGCCAGCTGACTCCGGTGATGCACCAGGAAGCACCGCGAGCAGGTGAACTCGTCCGCCTGCCGCGGAATGACTCGGAACGACAGTTCCTCGTTGGACAGATCCGCTCCGGGCAGCTCCAGCGACTCCGCGACATCATCTGGGTCGATGTCGATCGTGCTGGAAGACTTGTCCATCCGGCGGGCCTGCAACTCCTGCAGGCTGTCTTCAGTGAGCTCGTCGTCTGTCTTACGCGGGCTGTCATAGTCGGTTGCCATCTGGGTACTCCACCCCCTCCTTCGTTATGCGCCTCGTCGCGCGGATGTAACGCTCGGCAGGCCGTAGTTTGTGCCCGATTCCGGCGGGGAATTCTGTCACGTCCGCCTGCCGCGCACACGGAGGGTACGGGCTATAGCGCGTCGTGTCCGTGTGTTCACCGACCTGAGGCCCGATCCGCAGCGACCGGGCCCCGGGCGCAAAGCTCCCAACACGTGCTTGCGACGGTAACTTCCCCCGATCCGTGCACGCCAAGCACGGAAGAGTGCGTATCGTACGAAACTGACCTCCCATCCCGCAGGATTAGCGGAGCTGCCGCATGCCCCTCGTCACGTCACTGCGGCCCGATGATCCCCGGCGGGTCGGCCGTTACCGGCTGTCCGGCCGGGTCGCGGACGGCCTGGACGCCCCGAATTCGGCTGGGACCTTCCTGTCCCGCCTCCCGGACGGGACCCCGGTCGCGGTCACCCTCCTCGCGCGGGCCGCGGCCCCGGACCCGGCTTCGCGGGACCGGTTCAGCGCGGAGGCCACGGTGGCCCGCCGGGTGGCCCCGTTCTGCGCCGCCCGGATCCTGGACGCCGGGTTCGACGGCGAACTGCCCTTCCTGGTCAGTGAGTTCATCGAGGGGCCGTCCCTGGCCGAGACCGTGACCGCCGAAGGGCCGCTGGAAGGGCCGGTGCTGGCCGCGCTGGCCATCGGCGCGGCCACCGGGCTCACCTCGATCCACCAGGCCGGGCTGGTGCACGGGGATTTCGGGCCGGATCATGTGGTGCTCGGCGCGGAGGGGCCGCGGGTCGTCCACTTCAGCACCACGCCGCCCTACGGCCAGGCGACCCCGTCGGCGGACCTGCTCGCCTGGGCCCAGACGATCCTGTTCGCCGCGGGGCGCCCGGACGTGGCCAGCCTGCCCGAGCCGCTGCGCAACACGGTGGCGGCCTGCCTGTCCCCGGACCCGGCCAGCCGGCCGCCGGCCCGGACCCTGGTGACCGCGCTGCTCGGCCACAACGACCCGGCGGCCGGGCTGCTCGCCGAGGGCACCCGGCGGGCCCGGGCCGCGGGCCGCGGCCTGGTCATCACGGATTCCGACGTCCCGGCCGACACCCCGGCCACGTCCCGGTCGCGCCGGGTCGCGTGGACCGCAGCCTGCGTGGCCTGCGTCGGGGTCATCGCGGCGGCGGCCACCCTGATCGCCACGCATCACGGCGGCGGGACCACCGCGGGCCCGGCCGCGGTGGATCAGACCACCGCCTCGGCGCACACGTCGTCCGCCTCTCCCACGGCCACCCCGGCCAGCCCCACCATCCCGGCGGGCCTGGCGGGCACCTGGACCGGCACGGTCCGGCAGACCCAGCCCGCGCTCGCCGTGACCGTCCGGATCAGGCTGGCGGCCGGCAAGTCGGCCGGGAACATCTCCTACCCTCAGCTCGGCTGCTCAGGGCGCCTGCTGCTGGTCTCGGTGCTGGCCGGTACCTTCACCCTGGACCAGGGCATCACCAGGGGCCAGCAGAGCTGTGAGAGCGGCGTGGTGCTGCTCAGCCCGCAGGGCAGCTCGGGACTGACGTTCAAGTTCCGCCGCAGCGGCGCCCCGAGCCCGGCCGGGGTGCTGGCCAAGACCGGCCCCTGACCCGGCTCCGCCTGGCGCCCGCCGCCCGCCGGCCGGGCGGCGCCCGCCGGGCCGCCTCTGGACCGGCGGCTGTCCTGGTCAGTCGGCCGTGCTGGCTTCCTCGGCGTCCCGCTCCGGGTCAAGGCTGCGCAGCAGGTCATGCAGTTCCCCGAACAGCCCCGGGCCGGCCGCGATGGTCAGCTCCGGGCTGGCGGCCCGGCCGTCCAGCCCGCCCACCCGGGCCCCGGCCTCGGCCGCGATCAGGCCGCCCGCGGCCCAGTCCCAGTAGTTGACGCCCCGCTCGTAGTAGGCGTCCACCCGGCCGGTGGCGACCGAGCACAGGTCAACCGCGCAGGAGCCGCCCCGGCGGATGTCACGGACCTGGGGCAGCACGACGGCCACGATCTCGCCCTGCACCACCCGCCGGGCCCGCGCGTACCCGAATCCGGTCGAGACCAGCGCCCTGCGCAGCGGAACCCCCTCGTTGCACCGCAGCGGGATGGGCGGCGCCCCGTCCGGGTGCAGCCAGCTGCCCTGGCCGGCGACGGCAGTGAACACCTCACGGTGCGGGGGGATCGCGACCACCCCGGCGACCACCGTCCCGTCCACCTCGGCCGCGATGCTCACCGCCCAGTCCGCCAGGCCGTACAGGTAGTTGACCGTGCCATCCAGCGGGTCAACGATCCAGCGGACCCGGCCGTGACCGGATTCGCCCCCTTCCTCACCCAGGATGGCGTCGCCGGGCCGCTCCGACCGGATCCGCTCCGTGATCATGGCCTCGGCCGCACGGTCCATCTCGGTGACCACATCGGTCGGGCTGGACTTGGTGCTGGCGACCTCCGGCCGTCCCAGCGGGCCGGGCGGGCGGCGGGCGGCCAGCATCCCGGCCGCCTCCTCGGCGGCCGCCCGGGCCAGGGCGAGCAGAGCCTCCGGGTCCGGCGCCCCGGCCGCGGCGCCGCCCGCGGCCCCGCTCATGAGGCGGCCGCCGGGCGGCCCGGCCGGCCTGCCGGGGCGGGCAGGCGGCAGCAGTCAGCGGAGCCGCAGCCCGGGGAGCCCAGTGCGGCCGGGGGGAGGTCACTGTCCAGCCGCTCGCTGACCAGTGCGGTGATCATCGACACGAAACGCGGGTCCGGGCCCGGGGTGGCCGCCCGGGCCAGTGGCAGCCCGAGGCGCCCGGCGACCCCGGCCGCCTCGACATCCAGGTCGTGCACGACCTCCATGTGGTCGGTGATGAACCCGACCGGGACCAGGACTGCGCCAGGCGCCCCGTCCCGGGCCAGCTCCTCCAGGTAGTCGCAGACGTCAGGGCCGAGCCAGGGCTGTGACGGCGGCCCGCTGCGGCTCTGGTACACCAGCCGCCAGGGGTGGCCGCCATCCGCGCCGCCGGCTCCCCCGGCGGGGCGGGCGGCCCCGTTGACGCGCTCGGCGATGAGCCCGGCGGCCTCGGCCAGCTGCGCCGGGTAACGGCCGCCGGGCGGTGGCCCGCTCGCCGCGGCCATGGCCTCCGGCACGCTGTGCGCCGTGAACACGAGCGGGACGTCCGCGCGGATCCCGGCCGGCAGCGACTCGATGGCCCGCACGGTCGCGTCCGCGAAGGGCTCGATGAAGCCGGGATGGCTGAAGAAGTGCCGGATCTTGTCGATCTGGGGGGCGCCCGGGCCGGCCTCGGCCCGGGCCCGCTCGATGTCGTCCAGGTACTGCCGGCAGCTCGAGTAGGACCCGTAGGCAGAGGTGACGAAGGCCAGCGCGCGGCGCACCCCGGCGGCGGCCATCTCGGCCACGGTGGTGGTCAGGTAAGGATCCCAGTTCCGGTTGCCCCAGTAGATCGGCAGGTCCACCCCGCCCGTGGCGAAATCCTTGCCGATAGCGGCGATCAGGTCACGGCACTGCTGGTTGATGGGGCTGACCCCGCCTGCCGCGTAGTAATGCTCGGCCACCGCCTCCAGCCGCTCCGGGGGGATGCCGCGGCCGCGGGTCACGTTCTGCAGGAACGGCATGACATCGTCCGGGCGTTCCGGGCCGCCGAAGGACACCAGGAGGAACGCGTCGTAATCCGCCATGCCTCCATCCAACCAGGCGGGCGGCGGGACCCGGTCAGCCGTAGTCGCGGGCGTACTGCCGGGCCAGCGCGAGCACCTCGTTGACGTACCAGGTGGCGTGGTTATAGGCGAAGATGGCCCCGGTCAGCCCGGTGGCCGACCCCGATCCCGCCCCGGCCGCGCACAGCAGCCGGGCCGCCGCCGGGACCGCGTCGAACGGATCCATGATGTCCGGCGCCCCGGACTCGCCGAACGCCGTGATCCCCCATTCCCGCCAGGACGAGGGCAGGAACTGCATGGGGCCGAGCGCCCCGGCGCTGGACGGGCCGTTGTTGCTCCCGTCACCGCTCTCGATCTGCCCGATGGCGGCCAGCACCGTCCAGGACAGGCCGGGGCAGTACCGGGCCGCGGAGGCCTGGAACAGCTGCAGGTAGGTTAACGGGCGGCCGCTGCCCGGCGTCCGGTCGATCGGGAGCCGCTGCTGCGCGGGCCGCAGGCTGGCCAGGGTGGCCGACCGGCCCGTGATCGCGCGCACCGCCTTGATCAGCCGGGCCATGCCCGCTCCGGGGGCACTGACCAGGGCCAGCACGCCGGGCACCAGGCCGAGCTGGGCCGTCGCCTGCTTACTGACCAGCGCGTCGATACCCTCGATGCCCAGCGGCGCCGACCCGCCGAACGCCAGGTGCTCCTGGCCGGCCCCGCTGATCAGGTACTTCGTGCCAGGGTGCAGGTTGCGCCGCCCGGCCAGCCGGTCCGAGGTCACGAAGCGGCCCTGTCCCAGTGCCGTCCACAGACGCTGGTCCGTGGCGGTGGCCAGCGGGGTCCAGGACCGGAACTGCGGCGGGTTCACGCCGAGGACGTTGACCCGGTGGCCGTTGAGCTTGATCGCCGCGCCGTCGGCGGTGACCACCTGGCGCACCCCGGACACCGCGGAAAGCTTCGCCAGCTGCCGCGCGGACAGGCCGGACGGCTCGACCACGAGCAGGTCGGGCGAGATGATGCCCCGGACGCTGCCGGCGTCACTGGCCGCTGCGGCGGTGCTGGCTGGCCCGGCCGGGCTGGCGGACGCCGTGACCGCCGGATCGGCTCCCGGGGGCGCCGGGCGCATGGCCGTGGTGCCGGCCAGCAGGAGGACGATTGCCCCACTGGACGCCAGGGCCCGCCTCGCGGGCCTGCCGGTGGCAGTGGACGGCGCTGTGCGCCGTGGCAGGCGTCTCATCGCGTCCATAACCCTATAAGTCATCCGGGGCGCGGCTGAAGACCGGCTGCCACCGGAGCCGGAAAAAGCTATACGACTACGGCTTTGCGGTAAGAGGTAACTTATGGGACTCCTGATCCGGTTCTGGCGGCCCCGGCCCCCGGTGGCGCACCGGCCCCCGGGATCCCGGACGGCCAGGCCCGGGACAGGAGGTGCCTCGGATAAGGTCCGGGGATGGTCCTCGCCGTACCCCGCTGGCAGAACTGGGCGGGCAACCAGGCCGCCACGCCCCAGCGGGTGATCACGCCGCACTCCGCCGAGGAGGTCGCTGAGGCGGTCACGCTGGCCGCCCAGGACGGGCTGACCGTGCGGATGACGGGGGCCGGCCACTCGTTCACCCCCGTCGCGGTGACCACCGGGGTGATGCTGCGCCCGGGCGGGCTGCGGGCCGTGCGGTCGGTGGACGAGGCGGCCGGGGAGGTCACGGTGGAAGCCGGCTGCCGGCTCGGCGACCTCAACGAGTACCTGCACACCCGCGGGCTGGCCCTGGCCAACATGGGGGACATCCAGGAGCAGACCGTCGCGGGCGCGATCCAGACCGGCACCCACGGCACCGGCCGGGACCTGGGCGGCATCGCCGCCCAGGTGACGGCCCTGGAGCTGGTGCTGGCCGACGGCAGCATCGTGACCTGCTCGGCGGACCACGCTCCGGAGCTGTTCCAGGCGGCCCGGATCGGGCTGGGAGCCCTCGGCGTGCTGACCGCGGTGACGTTCCAGGTAGTCCCGGCCTTCCTCCTCACGGCGCGGGAGGAGCCGATGGGCTGGGCCGAGGTCATCGCCCGGCTGGACGAGCTGTCCACCGGCAACGAGCATTTTGAGTTCTACTGGTTCCCGCACACGGACGGCTGCCTCACCAAGCGGAACAACCGCAGCGACGGGCCGGCCCGGCCGCTGTCCCGGTGGCGCCACCAGCTCGACGACGAGTTCCTGTCCAACACCCTGTTCGGTGCCACCTGCCGTCTGGGCCAGCGCTATCCCGCCGTCATCCCGGCCATCAACGGGATCGCCGGGAAGGCGCTCAGCGCGCGGACCTACACCGACGCCTCGTACCGGGTGTTCACCAGCCCGCGGCGGGTGCGCTTCAAGGAGCAGGAGTACGCGATCCCGCGTGAGCACCTGGCCGGGGCGCTGACCGCGGTCCGTGACCTGTTCACCCGGCATGACTGGCGGATCAGCTTCCCGATCGAGGTCCGGGTGGCCCCCGGCGACGATGTCTGGCTGTCCACCGCGTACGGCCGCAGTACCGCGTACATCGCCATCCACGTCTTCCACACCGCGCCGCACCAGGAGTATTTCCGCGAGGTGGAGGCGCTGATGACGGCCCTGGGCGGCCGCCCGCACTGGGGCAAGCTGCACACCCGTGACGCGGCCTACCTGCGCGGCGCCTATCCCCGGTTCGCGGATTTCACCAGGCTGCGGGCCGAACTCGACCCGGCCCGGCGGTTCGCCAACCCGTACCTGGAACAGGTCCTCGGTTCCTAGCGCACCCTGACCTGGGGGTATGACCAGGGGGCCGGAGCCGGGACAGTTCTTACTGCGGGGGAGTGCAGCGAACCGATCCGGGGCAGGCTACCCTCCGAACATGAGTCGGGAAGCCTGGCCCGGCACTGCTCCAAGGGGATCTGTGCCAGAAGCGAACGCTGGAAAGCCACCACATACCCGTAGCAGCGCCGTGCCTGGCCTGAGGGCCGGCGCCGCTGGCTCCCAGCGACCCTCGCTGGGCGGGGGCGTGCCCGCCCAGGACCGTGAGCTGCGCGCCCAGGGGCGCCAGACTGTGCAGAAGCTGCTGGACGCGGGCCTGGCCGAGTTCGATGAGCGGGGCTTCCAGGCCGTCCGGGTCGATGACTTGGTGCGCCGGGCGAAGATCTCGCACGGCACCTTCTACCTGTACTTCGCCAACAAGGAAGACCTGTTCAAGGCGCTGCTGGCGGACGCGCTCGTGGACATGGCCGCGCTGGCCGGCGAGTTCCCGGTGGTGACCCGGAACGAGGCCGGCGAGACGGCGCTGCGGCGCTGGGTCAACGGCTTCTGCGATACCTACGCTGCGCACGCCTCGGTGATCCGCATCCTCAGCCAGGCCGAGATCGTCGGCGAGGAGGTCTGGGGCGACGGGCTGCAGCTGATGTTCAAGCTGTCCGAGGCCATCACCCAGGGCATGACCGCCGCCGCGGGCGCGCGCGGGCACGAGACCCCGGCCGGGCACGCGGAGCTCACCGCGCTGGCCCTGCTCATGATGCTCGAGCGGATCAACTACCTGCTCACGGTCGAAGTGCGGCTGCCCAGGGGCGAGATGGTGGACCGGCTGACCGCAATCATCTTCGCGGCCTTCCACTACTCCTGATCCCGCCGCGATGACGGCAACGCAGGCACTGGCGCTGCTGTTGCTCATCGTGGGTTCCTGCGCGATCGCGGCGCTGGCCCGCAGGCACGGCGTGGCCGCACCGATCCTGCTGGTGGTCACCGGGATCGCCGCGTCCTACATTCCCGGGGTGCCGGAGTTCCGGCTCAGCCCCAACCTGGTCCTGTTCGCGGTGCTGCCGCCGCTCGTCTACACCACGGCCCTGGAAAGCTCGTACCTGAACCTGCGCGACAACGTGCGGACCCTCGCCCTGCTGTCGGTCGGCCTGGTGCTGTTCACCGCCGTGGTCGTGGGCGGGGCCGCCCAGCTCGACGTGCCCGGGCTGCCGCTGGCCGCCGCGCTCACCCTGGGCGCGATCCTCGCCCCCACCGACGCGGTCACGACGGCCAGCATCGGCCGGCAGCTGCACCTGCCGAGGCGGCTGCTGACCGTCATCACCGGCGAGAGCATGCTCAACGACGGCACCGCGCTGACCCTGTACGCGGTCGCGGTGAGCGCGGCGGCCACTTCCGTCGCCACCCCCTCCCCGCTCAGCGTGGCCGGCCGCCTGATCGAGATCAGCGCCGGCGGGATCGTCGTGGGCCTGGTACTCGGCGTCGTCATCCACCGGCTCCGGATGCGGCTGCGCGACCCGCTGGCCGAGAGCGCCCTGTCGCTCCTCACCCCGTTCGCCGCCTACCTGGCCGCCGACTCGCTGCACGTGTCCGGGATCCTGGCCGTCGTGGTGACCGGCCTGTACCTCGGCCACCATGGCGGCCAGGCCCACTTCGCCACCCGGCTGCAGGACATGGCCGTGTGGCGGGTCGCCACCTTCGTGCTCGAGTCGGTGGCGTTCGCCCTGATCGGCCTGCAGCTGCGCCCGATCATCCAGGCTCTGGGCAGCCAGGATCCCGGCCGGCTGGCCGGTGAGGCCGCCGTCGTGCTCGCCGCGGTCATCCTGGCCCGCATCGCGTGGGTGTTCCCGTCCATCTACCTGCCCCGGTGGCTGGTGCCCCGGATCCGGGTGCAGGATCCGGCCCCCCGCTGGCAGGCCACGTTCGTGCTGTCCTGGGCGGGCCTGCGGGGCGTGATCTCCCTCGCGGCCGCGGCCGCGCTGCCCACGGACGTGCCCCAGCGCAACCTGCTGGTCTTCCTGACCTTCACCACGGTGCTCGGCACGCTGCTGGTGCAGGGGCTCACGCTGCCGCCGCTGATCCGCCGGCTCGGGGTGCGGGCCGGGCCGGAGGAGGAGCGGGCCGACGTGGTGGCCCAGGCCGCCGCGCAGCAGGCCGCATCCGAGGCGGGGCTGCGCCGGCTGGACGAGCTGGCCGCCCAGGACCCGGCCCGGGCGCCCGCCGAGGTGGTGGAGCGGCTGCGGCGGCTGGCCGAGTACCGGCAGGCGGGGGCCTGGGAGCGGACGCCGGACGGCCAGCCCGGCGGGGACGGCCAGGATGGCAACGACGGCGAGGCCCCCTCCGCCGCGTTCCGGCGGCTGCGGCGCGAGATGACGACCGCCGAACGGGCCGAGTTCATCCGGCTGCGCGACGAGCGCCAGATCGACGACGAGGTGCTCGACGAGGTCCTGCACCACCTGGACCTGGAGGAGGCCATGCTGTCCCGCGACGAGTGGGACGCGGCCGGCCGCGACATCGACCCCGGCGCCGGCACTCCGGTCACTGGCTTATCCCCCTTATCTCCCGGCTGGGACGTGCATCGCCCCGCGGCGGGCAGAATCGGAGTGTGCGATTCCTTTCCGAGAACGTCCCGGGCCATGACCTGACCTACAGCGACGTGTTCCTGGTCCCCAGCCGGTCGGCGGTGGAGTCCCGGCTCGACGTGAGCCTGGCGACCCGCGACGGCAGCGGCACCACGATCCCGATCGTGGTGGCCAACATGACCGCCGTGTCCGGCCGCCGGATGGCCGAGACCGCGGCCCGGCGCGGGGGGCTGGCGATCCTGCCCCAGGACATCCCGGCCGACGTGGTCGCCGACGTGGTGGCCTGGGTGAAGAGCCGGGACCTGGTGCACGACACGCCGATCACGCTGGGTCCCGGGGACACCGCCGGCCAGGCCCTGGGCCTGCTGCCCAAGCGGGCCCACGGCGCCGTGATCGTGGTCGAGGACGGCCGCCCGGTAGGCGTGGCGACCGAGTCGGACTGCACCGGCGTGGACCGGTTCACGCAGCTCCGCGATGTGATGTCCACCGAGCTGCTCACCCTCCCGGCGGGTACTGACCCGCAGCGCGCGTTCACCCTGCTGCACGACGGGCGCCACCGGCTGGCCCCGGTGGTGGACACCGACGGCCGCTGCGTCGGCATCCTCACCCGGACCGGCGCGCTCCGCGCGACCCTGTATGACCCGGCGGTCGACGCGGGCGGGCGGCTGCGGATCGGGGCCGCCCTGGGCATCAACGGCGATGTGGCGGCCAAGGCCAAGCTGCTGCTCGACGCCGGGGTGGACGTGCTGGTGGTGGACACCGCGCACGGTCACCAGGAGAAGATGATCAGCGCGCTGCGCGCGGTCCGCGGGGTCAGCCCGGACGTGCCGGTCGCGGCCGGGAACGTGGTCACCGCGGCGGGGGTCGCCGACCTGGTCGCGGCGGGCGCGGACATCGTGAAGGTCGGGGTCGGGCCCGGCGCGATGTGCACCACCCGGATGATGACCGGGGTCGGCCGGCCGCAGTTCAGCGCGGTCCTGGAGTGCGCGGCGCAGGCCCGGCGGCTGGGCGCGCACGTCTGGGCCGACGGCGGCATCCGCCACCCCCGGGACGTGGCGCTCGCGCTGGCCGCCGGCGCGTCCAACGTGATGATCGGATCCTGGTTCGCCGGCACCTACGAGTCCCCGGGGGACGTGTTCCGCGACCCGGACGGCCGCCTGTACAAGGAGAGCTTCGGCATGGCCTCGGCCCGGGCGGTGCGGCTGCGCAGCGCGGCTGATTCCTCGTTCGACCGGGCCCGCAAGGCGCTGTTCGAGGAGGGCATCTCCACCGCGCGGATGTACCTGGACCCGCAGCGCCCGGGCGTGGAGGACCTGCTCGACGCGATCACGGCCGGGCTGCGCAGCGCGTGCACCTACGCGGGCGCGGCGGACCTGGACGAGCTGTACCAGCGCGCGACCGTCGGCATCCAGAGCGCGGCCGGCTACAGCGAGGGAATGCCGCTGCCCACCAGCTGGTAAAGCCCTGCGATCAGCTGGTAAAGCCCTGCGATCCGGCCGGCGGGAGGCGGCTGCGGCCCGGCGGAAGTGGGTAATCTCGGGCCGACCAGGTGGAGGGAATGTGCGGGGCAGGCTGGCGGTGGCGGGCATCATCGCGTTCGCGGTGATCCTGGGCAGCTACCTGGCCTACCTGGCCATCCACCCCATCCAGTGGACGCTGGACCCGGTCGACCTGGGCGTCTACCGCTCCGGCGGGCTCATCGTGCGGCACGTCCGGCCCTGGTACAACCCGCACCTGGCCGCACCGCTGTATGACTGGCCCGGCTCCAGCGACCTGCACCTGAAGTTCACCTACACGCCGTTCGCGGCCGTCGCCTTCGCGCTGGTCTCCTTCATCCCGTGGCAGGTGCTGCCCGGCATCAGCGTGGCGGGCAACATCGCGGCGCTGCTCGCCGCGCTGTGGTTCACGTTCGGCTGGCTCGGCTACCGCGGCCTGACCCGGCTGGGCGCGGCGCTGCTCGCCGCGGCCGCGGTGTTCTGGACCGAGCCGGTGCTGCGCACCATCTACCTCGGCCAGGTCAACCTGGTGCTGATGGCGCTGATCATCTGGGACCTGGGCCAGCCCGGGCCCGGCCAGCCGGATCTGGGCCAGCCCGGCACGCACCGGTCCGGGGCCAGCCGGTGGTGGAAGGGAGCCGGCGTCGGCGTCGCCGCCGGGATCAAGCTGGTGCCGCTCATCTTCATCCCGTACCTGCTGCTGACCAGGAAGTTCCGGACGGCCGCGGTGGCAGGCGCGGCGTTCGCGGCCACGGTGCTGGCCGGGTGGGTGGTCGCGCCCGCCGACTCGGCCCGCTGGTGGCTCGGCGGCCTGTTCTTCCAGGGCGGCCGGGCCGGGTTCGTCGGCTGGGAGGGCAACCAGTCGCTGCGCGGCCTGCTCACCCGGCTGGCTGGCAGCGTGGCCGGCGCGGCGCCGGTGTGGCTGGCCGTGGCGCTGGTCACCGCGGCGGCCGGGCTGGCCTGTGCGGCCCTGCTCGACCGGGCCGGTCATCCCGTGCCCGGGATGCTGGCCTGCGCGCTGACCGGGCTGCTGGTGTCCCCGATCAGCTGGGACCACCACTGGGTGTGGATCGTCCCCGGGGTGGCCGTGGCGGCCGCCTACGCCGTCCGGGCCATGCGCGCCCCCGAGGCCCGCGCCCTGGCGGGCGTGACTGGAGGGGCCAGCCCGCCCGCGGCGGCTCCGGCCAGGCTGCGCTGGCGCCGGCCGGTGCGCTGGCCCGCCGCGGGGTACTGGGCCCTGGCCGGGGGAATGCTCGCCCTGTACGGCGCGTGGCCGGGGAGTTTGTGGAGCCGGCCGGAGGACCTGAGCCAGTTCTCCCTGGGCCTGCTCTGGCAGCCGCCGGGCACCGACCCGGCGGTGTACTACCGCGACGGGGACCAGCCCTGGTTCGCCGAGTATCACTGGCACGGGATCGAGCTGCTCACCGGGAACGCCTTCGTGCTCGGCGGACTGGTACTGCTCGGCGTCCTGATCGCCGCCGCGCTCCGCACCCGCGTCACCACCTCCCCCACCGGCACCTCTCCCGGCTCCCCCACCGGCCCCACCAGCCCCGCCAGCCGCACTCCCTCGGCCCGTCCCGTTTCGTGATCATGACTTGAGGGTCGTTCTGGCGACACCAATGTCATGATCACTAACGGGTCTGTGGCCTGCGGGGCTGCTGGTGTCCGAGGGGATTGGGCGGACGGGCCGGACCGGCGAGCTGCGCCGGGTCAGTCCTCGACGGTGAGGAGGACTTTGCCGCGGGGGGCGCCGGGGTCCTGGCTGCGCAGGGTGTCCAGGGCGGCGGCCCACTCCCCCAGCGGGAAGCGGTGCGTGACCAGGAAGCCCAGCCTGAGCCGGCCCGCGTTCAGCAGCCGGACCACGTCGCGCCAGGCGTCCGAGGTGTAGCCGAAGCTGGCCCGGATCGTGAGGTCGTTGTTGACCAGGTCGTCCACGGGCACGGCCGCGGTGGCGCCGTGCGGGGGCAGACCCAGCAGCAGCACGGTCCCGCCGCGGCGGGCCGCGGCCAGCGCGGTGAGGACCGCGCCGGTGGTCCCGGCCGCCTCCACCACCAGGTCGTAGCCACCGCCGGCCGCGCCGGGATCGGTCTCGAACCGGGCCGCGCCCGCGGTCGCGGCCAGGGCGGCCTGTGCGGGGCGGCGGCCCAGCATCACGATCTCGGCCGGGGACCACAGGCCGAGCAGCGCCACCGCGAGCAGGGCCACGGTGCCGTCCCCCACGACCAGGGCCCGGCAGCCCGGTTTGACCGTGATGCTGGACAGCCCCCGGTACACGACCGAGGCCGGCTCGACCAGCGCCCCGTCGGCCATGCTCACCGGGCCGGCCAGCGGATGCACCAGGGTCTGGCCCACCACGGCGTAACCGGCGGCGGCCCCGTCCCGGGTGAACCCCATCTCGTCGTAGGTCTCGCACAGGTTGGTCTGGCCCGCCCGGCACGCGGTGCAGTGACCGCAGGGCACGATGCCCTCCGCCACCACCCGGGTCCCCGGGGCCAGCGAGCCGTCCCCGCCGGCCAGCACCGTCCCGCTCCATTCGTGGCCGAGCACGAGGGGGTAGCGGACGTAGGCGGGGTCGATCCGGCCGGCCAGGATATCCAGGTCGGTGCCGCACAGCCCGACGGCGGCGGGCCGGATCAGCACCTCCCCCGGGCCGGGCACCGGGCGGGCGCGCTGCTCCAGCGACACCTCCCCGGGGGAGGACACGACCAGCGCGCTGGCGGATGCCGGGCCCGGCTGGCCCCCGGGAAGCGCGGACTCGGGAGGGGCGGACCCGGGAGTCGCGGTCTCGGGAGACATGGTTCCCGGCACCTCCGGTGGCATGGGCATCAGGCTCCTTCCCCGGGCATGGCGTAGGGCGCCCCGCCGAGCAGGGCCGATACCTTGTCGGCGTAGCTGCGCACGGCCCGGCCGAGCTCATCCACGCGCCACGCGGGCAGATCGCCCTTGATGCCGGTCACGCTGATCGCCCCCACGCAGCTGCCGTCGTGGCCGAAGAACGCCGCACCCGCGCAGAACACGCCCTCGGCGTCCTCCTCGTCATCGACCGCGAACCCGAGCCGCCGGGCCGCGGCCAGGTTGTCCAGCAGGGTCCCGGCGTCGGTGATGGTGTGCGTGGTGCGCGGGGCCATCCCGGCCTCCGCGCAGACCCGCCGGACCTCCGGTTCGGTCATCGTGGACAGGATGGCCTTACCGGCCGCCGAGGCGTACGGCACCTCCCGCTGGCCCAGCGGCGTGTAGAACCGCACGCTGCCCGGGCCGTCCACGCGGGCGATGAAGACGGGGTAGCCGGCCTCGGCCACCGCGATCCGCGCCGTCATCTTGGTGGTCTCGGACAGCTCGTCGAGCAGCGGGCGGCACAGGTCACCGAGGGGGAGCTGGCGGCCCACGATGTCGCCCAGCCGGATCAGCGCGGTGCCCAGCGTGTACCGGGGGCCGGGCCGGGTCTCGCGCAGGAAACCGGCCGCCTCCAGGGTCCGGGCCAGCGCCAGCGTGCTGCTCTTGGAGATGCCCAGCGCGGTGGCCAGCTCGCTGAGCGTCTGCCCCTCGGCCGGGCCGTCCGCCACGATGCCGACCAGCCGCAGCGCCCGGGCCACGCTCTTGACCGTGTAGCGGCCCGCTCCGGCGCCGTCCTGCTCGGATGTCACCTGCTCACTTCCTCACACCATTGTTCGGTAGTGCAGAACGTTCGGTATCGCAGAACGTTATCTGTTATCTTAGCGAGTCTCAAAACGCCTTGACATGGGCATATGTGAATGATTCCATGACCGGGTGATTCTACATCACAAAACTTTGTTCGGTATAGCCGAACATTCGCCCCGGAGCGTGGCCCGCGCGGACGCCGCGCGGGAGCGCCTGGAAGCCTGGCTGGCCGGCCGGGAGGACGTGGCCGGGGTGGTGCTCACCGGCCCGGACAGCGTGGCCTGGGCTACCGGGGCAGTGGCCCCGCCGGTGGACCGGACCGCCCAGACCGATCTCGTCTGGGTGGTGGTCACCCCCACCGGGGCAGCGCTGGTGACCACCGAGGTGGAAGCCGGCCGGGTCAGCGAGGAGTACCAGCCGCGACGCCACGGATTCGCCGACCTGGTCGCGGTGCCCTGGTACGAGCCGGACGCGTTCGCCCGGGCCGCGCAGGACCTCGCGGGCACGGGCGCGGGCCGGCTGGCCGCCGACGGGCACCCCGCGTTCGGGGTGGATGCCACCGAGGAGCTGGTCGCCCTGAGGCTCACCCTCTCCCCCGCGGAACAGGAGGACCTGCGTGAGCTCGGGACCGATACGGCGGCCGCGCTGGAGCAGTCCCTGATGGCCTGGCGGCCGGGTGAGCGGGACCTCGACATCCAGGGCCGGGTGGCTGAACTGCTGGAGTCACGCGGCGCGGACGCGCCGGTGCTGATCGTCGGCGGGGACGACCGGGTCCGGCGGTTCCGGCACCCGATGGCGGTGGGCGCTCCGGTGCGCGAGCTCGCGATGGCGGTGGTAGTCGCCCGGCGCGGCGGGCTGCACGCCGCCGCCACCCGGTTCGCCTCGGCCGGACCACCGACCGCGGAGTTCGCCGCGCTGCGGGCCCGGGTGCTGCGGATCGAGCGCGACACGCTGGTCGCCTGCGTGCCGCCGAACCGCTACGGCGACGTGCTTACCGTCCTCGACCAGGCCTATGCGCGGGAAGGCGCGCCGGGCGGCTGGGCCGGCCACTACCAGGGCGGGCCGATCGGGTACGCGCAGCGTGAGTTCGAGATAGCCCCGTCCCAGCAGGACTCGCGCTGGTACGCCACCCCGGTCACGGCCGGCCAGGCGGTGGCCTGGAACCCCAGCCTGCCCGGCGGGGCCAAGGCCGAGGACACCTACCTGGTGTCCCCCGCCGGGCTGGAACGGATCACCGCGGTACCGGATGGGACAGGCCCCGGCGGCCGGGACCGGCGCGCCACGGGGCCGGACAGTCCCGGGCCGCACAGTCCCGGGCCGCACAGTGCCGGGCCGCAAACCACGAGGCCGGGCTGGCCGGCCGAGGACGACGAGCTGGTGCCGCCGCGTCCGGCGGTCCTGGAGGTGGCGTGATGACCCTGGGGAGCCAGGAAACCCTTGGTCAGGAGGCTACGGCCCGGACCACCGGGATCCAGGCGCTGGCCCGGCGCGGGATCGTGATGGAGAGCACGCCGCAGCGCAGCACGGCGCGGTTCCCGGACGGCGCCGACTTCCGGATCGAGATCCCCAGCGTGGAGGGCCCGGCCGTGCTGCGGGCCGTGGTGGAGCAGGCCGCGGCCGAGGGCGTCACCATCAACCGGGTATCGCAGGGCAGCGGCGCGATGCTGCTGTCCGAGCAGGAACTGGCCGAGATGGCCGGGATCGGCGCCGACCACGGCCTGGAGATCTCGCTGTTCGTGGGACCGCGCGAGGAGTGGGACATCGGCAGCCTGGCCCAGTCTGACGAGGGGCCCTCACGGGGCGGCCTGATCCGCGGGTCGCGGCAGCTGCGGTACGCGGTGGACGATGTGCTCCGCGGAGTTGACTGCGGGATCCGCGGCTTCCTGGTCGCCGACACGGGCCTGCTGGAACTGCTGGCCGGGATGCAGAAGGACGGTGAGATCCCGGATTCGGTGGTGTGGAAGGTCTCAGCCATGCTCGCGCCCGGCAACCCCCTCAGCGTGGCCCAGCTGGAGCGGCTCGGGGCGGACACCGTCAACGTGCCCTCGGACATGACCCTGGGCCTGCTCGCCGAGCTGCGCGCGGCCACCACGCTGCCCATCGACCTGTACGTGGAGGCGCCCAGCTCGATGGGCGGCGTGGTCCGCGGGCATGAGGCCGCTGAACTGGTCGCCGCGGCCTCACCCATGTACGTGAAGTTCGGCCTGCGCAACTCCCGGCCGCTGTACCCCAGCGGGCTGCACCTGGCCACTGAGGCGGTCGCCATCGCCCGGGAGAAGGTGCACCGGGCCCGGGTGGCGCTGGAGTGGATGGACCGGGCCGGCCTGGAGCTGGCCCAGTCCGGGCCCGGGGCGCCGGGCCTGGGCATCCCGGAGCCCGCACCATGACCCCCCGCCCCCGCCCCAGCGCGATGGCCAGCCCGCCCGGCGCTACGGCGCTGCGCCGTGCCAGCCAGCCCGGCGCTACCGCGCTGCGCAGTGCCAGCCAGCCCGGCGCTACCGCGCTGCGCAGTGCCAGCCAGCCCAGCGCTACCGCGCTGCGCAGTGACGCGTGGCTGCGCGGGGACGACGAGGTCGCGCTGGCCAACCGGGTCGCGCTCGCCTCCGCCGGCCTGGAGGTCAGCCCGGACGGCGGCCGCCCGGTCATCGGCATCGCCAACTCGGTCAGCGACCTCAACCCGTGCAACCTCCCCCTGCGGGACCTGGCCGGCGCGGTCCGGGCCGGCGTCCGCGAGGCCGGCGGGGTGCCGGTCGAGTTCGGCTCGATCCCGCTCGGCGAGGACCTGATGAAGCCGAGCGCGATGCTCTACCGGAACCTGCTCTCCATCGAGATCGAGGAGATCATCCGCAGCTACCCGCTGGACGGCATCGTGCTGCTGGCCGGCTGCGACAAGACCGTGCCCGGCGCGATCATGGGCGCGGTCAGCGCGGACCTGCCCATGGTCCTGGTCACCAGCGGCTCGCGGACGCCCGCCACATTCCGGGGCCGGCGCATCGGCACCGGCAGCGACCTGTGGCGGCTCTGGGACGAGCGGCGGGCCGGCCGCCTCGACGACGCGGGCTGGCGGGAGCTGGAACGCTGCCTGGCCTGCGGCACCGGGACCTGCAACACGATGGGCACCGCCTCGACCATGGCCATCCTGGCCGAGACGCTCGGGCTGATGATCCCGGGCTCGGCCACGATCCCGGCCGGGTACCCCCGGGGCCGGGCCGCCGCCGCGGCGGCCGGCCGCTGCGCGGTCGAGGCCGTGGCGGCCGGCCGGCGGCCGTCCGCCATCCTGACCCCGGCCGCGTTCGCCAACGCCATCCGGATGCTGCACGCGGTCGGCGGTTCCACCAACGCGATCATCCACCTGGCCGCGATCGCCGGCCGGGCCGGTATCCCGCTGCCCCTCGACGACCTGGGCCGTCTCGGCCAGGGCATCCCGGTACTGGCCGACGTGGAACCCTCCGGCGCCGGGCTCCTGCCCGACCTGGACCGGGCGGGCGGGGTCCCGGCCCTGCTGCGGGAACTGGGCAGCCGGCTGGACACGGGTGCGGTCACCGTCACCGGCGCCACGATCGCCGAGATCGCCAGCGCCGCTCCCCCCGCCTCCGGGGCGATCCGGCCGGCCGGGGTGTCGCCGGGGAACGACGGAGCCTTTGCCGTGGTCCGCGGGTCTCTGGCGCCGGATGGTGCCGTGATCAAGACTTCGGCCGCCACCCCGGCACTGCTCCGTCACCGCGGGCGGGCGCTGGTCTTCCGCGGCTACGAGGAGATGCGCCGCCGGGTGGAGGACCCGGCGCTCGACGTGACCCCGGACACCGTGCTGGTGCTGGCCGGCTGCGGCCCGGTCGGCGTGCCCGGGATGCCGGAGTGGGGCATGATCCCGATCCCCGCCAAGCTGGTCGCCGACGGGGTCACCGATATGGTCCGGGTCACCGACGCCCGGATGAGCGGCACCAGCTTTGGCACGGTGTTCCTGCATGCCGCCCCCGAGGCCGCCACCGGCGGCCCGCTCGCACTCGTCGCCGACGGTGACCCGGTCGCGGTGGACGTCGCGGCCGGGTCTCTCACGCTGGACGTGCCCGACGCGGAACTGGCCCGGCGCCGGGCCGGCTGGTCCCCGCCGCCCTCCCCCCACCTGCGCGGCTGGCCCGCGCTCTACCGCGATCACGTACTGCAGGCACCCGAAGGATGCGACCTGGACTTCCTGCGGGCCCCGACGAAGGAGCACCGCCGGTTCGTGGAGCCCGTCGTCGGGCGGTCCTGAACGGACCGGCCTTCCGGCACCGGCCACGCGGTGACACCGAGATTTCGAGGCACAAGTGAAAGGAGACAGCCGTGAGGCACTGGAAAGTGTTGGCCGCCACGGCGGCGGCGGCCCTGCTGGCCACCGCATGCAGCAGCGGCGGAGGGAGCAGCGGCTCGACGTCGGGCCCGGTCACCCTCACCATCTGGGAGAACTACGGCACCGAGCAGAACGCGACCGCGCTGAAGAACCTGGCCAAGGCGTTCGAGGCCCAGCACAAGAACGTCACCGTCAACGTGGTGAGCCAGCCCGCGGACAACTACTTCGCGCTGCTCCAGGCGGCCGCGGTGTCCAAGACCGGCCCGGACCTGGCGGTCATGTGGACCGGCCTGTTCACCCTGCAGTACAAGGAGTTCCTGACCAACCTCAAGGGCAAGATCCCGGCCGCTGACCTGGCCCGGATCGACCCGGACGCGCTCAAATGGACGTCGGACCAGTTCAACGCGGCCAACGGCCCGTATGTGATCCCGCTGGAGAACCAGTTCTACATCGGCTTCTATAACAAGGCCGCGTTCGCCAAGGCCGGGGTGACCTCGGTGCCGACCGACTGGACCTCGCTGTTCGCGGCGTGCAAGAAGCTCAAGGCGGCCGGGTACATGCCGCTGACCTACGGCAACGGCGGCCAGCCGCTGGGCGCGGAGTTCTACCCGTGGTACGACATGAGCTACATGATGATCGGCGCGCACCCGGTCACGAACTGGCAGCAGCTCTACAGCGGCCAGATCCCGTGGACCTCGGCGGCCAACGAGGCCCAGCTGGCGCAGTGGGCCAAGCTGAAGAGCAACGGGTGCACCAACAGTGACGTGCTGACCAAGACCAACAACCTGGGCGACTTCGAGACCGGCAAGGCCGCGATGATGGTGGACGGCACCTGGGACACCCAGAAGTTCACCGCCGCGCTGGGCTCGAAGGTGGCCGCGTTCGTGCCGCCGTTCTCCGACAGCCCGATCAAGGGCGTGGTGGACTTCGCCGGTGATGGCCTGTCCATGACGAACTACACCCAGCACTCCGCCCAGGCCCTGCAGTTCCTGGAGTTCATGACGACCAGCCAGGCCGCGAAGATCATCAACGCCGCCGGGCTGATCCCCGCCATCAACGGCACGTCCACATCCAACCCGGTGAACCAGCAGATGCTGAACTTCGTCAGCCAGGATCACATGACCGCCTACCCGATGCTGGACAACGTGGTGCAGGGCAACGTGGTGAACACGGGCAGCAAGGAACTCCCGTCGGTGCTGAACGGCAGCATCTCACCGAAGTCGGCGCTGTCCAGCATGCAGACCACGCTCGGCCAGCTGCCCAGCACGCAGAGGGGGACCAGCTACCCGTGATGCGCTGGTGAGCGTCTCGGAAGCGACGCCGGGGCTGGCCCGGGGCACGTCCCCGGGCCTGCCGCCGGCCGCGCCGGAGCCGGCTGGCCCGGCGCCGGCGGCGGGCGGGCATCCTGCTGTCGCTGCCCGCGGTGATCGTGGTGGTCGCCCTGCTCGGCATCCCGATCGGGCAGGCCGTCTACTACTCGATGACGAACTGGAACGGCCTGACCGCCCAGTGGATCGGGCCGAGCACCTATACGGCCGCGCTCAGCGACCCGATCTTCTGGCGGGTGATCGAGAACAACGCGCTGCTGCTGCTGTCCATCCCGTTCGCGATCGGCATCCCGCTGGCCATCGCCGCCCTGCTGAACGAGCACGTCCGCGGCTGGCGGTTCTTCCGGTCGGTGTACTTCCTGCCTACCGCGGTGTCCTGGGTGGTCATCGGCATGGTCGCGGTCCAGTTCTTCGCGCTGAACGGGCTGCTGAACAAGATGCTCGCCGCGGTCGGCCTGGGCTCGGTGCAGACCAACCTGCTGGCCGGCCAGCGCACCGCGCTGCTCGCGCTGGCCATCACGTTCATCTGGTCCATGCTCGGCACCAACACGATCATCTTCCTGACCGGCATGGCCACCCTGGACCCGACGCTGCTGGAAGCGGCCCGGGTGGACGGGCTGAAACGCCGCCAGATCTTCTTCCGGGTCACGCTGCCCCTGCTCAAGCGGTTCGTCCAGTTCTCGTTCGTGATCACGGTGATCAGCGCGTTCTCCGCGCTGTTCAGCCTGATCTTCGTGATGACGAACGGCGGCCCGGGGTTCGGCACCACCACGCTGGAGTTCTTCGTCTACCAGTCGGCGTTCTCGCTGGGCCAGTTCGGCACCGGCGCGCTGTACGGGATCATCCTGTTCGTGATCATGATCGTGGTCGGGCTGGTGCAGCTCCGGCTGATCCGTTCCGAGGACGGGGAGGGCTGGTAGATGGCGGCGGATTCGCTGACCACGGCCGGCCCGGCGCCAGGATCCGGCGCCGCGGGCTCCGGCGGCGCGCCGGCCAAGCGGGCGCTGCGGGCCCGGCGGCGTGGCCGGATCGGCCTGATCTTCGCGATCATGTCGGTCGTCGCGGTCGTCATGCTGTACCCGTTCTGGTACATACTCAACAACGCGTTCCGGAACGAGTCGCAGTTCGAGCGGCAGAGCGGCCATTCGGGAGTGGCCTGGAGCCAGCTGTTCAGCGAGCTGCCGGTCGGCCGGGAACTGCTCAACTCCACCGTGATCTGCCTGGTGTCGATCCTGCTCATCCTGGCCGTCTCCACCACGGCCGGGTTCGCGTTCGCCAAGCTCCGCTACCGGGGCAGCGGCCTGCTGTTCCTGGGCGTGGTGGCCGCGCTGATGGTGCCGCTGCAGTCGATCATCATCCCGGAGTACGTGAACCTCGGGAAGCTCGGCCTGATCAACACCTACCTCGGCGCGATCCTGGTCTACGTGGCGCTGGGCACCC
>CAVQNH010000052.1:0-346874 GCA_963713815.1 uncultured Actinomycetes bacterium
TAGTCCTCGGATTGCGGGTGCACGGCCGGATCCCCGTAGACCTCACTGGTGGAGGCGAGCACGAAACGTCCGCCGTGCTGGTGGGCCAGGCGCAGCGCGTTCTCGGTCCCGCGGCTGCCGACGGCCAGGGTCTCGAGGGGTAGCCGAAGGTACTCTGGCGGGGAAGCGGGGCTGGCCAGGTGGGCGACGGCGTCGACTGGGCCGGGCACGTCGAGGGCCAGACTGACGTCAGCCTCCACGAACGTGAACCCGGGGCTGTCCATCAGGTGCGCGACGTTATCCGGACGCCCGGTGGCCAGGTTGTCAACGCATACGGTGCTGTCACCCCGGGCCATTATCGCGTCACACAGATGGGATCCGAGGAAACCGGCGCCACCTGTCACCACGACTCGCATTGCTCCACTATCGAGCATATTGGCCGGGCCCAGCCCATCAGCGGCCGCCGGATTATGCGGCAGCAATGTGTTCCACCCCGGGGTAATCCGCCGGTAAATTTGCCCCGGTCAGGCCTCCGGTGTTTATCCTCAGAATGTATCAGTGCCGGGGGTGCCCGCGCCGCTCGACCCTTCTACCCGGGTTAGCCGGGATGGCGGGGCCGGACCGGCGGCCCGCTCACTCCGGGGCGGGCGGCACTACGACGATCATCGTCAGGGAGACCGGCGCGGTCCCGTCGTTCCGGTACGCGTGCGGGACGCCGCCCGGGAACCGGGCTGACTGCCCGGCCGTCACCTGGTACTGCTCCCCGGCCACGGTCAGCGTGAGTGCCTTCCTCCACCCAGGCCAGCTCCCGGGTGGCAGGCATGTGGCGTCACCGCCGAAGCCCTCGCCCGGCTGGAGCGTCCAGCGCCACAGCTCCGCCGCCCAGGGCGGCTCGGTGGCGGCGATGATGGTGCCCGTCCCCCCGGACGGGCCCCGCCAGAGCACCCGCGCCTGATCCGGTCCGCTCACCCGCACGGTGGACTCGCCGGTGACCTCCACCAGCCTGGTCATCGGCACGCCGAACGCGTCGCCCACCCGGGCCAGGGTGGCCAGGTTCGGGTTGCCCCGCCCCTGTTCCAGGGAGACCAGGACCCCCTTGCTCACCCCGGACCGCGCGGCCAGCTGGTCCAGTGACCAGCCCCGCTCGGCCCGCAGTCCCTGGAGAGTCCGGGCCAGGGCGGCCGGGATGTCGGCAGCAGCCATCGTTTATCCGTTCGCTTCCGACTCATCGGTCGGTATAGTGAACCACGTAGTTCGCTATCCAACCGACCGTCGCCGCTCGCTTCGGGTGCTCGTGGAGCATCGTGACCATAGTCTTCGCCCTGACGGCCGCCGTGCTCTACGGCAGTGCCGACTTTCTCGGCGGTGCGGTGTCGCGGCGGACCCATGTCCTCTCCGTACTCATGGTGTCGGCCCCCGTGGGGGCCATGGTGCTGCTGACCGCGGCCCTGGCGGCGGGCGGCCCGGTCGGGACGGCCGGCCTGCCCTGGGCCGCGGCGGCCGGCGCGGCGGGGGGCACCGGGCTGATCTTGTTCTATGCCGGCCTCGCCGCGGGGCCGATGCAGGTGGTCGCCCCGGTCTCCGCGCTGGTCTCCACCGTGCTTCCGGTCGGCGTGGCGATCGCGGCCGGGGAGCGCCCCGGGCCCCTCGCCTACCTCGGCGGCGCCGTGTGCCTGGTGGCCACGGTACTGGTGAGCTCGGAAGGGATCGGCCGCGGCCGGCCCGCGTCCCGGCCGGGGGGCCGCGGGCTCCTGCTCGGCATCGCGGGCGGCCTGGCCTTCGGCTTGTTCTTCCTCTTCCTCCGGTACGCGGGCGCCTCGGGCGTGCTGTGGCCCAGCGCTGTGGCCCGGATCACCGGGGCCCTGGTCGTGACCGGGGCGGTGGCCTGGCTGGGCGGCCTGGCCTGGCGCGCGGTCAGCCCGTGGCTGCTGGCCGCGGCGATCGCCTCCGGGCTGCTCGATGCGGCGGCGAACGTCTGCTACGTCGTGGCCACCCGGGACGGGCTGTTCGGCATCGCCGTGGTGCTGACCTCGCTGTACCCGGGGGTCACGGTCCTGCTGGCCCGGCTCGTGCTGGGGGAGCGGATGCGGCTACCGCAGGTGGCCGGGCTGCTGCTGGCGGTGGCCGGCATCGCCCTGGTCAGCGTGTGAGCAGCCTCACCGGCGGGGGAGCCGGTGCCTGCGGGGAGCCGGTGCCCGGGGCAGACTCGTGCTGCCGGACGCTCACGGTGACCGTCCGGCAGCACGAACCCCCGGGGAAGGGAAATGAGCGCTGCGGGCGACTCAGTCGTCGCCGAAGTCTCTATTCTCCGCGACGAGGGTGTCCGCCGACACCGTCTTCCGTCCCTTGCACAGCGGGCAGAGGTACGTGGTCTCCTCGCCGTCCTCGTTCTGCTGGATGAGCACGCCCTGGCCGTCGCACTGGGGGCAGGGGATCTTCTCGGCCGGGAAGATCAGGGCACAGATCTCGAGGTAGAGCTGCTCGGGGTAGGGCACGTGATCGATGTTGCGCAGGGCCTGGTCCTGGCCGCCGATTCCAGGATGAACTCCCCGAAGCCCAGCAGGCGGCCGAGCGAGGAGCGCTGGAAGCTCATGTCCGTGACCTTGACCAGCGGCATCATCGCGATCTTGCGGGTGAAGACCCCGCTGGCCTGGAGCATCCGGTCCGACGTGACCACGAAGTAGTCCTCGGACCACTCCCAGGTCTTGAAGGCCAGGTAGAGCAGCAGGCCCACGACGATCAGCACCAGGACGAGGATGCCGTCGTGGGAGTGGTGCAGCACCGTGGTGCCGAGCACCAGGGCGATGAGCAGCCCGGCCAGCGCGATCAGCGATCGGGCCGATGAGCACCGCAGGGTGCTTGCGGACCGTGATGACCTGGTGCTCGTGGGGCAGCAGGTACTTGTTGACCGCGGCCGGCGTTGCGCGGGCAATCAACCGCATCGCTGGCTCACAGCGAGTTCACGAACGTCGCGAGGGAATTGCCCAGGCGTCCTTGAGGAGGTTGAGCAGGCCATTGGATGACATTTGCCGCCCCTCTAGGCTGCGTGATCAGGTAAAAGACCAGGAAGATGACGATCGCCCAGGTGATGATCTTCTTCAGCACGATCAGCTCCGCGGTCGTCGGCTGCGTTCAGCCCGTTAGCTTAGTTTAGCCCAGCGTAATTGCATTACCAAGACTACCGATGGCAAGGCAGCCACCGTACCTTGATCCCCCGCCGGGACGAACATCACGCGCCGCCCAGGCCGGAAAATTGGAGAGTTCCGTCCCGCAGGTCCCGCGTCCTGACGGCGGTAACAATAGGTGCACATCTCACTGCCTTAGGTAGTGAAATCTCCCCGCGGTCTCCGCGGCCCCTGGCGAGCCTGGTGATTGCCATACGGGCATGCCGTCGATCTGACACCATTCCCTTGCTGAAGAGAGCCCAGGTGAGGTGCGATGACGGATGTGAATGGCGGCAACGTCGCCGTGATCGTCTACCGCGAGGATGACGCGTGGGACACCGAGGTCCTGCCGGTCGCCCTCACCGAGGACCTGAAGGGGCTGATCCACGCGCTCCGCCAGCAGCCCAGCCGTGGGCGGCACGATTGGGCTGGTGGCGGTCGGGGATGACTTCTTCGTGGCGCTACGGGTGCTCGGCGGCGAGGTCTCGGTGTTCCTGTCCGACCTGACCGCCGCGGTGGACTGGCCGCTGGCCCGCCAGATACTCGAGTACCTGGACATCCCGGTTCCCGGCGAGGACGACCTGGACCAGGTGCTGCCCGCGGGCGAGATGTCCATCTTCGCGGACCTGGGCGTCGACGAGATGGATCTGGGAGCGCTGTCCGGCGACCTGGACCTGTTCCCTGACGAGGCGCTGGCCAGCATCGCCCGCCGGCTCGGCTTCGGCCACACGCTGGACCGGGCCCTGGACGCCGCGCTCGGCCCATGAAGCCAGGGCCATGAACCCAGCACCGTGAAGCCAGGACGTGAGGCTATCCCGTGAGGCTCGAACCGTGAGGCGCGGGCGCACGCCGTGAGCACCGGGTACGCGGCCACCTTCGAGCCCGCGATGCGCGCCGCCCTCGCGGAGGCGGGCGCGGCCCTGGCCATGCAGCCAGCCGAGGTCCCGGTCGGCGCGGTGGTCCTGGACGCCGGGGGCGCGATCATCGGCCGGGGGCACAACCGCCGCGAGGCCGATGCGGACCCCACGGCCCACGCCGAGATCGTGGCCATCCGCGCGGCGGCCGCCGCATCCGGCGACTGGCGGCTGGCGGGCTGCAGCCTGGTCGTCACCCTGGAGCCGTGCACCATGTGCGCGGGGGCGATCTCCGCGGCGCGGCTGGCCCGGCTCGTGTACGGCGCGGCCGACCCGCGGGCCGGGGCGGTGGGCTCGCTGTGGGACGTGCTCCGTGATCGGCGGCTGGACCAGCAGACCGAGGTCATCGCCGGGGTGCTGGAGGATGAGTGCGCTCGCCTGCTGCGCGAGTTCTTCGCCAGCCGCAGGCCCCGGCGGCTGACGCCACCACGGGGGCTGACGTCACCGCAGGCGGCCCCGGCGACCCGGCGACAAGAGCGTTGCGGCTGTCCCCAGCCTGGGCCGGCGGCCCGTCACGTCAGGTAGGCTCAGCGGCGGTGGAGTCGCCTAGTGGCCGAGGGCGCACGCCTCGAAAGCGTGTGAGGGGGCAACCCTCCGTGGGTTCAAATCCCACCTCCACCGCCCATATGGATCGCCGGGGTGCGCGCCTGCTGCGCGGCCCGGCGCTTCCCGTCCGCGCACCGTCGGCATGACCGCTTGCCGGCGTCCCGCCCAGCCGAGGGGATGGAGTGCTAGAGCCGCAAAGCACCGCGCTATTCATCCTCCTGATGGTGGTGTTCTGCGCCCTGGTCTGCTGGATGGCTCTGACCAGGCAGATGGTGTTCCGGGTGCTCGCGGCCTGCCTCGCGTTCATTCCCGCGATGCTGTTCGGGGTGGCGGCGGTCAACAAGTACTACGACTACTACCAGACCTGGGGTGCGGCCGCCTCGGACCTCGGTGGCCAGGGCAGCAGCCAGGTCGCCACGGCGACCAGCGTCAACCGCGCGTCAGCCGCGCAGATCAGTGCCATCCTGGGCAGCCGCGTGAATGTCCGCACCGCCGCCGCGCACGGGCAGACCATCCGGCTCACGGTCCGGGGCAAGGCCAGCCACCTGAGCCGGACCGTCTTCGTCTACCTGCCTCCGCAGTACTTCCGGGCGGCCTTCAGCGGTTACCGCTTCCCGGTCATCGAGCTGCTGCCCGGGTTCCCGGGCAGCCCGGCGGACTGGATCAACGTGGTGGGCATCACCGCGGCGTACAGCACCCTGCTGGGCGACGGTGCGGCGGTGAAGCCCGCGGTGCTGGTCATGCCGGACGCCAACGGGGGCCGGCGGATCTCGCTGCAGTGCCTGAACGTGCGGCACGGGCCCCAGGACGCCACCTTCCTGGCCCACGACCTGCCGGCGTACCTGCCGAGCATCCTGCGGGTGCAGCCGCAGGGACCGGCCTGGGGTATCGCGGGCTACTCCGAGGGTGGCTACTGCACCGCCAACCTGGCCCTGGTCTACCGGCTGCGGTACGGCGCGGCCGGCGTGATGAGCGGCTACTTCACCCCCAGCGATGACCAGCTGGGCAACCCGGTGCACACCGTCAATCCGTTCGGCCACGATCTGCATACGCGCCGGACCAACACGCCCCTGCTGCGGATCACCCGGCTCCCGGTGAGCGCCCGGATCCCCCAGTTCTGGCTCGGCGTCGGGGGGAAGGACATCGCCGGTCTCCGCGCGGCGCGGCAGTTCCAGCGCCTGGTCCTGGCCCGGCAGCCCGGCGTCCAGCTGAACGTGGTGCCGGGCGGCGGGCACACCATGGCCACCTGGCGGGCCCTGGTGCCCTCGCTGCTGGAGTGGATGACGCCGCTGCTGACCGAGGCGTCGCAGCACCCGGTCCCGGTCAACCAGGTCGGGAAGGCGCACGTATCACGCAAGGACCGGCACCGCCGGGCCGGGGTCAGCCAGGCGGCCCGCGGTTCAGTCCGCGATACTCCCTCCCCGCCTGCGTGAGTGCTTCGGCTGGTGCCCGGTATCGAGATCGAGCACCCGGGCGTGCAGCACGGAACGCTGATGCAGGGCCGCACCGAGCGCCCGGTGCAGGCCGTCTTCCAGGTAGAGCTCGCCGCGCCACTGGATAACGTGCGGGAAGAGATCACCGTAGAAGGTGGAATCCTTCGATAGCAGCAGCCGGAGATCCAGCACCGCCTTCGTGGTGATCAGCTGGTCGAGCCGGACCGGGCGCGGCGGCACCTCCGCCCACTCCCGTGTGGTCCGGGCATGGTCGGGATAGGGTCTCCCTTCCCCGACCTGCTTGAAGATCACGGCACGAGTCTAGTTGAGCGCAGCGCGCCAGGGGCGGCTGCCGGATCCCGGGGTCCTGGCCCCCGCCGCGCATCCGGCCCCGGCTGCGGGCCGGCGGCCGCCGCGGAGGTCCTCGTTATCTGCCTTGGAAAGGGCCGGGTGCGCGGCGCGGCACTGGTGCGGGGCAGGCCCGAGGCGGTCCCGGACCCCGATGTTAATGTCGGGCGGAAAGCGGAGAACGTCCTGCAGATTGGCGTTGAGCGATGTCAGCAGCGAACCCGCCCGCAGGTCCCGTCGCCGTCCGCCGCCCGCGGACTCGCCCGGACCCCAGACGATGGCTGATCCTCGGCGTGATCGCCCTGGCCCAGCTGATGGTGGTCCTTGACGCCACGATCGTGAACATCGCGCTGCCCTCGGCCCAGCGTGCGCTGGGCTTCAGCAACGTGGACCGGCAGTGGGTCGTCACCGCGTACGCGCTGGCCTTCGGCAGCCTCCTGCTGCTCGGCGGGCGGGTCTCCTCGCTGCTCGGCCGCAAGGTCACCTTCATCGGCGGGCTGATCGGCTTCGCGGCCGCCTCGGCGATCGGCGGCGCGGCGACCAGCTTCGGCATGCTGGTGGGGGCCCGGACGCTGCAGGGAGCGTTCGGCGCGTTCATGGCGCCCTCCGCGCTGTCCCTGCTGACCACTACCTTCGGCGGGTCGAAGGACCGCGGCAAGGCATTCGGAATTTTCGGGGCCATTGCCGGCGCTGGCGGCGCCCTCGGGCTGTTGCTGGGCGGCGTGCTGACGGAATACCTGTCCTGGCGCTGGTGCCTGTACGTGAACGTGTTCTTCGCGGCGGCCGCCGTCATCGGCGGGTCCATCCTGCTCGGCCGCCACCCGCGGGGGCACCGGCCCAAGCTGGATGTCCCCGGGGCGCTGTTCGTCTCGGCCGGGATGTTCTGCATCGTCTACGGTTTCTCCAACGCCGCGCTGTACAGCTGGCACACGCCGTCGACGTGGGGATTCCTGGCCGCAGGCGTGCTGCTGCTCGCCGTGTTCGCCTGGTGGGAGACCCGTGCGCCGCAGCCGCTGCTGCCGCTGCGGATCGTGCTGGACCGCAACCGGGGCGGCGCGTACCTGTCGATTCTCATCGCGGGCAGTGCCTTGTTCGGGATCTTCCTGTTCGTCACCTACTACATGCAGGAGACCCTGGGCTTCTCGCCCGTCGCGACCGGCCTGGCCTTCCTGCCGATGATCGCGCTCGTCGTAATCTTCTCGAACGTGTCCAACATCGTGCTGATGCCGCGGTTCGGCCCCAGGCCCCTGGTCCCGCCGGGCATGCTGATCGGGGCGGGCGGGATGGCCTGGCTGACCCGGATCGGCGTGCATTCCACCTACGCGACTGACGTCCTGCCGCCGCTGCTGGTCACCGGCGCGGCGCTGGGCATGGTGATCGCACCGTCCATCAATACCGGGACCTTCGGGGTCGCGCCCGAGGACGCGGGGGTCGCGTCGGCCAGCGTGAATACCGGCCAGCAGCTCGGCGGCTCGATCGGAACTTCGCTCCTGAATACGGTGGCCGCCAGTGCGACCGCCGCCTACCTGGCCGCCATCTCAGCCCGCGCACCCAGTGGGCGGCAAGCCGAGCTCGCGCTGACCACGGGCGCTGGTGCACGGGTACACCACGGCGTTCTGGTGGGGGGCCGCGATCTTCTTGCTCGGGGCGATCGTGGCGGGGGTGCTGTTCCGCTGGGGCCCGCTGGCCCGCCAGGGGCAGCCGGCTGCGGCGGAGTCCGTCGGTGCCGGGGCGCAGAGCTCGGCCGAGCCGGGCGTGGTCCCGGGTTGACCCGGGGGACCACGCCCGGCTCGGGCGGGGCCGGGGCTGGGCTGGGCTGGGCCGGCGTGGCTGGGACGCTAGCAGCGTCCCGCGTAGGCCCCGCTGGTGTACGTGGTCCAGGGGGACCAGTTGGTGCCGTTGCCGGACATGATGACCGCCGCGCGGGCGTTCCCGTAGGGGTCGTAGGTGGAGAGCGAGCCGTTGACCGGGTTGATCTGCCAGTAACCGCGCTCACCCACGGTCCCGGTGGCGAACTGGTTGCCGCCGGACTCGGCCATCGCGATGGACGCCGCGGTGACCTCCACGCCGCGGCGATCCGCCCGCCTCGACCCACAGAGCTTCCAGGCCGCTGCAGCTCAGTGTGCCGGACAGGTTCGTGGTGGTGGCCGCGGTGCGACGGCGGCCTGGCTGCTGGTCCCGGACGGCCTGCGCCGGAGGACGCATGCCGGGGGGTGTAGCTGGTGGTGCTGGCCGAGGACGGGGCGGGCACGGCCGCGGGGGCGGGCAGGTGCCGGGGCAGGCGGAGTTCCTCACCCACGTAGATCAGGTTCGGGTTGCTGATCGTCGACTCGTTGGCCGCGTACAGCGACCGCCAGTTGGCGTCTTTGCCGTAGAAGCGCTGGGTGATGCCGGACAGCGTGTCCCCGGTCTGCACGGCGTAGCTTGCCGGCGGGCCGCGTCCGGCGCGTGGGCGCTGGCTGCCTCGGTGGCTGGCCGCCTGGGTCGCTGGCGGCCTGGGCTGGCGGCCTGGTGCTGGGCCGGGCCGCGGGGAGCGCCGCGGCGTCCAGGTGCGCGTGGATCACGTGCGGGGCCGTGGCGGCGGGCTGAGGCCGCGGCCACTCCGCCGATGTGCGGGGCCGTGGTGGCGAGCGTGCCCACCACCACAACGGCGGGGGCAGCCTTTCCTGCCGTCTGGGCGACCTTTTCCACCTGTGAGGGGGTCGTGTGCTGACCGGTCCGCCTGATCTTCCGTTTCCTGCGATGCCTGGGGACTGAACTCACGAGGCTCCTCATGCCGGAATTCGCCCGGTTACTTGGCCTAATGCGCCTTTCCGCGGGCCTGACGGTGGCTATTCCTCAGGCATGTTGCCAGGGCACCGGGGCTCCGCGCAGTCAAATCGTGCACAGAGCGCAGCGGGTCGACCCGAGGCATAAAACGGTACGAAACACGCGCACCATGAGGAGTCGTCCTCCCCAAGGGCCCGCCGGGTCCGGAGCGCGGCCCGGAGACCGGCCCCATCGGACACAATGGCGCTGATGGAACCTCCCGGCCCGCCGCCCGTCCCGACCAGGTCGTCCCTGGTGTCAGCCCGGCTGATCGTGCGGCCGGTGCCGTGGGATGCGGTCTCGCGCCATCAGCGGGGGGAGCCGTCTGGACGACTGGGCCGCCGACTACCCGAGCGAGGGCGACGTCATCATCGCCGGGCTGCTTCGGGACGTGGGGCCGGCCGTGGCCGACCCCGCTGACCAGGCCTGGGGTCACCGCCAGGTGGTCGAGCGGGCCAGCGGCCTGGTGGTCGGCGGGATCGGGTTCTTCGGGCCGCCGCGGGAGAGCGGGGAGGTGGAGGTCGGTTACGGCATTGTGCCCTCGCGGCAAGGCCGTGGCTACGCCACCGAGGCTCTCCTGGCCATGCTCGCCATGGCGTGGGCGGATCCCCGGGTGACGGCCGTGGTCGCCGGCACCGATCCGGGCAACGCGGCCTCCCAGCGGGTGCTGGAGAAAGCCGGGTTCCGCCGGATCGCGGCCGACGGCGAATTCCGCTACCGGCTCAGCCGCCCGCCGAGGTTGCCGCGCCGTAAGGCACCGGGCCGCCTTGGCGCCCGGGATCCGTCGCGGGCTGGGGTCGCAGCGGGCTGGGGTCCGTCGCGGGCTGGGTCCTGCCGGCCGCCCGGTGTCCCTGCGCCGCCAGCACCTCGCGCGAGCTCCTCGCGCGAGTGGATGCCGAGCTTCTGGTACACGTGGCGCAGGTGGTACTCGACGGTCTTCGGGCTCAGGAACAGCGCGGCGGCGGCTTCCCGGGTGGTCTTCCCCCCGGTGAGCAGGACGGCGATCTGCAGCTCTTGCGGGGTCAGCTCGTCGAGCGTGCTCGGGTCCCGGGCCCGCCGCGTCTCGCCGGTCGCGGCCAGCTCGGCCCGCGCGCGGTCGGCCCAGGGCTGCGCGTCGAGACGCTCGAACATCTCCGCGGCGGCCCGCAGCTGCTCGCGGGCCAGGACCCGGTTGCGGGCCCGGCGCAGCCGCTCGCCGTAGGCCAGCCTGGTCCGGGCGGCCTCGAAGCCGTCCGGCGTGAGCGCGTGCAGGGCCAGCGCCTGCTCGAACGCCGCGGCGAAGCCGCTGGCGCTGCCGGCCAGCAGTCCCTGGCAGCGGAGCGCGCGGGCCCGTGACCAGGGCTGCCCCTTGGCGTTCGCCGCGGCCACGAAGCGGCGCGGCGACCTGCTGCGCCTCCTCGTGGTCGCCCGAGCCGCAGGTAGGCCTCGACGAGGTCCGCCGCCGGCGAGAGGTCGACATCGGTGATGCCCAGCTCGGCCAGCAGCCGCTCCAGCCGCTCGAAGTGCCCCGCGGCCTGCGCGGCGTCACCGAGGCCGAGTTCGAGTTCTCCCAGGGCCGCCGTGGCCCAGACTCTCGTACAGCCGCGTCCCGAGTTCGGCGGAGAGCCGCAGGGCCTCGGCGGCGCAGCGGCGGCACTCCTGCTCCCGTCCCCGGCGGGCCTGCAGCCAGGCCAGGCCGGCCAGGCCGAACGTCAGCTCGGTCTGCTGCCCGCTCTCCCGGGCCAGGTTGATCGCTTCCTGGTAGGTGGCCTCGGCGATGGCCCACCGGTCGGTGGTGGCCTGGTCGCGGGCGATCAGGTTGAGGATGAAGGGCAGCGCGCCGACCGCGGTGCGGGCCCGGGCGGTGCGCAGCACCGGCTCCAGCAGCGAGCGCTCGGTGCCGGCCTCGCGCAGGAACAGCGGTCCCACGGCCAGCCACGGGATCAGCCGCAGATCCTCACGCAGCCCGGCCGAGCTCTCGGCGAGCTCCGTCGCCTGGTGCAGCGGATTCCGCACCGGCCGCCGCGTCACCGCCGAGGATCCGGGCCATCCCGACGGCCATGGCGGCCATGAAGCGGGTGCGCACCGAGGCGTCCCCGGGCAGCGACGGCGCGGGCCCGCTCGGCGACGACCAGCATCTCGGCCGGATTCCCCGCGTAGAAGCAGGCGCTGGCGGCCTCGGCGAGCATGGTCACGGCCCGCTCGGGATCGGCCCGCTCGGCCGCCGCGGTCAGGATCGCGTGGCCCCGCATGACCGGGCCGCGGCGGGTCGCGATGTGCCCGGCCAGCGCGTCGATCTCGACCAGCATCACCGGGTCACTGGTGACCGCGCGGGCCTCGTCCAGCAGCGTGACCGCCCGGTCGGCGAGCCCGGCGAGCCAGCCCGCCTCCGCCGCTTCCCGCAGCAGCCGGCCGCGCCGCTCGTGGTCGTGCGGCGAGCCGCCCGGCCCGTTCGTACGCGGCCGCGGCGGTCGCGTACGCGCTGCGGTCGCGGCTGCGGGCCCCGGCCTGCTCCAGGGCGGCCGACGCGGCCTCGTCCGGCCCGGTCGCCGCCGCGGCCAGATGCCAGGCGCGGCGGTCCACGTCCCGGTCGGGCAGGGCGCGCCGCGAGCGCCCGGTGCGCGTCGCGCCGCTGCCCGGCAGGCGCGTCGGCGTAGATGGCCGAGCGGGCCAGCGGATGGCGGAACTCCACCCGGCCGCTGTCCAGCGTCACCAGCCCGGCGGCTTCCGCGCCGGCCAGCGCCGACAGGTCCACGCCGAGGTGGGCCGCCGCGCGCCCGAGGGTCGTTAGATCGGAGCTGTCACTGGTTGCGGCCAGGACCAGCGCCTGCCGGGTGGTGTCGCTGAGCGTGCCCGGCCCGGCGCAGGAAGGCCCGGGCGATCGTGGCCGGGACCAGGACGGGGGCACCTTCCGGGGCGAGCGCCAGGTCAGCTGCGCGTCCGGCGCGAGTTCGAGCAGCGCGAGCGGGTTGCCGGCGGTCGCGCCGTACAGCCGGGCTCGGGCCAGCCTCCGGGGCCAGCCCGAGCACCAGCATGGCGGCCTCATCGCTGGTCAGGCCGCCCAGCCGCAGGGTCGGGCAGGTCAGCGCCGTCGAGCAGGGACGGCTCGCCTTCCCGGACCGCGATCAGCACCGCGATGGGATCGGCCACCAGCCGGCGGAAGGCGAACAGCAGCGCCTGGGCGCTCGAACCGTCCAGCCAGTGGGCATCGTCGATCACCACCGCCACCGGCGCATCCTCGGCGTAGGCCGCCAGCAGGCTGAGGGTGGCGGCGCCCACCGCGAACCGTTCGTGGCCCGAGCCCGGCCGCAGGGCCAGCGCGCTCTCCATCGCGGCCGCCTGCGGCCCCGGGATCTTCCCCAGCATCGGCAGCGCCGGGCGGATCAGCTCGAGCAGGGACCGCGAACGGTATCTGGGCTTCCGACTCGACCCCCCGGGCCCGCAGCAGCCGCATTCCGGTCGCCTGCCCGGCGGCGTAGTCGAGCAGCGCCGTCTTGCCGATTCCCGGCTCGCCAGCCAGCGCGAGCGTCGCGCTCGTCCCCGATCGCGCCCGCGCGAGAGCGCGCCCGATTTCCTGCCGCTCACGTGCCCGCCCCAGCAGCATGGCGCGATTGTAAGCACCTGGTGCCCGGGCGGATAGGGGCGCCCAGGCCTAGGTGGGTCCCGGAAGACTAGGTGGCCCCCGGAAGCGACCCAGGCCATCCCGAACCTACGCTCGCTCAAAACCGATCAGGGGAGGGCATGTGAGCACTATCGAGCAGGCCGCCGAGGTCGACGGGGACAAGCTCATGCAGTTCGTGTTCCGCGCGGTGGACGAAGTCGGGGCCACCTTGAACGCGGCGCTGGTCGTGCTGGGCGACAAGCTGGGCCTGTACCGGGCGATGGCCGGCGCGGGCCCGCTGGCGCCGGCCGAGCTGGCCGACCGGACCGGCACCGCGGAGCGTTACGTCCGCGAGTGGCTGAACGCCCAGGCCGCGGGCGGCTACGTCGAGTACGACCCGGCCAGCGGCCGGTACACGCTGCCGCCCGAGCAGACGGTCGCGCTCACCGACCCGGACAGCCCGGCCTACCTGCCCGGCTTCTTCCAGGTCGCGGTGGGCTCGGTGCTCGACTCGCCGCGGATCATCGAGGCGGCCCGCACCGGGGCCGGGCTGGGCTGGCACGAGCACGGCTCCGACGTCTTCGACGGCTGCGAGCGGTTCTTCCGTCCCGGCTACAACGCCAGCCTGGTCTCCGGGATGGCTGCCCGCACTGGACGGTGTCGTCGGCAAGCTGGAGGCGGGGGCGCTCGTCGCCGACATCGGCTGCGGCCACGGCTCGTCCACGATCCTGATGGCCGCAGGCCTTCCCGGAGTCCACCTTCGTCGGCTCGGACTACCACGAGGGCTCGATCCAGACGGCCCGGCAGCGGGCGGAGAGCGCCGGGGTGGCGGACCGGGTCCGCTTCGAGGTCGCCCCGGCCGCGGCCTACAGCGGCAGCGGGTATGACCTGGTGACGATGTTCGACTGCCTGCACGACATGGGCGACCCGGTCGGGGCCGCGCGTCACGTCCGCTCGACGCTCAAGCCGGACGGCACCTGGATGATCGTGGAGCCCCGGGCCGGCGACCGGGTCGAGGAGAACCTGAATCCGGTGGGACGCGCCTACTACGGCTTCTCCACCCTGCTGTGCACGCCCGCCTCGCTCTCCCAGGACGTCGGCCTCGCCCTCGGCGCGCAGGCGGGCGAGGCGAGGATCCGGGACGTCATCGGGGCGGGCGGGTTCACCCGCTTCCGCCGCGCCGCGGAGACGCCCTTCAACCTCGTGTTCGAGGCGCGGCCTTGAGCACCGGGCCGCAGCCGGCGGTGGCGTCCCCGGGCTCGCCCAGGCCCGGGGACGCCCGCGGGCGGTGAGTGATCGCGTGGTGTGTGCGGGGCGAGCAGACGCGGGCGCGCTATCCCGACGCCGGAGGGCTACCTGGAGCGGGACGGCGTCCGGGTGTTCTACGAGGTGTACGGCACCGGCGAGCCCACCATCCTGCTGCTTCCCTCCTGGGAGATCACCCACTCCCGGGCCTGGAAAGCCCAGATCCCGTACTTCGCCCGGCACGCCCGGGTGGTCACGTTCGACCGGCGCGGGAACGGGCGCTCGGACCGGCCCCGCGAGGTGCGCGCGTACGACCGGCGGGCCACCGCCGACGACGCCCGGGCGGTGCTGGATCACGTGGGCGTGGAGCAGGCGGTCGTCGTGTCCTGGTGCGGCGCCGGGGACGACCTGCTCCTGGCGGCCGAGCACCCGGAGCGGGTCAGCGGTCTCGTGCTGATCGCGCCCGACCTGCAGCTGACCCCGGAGCCGGGCGAGGAGGAAGGCCCGTACCAGTTCGATGAGGAACCGGGAACTGCGGAAGGCTGGGCCAAGTGGAACCGGCACTACTGGCTGCGGGACTGGCCCGGGTTCCTCGACTTCTTCTTCACCCAGGCGTTCACCGAGCCGCACTCGACCAAGCAGATCGAGGACGCGGTCGGCTGGGGCCTGGACACCGACCCGGAGACCATCGTCCGCGGCATGGACGCGGACTGGCTGAACGACCGGGACACCGCGCTCCGGCTCTGCGCCCAGATCCGCTGCCCGACCCTGGTCATCCAGGGCTCGGCGGACGCGATCGTCGGGCCGGCCCGCGGCGCGGCCGTGGCGGCTGCCATCCCGGACGCCCGGCTGATCACGTTCGAGGGCTCAGGCCACGGGCCGCACCTGCGGGACCCGGTCGCGGCGAACCTCGTCATCCGGGACTTCGCCTGCCCGGCCGGGCCGCCGCCTCGCCGGCGCCGGGGCCGCTCGCGTCCCAGGCGCGCGCTGTACATCTCCTCGCCGATCGGCCTCGGCCACGCCCTGCGGGACGTCGCGATCGCCAGCGAACTGCGCACCCTCCACCCGGACCTCGAGATCGACTGGCTGGCCCAGCATCCGGTGACCCGGGTCCTGGAGGCCCGCGGCGAGCGGGTCCACCCGGCCAGCGCGTACCTGGCCAGCGAGTCCGGCCACATCGAGTCCGAGGCGGCCGGCCATGACCTGCACTCGTTCCAGGCCATCCGGCGGATGGACGAGATCCTGCTCGCGAACTTCATGGTCTTCCACGACCTCGCCCGCGACGAGGACTACGACCTGTGGATCGGCGACGAGTCCTGGGATCTCGACTACTACCTGCACGAGAACCCGGAGCTGAAGTCGGCCGGGTACGCCTGGCTGACCGACTTCGTCGGCTGGCTGCCGATGGCTGACGGCGGGGAGCACGAGGCGTACCTGACCGCGGACTACAACGCCGAGATGATCGAGCACATCGCGCGGTTCCCGCGGGTGCGCGACCGGGCCATCTTCGTGGGCGACCCGGACGACATCGTCCCGGACTCCTTCGGGCCCGGGCTGCCGTCCATCCGGGACTGGACCGAGCAGCACTACGACTTCGCGGGCTACGTCACCGGCTTCGACCCGCGGGAGCTCGAGGACCGCGCGGCGCTCGGTTATGGCGACAGCGAGCGGGTCTGCATCGTGACCGTGGGCGGTTCCGGGGTGGGCGCCCCGCTGCTGCGGCGGGTGATCGCGGCGTTCCCGCAGGCCAAGGAGCAGGTGCCTGACCTGCGGATGATCGTCGTGGCGGGCCCGCGGATCGATCCGGGGGTCCTGTCCGGGCGCGGCTGGCCACGGCCTGGGTGGCCTGGCCGGCCGGGGCTGGCGGGCCGGTCCGGGCGCCTGGAGGGGCTGGAGATCCGGCCGTACGTGCCCGACCTCTACCGCCACCTGGCCGTCTGCGACCTGGCCGTCGTCCAGGGCGGCCTGACCACCACCATGGAGCTGACCGCCAACCGGCGGCCGTTCCTGTATTTCCCGCTCGGCCACCACTTCGAGCAGACCATCCACGTGCGCCACCGGCTCGGCCGCTACGGCGCCGGACGGTGCATGGACTACGAGACGTCGGGGCCGGCCGAGATCGCCGCCGCGATCGCGAGCGAGATCGGCCGTGAGGTCGACTACCGCCCGGTGGCACCCGGTGGCGCCGCCCGCGCGGCCGCGCTCCTCGCCGATCTGCTGTAGCCCCGGGTGCGGTCGCCGCCAGCCCGCGGGCGTGCCTGCACGAAGCAGCCTCGGCCGGCGGACGTGGGGGCGGGCTGCGCCGGCGCCGGCGGGTGGAGCTGGGTTGTATCTACCCCATCAAACTCCTATCATAGTGATATCAGTTTTTCCTGGCCGGGATTTGCCCGTCGTGATGTCCTGGACGGAGTGTCCTGGTCAGGGAATTCCGGGCTGGATGCGCCGCGGAGGCACGGTCATGGATCAGTCCACCGGTTCTTCCGCCCTGACCCCCCGGGCCGCTGTCCCGGCCAGACCCCCGGCGGGCCGGGCCCGGGTGGCGCGTGCCGATCGCCTGCCGGGGCCCGTGTGGGTCATCGCGGCCCTGTTCGTCGCGGTCGAGCTCGCGGTGAGCAACCGGTACGGCTTCCAGCAGGACGAGCTGTACTTCATGGTGGCGGGGCACCATCTCGCGTTCGGCTACGTGGACCAGCCGCCGCTGGCCCCGCTGCTCACCCGGGTCACCGGCGTGCTCGGGGTCAGCCCGGCGGCGATCCGGATCATCCCGGCGCTGGCCGGCGGGGCGGTCGTGGTCATGGCGGCCAGGTTCGCGGCGCTGTTCGGCGCGGGCCGGTTCGGCCGGGTGCTCGCCGCCCTCGCCGTGGCGTGCGCCCCCATCCTCATCGGCGCCGTGCACCTGGCCAACACCACCCCGCTGGAGTTGCTCGCCTGGGCGGCCGTCCTGCTGTGCGTCACCACGGCACTGCTCCGGCACCGGCCGCGCTGGTGGGTGGGCGCCGGAGCCGTGGCTGGCGTGGGGCTCGAGATCAACAACCTGCTGATCCTGCTGCTGATCGGCCTGGCTCTGGGCATCCTCGTCTCGGAGCACCGCGCCATCCTGCGGACGAGATGGCCCTGGCTGGGGGCCGGCCTCGCCGCGATCATCTGGGCGCCGAACCTCATCTGGCAGGCCACGCACGGGTGGCCGCAGCTGGCCATGGCCTCCGCCTTGCACCAGCAAAACAGCACGGCGGCCGATTATGCCGGGGGGCTGCCAGCCCAGCTCCTCTATCTGGGACTGCTGGTGGTGCCACTGCTCATCGCAGGTTTCATCAGGCTGTGGCGGACCCCTGAGCTGCGGTTTATCGCCGTCACCACCACGCTCGCCGTCGTCTACGTGCTCGCTTGGGTGCCGGGCAAGGTGTACTACGCCGACGGAACGGCGCCAGCGGTGCTGGCGGCCGGGTCCGTGGCCGCCGAGCGCTGGGTCGCCCGCGGCCGCCACCCGCGGCTGCGGTGCGGGGTCCTGGTCGCCGCGCCCCTCGTGGGCCTGGCCGTGATCCTGCCGAGTCTCCTGCCTGTCCTGCCCGTCGGTGACGTGCACGACTTGCCGGTTTCGTCTCAGCAGAGCTCCGGCGTCGGCGACACCATCGGCTGGCCGCAACTCACCCGCGCGGTGGCGGCCCAGGACGCTGCGCTGGTGCGGGCCGGCCAGCGGCCCACCTCGGTCTTCACCGGCTACTACGCCGAGGCTGCCGCGCTCGACGTCCTTGGCTCCGCGGACCACCTGCCGCCGGTGCTCTCCGGCCACAACGCCTTCTGGATGTGGGGACCCGGGCAGGCGTCCGACCGCACGGTGCTGGTGGTCGACGGGCTCGGGCCGCTCCGCCCGTACTTCGCCAGCTGCCGCCTGCTGACCACTTACTACGCCCCCTACCACGTGCACAATGACTGGACCGGCCTGCAGATCGGTGTCTGCACCGGGCCGGTGGGTAGCTGGCACACGTTGTGGCCGCACCTGAAGCACTACGGCTGACGTGACCTGCACCAGCGGGTTACTCATGGCGCGTCGCGGACCTGAGCACCGCGACCGTGGTCGGCACCCGTACCTGGGGCGGCGTGCGCGGCGTTGACCTCAGGTACGAGCTGGTCGACGGGACCCTGGTGGCGCAGCCGAAGTACGCCTATTGGTTTGACGGGGTTGGCTGGACGCTGGAGAACTACGGCGTGGATCCGGACGTCGAGGTGACCATCGCGCCGCACGACTGGGCCGCGGGCCGTGATCCTCAGCTCGACACCGCCGTCCGGCTGGCGTTGCAGGCGCTAGATCAGCGCACGCCGGCCGCTCCGCCCACCGTCTGACCAGGTGATTTCGCGATCTCAGGTACCTCCACCAGGAGGGCGGCTAGGATCCGGGCGAACGGCATCGGCGGGCCGCCGCTCTCAGCGGTCTGGCTATTCCCCGGCGGTCCAGGCTCCCTGGGCCTAGGCTGGGGAGGAGGCTGGCTCTCAACAGTTGGGGGGATGCCATGCCAACTGACAACGCCCATGCGGCTGACGACGCACGCAAGCTCCGGGCCAGGTTCCCCCGGTGGGGCATTCTGTTTGATCCGCTGGAAAGCGTGTGGATCGCGGTCCGCGGCAAGCGAACGATTATCGCGGCCAGCAGCCCTGAGAAGCTGACCGAGCAGGTAGAGGCAACGGCCCGGGGCGAGGTCGGCCCGGATGAGGGCGACAGGACCCAGACCTGGCGTGCCCTCCGCAAGCACGGCCGGGGCTAGCGGCTGCGGCAAATATGCCTTTTGCCCGCAAGTGAGCCAGTGGCTGGCTAGACTTGGCGCGCTTGAGAGGAAGCTAAGAAAGCGGACTGGCCTCAGTCGCATGTGCGCCGATGGCGGCGCATCAGGGGGAGGCGGGATTGCTACGTGAGCCGCTCACTCCCGCGGCGATGATGACCGGCGAGCAGCGGCCGAGTCTCCCTTTCGGCGGCTTATCGTGGTTACACACTCTGCCCCTCCGGGACGGCTCGGGCTGGAACCAGCCGGTCAGCGTCTCCTGCTGGCCGTGGCTCGGCCGCCCTACGTAGCAACGGCGTTTCTAGCGAATCTGGAACGCTGTGCCCGATCCGCGGCTGGGCGCGCGGCGGCCCTCTTCGCGGTGATCGCCGCGGCGTACGTGGTGGGCGCGGAGTTGGCGTGGCACCACTTCAGCTCAGGCCTGGCGTTCGGTTATCCCCCGTCGGGTGTCGATGTGGCGGCCCTGCTGCTGATAGCGCGGCGGCGCTGGCCTGTGGTGATCGCCGCGATCGTGGTCAGCGAGGTCGGTGTCGACCTGCAGCATCACCTGACGCTTGCGGTGGCGCTGGCATCGGCGCTGGCCAACGTGGTGGAACCGGTGACCGGCGCGTCGTTCGTCCGCTGGTTCTGCGGAGGACGGCGGCCGGATCTAGGGACCCGCCGCGGTCTGGGCTGGTTCGTATTGGGCGCCGCGGTCCTCGGGCCGCTCGCAGGCGGGCTTATCGGGGCCACCGTGAGCTGGGCGACCAAGGGCGGCTGGTGGCCGGGGCTGGTCCTGCAATGGTGGGCCGGGGACGGAATCGCGGTGCTGGTGATCGGCGGTCCGTTGCTGCTGTGGGCGCAGCGGCGGGCACTCGTGTCCTCGCGGTGGCTCGAACTGGTGCTCGTTGTCCTGCTCACGGCTGGGCTTTCGGTCGTGGCGTTCCGCTTCGGCGAACCGTCCAGCCTGCTGTTCTTGCCGATCCTGGCGTGGGCGGCGTTCCGGCTACGTGACCTGGGCGTGGTTCTTACTGGAGCCGCGTTTGCGGCGGTGGCCAACTACATGACGGCGGCCGGGTACGGCGAGTTCGCTGAGCCAGGGCTGTCACCCGCGGCTTCGGTGGCCGTCACGCAGGCCTATATCGCCCTGGTCGTCCTGGTCGGCTGGGTGCTAGCCCAGGAAGTCGCTGGCCGGACGTCTGCGGTGCAGGACCGGGACAGCGCTCGGCTGGAGCGAGCGATGGCCGAGGCCCGGCGGGAGGCCGCCGAGTTGGGTGCGGTGCTTGCTGATGCCGCTACTGTCAACTCCGTCGGTGACCAGGTGTCTGCCGCGGTCAGCGCCCGGCTGGACGCTGCACATGTGGTGATCAGCATGCTGGCAGCCGACGGATGTCGGTTCGAGCCTCTCGCGGGTGGCGATGCTGCCGCGCAGGCGGCGGTCAGGTCAGCGGAGTGGACGGTTGATTCCGACGCCCCGGGGCCGCGCGCGGTCCGGGACCGCACTCCCGTGTATGCGGCCGACCTTAAGGCACCTGACACGGGGGCCGGGTCCGTGGCCGCGCTTCCGTTGCTCACCGAGGTCGGTGCCCTTGGCTATCTCGCCGTATGGCGGGCCGGGCCGGATGAGGCGACCCCCGTGGAACGCGAGTATCTGCGGAGCGTGGCCGAGACGACGAGCCGTGCCCTGGAGCGGGCCCGGCTCCGGGAGGCAGAGCGGCGCGAGCACGCGCGGGTCGAGGCACTTGCCGACCTCACCAGGCTGCTCGCCGCGGCGCTGACCCCCGAGACGGTCGGCCAGGTGGTGGCCGATCGCGTCCGCGCGGCCGTCGGCGGCGCCGACGCGCTATGCCTGGGTGTCATCAGTCAGGACGGTCGGCGGCTGGCATGGATCACCACGGTCGGCTACGCGGAGGAGCTCTGCGAGAAGTTCTCGGACCTGCCGATGGACGTCCCCACGGCCGCGACCGATGCCGCCCGGTCAGGCCTGCCCGTGATCATCCGGACGCCCGCAGAATATGAACAGCGCTATCCGGGCCCGGATAGCCCGGCGGTCGTCGCGCACGGATCGAGCTGGCTGGCATGGCCACTGTGTGTGGGCGGGGCACCTGTTGGCGCGATCGGCCTGATGTGGAAGCATCCTCAGCAGTTCGAGCCGGGGCAGCTCACCTTCGTCGCTGCCGTCGCCGACCTCATCGCACAGGCTCAGGTCCGCGCCCGCGTCTACGCCGATGAGCACGCGCTCGCCGCGGTCCTGCAGCGCGCGGTCATGCCCACGACGGCCGCGGTGATTCCCGGCCTGGAGATCGGAGCCAGCTACCGCCCGTCTGGAGCGACCCAGCAGGTCGGCGGGGACTGGTACGACGCGATGGCCCTGCCCGGCAAGCGCGCTTACCTGGCTGTCGGTGACGTAGTCGGACACGGCATGACCGCCGCCGAGGACATGACACAGCTGCGCAACGCCGGGCGCACCCTGGCTATCGTCGGCCACCAGCCCGCCAGCATCCTTGAAGAACTGTCACGGGTCACCGACTGGGCGACCAGCGGGAAGTTCGCCACTGCGGCGGCCGCGATCGTCGAACCCGACGTGTCCCAGGTCACCTACGCCACCGCGGGCCACCCGCCGATCCTGATTCGGCGCGCCAAGACCGGGACCGTGGAGATCCCGCCGTCCGCTGAAGGGCCCGCCCTGTGCCTCCCCAGCGACCGGGACTGTCCGCAGTACACCCAGGGCCAGACGGGTTTCGATGTCGGCGACATCATGCTCATGTACACCGACGGGCTGATTGAGCGGCGCGGAGAGGATCTCACCGAAGGCATAGCCCGTGTCGCCGAACGATTGCAGGCGTGGCAGCCCGGCGCGCCGCTGGGCAGCCTGTGCGACGAGTTGATCGCGTCCCTCGGCGGAGAACCCCAGTTCGATGACATCTGCGTGCTAGCTGTCTCCCCGCTCGGACCGGACAGGGCACAGGAAGAAGTGTTCTGAGCCGCACTCCGGGCAGCGGTCACCGGATGGCTCTTCGGGAGCCTGCAGAAAGTCCTGGAAAGAAATCCGGGAGGCGGTGTCGGATCGGGGCGGAGGTGTTCGTAGCAGGTGTGAGCGGCCGCCCACGAGGAGCGCCCCCGGACCACAGGAGATGATCCACGATGCAGTACCTGGTTTCCGTGATCCACGACTCGAACGAGCTCGCCCCCCCAGAGGAGATGGCGGCCATCGACGTGTTCAACGATCGCCTTATAGCGGAGGGTCACTGGGTCTTCGCGGGCGGCCTTGGATCGACCAGCTCGGCCACGGTCATCGACAACCGGGGTGGAGAGGCGATGATCACTGACGGGCCCTTCCTGGAGTCGAAGGAGTACATCGTCGGTTTCTGGATCATGGAAGCCGCCGACCTCGACGTGGCGCTCAAGCTCGCCACCGAGGCGTCAAGGGCCTGCAACCGGAAGGTCGAGGTGCGGCCGTTCCTGTGAGCGTGATCGCCGTCCGGGAAGCGGTCACCCGCGCTCACCACGAGGAGTGGGCGCGGGTGGTCGCCTCCCTGACCAGGCGTTTCGGTGACCTCGACATCGCCGAGGAGGCGGCGGCCGAAGCGTTCGCGACCGCCGTCGAGCGGTGGCCGGCCGACGGCGTACCCCCCAGTCCCGGCGCCTGGCTGACCACCACCGCCAACCGCAAGGCCATCGACCGGATCCGGCGCGAGAACAAGCGCGACGACAAGCAGAAGGAGGCTCAGATGGTGTACGACGGCGACCCGCCCGAGCCTCTCGGCGCCATCGAGGACGACCGGCTCCGGCTGATCTTCACCTGCTGTCACCCGGCGCTCGCGATGGAGACCCGCGTGGCGCTGACGCTGCGCATGGTCGGCGGTCTGACCATGCCCGAGATCGCCCGGGCCTTCCTGGTGCGGGAGACCACCGTGGGGCAGCGGATCACCCGCGCGAAGGCCAAGATCAAGGCGGCTCGCATCCCTTACCGGGTGCCGTCCGCGGAGGATCTCCCGGGACGCGTCTCCGGCGTACTCGCCGTCCTGTTCCTCGTCTTCAACGAGGGCTACCTCGCGACCGGCCCCGACACCGATCCCGTACGCCACGACCTGACCGCCGAGGCGATCCGGCTCACTCGCCTGATCCGTGCCCTCATGCCGGAGGACGGTGAGGTGGCCGGGCTGCTGGCGCTGATGCTCCTTATTGAGGCCCGCCGCACCGCCCGGGTTTCGGCGAGCGGCGAACTGGTCGCCCTCGACGAGCAGGACCGCGGGGCCTGGGACGCGGCGCTGGTCGCCGAGGGTCACCGGCTGGTGCGCGAGCGCCTGGCCGCCGGGGTGGCTCCAGGTCGCTACCAGATCCTCGCCGCGATCAACGCCGTGCACACCTCCGCCCGCGACGTACGCGACACCGACTGGTCGCAGGTCGTCGCCCTCTACGACCAGCTCGTCCGCCTCGACCCCTCGCCGATCATCGTCCTCAACCGGGCCATCGCGGTCGCCGAGCTTGACGGCCCGGAGGTGGCACTGGCGGCCGTCGACCGCCTTGAGGACAAGCTGGCCGGCTATCACGCCTACCATGCGACCCGCGCCGACCTGCTGCGCCGGCTGGGCTGCAGTCAGAAGTCGCGCGCGGCGTACGACAAAGCCATCGAGCTGGCGGGCAACACCGCCGAGACCGCGTCCCTGACCCGCCGCCGCGACCAGCTGGGATAGTGCCCGCCGGAACCCCGTGCCTCAGCCGGGCCCGCCGTGATGTACATGTCGCCTCCGATGTTGCAGGAGCGCGCGCCGTGTCCTCAGTGCCGTGGTCGGGGAGGGATGCCGATGGCGGGGAGGGCGGCCTAGGTCCAGTCGTCTGGCCGGGATGGGCTCGCCGGGCCGGATGCCCGCCGTCCACGATGGTGACCACCAGCGCTTGAGCAGCGCGAGTAGTCGCCTTTCGAAGTGACCATTTGCACCGTTCTGCAGTAGGCAACCGAGTTGACCCAGATACTTATAGGAAACCTTGTGGTTCCATTTTTACGGGGAGATGATCCATGCGCTTCAAGCTCTCGCTGTGCGTTGCGTCCGGAGTGCTGGCCTGTACCGCAAGCCTAGGTGTCGTCTTAGCGCCTGTGGCCCAGGCCGCCAGCGCGGTGGCGCTGCCGATCACGCAGTACTCGCACATGTTGGTCGATCCAGGCCACCAGCACCTGTTCTTCACCAGCGGCTCTGGGTCCAGCAGCATCCTCGTGACGGACTACTCAGGGCAGACGGTGGCCATTATCCCCAACGAGCCCGATGCCACTGGCCTGGCACTGTCCAGCGATGGCAGCACTGTCTACGCCGCACTCCCAGGCGCTAACGCCATCTCCGCCATCAGCACCAGCACTCTTACCGAGACGGCTCGCTACTTGACCGGCGCTGGCACCGGGCCCACATATGTCGCCTACACGAGCGGGATGATCTGGTTCGGTTACAACGGCAGCTCCGCCGGCGACGGGCAGATTGGCTCGATCAACCCCAGCACCAGCCCAGCCACCGTCACCCTGGACGCTTCCCCCGGAGACTACTGGTACGCCGCTCCCATGCTGACCGCGAGCGCAGGCGGGGCGCTGGTCGCCGGGGAGACCGGCGAGAGTCCGCCCGAGTTTGCCAGTTTCGACGTGTCCTCGGGCACCGCGACCGTGCTCGCGCCGCAGGAGCGGTTGGAAAACGATGCCAACCTGCAATCCTTCCAGATCACCCCAGATGGCCAGGACGTGGTGATCGCCAGCGGCTACCCCTACTACCACCAGATCTACCAGGTCGCCGACCTCGCGGCAGTCGGCAGCTATCCCACCACCAACTACCCGAACTCCGTCTCCATCTCCCACGACGGCTATGTCGCCGCCGGAACATTCGGCGGCGCTAACGCGATCTTCATGTTCGCCCCAGGCGGAAGTACTCCGGTGAACACCTACGACTTCGGCTCGAACTGGCTAGCCACTGACGGGGCTGCGCTCACGCCGGACGGGACCGAGCTTTTCGCAGTGACGTTGGCAGGGGGTCCAACTGGAGCTCCCACTCTGAACATCATCCCGAACCCCGAACAACCCGCGTCCCACTCCACCAGCACGGAGGTGACCTGCTCGCCCAGTACGGCCGTGATCGGCCAGGCCACGTCCTGTACGGCCACCGTTACTGACCCCGCGACGAGCGGTTCTACTACACCGACAGGGACTGTCACCTTTACTTCGGACACAAGCGACGGGATCTTGTCCGGCGGTGGTTCCTGCACCCTCTCGCCGACGAGCACCAGCGGGCAGGCCTCATGCTCGGTCAGCTACACGCCGGGACAAGTGGGCTCTGGTACCCACACGATAACTGCCAGCTACGGCGGTGACGGCAGCCATGTCGCCAGCAGCGGCCAGGTCACCGTCTCCGTCACGTTGCGCGCCACAGCCACGGCTTTGAGTTGTTCGAAGGTGCTGCCGGTTCGCTACAAGTGCACGGTCACGGCCAGCGACACCTCGCCGGGGACGGCTACGACGCCGACCGGTGTGGTCAGCCTTACCAGCAGCGGCCACGGCGTCTTCAGTGCGACCCACTGCACCCTGTCCGGCAGTGGTACATCGGCGACTTGCGGCGTGTACTACACCAAGCCGGCGGGTGCCCCCTTTGGTGGTCAGACCATCACCGCCAGCTACGGCGGGGACAATGTCCATCAGAACAGTTCCGGGAGCACAACGCTGTCATAGCAGGACAGCCAGCACTCACCTGGCAATGCCGCGGCTAGTCGCCGGCAATCTGGTCACTGGCACCAGACTGTGACGTCCCTGCCCGAGCCGCTCTGCACACGCCGCGCGGGCAGGGACACAGTCAACTGATCGGTCTTCGGATGTGCGGGCAACTGGCGCCTACATCACCGACCTCGGCTAAGGCGCCTAGGGAGCTGAGGAAGGTGGGCTGATGGGAGGATGGCCGCTGCGAGCACCGCTCCAGTGCAACAGACTCGACCGCGTGCAAGCACCGTCCGGGCCGCGCAACTGAGACTAAGAACTGAAACTGAGCCAGCTCGGGCCATCCGCCCGGCAGCCGTCACCACCCGCACTTCCGCAGCTCACGATGGCGGAGGATAGGAGATTCGAACTCCTGAGGGGTTGCCCCCAACACGCTTTCCAAGCGTGCGCCCTAGGCCACTAGGCGAATCCTCCGCGGGCAAGCTTACCGGGGTCAGGGACCGGCCGGACGCGGCATGAGGGACGAGTTCGCCGGACCAGGCAGTCGCGGTCGCGCCCGCCGGTCCGGGCCGGGAGCCCGGGCCGGCGGTTCCTGGCCGCAGCCGGGCCAGCCGGCCCAGCCGGGCCGAGGGGCCGCCCCGGGGCCCAGGGCCGGCGCCGCCGGCCTGGGCCACCGGGATGCGGCGCGACCTGTCCCCACCCGTGGCTAGACTGGTCCGCGACCCCCCGCACGGCGCTTATCCCGCCAACTCCCCCAGGGCCGGAAGGCAGCAAGGGTACGCGGGCTCTGGCGGGTGTGCGGGGGGTCCTTACCGGCACCGCGAGGGTGAGGTCATGACAGGCGACGTGCCCAGCACCGTTCCTGTGGACCCGGACCGGCCCGGTGGCCCCCCGCCGCGCCTGGCGCTGTACCGCCGCTACCGGCCGGCGACGTTCGCCGAGGTCAAAGGCCAGGACCACGTCACAGAGCCGCTCCGGCAGGCACTCCGCACGGGGCGGGTGAATCATGCCTACCTGTTCAGCGGGCCGCGCGGCTGCGGCAAGACGACCAGCGCGCGCATCCTGGCCCGCTCACTGAACTGCGCGGAAGGACCGACCCCGGACCCGTGCGGCAAATGCGAGTCGTGCCTGGCCCTCGCTCCCGACGGCCCCGGCAGCCTCGACGTGATCGAGATCGACGCGGCCTCGCACGGCGGCGTGGATGACGCCCGGGACCTGCGCGAGCGGGCCTTCTACTCGCCCGTGTCCGGCCGCTACAAGATCTACATCATCGACGAAGCGCACATGGTGACCCGGGAGGGGTTCAACGCACTCCTCAAGCTCGTCGAGGAACCCCCGCCCCACCTGAAGTTCGTGTTCGCGACCACCGAGCCGGAAAAGGTCATCGCCACCATCCGGTCGCGCACCCATCACTACCCGTTCCGCCTGGTGCCGCCCGCCATCCTGCGGGAACTGCTGGAGGAGATCCTCAGCGCCGAGCAGATCGGCTACGAGCCCGCGGTGCTGCCGCTGGTGGTCCGCGCGGGGGCCGGCTCGGCCCGTGACTCCCTCTCGGTCCTGGACCAGCTGCTGGCCGGGGCCGGTGCAGAGGGGCTGCGCTACGACCGGACGGTCGCCCTCCTCGGCTACACCGACGAGAACCTCCTGGACGAGGTGGCGGACGCGTTCGCCAGCGAGGACGGCGCCGCCGTGTTCCGCGCCGTGAACCGGGTGATGGAAGGCGGCCATGACCCCCGCCGGTTCGCGGCTGACCTGCTCGACCGCTTCCGCGACCTGATCGTGCTGGCCGCCGTGCCGGGCGCGGGCCAGACCGGGCTGCTCGACATGCCCGCGGACCGGCTCGACCGGATGACCGAGCAGGCGTCCCGGTTCGGCCAGGCTGAGCTGACCCGGGCCGCGGAAATCATCAGCGAGGGGCTGATCCAGATGCGCGGGGCGACCTCGCCCCGGCTGCTGCTGGAGCTGGCGTGCGCCCAGATCCTGCTGCCCGCCGCGTCGGCCGGTGACAAGGCCCTCCTGGTGCGGCTGGAACGGCTGGAGCGCAGGCTCGAGAGCGGGCAGGCCGGGGCATCCGGTCCCGTGGCTGGGAGTGGCCCCGTGCCCGCGGCCTCAGGCTCCGCGGGCCCGATGCCGGCCGCCTCGGCACCGGTAAGCCCGGCCGCCGTCTGCGTCCCCGGCCCCGGGAGCGGCCGCACCTTCGGCGGCTAGATCGCGCCCGGCGGCCTCCCCAGACCCGGCGGCCCCCTCAGACACGGTGGCCTCCCCGGCACGACGGCGGCCAGTCCCACCCCGGCAGTCTCATCGGACCCGTCTGCCCCTCCGGCAGGAGCCGCCTCTCCGGCCCCGCCGGCTGCCGCCACGCCGGACGATGCGCCTGCCCCGCCCCGGCCCGGGCGGTCACCGTCCTCCCGGGCGGAAGCGTCCGCTGCCCCCGGGACGGCGTCCTCTGCTTCCGCGCCCGCCGCGCCCTCCCCGAATGGCGCGCCCGCCTCATCGTCGGCGGCCACCCCGCGGCGACCCCTCGCCCGCGGCGGCTCCCCCGGCTGCGCCCGGCGGCCACCCGGCCCCTGGCGCGTCCTCCGAGGTCGATGCCCTCCGGCAGCGCTGGCCCGAGATCCTCGAAGCGGTCAAGGGCAAGCGCCGGGTGGCCTGGATGCTGCTCAGCAACGCCACCGTGCACTCGGTCGAGGACGGCGTGCTGACCATGCTGTTCCCCCGCGAGGGCGACGCCAAGGGGTTCGCGACCAGCGGCGCCGACCGCGACCTGACCAGCGTGCTGACCTCGGTCACGGGCCTGACCCTGCGGATCAAGGCGATGTCCGCGGCGCAGCTGGCCAGCACCCCCGGCGCCCCGCGCAGCCCCCACGGCGGCCCGGACGACCTGAGCGCCAAGGCCCCCGCGGCGGTGCAGATGCCGTCCGCGCCCCCTGGTGATCCCCCGCCGCATGAGCCCCCGCCGCCGCAGTCCCCGCCGGAGACGCTGTCGGCTGAGGCGCAGTACGACAGCGCGCCCGCGCAGCCGGTCGCCGCGGACCTGACCGGCATGGACCTCATCAAGCGGGAACTCGGCGGCCGCGTCATCGCCGAGATCGACGAACCCTAGGCGCGCACTCCCGGTTCGTGATCATGGGATCACTGTTGCCCGGGCAACAGTGATCCCATGATCACGGGCCATTCGGGGCCTCACGAGCCCGCCAGGCTGAGGCTTCTGTGGCTCCCGTGGCCTGTGTTACTCGTGGGTCAGGCGGGATGGCCCCGGGCGAACGTGATCAACCGATTGGTGCGCCCAGGCCAGCACCAATCGGTTGATCACGAACGGATCGGCCCGAGCCGGATGCTCCGGGGAGCAGATCCTGTGGCTGGTGTGGTCAGCGGGACCACCGAGGCCACTGGGGCAGGACTGGGAACGACCCGGGACCGAGCCGGGACCGAGCCGGGACCGAGCCGGGACCGAGCCCGGACCGAGCCGGGACTGAACCCGGGACCGAGCCGGGACTGAACCGGGACCGAGCCGGGACCGAACCGGCACCGTGCCGGGGACCGAGCCGCGACAGAGCTGGGCCCGCCAATCCCCCCGCGCAACGCCATTCGCGAGGCGATGCGCCGGCCCCACCCCGCAGGCCTTAGGCTCGAACCGACAGGCCCGTCGGGCGGCCCGGACCGGGCCGGCGCGGCGAGCGTCCGAGTCGCCGCGCGAAGGTGCGGGCTGACGGTACCGAGTGAGGGCACAGTGGATCCTGGCGGCCAGATCGATATGCAGCAACTGCTCGCGGCAGCGCAGCAGATGCAGGACCAGCTCATGAACGCGCAGCAGGAACTCGCCGACGCGGTAGTCGAGGGCAGCGCGGGTGGCGGGCTGGTGAAGGCCAAGGTCAACGGGCAGGGTGACCTGGTGGACCTGACGATCAGCCCGGCTGCCATCGACGCCGCTGACGCCGCGGAGACGGCCCAGACCATCGCCGACCTGGTCCTCGCCGCGGTGCGGGACGCCAACCGGGCCGCGGGCGAACTGCAGCAGGAGAAGATGGGGCCGCTCGCGTCCGGCATCGGGGGGCTCGGCGGTGCGGGCGATGTGCCCGGCCTGTCCGGTATCCCGGGCCTCGGCGACGTCCCCGGCCAGCCCCACGGCGGCGAGCCGCGCGGCGACGGCGACCTCGGCGACCTGCGCGGCTGAGCGGCTGACACCCAGGTGTACGAAGGGGTCGTCCAGAATCTCATCGACGAACTCGGCAGGCTGCCGGGCGTCGGTCCCAAGGGCGCGCAGCGCATCGCGTTCTATCTGCTGGCCACGGACGCCACCGACGTCCGGCGGCTGGCGTCGGTGCTGGTCGAGGTGACCGAGCGCGTCCGGTTCTGCCGGGTCTGCGGCAACGTGGCCGAGGAAGAAGAGTGCCGCATCTGCCGTGACCCGCGGCGCGACCTGTCAGTCATCTGCGTGGTCGAGGAGCCCAAGGACGTCGCGGCGATCGAGAAGATCCGCGAATTCCGCGGCCGCTACCACGTGCTGGGCGGGGCGATCAGCCCGATCGACGGGATCGGCCCCGAGGACCTGCGCACCCGGGAGCTCATGGCCCGGCTGGCCGACGGCGCGGTCACCGAGGTGATCCTGGCCATGGACCCCAACCTGGAAGGCGAGGCGACCGCGACCTACCTGGCCCGGCTGCTCAAGCCGCTGGGCATCCGGGTGACCCGGCCGGCCAGCGGGCTGCCCGTCGGCGGCGATCTGGAGTACGCGGACGAGGTCACGCTGGGGCGGGCGTTCGAGGGGCGGCGGCTGCTCGATGTCTGACCCGGGCTACGACGTCTCCGATGTCGGACATGCAGGCCGGCCAGGGAGCCGTGATCCTCAACGCGTCCCCGGCGGCGCGGCGTGTCCCATGAAACCAGACCGGAGGACGGGCAGGCTGGGGACTCCTGAGCGAGGCCCAGTAACCCGCAGGACCGCACCCTGGCTGCGAGGAAACCCATGAGCACTGCTGACCAAGGATCACCGGCCGCGCCCGCGGGCGAGGGCTGGCACCCGCTGGCCGACCGGATCGCCGGGCAGGCGCGCGACTTCCTGGACGGGGTCGCGGCCCTGGCCCATGGCGAGGGAGGCGACGAGGCGGTCCCGCTGCTGCTCCTGGAGATCTCGCAGATCCTGCTGGCGGGCGCGCAGCTGGGCGCGAGCAAGGACGTCATCCTCCCGGACAACTGGGAGCCGGACGTGGGCGCCGACCCGGACCTGGACTCGCTGAGGTCGGGGCTGGCCCGGCGGCTGGCCGACTACGACGAGTACGCCGAGCTGTTCGACCCCTACTCCGACACCGGGCTGACCCCTTTCCGCCTGTCCGACGACCTGGCCGCGGTCGCGGCCGACCTGATCCACGGGCTGCAGCACTACGAGGCCGGCCGCTCCCTCGAGGCCCTGTGGTGGTGGCAGTACTCCTACGTCAACCACTGGGGAACGCACGGCAGCGCGGCGCTGCGGGCCCTGCACGCGGTGCTGGCCCACGCCATGCTGGACGTGTCCGAGGAATCCTCCCTGGCCTGACCCCGCTGGCCTGACCCCGCTGGCCCGCGCCGCTCCGGCCCGCACCGCTCTGGCCTGCACGGGCAAAAAACGGGGCGGGAGTCGCAGCAGGGGTAGGTACACTCAAGCCGCCAGCAGCCAGAGCGGGAGGAGCGGCTCACCGGTGGCGCTTGTCGTGCAGAAGTACGGTGGATCCTCGGTGGCCGACGCCGACGGCATCAAGCGGGTGGCGCAGCGCATCGTCGCGACCCGCAAGGCCGGGCATTCCGTCGTCGTGGTGGTCTCCGCCATGGGTGACACTACCGATGAACTCCTTGACCTGGCCGCGCAGGTCAGCCCGCTGCCCCCGGGCCGCGAACTGGACATGCTGCTCACCGCGGGCGAGCGGATCTCGATGGCGCTGCTGGCCATGGCGATCGCCAACCTCGGCCTGGAAGCACGCTCGTTCACCGGGTCCCAGGCTGGAGTGATCACCGACTCCACCCACGGCAAAGCGCGGATCATCGACGTGACCCCGGGCCGGATCACCGGCGCGCTGGCCGACGGGGCCATCCCGATCGTGGCCGGCTTCCAGGGCGTGTCACAGAACAGCAAGGACGTCACCACGCTGGGCCGGGGCGGTACCGACACCACGGCGGTGGCCCTGGCCGCCGCCCTTGAGGCCGATATCTGTGAGATCTACACGGACGTGGACGGGGTGTTCACCGCCGACCCCAGAATCGTCCGCACCGCCCGCCGGATCCCCTGGATCAGCTACGAGGAGATGCTGGAGATGGCCGCGTGCGGGGCCAAGATCCTCCAGTTGCGGTGCGTGGAGTACGCCCGGCGCTACGGGATGCCGATCCATGTCAGGTCGTCGTTCAGCAACCGCACGGGCACCAGGATCAGCGAGGCCAACGAGGGAACGGAGGCGGCCGGGGTGGAGCAGGCGATCATCTCCGGAGTGGCGCACGACCGGAGCGAGGCGAAGATCACCGTGGCCGCCGTACCGGACAAGGTGGGTGTGGCCGCGCAGATCTTCCGGATCGTGGCCGCGGCCGGCATCAACATCGACATGATCGTCCAGAACGTCTCCGCCGCCACCACCGGGCGCACCGACATCTCCTTCACGCTGCCCCGCGACGACGGGCAGGCCGCGATGGCCGCCCTGAACGGGGCCCAGCCCGACATCGGCTTCGAGACCCTGCTCTATGACGACCGGATCGGCAAGGTGTCGCTGATCGGGGCGGGGATGCGGTCCCACCCCGGGGTGAGCGCCACGTTCTTCGGCGCGCTCGCCGACGCCGCGGTCAACATCGAGATGATCTCCACCTCGGAGATCAGGATCTCGGTGGTGGTGGACCAGAAGGACGTGGACGTCGCGGTCACCGCCGCGCACCGGGCCTTCGACCTGGACGCCAGCGAGGTCGAGGCCGTGGTGTACGGGGGGACGGGCCGGTGAGCGGCCGGCCCGGGGCGGCCAAGCCGACGCTGGCCGTGGTGGGCGCGACCGGTGCGGTCGGCACGGTCATGCTCGACCTGCTGTCCACCCGCGACGACGTGTGGGGTGAGGTCCGGCTGATCGCCTCGCCCCGGTCCGCGGGCCGGCACCTGCGCGTCCGCGGCGCCGAGGTCGAGGTCCTGGCGCTGGCCCCTGAGGTGTTCGACGGGGTGGACGTGGCCATGTTCGACGTGCCCGACGAGGTTTCCGCGCAGTGGGCCCCGGTCGCGGCGGCCCGCGGCGTGGTGGTGGTGGACAACTCGGGAGCGTTCCGGATGGACCCGGCGGTCCCGCTGGTCGTGCCCGAGGTCAACCCGCAGGAGGCGGCCAACCGGCCCAAGGGCATCATCGCCAACCCGAACTGCACGACGCTGTCGCTGATCGTCGCGATGGGCGCGCTGCACCGCGCGTTCGGGCTGCAGGAGATGGTGGTGAGCTCCTACCAGGCCGCCTCGGGAGCGGGCCAGGCCGGGATCGACACGCTCTACGCCCAGATGGACAAGACCGCCGGGTCCCGGATGCTCGGGCAGCGGGCCGGTGACCTGCGCGCCGCGGTCGGCGACTTCGGCCCGTTCCCGGCGCCGCTCGCCCTCAACGTGGTGCCCTGGGCCGGCTCGGTCAAGGCGGACGGCTGGTCCTCCGAGGAGCTCAAGATCCGCAACGAGTCGCGCAAGATCCTCGGCATGCCCGATCTCCGGGTCACGGCCACCTGCGTCCGGGTGCCCGTGGTGACCACCCACTCGGTGGCGGTCCACGCGGTGTTCGGCCGGGAGGTCACCCGGTCGGGCGCGCAGCGGGTGCTCAGCGACGCGCCGGGCGTGGTGCTCAACGACGACCCGGAACGCGGTGAGTTCCCCACCCCGGCCGACGTGGTGGGCACCGACCCGACCTGGGTGGGCCGGGTCCGCCGGTCCCTGGACGACCCGTGCGCGGTGGACCTGTTCGTCTGCGGCGACAACCTGCGCAAGGGGGCGGCCCTGAACACCGCGCAGATCGCCGAGCTGGTCGCCACCACGCTCTGAGGGCCAGAGGTCAAGATCAAGGTCAAGATCAAAGGCACGCAACGAGGACCGTCCGCCCCCGGCCCATCCGCTACCGGGCGGTGTCGCCCGCCGGTGAGGCGTGGAACGACCAGATAGCCCGGTCCTCGAGGGGCTGGTAGCCGAGCCGCTGGTAGAGGGCGTTGCTGGTCGGGTTGGCCAGGTCGGTGAACAGCAGGACCCGGTCCGCGCCGGCGTCCCGGGCCGCCTGGCTGACCGTGCAGGTCACCCCGCCCGCGTAGCCCTTCCCGCGCAGCCGTGGCGGCGTGTACACCGGGCCCACCCGCACCTGGCCGGCCGCCATCCGGGTCAGCCCGGCCATGGACACCGGCTGGCCGGCGTCCTCCCACAGGCTCAGCCCCCGGTAGGAGAGCCGGTCGTCCACCATCGACTCCAGGTCCTCCGGACCCGACTGCGCTTCCCGGTGAAAGGCTTCTGACCAGGCGATGAGCAGGCTGCGGTCGTCCCGCTCGGCCACCCGCGCCTGGCCGGGCGGCCGCGGGTCGGGCCAGCGCAGCCCGCCGAGCTGGAAGAGCCGGGACCGCATGTGCAGCTCGGCGGTGTCGCCGGTCAGTTCGTGCCACGCGCGGGCGAAGGCTTCGGCGCCGCCCGGATCCGCGTTCACCCCGCTCACCGTGCGGGCCCGGGCGGCCAGCGCCCGGGCCAGTGCCACCGCGGCCGGTACCGGCACGCTGGTCAGCGCCACGGGGAACGGCGGCGTGTGCAGGAACGCCGCGCTGACCTCGCCATCGGGTTCCTGCCACCAGCCGAAGAGGGGGGCGATGGCCCCGAAGGCCCGGGTCCCGGCGGCCCGCAGCGTCTCGATCGCGCCGAGGAGGATGGTGTGCTGCGCGGGCCGCCGGGCCAGCAGGCCGCCCACGGTCGCCGAGTACTCGGGCAGGCTGTCGCTGAGGAACCAGGGCATGCGCCCATCGTGACCGCGTTGCCTCCCTCGTGCAGCCCATTTTCCGGCCCGTCCTCAGCCCATCCCGTCCTCACCCGGCCCGTCCTCAGCCCTCGCGTCCTCAGCCCATCCAGTCCTCAGCCCATCCCGTCCTCACCCGGCCCCGTCCTCAGCCCATCCGCCCCAGCCCCGCCGCATGGATGCCGCAACCACTGGGCCCCAGAAGCCCGCGTGCCCCAGCGACGCTCTGAGGGCGCCCCAGGAGCCTGCCAGGAGACTCCCGGTGAGCCGGCCGGGAGGCTCTCAGAGTCCCCACCCGGAGGCATCCTCCGCGCTCCCGGGAAGGGTCGCACAGGGCCCCGCCCCGCCGCCCGGGCGCCCTGCGAAACCCCGCGCTGACGTGCGCTAACAGCACCCTGCGTCACTTTCTATATCGTTTCGTTGCGAAGCGTGAATCACCCGCGATAGCATCCTCATCAGCCCGGTAGAGAAGCGGGATCTCCCGGGGTTGGCGAAGCTGCCAATGCATGAGCTATTCAGTGTCGGGTGACCAGACAATGGTAGGTAGCTGAGCAGCTCCTCCCGGGAGGCATCTTGTCCGCGAAGGGTGACGGTTCGACTGGGCGGTCACGCGGCCCCGCTCCACGGAGCGGCAGGCGTGGCTATACGGTGGCCAGGCCCAGGTCAGACGCATGGTTGTGGATCCTCAACGCCGTCGTCATAGGCACTGTGGTGCTCGCGGCGGCTGCCGCCGCGACCGCGACCGGGCACACGGTCGCCGCGGCCAGCGACCATTTCCTGCTTTACTATGCCGGCGTTCTCGCCCTTGTTGCGCTTACCGCAGAAGTGGGAATTGGGCTGGTCGCTTCTGACCGCATCTTTATGAAGCCCAGTGCCCGGGTCACGGCGCAGGCACTCCACCGCGCTATGGGATTTGGCGCGATAGCTTTCCTGGTTATTCACATCGTGCTCGAGATAATTGCGGGCCGGTCGCAGCCGGCCGACGCCGTGATCCCTTTTCTCGATAAAGGGAAGACTTTCTATCTTGGCCTCGGGACCCTCGCGTCCGACATGTTCATCGTGATCATGATGACCGGCATCTACCGGGCGCGGCTGGCCGAGAGGATGTCGCCCAAGGCGTGGCGGGTCATCCACGCGTCGGCCTACGCGGCGTGGATCTTCGGGCTGGTGCACGGCCTGCTGGCCGGCCGCCCGGCCAAGTCGTTCTTCGGCTTCTCGGGCTTCGTCGCCTGGTCCTACGGCGCGTGCGTGGTCGCGGTGGCCGCCGCCCTGATGGTGCGCCTGGTGGCCAAGAACCGGGCCGGCAACGAACTCGCCAGCCACCCGGTGTCCGACTCCGCGGGCCCCGGCGGCTGGAGCGCCGCGGCCGCCGCCCTGACCGCCGGGGGCAGCGCGATCCCCGGGGCCGCGGCCCTGACCGCCACCGCCATGCCTGCCCCGGCGCTGGCCGCGGGTGCGCCGGGCGCGCTGGATGGCTCCCGGCCCAGGTCCCGCCAGCCCGGGCGGGCCCCGCTGGCCCTCCCGGCTGGCGCGTCGGCCGGGCAGCAGCGTGGCCGCCAGGCCCGCAGTGCTCCCTACGACGAGCGGGCCGCATATCTCGCGGACACCCGCCGGATCGGGGCCTCGGGCCCGATCGGGGCGGGCGCGACCGGGGCGTTCGACCGCGCCAGCCAGTTCGGCGGGGCCGGCCTGGAACCCCGGGAGCGTGGGGGCCAGTACGAGCAGACTGGCCCCCTGCAGCGGGTCGGGCCGTTCGAGCAGACCGGCCCGATGCCGGGCCTCGGCCAGTACGAACGACCTGGCTACCAGCCCGAGCGGACCGGGCAGATCGACCGCCTGGGCCAGTATGGGCCGCCCCAGCGCGGCCAGGTGTACGGCGGCCCGATGCAGGGCGGCCCCATGCAGGGCGGCCCCATGCAGGGCGGCCCCATGCAGGGCGGCCCCATGCAGGGCGGCCCCATGCAGGGCGGCCCCATGCAGGGCGACCAGGCCCCGTTTGGGCAGCTGCCGGCCGGCCGGATCCCCGGTGGTCAGCCGCCTGGCGCCCCGGGCGGCTACGGGCCGCCGCCGTCCGGATCGCCTCAGCCGGGGCCAGCCCGGTACGGGACGCCCGGGCCGCCGATGATGCCGCGCCAGCAGGATCAGTCCGGTTCCTACCAGCACGACCAGACCGGGCCCTACGAGCGGCCGCACGACGACTGGTCCGGCCCGTTGCCGCAGCTCGGCCCGCCCGCGGCGGCTCCCCGCTACGCGGCGGGCAACTATAACGACTGGTCCGGCCCGCTGGAGCGGATCGACCCGGCCGCACCGCCGTCCCGCTACGGCGCGCCTGCCCACTACGGCACGACCGGGCAGTTCGACGCGCCCGGGCAGTTCGACGACAGCGGCTGGTTCGGCGGCAGCGGCGAGTACGAGCGCCCCCGCGCCGAGCCGCGCTATGAGCAGACCGGCGAGATCGACCGCTCAGCCCCGTACGCGCAGCCCCAGTACGGCTCCCCGGCCGGGCGGCCCTCGTACGGTGCCGCGGTGCCGCAGTACGGGTCGCCTGGGTACGGGCCGCCGGCGTACGGCCGCGAGGATCAGTCCGGGCCGCCGATGCCTCCCCAGCCGCAGCCGGGTCAGTACGAGCGGCCGCATCCAGCCCAGTACCAGGCAGCCCAGTACCAGTCGGCGCCGTACCAGTCGGCGCCAGTACCAGTCGGGCCAGTACCACTCGGACCAGTACCAGTCAGGCCCCCATCACCCGGCCCAGCCTCAGCGGGACCAGTATCAGTCAGCGCAGTATCAGTCAGCGCAGTACCAGCAGCCGCCGGGTTACGAGCGTGACGGGCAGCCCGGCCAGTACCAGGCGCCCATGCGGTACGAGGAGCCCATGCAGTACGACCAGTACCAGCGCGGGCCCGGCGGCCCGCCAGGCCCGTCCCGGCAGTACAGCCGGCCGGACCCGGATCCGCACGAGCGGGCCGCGCATTACGCTACGTTCGCCGACCAGGATGCCTCCTACACGCGCCCGCGGCCGCCTGGCGCCCGCGATCAGTTCGGCCCGCAAGACGAGACTGACCCGCTGAACGTCGCGCCGCTGAATACCGGGAATTACACGTGAACTCAGTTGCACCGCCCCAGGCGATGCGCATTGGCCGGGCCCGGCTAACCGCCGGCCTGGATCGCTTTGAGCGCATTGATCTCGCCACGCATCAGGAGATCTTTGGGCCCATGCGCCGGGTGACCGCGCGCCAGCTGATCGAAATGGTGGAAAGCGTCGATTTGCGTGGCCGTGGCGGAGCCGCCTTCCCTTTCGCCCGCAAGGTGCGCGCGGTGGTCAACAACGCAGCCGCCCGCAAGTGCAAGCCGATGATCCTCATCAACGGCACCGAGGGCGAGCCGGGCAGCGCCAAGGACAAGATGCTGCTGCTCCGCTCGCCGTACCTGGTGCTGGGCGGGGCCTTGCTGGCCGCCCGGGCGCTGAGCGCCAAGATGATCATCGTCGGGGTGACGGACAGCTCGGTAGCGGCCTCGGTGGCCGAGGCGGCCCGGGCCGAGCCGGACCTGAAGAAGATCGTCCGGGTGGTCGAGGTCCCCGACCGGTTCGTGTCGGGTGAGGGTGGCGCTCTCACCAACGCGGTGAATGGCAAGATCGCACTGCCGCCCGGCAAGAAGCGCCGGGCGGCGGAGACCGGAGTGGACGGGCTGCCCACGCTGCTGTCCAACGCCGAGACGTTCGCCCAGCTTGCCGTGCTCGCCATGCTGGGCCAGGAGGGTTACGCCTCGGACGGGACCCCGGACGAGCCGGGTACCGTCCTGCTGACCGTGGGCGGCTCCGCGGGGCGCCCGGCCGTGGTGGAAGTGCCCACCGGGATCCCGCTGGGCACGGTGCTGGACATCTGCGAGGCCACGGCGTTCGATGGCGTGCTGGTCGGCGGCTATCACGGGATGTGGCTGCCCGCCGAGTTCGCCGACGACGTGCCGGTCTCCCGGGCCGGCCTGGATGCGGCGGGCGGCACGCTCGGCGCCGGCGTCGTGATGCCGCTCGGCGGCACCTGCCCGCTCGGCGAGGTCGCCCGGGTGGTCCGTTATCTGGCTAAAGAATCGTCCGGGCAATGCGGGCCGTGCAAGCTGGGCCTGCCCGGCCTGGCCCGCTCGATGACCGCCCTGGCTGATGGCTCGGGCGGGATGGACACCCTCGACACCGCGCGGCGCACCGCGGCGGTGGTCCGCGGCCGCGGGGCCTGCGGCCACCCGGACGGTGTCTCGCGGTTCGTGCTGTCGGCGCTGGACGTGTTCAGCGACGACCTCACCACGCACCTGTTCCGCGGCTCGTGCGGCCGCAAGACCCGCGGCATCCTGCCGCTCGGGCCCGAAGAGTCCGAGGTGCGGCTGAAGGTGGACTGGGCGCGGTGTGACGGGCACGGGCTGTGCGCCAAGATCGCACCGGAGATGGTCCAGCTCGACAGCCAGGGCTACCCGGCGTTCCTGGACATGCCGGTGCCGTTCTGGCTGGAGCGCGAGGCGCAGCAGGCGGTCGAGATGTGCCCCGCCATGGCGCTCAGCCTGGGCTCGGCGGCCTCCTGGGAGCGCGACACCCCGCGGTCCGGCCCCGCCATCAGCGCCTCGCAGCCGACCGGGCTGCTGCTGTCCAGCTCAGGCCGGGAACAGCGGCAGCTTCCGGGTTCACCGCGCCAGCTGCCGGGCGCGACCCGCGAGCTGCCGGGCGCCACCCGCCAGCTGCCGGGACCGGACGGCCGCTAACCTCCCGTTTCGCAGCGCCGTCCTGCCGCGCAGTAGCCTCAGGCTCCGGACACCACCCGATAGCGGCGGAAACGGAGAACCAGATGAGGGTTGCCCGGTTGCACGCGGTCGGGGACCTGCGGCTGGCCGACGAGCCGGTGCCGGTTCCCGGGCCGGGAGAGAGCCTGGTGCGGGTCACGGCCGTCGGCATCTGCGGCTCGGACCTGCACTGGTGGGACCAGGGCGGGATCGGCGACGCGGCCCTGGATCACCCGCTGGTCCTGGGCCACGAAGCGGCGGGCGTGATCGAGGAAGGCCCCCGGCGCGGTCAGCGGGTGGCCATCGACCCGGCCATCCCGGACGGGACCTGCCGGCTCTGCCGCGAGGGCTACTACAACCTGTGCCTGAACATCCGGTTCGCCGGGCACGGGAAGCAGGACGGCGCCATGCGGGAGTTCATGACCTGGCCGGACGAGCTCCTGCACCCGCTCCCGGACGAGGTCAGCGACGCGGCCGGTGCGGTGCTGGAGCCCCTCGGCGTCGCTATCCACGCGTTCGACCTCGGCCATGTGCGCCTCGGTGCGCCGGCCGTGGTGGTCGGGGCCGGCCCGATCGGGTTGCTGCTCGTGCAACTGCTGCAGGTGGCGGGGGCGGGCCCGGTGACCGTGTTCGAGCCGCTGCCGCACCGCCGGGCGGCCGCCGCCGCCCTGGGCGCGGCCGTGGCGGACCCGGCCGAGGCCGCCGACCCCGCCGCGCTGCGCGCGCTGGTCGGCGAGGGCGCGGCCGTGGCGTTCGAGATCGCGGGCAGCAGCGAGGCGGTGCAGGTGGCCATGACCGCGACGTGGGCGGGTGGCCGGGTGGTGCTGGGCGGCATCCCGGACGACGACACGACCACGTTCCGCGCCGCGGTGGCCCGCCGGAAGGGGCTCACGATCGCCATGGTGCGCCGGATGAACGAGGTCTACCCCCGGGCCATCGCGCTGGCCGCCAGCAAGAAGGTCGACCTGACCTCGCTGGTCACCGACCGCTACCCGCTGGAGGACGCGGCCACCGCCTTCACCAACGCGGCCCGCCGTACCGGCCTCAAAGTCGTCATCGACCCCACGACCTGACCGGGCCAGCTGGCTGCTCCTTCCCGGGCTGCGCTGCCGGGGTGCGCAGCGGCCGATGGTGACTGGTGGGTAACATCAGCGGGTGGCCGATAGCTTCTTCGTTCCGGTAGGGAACGGCACCTGGCGGGCGACCGCGCACACCACTGGGCCCTGGGATGAGCGGGCCCAGCACGGCGGCCCGCCGAGCGCCCTGCTGGGCCGGGCCATCCAGCGCTGCGCCCCCCGCGACGACATGATCGTGACCCGGTTCACCTGCGAGATCCTGGGCGCTATCCCGGTCGGCGACCTGGACGTCCAGGCCCGGCTGGTCCGCCCGGGCCGGAGCGTCGAGTTCCTCGAAGCGGTGGCCAGCGCGGGCGGCCGCGATGTGGCCCGGGCCAGCGCCTGGCGGGTGCTGCGCACCACCAGCGAGACGGTGCTGCCACCGTCGGACCCGCCGCCCGCGCTGCCGGACCGCGCCGTCGGCGCGCCGCCGGCCGGCTGGATCGACGGGTACCTGTCCGCGGTCGAGTGGCGGCCGGTCCGCGGGGACTTCAGCGAGCCGGGGCCGGCCACGGTCTGGGCCCGGCTGCGCTACCCCCTGGTCCCGGACGAGGAGACCGGCCCGCTGGAGCGGGTGCTCGCCGTCGCGGACAGCGGTAACGGCCTGTCCAGCGAACTCGACGTCGCCCAGTGGCTTTTCATCAACCCGGAACTCACCGTCCACCTGCACCGGGAAGCGGTGGGCGAGTGGGTCTGCCTGGACGCGCAGACCGCTATCTCCGCCGGCGGTGCGGGCCTGGCCACCTCGGTCCTGTCGGACACCCAGGGGCGGCTGGGCGTGGGCGCCCAGTCGCTGCTGGTCAGCCGCCGGCGGCCAGGGCCGTCCCCAGCCGGGTCTGCTGGTACATAACCGCGTGCCGCTGCCGCCTGCTGCTGACCAGCCGGGCGTCCCGCAACGCCGCGAGGTGCTCGGACACGGTGCTCGCGGCCAGGCCGTGCCGCCGGGCCAGGGTGTGGGTCGAGGCGGGCTCGGCCAGCGACTCGAGCAGCGCGGCCCGGGTCCGGCCCAGCAGCCGGGCCAGCGCGTCCGACTGCAGGGTCCGGGCCGGCTGCCACAGCTCGGCGATGCCCCGGGCCGGGTAGGCCAGGGCCGGCCGGGACGGCGGGTCGATCACCGGGGCCAGGCTAGGCCACAGGAACACGCTGGGCATGAGCAGCAGCCCGGCCCCCTGGAGCAGGCAACGACCCGGTTCGAAGCCCTGGATAATCAGGGCCTGGCCGGTCCAGTGGGCCCGGGGATGCAGGTCGGCGAGGACCCGCTCCAGCCCGTAGTCGGCCAGGATCTGGGTCCGGTAGGCCACATCCGCGTCGAGGAACTCACGCAGCCGCGGCCAGTGCGGCTCGATCAGCAGCCGCCAGCATTGCTCCAGGAGGCCGGTGAGCAGGGCCCGGCTTGACGCGGGGTCATCCAGCAGCTGCCAGGCGTCCGGCGGTACCGGCTCGCCGCCCCGCTGGGTCAGTGACCGTTCGATCTCGCGTGCGACCTGATCGTCTGGAGTGGCGTTGACCTGAGCAAGTTGCCAGGACACGCCGGTGCCCGGCCCGGCCGGGGCCGGGTTGAGGAAGTCGGGAGTCCAGCCGTGGCGCGGCGACAGCGCGAGCAGTGGCCGCAGGTCGAGTTGCTCAACCTCGGGGCGCACCGCTTCCAGCCACGGCAGGTGGTAGCGCTGCCGGCCGGGCTCGAGCAGCACCCGCAGCGCGGCCATGGTCTCGAACAACGGCGACACGACGAACCGGGTCCGCGCCGGGTCATCCCGGCCGAACACCATCCTCAGGCTCACGGCGCCGTACCTCCACGACCCGGTGATTCGGCGGACACCGAATGTCTGTTATTGATGCTAGCCGCCGGCCAGCCTGAGCCCGTGACCTCTTCCACCCCTAGCCGCGCTACCCGCCCGGCCCCGGCGCCCGCCCCCGGCCCGGCCGCGGGTCCCGGACTGGCGGACCCCCCGCCGTCCGGCCCCGGCCCCCGGCCCGAGCCCGCCCTGGCGCGCTACCGGGACGTGCTCGGGGTGGCCGAATTCCGGGTCATGTTCGTGGCCAACATCGTGTCCATGCTGGGCACCGTGGTGGCCGAGGTGGCGCTGACCGTGCTGGTCTACGAGCAGACGCGGTCCCCGGCGCTGGCCGCCTCGGTGCTGGCCCTGTCCTTCCTGCCCTACCTGCTGGGCGGGGTCCTGCTCGGCGGGGCCGCCGACCGGCTGCCCGCCCGGCGCGCCCTGGTCGTCTGTGACCTGCTCAGTGCCGTGCTGGTGGCGGCCATGGTGATCCCCGGGATGCCGATCGCCGCGCTGCTCGGGCTGCTCTTCGCGAACGGCCTGCTGGCCCCGGTCTACCAGGGGGTGCGGTCCGCGGTGCTGCCCGACGTGCTGCCTCCCGGTCCCGGGCTACATCCTGGGCCGGTCCATGATGCGCATGGTCGCCCAGTCCGCGCAGATCGTCGGTTTCGGCGCGGGCGGGCTGCTGCTCGCCCTGCTCTCCCCGCGGGGTGCGCTGGCCTTCGACGCGGCCTCGTTCGCCGCCTCGGCCGTGCTGCTGCGGGCCGGCCTAGCCGGCGGCCCGCCCAGCGGGTCCGGGCCGGGGCGGGGTCGATGGCCGGCGACTCGCTGCGCGGGGTCCGCAGCGTGCTGTCCCACCGGCAGGTCCGGCGCATCCTGCTGTTCAGTTGGCTCGTGCCGGCGTGCGCGGTCGCCCCGGAGGCCCTCGCGGCGCCGTACGCCAGCCACATCGGGCAGCCCGCCCAGGTGACCGGCTTCCTGCTCATGGGGCTCCCGGCCGGGACGGTGCTGGCCGACGTGGTCGCGGCGCGGCTGCTCCGGGTCCGGTGGCAGCGCCGTCTCATCGTGCCCGCCGCGCTGCTGACGTTCGTGCCGCTGGCCGGGTTCGCGGCCAGCCCGGGCCTGGGCGTGGCCCTGGCCCTGCTGGTGGTCTGCGGACTTGGCTCCGCCTGGGGAGCCGGGCTGGACGGGCTGATGATCAGCGTGGCCCCGGCGGAGCAGCGCGGCCGCGTCCTCGCCCTGGCCAGCGCCGGCCTGATGTTCATCCAGGGCGCCGGGTTCGCGCTCTGGGGGATCGCCGGCCAGTACGTGCCGGTGACCGTGGTCATCCCGGCCGCGGCCGCGGCCGGCGTCCTCGTGGTGCTGCTGCTGCGCCCGCGTGCCCCCGGCGCGGACGCGGCGTAGCGGCCGATCCGGTCACGGCTGACCGGCCGGCGTCCGGCGTATCCCGCGCGGCGTCCGGCGCTGGCGTACCCGCCGCCCGCTGGTGCCCCGGCGGCCGGCGTACCTGCCGCCCGCTGATTGCGGGTGATCGGTCACGGGCACGATGACCTGCGTGTTTGGTGACCCGTCGCGTGAGCCGAGGCTGGAGCGGGCCATGCCCGCCGACGCCGTGCCGGGCTCCACGATCCCCGAGGACAGTGAGGCGGAGATCCTGCTCCGCGACGGGACGTGGGTCTGGGCGCAGGTGATCGGGCAGCGCAAGGACCGGCACGGCCGCTGGTGCGTCGGCATCCGCTGGTACGCCAGTCCCACCGTGGGCGGCCGCGAAGGCTGGTACCTCTACGACCCCCGGCTGATCCGCCGGCCGCCGTTAGCGCCTGCCGCTGCTAGCGCGGCCCGCCCGGCCGCGGCACCCCGCCCGCATCCCGGGCGCGCCGTCCCGCCCAGTTGTACTCCGCACCGCCGTACTCGGCACCGCCGTACTCGGCCCGGCCGTACTCCGCACCGCCGTACTGGGCGGCCCCCAACTCAGAGGCCCCGTACGCCGGCGTCCCGAACTCTGCCGCCCCGTACCCGGCGGCGCCGTACTCAGGTGTCCCGTACCCCGGCCCCTCGTACTCCGGGATCCCGAACCCGCCCGCCCGGGAACCGCCCGCCCGGGAACCACCGGCCCGGGAACCACCGGCCCCGGAACCACCGGCCCCGGAACCAGCCATCCCGAATCCGGGGTCGGCGTAGCCGGGACCGCGGTAGCCCCCATCGCCCAAGCTGCCCGCGTCGTAGCCGGGCCGGGCCATCCCGGGAATATCACGCAGATCGCGTTGCGGGGAGTTCCCGGGCCGCTCCTCAAACAAATGCCAGGCCCTGAACTCCTCGACCAGCCCGTCAAAGATCATCCGCATAGGGCGACTCTTCCACCTAGCCAGCGTGAAATCCAGGCAATGACCGATCTAGGCGAGCCCGGCTGGAAGTATCCCGATATCCCCTGTTAACGGTAGAAACCCCAATGAAAACCAAAATTCTCCGCAACGAATACCGTGCCGTCCCTGGCCCGCGGCCACGCGGATGGGGCCGCGGACCAGGGAAAGACTGGTCAGTGGGCTGATGTCAGTGCGCTGAGTCAGTGCGCTGAGTCAGTGCACTGGGCCCAGCGTCACGGTGAGCAGCGAAGGCGCTGGATCGGACACCGAGCCGGACTGATCGGCCCCTCCGGCCGGGGCCACATCGTCGTACGGGAATGCGTACCCGCGCCCGCCGGTCGTGGTCGCGTGAACGATCCGCGCGTAGTGATTGGTAATCGCGTTGGTGTAGTAATCGGCCGGGTCTTCGCCGTCCGGCTGACTGGCGTCGATAAGCAGCGTGCTCCGGTTGAAGGCGGCGGCCAGGCGGGGCAGGATCGCGAGCATTTCGGCACTCATCCCGGCCGGGCTGAACGGCCCGCTGTTGCAGCTGAAGATGTCCGCGGCCGAAGGCTGGGCGAAGGACCCGACACCGCCGAACGTCAGCAGGCCGCCCGACACCTCTCCGGTGACCGTGCCGAACGATGCCTGGGTGTCCACGGTCAGCGGGGTCGTGGCGTACTTCTGCCAGACCTGGCTCACGTAGCTGTCGTAGTACCCCGCCAGCAGCCCGGAGTTGAGCACCATCGCGTTGACCGGGCTGAGTGCGCGGAGATGGTTTTCGTTGCGGCTGATTATCAGGTCATTCCAGCCGTTCCCGTCCGCCGCGGCCTGCGCGGCCAGCCCCGCGCACACGGTGTCCAGGCCCCCGCCGGGCAGGCCCGGGACGGCCTGCGTGCCCGCGGAACCGGTCAGCGTCAGCGCGACCGGGATGCACACGAAGTCGACGAAGCTGATGTTGGCGAACACCTGGGCGTCGTTGTACGTCAGCTCGCAGAAGTCCCACTGCAGGTCGATGTTGGGGTCAGACGGGTTGGTGACCGATGGCTCGACCAGGGCCGGGCCCGGGTTGAGCAGGAACTCCAGCGGGCTGCCGATGGAGAACCAGATCCGGGCGCCGGCCAGGTGCGGGATCGTGACCGGCGTCGGGACGCCGCCCGAGGCGCCCAGCGGGATCGCGCAGTCCGCGGCGAGCGGGCTGCCGGCCGCCGCCGGGGAGGCGGGGTAGTAAGGCGTCTGCCCGTCCGACTCCAGCAGCATCAGCGCGTTGCCGTTATCGAGCGCCTGCCCGGTGACGTAGGCGTAGACGGTGTCCGAGCCGGTGTTGTTCTGCAGGTTCACGGCGAGGGTGGCCGCGGTGGCGGCCGCGGCGCCAGCCTGCGGGCCCGCGGCGGGCCGGATCTGCGTGGCGGCGGACGCGCGCGGCGCGCGCAGCCCTCCGGCCAGCGGCACGGCGAGGGCCGCGGCGGACGCACCGATGAAGCGACGGCGGGAAATCATGACTGCCTCCAGGTCCCGCGGCTGACCCGCGGTAGGGGAAGGAGCAGGCGCCCGCCTCGCTTGCCTGCACTATGTCTTGCGCAGAATGGTAATCGGTAATCCCCCGATACCAGGACTAAAAGGCGGTAATCAGGCGGCAGTCGGTGGCAGTGGGTGGCGGGTCCGGGCCGGTGAGCCACGGACCGCCCGTCCCGCCGCGACGGCGTGTCCCCGGCCATGAGCAGCGCGGCCAGATCATTCCGGCGCCGTGTCATCCAGGCGGGCCGCCGGGACGTCTTGGTAGAGAGAAACATGCCGGTCATACGCAGATCTGCGCTGCCATGAAGTGGATTAAGCGAGTAATGCGGAACTGCGGGACAAAGACAAGATCGGCCCTATACGATCTTCACGGTTCAGCCAAGCCAGGGTCATGAACTGGGACTCCGCGCTTCCGGGTGAACCGAAGGCCCACAAGAGGGGGATCCTGGTGTTGCGCGGACCTCGGCCACGACGCTCTGTCATTGCCGCAGCCACGGCTCTGGTGGTCAGCCTGGGCTGGGCGGTCGCCGGGGCGGCTGCGCCCGCCATGGCCTCGGCCTGCGGGAACAACGGCACCACGTGGAAGCAGGTCCATCTGGGCCTGCTCGGCGACGGCGACGGCGGCCAGCTCGCGGTAGACATGTCCGACTCGTGGGGCGGCGCGAACACCTGCCTGTTCGTGCCCGGGATCACCAGTGACTTCGCGGGGTCGTTCCAGGTCGAGAGCCAGACCGCCCCGTCCACCGGGGGCGTGCTCGGCTACCCCGACACCGAGATCGGCTGCTCGAGCGGCTACTGCACGACCGCCAGCGGCCTGCCCGCCCCCGTCTCGGCGAACCCCGACCCTGACCTCTCGTGGTACTACGACACGGCCGACGCCGTGCGCGGAAGCAAGTACGACGCCATGATCGACTCCGAGTTCTCGGCGGCGTGCTCCGGTTCGGCCCCGCCGATGAACGCGGCCGTCGCGATCTACACGTATGGCTACCCCAGCTACCCCTCGATCGGCGTGCCTCACTCCGGGCCCACGGTCAGCATCGAAGGCCTCGACTGGTACACCGGCCACTTCCTGGACGGCAGCAAGTACGTCAGCCAGTTCGTCCTGGCCGAGCCGTCGTCCGGCGGGGGCAGCGACCTCACTCTCGGCGATTTCTACCAGTGGGATCAGGCCAACCTGGACCCCAACTACATGCCGTCCGGGGACTGCCTGCAGACGGTGAGCACGGGCTTCGAGATCTGGAGCGGCGGCCAGGGACTGGGCACCTACGAGTCCTACATCGACGGTCTCCCGCCCGTGGCCTCGCCCACTCCGTCTCCCTCGCCGTCACCGTCGGCCTCGGCCTCGGCTACACCGACGCCTTCACCTTCCTTCTCGGATTCGTCCTCGGCCTCGCCGTCACCCACGGATACACCGACGGATACGCCGTCGGACTCATCCTCGGATTCGGCCACGCCTACGCCTTCGCCGTCGGACTCGTAACCGGCTAGCGGGGCGGCGGGCGGCCTAGCCAGATGCTCCAGCGCTCCAGCATGCCGATCCGGAGCAGCCCTGTCGCCGCCCAGGGATCCTGGCCCATGCGGTCCGTGACCTCCTGCTCGTCTGCGGCCTCGATCATGTGCAGCGTGTGCTGACCGTCGCCGAGCGGCCCGCCTGCGAGGATGAAGCCCTCGTCCGCCAGGCCGTCCATGAAGGACGCGTGCTCGTCCCAGGCGGCCTGCTCCCGGATGCCCCGGCTCTCATCCCAGCGCGGTCCATGGTCCGTGGTGAGCGCGAAGATGCCCATAGCCCGACGGTAAAGGGCGGCACCGACAAAACCCCGGCGCCTGGCGGCGGCTGCCCGGCCGGCCGCGCGGGCGGCAGCCAGCCGGCTAGCGGTCCCGCTGGCCGCGGGTCCAGCCGCGCTGGGTCCGGGTGAGCTCGGTGAAGCCGGACGCGGCCAGGAACGCCCGGTAGCCGGCGCCGTCCGGCCCGGCCGGGCCCGGCTCCAGCGGGGCGTAATCCAGCAGGCGGGTGACCTGGGCCAGGCGCAGCCACGTGGCCGCCTGCCCGAGCAGCCAGGTGGCCACCCCTCGCCGCCGGTAGTCCCCGGTGACGTGCAGGTTGCCGATGTCGGCCCACCTGCCGTGCCGGGGAAGCCGCTCGCCGTCCTCGAAGATCTCCACCTCGATGTAGCCGACGGCCTGCTCGCCCAGGACGGCCGACAGCCGGGTGCCGTTCATCCCGACCGACCGCCTGGCCGCCAGCCCGGCCACCGGCGGGGCGCCCGGGCGCGGCAGGTCGTCCACCTGGGCCAGGTACACCGCCTCGGTGGATCCGGCGGGCGCGAACCCGGCCCGCCGGTACAGGGCACGGACGTGCGGCCACTGCTCCGGGACGCCGTACACGCCGCGAACCGGCAGGTCACCGCCCGCGTCCTGGCTGGTGACACCCCACTCCTCCAGCTGGCGCAGGCACGCGGCGATCAGCACTTCCGCCGCCTCCGTGGCGTCGCCCCAGTACGGATTGCCCTCCGGGGCGACCGGCCAGAACAGCAGCCACCGGATGTCCCCGGAACCCCGGTAGGACGCGCCCGCACGCTCATCGGCGAAGTAGCGCAGCAGGTGTGCCGCGGCCACGACCGCGTGCTGCTGCTCGGCAACCAGCGTGGCGCGCTCGGCGACCCACGGATCGGTGATGGTCTCACCCGGCTGGCGCTCCAGGTGACTGAGCACGGCGGCGACTGAGACCCCGGCGCCCGGCACGACCGCGGCGGCGTGCGCGTTGACCAGCGCGGCCAGCTGGTCCCGGTCCCCGCGGCGGAATGGGCGTACCTCGATTGACGGCATGGCCGACCCCCTCGATCAGGCAGGAAGACTTCGGGAAAAGGGGCCGCTACCAGTGCGGTACGGCCAGCACTGTAGCACCGGTCAGCTCAGGTTCCCCAGCGGCGGGAGTCCTAGCCGGGGGACTTCCGGCGGCGGTAAGCCCGCGGCGGGCTGAATTCCCGCTGCCGTCCCGGCCAGGACCTCCCCGGCGCGGTGGCAGGCGGCCAGCCGCCCCGGCGCCACCGCCCGCAGCCGCGGAACCTCGGTGCGGCAGCGGTCGATGGCCAGCGGGCAGCGCGGATGGAACACGCATCCCGGCGGCGGGCTGGCCGCGTCGGGGGGATCGCCAGGCAGCACGACCCGGGCCCGCCGGGCCAGCCGGTCAACCTCGGGCACCGCGGAGCGCAGGGCCTGGGTGTACGGGTGCGCGGGAGACTCCAGCAGTGCGCCGGTCGGGCCGCTCTCCGCGATCCGGCCCAGGTACAGCACGGCGGTCTGCTCGCACAGCTCGCTCACGATCGCGAAGTTGTGGGTGATGAGCAGGTAGGACAGCTTCCGCTCGGACCGCAGCCGGGCGATCAGCCCCAGGACCCGGGCCTGGGCCCGGACGTCCAGGGCGCTGGTCGGCTCGTCCAGGACCAGCAGGCGCGGCCGCACGCTGAGCGCGCGGGCGATGGCCACCCGCTGGCGCTGGCCGCCGGACAGCTGATGCGGGTAGCGGGACGCGAAATCCGGGTCCAGGCCCACCTCGGCGAGCAGGCCCCGGGCGTGTTCCGCGGATTGGCCGCGCGGCACCACGTGGTGCGCGGCCAGGGCCTCCCGCAGGGAGGTGCCGATCCGCATCCGCGGGTCGAGGCTGTTGTCCGGGTCCTGGAACACGATCTGCGCGTCGCGCCGGTAATCCTGCAGGGCGCGGCCGCGCAGGGAGGTGACGTCCGTCCCCTCGAACCGGATCTGCCCGCTGCTGATCCGGGCCAGCCGGAGCACGGCCCGGCCGATCGTCGTCTTGCCCGAGCCGCTCTCCCCGACCAGGCCCAGGCCGAACGGGCCCGAGGCCAGTTCCAGGCTCACCCCGTCCACCGCGCGGACCGGGCCGAACCGCACCGACAGGCCGTCGATCTCCAGCAGCGGGGTCATCCGGCCCGGCCGTTCTGGGCGGGTCGGGCCCGGGCTGCTTCGCCCTGGGCTGTGCCGTCCTGGGCTGTGCCGTCCTGGGTGGCGTCGTCCTGGGCTGTGCCGTCCTGGGTGGCGTCGTGCTGGGCTGGCGTCGTGCTGGGGCGTGGCGGCGATCCGGGGCACCGCGGCCAGCAGCTCGATCGTGTACGGGTGCCGGGGGGCGGACAGCACCCGGCCGGCCGGGCCCTGCTCGACGATCCGCCCGGCCTGCATGACCCCCACCCGGTCACACACCTCAGCCACCACCGCGAGGTCGTGGCTGATCAGCAGGACCGACATGCCCTCGCGCTCGCGCAGGCCGCGGAGCAGGTCCAGCACCTCCGCCTGGACCGTCACGTCGAGCGCGCTGGTCGGCTCGTCGGCCAGCAGCACCTCGGCCTGCAGGGCCAGCGCCAGCGCGATCGCGACCCGCTGCAGCTGCCCGCCGGACAGCTGGCCGGGATAACGGTCCAGCAGGTCGGGCGGGAGCAGCACCTGCCGCATCGCCCGGGCCGCCGCCTCCGCCGCTTCCGCCTTGCTCATCCCGTGCAGCCGCAGCGCGCCCAGCACCACCCGGCCCACCTTGAAGACCGGGCTGAACGCGCTGGCCGGGCTCTGGAAGATCGCCGCGATCTGCCGTCCGCGCCGGTCACGCAGGTCCCGCTGGGACAGTGTGGTCAGCTCGGTGCCGTCCAGCCGGATGCTGCCGCTAACGGTCGCACCCACGGTGTGCGCGAGACCGAGGATGGCCAGCGTGGTCATGGATTTCCCCGACCCGCTCTCCCCGGCGAGCCCGACGATCTCGGCCTCGCCGAGGGTGAACTCGTCGATCTGCACCACCGGCCGGGAGCCGAACCGCACCTCGAGGCCGCTGATCGCCAGCCGGACCGAACCGGGCGTCACAGCAGCAGGCTCCGTTTCGGGTCCATCAGGTCACGCAGGCCGTCACCGATCAGGTTGAAGGCGAACGCGGTGACCAGGATTGCGATGCCGGGGAAGGTCGCCACCCACCAGTCGGTGGTGAAGTAATTCTGCCCCTCGGCGACCATCAGCCCCCAGTCCGGCGTGGGATCCTGCGCCCCCAGGCCGAGGAAGGACAGCGCCGACGCGGTCAGGATCACCCCGCCCACGTCCAGCGACACCTGCACGATCAGCGGCGTGACCGAGTTGGGCAGCACATGCCGCAGGATGATCCGCCAGGGCCGGATGCCCAGCACCCGGCAGCTGTCGATGTACGCCCGCCCGGCGACCGACGCGGCCTGGCCCCGGATCAGGCGGGTGTACCAGGGCCACCAGGTGGCGGCGATCGCGATGGTCAGGCTGGTCAGGCTGGGCGGCAGCACCGCGGCCAGGGCCAGCGCCAGCAGCAGCGACGGGAAGGCCAGGAAGACGTCGGTCACCCGCATGATGACCTCGTCGATCCAGCCGCCGAAGTAGCCGGCCGCGACACCCAGCGGGATCCCGATAACGCACGCGATCACCAGCACGATGAGGGCGACCAGCGGGGAGATCCGCGCCCCGTACAGGACCCGGGAGAACACGTCCCGGCCCACCTGGTCGGTGCCGAACAGGTGCCGCGCCGAGGGGGGGCGGAGCACCAGGAACGGGTGCGTGGCCGAGCCGGCGTCAGCGGGGAAGGGGGCGAGCAGCGGGGCCGCCACGGCGACCACGATGATCGCAGCGGCGGTCACGGCCCCCACCGCCAGCAGCGGATTCGCGCGCAGGCCGCGCCACAGGGCCTGGCCCCGGGGCAGCTCGGGGGCCAGCCCGGCCGCGGGTGAGGGGGCTTCGATCATCGCAGCCTGATCCGCGGGTCCAGGGCGGCCTGGATAATGTCCACGGCCAGGTTGGCGGCCACGTACACCAGGGCGACGAACAGGGTCACACCGAGGATGGCGGGCGTGTCGAGGGACGCAATCGACGCCACCGTGTAGCTGCCGAGCCCCGGCCAGTCGAAGATCGCCTCGACCAGGAACGTGTTCACCAGCGAGTAGCCGAACACCAGGGCCACCGCGGCGGCCACCGGGTTCCAGGCCAGTTTCATCGCGAACCTGCTGTACACGGCCCGCTCGCTGAAACCGAGGGCGCGGATCATCTGCACGTGGGTCTCGGTCACCGTGTCCAGGACCTGGGCCCGGACCATGCGGGCGATGAGCCCGGCCGGGTAGGCAGCCACGACCACGGCCGGCAGCACGAGATGGACCAGGATGCTGCCGAGCATCGGCCAGTTCCCGCTGATCACCGCGTCGATCAGGCTGAACCCGGTGCGCTGGGCGAGCGGATGGCTGAACAGCAGGCCGGGCGAGTACTCCCCGGCGGCGGGCAGCACGTGCAGCCGCTGGGAGAAGACCAGCTGGAGGATGAGCGCCATCCAGAAGATGGGCATCGACACGCCGAGGATCGACCCCGCCCGGATGGCCTGGTCGGCCAGGCCCCCGGGCCAGCGGGCGGACACCAGCCCGAGCGGCACCGCGACGATCAGCGCGAGGATCAGCGCCGCGGTCACCAGTTCCAGCGAGGCGGGGGCCGCCGTCCCGATATCGGACAGGACCGGCTGGTGGGTGTGGATGGACAGGCCCCAGTTGCCGGACAGGATGCCGCCGAAGTAGGCGAGCAACTGGACCAGCGGCGGCCGGTCCAGGCCGAGGAACCGCCGGGCCGCGGCGACCTGGGCGGCAGACGCGTGCGGGCCGGCCCAGGTGGCGGCCGGGTCTCCCGGGACGACACGGGCGATCACGAACGTCGCGACGATGACGCCCGCGACCACCAGCGCGGCCAGGGCGACCCGGCGCGCCACATAACGGGTCAACTGCCGGTCGGCCTGAGGTTGTAGGTGAAGACGACGTTCGCGTAGGCCGGGTCGGGCTGGAAGCCGGTGAAGGACGTGCGCATCGCGTACTGGTAGTTCATGTTGTAGAGCACGTCCAGCGGCGCCTGCTGCAGGACCTCGGTCTGCATGGTGTGGTACAGCTGCTCGCCGGCCTGCGCGGTTGGTCGCCAGCAGCGGCTCCACCTTGTTGATCTGCTTGTCCAGCGCCGAGTTGGAGTAGTAGGAGAGGTTGAAGTACGGCGGCTTCTCCGTCTCCAGCAGGTTGCTGAACCAGGTGTACGGGTCGGCGTAGTCCGGCCACCAGTACTCGAGGAAGATGCTCTGGTGGCCCGGGCCCGACTTCGCCTTCGCCCACTGGGTCGGCCAGGCGAGTGACTGCGTGGTGAGGTTGATGTTCAGCTTGGCCAGGCTGGACTTCAGCAGCGTTGCCACGACCTGCTCGTTCGAGTCACCCTGGGTGTAGGTCAGGGTCAGGTTCAGCGGCTTCTTACCCGGCCCGTACCCGGCCGTCTTCAGCAGCTGGTCCGCCTTGGCCGGATCGTAGTGATAGTTCGGCAGGTCGGTGGAGTGGCCGGGCAGGCCGGCCGGGACCAGGCCGCTGGGCGTGACCGCCGCACCCTGCAGCGCCGCGACGATGCCCGGGTAGTTGATCCCGTAGGAGATCGCCTGGCGCACCGGCAGGGTCAGCGTGTGCGCGTTGAGCTGGGCCAGCAGGTTCTGGAAGGACGGGATGCTCACCGTCCGGATGCCCGCCTGGCCCTGGAACGACTTCCAGAGCGCGGGGCTGATCTGCTCCACGAAGTCAACCTGCCCGGACCGCAGCAGCTGGGCGGCGGTGGTGTCCTGGGGCACGACCCGGTACACCACCTTCTTGTAGTGCGGGCCCTTCCAGCCGCCCCAGTAGCCGGGGAAAGCCTTGAGCACCACCTCGAACTCCTGGCCCTTGTTCCAGGTCTGCAGCGTGTACGGGCCGGTGCCCGCGTCATGCGGGGTGTTGAACCACTTGGTCAGCTGGGCCGACGACCCCCCACCCGCGGCCTTGGTGTCGTAGATGTACGCCGAATAGGAGGCGGAGGCCTCGAGATCCAGCGGCGAGGCGTACTTCAGGTGGAAGACCATGGTGTAGGTGCTGGGCGTGCTGATGCTCTTCACCGCGTCCCAGACGTAGCCCGCCCCCCCGCCCAGCTTCTCCGTGCGGAGGATGGCCGCCGCCGCGGCCTGCGCGGTCATCAGCCGGCCGGTGTGGAAGTGCACCCCCTGCCGGAGATGGAAGGTCCAGCTCAGGCCGTTAGCCGAGGATGACCAGCTGGTCGCGAGCAGCGGCTTGATCGTGTGCGTGGCGGTGTCGTAGCGGGTGAGCGTCTCGTACATGTTGCTCATCGCGATGATGCCGTCTGAGTACTCGGTCGCGGGGTCCCAGCCGTTGACCATCACCGGGGTGTTGGTGTCGTAGGTGAACACCTGATTGCTGGCCTGCTGCTGGGCCGACGGGTGCGCTGAGCCGCCACAGGCGGCCAGCAGCACCAGCAGTGCGGAGCCCGATGCAAGCAGCCCGGCGCGGTGGGGCTTCATGCCTTCCTCCGTGATCCTTGGGTTGTCGTATTGAAGTTCTGCCGCCCGGTCATTACGGGGCCGTGGGTACAGCCCGGCTGGCCAGCTGCGCCTGAACTGGATGATCCGGCAGGCCGCCCAGAGCCCCGGCCGCTTTCGCCCGGATCCGGATCGCCGGGGAGGTGAGGTAGGCCAGCGGGATCTCCTCACGCTCGACGATGCGCACCGACGCCGGGTCCGCCCCGGCCGCCACGGCGCGCTCGCGGGCTTCGTCGCACGCCTCATCGAGCGCGGCTTGCCTGCCGCCCGGTCCCACGTGGAATATCCGGTCAACCTGGCCGCTGACCGAGGCGATCGCCGCGCCCACCGCATTGGCTGTGTCGAAGTGGTCCGGCCGGATGACCTCGCTGACGCCCGGTACCCGGTCCGGGATCAGGATGCTGCCGCCGCCGACCGCGACCAGCACGCAGTCTTCCCGGGAGGTCTTCATCCGGTCGATCGCGTCGGCCAGCATGACGTCCGCCCGGGCCAGGGCGGCGCCGAGCATCTCCCGGTGGCGGCTGGTCCGGCCCGGGTCACCAAGCCGGGCCCGCCCGGCCGCGACCGCCGCGTCGGTCAGTGTGGGGGTCGCCCCGCCGAAGACGAGCGCCTCCTGCTGCAGCAGGTAGCCGACGCTGCGCGGGCCGATCCGCACGCCCGATTCCCCGGCCGTGACCACGGTGCCGCCGCCGAGGGCGATGGTGACCAGGTCGGGCATCCGGAAGTTGGTGCGGATGCCACCGATCTCGACTCCCTGCGAGGACTCCCGCGGGAACCCGTTGACCAGCACGCCCACGTCGGTGGACGTCCCGCCCACGTCGGCCACCAGCGAGTCGCCGGCCCCGGTGAGGAACGCCGCGCCGCGGACGCTGTTGGCCGGCCCGCTGCCGATCGTGAGAACCGGGTAACGCAGGGCCTGATCGAGACCCATCAGCGTGCCGTCGTTCTGGGCGAAGAACGTGATCGGCCGCAACTGGTGGGCGGCCAGCGAGTCACGCATGGCGGTGGCCACCTCGCGGGCCACCCCGGCCAGGGCCCCGTTCAGGATCGTGGCGTTCTCCCGCTCCAGCAGGCCCAGCGAGCCGATCTCGTGGCTGAGCGAGACGTGGACGTCGCCCAGCTCACGCTTGACGATCTCGGCGGCCGCCAGCTCATGCCGCGCCGAGACCGGGGCGAAGACGCTGGTGATGGCGACCCCGTCGGCAGTGCCCGCAACCTCGCCCAGGAACCGCGCGATGGCGTCGGTGTCCAGCGGGGCCAGGTCCTGCCCGTCGAATTCGATGCCGCCGCCCACGATCACCGCGCCAGCCGAGATTGCGCTGGTGAGGTCGGCTGGCCAGCCGAACATCGGCCGGATGCTCAGCGTGGCCGGGCCGCCGATCCGGATCACCGCGATCCGGCGCAGCTTCCTGCGCTCCAGCACGGCGTTCGTCGCGTGAGTGGTGCCCAGCATGACGTGGGTGATCCGCTGCCGGTCGGCCTCCGGGGCGCGCAGCACGGTGTCGATCGCCGCGGTGATCCCGCCGGTGATGTCCAGCGTGCCCGGCACCTTGGCCTTGGCGATCACGCGGTCCGCGCCATCCATGATCACGGCGTCGGTATTGGTGCCGCCCACATCGACACCGAGGCGGCAGTCAGGAGCGGGCACCGGCGCGCTCCTCTACGGGCAGGTAGTCAAAGTCGTAGCCGAACGCGCGGGGGCCGGTGATCGAGATGCCCCGCTCAGTCCGCCACACCGGGTCGCAGGCGAAGGCGATCACCACTACCCGCTGGCCGTACTTGATCCGTTCCGTCGCGATCGCGTCGGCCGTCTCCACGTCCAGCACCGAAATCAGATCCGGCACCGAGGCCAGCACCCGGCCCCGCTCCAGCGCGACCAGGTTCTCGTTCTGCAGTTCCAGCCGGATCAGGCGGCCCGCGTCCTCGCCGAGCCCCTCGATCACCACCGAGCCGCGGACGAAGCCACTCGTGGTGTGCCGCTCCACGTCCGAGACCTTCCCGGTGACCAGCCGGAACGCCCCGATCTCGGCGATCAGCGCGGCGATCGGGCTAACCGCCGCCCCGATGACCGCCTCACCGATCCGGATCGCCAGCGACACCGAGTTCCGCACCGTGGCCTCGCGCGCCTGGGCGGCGGTGAGCGAGAACTCCGTGGATGAGGCGGCCCCGCCGAACTCGACGGCGGCCGCCCGTTCCAGGCGCTCCATCCAGTGCCCCGAAATGGCCTGGAAGATGACCAGGTTGCCGCGCTCGTCGGTCATCACCGCCGGGCTCGGCGAGATCCCGGCCAGCTGCATGGTGACCTGGGGGACCTCCGGGAAGGCGCGTCCCATTCCGTCCGCGTCGACCAGGGGAAGCCCCATCCGTGCCGCCCAGCTGACTGGGAGGACGCCGTTCCCGCCGCCGATCTCGCCCGCCATCAGCGCCGCCACCTGGCGCCCGGTCAGATACTGCAGATGATCGCGGAGGCGTTCCCCCTCGTCGCCGTTCTCGATCTTCTCCATGCTGACCGTGGGGGCGCCAATGCTGCCGCATGGCATGATCAGGGCGTCATCCGGCAGTTCATCCACGTCCACCAGGGCGGCCGGGCCGAAATCCTCGGTGGCCTGCAGGGCCTGCAGCAGGGCGAGATAGGTGTCACCCCCACCCCCCGCACCCAGCACCGCGCAGCCGCGAGCTAAAGCGTGCAGCGCGTCAGGGTCGAGGAGTCTCTTCACGAGAGGCCATTACCATCCAGGCAGGCGAAAGTAGCGGTGTGTTAAGCATCATAGTTCCCGATGTAACGGCACAACGGGACTATTTCCACCGATCAGCCAGCTGGAGCTCGTTCTCCTTGATCAAGTCGCGGAGTTCCGCCGGGTCCTGGCCGCGGACCACCCGCGGCGGGCTCGACATGAGCCGGCGGGCGTACAGCAGGCCGGCGATCCCCCGCCAGACATGCCAGCGCGGGAACTCGTGCCCGTAACTCCACCAGTCGGGTTGCTCAGTGCCAGCAGTCATTAAATCGGTCGCGGCTTCCTTCTCCATCGGCTCTCCCTGGCGCACCAGGATCACCGCGCGTGTCCGGCGTTATCGCGCGGGACCCTGTCTGCAAAGGGTTGCAGCTCGACAGCGGACCAGGAATGGGCGGAGTGCACTGTGATCGTGACGGATGTGTGCATTACGCATAAAGTGCCACCTGTGCACACGGTGGACGAGATCCTGGCCAGCTCGCCGTTGTCCGGGCTGCAGCGGGTCAGCGGCGGCGGCGGCGACCGGCAGGTTGCCCTGGTGCGGCTGGCTGAACGGTTCGCAGACCTGGATGACGCCCCGGCCGGCAGCCTGGTCGTGCTGTCCCGGGCGGCGTCTGCGGAAGTCACGGACTACCGCCTGGACATGGGGTTGCGCTGGGCGGCGGTCAACCGGGTGGCCGCGGTGGCGGCCTTCCGCGCTGAGCAGTGGCGGCCGACCGTCACCGCGATGGACATCGCCGGGCGGGCCGACATCGCCCTGATCTCGATCCCGGCCGGCGCCGAACTGGCCGGGCTGGTGCAGGCGATCGCCCGGGAGATCAGCGGAGGCGCGCAGCGGGCCCTCGGCCGGGCCGAGGAAGGGCTGAACGCGGTACTCCACGCCGAAGCAGCCGGGGCGGGCTTCGACGAACTCCGTGCCGCGGTGAGCGAAGCGCTCGGCACCAGCGTCGAATTCCGGCCCCGCGGTCCCGGCCATCACGCGCAGGATGCCGGCGCCCACCGTGACAGTGATCCGGGTCATGACGGACTGGGCAACGGCCACCTCACCTCCACTCCCGTCTCCGCTGCCCCCGGTGCTCCGGCACGGGCCGTGGAGGGGGGCCCTACCGGCGAGGTCAGCGTGCCGGTCATCGTGGGCGAGGCAGTGATCGGCGACCTGGTCGCCCCGGACGCCCACGGGGACCTGGCCATCGCCGCACGGCTGGTCCTGCACAGCGCGGCCGCCTCTGCCGGGCGGCTTCTCGACCTGGCCAGGCGGGCCCGCGAGGTCCCGGCCCGGTCGCGCAGCGAACTGCTGGCCGAACTGCTGATCTCCGAGTCGGCGGTCAATGACGATCTGCTCGACCGGGCCCGCCAGCTGAACGTCGCGCTGAGCGGCTGGCATGTCGCGGTCCGGATCGAGGCCGACGATCTCGACGGTCCCGGCCTGGACGGATCCGGTCCCGGTGAAGCAGCCCGCGACGAGGTACGCCGCTACGAGCTCTTGGAGGCAGCCGGGCAGATCGCCCTGCAGGCCGCCGCGGCGGCCGGTGGCACCTGGCACCTGTCCCGGGTGGCGCGCGCCATCGTGCTGATCAAGATGACCACGTCTGATCCGGGCCCGCAGGCCGGTGCCCAGGCCGCCCGGTCCGCCGCCCGCGCGCTGCAGGCCCTGCGGGAGCGCCTGCCCGCGCTCCCGTTCCGCGCCGGGGTGGGGTCGGCGCACGAGGGCCCGACCGGGCTCCGCGCCTCCGCGGCTGAGGCCCGGGCGGCGCTCTTCGCCGCGCGGGCGGCCCGCAAGCCGTCCGGGGTCGCCGCGCACGACGTGGTCGGCGTGCAGCGGATGCTGATGGAGTGGTACGCGTCCGACACCGCCCGGGCCTCGGTGCGTGACCAGCTCGCGCCGCTGGAGAAGCTGGGCCAGGCCCGGGCTGACACGGCGATCAGGACGCTCGCCGCCTACCTCGACGAGCAGGGGTCGATCATCAAGACCGCGCAGCGGCTGCACCTGCACCGCAACGCGGTGGCCAACCGGATCCGTGGCATCACCGAGCTGCTGGACGTGGATTTCGACGACCCCGACCAGCGGCTCGCGCTCCAGCTCGCCTGCCGCGCGCGGCTGCTCGGCTGAGTACCGCCGGATCGGGGCTGAGCCGGTCCCCGGGACTCAGCCCGGTCCGGGCAGCACGGTCGGCAGGCCGAAGCGGGTGAAATCCCCGGCCCTGAAGCGGCCCTCATAACCGGGCTGCTGAACGTGCTCAGCGACGATGAACGCGTGGACCCCGGCGATCTGCCCGCCGTCCAGGGTCAGCACGTCCAGCACCGAGGCCTCGTACCTGCCCCGGCCGGCGGCCCAGGTGTAGCAGCCGATGGCAAGCTGCCCGTTCGCGCGGGTGGCGCGGTGCTGCCACCGTTCCGAGCCCACGTCATTGCGGATGAACTCCCGGATGGCCGCGGTCCCGCGGATGCACTCGCACTCCGGTGGCATGGTCCATGTGGCGTCGCGGGTGAGCATGCTTACCAGCAGATCCGCATCGCCCCGCTCGATCGCGTCGGCGTAGCGGCCGGCGAGGGCCCTGGCCTGCGCGTCGCCGAGCGAGCGCAGCGCCGCCTGCTGGGTGCGGCCGGGCAGGCGGCCGGCTACCGAGGCGCGGGCGCGCTGCAGTGCGCTGGTGATCGCGGGCACCGTGGTGCCGAGCTGGCTGGCCATCTCGGCGGCGGACAGGCCCACGACGTCGCGCAGGATGAGGACGGCGCGCTGGGCGGGCGGCAGGTGCTGCAGCGCGATGACCAACGCCAGCTCGAGGCTTTCGCGCAGCTCGTATCGCGCTTCGGGCGAGGCCAGCCGCGGGTCGCCGGGCGCACCGTCCGGGTAGGGCTCCAGCCAGGGCGGCTCGGCCAGGGGGCCGCCCGGGCTGAACCCGGCCGGCACCTCGCGGCGGGCCCGGCGCCGGGTGAGGTCCAGGGCGGCGTTGCTGAGGATGGTGTGCAGCCAGGAACGCACCGAGCTGCGGCCCTCGAAGCCGGGCAGGCCACGCCAGGCTCGCAGCAGTGCGTCCTGGAGCACGTCTTCGGCGTCGTGCACCGAACCGAGCATGCGGTAGCCATGGGCGTGCAGCTCGGCCTGGTACGGCCCGACCAGTTCGCCGAACGCGCCCTGGTCGCCCTCCTGGGCCAGCTCGAGCAGGGCCCGCTCAGGCCGGGCCTGCTCACCGGTCTCCATGTTCCCGCTCATCTCCGCTCCGCGCGTCTCCACTCTCCCTCCGGGGGTCAGTCCGTGAACGTCGGGTCCGCGCCGTGCAGCACCCGGGCCCGTCCCTTGGGCTCCTCCCAGTCCTCGGATCTGCCGAACGCGGTCAGGTCGAGCAGCCCGTAGGCCGAGGCGAGGTACTCCGTGCCCCGGGCGTAGACCGAATAGGTGTGGAAGATCTCCCCGGCGTCGCGCAGGAAGCAGCTGAGACCGGATTCCTCCGCCGACTCCCCGGCCTTGAGGCCGGCCGACTGGTCGCGGTAGTTGTACCGCACCTGCCCGGCCGACTTGTCCAGAGTGACCTGGAAGTCATAGTTGAAGTCGGTGCCGTCCGAGGAATACCAGGGCACCGTCCAGCCCCGGGCCGCCCGGTAGGCCTTGAGCTTGGCCAGCGGAGCCCGGGAGACGAGGGCGAAGGCGGTGTCCCGGGAGCGGATCTGGTCCACGAGCCGGTCGGAGAGCGCATCGACGCTGGCGGTGCAGCCCGGGCAGGCTGCGTCCCAGCCGGGGTCGAACATCACGTGCTGGATGATCAGCTGGCTGTGGTCGCCGAACAGGTCGGCCAGCCTGACCGGCCCCTCCGGCCCGGAGAACACGTACGTCTTCGTGATCTTGACCATAGGCAGGCGGCGGCGCTCAGCGTTGAGCGCCTCCTGCGCCCGGGTCTGCTCCTTTTCCCGCGTGAGCAGCCGGACCCTGGCCTCGAGCCAGTCTTCGCGGGACACGACCTCCGGCAACGCCATCACGACCTCCTCCGGAGGGCCGCCTTCCAGGCCGCCCTCCTGCAGCTGAGTCTGCAGTTAGCTGAGTCCTGCAGTTAGAGACCGGCTGACCCTCCCGGATTAATCGGCCCGGCCCTTTTTTCCGCAGGCTGACGCCTGTCATCCGCTCTAGCTGGCAAAACGTCACATGTGTACCAGCACCGGGGCGAGGTGGCCGGTCCACGGTTCCCGGGCCCGGGAAGGGGGGACCGTGCACACTGCCGCTACTACGTCAGGACTGGCCGGAATCAGTGGGGCGGCGCTCTTCCTGGCCCTGGTCTTCACGGTCGTCCTCTGGTGCGTCCCGCTGATCATCGCCGCGCTGTACGACCTGCCCCGCAAGGGCCCGATTGCCGTGCTCAGCCTGGCCCTGGGCTGGACCGGGGTGGCGTGGCTGGCCGCACTGGCCATCGTCGTGGTTGGTGCCATCCGGGCGGGGGAGCCGCCACTGGTCGTGCCATGGCCCGGGCCACGTGGCGGCGGGGCTGGGCAGCAGTCTCATCGCTACCCGCCCGCACCGCAGAATCCTCAGTACGAGGACCCAGAGCCCTATGGCGGCCCGCCGCCGCGCGGCGCCCATGCCAGTCCTCGGTTCTGACCGCCGCCGTGCGCATCCTCAGGCGGTTCCGCCTGAACTCCTGATTTGCAAGCAGGAGGTCAGGGGTTCGAGTCCCCCTTAGCTCCACTTCCCGATTCCAGATATATGGCCAGGTCAGGTGCTGTTAATTCCGGTTCTCCCTGTATCCCCAGCCTTGGCCGCCCCGGGTGCCTCAGTCCGGCTGGGCGGAATTTGGGAGATCAGCCCGTCGAGATCCACACCCCGCCCATGGCGCCGGGTGAGATTGGAAGAACTGGGCGATCAGCAGGTTCTCCACCAGGTCGACGACCAGCATCGTTGACGCTCCTGCCGTACGCAGCCGGGCCTGGCATAGGCCTCGTCGGTGGGCCGCCGAGGTGGCGGCCCACCGACGTGGAGCGGTGGCTATCCCGGTAGCTCCGCTTACTGGCGCTGGCTTGCCTCCGGCTCCGCATACTGCACCTGATGTGCCGTGCGGAGCTGCCCGGCGGCCTCGCGGGCGTCACGGGCCTGGAAATACTCCGCGCCTTCGATGCTGATCCGGGGCAGCAGGCGGTCAACCCAGCGGGGCAGGTACCAGTTGGCCTTGCCCATGAGGACCATGAGTGCAGGCACGAGCAGGCAGCGGACGACCGTGGCGTCCAGGAGCACGGCCACGGCCAAGCCGACGCCGAACTGCTTGACGGTCGGGTCGCCGTTGAGCACGAAGCTGCCGAACACGAACACCATGATCGTGGCGGCTGCGGTGATGACCCGCCCGCTGGTGACCAGCCCGGAGACCACCGAGCTCTGATTGTCCTGGCCTTCGTGCACGTGTTCCTCGATCTGGCTGACCAGGAACACCTCGTAGTCCATCGACAGCCCGAACAGGATCGCGAACATGAACAGCGGCACGTAAGAAACGATCGGGACCGCGCTCTGCAAGCCGATCGCGCCGTGCAGCCAGCCCCACTGGAACAGTGCCGTCAGCACGCCGTAGGCGGCGCCGATCGAGAGGACGTTCATGAGGGCGGCCTGGACCGGGATCACCACGGTGCGGAACGCCAGGGTCAGCAGCAGGAAGCTGAGCAGGATCACGACCAGTATTTGCAGCGGGAGCTTACTGGAGATGTTCGAGGCGAGATCGTCATAGCCGGCCGTGGTCCCGCCCACGTAAGCCTTCAGGTCCGTGCCCTTCTGCGCCGCCGGGATCACGGTGGACCGCAGCGTGGCCACCAGGTCGGTGGTGGCCTGCTCAGACGGGCCGGTCGTAGCCATGGCGTTGAAGTAGGCGGTGGTCCCGGCCTTGTCGATCTGCACCGGGGTGACCGCCACGACTCCCTTGGTCTTCGAGACATCCTGCTCCAGTGTCTGCAGCCGCGGATCGGTGGATCGCGGGTCAGCGCCAGACGCGGCGGGTTGCGTGGCAGAGGGCTGCGCGGGCGAGCCGAGCTTCACGGCGATCAGCAGCGGCCCGTTCACCCCGGGACCGAAATTGTCCGACAGCAGGTCGTAGGCCTGGCGCGCGGTGGTCAACGTGGGCAGCGCAGCGACGTCCTTCTGGCCGAGGTTCAGCGAGAACAGCGGGATCGCCAGTGGGATGAGGATCGCCAGGGCGGCCAGGCCACCGACTACCGGGTGGCGGGCGAGGCCTTCCGCCCACCGGGCCCACAGGCCCTTCCGTTCGCCCACCACGGCATCCCGCTTGGGATGGCGGCCGCGGATCCGCAGCGAGTTGATGTGCGGTCCGGTGATCGCGAGCAGCGCAGGCAGCAGAGTCAGCGCGGCCAGCACCGCGACCACCACCGCGATCGCGGCCATCAGGCCCAACGTAGTCACCAGCGGGATACGGGCCACCGCCAGCGAGACCAGCGCGATGGTCACCGTCCCGCCCGCGAAGGTCACCGCTCCGCCGGAGGTCGCCACCGCGCGGGCCAGCGACTCCCGCACGTCCAGGCCCGCGTCCAGGCCGCGGAAGTGCCGGGTCACGATGAACAGGGCATAGTCGATTCCGACGCCCAGCCCGATCATCGTGGCCAGGGTCGGCGCCACTGTGGACACGGTCGTGACGTGGCTGAAGATCGTGACGACCGACAGCGTTGAGGCCAGGCCGAGGATCGCGGTCAGGATCGGCAGCAGCATCGCCACCACGGTCCCGAACACGAACGTGAGGATCACCATCGCGGCGATGATCCCGATCAGCTCGCTGGACTCGGTGGATGGAGTGGACACCTTCTGGCCCAGCTGGCCGCCGGTCTGCACCTGGATTCCCGCCGCCTGGGCCGGCTTGGCCGCTGCGTTGATGATCGTCTGAGCGTCACTCTCGGACAGCGCCCCCGGGCTGACCGACAACGTCACTGACAGGTAGCCGGTCGCCTGGTTCTTGCTGAGCGCGGAGGCACCTTGCGAGGTGAGCGGGTTGACTACCGAGGCCACGTAGCGGGCCTTGGCCACGTCGGCCGTTGCTTGGTTCACCGCGCCGGCGTACTGGGTGTCGGTCAGCTTCCCGTGGCTGACGTGCAGGACGATCGGGCTGGACCCGTTCGCCTGATCGGGGAACGACTCGCTGAGCGTGTCGGTGGCCTGCTGGCTGCCCGTGCCGGGCAGCGTCAGGTTGTCGCTGGTGTTGCTGCCGAGCTGGTGTGACACGCCGACGAGGACGACCGTCGCGATCAGCCAGGCGGACAGGACGAGGTAACGGTGCCGGGCGCAGAACCGCGCCAGACTGTAGAGCGCACCGGTCATGACGATGTCTTCCTCTTCGGGCGGTATCACCGCTGGTTACGTGGGCCTGAGGCCAACGTGCCGGGGAGACGGAACCACTCACAAGCGGGGATTCCCGAGTGTTTTCCCTACCGTTTTCCTTCGGCGCAGCCAGCGGGGAAAGTCACCCGTGAGCGAGAAGCGCGGGGCGGCTACTCGCCGAGGGCCGCCGCCAGCTGGAACCGCGACCGGATCCCGAGCTTGGCGTAGGCGCTGCTGAGGTGCCGTTCGATGGTCTTCTCGGTCACGAACAGGGCCTGGGCAAGCTCCCGGTTGGTCTGTCCCGCGATCGCTTCCCGGCACACCCGCCACTCTGCGGCGGTCAGTGCGGTCGGCCCGGTCAGCTCGGTTCGCGCGCGGCGTCCCGGCCCGGCGTGCAGCTCGGCCATGGCGCGTTCGGCCAGGGCCAGGGCCCCGCATTCCCCGGCCAGCTTGATGGCCCGGCGCAGGGCGTCACGGCCTTCCGCCCGGCGGTGCGCGCGGCTCAGCTCGGCCCCCAGGTCAGCGAGCGCGTGCGCCAGCTCGAGCCGCGCGGGACTGCGCTCCAGCACGGCCACGGCCTCGAAGAGCAGGGCCTGCCCCTCGGCCCCGCCCGCCACCAGGCCCGCGGCGTGCAGCGACATGCCCAGTGCGCCCGGGACGCCGACCCGCCGGGCGAGCGCGAGCTGCTCGCGGGCGAGCTGGCCGGCCAGGTCGCGCTGGCCGAGTACGGACAGCGCCGGAGCAGCGTGGATCCGCCAGTCGCCCGGCCACGGTAGGCCGCGCGACTCCTCCATCAGCCGGCCGCACCACAGCAGGTCGGCGACGCCGTCTTCGGGCCGGCCCTGGGCGATCCGCAAGCACCCACGGGCATCCAGGAACCCGGGGACGTAGGTGCCATCCTCAGCGATCGTGGCCGGGTCAACTCGCCGGGCCAGGGCGTCGGCAGCGTCCAGCTCGCCCCGCTGGACGCTTGCGCCGATCGCCACCGCGAGCAGCTGCACGATCGCGAAGTGCGGTTCCTCCACCAGCAGCAGTCCAGTCTCCGCCTCGACCTGGGCGTCGTGAATCGACCCCTGGGCCAGGGCGATCATGGCCCGCTGTCCGTGGATGAGACCTTGCCGGGTTGCGTGGCCCTCGCGGCGGGCGCGTTCCAGGGCGACCTCCAGCAGCCGCATGGCCAGGTCGTACTGCTCCGCGTAGCGCAGCGTCAGCAGGCCCATCAGCAGGGCATCCGTCTGCGTCCGGGGCGGCAGGCCGGTCCTCAGGACTGCCTGGATCTCCGCGACCGCGTCGGCGGCCGGCTCTCCGCTGAAGAACCGTTCCTGAGCCCGGACGACCCGCGCGATCGCCGCGAAGCCAGGATGGCCTGCTGACAGTTCGTCGAAGCGGGCGAGCTGCACGGGGAGGCCTGGGCGCAGCCTCGGGACAGCGGTGGTGAGCATCAGCAGCTCAGAGCCCAGCTCGAGCGAGCGCTCCGCGTCGAGTGGGTGGAGTTCCTCCACCAGCGACGCGAGCGCGTCGGCTGCGACCTGGGGTGACCGGCCGCCACCGGACACGATCGTGCACCTTCCCAGCACTGATGCCGCGTCGGCGCGGGTAGCCAGCCCGGCACCGGATGTAAGACACGCGTGCAGGTGGTTCTCGGCCGACTCGAATTGCAGCGTGGCTAGCTCGCAGCGGCCCAGCTCGGTGAGGATCTCAGCCCGTTCATGCTCGGCCGGGGACTCGGCCAGCGCACGCTGCAGCCGGGTGGCCGCCGCGCGGGGAGCGCCGCGGCGCGCAGCGCTGGCCGCGGCCGACCGGAGAGTGCTGATCCGCTGGTGATCGCCGTTGGGGGCGGCCAGCAGCAAGTGGGCAGTGACGCGTTCGGCGGGTGCGCCCGCGGCGGCCAGGATCCCGGCCGCGTCCGCGTGCCGCACCTGGCGCTCGCCGGGCGCAAGATCCTCATACAGCGTGGCCCGGACGACAGGGTGAACGTACCCCAGGCGCTCAGCCGGATTGAACAGGCCGGCCCGGACCAGAGCGTCGGCGGTTAGCCGGGCGGCGTCCGGGCTCAGGCCCGCCATCTGGGCGGCCAGCGGGACCTCACTGTCATCACCCAGCACCGCGACAGCCTGGGCCAGGCTGGCGGCTTCCGGTCCGAGCGCGGCGAGCCGGTGCACGACAAAACGGCGTACTGCGGCTGGTCCAACCGCCTGGACCTGGGTCGCAGCGGCGGCAGACGGCTCGATGCCCTGGGCACCGAGGGTGCGGAGCAGCTCGCCGAGGAAGAGAGGGTTGCCGCCGGTGGCGGTATGGCAGGCGCGGCAGAACTCCTCGTCGGCGTCGGTTCCCAGGTGCTGCCGCGTCCAGCTGATCGTGGCGGGTTCGCTCAGCGGTGGCGGGTAGAGGGCGACGGCGGTGGGGCGGGAGGCCAGTTGGGCCCAGAGGGAGCCGGCCTCGGTCCGGGCGGCCAGATCTGGCGGCCGGCCGGCGAGGAGCGTCGCGATACGGAGGCCCTCGATGCGCTGGGCGAGGTAGGCCAGGAAGCGCAGCGAGTCGCGGTCGGCCCACTGGCAATCGTCCACTGACACGAGGACCGGGGTGTGGTCGGCGATGTTGACCATGAGCCAGTACAGGCTGTGCAACGCCTCGAAACCTATGTCAGCGCTGGGCGGCAGGTGGTCGTCGGGCTCGAACAGGCGGGCCGCAGGGCCGGCGCCCCCGGCGAACAGATTGGTCTGCCCGGGCGGCTGGCGGATCACCGGTTCCAGCAACTGGCGCAGCACGCCGAAGGCGAAGGGCTGTTCGAGTTCCGAGCCGGTCGCCTCGAGTGCCAGCATGCCCGCCTGCCCGGCTTGCGCCCGTGCTCCGCGGATCAATGCGGTCTTACCGACGCCGGGTGGGCCTTCGATGAACAGGAGCGCGCCGTCTCCGGTGCATGCCTGGCTGAGCCCAGCGCGCAGCATCTGCAGCTCGCGCTCGCGCTCCAGCAGTCCCCCGAGATCCCCGGCCGTGCTGAACGGCACAGTCCGCACGATACCCGGCACACTGGGCGGCGAGCGGGCCGCGGATGATCCGGTAATCACCCACCCGGACCCGCAGCCAGGGCCGGTGTCCTTTTAACGACTTGACGCCAGTAGGCCTCGGGTCTGTCCCGAGGGTGCGCATGGCAGCCAGGACGTCCTTCCGGGCGGCCGGTCAAGCTGGCGTAAGGCCTTGCGGGCCGGGGACGCGCTTGGACGGCGTATTCACTCATCCCGTCAGTGCCCGAATTCGGCATCGAGCTCGTCGAGCGGGATCGAGTCGCCGGGCTCGTCCCAGGCGGCGTCGGCCTCAGCAGCGTCTTCGGCGTCCTCCGCGGCGCGGAGGGCCTCGATCACGGACTCCGGGACGATGGCCGCGACACGCTCCCCGGCGATCGTCAGGTGAGTGATGACGCCACGGCGCGCGTTCGCCACCGCAGCGCGCACGGCCTCACTGTCGGCGGAGACATCACGGACGGGCTCACTCACAGCATCCAGCGTACAAAGGCCGGCATCGGGCTGCCGGTCCGTAGCTCCACCACTGCCCGGTGCACAGTCGCCGGTCACGATCCACGCCTGTGACCGCCCTCCCTCGCAGCGACCCCAAGGTCCGGTGCCTGCACAACGGGTTTGCGTTCAGACCAAGCTGTTCGAAAAACTCCTCTGACGTAAGCCCGTACTCTTGATCAATTGGGAGGAATTTGGGGGATCGCAAGTCGCACGAGCCTTACCAGACCGTCTCCAACCGGGGTGAAAGGGCGCCTCTGAGCTGGTGCCCTATCATTCACGCACGTCGGCTGCGGGAGCGCCCCTGCTTTGCAAGCAGGGGGTCAGGGGTTCGAGTCCCTTAGGTCTACCAGGCAGAACTCAACAGGAACGATCTTCAAGGAGCCTCCTGACCACCGAGGCTGACCACAGTGCTCGTGTGCTTCCTCGCGGGTCCGGGCTGCCGGTCGCGCTGGCACAAGCCCCGCCATGATCCGCAGGCATAAACCCGGGAACCGGGACACGGCGGGCACTGATACATACGGTGTCGCCCCCCTGGTGGGCGCCAGGTACAGCAACCTTGACGGCCAAAAGCGCCGGCCCCAATATTAGGTGCTCCGTCTCCCGCCGCCCGCCTAGGAGGCCCGTGCCTGCGGATGCCCCGCGCCAGGTATTTCGGCCCTCACCCCCGAACTACGTCATCGGCTGGGTGCTGACAACATTCTTCGTGCTCCTCGGCCTGGTATTCGTGCTGGGAGGCCTGGGCGGGGGCGACTGGGCCGGGCCAGAGATCATGGGGGTGGTCCTGCTGTTGCTCGCGGCTTTCGGCATCCGGGCCATGGCCACCTCGGTGCTGATAGCAACCCCGGCGGAACTGGTCTACTGGTGGAACTGGACGCGCCGCCGATCGCTCGACTGGACCGAGATCCAGTCTTTCGGCGTCGGCGCGGGCCGCAGCCGCGGCGGATGGCCAACGGTGATCATCACCCTCAACGCCGGCGCCAGGATCCGTACGGAAGTAGCCGCTTACCGGCGCAGCTATCCGGCCCGGATTTCCGCCGAGCTGACCGCGCTGCAGCGCCAGTACGCACCGGCGCCTCCGTCTTCGGGCAGCGACCAGAGCACGGTGCGGACGATGGGCGCGGTCGGTGCGCTCAGCGTGCTCGCGCTGGTCGGTATCCGGATCGCCCGGTCCGTACGGCGCAGCCGGTCACTGTGACAACTTCTCGACGGTTTCAAGGGCACGCCCTGCGGGGGCGCCGGGGCCGTCCTTCCGGACGCCGGGCGGTCTCTCACCGGGAAAGGTCACCATGAAGGGCGCGCCCAAGGGCGCGTCGCTCGTTGCCCGCAAGAATCGCTGGAGTCCGGGAGAAGCCCAGGCATAGGCTGCCGCCGTGACCTGGATCGCACCCGACGTCGAGCGTTCGGAGGACTATCCGGCGCGCCGCAACGAACCCGAGCGGGAGATGCTCCGCGACTGGCTCGACTGGCACCGGGCCACCCTGCTGCGCAAATGCGCAGGCCTGGACGCCACCCAGCTGGCCATGCGCGCCGTGCCGCCGTCGAACCTCTCCCTGCTCGGCCTGGTCCGGCACATGAGCGACACCGAGCTCGGGTGGGTCAGGCAGACCTACCGGGGTGAGCAGGTACCCGACCTGTACTACCGATCCGATGCCCCGGACGCGGACTTCGAAGAGGCCGACCCGGCCGGCGCCGAGGAGGACTTCGAACGCTACCGGGCCGAGTGCCGCGCCGTCGATGCCGCGCTCGAGGGCGCGAAGCTGGACGACACATTCACGTTCGGGGAGAAGACCATCTCGGTGCGGTGGATGTGGCAGCACCTCGTGGAGGAGTACGCGCGCCACAACGGGCACGCCGACCTGCTCCGCGAGGCCATCGACGGCTCGGCCGGCTGCTGAGCCGGGCCCAGGGCCAGAAGTCGGCCCGGGGTCAGGGGACGAGGCCCAGCTGAGGTCGGCCCGGCAGCGTCACTAGTCACCCGCGGCGGGGTCACTCAGCGCCGACCCGACCGGATACCCGGCGGTCCAGTTCGGCGAGGACGTCTGGCCACGCTCCGGCAAAGTCGTCACGCAACTCCGCCGTGGGAAACCCCTGCTGCGCCAGGCAGATGCGATGCCCGCCCCGCACACGCTCGATGGTGACGTCCACGCTGGTCGAGAATCGGGGCGCGCCGTCTTGGATGACCCGCATGTCGTAGGCGATCCGGCGGGGCCGCTCCACGATCGTGAGGATGCGGTCCTCCCGGAAGGCCGGGCCATCCGGGACCTGGAACCCCACGATCCAGCGTCCGCCCGGCCGCAGGTCGAGCCGGGACCCGGTCACCCAGTCTGGCCGCTGCGAGTCGTACAGGGCGATGAAGGCATCGAAGATCGCCGCCGCTGAAGCCCCGATCGTGCGCTCGGAGCTAAGCGCGTGCCCATCGGGCTGAGTCCACTTCCGGCTGGCGCTCGTCATGATCTCCTCCTCAGCCGTGTCGCTGTCGTCAAAGATGACTCCGCGCAGCGAGGGGATTCATCGCGGGGCGAGCCGCCGCCTACGCGATTGGGCAGAGCGGTGAGCCCTCCATCAGCACAAACGCCCTGGAACTCGGCGGCGGGTCCTTGGTCCTGCCCGCGCGATAACGGGCGCCTGACCCAGATGCTGACCGGCCGTCGTTGTCCTCACAGATGAGCGCGGCGCGAAGCGCGGGAATCTCCGCGCTGGCATCGACCCGTCATTCAGCTTCCGTGCCTGCGCGATTGCCGGCCGGCCGACGCTCCCGCCGCTCCTGTATCTCGAGCAACAACTGGTCGGGAGGAACGAAGAACGGATTCTCCCAGACCAGCCCGCCGATGATTACGACCGGATGCGTCCGCAAGGCATCCATCATCACGCTCGCGCCAAACTTAGGGAGGTTGTACGAGCAGATAACCCAATCCTCGTACTTGGGAATCACATAATTGAGCCGTGTCTCGAACTCGAACAGGTCGACGTCCTCCCACCGCCGGCCGAGCGCCCATTCCATCTGCGCCACGAATCGTGTGTGTGCGTACCCTGCCGCCGACCCCAGCTGGAGCACTTGCTCGCAGGCCACCATCCAGGTGTCCGGGTCGAAGCTGACATCGCCGAGCGGGCCGTCCTGCCACGGCCGCACCTCCAGCTGCCCGGTGCTCATTGCCTTCCGCACATCGATACCCGCTTCGGCGAGCCATCTCAGATGTTCTTCGCGCTGCTCGGGGTCAACGACGTGGTAAGCCTTGTCCTGCTGGTCGAAACCACCTTTGATGAATGGCTGGAGCACCCGACGCTGCTCGTCGACGCTGTTAAAGAACGCGCAGACATGGCCGCGCTGGATGGAGGAGTTTCCAGTGAACTGCGACGATTGCGGGATGGTGGCCATAATCTCACCTTCGCGGTCACGGATGGCTTACAGGCTACCTCCGAGGTGGCGTCAGCCCTGACCTGGCCCCCGTGGTGCAACTGGCTGACCGTGTCGTAGTTCTCTGCGTCTTCGCTGCTGTACGACATGAAAAGCCACCTGCGAAGATCGCAAGTGGCCTGTGAGCTGGTCGGGGTGGCCGGATTTGAACCGGCGGCGCCGCTTCGCAAGAAGGCTGTCAGTTCCCGGCGGACGACAAAGGCAAGGAGATCTCACTCCTTGCCACTTTCAACGTATAGCAGGCTGGGGGGCTTGCGGCAAGACCCGGGTCGTGCTGCAGAATCGGCGGCCGGACCAAGAACGGACGAAGACATGGGGGCACGACGTGCGTGTGTGGTTGTCGACCTATGGGGGACGCGGCGACGAACCGCTGGTGGGACTGGCGGTGCGGGAGGTGCCGGAGATTCGATCGGCCAGTGCAGTGCAACGGAGCACGGCTGCCTCGGAGGTATCGCGGTGAGCGAGCAGTACGTGTTGGACCTTCAAGAGGTTGACGAGATGCAGGTCGCGGTCGTTGGCGGCAAGGGCGCGCACCTGGGGGCGCTGTCGCGGATCGACGGCATCCGCGTGCCGGCTGGCTTTTGCGTGACGACTAACGCCTTCCGGCGGGTCCTGGCGGAAGCGCCCTCGATCGACGATCGGCTCGATCAGCTGTCGCGCCTGAACCCGGGCGACCGGGAGCCGATCCGCACGCTCTGCGCGGAGATCCGCCGGACCATCGAAGGAATCGCCATCCCGGGCGATCTCGCGGCGGCGATCACCCGCGCTCTCGCCCGGCTCGGCGAGCAAGCCGCCTACGCCGTCCGATCCAGCGCGACGGCCGAGGACCTGCCGACGGCCTCCTTCGCCGGCCAGCAGGACACGTACCTGAACGTCGTGGGGCCGGCGGCGATCCTCCAGCACGTCAGCCGGTGCTGGGCGTCGCTGTTCACCGAGCGGGCCGTGACCTATCGCCTGCGGAACGGCTTCGACCAGCGGAAGGTCCACATGGCCGTGGTCGTGCAGCAGATGGTCTTCCCGGATGCGGCCGGCATCCTGTTCACGGCCGACCCCGTCACGGGCAACCGGAAGGTCGCCTCCGTGGAGGCCAGCTTCGGCCTCGGTGAGGCCCTGGTCTCCGGCCTGGTGAACCCGGATGTCTTCAAGGTGCGCGACGGCGAGATCGTCGCCAAGACGATCGCCGCCAAGCAGCGGGCGGTTCACGCCTCGCCGGCTGGCGGGACGCAGGAACAGGCGATCGACCCGCAGCGGCAGGAGCAGCCGGCGTTGACGGATGCACAGGTTGTGCGGCTCGCGCGGCTCGGCCGGCGGATCGAAGCGCACTTCGGCCGTCCGCAGGACATCGAATGGTGCCTGGTCGATGATGGCTTCCAGATCGTCCAGAGCCGGGCGATCACCACGCTGTTCCCCATCCCCGAGTCCGGCGACCGGGAGAACCGCGTCTATGTCTCCGTCGGTCATCAGCAGATGATGACCGACCCCATGAAGCCCCTCGGGCTGTCCTTCTGGCAGATGACGACCCCTGCGCCCATGGCCGAGGCCGGCGGCCGCCTGTTCGTCGACGTCACCCAGAGGCTGGCCTCGCCGGCGAGCCGCGCCGGCCTCCAGGAGGCCCTGGGGAGATCCGATCCGCTGATGGGGGACGCGCTGCAGACCATCATCGAGCGCGACGGCTTCATCCGGCCGCTGCCTGACGAGGGTCCGCCCGGGCCACTGTTTGGCGGCGCGTCAGCTCCGATCGAGACCGATCCGGCCATCGTCACCGAGCTGATCGGGCACAGCCAGGCATCAATCGCCGCCTCGGAACGCGACATCCAGACGAAGTCCGGAGAGGCGCTGCTCGACTTCATCCAGGCGGACATCCAGGAGCTGAGGCGGATCTTGTTCGATCCGCAGAGCCACCAGGTGTTCATGTCGGCGATGGAGGCCGCGTGGTGGCTCAACGATCAGCTGCAGGCGTGGCTGGGTGAGAAGAACGCGGCCGACACGCTCACACAGTCCGTTCCCCATAACGTCACATCGGAGATGGGGCTGGCGCTCCTGGACGTCGCGGACGTGATCCGCCCGCATCCGGACGTGGTGGCGTTTCTGCACCACGTCGAGGACGAGGGTTTCCTGGACGAGATGGCCAAGCTCCCGGGCGGGCGGGAAGCGCGAGACGCCATCGAGGCGTGGCTCGAAAAGTACGGCATGCGCTGCGTCGGCGAGATCGACATCACGCGGCCGCGTTGGAGCGAGCGCCCCTCCACGCTCGTGCCCGTGATCCTCGGCAACATCAAGAACTTCGAGCCGGGCGCCGGCGCGCGGCGCTTCGAGGAAGGGCGGCAGGAGGCATGGGCGAAGGAACAGGACGTGCTGGAGCGCTTGCGAGCCCTGCCAGACGGGGAGCGGAAGTCCGAAGAGGCCAAGCGGATGATCGACCGGGTGCGGACCTTCATCGGGTACCGGGAGTACCCGAAGTACGGCATGGTCAGCCGCTACTTCGTGTACAAGCAGGCCCTGCTGAAAGAGGCCGAGCGCCTCGTGCAGGCCCACGTGCTTCGTGAGAAGGAAGACATCTTCTACCTGAGGTTCTCAGAGCTCCACGACGTCGCGCGCACGAACCACGTGGATGACCAGCTCATCTGCTGGCGCAAGGACGCGTTCAGGTCGTATCAAGCGCTCACGCCGCCCCGGGTGCTCACATCGGACGGCGAGGTCATCACCGGGACGTACCGACGCGACGACGTGCCGACCGGTGCCCTGGTCGGCCTACCGGTCTCCGCCGGGGTCATCGAAGGGCGGGCCCGCGTCATCCTGGATATGGCGCAGGCCGATCTCGAAGCGGGCGACATCCTGGTCACGGCCTACACGGACCCCAGCTGGACGCCGCTGTTCGTGGCGATCACGGGCCTGGTCACGGAGGTGGGAGGCCTGATGACGCACGGCGCAGTGATCGCGCGGGAGTACGGCTTGCCGGCCGTCGTCGGTGTGGTAGATGCCACCCGGCTGATCCCCGACGGGCAGCGGATCCGCGTGCACGGAACCGACGGGTACGTCGAGATACTGCCTTGACTGATCACACCGAGAAGGTCAGGAACCCAGGGCGTTGCCATGTCCGGAAGACGCCCGCAGCGCATCGGTCAGCAATGCGACCAGCGCCTCGAGCTGCACGTCGCCCGAGGAGGAGACCTCTTGGTCCGACCCGTCCAGCGCCCGGGCAGCAAGCCCCGCCTTGCTGTCGATCAGCCCGGCGATCCGGGCGTCGATGGTCTGCGCGGCGATGATGCGCCACGCGGTCACTGGTTCGGCCTGCCCGATGCGGTGGCTGCGGTCGATGGCCTGGGTCTGCTCCGCGTCGGTCCAGGACAGCTCAGCCAGCACGATGTTCGAGGCGACCTGCAGGTTCAGCCCCACGCCAGCCGCGGTCAGTGAGCACACCGCGACCGCGACGTCCGGGTCGTTCACGAAGGCTTCGATGTTCGCCTGCCGCGCGGTGGGCGTCTGGCCGCCCCGGATCGACGAGAAGCGCACCCCCTGCCGGGCGAAGATCTCTTCGGCGGCGTCCATCACGTCGACGTGCTTGGCGAAGAAGACGACCTTGCCGGCGCTGCGGGCCAGCTGAGCCGCGTAGTCCGCGGCCAGTTCGGCCTTCGCCTGGCCGATGCGCCGCATCATGGTGAACACGTTCTCGCCGGACTGCGCGCCCGCCGTCTCCTTCAGCTCCGACTGGGCCACCCGGCGGACGAGGTCGTGGTCGATGCCCTCGATGGCGACGTCGGAGGATCGGTTCGCGAGCGCGGTCTCGTACTGCGCCACCATCCGGCCAGCGAGGGCCCGTTCTGCCGCCCGGATCGACCGGCCGGACCGTTCGTCCAGCTCAACGGGGAGGTCAGCGATACGGCGGGCGGGGATGTCGGCGGCCACGTCGAGCTTGCGCCGGCGCACGACGCCCAGGTCGATCACGCACTGGCGCGCCGCGGCGTAGAAGCTTCGGTCGGCGGGCGTCAGACCGGTGTCCTCAAGCGCGTCCATCAGCTCATCGAGGGGCTTGCTGTCGTCGATCCAGCCGAGGAACTGCCAGATTGCCCGGAAGTCCTCGATGTCGTTGATCAGCGGGGTGCCGGTCAGCGCCATCAGCAGGGGCCGGTCCGTACGGGACCTGATGCGGTCGGAGAGCGCGAGGACGTTCTGCGAGCGCTGCGAGGTCTTGTTCTTCGTGAAGTGAGCCTCGTCCACGACCATGCCGCGGAAGCCGAAGTCACCGAGCCAGCCCATGTGGCGATCGAGAACCTCGTAGTTGAGCACGACGATATCGGCGAATCCGTCGACCGCCTCGCCGTCGCCCTGCACCACCGTGGCCGGGCGGTGGGGAACCCAGCGGGCCGCCTCACGGGCCCAGTTGGTCTTGACGACGTTCGGCACGACGACCAGCAGCGGGAAGGCGTTGGCTGCCTCCGCGGCGAGCAGCGCCTGGGCCGTCTTGCCCAGACCGGGCTCATCGGCGAGCAGGAACGTCCGGTGACCGGCAGCGGCCGCGGCGACCACCTGCCCCTGGTGCGGCATCAGTTCCAGGCCCGCCGGGGTGAACCGTTCCGCCGGCGCCGGGAGCGCCATGCACGCCGGGGCTCCCCCGCTGGCACGTTCGAAGGAACTCAGCAGCGGGCCGAGCAGCTCCCAGCCGGCCAGGCGGCGCGGACGGGAGGTGTTCTGCGGAACGGCGGAGAAGTCGGGGGCGAGAAAGGGGTTCGCCAGTTGCCGGGAGATCACCGGCTGCGGCACGACCCGCCGCACCGAGTCGGCGGAAGCTGTAGCGGTCTGCGTAGGCGCGATCTCCTCGGGCGCCGGCTCGATCCCGAGGTCCCGCAGCATCTCCCCTTTGAGCGACCGGGCCGCGTCGGAGACGCTGGAGCCCTCGGCCAGCAGCGCCAACAGCCCAGCGTCCTGGACGGCGGTCCTCGCGAGAATGGCCGCGACATCGTCCAGGCGCTTGAGCTGCTCGGCCCGGCGACCGTCGCTTCCGGCCGCCGCCCGGACGCGGGCACGCTCGTCCCGCAGCAGCAGGGCGACGGCCTGGAACTTCGTGCGCACGGCAGGCGTCACGCCGCCGCGCCGGGCAGCCGCCTCGACCTCACGGACGGTTCGGGCGAGCACCGTGACGACATCGCCGCGGTGGTGGACGCGTCGCTGCTTCCGCGGGGCGGTACGGCGAGCGCCAGTCTGGCGCTGGCCTGGTCGGGCCACAGACTTCTCCTCTGGAATGCCGGGACACGGTGGCCACGGCAGCATGCAGCACAGTCCCGCGGCCGGGGCGAGAACGTCCCGGGCAGAGGGCCTGGTGCTTTGAACGCCGAGCCGACTTGCGGATCTCCGACGATCGACGCAGGCAGGCCCCGACAGGCCACTTATACGAACCCTCAGCCGCCGGTGGGTGGGCTGGTGACCACGGCGCGGGGAAAGTCGTCGTCGGACGACCGGCTCGGTTCTCGGCTACCGCTCATGTTAACGCGCGCGAGAGCGCATAATTCCCGGCCGCGCTGAAGCCAGGCTGAACCGACGGCGGGCTCGTGAACCCGGCCCCGAGCGGTTCACCAATCCATGTCACGCGAGACCGCGACCCGCGCAGCGATGGCTGGGTCGCGCCTCTATGGTGGACCGATGGCATCGGTCAAGCAGTTCCAAGTCACCTTCGACTGCGCAGAACCTGAGCGCGTCGCCCGTTTCTGGTGCGAGGTGCTGGGGTACGTCGTACCGCCGCCACCGGAGGGGTTTGCTACCTGGGACGATTTCGATCGCACGCTGCCGCCTGAGGATCAGGGTTCATGGTTCGCATGCATCGATCCCTCAGGTGTGGGCCCGCGACTGTTCTTCCAGCGCGTTCCCGAAGGCAAGGTCGTCAAGAATCGGCTGCATCTTGACGTGCGGGTCGGCACCGGGCTCGTGGGTGAAGAGCGCGTGGCCGCACTTGAGGCCGAATGCGCACGGCTGGTCGCGCTCGGCGCGGTACGCGTGCGACTACTGCCTGCCGATGACGACAACGAGTCGTGCCTCGTGATGCAGGACATCGAGGGCAACGAGTTCGATCTCGACTGAGTGGCCGCGAACGTGAACATGCCGCGATGATTGCCGACGCTACGCAGCCTTCTGCGGCCAAATCCGGCCAGCGTTGCTGGACGGCCAGGCCGCCTCGATAGGCCGAAGACTGTCAACCTGCAGTTGACACCCAACGTTGGAAGCGGCCTCCTAATCCCAAGGCCAATCAGCGACAGCGATTGCCAGCGCCTCGGTCCGCTTGACGTGCTCCTACGCGCCTTGACTTCTGTCTTTCCCCAAGCGGTCGGCAACGAACGCCACGAGCGACTCTCGGGACGGGTGTCCCCAGCCGATGCAAAACGGATGCCCGGCCGGGTCTGCGTACACCTGGTGGCCCTCGGCGGCATCGAAATCAGGAGCTGGTTGGAGCAGCCGGGCGCCGGAGGCGATCGCCTCTTCGTGTGCGGCTCGCGGATCGTCGACGTGGAGGTCGAGATGCACTTGTTGGGGGGTCCCATGCGGCCAGCCGGGAGGAACGTGGTTCGGCGCCAGTTGCACGCCGATCCGCCACTCTCCAGCGGCGTCGACGACGGTGTGCCAATTGTCGTCCTTGAAGACGTGCCCGCCGAGAATGCCTGCCCAGAAGGCGCTCTCGGCATGTAGGTCGGCCGCGTCGAACACGATCACCTGACGCACCATGTCCATGACACGCACGTTACCGGGAGCAGACCCGGCCCGTGATCACGCATGGCGCTGACGTGGCGCACTGCCGGGTGAACCTGCTGACTGTCGGCCCTGACGCGGCCGGCCGGTTCACCGCCATGTGGCAGTCAGCCGCCGGTACCGCCTACCACCCGTGGGCCGACGTCGTCAGCATCATCGGGTTTCTCGACGACCTGCGTGACGACTGGGGATCCGAACGGCTGCTGATCGAGGACATGCTCGCCCGCGCTGTCGCCGAACTCGGCGGGAATAACCGGTGACCAGATGATCAGGCTGGGTTCTCAGCGAAAATCTCATTGCACAACCCGATGCACCCGGCGCAGATGTACACGCCCGGCCCGGCGACCAGCCGCAGCCCAGCGCCGCCGGGCTTGCCGCAGAACGAGCACGCCCCGGCCGCCGCCTTGCCGCGTCTGCGGCGCCGCTGCCTGCCGGGGCTGATGTAGCACTCGAGCTCCTTCTTGATCGCCGGGATGCTGACCTGCAGGCTGACCAGGACCCGGCGGGCCCGCGACCCGGGATCGAGGGCGAGTGCGCCGAGCAGGTGCTCAGTCCCCACGTAACCACAGCCGCCGCGCCGGGCCAGGCCTTCAGCACCATGGATAGCGTCCCGGGCCTCGGCGGACTCCGGCGGTGGTACCTCGCCAGGCGGCCCGGAGTTGGGGAACAACTCACGCGCCGCGGCGCGCACCGCGTCGGCCCGCACGCCCAGCTTCTCCAGGATCGCCGCGGCGACGCCCTCGTCGAACAGCCCGGCCAGCAGGTGATGCGTGCCGACCTCGGCCGCCCCGTCCGCGGCGGCTTCTCGCCTCGCCGCCTCCAGGCAGGCCAGCAGCCGGTCCTGGGGCTCTAGCCGGCCCGGGGGTCTCAGCCCGGCTACGGCTGGCATCTCGGCCCGCTGCACGAACCGCTGCCGCGCGGCTTGCTTCGATACCCCCATCCGTTCGCCGATCTCGGTCCACGAGCAGCCGGCGTCACGCGCCTCCGTGACAAAACGGCCGATCAGCTCATCGCCGCCGGAAGCCAGTTCCTCGCCGACGGCCATCGCGGCCTCGACCCGGTCCAGCGGCGCCCCGGGCGCTCGCGCGCGGACGGCCGCCGCGAGCGCGCCCACGTCGAGAATGCCCACGTCGACAATTTAAAATTGTCGCACTCCGATCGTCAATCTTAAATTGTCGGCACACCGTCCTGGCTGGGGATTGACATGAGACGTGTGCCAGGCGTCATAATGACTGGGCAGTCAGTCATTATGACTAAAGGGGTACGTCAGTGGGCTGGAAGGAACATAGCCCGGACCTGGTCCGGGCGGAGGCCAGGAACGCGGCGGTGCTGGCTTCCGATGGAGAACGTGACGATGCCGTCCGGGTGCTGAACGAGGCGTTCGCGGAGGGCAGGCTGACGGGGGACGAACACGGCGAGCGGGTGCGCGCCGCGTATGCCGCACGGACCTGGCGCGACCTGGACCGGGTCACCACCGACCTGCCCGGCCCGCCGGATGCCCCCGGGCAGGTGGCTCAAGGCGAGCCCGGCGACCTGGACCGGTGCCTGCTGTGCGCGCTGATCTGCTGGCCGCCCACCGGGATCGCCTGGCTGCTGACGGCTCGGCACCGCGCACGCGCCGCCCGGCGCCACCCTCTCGCCGCTACCCCGCCCTCTACCGCTGGCGGCACCGCGGCCCAGCTTGGGGCGGGACCACATGCCGAAAATCGCTGAGCAGATCCGCGCAGCGCGGCGGGAGCAGATCATCGCCGCCGGGCTGGCGTGCTTCGCCCGCTCCGGCTACCACGCTGCCACCATGGCCGATGTCGCCGCGCAGGCCGGGATATCCAAGGGAACCCCCTACCTGTACTTCGATAGCAAAGAGGCGCTGTTCCTGTCGCTGCACGAGGAATGGGACTGCGGCGCCCGGCGGCGGATTGACGCAGCGGTAGCCGCATTGGCCGAAGGGGAGCGCGGGTCGCCGCGGAAGGTCCTGCACGCTGTCGCTGGCGCTATCGCCACGCACGTGATGGCCGAGCCGCAGACCTGCCGGGTGCTTATGGAAGCCCGGGCCCTCGCCGCCCACGAGCCCGCCATCGCCGATGCGGTCCGGGCCACCGACGCCCGGGCTCACCAGCAACTGGAGGAACTGATCGCGGCGGGCGTCAGCGCCGGAGAATGGCCGCAGGAGACGGACCCGGCGCTGGCCGCACGGCTGTTCACCGCCGGCCTGTATGGGCTGATGGCCCAGTGGCACCTGGCGCCCGGCTCTTTCTCCTGGGATGACGCCGCGGCCGCCCTGGCCGGCAACCCGGCAGCTGCCAGCGATGGCAGCAACACTGTCGCTCCGCCGGACCGGACCAGCCGCCCGCAGTTCCTGTCGCGTGAGGGGAAGCGCTGATGACGCAGCAGACCGGCCCCGAGTCAGCGGAGCCCCGGGCCGGCAACCTGACCGGCCCGGCCCGGCAGGTGCATCAGGCGGCCCTGGCCGAGTTCGCCCGGACCGGGCAGCCGCCTGTCCGCAGCAAGCTGGAACGGCTGGCCCGCAGCCTCGGGGCCAGCCCGGACGCGGTCCTGGCCGAGCTCGCCGAGGCCGATGCGATCGCCTTCAACGACCACGGCGAGATCCGCGCGGCCTACCCGTTCTCTCCCATGCGCACCCCGATCCGGGTCAGCTGGCCCGGCGGCCCCGCCGCCTACGCAATGTGCGCGATCGACGCGCTCGGCATGTCCGCCATGCTCGGGCACCCGGTCACCGTCACCGCAGCCGAGCCGGACACAGGTCATGTCATCACAGTCAACGTCGACGGCAACCGCGCGCGCTGGCGGCCGCGGAGCGCGGTCGTGTTCGCCGGCTCCGCAGGTGATACCTGCCGTCCCTCAGTGGACCGCTCCTGCGGGTACATCAACTTCTTCGCCAGCCGCCGGTCCGCGCGGGCCTGGGCGAGCCGCCACCCGGAGGTCACCGGGCGACTGCTCACCCGGGAGGGCGCGCTCGGCATCGGCATCGCCGAGTTCGGCAACCTGCTGCGGGCTGTACCACCATCCGCCGTGTTAGATCAGGTGACGGCCGACCCCGAAGAATAAGTGATCAAGATTTGGCTTCCCGTGCGCGAGAACCAGGCCTGTGACCTGGCTAGTTGGTGCCAATGGCACGGCGATCTTGCCGCTCATCAGGCGGAGGCGGCCGATTCACGATCCCGGAGCGGGGATCCGACTCGAACCTCGTTCCCGTCAGGGTCGATCAGTCTTGCCTCGCGCATCCCCCACGGGCAATCCTCCGCGACTGCCCCAGCAGGGATGATGCTGTGAACATCATGGACATAGAGATACACATGGGTGAGCGGGCCACCATCGAGGCGGTGTTCGGACAGGTGCAACTGCGCCGGGCCGCGCCGTAGCCGCACATACAGCGGCCAGCCTGGCCCGAAGACGTGCTCCGATTCGACTTCGAACCCGAGCTGGGCGTACCACTCACTGCTCGCCCGTGCGTCGGCCACGTGCAAGATCGGGGCCATGCCCTCCATCGCTCCCCCTATCAACCTGGGATTGCTGGCAAGGTACGCCGGGCTACTGCCACGGCAGGGCTAGTGGTCGCGACCGTCACCCCGATGCCGCCAGATTACGGTCAAGAGCAAATCTGCCGGGATTTGACCTCGGATCTCACGGTCAAACGACGGTCAAATGATCAAGGGCGAGTCTCAACACGGTGTAGAAACCCGCCCTACCTCGGATTACTGGTCGGGGTGGCCGGATTTGAACCGGCGGCCTCTTCGTCCCGAACGAAGCGCGCTGCCAAGCTGCGCCACACCCCGCCGGCCAGTTCTGGGGTCTAGACCCCCGGGCGGCCGATTTCCCCGGAACCTCCGGCAGTCTAGCCGATCCTCGGCACCAGCGTGAGCAGCGTGGCCTCCGGCCGGCAGGCAATCCGGACCGGGGCCCAGGGTGAGGTGCCGAGCCCGGCCGAAACGTGCAGCCAGGGCCGGGTGTCAGGCTCCCCGGGCTCGGGCGCAGCCGCCGGATGCCGGTGCAGGCCGCTGACCCGCTCCCGGTCGATGCCGCAGTTGGTGACCAGGGCCCCGTACAGCGGGATGCGGAGCTGGCCGCCGTGCGTGTGGCCCGCCAGCAGCAGGTCGTAGCCGTCCCCGGTGAACTGGTCGAGCACCCGCGGCTCCGGCGAGTGCAGCACGCCCAGCCGCAGGTCCGCCGAGGGATCAGCCTGGCCGGCGATCTCCTGGTAACGGTCGCGCTTGGTGTGGGAGTCGTGGACCCCGCCCACCTCGATATCGAGGTCGCCGGCCTTGATCCGGCCCCGGCGGTTGTTCACGTCAAGCCAGCCGGCGGCGGTCATCCCGGCCCCCAGTTCGGCCCAGGGCAGGTCCGGGATGTGCCGCAGATGCTCGTGGCTGCTGTCCCGCCACAGGTAGCGCAGCGGGTTCTTGGGCGCCGGGGAGTACAGGTCGTTGGATCCGTACACGAACACCCCGGGCCGGTCCAGCAGCGGGCCGAGGGAGTCCAGGAAGGGCTGGACCGCGTGCGGGTGGGCGATGGAATCGCCGGTGTTGACCACCAGGTCAGGCGCGAGCGCATCCAGCGACCTGATCCACGACATCAGCCGGTGGCGGCCGGGCGTCAGGTGCGCGTCGGAGATGTGCAGCACCCGCAGCGGCGCCGCCCCGGCCGGCAGCACGGGGACGTCGTGGCGGCGCAGGGCAAACCAGTTCCGCTCGGCGACCGAGCCGTACGCGAAGGCTGTCCCGCCCAGCACGGCCGCGGTCCCGAGGGCCCGGAGGGCTCGTGATCGCATCCCACTATGGTGCCATGTCCGTGGTGTGCCCGGTCCGCGACTGAATGCACCCGACGACGGGGCCCGCGAGCGGTTCGTTATCTGGTCCGGAGCGGGAGCACGGCGCGCGGGGCGGGCAGGGCAGGATGGAGCCATGGCAGCACTCAAGGATCAGTTGCGGTCCGATCTCACCACCGCGATGAAGGCCCGGGACGAGGTCCGGACCCGGACCCTGCGCATGGCCCTGACCGCCGTGTCCACGGCGGAGGTCGCCGGGAGCACCTCCCGCGAGCTCAGCGACGACGAGGTCGTCACCGTGCTGACCAAGGAGGCGAAGCGGCGGCGGGAAGCCGCGGACGCTTTCTCGGCGGCCGGGCGGACCGAGCAGGCCTCGGCCGAACGGGCCGAGGGGGAGGTGCTGGACGAGTACCTCCCGGCCCAGCTGGGCGACGACGAGATTGCCAGGATCGTGGCGGCCGGGATCGAGCAGACCGGGGCGAGCGGCATGAAGGCCATGGGCCAGGTCATGAAGGTGGTCACGCCGCAGACCGCGGGGCGCGCCGAGGGCGGCCGGGTGGCCGCTGAGGTCCGCCGGCAGCTGGGCCAGGGCTAGCCACCGTTACCACGGCTACGCCCCCGGCCGGATCTCCCGGCCGGAGGGTGTAGTCCTCGCTTGAGCTCAGCCAGGCCCTTCGGGCCCGCTCCGCTCCTCTAGTGGGTAGGCGGGCCGCCGCGGCCGCCCCCGCCCGGGCCGTTCGCCGTTGCCGTTCCCGCCCGGACCGTTGCCGCCGGGGCCCTTGCCGCCCTTGCCCTTCTTGGGCGGGGCCGGGTTGTTCACGCCGGTGCCCATCGACCAGAGCTCACCGGGAATGTCGGCCATGACGAAGTTCGGGGACGGGTTAGGCAGGTTCGCGTGCAGGAACGTCATCTGCCAGGTGTGCGCGGGCGCGTCCGCGCCGAACATCTCGCCCGGGCAGCCCTCGCGGTAGCAAGATCCCGTGCCCGACATCGGGAACTTGACCGGGTCGATGGGGTTGAAAACTGACACGTAGCCGGCCAGGGCGGGGGTGTACCCACCGAACGCGGCGAAGTCGAAGTTGTCCGACGTCCCCGTCTTGCCCGCCGCGGGCCGGCCAATGCCCAGGCCCGCAGCGGTCCCGACCGTGAGCACGCTCTGCAGGACGTAGTTGGCCGCGTCGGCGACACCGGCAGGTATCGCCTGGTGGCAGTGCGGCTTTTCGACCGGCAGCCGGGCCCCGGTCCCGGTGATGATCCTGGCCACGGCGACCGGCGCGCAGTACATGCCGCGGGCAGCGACGGTCGCGTAGGCCGCGGCCATGCTCATCGGGGACACGTTGACCGAGCCGAGGGTGAAGGACGGGAGGTCATCGGCGGGCGGCTGGCCGTGGTCCCACTTCAGCAGCGACTTGCCGTCTGCCCGGGTCACGCCCAGCGCGGCGGCCGTCCTGACCACGTTGCACAGGCCGACCTTGCGCTCCAGCATGCCGAAGTAGATGTTGACCGACTGGGCGGTCGCGTTGTACAGGCTGAACCCGCCCTTTTCGGACGTGCGAGTCGTTGATCACGTGCCAGGGGGTGACGATCGGCTGACCCTTGCAGTTGGTGAACCCGGTCAGGTTCGTGGCCGCCGGGACGGTCTGCGGGAAACCAAATGGCACGCCCTGCGCCAGGGCGGTGAGCAGGGTGAACAGCTTGGACGAGGAGCCGGTCTGCACCCCGATCCCGCCGTCGTACTGGGAGTTCACCGCGTAGTCCTCGGTGGTCTGGTTCTTCCCGGTGCCGTAGGACCGGTCGTTGGCGATGGCCAGGATGTGCCCGGAGCCGGGCTGGATCAGCACCTCGGACACGGCGTTCCCGCCCGGGTTGGCCCCGTTGGGCGGCTGCGGCACCATGTAGTTCACCGCCACCTTGGCCGCGCGCTCGTCCTGTGCGCTCAGCGTGGTGTAGATCTGCAGGCCGCCGCTGGTGTTCAGGACGTTCCAGGCCTGGGAGAAGGCGTTGTCCTGCTTGAGCAGCGACACGACGTAGTCACAGAAGAACGCGGCAGGCTTGGCCGAGCCGCTGGTGCACCCGGTCTGCAGCGGGGACAGGTGCAGACCGAGTCCCTGCTTGCCCACGGCCACCGCCCGCGCCTGGCTGATGATCTTCAGCTGGGCCATCCGGGCCAGCACCACGTTGCGCCGCTTGATCGCCGCCGCGGGGTTGGTGACGGGATTGTCGAGAGACGGGTTCTCCACCATCCCGGCCAGCATGGCCGCCTCGGGCAGGGTCAGCTGGGCCGCGGTGGTGTCGAAATACCGCTCCGCGGCGGCCCCGACGCCGACCGCCTGGTTGCCGTAGAAGGTTCCGAAGAACGCGGCGTTGAGGTAGCCCGCCAGGATCTGGTCCTTGGTCAGCTTCCTCTCGACGCCGATGGCCAGCCGCAGTTCCTTGAGCTTGCGGCTCAGCGTCTCCGAGGTGGCCTGCTCGGCCATCTGGGTGTTCGGCGCGGTCAGGATGAGCGCGTTCTTCACGTACTGCTGGGTGAGCGTGGACCCGCCCTGGACCTGCTTGTGCTCGAGGTCGTTGACCAGGGCGCGGACGGTGCCGCGGATGTCGATGGCCCCGTGCTGGTAGAACCGGGAGTCCTCGATGGCCACGATGGCCTTGCGCATGATCGGGGAGATCTGGCTGAAGCTGACCGGCTCCCGGTCGATGCCCCGGGGATAGAAGTAGGCCAGCAGGCGGCCCCTGCTGTCGAGGATCTCCGAGCGGACCGGGAGCTCACCGAGGGCCCCGGTCTTCATGTTGTTGAACTTGTCCGCGGTGTTCCGGGTCACCAGCCCGACCGCACCTACCGCGGGCACCACGAGGGCTCCGCCGAGCAGCCCGGCGACCACGGCGAGCAGCACGATCCGGCCGACAATCCCGGCCCGTCCGATCAGTCCTCGTGTCAACACGGTCCTCAGGGTACGCCCTGCCGCTTGCGTAACATGTCCGGTCGCGAGAGGCTAGCTTGCCACGCGGAACGGTAACCACTCGGTAGGCAGGGTATGGCCCAGGCGGGCTATTCGCGAAATGGGCCCAACGGGCTCTGGCGCTAACCCCCTGATCTTCCGTAAGTTACTTTTCCGCAACACCGACAACGGAAACAGGCGTGAAAACGTCTGCCCCTGGTACCGCAGGTGAACGCCATCCGGCGTGACGACCTCCCGGGCCGTGACGATCAGGAGGAGTGGGCCACATGTGGATCACAGACTGGACCGCCCGCGCCGCATGCAAGGGAACGGACCCTGACGAGCTTTTCGTCCAGGGTGCGGCGCAGAACCGGGCCAAGCTGATCTGCCGCGGCTGCACCGTCCGCACCGAATGCCTCGCCGATGCACTGGACAACCGCATCGAGTTCGGCGTCTGGGGCGGCATGACCGAACGTGAGCGCCGGGCACTGCTCCGCCGCCGTCCCGACGTGACGTCGTGGCGGGAACTGCTGGAGCACGCTCGCAACCAGTACGAGCGCACCGACGAGCACAGCTCGGACGACGAACTGGTTGCTAGCTGACAAGCCGGATGAAATCGCTCAGCGAGCAGCGTCGCTAGCTGAGCCTCACCCCCCGGGCGAGTTCCTTCCCTACCGAGCGCAGGCCATCGAGGTCATGGACGTCCTCCGGCTGCGCGAGGACCTCGGCTATCGGGATCACCGGGTGAGCTGCTGAGAAGCTTTCTTCCAGCCGACGCTCCCGCTCAGCCAGCTGCATCCGCTCTGCGTGCAACCGCAGCGCGGTCGCGGTGAGCGGATGACGTGACGTGGTCGCAGCCACAGCGGGCTTCCCGCCCAGTTCAGGGGAGCCCGCAGCGGGGTCAGACAGCCCGCTCTCATTGTCATGCCCGTTTTCCGCCAGGTCGAGGGGACCTTCCCCGGGCCCCGGGACGGGCTGCAGCAGCTCCGCCGCGGCCAGGCTGCGCGCGGCCGACAAGTGGGCCGCGGGTGAGCGGTGCACCCGGTTGACGATCAGGCCGGCCAGCGGCATCTGGTCCGACGAAAGCCGGTCCACGAAGTACGACGCCTCACGCAGGGCATCCGGCTCCGGGGTGGCGATGACCAGGAACGCGGTGCCAGGGGCCTGCAGCAGGCGGTAGGTGTCCTCAGCCCGCTCACGGAACCCGCCGAACATGGTGTCGAACGCCGCGATGAAGGTCTGCACGTCGCGGAGCATCTGGACACCGATGATCTTGGTGATCACGCCGGTCACCATGGTGAAGCCGGCCGTCATGAACTTCAGGTACGCCCGGCCGCCTGCCTTGGTCGGCGTAGTCAGCAGCCGGATCAGCCGCCCGTCGAGGAACCGGCCCAGGCGCTGCGGGGCGTCCAGGAAGTCCAGTGCCGACCGGCTCGGCGGGGTGTCCACCACGATCAGGTCCCACTCGTCCGACCGGCGCAGCTGGCCCAGCTTCTCCATGGCCATGTACTCCTGCGTGCCGGCGAAGCTCGACGACAGCGACTGGTAGAACGGGTTGGCCAGGATCTGCGCGGCCCGGTCCGGATCAGAGTGCGCCTCGACGATCTCGTCGAAGGTCCGCTTCATGTCCAGCATCATCGCGTGCAGGGTGCCGCCGGCCTCCTCGGCTGCGGCGCCCGGGACTGGCCGCGGCGTGTTGTCCAGGGACGACAGGCCCATGGACTGCGCGAGGCGCCGGGCGGGATCGACGGTCAGCACGACCACGTGCCTGCCCCGCTCGGCGGCGCGCAGCCCCAGGGCCGCGGCGGTCGTGGTCTTGCCGACCCCGCCGGAGCCGCAGCACACGAGGATCCTGGTCCTCGGATCATCGAGCAGCCGGTCCACCTCGAGGGCTGGCCCTGCTCGCATCAGGCCGCTCCCTGGTCACGCAGCGCCGCCGCCAGCCGGTACAGCCCGGCCAGGTCCATCTGGTCCGTGATCAGCGGGAGGTCGTAGCACAGCTGCCCGGCGTCGGCCAGCCGGGCCCGCTGGGCCCGCTGGGCCAGCTCCTCGCGGGCGTGCTCGGTCAGCTCCGCGGCCAGGCTGGCGGCCAGCCCGTCGCGGTCCTCAAGACCGGCCGCCTTCAGGCCGGTGTCCAGCTCGTGCTGGTCCAGGGCCCGGTCCGCCGCCGCGAAGAGCTGATCCTCGGTCAGGTCAACGGGGCGCACCATGTTGATCATGATGCCGCCGAGCTGGAGGCCACCCTGGGCCAGCCCGCGCAGCTCCGCGACGCCGTCCAGGGTCTCCTGCACGGGCATTTCCTCCAGGACCGTGACGAAATGGACGGCGGTCTGCGGGGACTTGATGACGCTCTGCACGGTGTCGGCGTGGCCGCGGATCGGGCCCACCTTGGCCAGGCCCGATATCTCGGTGGCCACGTTGAGGTAGTTGCCGATCCGGCCGGTCGGCGGGGCGTCCATGACCACCGCGTCGTAGTAGAGGCGGCCGCCGGACCGGCGCCGGGTGGCCTCCACGGCCTTGCCGGTCAGCAGCACGTCCCGCAGCCCGGGAGCGATCGTGGTCGCGAAGTCCACGACGCCCAGGCGGGTCAGGGCGGTCCCGGCGTGCCGGAGGTTGTAGAACATCTCCAGGTACTCGAGCAGAGCGGCCTCGGGATCGGCGGCGAGCGCGTACACCTCACCGCCGGGCAGGGTGGGTGTGGCCGGCGCGACGGCGACCCGCCGCTCGGAGTAGGGCAACGGGGGGGAGTCGAAGAGGCGGGCGATGCCCTGGCGTCCTTCGACTTCCATGAGCAGCACCCGGCGGCCGCCGGCCGCGAGTGCGATGGCCAGTGCCCCGGCTACCGTCGTCTTGCCCGTCCCGCCCTTACCGGTGACGACGTGCAGCCGGACACCCTCCCAGTCCGTGTCGCGCGGCCTCACGCGAAGCAGGCTATCGCCGGCCGGCCACCACATCCTCCGCGAGACGGGGGCCAGCCCCGCCCCGGCGGGTGTAGCGGCGGGCCTCCCTTTTGTTACTAGGCTGGAGTAGAAAGGGCCTGACGGCGGGGGACCTCAGCGATGAGAAGAGGTGTGTCCGATGGTCGCAGCCCTGATTATCATCATCGTGCTGATCATCCTGGCCGGTGCGACGGTGGTGGGCCGGTCGCTCCGGGTGGTGCAGCAGTATGAGCAGGGCATCGTGTTCCGGTTCGGCCGGGTCCTGCCGGGGGTCCGCGGCCCGGGGCTGACCATCCTGCGGCCGGTCGGTGACCGCATGCAGAAGGTCAACATGCAGATCATCGCGATGGCGGTGCCTGCCCAGGAGGGCATCACCCGGGACAACGTCAGTGTCCGGGTGGACGCGGTGGTCTACTTCCGGGTCATCGACCCGATCAAGGCGGTCGTGAACGTCCAGAACTACATGTTCGCCGTCTCCCAGCAGGCCCAGACGTCGCTGCGGTCCATCATCGGCCAGTCCGAGATGGACCAGCTGCTCGCCGAGCGGGACACCGTCAACCGCGAGCTGCGCCGGATCATCGATGAGCCGACCGAGGGCCCGTGGGGCATCCGCGTGGAGCGGGTCGAGCTCAAGGACGTGAACCTCCCCGAGGGGATGAAGCGGTCCATGTCCCGGCAGGCCGAGGCCGAGCGGGAACGGCGGGCCAGGATCATCTCCGCCGACGGCGAGTACCAGGCCTCCAAGCGGCTGGCGGCGGCGGCCAACGTGATGGCCCGCGACCCGGCCGCCCTGCAGCTCCGTCTGCTGCAGACGGTGGTTGAGGTCGCCGCGGAGAAGAACAGCACGCTGGTCATGCCGGTGCCCGTCGAGCTGCTCCGGTTCTTCGACCGGATGGCGCCTGCAGTGGCCGAGTCGCTTGCTGTGGCGCCGCCACCGGCGGACACCGGGGACGCCGAGCTCGCGGCGGCGGAGGCCGAGTCCGAGGTCGGAGGGGCCCCGGAGGTGGCCGGGATCGCGGACGCGCCGCTTCCGGAGATTCCCGAGGCACTCGCGGACGCCCCGCTTCCGGAGATTCCCGAGGCACCCGCGGACGCCCCGCTTCCGGAGATTCCCGAGCCGCCCGCGGACGCCCCGCTTCCGGAGATTCCCGAGCCGCCCGCGGACGCCCCGCTTCCGGAGATTCCCGAGGCGCCCGTGCCGGAGCTGGACGAGTCGGCCATCCCGCCGGTCAACGAGGCCCTGGCCGTCCCGGCCGACACCGACGCCACGGCCACCAGCGCGTTCACCGCCCCTCCCGGGCTCGACGACGCTCCCGGCCCCACGGCTGCTCCGGGTACCACGGGTGCCCCCGAGGCCAGGCCCGCACCCCCCGCGGACGGGCAGGAAACCCCGAACAGGCGCCGGCCGTAGTTCCTGCCTGGCGCCACCCTGAGGACGGCACCCCCGCCCGCTAGGGTGGCGCCATGCAGAAATGGGAGTACTCGACGGTGCCGTTGCTGGTGCACGCGACAAAGCAGATCCTGGACAACTGGGGCGACGATGGCTGGGAGCTCGTGGCGCTGGTGCCCGGGCCCAACCCCGAGCAGCTGGTGGCCTACATGAAGCGGGCTAAGGGCGAGTCATGACGCCCGGTCCGGCTGCTGCGGGCCACTCCGCTGAAGAGCGGCTTGCTGCCCTGGGTCTGGCGCTCCCGGTGGTGACCCCGCCGCTGGCGGCCTACGTGCCTGCCGTGCGCACCGGCCCGTATGTCTACACCGCGGGCCAGCTCCCGCTGGTCGACGGTGCGCTGCTGATGACCGGCAAGGTCGGCGCCGAGGTGGGCGTGGCGGAAGCCGCGGCACTGGCCCGGGTGTGCGCGCTGAATGCCCTGGCCGCGGTGGCGTCGGTGTCCGGCGGCCTGTCCGCCGTGGTGCGGGTGGTCAAGGTGACCGGGTTCGTGGCCAGCGCCCCGGACTTCACCCAGCAGGCCCAGGTCATCAACGGCGCCAGCGAGCTGCTCCTGGAGGTGTTCGGTGAGGCAGGCCGCCACGCCCGCAGCGCGGTCGGGATGGCGGTCCTCCCGCTGGACGCTCCCGTCGAGGTCGAGCTGATCGCCGAGGTGGCTGAGGGGCCGCGTGACTGACCCGGCCAGCACCGACCCGGCCAGCACCGAGCCGGCCAGCACCGGCCCGGCCAGCACTGACCAGGCCGGGCCGGTCCGGCCGGAGAACGCCCTCCTGCGCCTGCCGGCCGCCCTGGCTGAGCAGGCCCGCGAGGTGCTCAGCGGCAAGAAGACCCCGGCGACCCCCCGCGACGCCGCCTCGGTGCTGCTGCTGCGGCCGGCCGCCGCGGACCCGGCCCGGCCCGGCATCGAGGTCTACATGCTCCGCCGGGTCCGCTCGATGGCCTTCGCCGCCGGGGTGTTCGCGTTCCCCGGCGGCTCGGTGGACCCGCGTGACTCCGAGGAGGGCCTGGCCTGGGCCGGCCCGGACCCGGACGAGTGGGGCCGGGCCCTGGGCGCGCCCGCCGCCCTGGCCCGGGCACTGGTGTGCGCCGCGGTCCGCGAGACGTTCGAGGAGTCGGGCGTGCTGCTGGCCGGTCCGGACGCCACCAGCGTGGTCGCGGACACCAGCGGCCCGGACTGGGAGGCGGACCGGCAGGGCCTGCTGGATCATTCGCTGTCCCTGGCCGGCTTCCTCAGCGGCCGCGGCCTGGTGCTGCGCTCCGATCTGCTGCGCCCGTGGGCTCGCTGGATCACTCCGGTCGTCGAGGCCCGCCGGTACGACACCAGGTTCTTCATCGCCACCATCCCGGCCGGCCAGCGGACCAGGCACGTCGGCGGCGAGGCCGACCAGGTGGCCTGGTGGCGGCCGGACGCCGTGATCCAGGCTGCCCGCCAGCATGAGCTGCGGCTGATGCCACCGACCGCGGTATGCCTGGCCCAGGTGGGTGCCTACGCGCAGCTGGAGGAGGCGCTGCAGGCCCGGCCCGACCTGCGGCCGGTGCGGCCCGCGGTGGCCGACACCGGGGACGCCCTGTGGCTGACCGCCCCGCTGGACCTGGAGTTTCCCCTGTGAGCGCCGTCTGGTGCCGGCCCGCGGGGGCGGCCCGTCAGGTCCGGCCGGGTGGCCGGTGGGGTTCTTGGTGCCGGGTGGCGCGAACGTCTTGGGAAGCACGATGACCTGGGAAGCACGGTGACCGCGGCGGCCGGCCCTCCGGCGGCAACCCCCGAGCCGGTCGACGGGTCAGGCACCGCACGGGCGCGCTGCGTGCTCGCCCCGAATCCCGGACCCATGACCCTCAACGGAACCAACACCTGGCTGATCGCCGAGCCCGGGTCTGCGGTGGCGGTGGTGGTGGACCCCGGGCCGGACGACGAGGCGCACCTGGGACGGGTCCGGGATCTGGCCGCCGCGGCGGGCCAGCGGATCAGCCGGATCCTGCTCACCCACGGGCACCTGGACCACTCGGCGGGGGCGGCCCGGCTGGCCGGGCTGACCGGGGCGCCGGTCCTGGCCGCAGACCCGGCGCTGCGGCGCGCTCCGGGTGAGGGCGGCCGCGCGGTGGGCAGCACCACCGGGGACGGCGGCCTGGGACCGGGGGACGTGCTCACCGAAGCGGGCTGTGAGCTGCGTGTGGTCGCCTCACCCGGGCACACCAGCGATTCGGTCTGCCTGCTGCTGCCCGCCGACGGCGCCCTCCTGACCGGGGACACCGTGCTGGGCCGGGGCACCACCGTGATCGCCGGGGACGGCAACCTGGCCGACTACCTGGCCACCCTGGACCGGCTGCGGGCGCTCGCCGACGAGCAGGAGCTGAGCACGCTACTGCCGGGCCACGGGCCATTGCTGGCCGACCCGGCCGGGGTGCTCGACTTTTACATCGCGCACCGCCGGGAGCGGCTCGCTGAGATCCGCGCGCGCTCGCCGCCGGGGACCGGACCGGCGAGGAGATCGTCGCCCGCGTCTATGCCGACGTGGACCGGAGCCTCTGGCCCTTTGCCCGGTGGTCGGTCCGGGCTCAGCTCGACTACCTGGACAGCCGGGGGGAACTGCCCCCCGGAGTCAGCACCTGACCGGTCCGGCCGGGGTTCAGTGGGCGCGCTTGGCCAGCCGCTCCGGGTCGATGATCAGCACAGACTTGGCGGACAGGGTCAGCCAGCCCCGGGCGGCGAAGTCGGCCAGCGCCTTGTTCACCGTCTCGCGGGACGCTCCGACCAGCTGGGCCAGTTCTTCCTGGGTCAGATCATGATGGACCTGGAGCCCCTCCGCCGTGTGCTCGCCGAAGCGGTCCGCCAGGTCGAGCAGGGCCTTGGCCACCCGGCCCGGGACGTCGGTGAAGACCAGGTCGGCCATGACGTCGTTAGCCCGGCGGAGCCGCTGGGCCAGGGCCCGCAGCAGGTGCAGGGACACGTCGGGGCGGCCGGTCAGCCAGTCCCGCAGCTCGTCATGGGCCAGCGCGGCCAGCCGGGTGTCGGTCACCGCGACCGCGCTCGAGGTCCGGGGGCGCGGGTCGAACAGGGAGAGCTCGCCGAACATTTCCCCGGGGCCGAGCACGCTGAGCAGGTTCTCCCGGCCGTCCGGCGCCGCGCGAGTCAGTTTGATCTTGCCTTCGAGCACCACGTAGAGGCGGTCCCCGGAGTCGCCCTCGTCGAACAGCCGTTCCGCCCGGACGAGATCGACGTCTGTTATCAGGGACCGCAGTGCTTTGGCGCCCTCGTCATCGAGTGCCTCAAACAGCGGCGCCCGGCTGAGCACGTCCTCTGCGTGTTCCACGGGTGCCTCCTTGTGCATGGTATATGCACAGTGTCGCGCATCTTGGGGCCTGCTCGCGAACGGGCTGGGCCAGGTCATCCCTCGGTCAGGCGCAGACCAGGACGTGACCGGCCGCAGGGCGGGCCGCCGCTTTACTCCGCGGACTCCAGCAGCCGCAGGCGGCAGATCTCGATTTGCTTCTCCGCCTGGGCCCGGCCGACCCAGCCGCCGATCTCGACTTCCTTGCCCGGCTCCAGGGCCTTGTAGACCTCGAAGAAGTGCTGGATTTCCAGCCGGTCGAACTCGGCCACGTCATCGATGTCGGCCAGGGTGGACATCCGGGGGTCGGTGGATGCCACGCAGAGGACCTTGTCGTCCAGGCCCTTCTCGTCCCGCATCCGGAACATGCCGATGGCCCGGCAGCGGATCAGGCAGCCCGGGAACGTGGGCTCCTCCAGGAGGACCAGCGCGTCGAGCGGGTCCCCGTCGTCGGCCAGTGTGTCCTCGATGTAGCCGTAGTCCGAGGGGTACCGGGTCGAGGTGAACAGCATCCGGTCCAGCCGGATGCGGCCGCTCTCGTGGTCCATCTCATACTTGTTGCGTTGCCCTTTGGGGATCTCGACTAGTACATCGAATTCCACGATGTCGCTCCCTGGCCGCGAAGGTGGTTGACTCCGGGGCCTGGACGTGTACCAGGCCGCCTTCCTGGTTCACGGGGCCTGCCGGCGTCGGCTGGGCCCCGCTTCCGGAATCTAAGCATCTCGTGAGGGGATCGGCGTTGGCGAACCGGCCAGTGGTGAACCGGCCAGTGGTGAACCGGCCCGTGCCGAACCGGCCAGTGGTGAACCGGCCAGTGGTGAACCAGCCAGTGCCGAACCGCCCGGTGCCGAACCGGCTCCAGGCCATCATGGTGATCACGCTCGCCATGATCAGCGTCTTCACCCTCGGCGCCGGTGCGGCCGTCGCCACCCTGATGCCGGCCCGGCTGGCCCTGTGGAACATCCCGCGAGTCACCAGCCGCCCGCCCGCGGCGGCGAGCCAGGCGCTGGCGGGGGCCCGGTCCTCGGCCCCGGTACCCACCAGCCGCGGCCTGGCCGCCGCCCTGTCCGGGGTGCTGGGGTCCGGGACGCTCGGCAAGCAGGCCGGCGCGGAGGTCATCGATCCCGTGACGGGCCGGGTGCTGTACACCCAGGGTGCCTCGACGCTGATCCAGCCGGCGTCCACGACCAAGCTGGCTACCGCGGTCGCCGCCCTGGACGTGCTCGGGCCCTCGGCCCGGTTCACCACCCGCGTGGTCGCGGGAGCCTCGCCCGGGTCGATCGTGCTGGTCGGCGGCGGGGACCCGACCCTGGCTGCGGGACCCGTGCCCGCCTCGAACTATCCCCAGCCGGCCACGCTCGAGGCGCTGGCCGCCGCCACCGCCCGGGCGCTCCGTGCCCAGGGCCGCCGCACGGTCCGGCTCGGCTACGACACCTCGCTGTACAGCGGGCCGCCGCTGGCGCCCGGGTGGCCGACGTCCTACATCACCACCGGCAACGTCACCGCGATCACCTCGCTCGAGGTCGATCAGGGGCGGCTGACCCTGGGCGGCGCGCCGCAGGACGCGGACGATCCCGGCAATTTCCGGCCCCGGTTGACCGACCCGGCCGGCCAGGCGGCGGGCGCCTTCGCGGCATTCCTCGGCGCCGACGGGATCCGCGTCACCGGCCAGGCCGCCCAGCAGAAGGCGGCCGCGCACGCGGCCGCCCTGGCCGCGGTCTCCTCGCCGCCGCTGTCAGCGATCGTGGGCTGGATGCTGCGCGAGAGCAACAACGTGATCGCCGAGAACCTGGCCCGCCAGGTGGCACTGCACGAGGGGCGGCCGGCTTCGTTCAGCGGCGCGGCCGCGGCGGTGACCGCCGTGCTGCGCCGGCTCGGCGTGCCCGGCGGGATCCGCCTGGTTGACGGATCCGGCCTGTCACCCACTGACCGGATCGCCCCGGCCGTGCTGGCCCATCTGGTCAGCCTGGCCTCGACGGGCACCCAAGGGGGCCTGCGGGCCGCCATCACCGGCATGCCGGTCGCCGGGTTCTCCGGCACGCTCGCCCCGGGCGGCAGCGTCTTCACCGGTTTCAGCGCCCGGTCCCGGGGCCTGATCCGGGCCAAGACCGGCAACCTGAGCAGTGTGGCCACCCTCGCGGGCCTGGTCTACGACGCCAGCGGGCGGGTGCTGGCCTTCGCGTTCATGACCGACCAGGTGCGGCCTGCGAACCTCGGCCAGGCCGCGGCCGGCCTCGACCGGATGGCCTCCGCCCTCGCCGGCTGCGGATGCCGGACCCGGTGAACCAGGGCCCAGCAGGCCCCTCTGGGGCTGCCGAGCACGTACGGTGGAGGGGTGAGCAGCGGGCAGATGATCGATTGGGACGTAGCCATCTCGACCGGAGTCAGGTGGGCTCGCCCGGGACCCCAGGTCAGCCTGGGTGAGGCGCGGGCGGTGGTCGCGGAACTCCGCGCGCTCGCCGACACGGTGTCCGAGCCGGTCCGGGCGGTGACCGGCATGTCCGGCCCGGGTGACGACGGCGGCTGGGTCGCGGTCGTGGACCGGCCGGGATGGATCCGGGCCAACGTGGACGGTTTCCGGGTCGTGCTCGACCCGCTCGCCGAGCACCTGCGGGAGAAGGGCGCGGCGCCCGGCGGGTCGGTGGTGACCGCCGTGGGATCCCGGGTTACCGGGGTGCAGGCCGGGCTGATCCTCGCCTACCTGGCCAGCCGGGTGCTCGGCCAGTACGAGCTATTCCTGCCGCCGGACCCGAGCGCTCCCAACGGCGTCGCGCCCGCCGGCCGGCTGACCCTGGTCGCGCCGAACATCGTGATGGTCGAGCGCGAACTGGGCGTCAACCCCCATGACTTCCGCCGCTGGGTGTGCCTGCACGAGGAGACGCACCGGACCCAGTTCACCTCGGTCCCCTGGCTTCGCGGGTACGTCCAGGAGCAGATGACCGAGTTCCTGCTCGCCTCGGACCTTGACCCGGCGACGATCCTCGGACGGCTTCGCTCCGCAGCGGACGCGGTGGCCGGCGCGGTGCGCGACGGCGGCGGGGACAGCGTCCTCGAGGCCATCCAGACCCCCCGGCAGCGCGAGATCCTCGACCGCCTGACCAGCGTGATGACCCTGGTCGAGGGGCACGGTGACTACGTGATGGACGCCGTCGGCCCCCAGGTCGTGCCCTCGGTCGAGCAGATCAGGGAGCGGTTCAACGAGCGCCGCGGCACGGCCGGGCGGATGGAGCGCACCCTGCGCCGGATCCTCGGCATCGACCTGAAGATGAAGCAGTACGCGCAGGGCTCACGGTTCGTCAAGGCGGTCGTGGAAGAGGCGGGGATGGCCACCTTCAACAAGGTGTGGACGTCCCCGCAGACCCTGCCGACCAAGGACGAGTTCGACCGGCCGGAGCTGTGGCTCGACCGGGTAGGCCGCGGAGGCGCGCTGGCCGCGGGCGGCTGACCGGCCATGGGCCCGCACCCCGCCGTAGCTGAGGCGCGGGCCTGCGTCCGGCGCTGCCTCGGTGACCTGGAGCCCGGGGACCTGATCCTGGCCGCCTGCTCGGGGGGCGCGGATTCGCTGGCCCTGGCGGCCGCGCTGGCCCATGAGGCGCCCCGGCTGGGCCTGCGCGGCGGCGGCGTGACCGTGGACCACGGGCTGCAGGAGGGCTCAGCGGCCCAGGCGTCCCGGGTCGTGGCCGCCCTTGGCGCTCTGGGGCTCGACCCGGTGCGGCAGGCCCGGGTGACCGTGGACGGGCTGCCCGGGGCCGGCGGCCCGGAAGCGGCGGCGCGCCGCGCCCGGTACACCGCGCTGGAGCAGGTGGCACACCAGACCGGCGCTGCGGTGGTGCTGCTCGGCCACAGCCGGGACGACCAGGCCGAGACCGTGCTGCTCGGGCTGGCCCGCGGCTCCGGTGCGCGGGCCCTGGCGGGCATGCCCGCCCGCCGCGGCCGCTTCCGGCGCCCCTTGCTCGCGCTGGGCCGGGCCACGCTGCGCGAGGCCTGCCTGGCGCAGGGGCTGGATCCCTGGGACGACCCGCACAACTGCGACCCGTCATACGCGCGGGTCCGGGTCCGCCGGCACGCCCTGCCTGCCCTGGAGGAGACGCTCGGCCCGGGGATCGCCGAAGCCCTGGCCCGCACCGCGGCTCAGCTCAGCGCCGACTGTGACGCCCTGGACGCCATCGCCCGCACCGAGGAGTGGCGGATCCAGCCGGCTGGCCCGCCGGAGCCTGGCCCGCCGGAGCCTGGCCCGCCGGAGCCTGGCCCGGCCGCCCGGGCCGGGGACGCGGAACGGGGACGCGGCCACGATCCTGTCCGTTGCGGATATTGAGGGGCTGGGCGCGCTGGCCCCGGCGATCCGGACCCGGGTCCTGCGCCAGGCGGCCCTGCTCGCGGGCTGCCCCGGCGGCTCGCTGACCGCCGCCCATGTCGCCGCCCTGGACGCGCTGGTGACCGGGTGGCACGGCCAGCGCGGGGCAGACCTGCCCGGGGCCGTCCGCGTGCAGCGGCGGTATGGGAAGCTGCTGTTCGGGAGAGGCCGGCCAGTCAGTGGCGGGCCAGCCAGGGCGGGGTCGCCGGAATGGACCGAGGCGGAGGCTACCGGTGGACGCGAGTGACATAGGTGCGGACCTGAAGGACGTGCTGATCTCGGCGGACCGGCTGCAGGCCCGGGTGGCCGAGATGGCCGCCCAGATCGACGCCGATTACGCTGGCCGCGAACTCCTGCTGGTCGGGGTGCTGAAGGGTGCGGTCATGGTGATGGCCGACCTGGCCCGGGCGATGCACATGCCGGCCGAGATGGACTGGATGGCCGTCTCCTCCTACGGCTCGGGGACCCGGTCCTCCGGGGTGGTGCGGATCCTCAAGGACCTCGACACCGACATCACCGGCAAGGACGTGCTGGTGGTCGAGGACATCGTGGACTCCGGGCTCACGCTGTCCTGGCTGGTCGGCAACCTGCGCTCGCGCGGCCCGGCGTCCGTGAAAGTGTGCGTCATGCTGCGCAAGCCCGCGGCCGTGCGGATGGACGTGGACGTCGCCTACACCGGCTTCGACATCGAGAACGAGTTCGTGATCGGGTACGGTCTCGACTACGCCGAGAAGTACCGGAATCTTCCGTTCATCGGCACCCTCGCACCGCACGTATACAAAGGTGAGGAGTCGTCCGGGGGCGCCGCGGAATCTCCGGCGGAGCCCCCCGCCGATCCGCCACCGGGAGGGCAGGGCTGAGCCGGGGAACAGGAACGGCGGACAGGAGCGTTGGGGTCTGCGAAGGCTCGCTGAGTGCCGGCGGCAGCTTCTCTGTGCCGACGGCACTGACCGGGGTGTACCGTCGGGTATTCCGGCAGCGCAGCCGGGAATGACAAGCGTTGCCGGCTACGACAAGGAAGCCAGGCATGCCCACTCAGGCGGAAGGCAGTCCAGCCGGGATCGGCAGGACATGAAGCTGGTCAGGAGGAACCCGCGCATAGCTGGCGGGGCCGGTCATCGATGGATCTGAAGCGCTATTTCCGCGGGCCGTTCGTTGCGGTCCTTGTGATGCTGCTGGTCTTCTTCGTCGTCTACGAATACGCCAGCTCAGGTAACGCCTACACCCAGACGGACACGTCCCGGGTGGTCTCCCTCATCGAGAAGGGCGACGTCAAGTCGGCGCTGCTCACCGATAAAGAGCAGACGATCCAGATCACCACCAAGTCAGGCCAGAAGTACCAGGCCTCGTGGGTGGGTAACGAGGGCCAGCAGCTCGCGCAGCTGCTCCAGACGAAGCAGCCGCCGCAGGGCTGGAACGTCAACGTCCCCAAGAGCAGCTCGGTGTGGAGCCTTATCTTCAGCTGGCTGCCGTTCCTCCTGATCATCCTCATCTTCTTCTTCATGCTGAACCAGATGCAGGGTGGCGGCTCCCGGGTAATGAACTTCGGCAAATCCAAGGCGAAACTCATTACCAAGGACACTCCCAAGACCACGTTTGCCGACGTGGCCGGCGCGGACGAGGCCATCGAGGAACTCCAGGAGATCAAGGACTTCCTGCAGAACCCGGCCAAGTTCCAGGCCATCGGGGCGAAGATCCCCAAGGGCGTGCTGCTCTACGGGCCGCCCGGGACCGGCAAGACGCTGCTGGCCCGCGCGGTGGCCGGCGAGGCCGGGGTGCCCTTCTACTCCATCTCCGGTTCTGACTTCGTCGAGATGTTCGTCGGTGTCGGTGCCTCCCGGGTCCGCGACCTGTTCGAGCAGGCCAAGGCCAACGCGCCCGCCATCGTCTTCGTGGACGAGATCGACGCCGTGGGCCGGCACCGTGGTGCCGGGTTCGGCGGCGGCCACGACGAGCGGGAGCAGACGCTGAACCAGCTGCTGGTCGAGCTGGACGGGTTCGACGTCAAGGGCGGCGTGATCGTGATCGCGGCGACCAACCGGCCGGACATCCTGGACCCGGCGCTGCTGCGCCCCGGCCGGTTCGACCGGCAGATCGTGGTGGCCCAGCCGGACCTGACCGGCCGCCGCGGCATCCTCAAGGTGCACGCGCGCGGCAAGCCGTTCGCCCCCGACGTGGACCTCGACATCATCGCCCGGCGCACGGCCGGCTTCACCGGTGCCGACCTGGCCAACGTCATCAACGAGGGCGCCCTGCTGACCGCGCGGCACAACGGCACGCTGATCACCATGGCTGCGCTGGAGGAGTCCATCGACCGGGTGATGGCGGGCCCGGAGCGCAAGAGCGTGCTGCTGTCCGAGAGTGAGCGCAAGATCATCGCCTACCACGAGGGCGGGCACGCGCTGGTCGGCCACGCGCTGCCGAACGCCGACCCGGTGCACAAGATCACGATCATCCCGCGCGGCCGGGCCCTCGGATACACCGCGTCCGCCCCGCAGGAAGACAAGTTCCTGGTCACCCGCTCCGAGATGATGGACCAGCTGGCCATGCTGCTCGGCGGCCGGACCGCGGAGGAGCTGGTCTTCCACGAGCCGACCACCGGCGCGGCCAACGACATCGAGAAGGCCAGCTCGGTCGCCCGCGGCATGGTCACCGAGTACGGGATGAGTGAGCGGCTCGGGGCGCGCAAGTTCGGGACCGGGGACGGCGAGCCGTTCCTCGGCCGGGAGATGTCGCACACCCGGGACTACTCCGAGGAGATCGCCTCCACGATCGACGAGGAAGTCCGCCGGCTCATCGAGTCCGCGCACGACGAGGCGTGGGAGATCCTGGTCACCTACCGCGAGGTCCTGGACGACCTGGTCCTGAACCTGATGGACAAGGAGACGCTGAGCCGCAAAGAGGTACTGGCGATCTTCGCGCCCATCCAGAAGCGCCCGACCCGCGGCTCCTACACCGGCTACGGCAAGCGGCTCCCGTCCGACCGCCCGCCGGTCCTGACCCCCAAGGAGCTGGCCCTCACGGCCGCGGCGGAGGTCAACGACCACCCGTCCGCGGGCAACGGGCAGGCCGGCCCGATCGGCGGCCAGGGCTCGTCCGGCCAGCCGCCGCACGGCGGTCAGGGCCAGGGTGGCGCCTCCGGCGAAAGCCGGTGAGTACCGACTTCGACGCGCCGCGTATCGAGCGGGCGGTGCGGGAGATCCTGCTCGCCATCGGTGAGAACCCGGAGCGGGACGGGCTCAAGGACACCCCGGCCCGGGTCGCCCGGGCCTACGCGGAGCAGTTCTCTGGTCTCGGCCAGCGCGCCGAGGACGTGCTGACCACGGTGTTCGACGCCGACCACGACGAGCTCGTGCTGGTCAGGGACATTGAGGTTTACAGCACGTGCGAGCATCATTTGGTGCCTTTTTTTGGTGCTGCGCATATCGGCTATATACCAAACGAAAAGGGGCAGATTACCGGGCTGTCCAAGTTGGCCCGGCTCGTGGATGTTTACGCCCGCCGCCCGCAGGTACAGGAACGCATGACTACGCAGATCGCGGACGGGCTGATGAACGTCCTCGAACCGCGGGGTGTCCTGGTAGTGATCGAGGCGGAGCATCTATGCATGTCAATGCGGGGGGTGCGCAAGCCGGGCGCGAAAACCGTGACCTCGGCTGTTCGCGGGATCATCAGGGAGAGCCAAAGTACCCGAATGGAAGCGCTGAGCTTGCTATTCGGCCGCCGCGCCACCGGGTAACGTTCCCCTTGGGCGGAATGCCCGCACTTTGTGTAACGCACGGCTACGCTTGTGGCCTGTGATTCAGGGCGTGACACGGATGTCTGACACTGACGAACAGCCTGCGGGCGGGGGCAAGACTTTGAGTGTTGCCGACCCGCGTGATGCGGGCACCCCGGCTCCGCCCCCCACTGCGGCGGGTCCGGCTGGTTCGCCCGCCGCCGCCCCGCCCGCCTCTTCGCGCGCCGCGGTTCAGGTGGCCGAGGGCACGGCGGCGGGCAGTGAGGCCGCGGGCGGCAGGCAGGCCCCCAGGCCTCCCGACCGCCGGAGCCAGCACCGCTGGGTACCGGTCACGGCGGGCTGGCTGTGTCTGCTGATCGGCCTGGCCGACATCGTCGAGGTCGTCCGGCCGGGCCTGTTCTACACCTCGCGGCTGTCCAGGATCCACCAGTTCGTGCCCGGCACGCTGGTCAACGTCACGCACACCGTCTCCGTCATCATCGGCCTGCTGCTCCTCATGCTCTCGCACGGCCTGAAGCGGCGGAAGCGGCGCGCCTGGGAGGCGGCGACCGTGCTGCTCGCGGCCAGCGTCGTGGTGCACGTGATCCCGTTCCGGCACGACCGGATCATCACCGCGGCCATCTCGGCGCTGCTGGTCGCGGCCCTGCTCTACTTCCGGCGCGAGTTCTACGCGGTGGGCGACCCGCGGACCCGGTGGCGGGCTCTGTGGGTCTTCCTCGGGCTGGTCGTGGCGGACGTGGCCATCGGGCTCACCTACATCCTGCTGGCCCGCGGGCTGGCCCAGGACTACTCGCTCTGGCAGCGCGTGGTGCACGTGGTGTACGGCCTGGTGGGCGTGTCCGGGCCGGTCCACTTCGTGCCCGAGAAGCGCAGCGACCTGTTCTCCCTGCTGACCGGCACGCTCGGCCTGTTCACGCTGATCGTCACCGCGTACCTGTTCTTCCGGCCCGCCCGGCCCGCGGGGCGGCTGGGCCAGCAGGACTCCGAGCGGGTCCGGGACCTGCTCACCAAGCAGGGCGACCGCGACTCCCTGGGTTACTTCACGCTGCGCAGCGACAAGAACATCATCTGGTCGCCGACCGGGAAGTCCTGCATCGGCTACCGGGTGGTGTCCGGCGTGATGCTGGCCGGCGGCGACCCCCTCGGCGACCCGGAGGCCTGGCCGGGGGCCATTCACGCGTTCCTGGACGAGGCCGCCCGGCACGCCTGGGTCCCCGCCGTCATGGGCTGCGGCGAGCACGCCGCCGAGGTGTGGTGCCGGGAAGGCGAGCTGACCGCCCTCGAGCTCGGCGACGAGGCCATCGTGGAGGTGGCCGACTTCAGCCTCAAGGGCCGGTCCATGCGCAACGTCCGGCAGATGGTGAACCGGGTCGAGCGCAGCGGTTACGTGGCCGAGGTGCACCGGGCCGGCGACGTCTGCGAGAAGATCCCGGAGCTGACCCGCCAGGCGGGCTCGTGGCGCGGCAACCCCACCGAGCGCGGCTTCTCCATGGCCCTGGGCCGGATAGGCGCTCCCGGCGACGAGAACTGCGTGATCGCCACCGCCACCGAGAACGGGGTCCTGCGCGGCATCCTGCACTTCGTGCCCTGGGGCCCGGACGGGCTCTCCCTCGACCTCATGCGCCGCGACCGGTCAGCCCAGCCGGGGGTCAACGATTTCCTCATCGTGGAGACGATCAAGGCCGCCGACTCGCTGGGAATCAAGCGCATCTCGCTGAACTTCGCCGTGTTCCGGTCCGCGCTGGAGCGCGGCGAGCGGATCGGTGCCGGGCCCGTGCTCCGGCTGTGGCGCGCGGTCCTGCTGTTCGCCTCCCGCTGGTTCCAGATCGAGTCGCTGTACAAGTTCAACGCCAAGTTCGCCCCGGTCTGGGTGCCCCGGTTCTTCGTCTTCCCCGGCGCCTCAGACGCACCGCGGGTCGCCCTCGCCGCGCTGGAGGCCGAGGCCTTCCTGGTGTGGCCGAAGCTGGAGATGCGCCGGCTGGCGCGCCGGCTCGGGCTGGGCAAGGTCCGGCGCCGGCTGGCCGCGTTAAACGCGTCCCGCCCGCCCACCTGACCCGGCGCCCGGGCCGCCCGATCACTCGGGCCCTCCCCGTCCCGCAGCCATCGGTAAGCCGAGCCCGCGGCGACACTTCACGCGCAACGTGCGCGGCGACGGGTGAATTGTCCGGTTCCGGCGCACGTTCCGCGTAAAGTGTCCGGCGCGCCTCCCCTTTCCAGCAATAACGGTCCGTCCGGGCGACTCTTCCCGCGCGACGTGCGCACTCCGGGGCGATTTGCCCCGTTCCGGGGAACCGTCTGCGGGAAAGGTCGAGGCGGGCACGTGGCGGGTGTACGCCGGGCGCGGGGAGCATCGGGCGCAGGGTAGGACAGGGCGTCGGGCGCGGGGCGAGGGCTGGCGGGTGCGCGCCGGGGCGCGGGGGCCGGGGGCCCGCCGGGCGTGAGGCGGGGCCGGGCACGAAGCGAGCGGCGGCGAGGGCGGGCGGGACCGGCAGGTGGCCGCGTAGGGTTACCCCGTGATCATCGACGCGGCCCGGGCAGCCAGCCCGCCGGGGCTTCCCGACCCGGGACGGTGCCTGGTCATGGGCGTGGTGAACGTCACCCCCGACTCCTTCTCCGACGGGGGCGAGTGGTTCGGCGCGGAGGCCGGGGTGCAGCACGGCCTGGAACTCCTGGCCCAGGGCGCGGACATCGTGGACGTGGGCGGGGAGTCCACCCGCCCGGGTGCGCAGCGCATCACCGCAGCGGAGGAACTGCGCCGGGCCGGGCCGGTCATCCAGGGCCTGGCCGCGGCGGGTGTCCCGGTGAGCGTGGACACGATGCGGGCCGAGGTGGCCGAGCGGGCCCTGGAGGCGGGGGCCCGGCTGGTCAACGACGTGAGCGGTGGCCTGGCCGATCCCCAGATGCCCAGGCTCGTCGCGGCCGCGGGAGTTCCCTACGTGGTGATGCACTGGCGGGGTCACAGCCACAGCATGGATTCCAGGGCCATCTACCAGGACGTGGTGGCCGAGGTGAGCGAGGAACTGTGCCGCCGGGTCGACGTGGTGACGCAGGCCGGGGTGGACCCGGCCATGATCGTTCTCGATCCGGGCCTGGGCTTCGCCAAGCGGGCCGAGCACAACTGGGCCCTGCTCACCCACCTCGATGAGATCAGCTCGCTCGGCGGCCGGGCGCGGCCGTTCCCGGTGCTGATCGGCGCGTCCCGGAAACGGTTCCTGGGCCGGCTGCTGCCCGCCCCGGACGGGACGCCCCGCCCGTTCGCGGAGTCCGATGACGCCACCGTGTCGGTGACCGCCCTGGCCGCTGCGGCCGGGGCCTGGTGTGCCCGGGTGCACCGGGTCCCGGGGAACGCCGACGCGGTGCGGGTCGCCGAGGCGTGGCGCCAGGCCGCGGGCGCCGGCTCGCCCGTCCCGGGGCCGGCTCGCCCGTCCCGGGCCCTGGGAATTCCATCGCCGGCGCCAGCCCGGCCGGGGAGGCAGAGTGAGCCTGGACCAGATCGCCCTGCGCGGGCTGCGCGTGTTCGGCTACCACGGGGTCCTGGACAGCGAACGCCGCGACGGCCAGGAGTTCGCCATCGACGCGGTGCTGTGGCTGGACACCTCGGCCGCGGCGGCGTTTGACGACCTCGCCCTCACCGCGGACTACGCGGCGCTGGCCGACCGGTTCGCCGCCATCGTGGCCGGCCCGCCGGTGCGGCTCATCGAGACGCTCGCCGAGCGGCTGGCCGAGGCGGCCCTGGCCGGGCCGCTGATCAGGGAGGTGGAGATCACCGTGCACAAGCCGCACGCGCCCGTCGGCCACCCGTTCGAGGACGTCGCGGTGTCGATCCGCCGCCCGCGCCCGTGACCGGCACCGGGCCGCCCGCGGCCCGGCGCGCCGTCCTGGCCCTCGGCAGCAACCTGGGCGACCGGCTGGCCACGCTGCAGGGGGGCGTGGACGCCCTGCTCGGGGCGCCCGGCCTGGCCCTGGTCGCGCTGTCTCCGGTGTACGAGACCGTGCCGGTGGGCGGCCCGCCGCAGCCCGAGTACCTCAACGCGGTGCTGATCGCGGAGACCGCACTGCCACCGGCGGACCTGCTGCGCCGTGCCCAGGCAGCGGAGGCGGCGTTCGGGCGCGTCCGCCACGAGGTCTGGGGTCCGCGAACCCTTGATGTGGACGTCATCGTTTACGGTGACGTGGTGAGCGACGATCCGGAGCTGACGCTCCCGCACCCGAGGGCGCAGGAGCGCGCCTTCGTGCTGGCCCCCTGGCTCGACGCCGACCCGGACGCGGAGATCCCCGGGCAGGGCCGGGTGGCCGCGCTGCTGGACGCCGTGGTGGCCAGGAGCGGCGGCCAGCCGGGCGTACGGCGGCTTGACGACGTGCAGTTGCGGTCGCCGGCATGAGGCCGACCCGGGTCTGGGTCCTGGTCATGATCGCCCTGGCCAGCCTGCTGGTGTCCTGGCTCGTGCTGCGTATCGTGTACGCGTCACTCCCGCCGCTGCCCTGGACCGCGGCGGTGGCCATGCTGCTGCTGGCCATCGCCGAGGTCTTCAGCGGCCGGAACCTGCGGGCCCGGATCCGCGGTGGCCCGGGCCTGAAGCCCATCGCCCCGCTGGCCGCCGTCCGGATGGCCGCCCTGGCCAAGGCCAGCTCCCACGCGGCCGCGGTCATCGGCGGCCTGGCCGCGGGGGCCCTGGTCTACCTGACCAGCTCGCTCAGCAAGTCCGTGCCGCGCAGCGACGCGATCACCTCGGGCGGCACGTTCGTGGCCGCGGCACTGCTGGTGCTCGCGGCGCTCTACCTGGAGAACAGCTGCCGGGTCCCCTCCGACGACGACCAGGACGCCGACCGGCAGCGCGCCCCCCGCTGACTACCCGCCCACGCACCCGCCTCAGGCGCTGTTCCTGGACCACCCGTCCGGCTCTGGGCCCGGGCCTGGCTGGCAGGAGCGGAGGAACTCCTCGCGCCGGATCTGGTCGCGCAGATCCACGGCGTCCTCGCCGCGGACCACGAGCGGCGGGGAACTGCCGCGCTTGCGGCCGTAGAGCAGGCCGCTGATCCCCCGCCACACGTACCACGCGGGCAGTTCCGTGGCGTACGGCCACCACGACGGCGGCTCATCACTTAACTCATCTTCATCCATGAGAGCAATGTATAGCACTGAGAGCACTGAGTGCTAGCAGGAGTTTAGATAGCTTTCAGTGGTGCATACCTTGATCACGTGGGTGTGTCACCGGTGGATCCGCTGGGCGCTGACTTCGCGTATGTGCAGGTCGCGAACAATATTGCCGTGCGCATCGAGACTGGGGAGATCACCCACAAGCTGCCGTCGGAGCGCAGCCTGGCCGAGGAATACGGGGTTGCGTACCAGACGGTGCGGCACGCCATGAAGGTGCTGCGGGAGCGCGGGCTGATCATCACCCGGCAGGGCCGCGGCACGTTCGTCGCGCCCCGGCCGGAACCCGCACCGGGCTGAGCCCGTTTCCCGGCCAGCCCGCCACGGCGGCCAGGCTCAATCCCGAGCCCCGCCCGCCACGGCCGCCGGCTAGCGGTCCATGTCTCCCACCACGAAGAACATCGAGCCCAGGATCGGGCTGAGGTCAGCCACCCGGTGCCCGGGCAGCAGTTCGCCGAGGACCTGGACGTTGCTGAACGACGCGGAGCGCACCTTCAGCCGCCACGGCGTCTTGCCGCCCCGGGACACCAGGTAGTACCCGTTCAGGCCGAGCGGGCCCTCGGTCCAGGCGTACGTGTGCCCCTCCGGGATCTTCAGCACCTTGGGGATCCGGGCACTGAGCGGGCCCGGCGGCAGGCTGGCCAGCCGGCTGGCGCAGGCGTCCACCAGGTCCAGGGACACCGCGACCTGGTCGAGCAGGCACTCGAACCGGGCCAGGCAGTCACCGTCGCCCCGGACGACCACCCGCAACGTTCCAGCCAGCTCGCCGTAGGCCAGGTAGGGCTCGTCCCGGCGCAAGTCGAAGTCCACCCCCGAGGCCCGCGCCGCCGGGCCGCTCACCCCGAACTGGCGCACCTGCTCGCCGGTGAGCACGCCCACGTCCCGGGTCCGGCTGCGGAACCGCTCGCTGTCCCGGACGATCGCCCCGATCCGGGGCAGGTCCGCGCGCACCTCGGCGGCGGCCGCGCCGACCCGGCCGAGCCAGCCCTCGGGCAGTTCCTCCTTCAGCCCGCCGACCCGGTTGAACATGTAGTGCATCCGGCCGCCGGAGATCTCCTCCATGATCGACTGCAGCAGCTCCCGGGCCCGGCCCGCCGCTCCCGCGGCCTCCGCCGCTCCCGCCGCCTCGGCCTCCGCGGCCTCCGCCTCCGCCGCGGCGCCAGCCCCGTCCGCCCCGGCCTGACCGGCCGCACCCGCCTCACCGGCCGCACCGCCCGCCAGCTCCGGCGGGTACGAGCCCAGGAACGCCAGGTGGCTCAGCACCCGGTTGAGCTCGGCCAGCAGGGTCCGCGCCCACACCCCCCGCGGCGGCACCTCGATACCCGCCAGCCGCTCGGCGGCCAGTACCACGCCGAGTTCGCTCGCGAACGCGCCCAGCCAGTCATGCCGGTTGGCCAGGACGATGATCTGCCGGTAGTCCCGGGCCTCGAACAGCTTCTCGGCCCCCCGGTGCACGTAGCCGATGACGGGGTCAGCCGTCACGATCCGGTCGCCCTCCAGGGTCAGCCGCAGCCGGAGCATCCCGTGCCCCGATGGGTGCCCCGCGCCCAGGTTGATCAGCAGATCGCCGTCGCCGGGCTCATCATCGCCGGGCCCGGCCGCCCAGCTGCTGGTGACCGCCTCGGCCTGACGCTGCGCCATGCGCTCCATCGTGGCAGAACCTAGCCAGCGCCCAGGCCCGCGAGCGGCCCGGGCAGCGGCACGCCGACCGCCTGGATCAGCCACCCGAACCCGCCGAGCCCGGCCGGATCGGTCAGCTCCGCCGCCGCGGCGGCCCGCCGCAGCGCGGCCAGGTACCCGGCCGGGTCACGGTCGGCCTGGCTGAGCGGCGGCCGCCGCCCGGACAGCCCCAGCGCCCGCAGCGCCGCCCGCTGCGTGGTGAGCACCGTCTGCGTGGCCCCGGCCGCGGTCCCGGCCGCCGCGCAGGCGTCCAGGGCCACGTGCGCGGTGATGTCCCGGGACCCGTCCGGGACCGGCCGCACCGCCCGGCCGTCCCGGAACCCGGCCAACGTCCCGGCCGCCGGCCTGCTGGCCCGGGAGTGCGCGTAGTCCGCCGCCAGGGCCAGGCCGCCGTCGAGCCGGCCGATGACCTCCGCCCAGGCCGCGCACCGCGGCTGCCCCAGCTCGGCGCGGTCACCCAGATGCTGCAGCGGCCACCACCGCCGCAGCCAATCCCGCTCGGCCGCCCCCGCGGGCGGCCCGGGCTGCTCCGCGCCGCTGCCCGGATCGACCAGCATGATCCGCGGGCCGCCGCGGGTCAGCTCGGCCACGTCCACCGGGATGTTGTCCAGCCACTCGCTGGCGATGACCAGGCCGCGGATCCGGTCCGGCAGCGCCGCTGACCAGCGGATCCGGTCGTCGCCCCCGGAGGACTGCGGGGCGATCTCGACCGCGCGGGGAACGATCCGTTGGGGAAAAGAAAGCCCCGGGCGCGCCGGGCCGGGGCCGGCGGGCAGGTGCTCCGCGAGCTCCAGGACCTGGCTCAGCAGCTCGCCCTGGCTGGCGCCGATGTCCACCAGGTCGAGCCGCTCCGGGTGCCCGAGGGCCGCGTCCGCGTGGCTGAGCAGCGCGAGGACCGCCCCGGCGTAGCGCGGCGAAGCATGGACCGAGGTGCGGAAGTGCGCCGCGGGGCGTTCCCCGCGGGCGTAGAAGCCGTCCCGCCCGTACAGCGCGTCCTGGGTGGCGGCCCGCCATGTCGTCCACACCGGGCCGACTCTAGCCCGCCGGACCGCAGTGCCGCCAGACCACGGCGCCGCCAGGCCGCGGCGCCGCCAGGCCACGTGCGCAGCACGGACCGGGCCTGCGGCGCCCGCGGATATGCTGATCGTTGCCGTTCTGGCACCCGCGGCGAAGGCCAGCGAGAGGAACCCAGCGAGAGGAACGCCGAGGCGATGGGGGACCCTGCGGAGCGCCCGGCCCGGCTCAAGGTCGGCGTGATCGGGGCGGGCCGGGTCGGCACCGTCCTGGGCGCCGCGCTGGAGCGGGCCGGTCACCAGGTGGTCGCGGTCTCCGCCGTGTCCGACCGGTCGCTGGAGCGGGCCGGGCGGATGCTGCCGGGCGCGGCGGTCATGCGGCCGCCGGAGCTGCTGGCGGCGGTGGACCTCGCCCTGCTCACCGTCCCTGACGACGCGCTGCCCGGCCTGGTCGCCGGCCTGGCCGCGACCGACGCGCCGCTGGCCGGGCGGCTGATGGCGCACACCAGCGGCCGGTACGGCACCGCCGTCCTGGAGCCCGCCACCGCGCGCGGTGCGCTCCCGCTGGCCCTGCACCCGGTGATGACGTTCACCGGGCGGCCGGACGACCTCGACCGGCTGACCGGGGTCAGCTTCGGGGTGACCGCCCCGGAACCGTTGCGGCCCGCGGCCGAGGCGCTGGTCATCGAGATGGGCGGCGAGCCGGTCCTCATCGACGAGGCGGCCCGCCCGCTCTACCACGCCGGGCTGGCCAGCGCGGCCAACCACCTCGTCGCCCTGGTCGCGCAGTCGGCGGACGTGCTCCGCGCGGCCGGGGTGAGCGACCCGGACCGGATGCTGGCGCCGCTGCTGTCCGCCGCCCTGGACAACGCGCTGCGGCTGGGGGACGCGGGCCTGACCGGCCCGGTTTCCCGCGGGGACGCGGACACGGTGGCCGAGCACGTGCGGGCGCTGGCCAGCGCCTCGCCCGAGGCGCTGCGCGCCTACGTGGCCCTGGCCCGGCTGACCGCCGACCGCGCGCTGGCGGCCGGCATCCTCACCGCCGCGGACGCGCAGCGCCTGCTCGACGTGCTGGCCGGGGCCCCGCGGTGATGCCGATCGTGGCGCGCACCCGGCTCGGCCTGGCCGCCGCCCGCCGCGGGCTCGCCGCCCCGGTCGTGCTCGTCCCGACCATGGGCGCGCTGCACGACGGCCACCGCGCGCTCATCCGCCGGGCCCGGGAGATCGCGTCCCCTAACGGTTCTGTCGTGGTGTCCGTGTTCGTGAACCCGCTGCAGTTCGGGGCGGGCGAGGACCTGGACGGCTACCCGCGCACCCTGAGGGACGACGTCCTCATCGTGGCCGAGGAGGGAGGGGACCTGCTGTTCGCGCCGAACGCGGCCCAGATGTACCCGCGGCCCCAGCTGATCACCGTGGATCCCGGGCCGGTCGGCCGCATCCTGGAGGGGGAGTCCCGGCCGGGGCACTTCGCCGGCGTGCTGACCGTGGTGGCCAAGCTGCTCCAGCTGGTCCGCCCGGACGTGGCGGTGTTCGGCGAGAAGGATGCGCAGCAACTCGCGCTGGTCCGCCGGCTGGCGGCGGATCTCGACGTGGGCACCGAGATCGTCGGCGTGCCCACCGTCCGCGACCCCGACGGGCTCGCGATCTCCAGCCGCAACCGGTTCCTGTCCCCGGCCGAGCGGCAGACGGCGCTGCTGCTGCCCGCGGCGCTGCGGGCCGGCCAGGACGCGGCGCCGGACGGCCCGGCCGCGGTCCGCAAAGCCGCGGCCGAGGTCCTGGGCACGCCCGCGGACCCGGCCCTGGAGCTGGACTACCTGGCGATCGTGGACCCGGACACGTTCGAGGAGGCCGGCGAGGACTACGCGGGCCCGGCCCGGCTCCTGGTGGCCGCCCGGGTCGGCACCACCCGGCTGATCGACAACACCCCGCTGAGCCTGGAGTGCCATGCTGCTGACGATTGACGTGGGCAACACCAACACGGTGCTGGGCGTGTTCGACGGTGACCAGATCGTCGAGCACTGGCGGATCAACACCGACCCGGACCGGACCGCGGACGAGATCGCCGTGCTGCTGCGCGGGCTGCTCGGGCACAGCGCGCTGGTCAAGGACACCGACGTCAGCGGGATCGCGCTGTGCTCCACGGTGCCCTCGGTGCTGCACGAGATGCGGGAGATGTGCCGCCGGTACTACGGCGACATCCCGTCACTGATCATCGAGCCGGGGGTGCGGACCGGGGTGTCCGTGCGGATGGACAACCCCAAGGAAGTCGGCAGCGACCGGATCATGAACACGGTGGCGGCCGTGCACCTGTACGGCGGCCCGGCCATCGTGGTCGACTTCGGCACCTCCACCAACTTCGACGCGGCCAGCGAGAAGGGCGAGTTCGTCGGCGGGGCGCTCGCCCCCGGCATCGAGATCTCGGTGGACGCGCTGACCCGGCGGGCCGCCCAGCTGCTCAAGGTGGAGCTGACCCGGCCGCACCACGTCATCGGCAAGAACACGGTGGAGGCCCTGCAGTCCGGCATCATCTTCGGGTTCGCGGGCCAGGTCGAGGGCATCGCGCGGCGGATGGCCGCCGAGCTGGCCCCGGGCGATCCCGAGTCGGTGACCGTGATCGCGACCGGGGGGCTGGCCCCGCTGGTTATCGACGAGGTGAGCGTCATCGACGCGTACGAGCCGTGGCTGACGCTGATCGGGCTGCGCCTGGTGTTCGAGCGCAACAACCTCAGCGCGTGGCCGGGGGCGTCCCGGGGGGTTCCGGGCCCGGGCGGGTCACGGAGTGCTCCGGGGTCGGACCCGTCCCGGGACGCTCCAGGTAGGTCCGGTCCGGCTGGGTGAAGCCGAACCGCTCGTACAGGCCGTGCGCGTCCGAGGTGTGCAGCGTCCACCGGAAGGACGCGCCGGGCCCGCGGTCGATCATCGTGGCCACCAGTTCCACGCCCAGGCCCTGGCCGCGGTACTGCTTGTCGATGTAGACGTCGGCCAGGTACGCGAACCCGGCCCCGTCCGACACCGCGCGGGCGAAGCCGATCATCGCGCCGGAGGCGCTGTCGTAGACGCCGACCACCCGCCAGGCACTGTCGAGCTGCTGCTCGACGACGCTGCGGGTCCGCCAGCGTCCCCAGTACGCCTCGGTGGACAGGAACTGCCACAGCGTGTCCCGGTCCACCCGGCCCGGATCGTCGTCCAGCTCGTACTGCCCCACGGTGATGCGCACGCCAGCGACTGTATCGGGGCGGCCCGCCGCGTTCCGCCCGATTTTCAGGCCCGCGGCCCGCGGCCCGTGCCCGGGGACGTTGGCACCGCGGCCCGTGCCAGCGGCCGTGCCAGTCCGGCCCTTCCACCGGCCCAGCCCGGGCCACCCACCGGCCACGCCCGGCCATTCCGGCCCCGTCACACAGTCACTGCGGCCCCTCGCACCACTCCTGTCGCCGCACCAGATTCGTGATCATGGGCTTGCTGTGGCTGGGGCAACAGCAAGCCCATGATCACGACAGGCTGGGTACGCTCGGACGGGTGGACCAGGATGGCAATGGCAACAGCGTGGATGTGGCGGCGGCCGGTCCGGGGGACGAGAACGTCCCGGAGCAGATGCGGGTCCGGCTGGACAAGCGGCAGCGGCTGCTGGACGAGGGCGTGGACCCCTATCCGGTCGGGTTCCCGCGCACCGCGACCATCGCCGAGGTCCGGGAGCGCTATCCCGATCTGGAGCCGGACACCTACACCGGGGACCGGGTCGGCGTCACCGGCCGGGTCATGCTGTCCCGGTCCGGCGGGAAGCTGAGCTTCGCCACCATCCGGGACGGCACGGGCGATATCCAGGTCATGATCTCCCTGGACCGGGTCGGCCCGGACGCGCTGGCCGCCTGGAAGCGGGACGTGGACCTGGGCGACCACATCGGGGTGGAAGGCGAGGTGATCTCCTCCCGCCGCGGCGAGCTGTCCGTCCTCGCCGACCGCTACGCGATCACCGCCAAGGGCCTGCGGCCGCTGCCCGAAAAGCACCGTGGCCTCAGCGACGTCGAGTCCCGGGTCCGGCACCGTTACGTGGACCTGATCGTGAACCCCGACGCCCGGCGGATGGCCGGGATCCGGGCCGCCGTGCTCCAGTCCATCCGCCAGGACCTGCACCAGCGGGGCTTCCTCGAGGTGGAGACGCCGGTCCTGCAGGCCGTGCACGGCGGGGCCAACGCCCGCCCGTTCGTGACCCGGATCAACGCCTACAACCTGGAGCTGTACCTGCGGATCGCGCTGGAACTGCACCTGAAGCGGCTCATCGTCGGCGGCATCGAGAAGGTCTACGAGATCGGCCGGATCTTCCGCAACGAGGGCGTCGACTCCACCCACAACCCCGAGTTCACGATGCTGGAGGCGTACGAGGCCTACGGCGACTACGACACCGTGGCCACCCTGACCCGGGAACTGATCCAGAACGCGGCCGTGGCCGCGTACGGCGCCCCGGTGGCCCACCGGGACGGGCAGGAGTACGACATCAGCGGGCAGTGGGCGTCCAAGACCGTGTACGGCGCGATCTCCGAGGCCCTCGGCGAGGAGATCGACCCCGGCACCAGCGAGGACCGGCTGCGCAAGCTGTGCGACCAGGCCGGCGTGCCCACGGAGCCGGGCTGGGGTCACGGGCAGATCGTCCTGGAGATGTACGAGCGGCTGGTGGAGGAGCGGACCGTCGAGCCGACCTTCTACCGTGACTTCCCGGTCAACGTGTCCCCGCTGACCCGGGCCCACCGCCAGGACCCGCGGCTGGCCGAGCGCTGGGACCTGGTCGCCTTCGGCACCGAGCTCGGCACCGGGTACTCGGAGCTGGTCGACCCGGTCGAGGAACGCCGCAGGCTCACCGCCCAGTCGCTGCTCGCCGCGGGCGGCGACCAGGAGGCCATGCAGCTGGACGAGGACTTCCTGCAGGCCCTGGAGTACGGCATGCCGCCGACCGGCGGCGTGGGCGTGGGCATCGACCGGGTGCTGATCATGCTGACCGGCGAGAGCATCCGGGAGACCACCCTGTTCCCGCTGGTCCGCCCCCAGTAGCCCGGCCCGGTCGCTCAGTCCGGGCCGTTCACGCGGCTCCTGCGGCCTGGACCTGCTGGCCGGGCACGAAAGGAACGGTGTCCGCCGCCTCACGCCGCGCGGCGAGAATCGCACGTGCGGGAGCGCCAACCGGGATACGCAGCGGGAGTCGCGGCGACTCGGCAGCATCCACGGCGGCGTCGTCTCTGAGCGCGGGACCCGCCAGCGCCTGCGAGCGCGCGGTACGGGTCGTCCGGAAGCGCATAGCGGGTGACGTTGTCGCGCCCGCGCAGTCCGCGGTCAGCCGCCAAAGCGTGCGACCGGCCGGGTCGACGACGCCGGTGACGCCTGGCGCCTGCGGCCCGGCCTAGCTCGCCCCAGTCCTCAGGGAACTGCGAGTCTGGGGAGAGCGGCATGCCACCCCAAGAGCGTCGGGGAACACCCGGTGACGCCCGCGCCTCAGACGATGCGGACCGCGCCCACGAACACGTTCCACATGACCGGCTGGACCTGCACGACCTGGCCGGTGGAGGGGGCGTCCACCATCAGCCCGCCGCCCAGGTAGATACCGACGTGGTCGATGCCCGCGTAGAAGAACACCAGATCGCCCGGCTCGAGCTGGCTCCGCGAGATGTGCTCGCCCAGGTTGTACTGCGAGACGGTGTAGTGCGGCAGGCTGATGCCGACCTGCGCGTACGCCCACATCACCAGGCCGGAGCAGTCGAACGTGCTTGGCCCCGCGGCGCCCCACACGTACTCGTCGCCCCGCCGGGTCATCGCGTACCGCAGCGCCTCCGCGCCGACCGTGTTGGCCGTGGGCAGGTTGATGTTCGGGTAGTTCCCGGTGCGCTGGTAGATGCTCATGGCCTGGGAGAACGCCGCGCTGTTGAGCCGGTTCACCTTGCCCTGGATGACCTGCTTCTTGGCGGCCATCGTCTTGGCCAGGGTGGTGACCTTGGTCTCCTGCTGCACCGCGGTGTCGTGCGCCCGCCGGGCGGCCGCCTCCGCGGTGGACAGGGCGCTGACCCGGTCGCCGTTCTCGGTCTGCAGCTGCTGCATGATCGCGGCCCGGCTGAGCATGGCGCCGGAGTTGGGCGAGGTGAGCACCTGCAGCGGGGTGGCCAGGCCGCCGTTCATGTAGCTTTCCGCGGCGAGCTGGCCGATTGCGGCCTGGCCCGACACCAGCCGGCTGGCGTCCTGCCGGAAGGTGGTCATCGCGGTCTTCGCTTCGGCGCGGGCCTCGGTGAGCTGGATGCGCAGCCCGTCGTACTGCTCGCTCAGCACGTCGATCTGGTGCCCCAGGTTCTTGGCCTGAGCCACCAGGCTGGCCAGGCTGGGCTGCGGGCGGCTGACGGCCGCGCTGCTCACGGTGGCGGGCAGTACCAGACCCGCGACCGCGGCCACTCCGCCTGCCGTGGCGACCTGCCGCCACAGGCGGCGGGTGAATCCCGCAGTACACAATCGCCGTGCCTTGGGCGCCAGTCCCGCAGCGAGCCAGCGTTCCACGAGCTCTCCTCTCTCATCCCGCCTGCCGGGTTAGCTGACGGGTTCGGGCCAGAGGAGCCCTACCGCTGGGCGCGGCGTCGCGCCCGCTCGCGGATTCACCCCGGGAACCTGGGTCCCCGGCTTCCTGGCCGCGTTCTGCGGCTCAGAAACTCGGCGGCCGCGCTGCGCTCTGGGGGCTGGAGTGCAGCACGGTGACAGCGATGCAGATTAATGGATTGCCAGCCGCCGCGGGGCAGGAACAGAAGAATCCCCTGCCCGGCTGGTGCGGCGCCGCCCGCTGATTGGCTTGCGGCTGGTTCGGAGCGTTTGACCCGGTGCGCGGCGGCTGTCTTCGCGGCGGGGAGCGACGTTTCGCCGCTGCCGGGAGGACGGTGTTTGCCCAGCTCACGGGGCTGTCCGGGGGATGCGGGAACGAGCCGAGATCGGGACGTGATGGGCCGCCGCCACCCAGAGAGACGATCTGTGATTTACCGATTACGTAGAGTCTGAAAAAGGCATCCGCCGGTCCAGTGGTGCAGGCCCGGGCTGCGTCGGGATACCGCCCGGAACGCCGCGGATGCTGCTTCACCAGCCAGGCTGGCCCGGGCCAGCGGCTAAGGTGTGCGGGCGATGGACCACATCATCAGGCGGGCCCGCACCCGCGACATCCGGGCCATCGCCGGCCTGGTCGCCGAGAACGTCGCGTCCGGCCGGGTGCTGCGCAAGGCCACCGTCACTCTCTACGAGGGCGTCCAGGAGTTCTGGGTCGCCGAGCGGCTCAGCGACCACCAGGTGGTCGGCTGCGGGGCGCTGCACGTGATGTGGGAGGACCTGGCCGAGATCCGCACGGTCGCGGTGGACGAGAGCTGCCAGGGCCAGGGCATCGGGCACCGCCTGGTCGAGGCCCTGCTGGATAGCGCCAGGGAGGTCGGGGTCGCGCGGGTCTTCGTGCTCACGTTCGCGCTCGGCTTCTTCGCCCGGCACGGGTTCGAGGAGATCGAGGGCACGCCCGTCTCGCACGAGGTGTACGCGGAACTGCTGCGTTCCTACGACGAGGGCGTGGCGGAATTTCTCGACCTGGGCCGGGTCAAGCCCAACACGCTGGGCAACCACCGCATGCTGCTCCACCTGCAGCCGCTGCGCGAGGCCCTGCTGCCCGGGGCGCCCCCACCCGGCACGCCCCTCTCCGACGCACCTCCGCCCTCCAGCAACTGACGCCCGGCTGCTGATGCCCAGCCGCGGGCGCCCCGCTGCGGCCCCTGGCCGCTGGCGCCCGGCCGCGCCGCCCCGGCCGCCCCGGCTCAGAGCAGCCGGAGCTGGCGGTCGGCGGGACGCCGGGCGCGCGGCGGCGCCGTGCGGTCCAGCAGGCCCGGGTCGATCGCGGCCAGGAACGGCGACACCCCGGTCTCGGCGCTGCTGCCGTGCCTGCTTCGACGCGCCGCACAGCTCATCAGCAGGCGGGTGCGGGCCCGGGTCATGCCCACGAACAGCAGCCGCCGTTCCTCGGCCGGATCCGGGCGGGTGTCCGGGGCCGCGCCGGGCAGCCAGAGCGGCAGCAGCCCCTGCTCGCAGCCGGCCAGGAAGACCACCTCGAACTCCAGCCCCTTGGCCGCGTGCAGGGTCAGCAGCGCGATCGCGTCGGCGCGGGGATCGAGGGCATCGACCTCCGCGCCGAGCGCGATCTCGGTCCGGAACTGCTCCATGTCGTCGCCGCACCGGCGGGCGAGCGGGGCCAGGACTTCACCGGCCGTGCGCAGGTCGGTGCCGGACAGGCCGCCCCGGCCCGCGGCCGGCGTCCGGGCCGCGTCCGCGGCTGCGGCGAGCCGGCTGACCACGCCGCGCAGCTGGTGGGCGACCGCGGTCCCCGCCGGGACCGGTCCGGGGCCGCGGCCCGGTGCCGGCCCGGCCAGGGCCAGCTCCCGGAGGATCTCCGCCACCCCGGGGCGCCGCTCCAGCAGGTCGTGGGAGCGCTTCTGGAACGGCAGCCCGGCCCGGGTCAGCCCCTGGCCGAGCGCCGCGGCCTGCGCGTCGGTCCGGTACAGCACGGCGATGTCGGCGAGCCCGAGGGCGCCGTGGCCGTGGCCGTCGGCGCGCCCGCTGTCGAGCGAGTGGAACGAGGATCCGCCGAGCAGCCGGTCGATGGTCTCGGCGATCCAGGCCGCCTCGCCCGCCGGGTCGGCGGCCTCGTGGAAGCCGATCCTGGCGCTGGGAGCGGCTTGCGCGGCCGCCCGCAGCACCCGGCCGGGAACCAGGGTGGCGGGCGCGATGGCCTGCATGGCCCCGGCCACGATGCCCGGGCTGGAGCGGTAGTTGGCCGTGAGCGCCACCGTGGACGCCCCGGCGTAGTCCTCCCCGAACCGCAGGAAGAAACCCACGTCCGCGCCGCGGAACCGGTAGATGGCCTGGTCCGGATCCCCGATCACGGTGAGGCCGGACCCGTCCCCGGCGAGCAGCCGCAGCAGCGCGTACTGCTGCGCATCGATGTCCTGGTACTCGTCGACGCTGATCCGCGGCCACCGCTCGCGGAGCCGGGCGGCCACCGCCGGCGACCCGTCCAGCACCGCGACGGCCAGCTCGACGAGGCCGTCGAAGTCGACCAGGTCCCGGGCGGCCAGGCCGGCGCGCAGCACGTCGCGCCGCTGCGGGTCGGTGGCCGCCCCGGCGAGCAGGGCCCGTCCGCCGCGCGGCGATCCGGCCAGCTCCGTGGCCATCTCGAGCACCGCCTTCTCGTCGGCGACCGTGAAGTCGGCCGACAGCCCGGCGAGCTCGTGATGCTCGCGCAGGATCATCAGCCCGAGCCCGTGGAAGGTGGTCACGGTCAGCTGCGCGGCGCGCGGGCCGAGCAGCCCGGTCAGGCGCTCGCGCATCTCCTCCGCGGCCCGCCGGGTGAAGGTGAGCGCCAGGCAGGCCCCGGCCGGGCACGCCCTGCTCGGTCACGGCGGCGGCGAGGCGGTGGGTCAGCGTGCGCGTCTTGCCGGTACCCGGCCCGGCGATGATCATCAGTGGCGCGGCGGCGGCCGCGGCGGCCCGCTGCTCCGGGTCGAGCCGGTCCAGCCACGAGCCGTCCGTGGCTTCCCTCGGAGAACCTGGCCCCCTAACGGTCTTACCGGCCGCCCCGTCCCCGTCCGTCCGGTCCTTCATGGCCGGCCCACGGGGGGCGCTCTCGCGGGTGCCTGACTCCCCGGCCCGGTCATCCTTTACCGGCGGCTCAGCCGGGGTGCCTCCGCGCGGCCCGGGGCGCCGCGGCGCGGGGATGGCGGCGGCCAGGGATCCGGGCGCGGCCACGTCGAACAGTGCCGCCGTGCCCCGGCCGAGCTCGCCCGGCCCGAAAAGCCGGATCACCCCGTACTCGCCGTCGTAGCCCGCCTCCTTATGGACCGCGCCGGCCCGCAGCCGGGTGATGGCCTCACCGAGCAGGCTGCCGCCCGCCCGGCTCAGCTCGCCGGCCGGGGTGGCCAGCAGGATGGCCAGTTCCGGGCCCAGGGCGGCGACCAGCCGCGTCACCTCGGCGTCGACCTTCTTGCTCTTGGGGCCGGTGCCGAGGAGTTCGCCCACCACGTCAGGCAGGGAGACCAGGTTGACGGACCGGGGCGCCGCGCCGGGCCGGTAGCCCTCCGGCCGGTCGGCCAGCTCGGTCACCCGGTTCAGCACGCCGATCGTCAGCGGCTTGCCGCACTCCGGGCAGATCCCGCCGTGGACGGCCGACTGCGCGGGCTCCAGCCGGACCCCGCACTTGCGGTGCCCGTCCAGGTGGTAACGGCCGCCCTCGGGGAAGAAATTGACCGTCCCCTGCAGGCCGGCCCCGGTCCGGAAGGCGCGCTCGATCGCAAAGTAATCCAGTTCAACGTCAAGTGTTGTCGCCTCGCGGCCGAGCATCGGGGGCGAGTGCGCGTCGGAATTACTGACCAGGCGATAACCGTCAAGAGAAGAGCACATCCAGTTCATGGGCGGGTCAGATGACAGTCCGGTCTCTACCGCGAACACCTGGTCGGCAAGGTCGCCGTAACAGTCGGCGACGACATCGAAACCGGATTTGGATCCCAGTACCGCGAACCATGGGGTCCAGATATGGGCTGGCACGAGATAGCAGCCGGGGCCTGCGTTCAGCGTGATGTCCAGCAGGTGCCGTGAGTCGAGGCCGAGAATAGGGCGCCCGTCAGAGGCGAGGTTGCCGACCTTCGCAAGGGCAGTGGTGATCTTCCCCGCAGCCTCCAGCGTCGGCGCATACAACAGGTGATGGACCTTACGCGTGCGCTCTCCCGCCCGGTAGATCGTGGATATCTCCGTAGAGAGCATGAAACGGACCGGCTGATCACAAGTTGGCGGTGAGTTCCGCCGCAGCTGATCCGCCAGGTCCGGGCGGAGTTGCAGTAAGCCTGGTTCGGCCGGAACCAGCGTCTCGCGGAGTTCTTCCGCCCAGGCGGGATGGGTGAAGTCTCCCGTCCCGACGACCGCGACGCCCTTGCGCCGCGCCCACCAGGCGAGCCCCGGAATGTCACAGTTCTTGCTGCACGCCCGGGAGAAGCGCGAGTGGATATGCAAGTCGGCGTGAAACATGCTGCGTCGCTAGCTGCTTTCTCCGTAGTCGTGGGCACGGTACTGGGGATCCGGCTGAGCCGGGTGTGCGCCCTGTTGTTCGCCCTTCCGCCGCCGCCCCGGCCGGGTGGCGGGGCTGGCCGCCCGGGCCCGCTGCGGGGTGACCCGCCCCGGGCCCACGCCGGGCCTCGTGACCGGTCCGGGCCTGACGCCGTCCGGTCCGGGCACCTGCACTGTGCTGCCCTCCGTTGCTGTCCTGCGTGCTGCTGTCGTGATGCCGGTGTCCTGGGTACCCGGTGTCCTGGGTGCCGGTCTTCTGCGTGCCGGGTCCTCTGCCCTGCCGGTCTGTGACGCCTGGCCAGGGCCGGTGCGCTGGGCTGCCCAGACGGGCGGCCAGCACGGGCCGCCCGGCACGGGCCGCCCCAGCGCGGGGCCGCCCGGGCACTGGCCGGCCGTCACGGACCGGCCGGGACTGGCCTGGCACTGGTCGGCCGTCACGGGACGGGTCGGCACTGGCTGGTCGTCACGGTACCGGCCGGCACTGACTGGCCGTCACTGGCCGGATGCCACCGGGGCCGAGCGTCACTGGCCGGCCGCCACCGGGCCGACCGACACCGGCCGGGCTGGCCCTGGTCCGCCGCCACTGCCGGCTGGCCTGGTCCGCCGTCACTGGCCGGCCGGCCCTGATCCGCCAGGACCCGTACGCCCGGCTGGCCTGCCCGGATAGGCCCGCTGACCTGCCCGGTCGGGCCACCTTGTCTCGCCGCGAGAATCTCGGATTCGCCTGCTACGTCTGGGATCCTGCCACGGCGGCCGATGCCGCGGGCGTAGTTCAGGGCCGGCGCGCGGGGGGACGATCTGCCTTTCTAGTCCTTGGAGTCTGCCCCGCCCGGGCGGTCTCCCCGGCCGGCCCCGCGCCCGGGGCGCGGCCTCCGGCCGGCGTCAGGGTCGGCCTGCGGGCGGCACCTCCGGCTGGGCCCGCGCGGGCGGCCTGGTGGGTGCGGCGGCGCCCCCGGCTGGGCCCGCGCGGGCGGCCTGATGGGTGCCGTCGGACTCCCGGGTGGGCCTGCGACGGTGCCGCGGGTGGGCCTGCAGGCGGTCCCTCGGATGGCCGGCAGGCGGCTCCAGAGTGGCCTGCGAGCGGCTCCCGGGTGGCCTGCGGGCCGCGGGCCACCAGGGTCGCCTGGGGCGGCCCCAAACTGGCCTACGGGGCCCGGGTCCGTGCGGCCCGGCGGGCCCCCCGGGTGGGTCTGGCGGGGCCACCTCGGGGGCCCGCGGGGTTGCCCTGGACGGGCCTGCGGGCCGCACTCTGGGTGGTGCTTGCGGGGCGGCACCCTGGGTGGGCCTCGGGCCCGTACTCCGGTCCGCTCGGCCGTCGTGCGCGGCACCCGGCTCCGGTGCCTCGCATGTGCCGCGCGTTCCCTGCCGTTTCCTCCTGCAGGATTCACGGGGCGGGAAGGTCTCCGCCCCGCGGCCCGGCTCCGGCTCCCGGCGGCCCGGAGTTGGCCCTGACCACAACGGGGAGGGGTGCGGCCGGCCGCTGATTGGCTATGAGCAACAATGCATAAGTAGGCCCGTGCCGGATGACCCAATGTTCATCGGCGGTTACACCGATCAAGGCCGGTGCAGAGCGGGCTGCGGTGCGGGTGGGAAGGCTAGCAGGACGGCCGGAAAGGAGTGCTCCTTGCTGAGTGACCTGGCCGCTCTGACGCCTCCTGCGGTTGTCTGTGTCGCCTTCCTGATCGGGGTGGGACTGTTCCTGCGTCATCAGCTTGGGCCCAAGCGTGAGTCCGCAGAAGACGAGTACCCGGAGGATATTTCCGGCGACAGCGGGATTCCGCACCGTGATGGTTCGCAGAGCGACGCTTCAGAGCCGGCTGCATCGCCCGATCGTGGTGAGCGGTAGAGCACGTTCAGAAGGAAGCGGGAACCGCCAGTGGGGACGGATACATCGGCGCTCCTCTTTGCGGGCACCCTATCCGTGTTTGATTACTCAGAGTTACAGTAATCTTCCGGGTAGTCCGCCCGGTCATGCTGCTCAGTGAACTCTGACCGCGTTTCCAGGAGCATGAATTGGCAAACGCAAGCGGTGCATGGTATATCTTTGGCAACCTAAAAGAGTTGCTCCAGCGGAAGGGCTGGCACCCATGGCACAAAAGGTTCAGGTGCTCCTCGTCGATGACCTCGATGGGGGTGAGGCGACCGAGACCGTGGCCTTCAGTCTCGATGGCACCACCTACGAGATCGACCTCAGTTCAGATAACGCGACCAAGCTGCGCAAAGAGTTTGGGCCCTATGTTGACCATGCGCGGAAGGCGAGTGGTGCGGCGGCCGCCGGCCGTCGTCGCCGCACAAGGACCGGGCCGGGCCGCGAGCGCAGCTCGGAAATCCGGGCGTGGGCCAAGCAGCGCGGCTACAAGGTCAGCGAGCGTGGCCGGATTCCGGCGCAGATCATCTCGGAGTACGACGCAGCCCACTAGGGATTGCGCCAGCGGGCCCGCAGGTGCCCCGCGGTGGACCAGTTTTCCGTTGGACGCTGGAGCTACGCCGCGGGACCCGTGCGGGCCCCGTGCTTTCTGCCCACTGCTATCCGCGCCGTCCTCTCGCGTGATCAAGTTCGCGTGATCAGGCCTGCGCGATCAGGTACTGACTGATCGGCCCGTGCTATCCGCCCCGGACGCTGTCAGCGCCGGTCCTGCTGGCACTCTGCCCAATTCCACCTGGGCCCAACTGCACCGTGCCCAACTGCACTGGGCCAACTGCACTGGGCAATCTCCGTCGGGCAGCCCGCCTCTTAGCCCAGGCCGGGGCGCTCCCGGCCTTTTGGCCCGTCTCGCCCGCGAGCCCGCCGGAACTCTCCGGGCTCCTGTGTCCAGGGCGAGCCCGGCCGACTCCCCTCCGGCCCCTCCGGTCCGTTCCTGTCCCATCGGCTGACGGAACTCCCCGGGTCACTGTGCCCCGCTCCCCAGGTCACCGTGCTCCGCTCTCCGGGGTCACCGTGCTCGGCTCCCGGGTCACCGTGCTCGGCTCTCCCGGTCACCGTGCTCGGCTCCCCGTGACCATCTCCCGGGGCCCTCGGCGGTCCCCGGCTCCGCCGAGCGCCCGGCCCGCGAAGCCGCCGGCCGGTGAACTTCCGGCCCACCCGGCTCGTTGCAACGGAGTAAGAGCCGGCGCTGGTCGCAGTGGGGACGGGGGCGTTCGCTTGCGGCGTACAGGGAACACCTTCGCCCCTCCCGGGGGTTGGATGGGATGAAGGTCCTCCTGCCGGGGAACTGTTTACATAAGTGCCGCATATCGCGCGGTACATCGTCCGGCATGCGGGCTACCATGCGGAAGGGACGGGCCCCGGACATCCGGACATCTGGGTCCCCCCGACCGCTCTGTGAGGAGCGAGGCGATGTTCGAAAGGTTTACCGACCGGGCGCGGAGAGTTGTGGTGCTGGCTCAAGAAGAAGCCAGGATGCTCAACCACAACTACATCGGCACCGAGCACATCCTGCTTGGCCTGATCCACGAGGGTGAAGGCGTGGCGGCCAAGGCGCTGGAATCCTTGGGTATCAGCCTGGAGGCCGTACGGCAGCAGGTTGAAGAGATAATCGGCCAGGGCCAGCAGGCACCTTCCGGGCATATCCCGTTTACGCCGCGAGCGAAGAAGGTGCTTGAGCTCTCGCTGCGCGAGGCGCTGCAGCTCGGGCACAACTACATCGGCACCGAGCACATCCTGCTCGGCCTCATCCGCGAGGGTGAGGGCGTGGCGGCCCAGGTGTTGGTCAAGCTGGGCGCGGACCTGAACCGGGTCCGTCAGCAGGTGATCCAGCTACTGCATGGCTACCAGGGGAAGGAGCCCGCGGCCGCAGGTGCGCCGTCGGAGTCGGCTCCGTCCACGTCCCTGGTGCTGGACCAGTTCGGCAGGAACCTGACCCAGGGCGCTAGAGAGGGCAAACTCGACCCGGTCATCGGCCGGGAAAAGGAAATCGAGCGTGTCATGCAGGTCCTCTCCCGGCGCACCAAGAACAACCCGGTGCTCGTCGGGGAGCCCGGCGTAGGCAAGACCGCCGTGGTCGAGGGGCTGGCCCAGAAGATCGTCAAGGGCGAGGTGCCCGAGACGCTGAAGGACAAGCAGCTCTACACGCTTGACCTCGGCGCCCTGGTGGCCGGTTCGCGTTACCGCGGCGACTTCGAGGAGCGGCTGAAGAAGGTCCTCAAGGAGATCCGGACCCGCGGTGACATCATCCTGTTCATCGACGAGCTGCACACGCTGGTCGGGGCGGGCGCTGCCGAGGGAGCGATCGACGCTGCCTCGATCCTGAAGCCGATGCTGGCCCGCGGCGAGCTTCAGACCATTGGCGCCACCACGCTGGACGAGTACCGCAAGCACCTGGAGAAGGACGCCGCGCTTGAGCGCCGGTTCCAGCCGATCCAGGTGGCCGAGCCGACGATCTCGCACACCATCGAGATCCTCAAGGGCCTGCGCGACCGGTACGAGGCCCACCACCGGGTGTCTATCACCGACGGGGCCCTGGTGGCCTCGGCCCAGCTGGCGGACCGCTACATCAGCGACCGGTTCCTGCCCGACAAGGCGATCGACCTGATCGACGAGGCGGGCTCGCGGATGCGGATCCGCCGGATGACCGCACCGCCGGACCTGCGCGAGTACGACGAGAAGATCGCCCAGGTGCGCCGGGAGAAGGAGTCGGCCATCGACTCCCAGGACTTCGAGAAGGCGGCTGCCCTCCGCGACAACGAGAAGCAGCTGATCGCCAAGAAGGAGACCCGGGAGAAGGAGTGGAAGGCCGGCGACATGGACGTCGTCGCCGAGGTCAACGAGGAGCTCATCGCTGAGGTCCTGGCCACCGCGACCGGCATCCCGGTGTTCAAGCTCACCGAGGAGGAGTCCCAGCGGCTGCTCCGCATGGAGGATGAGCTGCACCGGCGGGTCATCGGGCAGAACGACGCGATCAGGGCGCTGTCCCAGGCGATCCGGCGGACCCGGGCCGGCCTGAAGGACCCCAAGCGTCCCGGCGGGTCGTTCATCTTCGCCGGGCCCTCCGGGGTCGGCAAGACGGAGCTGTCCAAGACGCTGGCGGAGTTCCTGTTCGGCGAGGAAGACGCGCTGATCCAGCTCGACATGAGCGAGTACATGGAGAAGCACACCGTGTCCCGGCTGTTCGGCTCGCCCCCCGGCTACGTGGGGTACGAGGAAGGCGGCCAGCTCACCGAGAAGGTGCGCCGCAGGCCGTTCTCCGTGGTCCTGTTCGACGAGATCGAGAAGGCCCACCCGGACATCTTCAACTCGCTGCTGCAGATCCTGGAAGACGGCCGTCTGACCGACGCCCAGGGCAGGCTGGTGGACTTCAAGAACACGGTCATCATCATGACGACCAACCTGGGCACCAGGGACATCTCCAAGGGGGTGTCCGTGGGCTTCGCCCGGTCGGGCGAGTCGAAGGGCTCCTACGACCGGATGAAGGCCAAGGTGAACGAGGAGCTGAAGCACCACTTCCGCCCCGAGTTCCTGAACCGCGTGGACGACACCATCGTCTTCCACCAGCTGACCGAGGACGAGATCGTCACGATCGTCGATCTGATGATCGCCAAGGTGGACGAGCGGCTCCGGGACCGCGACATGGGCCTGGAACTGCGTCCGGACGCCAAGGCGCTGCTGGCGGTGCGCGGCTACGACCCGGTGCTCGGGGCGCGGCCACTGCGGCGCACCATCCAGCGGTCGATCGAGGACGCCCTGTCCGAGAAGATCCTGTTCGGTGAGCTGAAGGCGGGCCAGATCGTCATCGTGGACGCCGAGGGCACCGGCGAGGAGGCCCAGTTCACGTTCAAGGGCGTGCCCAAGCCGGACGCCGTGCCGGATGCCGTGCCTGAAGAGGTCGGCAGTGGTGCCGCGGCGGTCGAGCGGGGGGCCACCGCCCCGCCGCAGGACTGACCAGGTCCACCGGCACTAGATAGCGGTACCGCTGAGCGGCGGCCCCTCCCGGGGCCGCCGCTCAGTGCTTTCCGGCGGACGTGGGCTTTCCGGCGGACGTGGGCTTTCCGGCGGACCTGGGGTTTCCCGCGGACCTGGGCTTTCTCGCCGGGCGTGGGGTTTCCGGGGACGGCGTGCGTTCCGGGGACCAGGGCCGTCCCGGGCAGCGCGAACGTGCCGTCGGGCAGCGGATCGACCAGGCCGTCCGCGACCAGGCCGTCCAGGGCCCGGCCGCGCTGCAGCTGATCCGCCCAGGCCGCCTCGAGCCGGGAGCCCGGCACCGGGCCCGCGCAGTCCCGGAGCACCGCCAGCAGCCGTCCGCGGCACTGCCGGTCCGTGCCCGCGTACTTCTGGCTCCGCCGGGGGGCGCCATCCTCCGGGTGGCCCGCCTGGCGCCACGCGCAGCTGGCCGCCACGGGGCAGCGGGCGCACTGCGGCCGGGCGGCCGTGCAGACCAGGGCACCCAGTTCCATGACCGCCACCGACCACCGCGCGGCCACCGCGGGCGGCTCTGGCAGCAGCGCCTCGGCCAGTCTCCGCTCCGCCGCCGACGGGCTGGGTGACGGCAGCTCCCGGCCGCCGATCAGCCGGGCCAGCACCCTCCGCACGTTGGTGTCCAGCACCGCGTGCCGCTGCCCGAACGCGAAGCTCGCGACCGCTGCGGCCGTGTAGGAGCCGATACCGGGCAGCGCCCGGAGGGCGTCCGCCGACGCCGGGACCTGCCCGCCGTGCCGCTCCACCAGGGCCTGCGCCGTCGCGTGCAGGCGGATCGCCCGCCGCGGGTAACCGAGCCGCCCCCAGGCCCGCACCGCCTCCCCGGCCGGGGAGGCCGCCAGCGACGCGGGCGTCGGCCACCGGGCCAGCCAGGCCGCGTACACCGGCAGCACCCGGGCTACCGGAGTCTGCTGCAGCATGATCTCGCTGACCAGGACAGCCCATGGGGTGGCCTCGGGCCGGCGCCACGGCAGGTCCCGCTGATGAGTGGCGTACCAGTCCAGGATCGCGCCCGGGTCCGGAGCCGCCCGATGCGGGGCTGCCTGGTGCGGGGCCGCCTGGTGCGGGGCGTGCGGGGCTGCCTGGTGCGGGGCCGCCTGGTCCGGGGCCGCCTGGTCCGGGGCCGCCCGGTCCGGGGCCGCCCGGTCCGGATTAGGCCCGTCCAGAGTTGCTGGGTGCGCAGTCGCCATGACGCCTCGATCCTCGCATGTCCCGCGCCTCAGGGGCCTCCCACGGCTGAGTTGACGGGCGGGTGCGGGTTTACCGGAGGATCCCGCACGGGCCTGCCCAAAAGCGCTCCGGAATCGTCACTGACCTGCAATAATGCGGCACCCCTCCGGCGGGTCGGCAAGATCAGCGAAGGCTGGCGGCGGATACTGCTCGCATGTCTCGCGGTTCAGCTGACCAGCCCAAAACCCCTGGTCAGGTCAATGTCTACTGGCGGCGCAGGGTCATCGCGCTAGCCGCCGGCCTCGGCATGCTCGCGCTCGTCGCCTGGACCGTGAACGGTGCGCTGGCGGGCGGGCCCAGGCAGGCCACCGACCTGTCGCAGACGACCAGCCAGCACCCCGGCCGGCCCTCCACCCCGCCGGCCACCTCATCCCCGGCCGCCAGCCCGGGCGGCACGGCGAGCACGACCCCGTCCCCGACGGTCACGCCCACCCCCTCCTCGTCCGCGACCGGCCACGCGGCCGCCAAACGGCACCCGGCGGGGCGCGGCCGAAAGCCGGCGGCCGGCGCCTCCGGGGCCTGCCCCCACGCAGGCCTGGTCCTGAGCCTGTTCTCGGCCCGGCACAGCTACCCGGCCCACGCCCAGCCGGAGTTCGACGTGGATGTGGTGTCCACCGCTTCCGGCCGGTGCTCCGCCGACCTCGGCGCCAGCCACCTGCACGTCGTGATCAGGTCGGACGGGAAGCAGATCTGGGACTCCGCAGACTGCGCCGGGCTGGCTCCCCGGGCCACCACGCTGGCCCGCGGAGTGCCGGCGACGGTGCCGATCACCTGGAACCGGAAGACCTCGGCCCCGGGCTGCCGGGCCGCGCACCGGGCGGTCCGGCCCGGGTCCTACACCGCCACCGCGTACATCGGGAACCTGAGCAGCCGGGCCGTCACCGTGGTGCTCAGGGCGCGCTGACGGCTCAGGAGTACTTCTCCAGCAGGGTCACCTCGGCCAGCCGGGACAGGCCCTCCCGGGCCGCGCGCGCGTGCGGCTCCGTCACGCCGTCGACCGCCTGCAGTTCGTCCACGCTGGCCGCCAGCAGCTTGTGCAGCCCGCCGAAGTACGCCACCAGCCGTTCCGCCGCCGGCCGGGGCAGCCTCGGGATCCGGGCCAGCAGCCGGTATCCCCGGGGCTCGACGGGCTCGTCGAGCATGCCCGACCCGCCCAGTCCCAGCACGGTGGCCACCGTGGCCATGTCCAGCAAGTCTTCGGGGGACAGCCGCCCCAGCTCCTCGAGCACCTCCCCGGCCCGGGCCAGCGGGTTCACCCCCGGCGCCGCCGGCAGGTAATCCTGCACCACCAGCTGCCGCTCGAAGTCGCTGCCCGCGATGAGCTCGTCCAGCTGGAGCGCGAGCAGCCGCCCGTCGGTGCCCAGCTCGATCTTGTAACCCTCGATCTCGCCCGCGATGCGCCGGACCATCTCCAGCCGCTGGGCCACCACGGTCACGTCGCGCGCGGTCGCCACGTCCTCGATCTCGTGCGCGGTCAGGGTCCCTGACACCTCATCCAGCCGGAGCTTGTACCGCTCCAGCGTGGCCAGGGCCTGGTTGGCCCGGGACAGGATCGCCGCCGAGTCCTCGAGCACGTACCGGGCCCCGTCCAGGTACAGGGCGATGATCCGCATGGACTTGCTGACCGAGATCACCGGGCAGCCCGTCTGCCTGCCGACCCGCTCCGCGGTCCGGTGCCGGGTGCCCGACTCATCGGTCGGCAGCGTCGGGTCGGGGACCAGGTGCACGGCCGCGCGGACGATGTACCCGGCGCCGGCGTCGAGCACGATCGCGCCGTCCATCTTGGCCAGCTCGCGGAGCCGGGTCGCGGAGAACGGCACCCGCAGCTCGAAACCGCCGCTGCACACCTCGTCCACGGCGGGCCCGTCACCCAGCACGATCAGCGCGCCGGTGTTCCCGCGCAGGATGCGCTCCAGCCCGTCGCGGAGCATGGTGCCCGGGGCCAGTGCGGCCAGGGCGGCCCAGCGGCGCGCCTCCCTGGTCCCGGCGTCCTTGTTCCCGGCCTCCCTGACGTCCCTGTTCCTGGCGGCCGGGCTGCTGACGCCCGGGTTGCTGACGCCCGGGTTGCTGACGTCGGTGCTGTTCGCGTCCTGGTTGTGGTCGGCTGGCGGCACAAGACCCCCGGAGGTTGCTGGACCGGCCCAGTGTATCGGCGGCTCCGGCCCGCAGGCCGGCAATCAGCCGCCGAAGGCGGCGGCCTGCGCTTCGCGGATGTCCTCGACCTCCCGCACCTCGATCCCGCCGGCCGAGCCCTTCGCGGCCGAGCCTTTCGCGCCCGAGCCCGCGGGCACGATGCCCAGCCGGAACCCCATCCGTTCCGCCTCGGCCATCCGGCGCTGCACCCCGCTGATCCGGCGCACCTCCCCGGCCAGGCCCACCTCGCCGACCGCCACCACCGAGCCGGGCACGCTGAGGTCCGCCACCGCGCTGGACAGGGCGAGCGCGACCGCCAGGTCCACGGACGGCTCGCCGAGCCGCACCCCGCCCACCGTGGCCGCGTACACGTCCTGCTTGCCCAGCTTGAGGTCGGTGCGCCGGGACAGCACCGCGAGGACCATGCCGACCCGGGAGGCGTCGAGCCCCGAGGTGACCCGGCGCGGGATGTCCAGGGTGGACGGCGCCACCAGGGTCTGCACCTCGCTGAGCAGCGGCCGGCGGCCCTCCAGGGTGACGGTCACGCAGGTGCCGGGCACCTCTTTCTGCCGGTGGGTGAGGAACAGGCCGCTCGGGTCGGGCAGCTCGGTGATCCCCTGCTCGCCGAGGTCGAAGCAGCCGATCTCGTCGGTCGGGCCGTAACGGTTCTTCACCGCCCGGACCATGCGGAACTGGGCGTGCCGGTCACCCTCGAAGTGCAGCACCACGTCGACCAGGTGTTCCAGCGCGCGGGGCCCGGCGATGGAGCCGTCCTTGGTGACGTGCCCCACCAGCACGGTGGTGATCGCGTGCTGCTTGGCCACCGCGATCAGGGCCGCGGTGACCGCGCGGATCTGGCTGACCCCGCCGGGCGCGCCGTCCACCGCGTCCATGGTGATGGTCTGCACCGAGTCGACGATGAGCAGCTGGGGCCGCACCGCGGCCACGTGGCCGAGCAGCGCGGCCAGGTCGGTCTCGGCGGCCAGGTAGAGGTTCGCGGCCATGGCGCCGATCCGGTCCGCCCGCAGCCGCACCTGCGCGGCGGATTCCTCGCCGGTGATGTACAGGACCGGGGCCGCCGCGGCGGCGTGCGACGCCGCCGCCAGCAGCAGCGTGGACTTGCCCACACCCGGTTCGCCGGCCAGCAGGACCACCGCCCCGGGCACCAGGCCGCCGCCCAGCACCCGGTCCAGCTCGTCCAGCCCGGTCGGGCGGGCCCCGGCGGCGCTGGCGTCCACCTCGCCGATGGGCACCGCGGGGGTGGCGGGGGCGAGGGCGGCGGGCGGCCCGCCCGGGCCAACCGCGGCCAGGCCAGCCCCGGCCCGGCCAGCCCCGGCCAGCCCGCACCGCCCAGGCCATCCAGCCCGGCACCCAGGCCCGCCAGGGCGGCGCTGCCGAAGCCTGCCGCCCGGGTCACGGCCAGCTGCTCGACCGTGCCCCAGGCCTGGCACTCGCCGCAGCGCCCCGACCATTTCGTGGTACGCCACCCGCACTCCACGCACTGGAACGCCGGCCCTGCCGAGGACTTCGCCATGGCCCGGACGCTACCCGCCGGCACCGACAGGGCGGCCGGCGACACTCCCGGACGCCGACACTCCTGCGCCCCCGGCGGTGAGCAACTGCGCGCGTCCCGCCGCATAAGCTGGCCAAGGCGGATCGATCGATGCCCGGAGGTCCCCGGGGCTATGGTCCGCGCGGAGTGCGGAAGGAGCCACGGTGAGCCAAGCGGGCACAGCGCCGCGACACCTGGTGGCGCTATCGACCGCGTCGGTCTATCCGGACCGGACGCCGGATGCGTTTGAAGTGGCGGCACGCCTGGGCTACGACGGGGTCGAGGTCATGGTCACCCCGGACGCGGTCAGCCAGGACGTGGAGGTCCTGCGCCGGCTCGCCGACTATCACGGCGTCCCGGTGCTCGCGGTGCACGCGCCCTGCCTGCTGATCACCCAGCGGGTCTGGGGCCGGGAGCCGTGGGGCAAGCTGATCCGGGCCAAGGACGTGGCCGAGCAGCTGGGCGCGCGGGTGGTCGTGGTGCATCCGCCGTTCCGCTGGCAGCGGGACTACGCCCGGGACTTCGGGGCCGGCCTGGCCCGGATGCAGGACGAGACCGACGTGGTGTTCGCGGTGGAGAACATGTTCCCGCTGCGGGCGCGGGGTGCCGAGGTCGCGCCGTACGCCCCGTCCTGGAACCCGGTTCCGATGGATTACCCGCACGTCACGCTGGACCTGTCGCACACCGCCGTGTCCGGGTCCAACGCGCTGGAAATGGCCGACGAGCTCGGCGGGCGGCTCGCCCACGTGCACCTGGCCGACGGCACCGGGGTGCCCAACCGCGACGAGCACCTGGTCCCCGGCCGTGGCACGCAGCCGTGCGCGACGCTGCTGCGGCGGCTGGCCGCCGACAACTACCAGGGGCTGGTCGTGCTGGAGGTCAAGACGTTCCGCGCGGCGACCCAGGAGGCACGGCAGGCGGACCTGGCCGAGGCCCTGGAGTTCGCCCGGTCCAACCTGGCCGCCCCGGGGGAGGCGCCCGCGGGCGGGACCCCGGCCGGGCCGCTCCCGGCGAGCCCTTACCCGGCCAGCCCGGCCCCGGCCCCGGCCAGCTCACCGCCGGCCCGGTTCGGTGTCACCGCCCAGCGGCTGAGCACCAGCCGCTGACCATCCGCCCGCCGCGCCGCAGCCCCCGGCGCTGGACGCGGCCTCAGCCGAGGATGCATGCTGCCCCTCATGACTGCTGACCGTCCGGCCCGGCCGGGCACCCTGATCACGGTGGCGCCGACCGGCGCGGAATCCGACAAGGCGTCGGTCCCCGCGCTGCCGGTCACCCTGGACGAGCTGACCACGACCGCGGTGGAATGCCGCGCGGCCGGCGCCGCGGTGATCCACGTCCACATCCGGGACGGCCAGGCCCGGCCGACCCTGGACCTGGGCCGCCTCAAGGACACCGTGCAGGCGCTGCGCGAGAGCACCGACCTGATCGTCCAGCTGTCCACCGGCGGCGCCGTCACCGACAGCTTCGACGACCGGCTGGCCGTGCTCGAGGCGGCCCCCGACGCCTGCTCGCTGACCTGCGGCACGGTCAACTTCGGCGACGAGGTGTTCGCCAACCCGTGGCCGTTCATCCGCGAGCTCTACGCCCGGACCCAGGCGGCCGGGGTGGTGCCCGAGTTCGAGCTGTTCGACCTGGGCCAGGTGGCCACGCTGCACCGGCTGCTGGACGAGCTGGGGCCGCCGCACGGCGGGCACGTCCACTGCGACCTGGTGATGGGGGTGCCCGGCGGCATGCCGGGCACGGTGGCCGCGCTGGTGGCCGCGGTGGCCGCGCTGCCCGGCGGCGCCACGTGGTCCGCCACCGGGATCGGGCGGACCACCCTGCCGGTCCTGCTGGGCGCGCTCGGCGCCGGCGGCCACCTGCGGGTCGGCATGGAGGACACCACCTCGTTCGCCCGGGGCCGGCCCGTGGCGCGTAACGCCGAACTCGTCGAGCGTGCGGCCAGCCTGGCCGGGCTGGCCCAGCGGCCGCCGCTGGACCCCGGCGAGGCCCGGGACATGCTTGGGGTGAGCAGCCGTCACTGAGCTAGCTAACACGGGGCCTCCCGTCCTCGCCGAGGTCGTCCGGTCGGGGTTCGTCGAGTCGCGGCACCGCGTTTCGTTGCGGATGATCGGGGCCGACGGGGCGCCGCAGCTGACCACCGGCCAGGGGGACGCGCCGATGTTCCCGCGCTCGGCGAACAAGCCGATGCAGGCGGCCGGCATGCTGCGCTGCGGCCTGGACCTGGACGGCGAGCTGCTGGCGCTGGCCGCGGCCAGCCATTCGGGGGAGGACTTCCACGTCGCCGGGGTGCGGAAGATCCTGGCCCGGGCCGGGCTGACCGAGGACGACCTGCAGTGCCCGCGGGCGCTGCCCCGGGAAGAGGTGTTCCAGCAGGAGTACCTGCGTGAGGGCGGGGAGCCTGACCGGGTGCACATGAACTGCTCCGGCAAGCACGCGGCCATGCTCGCCACCTGCGTGGCGGCCGGCTGGCCCACGGCCACCTACACCGACCCGGCGCACCCGCTCCAGGTGGCGCTCCGCCAGGCCCTCGAGGGCCTGGCCGGGGAGCAGTCCCCGGCGGTGGGCGTGGACGGATGCGGTGCCCCGGTGTTCGCCCTGTCCCTGGCCGGCCTGACCCGGGCGTTCCAGGCGCTGGTCACCGGCTCGCCGGGCACGCCGGAGCGCCGGGTGGCCGACGCGATGCGGGCCTACCCGGAATGGACGTCGGGGAGCCTGCGCACGGAGCGGGCGCTGATGGCCACCGTCCCGGGCCTGCTGCTCAAGGTGGGGGCAGACGGCGTGCAGGCGTTCGCGCTGGCGGACGGCCGGGCCGCGGCGTTCAAGATCGAGGACGGCTCGGCCCGGGCCCGGGACCCGATCACGGTCGCGCTGCTGCGGCGGCTCGGCGTGACCACCAGGCCGGGGGTGCCGGACTCGGCGCTGGACGAGATCGGCGTCGTCCCGGTGCTGGGCGGCAGCCGGGCCGTCGGCGTGGTCCGCGCCATCCTCCCCGGCTGAGGCGGCCAGCCCGGGGTGCTTGCTGGGCGTTTGCAAAAGCAAGCACCTTTTGATTCACTGGATATGTGAGTCCAATGCGAGTGAGCTCCATCGGTGAATACATCAAGGAGCAACGGGAGCAGGCGAAGATCTCGCTGCGCCAGCTGGCCTCCCAGGCGGGGGTCTCCAACCCCTACCTGAGCCAGATCGAGCGCGGCGTGCGGCGCCCCAGCGCCGAGATCCTGCAGCAGATCGCCAAGGGGCTGCGGATCTCCGCGGAGGCCCTGTACGTGCAGGCCGGGATCCTGGAGGACCGGCCGCCGGACTCCGGGGTCCGGGCCGCGGTGCTGGCCGCGCCGGAACTGACCGAGCGGCAGAAGCAGGTTCTGCTGGAGATCTACGACTCGTTCCGCAGGGAGGCCGCGGCGCAGGCGCCGGAGGACCTCGAGGACGCCGCCGTCGCGGCGGAGGCGGCCGCGATCCAGGCGGCCGCGGCCGAGGCCACCGCGGCCCAGGCTGCGGCGGAGGCCGCCCGCGCGCACGACGCCGGGGCAGCCGGCGCGGGCGAACCCGCCCGTGGCGCCTGGAAGCAGGCGACCAGCCCGGACGGCGCAGGACTCGACCAAGAAGATGATGACCCCCTCGCGGCAGCGGAGCCGCTGGGCACCAACGAGGCGGCCAGCCCGCCTGACTCAGCGGGTCTGCCCGACGGGCGGACCAGGAAGGATGTATGACCATGAACCGCAGCACCCTTGACGTGAAGACCGAGGTGCGCAAGCTGGCCGGCACCAAGCCGGTGCAGGCCGCCGCCGGGGCCGGGGTCCTGGCCTCCGAGGCCCTGCGTGAGCTGCCCGCCCGGATCACCCGGTGGCGCAGCGACGGCTCGCTGGCGGCCCTGCCCGCCCGGGCCACCGAGTACATGACGACCGCGCGGACCAAGGCGGTCCACGAGTACGACAGGCTCGCCCAGCACGGCGCCCGGGTGCTCAACGGGAAGACCGCCCTGCCCGGCAAGGGCCCGGGCGAGAAGAGCTGACCATCCGTGGGCCAGCTGCCCCAGGCCGGGCGGGAGACGGGCTTTGGTCCCGGTTCCCGCCCGGACCGGATAGCCTGATGTCGTGTTGCTGAACACCGGAGCGATGAGCCCGCTCTACTGGTTCCTCGAGATACTGGCGATCGCCGCCTTTGTCTGCGAGGTATGGGGCTTCGTGGACGCACTGCGCCGTCCATCCAAAGCGTTCGTGGCGGCCGGAAAGCAGAACAAGCCGCTCTGGCTGATCATCCTCGGCGTGGCCTCGGTGATCGGCCTCTACCTCGGCGTCCTGTCCGGCGGGTTCGGCGCCGTGGGCATCCTGCCGATCGCCGCGTTCGTGGCCTCGGCCATCTACCTGACTGACGTCCGGCCCAAGGTCCGGGAATTCCGGGGCTCTAACGGGAGCAGCCAGGGCCCTTACGGACCCTGGTAAGCCTGGCCCCCGGTCCCGGATCGGGCAGACCGGTTGCGTTTTCCCGGTATCCCGCCCCGGTAAGGTGACTGACCGTGAGTGATACCCCGTGGCGTACCCACCGGCTCGAGCTCGATGACCAGGCGCTCCGGGAGTGGGACGCGGTCGTGCTGGCGTCCAGCCCGGACGGGATCGTGCTGGACTCCTCGGCGTTCTACCCCGGCGGCGGGGGCCAGCCACCCGACCATGGGGTGCTGCTGTGGGGCGGCGTGCAGACTCAGATCGTGGGCGCCCGCAAGGGTGACGACCTGTACCTGATCCCCGCCGAGGACGACCCGCTGCCGCCGCCCGGCACCGCGGTCCGCGGCGCCGTGGAAGACGGGCGGCGCACCGCGCTGATGCGCACCCACACCGCGCTGCACGTGCTCGGCGGCGTGGTGTTCCGGGACTTCGGCGCGCTGGTGACCGGCGGGAACATGGAGCCCCTGACGGCCCGGATGGATTTCAACCTGACCGAGGTCCCGCCCGGTTTCCGGGACGCGGTCGAGGCCGCGTGCAACGCGGAACTCGCCGCGGACCGGCGGATCGACGTCCGGGTGCTGCCCCGCGACCAGGCGTTCGCCATCCCGGACATCATCCGCACCGCCACCAACCTGGTCCCGGCCGAGGTCAAGGAGGTGCGGATCATCGACATCGTCGGCCTCGACCAGCAGGCGGACGGCGGCACGCACGTGGCCTCGACCCGCCAGGTCGGCGGCATCCAGGTCGTCAAGATCGAGAACAAGGGCAAGGGCTTCCGCCGGGTCCGCATCCAGGTCAGCGACCACAGCCTGGCCTGACCCGGCCCGCCCTCCCCGCGTCCCCCGCTTCCCCGGCGGCCCGGGACCACCGGGAGGCGTGTCCGGCCGGGCCGTTAGCTCGCCGGTGGTGCGGTCAGAGCGGTGTGTTGCGGTCAGCGGTGCGGTGCGGTCAGAGGGGCATGACCAGGAGCGCGGCCGGGACCACGACCAGGGCGGCGGCCACCCCGCAGACCAGGACATGGGCGGGCAGGGAGAGCCCCGGCGACGGCGTGAGCAGCCGCTCCACCCGGGCCGTCACCCCGCTGTCGGCCACCTCGCCATCCTCGCCGTCCTCGTCGTCCGCCATGGCGAGCGTGCCGGCCGGGGACCCGGGGGAGCCGGCCGACCCGACCCGGATCAGCGCGGTGACGAGTTCGCGGGCTGGCCGCTGGCGCGCCGCGTGATCGTCCGCGAGCATCTCGACCAGCAGCGCCACCGACGCGTAGGACCGCTGCACCAGCACCGACCAGGGGAAGGCCCGGGCGAGCGCGGTGAACGGGAGCAGCACGAGGTCGTGCCGTTCCCGCAGATGGGCCCGCTCGTGGGCCAGGACCGCGGCCAGTTCCGCCTGGTCCAGCAGGTCGAGCGCGCCTGCGCTGATCACGATGCGGGAGCGCAGCCCGGGCACGCAGTAGGCGGCCGCGGCGGGATGATCGACGACCAGGGCACCGGGAACTTTCGGGTCGCCGTGCGCGAGCAGGCTCAGCAGTGCCCGGTGCCGCCGCCGGTCCCGCAGCACCGCCCCGGCCGCGGCGATCAGCACCCAGCAGAGCAGGGCGAGCAGCGCCGCCGACGCCCCCAGGCAGAGCAGCCGGAGCGCCGCGAGGAAACCAGGCGGCCGGACCTCGCGGGCCACATTGCGGGCCGCGTTGTCCAGCACGGCGAACGCGCCGCCCGCCACCCCCGGCCCGACCGGATCCGCGCCGAGCGCCGCGAGGGTCCCGATCGCGGCGACTCCCCAGCCCAGGCCCATGGCCTGCCACAGCATGATGGCCGCCGCCGGTGACCGGCGCGGCCAGCGCGCAGCAGCCAGCTCCGCGGCGGCAGGCACCAGGCCCACCGCCAGCGTAGCCAGTACCAGGACGGGGGAAAGCACGGAAAGTCAGCTCCCGGCGGAGTCTCCGCCTGTCTCCAGGGCTCGACGCAGCACCCGTGCTTCGCTTCCCGACACGCGCCGGGCGAAACTTGCGAGCGCGGCTGATCTGTCGCCGGTCTGGTCGAGGGCGAAAAGCATAAGCTCGGTGACGTATGCTTCCCGGCTCGCAGCGGCGCGGTACAGCCAGGCCCGTCCGTCCCGCTCTCGCCGGGCGAACCCTTTCTTGGCCAATCGGTCCAGGACGGTCATCACCGTGGTGTGAGCCAGATCCCGGTCGGTAAGCCTACTGCCAACCTGGCGTACCGTGAGCTGCGTTTCGCTTTCCCAGAGAACGTCCATGATGGCGCGTTCGAGTTCGCCAAGTCGGTTCACGAAGTCACTCTACCTACCGTCTTTCCCGGCAGGCAGACCCAACCCCGCCGGGGCGGCCGGTCAGGTGAGCCAGTACACGTTGTAGTGCTCGTGGTGCATCCGGGCGACCGGGATCAGCGGGACGGGACGGCCGCCCGCGGCGGCCTGGAACTGCAGCCGCGGCCCGGGGACCCGGGTCACCGATCCGGGGCTGAGCCGGGGCATCGGCATGGATTCGACCCCGCCGTAGCCGCCGCTGAGCACGACCGGGCCGTAGGTGACGGCCTGCACCGCGGGCCGGTCCGGGGTCCGGTTCAGGGCCAGCGCCATGGGCAGGCTGACGTCCACCCGGTCGCCGGGCCGCCACTGCCGCTCGATGGCCAGCCAGGTGCCCGGGGTGAGCGGGCCGGCCACCGGCTCGCCGTTGACCCAGGCCCGGGCCGGGCTGGCCAGCCAGCCGGGCAGCCGGACCCGCAGCGTCATCCGGGCCGAGCCGGAGACCACCGTGAGGTGGGTGGCGGGCTCGTCCGGGAACCTGGTGGCCTGCCGGATCGTGATCCCGGCCGCGTTCCAGCTGACCTCGGACGGGACGAACAGGTTCACGAACAGGCCCCGGGTGTCCCGGGAGTAGATGGTGTCGGCGAACTTGGACTGGGTCTCCAGCCCGGACGCGTCGTCGCAGGAGAAATTGCGGTAGTTGGTCGAGTAGATATCCGGGTCGGTGCCCATGAACGGGGGCTGCCGCTTGAACGCGGCCGGTGACAGCCCGGTGTAGTAGATGTTGAACCCGTGCGCGGACCGCGGGTCCTGCTCGCCGAGCATCTGGTTGAACAGCGTCCGCTCGTAGTAGTCGAGCAGGTCCACCCGCTGCGGCTGGTGGAAATGCAGCAGCCGGGTCAGCTTGAGCATGTTGTAGCTGCAGCAGTTCTCGCAGGTGCGGTTGCTCAGCTGGCCGGCGATCACGTCCGGGGCGTGCCAGTGCTCGTAGTTGCTGGTGCCGCCGATGACGTACGCGTGGTGGCCGGTGACGATCCGCCAGAAGTTCGCGGCGATGTCGTGATAGCGGGAGTCCCCGGTTTCCTCCCAGATCCGGACGCAGGCGATCATCTTCGGGATGTTGGTGTTCGCGTGCAGGCCGTCCAGGTCGTCCTGGCCGCGGGCCAGCGGGTCGAAGACCCGGGCGTGGTAGAACCGCTGCGCCGTGCGCAGGTAACTCTCGTCCCAGGTCAGCCGGTACAGATTGGTCAGCGACTCGGCGAGCCCGCCGTGCTCGATGTTCAGGATCCGCTGCATGTGCGCGTAGGAGAGCCGGCCGGTGCGCCAGCCGACCCAGTCGCCGAGCCGGGCCGCCACCTCGAGGGCCCGGGCGTTCCCGGCCAGCTCGTGCTGGTCAATCAGCCCGGCCATGAGCTTGTGGATCATGTAGTAGGGCGACCAGACCGGCAGCCCCGCCTCCAGCCGGTCGAAGAAGGCCTCCGGGAACGCGGACAGGTATCCGTCGTGGAACCCGGCCGCGCGGCCCCGCGCCTGGTACCGGGCCAGCTGGTCGACCAGGTAGGCGCCCTTGTCCGCGGCGGCCTGGTTCCCGGTGTTGGCGTAGGTGAGGGCCAGCCCGGACATCAGGTGCCCCGTGCAGTGCCCGCGGACCAGTGATCCGGGTGCCTCCCAGCCGCCGCACGGCCGGGCCGACGACGGCAGGCCGTAGTTCAGCCGGAACGTGTGCAGCATCCGGTCCGGGTCCACGAACAGCAGGTAGTTCGTGTTCCGCGCCTGGTTGGCCCGCATCGGGCTGTCCAGCAGCCGGACCGCGGACAGCGGGAACGCGGCGCTGAGCCCGGCGGTGCCGTCCGGAACATACCCGCTCGTCCAGTTGCCCGAGAGGGCGCTCAGCCGGCCTGGGAGGACGCCGCCCAGCACGGCCCCGGCCGCACCGGCGCCGATACCGGCGAGCACCGCCCTCCTGCTGACCGGATGCGAGGACATGCACCGCCCCCTGAAGGTCTGCCCACCGCGGCTGCTCCCGGGTGACCCACCTTGATCAGAACTCACACTAACCCGGACAGTCAATGCCCGCATCCGCTAAGATTCGCCCTCGCCGCCAGGCGGTCCCGGCCTGCCCGCGGGGTCAGCTGCACCGGGTCAGCTGCATCGGGTCAGCTGCGCCGGCGGCCGGCCCGTCCGGCCCGCCCGGACGGGCCGGGAGATGCGCGGCAGCTTCACTGCCGCCCTGTCCGGCTAGGCTGTGCAGGTCATCGGCGCAGTGCAGGTGATCGACGAGGGGAGGACACCGGTGTCCCAGGAATCGCCCCGGTTCCGCGCGGTACTGGAGAACTTCGCGCCCTACCAGCCAGGCCGCCGGGTGTCCACGCCGGATGGCCGGTCATACAAGCTGTCCTCCAACGAGTCCCCGTTCGGGCCCCTCCCGTCGGTGGCGCAGGTCATCGCGCAGGCCGCGCTGGACGTGAACCGCTACCCGGACAACGGCGCCACCGCACTGACCGAGGCGATCGCCCAGCGGTTCGCGGTGCCGCCCGGGCACATCGCGGTGGGCTGCGGCTCAGTCGGGGTGACCCAGCAGCTACTCGAGACGGTCGGCGAGCCGGACGCGGAAGTGCTGTACGCCTGGCGGTCCTTCGAGGCCTATCCCACCCTGGTCGGCCTGTCGTCGGCGGCCGCGGTCACCGTGCCGCTGCGGGCCGAGACGCACGACCTGCCGGCCATGGCGGACGCGATCACCGGCCGTACCCGGCTCATCTTCGTCTGCAACCCGAACAACCCGACCGGCACCGTGGTGCACGCGGATGAGCTGACCGGATTCCTGGACCGGGTCCCCCAGGACACCCTCGTCGTGCTGGACGAGGCCTACGCCGAGTACGTCCGCGACCCGCAGGTGCCGGACGGGATGGCCGTGTACCGGGACCGCCCGAACGTGGCCGTGCTGCGCACCTTCTCCAAGGCGTACGGGCTGGCCGGGCTGCGGGTCGGGTTCCTGGTCGCCCACCCCCCGGTAGCCGCCGCGGTGCGCAAGACCGTGCTCCCGTTCACGGTCAACGCGCTCGCGCAGGCGGCCGCCATCGCCTCCCTGGCCGCGGAGCCGGAACTGCTCGAGCGGGTTGACGCGGTGGTCAAGGAGCGGGCCAGGGTCCGGGACGAGCTGCTGGCCCAGGACTGGTCGGTGCCGCCGACCGAGGCCAACTTCGTCTGGCTGCGCCTCGGGGAGGACACCCAGGACTTCACGGCTGCGTGCGCGCAGGCCGGGGTGGCGATCCGGCCGTTCGGCGCGGAGGGCGCGCGGATCTCCATCGGCGACCACGACGCGAACGACGCGTTCCTCGCCGTGGCCCGCGCCTATCCGCGGCGCCACTGACCAGGAGTGCTCCCTGAGCCGCGGCCGGTCCGGCCGCGGCTGGCGTGGCAGCGGTAACCAGGAGCCCGCGCGGCACGGGCTGGTGCTGCTCAGCGGCCGGCGCCGCGGCGCTCCAGCTTCTCGGTGACCAGCCGGTAGAACTGGCGTGGCCGGCCCGGCTGCGGGGCCCGGCTCGGCGGCAGCGGCCAGGCCAGCCCTTCCTCGACCAGGCTGTGCAGCAGCCGCCGGGCGGTGCGGGCGGTGACGCCCAGTACCCGGCCCGCGGTTTCCGCGTCGACCACCAGCGCGCTGTCGCTGCCGGCCAGCTTGTCGGCCAGCCGGGACAGGGTCTCCAGGCCGCGGGGCCGGCTGGCCTCGGCGGGCGGGGCGGCCGGGTGCCGGGGCGCGGGGACCAGGGCGATCCCCTCGCGGTCCAGGGCGAACCCGCGGGTGCCGGCGGCCACGTGCGACCGGGACAGCGCCGCCTGGGCGTGCGTTTCCGCGTCCTGCGCGGTGCGGCCCATGCCGATGCCCACTTCCACCGCGATGCCGAGCTCGGTCCGGGCCCGCTCGCTGAACGGGGGGACCCGGAACCCGTCGGTCGCCGCGGCCAGCGACCCCCGGGTCGCGGTGACCAGGAAGCAGTGGTCACTGACCGGGCTGACCGAGGCGTGCATCCGCTGGGCCTCCTGGACCAGGAACCGGTGCACGGTGAGCCGCAGCTCCTCGCGGGCGTGCCGCGGGGACGACCGGCGCGAGGTGTCCCGCAGCGTGGGCACCTCCACCAGGGCCACCGCGAGCTGGGCCTCCTCCAGCCGGCGGTTCCCGGCCAGGAGGGTCGCCGTGCGCAGGGCGGACCGGATGGCGCTGCTGGTGGGGCGCAGGATCCGGGCGGGCACGTCGGCCGCGGAAAGCCGCTGGGCGACGGACTGCAGGCAGGTGAACGCGACCGTGATCTCGTCCCGCCGCCAGAGCCGCTCGTGGAACGCGGCCAGCGTGGCCGCGTTCGCAGCGTCCTCCCGGACGTGCACCCCAGCCGAGGGCACGCCCAGCTCCGCGAACGCGTCGTCCACGTCGCTGCGGCTGAGCACGTCCACGCTGACCCGGCTCAGGTCCTGGCCCAGTTCCCTGCTCGCGCGGAGCAGGGCGGCGTAGAGCGCGCTGCCCGACAGCGGCACGTAGGTGGCGGGCACGCGGAGCGCGCCGGCCCGCCGGGCGTACTCGTAGGGCACCTGGCTGGCGAACAGGCAGGCGTCGATCCCCGGGCCGAGGCGCAGCACCTTGTCGGCGGCTTCCTGCTCGCTGCGGTACGCGGCGGCCACCAGCCTGCGGGCCGGGGAAGGGGAGGCACCGTTGGCGGCCGCACCCGCCGGGGTGGCGGCCGCGGGGTGGGCCGGGCCGCCGGGCAGCCCGCTCAACTGCGGGCTCCCGGACAGCATGATCCGTTCCACCAGGTCATGCGGCCCTACGATGCCGATGGTCAGCTCGGCCGCGGGCTGGCGCTGGGCGGTCATGGCCGGCTGCTTCCCGGCCCTGGCAGCTGGCCGGTGGCAGCACAGACGACGCGTACCCGGCAGGGGCACGCGTCAGGTGATCCGGCGAGTCCTAATGTGCCGCCGGCCGCGGGGTACTCCCTGTGCTGTGAAGTCACTGTCAGACCCTTACGCTGCGACGATTGCACGATCGTATATTTCGTAACGTGTCCGCGCCTTCCGGGGAAGAGATTCAGCGGACTGTTTCGTGCAACGTCACATTTTCTGGGGCGGGGACACCGCTGCGGGGCGGGCCTCCCGCCGGCCAGGGCAGCCGCCCGCCGTCCGTCTGCCGGGCCGGGCCGGTGAGATTGCATGCCCGCCAGAAGCTGGCCCGGCGAGATGACCGCCGGGCCACTTCCGGTCAGTTCAGCCGCTTTCCTCGGCCGTGATGTCGGCGCCGAGGGTGGTGAGGCGCTCCGCCACGGCGGCGTGGCCGCGGTCGATGAGGTAGCCCGGCGCGACCACGGTCTCGCCTTCCGCGCACAGCCCGGCCAGGATGAGCGCGATTCCGGTGCGCAGGTCGTGCGCGACGACCTTGGTGCCCTTGAGCGTGGACGGGCCATGCACGATGACCACGTTGCCGCTGTCCACCTCGACCTTGGCGCCCATCTTGTTCAGCTCCCCGACCAGGCCGTACCGGCCGTCGAAGATGGTTTCGCGGATGTAGCTGGTGCCGTCGGCCAGGCAGCTCAGCGCCATGATCGGCGACTGGAGGTCGGTCGCGAAGCCGGGGTACGGGCTGGTGATCACGTTTATGGGGCGCAGCGTGCGCTCGCGGCGGACCTGGAGGACCGCGCCCTTCGGGGTGAAGTCCACGCCCATCTGCTCGAGCTTCCAGCGGACCACCCCGAAGTGCTCCAGGGAGGCACCGACCAGGTTCAGCTCGCCGCCGGTGATGGCCGCCGCCATGGCCAGGACGCCCGCGTCGATCCGGTCCGGCATCACCGTGTGCTCGGTCGCGGTCAGCTGGCTGACCCCGCGCACGGTGACAAACCCGGTGCCGCCGCCGCTGATGTCCGCGCCCATCTTGGACAGGAAAGCGATGACGTCCAGCACTTCGGGCTCGAGGGCGCAGTTGTCGATGATGGTGGTGCCAGGGGCCAGGCAGGCCGCCATGATCAGGTTCTCGGTGCCGGTGTGCGACGGGGTGTCCAGGTAGAGATGGGCGCCCTGCATCTTGCCCGCCTTGATGTGGATCTTGTCTTCCTGCTCGTCCACGATGGCGCCGAGGCGGGCGAAGCCGCGGTAGTGGAAGTCCAGGTTCCGGCTGCCCAGGTTGCAGCCGCCGATGCCCTCGATGACGGCCTCACCGAACCGGTGCAGCAGGGCCGGCACGAACAGCACCGAGCTGCGGAACCGGCGGGCGATCTCGGCCGGCAGGACGAAGCTGGTCAGGTTGGAGGCGTCCACCACCAGGGTCCGCTCGGCCTCATGGAACTTGACCACCGCGCCCACGGCCTGCGCCAGTTCCACCGCCCGGCGGACATCCTCGATCGCCGGCACGTTGCGCAGTACCGTCCGGCCTTCTCCGGTGAGCAGCGACGCGGCGATCATCTTGAGTGCCGCGTTCTTCGCGCCCTGAACGAAGACCGTGCCCGTGAGCGGGATCCCGCCTCGTACGCGGTAGCAGGTCTCGGGGCCAATGGTCATGGGGCTGAAGCTCCTGTCCTTCGGAAACGCGAGGTCAAAGGCCTGCCGCAGTCGCGGCGGGGTGCTGCCCTCCGGCGGCCGCCCGGCGGGATGCCGGCCGGTGGGAAGACTGGCACCGGTTCCAGGCCAGTATTCCGCCGGCCTGGTCCCCCCTTCAGCGACAGTCAGATTCGGGCCACCCGGACCGCGTCCCGCCAGCGGCGCAGGATGGGCGGCCAGGCCGTCATGGCTCTCATACCCACTGTCGTCCAGTGATGCGCTCATATGCCTCGATGTAGCTTGCGCGGGTCTGCTCGACCACGTGGCCGGGCAGTGCCGGGGGCGGCTCAGTGTCCCGTTTGTCCCAGCCGGCCTCGGGCGAGTCTAGCCAGTCCCGGACAATCTGCTTGTCGAATGACACTTGTGGCCGGCCGGGCTGCCACTGGCTCGCAGGCCACAGCCGGGACGAGTCTGGAGTAAGGACTTCGTCGGCCAGCATCAGCCGGCCGCCGGGATCGAAGCCGAGCTCGATCTTGGTATCGGCGACCAGGATGCTGTTCCGCGCGGCGATGGCCGCCCCGCGCCGGTACACCTCCAGCGTGATCCGCCGCAGCTCAGCGGCGACGTCGGCACCCACCGACGCGGCCACCGCCGAGAACGGGATGTTCTCGTCATGCTGCCCGCGCGGCGCCTTGGTCGCCGGGGTGAAGATCGGCTCGGGCAGCCGGGACCCCTCGGTGAGCCCGGGAGGCAGCGGCACGCCGCACACCGACCCGGACGCCCGGTACTCGCGCAGCCCGGACCCGGCCAGGTAGCCGCGGGCCACGCATTCCACCGGCACCATCGACAGCCTGCGGCAGGCCATCGCCCGGCCAGCGAACCGGGCCGGTATCTCCGCGTCGATGAGATGGTTCGGGATCAGGTCGGCGAGCTGCCCGAACCACCACAGCGACAGCTGGGTGAGGATCTTCCCTTTGTCCGGGATCGGGGTGGACAGCACATGGTCGTAGGCCGACACCCGGTCGGAGGCGACGAGCAGGAGCCGGTCATCGCCCCAGCCGTAGACGTCGCGGACCTTGCCGGAGTACAGCAGGGTGAGCGGCGCTGCGCTCTCGTCGTGTTCCCGCGCGGGCTCATTCACTCCCGGCGGTTCCGCGCCCGGCCTCCCGGACGTGTCCGGGGCGCTCATGAGAGCCGTTCCAGCCGCTCGAAGACGGGCCCGAGCCGCGCCACGTAGCACTCAGGGCGGGACACCTCGTCCAGTGCGGCCTCGTCCAGGGTGCGGCCCTGTGCGGCGGCCTCGGCCCGCAGGGTTTCCCGCAGCGGTATCCCGGTCTGCCACGTGATCATGGCTGCGGCCTGGACCAGTGCATACGCGTCTTCCCGGGACATCCCGGAGTCGACCAGGGCGAGCAGGATGCTCGAGGTGTAAATGAGCCCGCCGGTGGATTCCAGGTTCGCCCTCATCCGGGCCTCGTCGACTACCAGGCCCTCCACCAGGCCGGCCGTCAGGTTCAGCATGTAGTCGGTGGCGATCGCCGCGTCCGGCAGCGCGATCCGCTCCGCGCTGGAGTGCGAGATGTCACGCTCGTGCCAGAGCGGCATGCCCTCCAGGACCGGGGTGACATAGCCACGGACGATCCGGGCCAGGCCGCTGATCCGCTCCGAGCGGATCGGGTTCTTCTTGTGCGGCATCGACGAGGAACCCTTCTGGCCGGCCCGGAACGGCTCGGCCAGTTCCCGCACCTCGGTCCGCTGCCCGTGCCGGACCTCCAGCGCGATCGCCTCGCAGACCGTGGCGGTCACCGCGACCGCGCTGATCCACTCCGAGATGCCATCCCGGAACACCACCTGGGTGGCCACGTCCGCCGGCCGGAGCCCCAGCTCCGGCATGACCGCGGCCTCGATGGCCGGGTCGATGTTGGAATAGGTGCCGACCGGGCCGGACAGCTTGCCGACCGCGACCGCGTCCCGGGCCCGGAGCAGCCGGTCCCGGCTGCGGGCCATGGCGAACGCGAAGTCGGCGACCCGGTGCCCCCAGATGTCCGGCTCGGCGTGGATCCCGTGCGTCCGCCCCACCCGCAGCGTGCCGCGGTGCGCCAGCCCGTGCTCCCGCAGCGCGGCGACCAGCCGGGTCGCCTCGGCCACCAGCAGGTCGGTCGCCTCGGCCAGCTGCAGGGCCAGCGCCGTATCCAGCAGGTCGGACGAGGTCATCCCGTAGTGCACGTAGGCGGCCGCGTCACGCGGCGTGGTGTTGTCCGCCCAGGCGGTCAGGAACGCGATCACGTCGTGCTCGGTGACCGCCTCCACCTCGGCGACTGCTTCCGGGGTGGGCGGCGGGGCGGCCCGGACCGGGTCCACCGCTTCGGCCGGCACGGTCCCGGCTTTGGCGTGCGCCTCCAGGACCAGCGTCTCGATCCGGGCCCACAGCTGGTACTTGTGCGCATCGCTCCAGATCCGGCCCATCTCGGGCCGCGTGTAGCGCTCGATCACATGCTCTATCTTCGCGCATCGCGCACGCGGACCGGCCACGCGCCAGGGCCCGGCCGTGGCGACCGGCCGGATCACCGCGGTGACTTTGGTCACTGCGGTGAGTTCGGGGCGGCCGGCCGCCGCTCGTGCTCCGCGCTGAGAGCGGACGTGCCCCTGAGGCGCTCGATGGCGAGCATCGCGGCCAGCCCGGCCAGCAGCACGATCAGCTGGGCCTCGATCGCCACGGTGGCCCCCAGCGCCGCCGTGGCCAGCGCGAACAGGGCCGTGACCAGGCGCGGCCAGACCGGGCCGAGCCGCAGCGCCCGGCGGAACGCGGCCTGCCCGGCCAGGAACAGCGCCACGCCGCCGCCGATAGCCAGGGCCTGGGCGGCCGGATGGGGCTGGGCGGCGTGCCCGATGGTCAGCTTCAGCCCGGCGGCCAGCCCCACCACACCGAGCAGTATCGGGATGTGCGGGTAGAAGTACGCGGACAGGGCGAGCGACGGCCGCCGCGTGCGGGGCGCCCGGGTCATGGCCGCGGCGGCCAGCTCGTCGTCCGCGCCGCCGAAGTAGATCCACCACAGCGCCGCCGACACGCCGAGGCCGAGCACGGCCGCCAGCACGATCTGCGCGTCCAGCGGGTGCTCGGCGGCGCCGATGCCGACGGAGGCGACCGACTCGCCCAGCGCCACGATGACCAGCGCACCATGCCGCTCGGCGAAGTGCGCCGGGGCGATCTCGAACCGGCCGCCGACGCGTACTACCAGCGGTGACAGCACCTGGATGGCCAGCGCCGCCGTCCACAGCAGGTAGGCCGCCAGGCCGCTGGTCAGCCCGGCCACCAGGACCAGCAGCGCCGAGCTGAGGTTGATCGGGACGATCCGGATGATGTTCCGGTTCACCCGGTAGTAGAGCCCGCCATGCACGCACACCACGGTCAGGTAACCCAGACCGAGGTAGAGGCCGCTCGCGGCCGACCTGGAGTCGCCGAACCCGTTCCGGATGGCCAGCCCCACGACCAGGAACCCGGCCATGCCGAGCAGCAGGAGCAGCCGCTCGGGGGTCCGGTCCGGGGTGCGGGTGTTGGTCAGCCAGGCGTATCCGCCGTACATCCACCACAGCACCCCGAACACCAGCAGCACCTGGACGATCGAGGCGGCGGCAATGCCGTTGCCGTCCAGCAGCGCGGACAGCTGGGTGAGGGTGAACGCGAAGACCAGGTCGAAGAACAGTTCCAGGGTGCTGACCCGCAGCGGGGCCTCGGACCCGGGAACCTGGCCCGCGGGCGGCGGGCTGGTGCCGGACGGGGGTGGTTCGCTGGTCACGGGCTGGCCTGGGCCGGCCGTCCTGCCGGGTGCCCGGCGATGTCAGTGCGGTACCAGCCACCGCGCATCTCGATCTGCCCCGCGGCCTGGTACGCCACCGCGCGGGCAGCGGCCACATCGGGGCCGGTGCCGACCACGTCGAGCACCCGGCCGCCGGCCGACACGAGGTGACCCGCGTCATCGGTCCGGGTGCCCGCGTGCAGTACGTACGCGCCCGGGACCCGCCCGGCCGCCGCTATCCCGGTGATCTCGTCGCCAGCGGCGGGCTGGCCCGGGTAGCCCTCGGCCGCGATGACCACGGTGACCGCCGCGCCCGCCGTCCACCGGGGCCGGGCCGCGCCGCCCAATGACCCGGAGGCGGCCGCGGCCAGCAGCCCGCCCAGCGGGGTGGCCAGCCGGTCCAGCACGACCTGGGTCTCCGGGTCGCCGAACCGGGCGTTGAACTCCACCACCCGCACACCCGCTGCCGTCAGGCTCAGCCCCGCGTACAGCAGGCCGCGGTACGGGGTGCCGCGGTGCCGCAGCTCGTCCACGGCCGGCTGGATCACCGTGGCCATCACCTCGTCGGCCAGGCCCGGGGGCGCCCAGGGCAGCGGGGCATACGCCCCCATGCCGCCGGTGTTCGGTCCCTGGTCCCCGTCCCCGGCCCGCTTGAAGTCCTGCGCGGCCAGCAACGGGAGCGCGGTGAACCCGTCGGCCAGCGCGAACAGGGACACCTCCGGGCCGTCCAGGAACTCCTCGATGACCACCGTGCCGCAGGCCTCCGCGTGGGCCCGCGCGGCGGCCAGGTCGGTGGTGACCACCACGCCCTTGCCCGCGGCCAGGCCGTCCGCCTTCACCACGTACGGCGGCCCGAGCTCGGCCAGCGCCGCGTCCGCCTGGCCGCTCGTCTCGCAGGTATACGCCTCGGCGGTGGGGATCCCGGCCGCCTGCATGATCTGCTTGGCGAAGGACTTGGAGCCCTCGATGGCCGCGGCGCGGCGGCTGGGCCCGAAGCAGGGGATGCCGGACGCGCGCAGCGCGTCGGCCACCCCGGCGACCAGCGGCGCCTCCGGGCCGACCACGACCAGGTCGGCGCCGATGGCCCGGGCCAGGCCGGCCACCTGCCCGGTGTCGGTCGGGTCCACCGGATGCTGGTGGGCCAGCCCGGCGATGCCCGGGTTGCCCGGCGCCGCATGCAGGTCGGTGACGTCCGGGTCGGCGGACAGCGCCCGGGCCAGCGCGTGCTCGCGGCCGCCCGAGCCGAGGAGGAGGACTCGCACGGGCGCGAGCCTACCTGCGGCCACGCCCGGGCCTGCGGAGGAACCGGGCGGGCCACTGACTGTTTGCGAGACTGAGGGAGACTGCGAGCATGGATGTGGACATAGCCGTGCCCCGAAGCGCTGATGCCGGGGAGTTCGTGGCGGCCGTGCGGGAGAGCCGCTCGCTGCACCAGCCCTGGCTCGACCCGCCGGACACGCCCGGGCGCTTCGCGGCCTACCTCGACCGGGCCGCCCAGGACGATCAGGCGGCCTACCTGCTCCGCCACCGTCACTGCGGGGCACTGGTCGGTTATGTGAACATCAACAACATCGTGCGGGGCGGCTTCCAGTCCGGCTACCTGGGCTACGGCGCCTTTGCCTCCCACGCCGGCCAGGGCTTCATGACCCGGGGGCTCGCGGCCGTGCTCGATGCGGCGTTCGGCGATCTGGGTCTGCACCGGGTGGAGGCGAATATCCAGCCCGCCAACCAGCGCTCGATCCGGCTGGCCCGGCGCCTGGGGTTCGAGAAGGAAGGCGTCTCGCCCGGCTACCTGATCGTGGACGGGAAGTGGCGCGATCACGAGCGCTGGGCGATCCGTGCCGAGACCTGGTCCGCCCGCCACGCAGCCCGCGGCTGACCCCCGGCGAGCCGGCCCGGTCCGGCGGGCGAGCCGGGTCAGCAGTACGGGCGCGGTCAGCACGGGTGCGGTCGAGACGGGCGCGGTCAGCACGGGCGCGTCGCGCGGACCCGGCGGCGGTCCCGGCCGCCGCCGTGCTCCACGGTGACCGCACGGAACCGGCCTTCAGCCGGGGCGACCCAGAACGATCCCGCGATGACGCTGACCGGGGCCGCGAAGCAGCGGGAGCGCGCCGGGCCGCGGGTGAACCACACCGAGAACCCGGGACGGGCAGGCAGGAAGCCCCACGCCACAGCGCAAGGCTGGCCCGCCCAGGCCAGGGAGCAGGCGCCGCGCAGGACCCGCGCGGCCAGGGCCGGCGCAACCATCACGTCCAGCATGCTCCCGGCGGCGTAGATCTCCACAGCGGGCCGCCCAGCCGGGCCGGCCGCGGGCCGGATCGACCACGGGGTACCGGGCAGCGGGACCGGATCGCCGTCCAGGATGGCCGCGACTGCGCTGGTCCCGATGGTGTCGGTCCAGAAGGTGCTGGTCAGGCGGGGGCGGAGGGCCTGGGTCCGGGATGCGGCTGGCATGCCTTCAGCCTGCCCCTGGCCAGCGCCGCAGTCAGTAGCCCCGGCTACCGAAGCGGCAGGGGTGCCAGGTACCGCGCGGTGGGTGGTGAAAGTTCCCCGGACGGTTCGTTGCGGGCCCTTGATTTTCCGGGCCGCAGAGCTCAGACGAGCGGGCGAAGCTGCAGGGTCTGGTCGCGGCGCGGGCCGGTGCCGATCGCCGCGACCGGCGCCCCGATCATGTCTTCCAGCGTCTTGACGTAGGCCTGGGCGTTGCGGGGCAGGTCAGCGAACTCCCGGGCCTGCGTGATGTCCTCCCACCAGCCGTCCAGGTACTCATAGACCGGGGTGGCGTGGTGAAAGTCGGTCTGGGTCATCGGGATCTCGTCGTGCCGGGTGCCGCCCACGTCATAGGCCACGCAGACCGGGACCCGGTCCAGCCCGGACAGCACGTCGAGCTTGGTGATGAAGTAGTCGGTGATGCCGTTGACCCGGGTGGAGTAGCGGGCCACCACCGCGTCGAACCAGCCGGTGCGCCGCGGGCGGCCGGTGGTCACCCCGTATTCGCCGCCGGCCTTGCGCAGCCACTCGCCCTGCTCGTCGGCCAGCTCGGTGGGGAACGGGCCCGCACCCACCCGGGTGGTGTACGCCTTGAGGATCCCGATCATCTTGGTGATCCGGGTCGGGCCGATGCCCGAGCCGACGCAGGCCCCCCCGGCGGTCGGGTTGGAGGACGTGACGAACGGGTAGGTGCCGTGATCCACGTCGAGCATGGTCGCCTGGGCGCCCTCGAGCAGGATCGACTTGCCCTCGTCCAGCGCCTGGTTCAGGACCAGCCCGGTGTCCGCCACGTAGGAACGGATCTGCTCGCCGTAGCCCAGGTACTCCTCGGCGACGGCGGCCGCGTCGATGCCGCGGCGGTTGTAGACCTTGGTGAGCACCTGGTTGCGCTCGCGCAGGACCAGTTCCAGCTTCTGGTTCAGGATCCCGGGGTCGAGCAGGTCCTGGATCCGGATCCCGGTCCTGGCCACCTTGTCCGCGTAGGCGGGCCCGATGCCCCGGCCGGTGGTGCCGATCCGCGCACTGCCCAGGTAGCGCTCGGTGACCTTATCCAGGGCGCGGTGGTACGGCATGATCAGGTGGGCGCTCGCGGAGATCAGCAGGTCTTCGCAGGACACTCCGCGCTTCTCCAGGTCGTCGATCTCCTGGAGCAGCACCTCGGGGTCGACCACGACGCCGTTGCCGATGACCGGGACCACCTGGGGCGACAGCACGCCCGAGGGAAGCAGGTGCAGCGCGTAGCTCTCGTCGCCGATGACGACGGTGTGACCGGCGTTGTTGCCGCCCTGGTACCGGACGACGTAGTCCACCCGGTCGCCCAGGAGGTCGGTCGCCTTGCCCTTGCCCTCGTCGCCCCACTGCGCACCCACGACCACAATGGCCGGCATCGCACCAGCCCCTTCCAGGCCTCGCCCCGGTTGCGGAGTTGAGGGTACTCCACGTCCTGGTCGCGGCGTTACGTCACGTCCCCGGACAGGAAGCGGCAGGCTCGCGGGTCAGGGAAGCGCCGGGGTGCGGGTCAGGGGCGCGGCGTGGGTGGCCGGTCAGGGCGCCGCGGGGTCGCGCGGGTCGGGGTGCGCGCGGGCGGGGTGCGGCGCGGGACGCGGCCGTCACGCGTCGAGGGCGGCCACCGCGGCAGCGCTGGAGTCGGCCAGGAAGATCTGGCAGCGCGCCTCTTCCTCGGTCTCGCCGATAGCCCCGGCGGCCCGGCCCAGTGCGTGCAGCGAGCGCAGGAAACCCCGGTTGGGCTCGTGCTCCCAGGGGATCGGCCCGTGGCCCTTCCAGCCGGCCCGGCGCAGCTGATCCAGGCCCCGGTGGTACCCGGTGCGGGCGTAGGCGTAACCGGCGATCAGCTCGCCACGGTCCAGGGCCTGCTCGGCCAGTTCGGCCCAGGCGGCCAGGCAGGCCGGGTCGCGCGCGGCGACCGTCGCGGGATCGGCGCCCCCGGCCAGTTCGGCAGCACACGGGTCGTCAGGCAGGTAGACCGGGGGCGGCCCGGGCATGAGGTTGCGGTGGTCCATGCCCCCATCCTGCCGCCCCCGCCGCCCACCCGCGCACCCTCCTCCCTCGGACCCGGCGGCCCGTCAGCCGCCCGGCCATCGGGTTGCGGTGTCAATGGCCCCGTGCCGCGCCCCCGGCCCCGGCGTGCGCGCAAGCGGTGCGGAGCCCGCCCCCGGCCCGCCGTCAGCGTGTGCAGTCCGTGACGGCAGGTGGGCTGCAGATGTCGGGAGTGTGTGCAGGACCGCGAGGTGGTCAGCGAGACCGAGTCGGTACCCCCCTTCAGGGGCGACGTGGATCCCCCCGCCCCCGCTGGTCCCGGTGTTGTCCTCGATCTCGGTTCCGGTGGCGGTCACCTGTCCCAGGTTGTAGAGGCCGCCGCCGTTCGTGCGCGCCTTATTGCCCGACACCGTGCTGGTCCTGAGGGTCAAGCTGTCGTAGCCGCGGCCGGCGTCGTTGTAGATCCGGCCGATCGACGGTCGCCTGGTCAGCGATGGTGCCTTAGTGTCCGTTACTCACCGGGGTCTACGCGTCCGCGGCGGCTGCCGCCGCGACGATTGGTGACGCGCGAGACGACCGGGCCCGGCAAACTGGCGAGCTCCTGCTCCGGTAGCTGCCGCCCTCAAAGTCACCGGCTCCCGGTCTGCCGGGAGCCGCTATCCGGTGGCCGGGAGTCACCAGTCGGCGGCTCGCGTTCACGGACTCGGAGTAGTCGGCCACCAGCCGGCGTCCATGATCCAGATCACCCGGGCACCGAGTGACCGGGCCACGTCGGCGAGGTCGATGGCGCCACCCGGGGTGCTGGTGCATTTCCCGCCGCTGACGGTGACGCTGCCGCTGATCACGATGATCGCGCCACCGCGGTGTATTCCGCTGACCTGCGGTGCCGCAGGACCGTCATGATGACCTGGCCCGCGTGCGTGTATTCCCCGTCGGGGAAGGGGTGGCGGTCGCCGACTCCGCCCTGCACGCCGGGCTGACGTCCAAGTTGCTGCGGCGCTCGCTGCGGTCATCGCGGACTGCCCACGGTGGCCGGGCCTGCAGCGGGCCCGCGAGGTGACCGCGTTCAGCGACGCCCGATCGGAGTCGGTGCTGGAGTCCCTCAGCCGGGCCGCGTTAGCGTGTAGGTGCAGGGGCCGCCAGGCCGGCGTGCCGCCGCGGCCGGACCTGCGAGGTCTGGGGTGGGCGTGACGGCACGCTGGTATCGGCCGGGCGGCCTGGGCGATGCCAGGCGCGGGCCTTACCGGACCATCGGCGAGGCCGACGGGGCATTCAAGTACCAGACCCCGGCCCGGGCCCGCGCCCAGCTGGAACGCGACGCCCGGCTGCGCGCCGCGGGCTACGAGGTCGTGCACTTCACCTGGGCGCAGATCACCCGGGTACCGGCGCAGGTCGTGGACTCGATCCGGGTGGCGTTCAGCCGGGGGGCGCGTTCGGTCCCTCCCGGCCGTCCCGGGGGCCCATGACGGCCAGCGCCTCCGCGTCGGTGGCCCGCGCGTTCAGGTAGAAGTCCGCCCATTCCGCCGCGTCCGGGTAGGACGATTCCGCGGCGATGGCCGTGCAGGCCGCCACGGTGTCGAACACGGTGCGCCGCAGCTGCACCCCCGGCCCGAGCAGCGCCCAGTGCGCGCCGGCCCGGCCGTACGGCATCCCGACGCTGCCCGGGTTGACCACCAGCCGCCCGCAGGCCAGCCGGCTGAACGGCATGTGAGTGTGCCCGCACACCACCGCGGCCACGTCCGGGGCGACGGAGCCAAGTACCTCGGCCCAGCGCTCCAGCCGGGAGTCGGCCAGCACCACTTCCTCATCGTCGCGCGGGGTGGCATGACAGAACAGCACGGCACCCAGGCCAGGGACCTCCAGGGTCGCGGTCAGGGGCAGCCCGGCCAGCAGGGCCACCTGGTCCGCGCGGAGCTGGGCGGCGGCCCACGGTGCGATCGGGTCCGGGACCGAGCTCACCTCACCGCGCGCGAGCTGCACCAGCTCGCGGTCGGCGTTCCCGCGGATCCACACCGCCCGGTCACCGAGCGAGGCCAGCAGGTCGAGGGTCTCGCGGGGCTGGGGCCCGGCCGCCAGGTCGCCGGTGAGGACGATCCGGTCCGCGCCGGCTACTTCTGGCTCAGCAAGCACGCTCTCCAGCGCGGGCAGGACCCCGTGAATGTCGGACAAGACCGCGACCCGGTCAGCTGGGATCCGGCTGGGTGACGTCTCCATAAGGCCAGCCTGCCCTGCCGGAGGGTCCGCTCGGGCAGAGTCTTCTGCTCAGAGCAGACCCTGCCGTCCGAGCGGGCCCTGCCGTCCGAGCGGATCCTGGCGTCCGAGCGGGCCCTGGCGTCCGAGCGGGCCCTGCCGTCGAGGGGTCCTGCAGAGGGCCCTGCCGCGGGCGGGCCGCGCCGCCCGCCCGCGCCGCCTACCTGGTCAGCTGATCTTGGTGCCCGCGGACATCAGGTCCTCGCAGGCCCGGACCACGCGCGCGGCCATGCCCGCCTCGCCGGCCCTGCCCCAGGCGCGGGGGTCGTACTGCTTCTTGTTGCCGACCTCGCCGTCGACCTTCAGCACGCCGTCGTAATTGCGGAACATGTGGTCCGCGACCGGCCGGGTGAACGCGTACTGGGTGTCGGTGTCCACGTTCATCTTGACCACGCCATACGAGATGGCCTCGCGGATCTCTTCCAGCGCGGAGCCGGAACCGCCGTGGAAGACCAGGTAGAACGGCTTCTCCTGGCCGTACTTGGCGCCGACCGCGTCCTGGATCTCCTTCAGGATGGACGGCCGCAGGGTGACATGCCCGGGCTTGTATACCCCGTGCACGTTGCCGAAGGTGGCCGCGAGCAGGTAGCGGCCCCGCTCACCGAGCCCGAGCGCCTCGGCCACCGCGATGGCGTCCCCCGGCGTGCTGTACAGCTTCTCGTTCATCTCGCCGGTGACGCCGTCCTCCTCGCCGCCGACCACGCCAATTTCCATCTCCATGACCGTGCGGGCCTTGGCGCACTCATCGAGCAGCTCGGAGGCGATGGCGATGTTCTCATCCAGGGGCACCGCGGAGCCGTCCCACATGTGCGAGTTGAACAGCGGCTCCTCGCCCCGGGCCACCCGCTCCTGGGAGATCTTGACCAGCGGGCGCATGAACCCGTCCAGCTTGTCCTTGGGGCAGTGGTCGGTGTGCAGGGCGATCTGCACCGGGTACTTGTCCGCGACGGACCGGGCGAAGCTGGCCAGCGCGACCGAGCCGGTCACCATGTCCTTGACCGCGCCGGACAGGTACTCAGCGCCCCCCGTGGATACCTGGACGATGCCGTCGCTCTCCGCGTCCGCGAAGCCGCGGAGGGCCGCGTTCAGGGTCTGGCTCGAGGTCACGTTGATGGCTGGATAGGCGTAACCACGCTCCTTGGCGCGGTCCAGCATCTGCGCGTAGACCTCTGGGGTGGCGATTGGCATGACGATCGGCTCCCTGTCTCATTGCTTGGGTCCAGTATCGGGGACGGGCGCCGCGCGCGGACAGCCGACGGGAGGCCCCGCCCGGGAAAGCCTCTACCCGCAGCGCCCGGCCTGCCGCACTCTGCGCTCAAATACGCCGGTTAAAGCTCGCGTAACCTCGCCCGATGCCGACCGGCACGGTGCCCCGCATGCGGTACAACAGTGAGCTATGGAGAGCTTTCTCAGCGAGGCAGGCCTGGCGGCCGTGTTTCTCTTCGGCTTTCTCGAGGCCTGTTGCGTCCCGATCCCGTCGGAGATCACGTTCGGGTTCGCGGGGGTCCTGGCCGGCGAGGGGCACTTCAGCATCGTGGCCGTGATCATCGTCGGCACGGTGGCGGAACTGATCGGCTCGTTCGTCGCCTACACGGTGGGGCGGGTAGGTGGGCGGCCGCTGGTGCACCGGTTCGGCCGCTATCTGCTCGTCACGCACGCCGACATCGACCGGGCGGAGCGGTTCTTCGCCGGCCGGGGAGCGTGGGCGGTCCCGGTGGGCCGCTGCCTGCCGGTGGTGCGCACGTTCGTGTCGATCGTGGCCGGCTTCATCGAGATGCCCGCGCTGCTGTTCGGCGTGCTCAGCCTTATTGGCACGGCCGTCTGGGTGACCGCGATCTCGCTGATCGGCTACAGCCTGAGCAGCACCTGGCAGAGCATCGCGCACGGCATCGCGCTGGCGGGCTACGCGATCGCGGCCGTCGCCGTCATCGCCATCGCCGCCTTCGTGCTGTACCGGCTGCGGGAGTTCCGCAAGGAGGCGGCCGAGGGCCGCCTCGCCACGGCCGGTTCCCCGACGGGCGGTCCCGCGACCGGCGATCCCGTGGCTGGCGGGCCCGCGGCCGGCGGCCCGGCACCGGAAACCCGGCGGAGCGGCCCGCGGCACGGGCGGACCGCCCCCCAGGAGGATCAGCCCAGGCCCAGGTCACCCATGTCGTAGGCGGCCAGGTAGGGCAGGCCCCGCGCGGTCACCGGCCCCCGGGCGCCGCGTTCCACGATCACCGCCACGCCCACCACCTCGGCCCCGGCCTCCTGCAGCGCGTCGACTGCGGTGAGCACGGACGAGCCGGTGGTCGAGGTGTCCTCCACGGCGAGCACCCGGCGGCCGGCCACGTCCGGTCCCTCGATGCGCCGTTGCAGGCCGTGTGCCTTGCCCTCCTTGCGCACCACGAACGCGTCCAGCGGCTGCCCGGCCGCGCTGGCCGCGTGCATCATCGCGGTGGCCACCGGGTCGGCGCCGAGGGTGAGCCCGCCGACCGCGTCGTAGCCGAGGCCCGCGGTCAGGTCGAGCATCACCCGGCCGGCCAGCGGCGCCGCCTGCCCGCTGAGCAGGATCCGGCGCAGGTCGATGTACCAGGTCGCCTGCTGGCCGGAGGACAGCACGAAGTCGCCGTGCACCACGGCCAGGTCTTTGATCATCTGAAGCAGGTCATCGCGGTCACTCACGATCGCGAGCCTACCCAGCCGCCACCGGTGGCCAGGGTGGGCAGGATCGCGCGGCCTGGGTTGGGGTGGGCAGGATCGCGCGGCCCGGGGCAGCGGGCATAGGCAGGATCGCGCGGCCCGGGGGCGGGAGGATGGCCAGGCCTGGGTGGGGACGGCCTGAATGGGACGGCCGGGGCGGGGAGTGTCCGGCCGGCGGCCTGGCCTGCCCGGGCGGCGCAGCCCGGCCTAATCCAGGCTGGCGAGGATCTCCTGCTCCTTGGCGGGGTCGAGGCCGATGCCCGGCCGGCGCTCGAACCCCTCCAGGTCGCCGCCGCGGGCGGCCGCGTCCCGGCGCAGCCAGGCCCAGGTGTCCCGGACGGTGTCGCTGAGCAGCCGGTAGCGCAGGCCGGTCCGCAGGGCGCGGTCCCCGGTGACGTTCCAGACGGCCGCGAACTCCGGCGTCTCCGGCGCCCACATCGGCAGCTCCGACCAGGGCTGCACCCCGGCCGCCAGCAGCACCTGGTCCGGCACCCAGCGCAGCTGCAGCGGCCCGTCCGGGCCGGGCCCGGTGGCCTGGCCGCAGTCCGTCAGCAGTTCCCCGACCGTGGTCCCCTCCGGCCCGGGCACGTTGACCACGCCCGGGATGCCCCGCCGGGTGTTGTTGACGATCCAGGCGGCCAGGTCCCGGGCGTCCGTCATCCGGACCGGCCGGCCAGGCTCGCCGGGGGCCAGGACCGTCCCGCCGCGCGCGATCCTGGTCAGCCACCAGGGCAGCCGGCCGATGTTCTCGTGCGGGCCGACCAGCAGCCCGGGCCGCACGATCAGGTGCCGCCCCGGCAGTTCCTGCGCGACGGCCCGCTCGCTGCCCGCCTTCAGCTCGCCGTACCCGAGTTCCTCCACGGAACCGTCCGCGTCGGGCGGGCAGTCGAGCACCGGGGACTTCTCGCTGACCGGCACCTCACCGAAGCCGGCATAGACCGAGAGCGTGGAGACATAGGTGTAGTGGCGGACCCTCGGGGCCAGCAACCGGGCGGACGCGGCCACGTGCCGGGGAGCGATCACCGAGGTGTCGATGACCAGGTCAAAATCTCGCTCAGCCACCCTGAGCAGGTCCGTGGAGTTGGTACGGTCTCCGTGCAGTGCCTCGGCACCCGGCCGGGGTTCGCCGCTCAGCCCCCGCGAGAAGGTCGTGACGTCGTAGCCACGCCGGATCGCTTCGTCCACGATGGCAAGCCCCAGGAACCGGGTACCCCCGAGAACAAGAAGTCGCATGGCCGAAGGTTAGCCGGGCCGGACGCAATTGCCGGGGTCGCTTTTGCCGAGAGCGGACGCCTAAGGTCACGGGGATCGTCGCGACCTGCGGGCGATCCCTCACAAGGTCGGCTGGGCGCTGGTAACGTCTCGCGCTGAGGAAAGGACGGTGTCGCGTGGACCGGTGCGCGCTGTTCGTGGACGCGGGCTACGTGCTGGCGGATGGCGCGATGGCCGTCCACGGAACCCGGCACCGAGAGTCCGTATCCTGGGATTACGCCGGACTGCTGTCGTTCATGGGCAGCATCGCCCGGGAGAGAACCGGACGCCCGCTGCTGCGCTGCTATTGGTATGAGGCCACGGTCGAGGGCCGCCGGACTTCCGAGCACGATTCACTGGCCGATCTTCCCGGGCTGAAGCTGCGCCTGGGCCGGACCCGGCCGGGCCGCCGTGAGGGCGTGGAAGGTGACATCCGCCGCGACCTGACCACTCTGGCCCGCAACAACGCGATCAGCGACGCGCTCCTGGTCAGCGCGGAGGAAGACCTGGCCCAGGTCGTCGCCGATGTGCAGGACCTCGGTATCCGGGTGACGATCGTGCACATCACGGTGGGCGGCAACTGGACCATTTCCCGCAGCCTCCGCCAGGAATGCGACGACATCATCGAGATTGGCGAGGGGCATCTGCGGCCCTTTACCCAGCTCGTCTCCGGGACTGAGCCGCTGGGCAGCGAGGAGCCCTACCAGCTGGCCGTGACCTCGGCCCGCGCCCTCACCAACGGGCACGGGCCGGTGGTGGGCACGCTGGGCCAGCCGGCCCTGTCGGCCGGATCGCACCCGGCGCCGCCCGCGATCTACACGGCGCCCGTGGTGGCGGAGTACCAGCGCGCCGCCCAGCCGGGCGCCCAGCCCGCCAGTGTCCAGCTCCCGGGCACCCAGCCGGGCGCCCCCACCCCGCTGCCGCGCCGCGAGCCGTCGGGGCCCATCGAGCGCCAGTCCATGGAAGCCGCCCGCGGCGGCCCGTCCCGCGCGCCCGGCCCGCAGGACCCCGGCTCACCGCCGCAGAGTGCACAGAATCTGCCCGCTGCCTCAGCTCTGCAGGCGCAGCCGGGCGTTTCCGAGCCGCAACGAAACCCCGGTCCGGGCCAGCGCCAGCCGGGAGGGCCGGCGCAGCCGGGTGGGAACAGCCAGCAGACCGTGCCGGGGCCAGGCATGTCCGGGCCGGGCATGCCCGGCCAGCCCCAGACCGCGCATGGCCTGGGTGCCCCCGGGCAATCCGTGCCGGGCCAGCAGGGCATGCCGGGCCAGTCCGGTCCTGGGCAGGCCGGCCCAGGGCAGTCGCTGTCCGGCCAGCAGGCCATGGGCGGCGTCCCGGGCCAGGCGGGCCTCGGCGGGATCCCGCAGGCCCCGCCCAGCGCTCCCGGGCAGCAGTCCATGCCGGGCCAGGGCCTGGGTAACCAGCCGGGCATGGCGGGCGGCCAGCAGAGCATGCCAGGCCAGCCGATGCCCCCGCAGTCCTACGCACCGCAGCCGGTGCCGCCGCAGACCCCGCCCGCTCAGGGGATGCCGCCCCAGGGCATGCCGCCCTACCAGAACGGCAGCAGCCAGCAGGGCATCCCGGGCCAGCAGGGCATCTCCGGCCAGCAGGGTATGGGCGGCCAGCCAGACATGTCCGGCCAGCAGAGCATGCCGCCGGGTCAGCCGAGCGTGCCGGGCCTGCACGCGGCGCCGCCCCCGTCCCCGGCCCCCTCGCCGCCCGGGCTGCCGGACCCGCGGGTGCGCGGAGCCCACGCCCAGACGTCGCCGTCCGCCGACCAGAATCCGTATCAGGCGCCCCCGGCCTCGTTCCGCGGGCCGGCCCAGGATGTGCCGTCGCGGCCGTACCAGCAGGGGTCCTACGGCGCGCCGCCCTCGGAGCAGATGATGCCCGGCCAGCCATTCATCCCGCCCGCCCCGGGCTCCCCGGCTGGATCGGGGCAGTACCCGGGCTCGGCGTACGTCCCGCCGCAAAGCCCTTATGGCACGCCGCAGTCCCCGCTGCCGCAGTCCCCGTCACCACAGTCCCAGCAGCCACCGCAGTCACCTGGGGCGCCGCAGGCGCAGCAGCCAGGCCCGATGCACCAGGCGCCGGTGCCGCCGCAGGCCCCGCCTGCCCCGGGCCCGAACACCACTGTCCCGCCGGGCCAGGGGATGCAGCTGGCCGACGCGGTCCAGGCCGCCCACGCCGAGGGCTTCGAATTCGGTCAGTCGGTGGCCCGGGAGGCGCCGGCGCTGTGGCTGGAAGCAGTCCTGGCCCGCAAGCCGCGGATGCCATCGGACCTGGAAGCGAGGCTGCTCCAGGACTCGGCGCTGCCGATCGATTCGCTGCTGCACGACGAGACCAGGCACGCGCTGCGCCGCGGCTTCTGGGATGCCCTGGAGCGTTCGCGCCGTTAGCGTCGTTTCCCGTACCTTGAGTTCGTTCGTGGCGTTGGAAGGGGTCCCGGGTTGGGTACGTCCCCGGACGTGGTGGTGCTGACGCGCGACATGTTCGATGAGATCGAGTTCGACGCTGCGGCGAGCGGTGATCACCGCACCGCGGCAGAGCAGATGATCAGTCTGGCCGCCACCGGCACCCAGACTGAGGAATTCCCCCGGTCTGAGGCCTTCCTGCGGGCCGGTGAGCAGTGGCTGCTGGCCGACGAGCCGGCCGCCGCGGCGCAGGGCTTCCGGCAGGCGCTGGCGGACGGCGGCCCGTCGTTCGCCGATCCGCGGGTACCGCTGGCCCGTGCCCTGTTCATGATGGACAAGGCGGACGAGGCCGAGGCGCTGATCCAGCAGATCGAGCAGGAGAAGCCGGAGGACCCGAGGCTCTTCGACCTGGTCGCCGAGCTCCTGGTCGAGCGGTCAGACCTGCGCGGTGCGCTGCGGTGGGCGACCACCGGGGTCGCCCTGTGCCTGGGCCGGCTGGGCACCGGGTGGGACCCGAACGCCCCGGCCCGGCCCGCCGCCCGCCCGGCCGAGTTCTCCGCGAACGGAGACCCGACCGAGCTGCGGCTCCTGCTCAGCCTGCGCTACCGGATCCGGGTTGACCTCGGGCTGGCCGAGGACGACTACGACCGGCTGCTGGACGAGCTCCCGTCCGATCCTCCGGCCACTGGACCGCCAACGCCGGCCGCGGACAGCTGAGCGCGCCGCACGATCAGCGCGTCCGTCGCCGGGTCCAGGTCCACCTCGACCCGGTCGCCGTCGATGATCTGCCCGGACAGCAGGGCCCGGGCCAGCTGGTCGCCGATCGCTGACTGGATCAGCCTGCGCAGCGGCCGGGCGCCGTAGATCGGGTCAAACCCGGTCAGCGCCAGCCATTCCCGCGCCCCGGGGGTGACCTGGAGGGTCAGCCGCCGGTCAGCCAGCCGCTTGCCCAGCCGCGCCACCTGCAGGTCCACGATCCGGCTGAGTTCCTCGGTGTTCAGCGAGTCAAACAGGATCACGTCGTCCAGCCGGTTCAGGAACTCCGGCTTGAACGTGGCCTGCACCACCTTCATCACCGCGACGCGCTTGGCCTCGTCGTTCAGCGCCGGGTCCGCGATGTACTGGGACCCGAGGTTGGAGGTGAGGATCAGGATGGTGTTCCGGAAGTCCACGGTCCGGCCCTGGCCGTCGGTCAGCCGGCCGTCGTCGAGGACCTGGAGCAGGATGTCGAAGACCTCCGGGTGGGCCTTCTCCACCTCGTCGAGCAGCACCACGGAGTAGGGACGCCGCCGGACCACCTCGGTCAGCTGGCCGCCCTCCTCGTAGCCCACGTAGCCGGGCGGCGCGCCGACCAGCCGGGCCACCGAGTGCTTCTCGCCGTACTCGCTCATGTCGATGCGGACCATGGCCCGCTCGTCGTCGAACAGGAACTCGGCCAGCGCCTTGGCCAGCTCGGTCTTGCCCACGCCGGTGGGCCCGAGGAACAGGAACGACCCCATCGGGCGGTCCGGGTCGGCCACGCCGGCCCGCGACCGGCGCACCGCGTCGGCCACGGCCTGGACGGCCCGGCCCTGGCCGATGATCCGGCTGGCCAGTTCCTCTTCCATCCGCAGCAGCTTGCCGGTCTCACCCTCGAGCAGCCGCCCGGCGGGAATCCCGGTCCAGGAGGCCACCACATCGGCCACGTCGTCCGGGCCGACCTCCTCCTTGACCATCGGCGCCTCGGCGCCGCCGGTGACCGGAGCGTCGTTGCTGGCCGCGGCGGCGGTGGCCGCCGCGATCTCGGCCTCCAGCTTCGGGATGTCCCCGTACCTCAGCCGGGAGGCGGACTCGAAGTCGGCGTCCCGCTCGGCCCGCTCCGCCTGGCCTTCCAGCTCGTCCAGCTGCTGCTTGAGCTCGCCGACCTTGTTCAGGCTGGACTTCTCCCGCTCCCAGCGGGCCACCAGCGCGGTCAGCTGCTCCTGCCGGTCGGCCAGGTCGGCCCGGAGCCGCTCCAGCCGCTCCTTGCTCGCCGGGTCGGCCTCCTTGGCCAGCGCCATCTCCTGCATCTTCATCCGGTCCACGGACCGCTGCAGCTCGTCGATCTCGACCGGCCGCGAGTCGATCTCCATCCGGAGCCGGGACGCGGCCTCGTCGATCAGGTCGATGGCCTTGTCCGGCAGGAACCGGGCGGTGATGTAGCGGTCGGACAGGGCCGCCGCCGCGACCAGGGCCGCGTCGGAGATCTGCACCTTGTGGTGGGCCTCGTAACGGCCCTTCAGCCCGCGCAGGATCGCGATGGTGTCCTCCACCGACGGCTCGCCCACGAACACCTGCTGGAAGCGGCGTTCCAGGGCGGGGTCCTTCTCGATCCGCTCGCGGAACTCGTCCATGGTGGTCGCGCCGACCATGCGCAGCTCGCCGCGGGCCAGCATGGGCTTGAGCATGTTGCCCGCGTCCATCGCGCCCTCGGCGGCACCCGCGCCGACCACCGTGTGCAGCTCGTCGATGAAGGTGATGACCTCCCCGTCGCTCTGCTTGATCTCGTTCAGGACGGACTTGAGCCGCTCCTCGAACTCGCCGCGGTACTTGGCCCCGGCCACCATCGCGGCCAGGTCCAGGGCGACCAGCCGCTTGCCGCGCAGTGACTCGGGCACGTCCCCGGCCACGATCCGCTGGGCCAGGCCCTCGACGACCGCGGTCTTGCCCACGCCGGGCTCGCCGATCAGCACCGGGTTGTTCTTGGTCCGGCGGGACAGCACCTGGATCACCCGGCGGATCTCGGAGTCCCGGCCGATGACCGGGTCCAGGGCACCGTCACGGGCCTGCTGGGTCAGGTCGATCCCGTACTTCTCCAGGGCCTGGTAGGTCTCCTCCGGGTTCTCCGTGGTGACCCGGCCGTGCCCGCGGACCTTCTCGAACGCGCCGAGCAGCTCGTCGGGGCCGGCGCCGGCCTTGCGCAGCACCTCCGCGGCCTGGCCGCCGTCGGTGGCCAGCCCGACCAGGAGGTGCTCGGTCGAGACGTACTCGTCGCCCATCTCCCGGGCCCGCTTGGCCGCGGTGGCCAGGGCCAGGGACAGCGGCCGTGCCGTGTCCGGCGCGCTGACCGTGGTGCCCGCGGCCTTGGGCAGCCGGGCGATCTGGTCTTCGGTGCTGCGGAGCACCGCGGCCGGGTCGGCCCCGGCGGCGCGCAGCAACGGCGCCGCGATGCCGCCCTCCTGGCTGACCAGGGCGGCCAGCAGGTGCAGCGGCTCCACGTGCGGGTTGCCGTCCGTGGTCGCCCGCCGGACGGCGTCCGACACTGCCTCTTGGCTCTTTCGCGTGAGCTTGTCGTCCATGGTTGCTTTCTGGACCCCGGTGGGTCCGGTGGTTTTCGTTGCGGATGATTCGGATGGGGGTGCGGCGGGTCAGGCGGGTGCGGCGGGAAGCTCGCCCTCGTCCGGGCCGGGCTGCTCGCCCGCCGGGCGGCGGGCGGCGATGGGCAGCGCCCGGCGCTCGGACCGGGGCGCCGGCGGCGCGGACGGCCCGGGACCCGGCTGGTGCACCGGGACGAGCTGGGCGCCGCCGGCCCGGGCCCGGAGCAGGCCGGCCAGGCGGGCCGCCACCGAGCGGGTCGATTCCAGCTCGATGCGGAGCTGGGCGAGTTCCGTGCTCACGTCGGCCAGGTGCTGCTGGTGCCGGCGCAGCTCGCCTTCCAGCTCGAGGATGCGCTTGATGCCCGAGAGGTTGACCCCCTCTTCCTGGGACAGGCGCTGGACCTCGCGGAGCGCGAGCACGTCGCGCAGCGAGTACCGGCGGCCCCGGCCGCTGGAGCGGCCCGGGGACACCAGCCCCAGCCGGTCCCACGTCCGCAGGGTCTGCGGGTGCAGGCCGGACAGCTGGGCGGCGACGGAGATGACGTACACGGGCGAGTCGTCAGACAGATCAAACGCACTGCTCATGGCCGTCACCTGCTCTGCTGGCCCGGGGGGACGACCCCCCGCAGCCCCCCGCCATCCGCCGGCCTCGGCGGGAACACGCCTCCGGCGCGCCCCGCCTCGCCAGCGGATCAGTTCCACGTTGCTCGATGCCCATGTCAGACGCTCCGGGCGCGCTGCAGCAGGTCATCGCGCGGGTCCTGCCCGGCGGTGGCCTCCCGGAAGTCCTCCAGGGCCTTCCGGGCCTGGCCGTTCACGTTCTGCGGCACCTGGACCTGGACGGTGACCAGCAGGTCCCCGTTGGTCCCGTCGCTGCGGCGCACGCCCTTGCCCCGCACCCGGAAGGTGCGGCCGTTCGGGGTGCCCGCCGGGATCCGGACGCTGACCGGGGCCCCGCGGTGCGACGGCACCTTGATCTCCGCGCCCAGCGTGGCCTCGGGGAACGTCACCGGCACGGTGACCGTGAGGTTGTGCCCGGACCGGCCGAACACCGGATGCTGGGTGACGTGCACGCGCACGTACAGGTCCCCCGCGGGGCCGCCGCGCTCGCCGGGCGCGCCCTTGCCCTTGAGCTTGATGCGCTGGCCGTCGGCCACGCCGGCCGGGATGCGCGCCTGGATGGTCCGGGTGCTCATCGCCCGCCCGCTGCCGGAGCACACCGGGCACGGGTCGTCGACCACCAGCCCGCGGCCACGGCACTCGTGGCACGGCTCAGAGAACGCGAAGCTGCCCAGGTTCTTGCTCTCCTGGCCAGTCCCCTGGCAGTTCGGGCAGACCCGTGGCACCGTGCCGGCCTTGGCGCCGGTGCCCTTGCAGGTCGGGCACGGGCCCTCGCCGGCCAGCCGGAGGCTGACCGTGACGCCGTCCAGCGCATCGCTGAACGACAGCGAGGTTTCCGTCTCCACGTCGGCGCCGCGCCGGGGACGGGTCTGCGCGGTGCGCGCCCCGCCGCGGCCGAACACGCCGCCGAGGATGTCCCCGAGCCCGCCGCTGCCTGCGCCGCCACCGGCCGTGCCGGTGCCGGTGCCGAACAGGTCGCCGAGGTCGAAGTTGAATCCGCCGCCCGCACCGCCCGGGGCACCCTGGCCGGCGCCCCGGAACCCGCCGCCGAACAGTGAGCGCGCGTCGTCGTACTCCTTGCGCCGCTTGGTGTCGGACAGCGTGTTGTAGGCCTCGGAAATCTCCTTGAACCGCTCCTCCGCCTTGGGGTCACCCTTGTTGGCGTCGGGATGGTACTTGCGGGCGAGTTTGCGGTACGACTTCTTGATCTCGTCTGCGGTCGCGGTCTTGGAGACGCCCAGGACCTTGTAGTAGTCCTTCTCTAGGAAGTCCTTCGTGCTCACTTACTACCTCTCCCGGGGGTCAGTTGTTTCCCGCCGGAGTTCCCCGTGACTGGCCCGCCTCGGCCTGGTCGTCCGGGGCTGGCCCGTCGCCGGGTTCCGCGACCGCGACCCGGGCCGGGCGGATGATCCGCTCGCCGACCTTGTAGCCCGGCTGCAGGATCTGGACTGCGGTCGGCTCGGTCACATCCGGTGAATAAGAGTGCATCAGGGCCTCGTGGACCAGCGGGTCGAACGGCTCGCCGGGCTCACCGAAACTCTCCAGGCCCAGCTTCGCGGCGATCGTCTCCAGTGATTCGCCGACCGACTTGAACGCCCCGGTCAGGTCGCCGTGGTCACGCGCCCGGCCGATGTCGTCCAGCACCGGCAGCAGCGAGCTCAGCACGTTGGCCAGGGCCTGCTCACGGACGGCCATCCGGTCGCGCTCGACGCGCTTGCGGTAGTTGGCGTACTCCGCGTGCACGCGCTGCAGGTCCGCGGTGCGCTCAGCCAGCTGGCTGGCCAGGCCGCCGTCGTCCGGACCGCCCGGCTGGACGCCGGGGTGGCCCGGGGCGCCGGGGGCCCCGGAGCCGGCGGGTGCGCCGTCTCCGGGCCGCGCGCCACCGGGCGCGGAACTCTCCGCGCCCGGAGCACCGGCTGGCTGTCCGCTGGCAGGCTGGCCGCCGCCGGGCCGGCCCTGAGGCCGGCTCTGCGGCTGGCCGGGCTGGGCCTCAGGCTGGCCCTGCGGCCGGCCGGACCCTTCGCCCGCGCCGCCCCCGCCGGGGGGCTGGGCCCCCGCGGCACCGCCTGGTGCCGCGGGGCGGGTCCCAGTCCCGCTCGGCTTGGACGCCGAGTGCCGTCCCGGCCGGGCCGGCTTGCCCGGGGTGCCGTCGCGGCGCCCCTGCGGATCCCTGACCTGGCCGGTCACCGGGTCGATGCGCCTGAGGTCACGGATCACCGGCCCATCGTTGGTGTCCTCTGGCGAATTCATCAGGCGGCGCCACCCTCACCCGCGTGCGGCTTGTCCTCGTCCACGATCTCGGCGTCGACGACCTCGTCGTCGTCGTTCGCGGTCTCGTCAGCGGTGGACGTGGAGGTGTCCTCGGCCGCGCTGGCCTGAGTCTGGGCGTAGATCGCAGTGCCCATCTTCTGGCTGACCGTGGCCGCCTTCTCGGTGGCCTCCTTGATCGCCTCGGTGTCAGTGCCCTCGAGCGCCTTCTTCAGGTCGGCGATGGCCTCTTCCACCTCGGACTTGATGTCATCCGGGACCTTGTCCGTGTTCTCGCCGAGGAACTTCTCGGTCTGGTAGGCCAGGGTGTCCGCGCGGTTGCGGACCTCGGCCTCCTCACGGCGGGCAGCGTCCTCCGCGGCGAACTTCTCCGCCTCGGCCATCATCCGGTTGATCTCGTCCTTGCCGAGCGCCGAGCCGCCGGAAATGGTGACCCGCTGCTCCTTGCCGGTGCCGAGGTCCTTGGCCGAGACGTTGACGATCCCGTTGGCGTCGATGTCGAACGCGACCTCGATCTGCGGGATGCCCCGCGGCGCGGGAGCCAGGCCGGACAGCTCGAACATGCCGAGCTTCTTGTTGTACGCGGCGATCTCGCGCTCACCCTGGAACACCTGGATCTGCACGGACGGCTGGTTGTCATCCGCCGTGGTGAAGATCTCCGACCGCTTGGTCGGGATGGTGGTGTTGCGCTCGATGAGCTTGGTGAAGATGCCACCCTTGGTCTCGATGCCCAGCGACAGCGGGGTCACGTCCAGCAGCAGGACGTCCTTGACCTCGCCCTTGAGCACGCCGGCCTGCAGGGCAGCGCCCACGGCCACGACCTCGTCCGGGTTGACGCCCTTGTTCGGCTCCTTGCCGCCGAGCAGCTCCTTGACCAGGTCGACCACGGCGGGCATCCGGGTCGAGCCGCCGACCAGCACCACGTGCTGGATGTCACTGAGCTTGGTGTTGCCGTCCTTGATGACCTGCTGGAACGGGCCCTTGGTGCGGTCGAGCAGGTCCGAGGTCATCTTCTGGAACTCAGCCCGGGTGAGCTTGGTGTCCAGGTGCAGCGGGCCCTGCTCGGAGTGGGTGATGTAGGGCAGGTTGATCGTGGTCTCGGCGGAGCCGGACAGCTCGATCTTGGCCTTCTCCGCGGACTCCCGCAGCCGCTGCAGCGCCATCTTGTCCTTGGACAGGTCGGTGCCGTAGTTGTTCTTGAAGTCCTGCACCAGCCAGTCCACGATGCGCTGGTCCCAGTCGTCGCCACCGAGGTGGTTGTCGCCGCTGGTGGCCTTCACCTCGACCACGCCGTCGCCGACCTCCAGCAGGGAGACGTCGAAGGTGCCGCCGCCCAGGTCGAAGACGAGGATGGTGGCCTCGCCCTCCTTCTCCAGGTGGTACGCGAGGGCCGCGGAGGTGGGCTCGTTGATGATGCGGAGCACGTTCAGGCCCGCGATCTGGCCGGCCTCCTTGGTGGCCTGCCGCTGCGCGTCACTGAAGTACGCCGGGACGGTGATCACCGCGTCGGTGATCGTCTCGCCGAGGTAGGACTCGGCGTCCCGCTTGAGCTTCTGCAGGATGAACGCGCTGATCTGCTGCGCGTTGTACTTCTTGTCGTCGATCTTGACGGTCCAGTCGGTGCCCATCTGGCGCTTGACCGAGCGGATCGTGCGGTTGACATTCGTCACCGCCTGCCGCTTGGCGACCTCGCCGACCAGCACCTCGCCGTTCTTGGCGAAGGCCACCACGGACGGGGTCGTCCGCGAACCCTCCGCGTTGGCGATGACCGTCGGCTCGCCGCCTTCGAGAACCGCGACGACGGAGTTGGTGGTTCCGAGGTCGATACCTACCGCACGTGCCATGTGTAGTCCCTAGTCCCTGTGTGATCGTTTACTTACCTTGAGCCTGGTGGGCTCAAGTCTGCCAGGGACACTCACCCCTGGCAAATGAGTTGAGTCTACTGGGCTCAACTTCTGGGGATCGGAAAAGATTCCAGCGCGGGCCAAGTTCGCCGGCCCGGACGCCAGATCCCGCCGCAGCCGGGTACGTGCTGCGCCTGGCCCAGATCGCGACGAGGCCCGCCAGGTAACTGGCGGAGCCTGCATCACTGCGGTGCGGGCGGGGCCGCCTCCCGGGGCCGCCCGCCGGGAGATCACTTCGGTGCGGTAACCACCGTCCAGGCGCTGCCATTCCAGACCTCGGTCAGCGGGGAGACGGTGCCGGTGGCCGTGGCGCTGCTGCCCCCGACCGCGACGCAGTGCACCGGCGAGGTGCACGACACCGATCCGAGCGCGCTGAACGTGGCCGGACTGGGCGTGGTCAGGACCGTCCAGGCCGTGCCGTTCCACTGTTCCGCCACGGTCGTGTCGGTGGTGCCGGCCTGGTTCATAGTCGTCCCCCACGGCCATGCAGTTCGTGGCCGAGGTGCACGACACCGAGTTGAGCTCCGCGATGATCGCCCGCGGGGGCCGGGTCCGGGACGGTGAGGACCGTCCACTTCCCGCCGGTCCACCGCTCGGCGAGCGGGGCCAGGTCCAGCGCCGAGCTGGTCACCGTGCCGCCCGTGCCGACCGCCATGCAGTCCTGGTAGCCGGGCAGGACACGCCCGCCAGCAGGCTGAGTGGCTGCGGGCTGGCCGCGGACTGGTCCGACCAGGCCTTGCCGTTCCAGTGCGCGGCGAGCGCCTTCCCGCGCGTCGTTCCAGCCGACGGCCGTGCAGTTCCCGGTGGCGGGGCAGGACACGCCCGTCGAGCGCTCCGTCGTGCTTGGTGGTCACGGCGGACCACTTCCGGCCGTTCCAGTGCTCGGCCAGGGTCATGCCGGACGTCCGGGTACCCACCGCCATGCAGTCCTTGGCCCAGGTGCAGGAGATGCCGGCCGGCTCGCCCGCCACCACCGGGGTCGCGTCCGGCTGGGTGGTCCAGGTGTGGCCGTTCCAGCCCTCGCCCAGCAGCCGGGCTGCTCTTCGTGCTGTAGGAGAAGCCGTCCGCCACGCAGGCGGTGGACGAGGTGCAGGACACGCCGGCGGTCAGGGTGCCGCCCAGCAGGGTGCCGGAGGTGGGGGTGGGCGTGGACTGCACGGCCCACGTGGTGCCGTTCCACCGCTCGGCCAGGGTCTTGGTGTTCTTGCCGCTGCGGGTGCTGGCCAGCCCGGTGGCGGTGCACTGCTGACCGGCCGGTGCAGGACACCCCGTACAGGACTGCTCCGCTGAGAACCGGCGAGCTCGCGGCGGCGGCCGTCCGGGCCTGCGGGGTCATCGCCGCGCGGCTCCCGCTGCCGTGGCCCGGCCCCAGGGGATCGAGCCGCCGCAGGGCGGGGCTGTCCAGCCGGGCCACAGCGCGGCTGACCGGGGTGCTGGTGGCCGCCGCGGACGGACCGCCGCGGGCGGTCGTGGCCGCGTGGGCCGCGGGTGCCGCCGCGGCCGCGGCCGCCGGTCCCGCCGCCACTATCGCGCCCACCACGACCACGGCCGTGATCCCCGCGCGTTTAATTACCTGCCCTGCCATGCCATCCTCCGTTGGATCGGGCCCCCCGGAATCCCTGCAAACACAATCAAAGACGCCCAAACCGGCCCGGCGGTTGGCAGCGGGGCCGAGCGTCTTCCGGCGCCGGTTCCGGCGCTTCCGGGGTGATCCGGCGGCTGGATCCGGCCGCCGCCGGGATGCGGCCCGCTGCGGCCGGGCCCCGTCCGGATGCAGTTCCGGCCACTGCCCGCGCGCCCTGGAGACGTCAAGTTACTCATCGGTAAGATGTCGCCGGGGTCACGTGGCCCATCTCTTGATCGCCGGCCGCAGCGCCATGATCATGGGGCCAGGGTGGCGCGGCGTACGCTGGCAGCCGGCGCGGCCTGGGTCCGGCCGGGCCTGGGGCCGCATGAGGAGGTTTTGGTGGTCTTGCGGATCGTGGTTGGCCTGGTTTTGACGGTGGCGGCGTTCGCGCTGGCCGGGCGGCGGCTGTGGTGGCTGGCCCGGGTGGGCCGGTCGGGGCAGCCGGCGCCGGAGCGGATCGCGGCGGTGCGCAGCCATCCAGCCCGCGACGCCGAGGTCGAGGCCACCGAGGTGATCGGCCAGCGCAAGCTGCTGAAGTGGACGGTGCCCGGGCTGGCTCACGCGTTCACCTTCTGGGGTTTCATCGTCTTGCTGCTGACCATCATCGAGGCCTACGGCGACCTGTTCTCCCGCACGTTCGCCATCCCCGGGATCGGCCACTGGGCGTGGGTCGGGTTCATCGAGGACCTGTTCGCGGTCGGCGTGCTGGCCGGCATCATCACGTTCGCGATCATCCGGCTGCGCAGCAACCCTGAACGCGAAGGCCGTAAGTCACGGTTCGCCGGGTCCCACACGGGCGCGGCGTGGCTGGTGCTCGGGATGATCTTCCTGGTCATCGCGACGCTGCTGCTGTACCGGGGTGCGCAGATCAACACCGGGGTGTTCCCCTACGCCCACGGCGCGTTCGCCTCCCAGATCGTCGGCCACTGGCTGCACCCGCTGGGCACCGGGGTGAACAGCGTGCTGGAGGTGGTGTTCCTGCTGGCCCAGCTGGCCGTGGTGCTCGGGTTCCTGGTCTTCCTGACCTACTCCAAGCACCTGCACATCATCACCGCGCCCATCAACGTGCTGTTCTCCCGCCGCCCGGACGCGCTGCGCGGCCTGGAGCCGATGCGCAGCAACGGCAAGGTGCTGGACTTCGAGGAGGCCGACCCCGATACCGACGTGTTCGGGCTGGGGAAGATCGAGGATTTCAGCTGGAAGGGCATGCTGGACATGGCCACCTGCACCGAGTGCGGGCGGTGCCAGTCCCAGTGCCCGGCGTGGGCCACGGGCAAGCCGTTGTCGCCCAAGCAGGTGATCCTGGACCTGCGTGACCACGCCCTGGCCAAGGCGCCCTACCTCCTGGCCGACAGCGACGAGGCGCGGGAGAAGCTCCCCGACGCGGTCAAGTTCGAGGCCGGGCGGCCGCTGGTCGGCACGGAGGCTGAGCACGGGGTGATCGACCCCGACGTCATCTGGTCGTGCACCAACTGCGGCGCGTGCGTGGAGGAATGCCCGGTCGATATCGAGCACATCGACCACATCGACGGGATGCGCCGCCACCAGGTCCTGATCGAGTCCGCGTTCCCGACCGAGGCGTCGGGGATGCTGAAGAACCTGGAGAACAAGGGCGACCCGTGGGGCATGGGCGCTAACCGCCGCCTGGCCTGGGCCGAGGAACTCGACTTCGAGGTCCCGGTGGCAGACGGGACGCTGGACCCGGAGGTGGAGTACCTGTTCTGGGTGGGCTGCGCCGGGGCGCTGGAAGACCGGGCCAAGAAGACCACCAAGGCCATCGCCACCCTGCTGCACTCGGCCGGGGTGAACTTCGCGGTCCTCGGCCCGGCCGAGACCTGCACCGGCGACCCGGCGCGGCGGATGGGCAACGAGTTCGTGTACTCGATGCTGGCCCAGCAGAATATCGAGACCCTCAACGAGACCGGCCTGGCCGCGGGCGCGGGGAAGACGATCGTCGCGTCCTGCCCGCACTGCTTCAACACGATCGCGAACGAGTACCCGCAGCTGGGCGGGAACTATGAGGTGGTGCACCACACCCAGCTGCTCGCCAAGCTGGTGGAGCAGGGGAAGATCACCCCGGTCACCGCGGTGGAGGAGAAGATCACCTACCACGACCCGTGTTTCCTGGGCCGGCACAACAAGGTGTTCACCCCGCCCCGGGAGATCATGGAACAGGTTCCCGGGGTTCAGGCCCAGGAAATGCACCGGTGCAAAAACCGCGGGTTCTGCTGCGGCGCGGGCGGGCGCCCGGATGTGGATGGAAGAGCGGATCGGCAAGCGCATCAACACGGAGCGGATCGACGAGGCGCTGACCACCGACCCCGACACCATCTCCACCGGCTGCCCCTACTGCCTGGTCATGCTCGGCGACGCGGTCGCGGCCAAGAAGGCCAGCGGCGAAGCCAAGGACACCCTCGAGGTGGTCGACGTCGCCCAGGTCCTGGCCCGCTCCATCCAGCCCCCCGCGCCGCCCGCCGACACCGCACCGCCGGCCGCCCCCGCCGCGCCGGCCCCGGCCGACCAGCCCACGGGCTGACCCCGGCCGGGAACCGGAGAGGACGGGGGCAGCCAGGGCCATGGAGAGCAGGCGCGCCGAGGCGTTCAGCGACGGCGTGTTCGCCATCGCCATCACCCTGCTCGTCCTGGACCTGCGGCTGCCCGGCGCGGGACCTGAGCATTACACGCTCATCCACCAGCTGCTGCACGACTGGCCCCAGTACTTCGCGTACGTGGTCAGCTTCCTCACCATCGGCATCATGTGGATGAACCACCACACGATTTTCGCCCACATCACCCGGGTCAACCGGCCGCTGCTGGTCATCAACCTGCTGCTGCTCATGGCCGTGGTGGCCATCCCGTTCCCGACCTCGCTGGTCGCGGAGCACCTGCAGACCTCGGGTGGCGTGGCGGCCACCGTCACCTACGGGCTGGTGCTGATGGCTGCCTCGCTGGGCTTCGCGGGCCTGTGGATCTACGTGGTGACCCACGCCGAGCGGCTCGGCGGGTCGGCCCAGCCGCAGGCGCTGCGGCGCTCGATCCCCGGGTTCACCGCCGGCCTGCTCGTCTACGTGGCCGCCACGCTGGTGGCGGCGTTCGGGGCGCCGCTGGCCGCGCTGGTCATCTACGGCCTGATCGGCGTCTACTACCTGTTCGAGCACCTGCCCAGCCCGGCAGCCGTCCCGGGCCAGCCCTGACGGCGACTGGGCGGCGGTCGTGAGCCGGCCGGTACGACCGTTAGGGAAAACCAGGCGGTCAGGGACCGGGGAACTCGGACGGGAGCCAGATCCTGACCCGGGTGCCGTAGCCGGGCCGGGACTCCAGCACCGCCTGGCCGCCGTGCGCGGCCGCGATGGCCTGCACGATGGACAGGCCCAGCCCGCTGCCGCCCCGGGAGTCGTCGCCGTCCTCGCTGCCCGGCCGGCCCGTGCCCCGGTGGAAGCGGTCGAACGCGCGGGCCGCGTCCTCCCCGGACATCCCCGGCCCCGCGTCGGCGACCTCCAGCACCGCGCCCCCGCGGACCGGGGCCAGCCGCACCGCGACCGGCGTGCCCGGGGGCGTGTGCTCCCGGACGTTGCCGAGCAGGTTGGCCAGCACCTGCCGGATCCGGGCCTCGTCCACCACGGCGATCAGCCGGTCCGGCGCCTCCGCCTTGACCGGGCGCCCGGGCTCCACCGCCGAGGCGTCCGCGGCCGCGTCCCGCACCAGCAGGGCCAGGTCCGTCTCGGCCAGGTCCAGCGAGGAGGTACGGTCCAGCCGGGCCAGCTCGAGGAGCTCGGCGACCAGGGTGCTCATCCGCTGTGATTCCTGCTCGATCCGGCGCATCGCGTTCGGCAGCTGATCGGGGCCGAGCGCGCCCTGGCGGTACAGCTCCGCGTACCCCCGGATCGTGGTCAGCGGGGTGCGCAGCTCGTGCGAGGCGTCCGCCGCGAACTGGCGCACCTTCTGCTCGGAGCGCCAGCGGGCGCCGAAGGCCTGCTGGATCCGGTCCAGCATGGCGTTGATGGCCCCGCCGAGCTGGCCCACCTCGGTGCTGTCGTCCGTCTCGGGCATCCGGGCGGTCAGGTCACCGCGCGAGGTGATCTGGTGCGCGGTCGTGGCCATCTGCTTGAGCGGGGACAGGCCCCGGCCGATCAGCCACCGCCCGCTGACCGCGAGCAGCAGGATCAGCGCGCCCCCCGTGATCAGCTCGGCGATGACGATGCCGCCGACCTGGCCGGTGACGTCGCCGACCGGGCGGGCGACCACGAGCACCGCCCGCACCCCGCCGTTGGCCCGGGCCCGGACCACCCGGGCCACCGCGCGCAGCCGGGGGCCGCCGGCCGTCCGGGGGACCTCGAACGGCTGGTCGTTCACGTAGTCGCGGGCGATGTGCCTGGTGACCAGGTTCTGCACCGTGGCGGCCAGCTCCCTGGCCGCGGCGGAGCTGCCGGTCAGCGACCGGACCTGCACCGGGAAGGAGGTGATCTCCACCGCCACGTAGTCGCCGGGATTACTGGCGATCTGCTGCGGGCTGTGCTGGGCCGCGGCCACCAGCTGGGCGTTGAACTCGCCGCCGAGCCGCCTGCTCAGCACGATCGTGCTCACCGCCCCCATGACCAGCAGGAAGACCGCGGTCACGCAGATCAGCAGGACGAGCAGGCGGGCGCGCAGCGACAGCATCCCGCCGGACGGGCGGGCCGGCGGGGGCGGTTCCGGCGTCCCGGCGCCCCCGGCGCCCCGGGCGCCCCCGGAGCCGCACCGGCCGTCGTGGCTGGCCCGGCGGATCCGGCCGCACCGGCGGCCCGGCGGGCCAGGGCGCGGTCATCCCTCCGGCCGGGCGCCCGGCCGCAGGCTGTACCCGACCCCGCGCTGGGTGTGGATGAGCGGCGGACCCAGCGGATCGAGCTTGTGCCGCAGGTAGCTGACGTAGGTCTCGACGATCTGGGACTGCCCGGCGTAGTCCCAGCCCCACACGTTCTCCAGCAGCTGGGCGCGGGTCAGCACCCGGCCCTGGTGCCGCATCAGGTACGCGAGCAGCCGGAACTCGGTCGGGGACAGTTCCACCGGGGTACCCGCGCGGTGCACGGTCCAGCGTGACTCGTCCAGCTCCAAGTCCGCGGCGCGCAGGATGCCCTGGTCCGCCGGGGCATCCGCGGCGTTCCGCGCGGCGCGCCGCAGCACGGCCCGGACCCTGGCGACCAGTGCCTCCACCGAGAACGGCTTGGTGACGTAGTCGTCGCCGCCCAGGGCCAGCCCCGTCACCGTGTCGGAGGAGGTGTCCCGGGCGGTCAGGAAGATCACCGGGACGTCATTGCCCGCCGCCCGGAGCCGCCGGCACACCTCGAATCCGTCGAGGTCGGGCAGCATGACGTCGAGCACGATCAGGTCCGGCCGGGCCGCCTCCGCCTGCCGCAGCGCATCCTTCCCGCTGGACGCGGCCGTCACCGCGCAGCCGTGGAACTTCAGCGCGACCTGCACCAGCTCACGGATGTTCGGCTCGTCGTCCACGACGAGCACCTGGGGGATCCGGTCGTTGTCTGTCATCACCTGAGGGGAAGGGTACGGCGGCCCTGGAAGCCAGGAAAGATTACCGGCTCCCGCAGGCTGGGCCTGCGGGAGCCGGCCGGACCCCCGTCGGTGGCCGGAGGCGGGGTGGGCGGATGGTCAGCTGCCGGAGGCCGGGGACGAGGCCGAGGGGGACGGGCTGGCCGAGGCCGAGGAACCCGACGGCGGCCGGATCACGATGAGCCGGGCATCCTTGGCTCCCGAGACGACCGGGCCGCCCACCCAGACCGGCTCGCCCGTGGTCAGCGCGCTGGTGGTGGTCTTCTGCCCGCTTTGCCGGACGACGGTGCTGCTCACCAGGTCCCAGGTCCAGGTGGTGCCGTCGGCGGCGTGCACCACGATGGTGCCGCCGCTGGCGGACTGGACGATGCCGCGCTGGAAGGCCACGCTGCGGATGGTGCCGCCCTTCCCGCGGAACGTGAACTGCCCGTCGATGCCGCGCCGCAGGGCCACCCGGAACAGCCGGTGCCGCAGGAACCGGCAGCGGGCGCCGGCCGCCCTGAGGGCCGCCCGGGCCGCGGCGCGGTGCCCGGCCTGCCGGTCGGCCCGGGCGCGTCTTGAGCGCGGCGGCGCACGGATGCGCGGCGGTGCTGCCCGCGCTGCCCCCGGACACGGCCGCGCCGGACGACGACGTCAGCGCCAGGGCGCTGGAGGCATCAGCGGAGTTGAGCGCGGTGTTCAGGGCGGCACCCGGGGTGCCCGGCCCGGCGGCCGTCCCGGCCGCCGACGTGCTCGCGGCGGGAGAGGAGTGCCCGGCCAGCGCGACACCGGCGACGATGCCGCCGGCGCCGAGCGCCGCGGCCGCGACCAGCCCGGCCGTCCAGGCCAGCGGGTGCCGCCTGCGGGGGGCGCCGCCCGGGCCGCCCGGCGGGGCCTGGCGCCCGTCCTGGTCGCGGCGGCCCTGGTCGCCAGGGTTCGGGTACCCGGGCCCGGGGTTCCCGCCGGGTCCCTGGCCCAGCGGCCAGAACTGCTCGGTCGGGCGGGACTGCTCCTTCGGGTCCCCGTCCGGGGGCTCATACATGTTGTCCATGGCCCCGAGCCTGCCCGGCCCGGCTGTGACATCCGGCGGGGAAGTCTGGGATTTCCCTGGGAGCACGCTCCGGAATTCCCGGAACGTTTCGCGCCCCGGCCCGGCGCCAGCGCTCTCTAACGGTCTTTCCGTCCCGGCACGTCGGCCGGGACCCGTCACATCCGCTCAGGAACCGGGATGCCGAGCAGGTCGAGTCCGGTCAGCAGGACCCGCAGGGTGAGCGCGGACAGCGCCAGCCGGCTGTCCCGGATTTCCGGCTCGGCCTGGAGGACCGGGCATTGCTCGTAGAACGTGGTGAACGCGCTCGCCACGTCGAACAGGAAGCCCGCCAGCAGGTGCGGCTGCGTGGTCTCCCCGGCCTGCCGGACCACGGCCCCGAACCCGAGCAGGCGCAGCGCGAGGGCCCGCTCGGCCGGCTCGGCCAGCGTGATCGGGGCGCGGGCGCCGTCCGGGTCGAGGCCGGCCCGGCGGAAGATGGACCGGATCCGGGCGGTCGCATACTGGAGGTAGGGCCCGGTGTTCCCCCTGAACGAGATCATCCGGTCCCAGTCGAATACGTACTCGCTGTCCCGCGCGGTGGACAGGTCGGCGTACTTGATCGCGCCGATCCCGACCGCCTCCGCGATGGCGGCGCGCTCGCTCTCGCTGAACTCCGGGCTGGTGTTGACCTCGTCGAACACCTTGCGCGCGCGCTCGACGCCTTCCCGCAGCAGTTCGCTCAGCTTGACCGAGTCGCCGGCCCGGGTGCGCAGCAGCTTCCCGTCGGTCCCCAGCACGTTGCCTATCTGCGCATGCTCGAACCGGGCCCCGGCCGGAATCCACCCCGCCTGCCTGGCCACCGCGAAGACCATCTGGAAGTGCAGGGCCTGGGACGAGCCCACGACGTAGATCGCCCGGTCCACGTGCAGGTCCCGGATCCGGTACCGGATGGTGGCCAGGTCACTCGTGGAGTAGTTGTAGCCGCCGTCCCGCTTGCGGATGATCACTGGCAGCGGCTCACCTTCCCGCCCGGTGAACCCGGGCGGGAAGGCACACAGCGCACCGTCGCTGATGACCGCGACCCCGCTCGCCTCCAGTTCGTCGCACACCTCGGCCAGCAGGTCGTTATAGAAGCTCTCCCCGCGGATGTCCGCGTCGGTCAGCGTGACGCCGAGCTGGCGGTATATCCGGTGCAGGTAGTCCAGCGACATGTCGACCAGGCGCTGCCATAGCTGGAGCGTGCTCTCGTCGCCGCCCTGCAGCAGCACCACCCGCTGCCGTGCGCGCTCGGCGAACTCCGGGTCGGAGTCGAACTTGCGCCGCGCCGCCTGATAGAAGGCGTTCGGGTTGCTCCGCAGCTGGTCGGCGTCGGCGGAGTCCTCGCCCACGTCGAGTAGATGCTCGATCAGCATCCCGAACGGGGTACCCCAGTCGCCTACGTGGTTGTCCCGGATCACGTCCTGACCGGAGAACTCAAGGATCCGGGCCAGCGCGTCACCGACGATGGTCGTGCGCAGGTGGCCGACGTGCATCTCTTTGGCCACGTTGGGTGAGGAGTACTCCACCACCACCCGTGGGGCCGGATCGGCCTGCGCCACACCCAGCCGTGGGTCAGCGAGCTGCCCGCTGGCCTGCCCGGCGATCCAGCCCGGCAGGAGCCTGAAGTTGATAAAGCCCGGGCCGCTCACCTCGGGCGGCTCGGCCACCCCGGCCACGTCAAGATGCCGGACGATGTCCGCGGCGATGTCGCGCGGTGGCCGTCCGAGCTTCTTGGCCAGCGGCAGGGCCGCGTTGGACTGGTAGTCCGCGAACGAGGACGGCCGGATCACCGCGTCGGCCGTCCGCGTACCCGGGGCCGAACGCCGCACCGAGCGCAGCCGACACCCGCTGCGCGAGAACATCCCGTGGATCCGCCATACCTCAAGCCTAGCGACCACGCCGGGTAGGCCCGCGCCAATAAATCCGTGAGCACGCCGGGGATGGGTCCGCTGATGGTCCGGCGACGCCCGCAGCCACTGCGCGTCGTCCGGCCCCAGTCCGCCGCGGTCCCGTCCGCCGGTCGGGCCCGGTCCCGGGCCACAGCCGTCGTGATCATGGGCTTGCTGTTGCCCCGGCAACAGCAAGCCCATGATCACGACCTAGAGCATGGTGGTTATGAGGGTGGTTGTGCCACTGGGGTCACTGTGACGGCAAGGAGGGCTCAGTTCCGGCGGAGGAAGTGGCCGCCGCGGCCGTGACCGAGCCGCTCCCGGATCCGTTCGGTGATCTGGCCTTTGACCAGGTCCGCGGCGAGCAGGCAGGCCGACGTGATGCCCCGGGGGCTGGACGCCCCGTGGGCGATGACGATCGTGCCCTCCAGGCCCAGCAGGGCAGCGCCGCCGTAGGTCTCGGCGTCCAGCCGCCCGCGCAGCTCGTGCAGCCCGCGGCGCTGCAGCACCGCGCCGAGCCGGGCGGAGCGGGACCCGCCCAGCACCTCCCGCAGCTGCCCGGCGGCGAACCCTATCGCTCCTTCGAGCGTCTTGAGCGCGACGTTGCCGGTGAAGCCGTCGGTCACGATCACGTCCACCGTGCCGGCCAGCAGGTCGCTGCCTTCGACGTTGCCGGTGAACCGGATCGGCGGGGTTCCGTGCGGTGGCGGGGCGGCGAGCAGTTCGTGAGCCCGCCGGGCCAGCTTGTTGCCCTTGCCTGGCTCGGCCCCGATGGTGAGGAGTCCCACCCTGGGATCGGGGATGCCGTGCGCGATCTGCGCGTAGGCCACCCCCAGCTGGGCGAACTGGAGCAGCATCTCCGGCTTGGGATCGGCGATGGCGCCCGCATCGAGCAGGAACGTGGGCCGGGGCAGGGTAGGCAGCACCACCACCAGGGCCGGGCGCAGCAAGCCGGGCACGGAGCGTAGCCGGAGCCGGCTGGTGGCCACCACGCCGGCCGTGGAACCGGCCGAGACCACGGCTGCGGCCTGGCCCCGCCGGACCAGCTGGCAGGCCACGGCCACGCTGGAGCGTGGCCGGCGCCAGCTGGCCAGTGCCCCCTCGTCCATCGCGATGGTGTCCTCGGCGGGCGCCACCTGCAGCAGCCCAGCCACCTCCGCGTGCTCGGCAATCAGTCCGCGCAGCTCAGCCGGCCTTCCAGCCAGGATCACCGGGGTCCGCATCGCGGCCGCGGCGGCCGCCGCTCCGGCCACCACCACGGCCGGGCCGTTGTCACCGCCCATGGCGTCGACCACGATGGCCTGCTCCCTGGGGCCGGCCGGCGTGGTTTCCTCGAGCACGGGCCCAAGCCTCTCACTTCCGGCGCAGTGCTATGGACCAGGACCATGTGGTGCGCCGCCGCCGGGTACAAGATGATCACCCCGGGCCCGTGCAGGATTGATCATCCGTCCACCGGGTAACCATCTGTCACAATCTGGGCCGCGCACCGCCGGGGCCTGGCATAGTGACGAATCATGACGAAAGGGGTGATTCAGACCGTCCTGGTGGGGGCCGCGTTGACGCGGGGATCAGCGATGAGTCGTGGGGGCCAGGCGGCACGTCATAGGTGGCGGCCGGGCCGGACCATTGGGTGACCAACGGGGAAGAGGCGGCACAGCCGGGTGAGCCGAGGCAACCCTCAACGCTGCTGCAGCGTTTTCTCAGTGTGACCTCTTTTGATGAGTCCGGGACGGGTGTTCGCACCGGGGCCGACGTCATGCCGATGTCGCCGTTATGTCGATGTGGACTCCGCGCCGCCCGGAGCAGTTGATGCCCAGAGCAGCTGAGGAGAGCGCGGCGGGAAGATCGCCAGCCGCGGGCCACAGGGACTCGCATCGCGGCAGGGCCGCCGGGATGTGACCGACCGGAGGGAGACCCGTGACTGGCATCCGGCAGATAGTTCCAGTACCTGATGGGGGCCGGCGTTTCCGTGCCTACACCGCAAAGCATCTGGACGCACTGACCGCGCGGGCCGGCCTCGGCGAAGCCGAGCGGCTGGCCGTCCGGGCCGTCGGGACCGTGCTGCCCTTCCGGGCCAACTCTTACGTGATCGAGGAATTGATCGACTGGGCCGCGGCCCCCGACGACCCGGTCTACCGGCTGGTGTTCCCGCAGGCGGACATGCTGCCGGCCGCGGACGTCGCCCGGATCGCCGGGCTGCTGGACCGCGGCGCGCCCGAGCCCGAGATCACCGCCGTGGCGCACGAGGTACGGATGCGGCTGAACCCCCACCCGGCCGGGCAGCTGGCGCTGAACATCCCCGACTTCGACGACGAGCCACTGCCCGGGGTGCAGCACAAGTACCCGGAGACCGTGCTGGTCTTCCCCAAGCAGGGCCAGACCTGCCACGCGTACTGCGCGTACTGCTTCCGCTGGGCACAGTTCGTGGACGAGCCCGAGCTCAAGATGGCCACCGCCGACCTGGGCCGGGTCATGGAGTACCTCCGGCAGCACCGCGAGGTGACCAGCGTGCTGATCACCGGCGGCGACCCGATGATCATGGGCGCTCCCGTCCTGCGCCGGTACATCGAGCCGCTGCTGGAACCGGGGCTGGAGCACATCGAGTCGGTGCGGATCGGCAGCAAGTCGCTGGCCTACTGGCCGCAGCGGTTCGTGTCCGACCCGGACGCGGACGACACGCTGCGCCTGTTCGAGCAGGTGGTGGCGTCAGGCCGGTCGCTGGCGTTCATGGCGCACTTCTCCCACCCCCGGGAGCTGGAGTCCGCCCTGGCCGCCGAGGCCACCGGCCGGATCCGGAGCACCGGGGCCCTGATCCGCACTCAGGCCCCGCTGATCAGGACGATCAACGACGACGCGGCGACCTGGGCCGGGATGTGGCGGACCCAGGTGCGGATGGGCATGGTGCCGTACTACATGTTCGTGGAGCGGGACACCGGCCCGCAGGACTACTTCGCGGTGCCGCTGGCGGCTGCGCACGGCATCTTCAATGACGCCTACCGGCAGGTCGCGGGCCTGTGCCGCACCGTGCGCGGGCCCTCGATGTCAGCCACTCCCGGCAAGGTGTGCGTGGACGGGATCGCGGACGTGGCCGGCCAGCGGGTCTTCGTCCTGCACATGATCCAGGCCCGCGATCCCGACCTGGTCGGCAGGCCTTTCTTCGCCCGCTACGACCCGGACGCCACGTGGCTCACCGAGCTGCAGCCGGCGTTCGCGGACCGCTTCCCGTTCGAGGCTGAGCCCGGGGACCTGCCCGGACTCTGGTCCCCGGAAGTCTTCGAGCCAGCCAGCTGAGCGGCGGGATCAGGCCGCCGTGGCGGTCTCCTCAGCCTGGACGTCCGGGGCGGCAGGCTCGGCCGGCCGCCGGTCCTCCTTGAGCAGCAGGCAGCTGACCGCGCCCACGGCCAGCAGGATGATGGGCAGCAGCATGGTGGACTTCATGGCGTTCACGTAGCCGAAAGTGAATACGTCATGGCCGATCCGGAGCAGTTCGGCCATCAGGCGGGCGGGCAGCCCCGCGGGGAGCTTGATCCCCGAGCCGTTCTGGCCGGCCCCAACCTGGATCCCGTTGTTGGCCGCCTGCTTGATCCCGGCCACGAACGGCCCGCGCAGCTGGGGTGGCAGGGCGGCCGCGCGGGTGGCGGCCTGGCTGTTCATGGACGTGACCAGCCGGTTCTGCAGCAGCGCGCCCACCGCCGCGGTGCCAATGACCAGGCCGACCTGCCGGACGGTGTTCAGCACGCCGGACGCCGCGCCGGCCATCCGCGGGTCGATGTTCCGCATGGCCACAGTGACCAGGGGCGCGAACACGCAGCCCATCCCCAGTCCGGCCACGATCAGCGCGGGCAGGAAGTCGTACCACACCGAGGTGGTGGTCGCCTCCAGTGCGACCCAGCCCATGCCGCCCGCGAACAAGGTGAGGCCGAGCATCAGGATGTACTTGCCGCCGATCTTGTCGGTGAGCCGCCCGGCGACTGGCGCCACGAACATCGAGAGCACCGAGGCCGGCGCCATGGTCAGGCCGGCCCGCAGCGCGGAGAAGCCCAGCACGGACTGGAGGTAGATGGTGAACGGCAGGAAGATCCCCATCATGCCGATCGCCAGCGTCCCCGACACCCAGTTGACCACGGCGTAGTTGCGGTCCCGGAACAGCGCGAACGGGACCAGCGGCTCCCGGTCCTGGGTCAGCCGCTGCTGGACCAGGAACACGACCAGCAGCAGCACGCCGAGCCCGAGGATCAGCGGGATGCTGATGAACGAGGTGATTGTGCCCCAGTTGTACTTCTGCCCCTCGACCAGGCCATAGCAGATGGCCAGCAGCCCGGCGCTGGCCAGCAGCACGCCGGGGATGTCGATCCGGTGCCGCCGTCCCGGCCGCATGTCCGGGATGATGACGAACGTCAGCACCAGCGCGATCACGCCGAACGGCAGGTTGACAAAGAAGATCCAGCGCCAGTCGAACGCGGTGACCAGCAGCCCGCCCAGGGTCGGTCCCGCGATGGTGGCCACCCCGGCCACCGCGCCCCACACGCCGAACGCGGCGCCGCGGCGCTCAGCGGGGAACGTGTTGGTGATGATGGTCAGCGTCTGCGGCATCAGCATGGCCGCGCCCAGCCCCTGGACCGCGCGGAACCCGATCAGCCAGCCCGCACTGGGGGCCAGGCCGCACGCGGCGGAGGCCACCGTGAACACGGCGATGCCCATCGCGAACATGATCCGGGGCCCGATCAGGTCCCCGAGCCGCCCCGCGGTGATGACCAGCACAGCGAGCACCAGGGCGTAGGCGTTGATCACCCACAGCACGTCGTCGAGTGAGGCGTGCAGCCTGGTGATGATGTCCGGGATCGCGATGTTCACGATGGTCAGGTCGAGCAGCGTCATGAAGAACCCGAGCGAGACGACCAGCAGCACCGCCCACGGGTTCGCGTGGAACTTCCTCACCGCATGCTCCCTGTTCCCTGTGCTTGTTCCCCGGGCCTGCTTCCGCGGGACCGTTCCCTGGGTCAGTTTCCCCAGATTCCAGGCCGCGGGCGACCAGATATCCCGGCCCCCCGTTATATCCCGGCCCCCCGTTTTCCCCACGATCGTAGACCGGGGTACCGACAAACGGCGGGCGTCACCGGCACCGCAGGCGAATCCGAACCCTGTTCGGTCGGCGGCCGGGGCCGCGAAGTATGCTCCCGGCCATGAAACTCAACGGAACCGCAGCGATCATCTCCGGCGGGGCCAGCGGGCTGGGTGCGGCGGTGGCCCGCAGGCTCGCCGCTGCCGGGGTCACGCCTGTCGTGGCGGACCTCAACGAGGAGCACGGCAAGGCAGTCGCCGCCGAGACTGGCGGCCTGTTCGTGAAGACAGACGTCGTCGACGAGGACTCGGTCACCGCGGCCGTGGAAGCCGCCGTGGCCACCGGGGCACCGCTGCGGACCGTGGTGAGCTGCGCCGGGATCGGCTGGGCCGCGCGGACCGTGGGCCGCGATGGCACCCCGCACGACCTCGCGTCGTACCGGAAGGTCATCGACATCAACCTGATCGGCACCTTCAACCTGATGCGGATCGGGGCGGCGGCCATCGCCCAGACCGAGCCGGCCGACGCGGACAGCCAACGCGGTGTGGTCATCAACACCGCGTCGGTGGCAGGCCTGGAGGGCCAGACCGGCCAGGTCGCCTACTCGGCGTCCAAGGGCGGCATCATCGGCATGACGGTCCCGGCGGCCCGCGACCTCGCCGCGATCGGGGTGCGGGTGAACACGATCTGCCCCGGCATCATCGACACCCCGATCTACGGTTTCAGCCCGGACAGCGAGGCGTTCAAGGCCAAGCTGGCCGCGCCGGTGGTGTTCCCGAAGCGGATGGGGACCGCGGCTGAGTTCGCGCACCTGGTCCAGGCGCTCATCGAGAACGACTACATGAACGCCGAGGTCATCCGCTTCGACGGCGGGATCCGGTTCCAGCCCAAGTAGCCGCAGCCCCGCGTGGCGGCCTACCGGGCCCGGCTGTGCGGCGACGCTGGCGGCCCCGGGTGCGGCGGGTGGCTACCAGCCGCGGAACTGGCCCTGCGCGGTCCAGAAGCTGGCCAGCAGGGCCAGGCAGGCCACCCCGGCCGCGGCGACCAGGAAGCGGCGGCGGGGGCGGCCTGCGGACCAGCGCAGACCCGCGGTGGTGAGCCGCCGGGTCAGCCCGGCCACGATGTACAGCGAGCCGGCCAGGGACAGGGCCAGCAGCACGAAGCCGATGGCGTCCACGGCGGCCATCGCGTAGCGGTGCCCGCCGAGCGCGGCGGACATGAGGTGCGCCTGGTGGGCCCCGGAGCGCCAGAGCGCCCGGTTGATCTCCGGGAGCTTCAGCAGCAGGTACCCGAGGCCGGCGGCGAGCAGCGGGATGACGCACAGGACCCAGCCCGTCACCAGGATCCGGGCGTGGCGGCGGAGGCCGGTGACGCGCGGGTCCCGCCGGCCGCGTGAGACGGTGCTGCGCACGATGGGGACGGCCCGGGCGAACAGGTCGGGCACCCCGGCCAGGTCGCTGAGGATGAAGTAGCCGTCGAAGCGGACGAACGGCAGCAGCTGCTCCAGCATCTCCAGGTGCGTGATCGCGATGACGAGCAGCAGGATCTCCGCCGAGGTGGCCGCGTAGATACCAGCCAGGGCCAGCATGAAGATCAGGTTGAAGTACAGGCCGCCGAGATCGGTACGCAGCCGGCCGGCGCGGCTGAGCCGGTAGGAGTCGGTGACGTTGGTGAAGAACGAAGGCCAGACCAGGTAGATGCCGACGCCGATCAGCCCGGACCGCGCGCCCCCGTAGCGGCAGCCGGTCGCGTGACCGCACTCGTGGAACGCCGCGGAGATCACGGTCAGACCGAGCACGATGAGCAGGTCCACCGGGTCGCGCAGCAGCTGCTGAACCCCTCCGCCGAGTCCGTGGACGGCGAACAGCCAGTAGTCCACGGCCAGGATGCAGCCGACCACAGCGATGACCATGGGCAACCGGAACAGCGGCCGCAGGAGAGTCCCCGCGGCGTTGGCCACGCGCTCGGGCAGCAGGGTGCCTCGCGCTCTGAGCGCGAGCAGCGGGTTGGCCTTCGGCGGAGCCGCCCCGGTGCGGTTGCCGGAGACGATGCCGAGCGGGAGCAGCTTGGCGGTGAGGAGGTAGCGCACCTGGTCGGCGCTCAGCGAACGGCCGAGATCCTCGCTGACCAGCGCCGCGACCGCGGCCGGATCGCGGATGCCGTCGATCCGGCAGGCCACGCGGTACAGCAGCGGGGACATCTGGATGACCTGGCCGTCGGGTCGCCGCACGAGCGACGGCGGCTGGCTGTACCCGGAGTCCTGGTATTCGCCGAGCAGTTCGACCCCGTCGGCCAGCCGGGGCGGCTCAGCAGGCCCGGACTCGCCTGCGGGGGGCCGGACCGGCGCGGTCACGTGTCCTGCGGCGACGGTCATGGTCTGCTCCTCCCTCGAGGCTCCCCGGGTGAAGTTCCAGGCTGGGTGGGACGGCTGGGCGGTAAGGCCCGGTAAACAGGAGGAAAGGGCCGCCCGGGCCCTTGATCGGGCGGCCCTTTCCTGACTGTGCAGCCCCTCCGCAGTGCACATCCGGTCAGCACGCGGTCGGAGCTGGACGGCTATTGGTCAGAGGACCAGCGTGTTGCCGCTGAGGTTGCCGTTGAGGGCAGAGAGGTTAAGGAACCCCGCCTGGTTGGTGTTGCCGTTGCCCGCGGCCACCTGGGTGAAGCTGAAGCTTGAGCCGTAGTTGCTCGGGTGGTGGCAGCACCAGAGGGTTTCCCGGCTCGGGAGCAGCTCAGCCTGCTCGAGCTCGAGGTCCTCCATGCTCACTGCGGGTACATTCGACATGTTGCCTCCTTCGGCAGTGACCTGCCTCGGACAGGCAGATCGGGTTAGCCCGTGTTCGCGGGCGGGTCCTTGCGGACCACCCGGCACTCCCGTGGTGCCGGACCCGAAGCTGGTGTACGCTCCTTGGCGTACAAACTGTTCGGCTACCACCGTACAGTAATTGTTACTCATGGGTAAGGCAAGGGTTGCGCATTGCGACCAGACCCTTCGGATCGAGACGGCTGGGCTGGCTATGACGGCGCATGTGACGGGGGATGAGCGGGAGCCGGCGGCCGGCGGGACTCGTCCGCCGCAGCGCCAGAGCAGGCACTCAACCCTCTTCAGGCCCTGATCCAGCAGCGGCTGCGCGAGCGGGGGTGGTCCTATGGTGACGTCGCCCGGCGCGGTGGGGTGCCTCGCTCCACGGTGTACACCCTGGCCATCACGCGGAACCTGGCCCGGCCGCCCCGCCCGGCCACGCTCGATGGGCTCGCCAAGGGCCTGGACCTGCCGGTGTCCGCCGTCCGCGCCGCGGCGGCCGAGTCCACCGGACTGCATTACTACGACGAGGTCCCGGCCGAGCCGCGCGCCCGGCGACCGCGACCGCGAACTCCTCATCGCCAGCATTGATGAGCTGACTGCTGAGGATCGGCGGCACGTGGCCGCGCTGGTGGAATCGCTGCGGAACAAGACGGCATCGGAGCCGACTGACCGGTAGCGCTGTCCCTGGGACCGTGCCGGGGCACGGTCCCAGGAGGGGTCCATCACGGGCGGCCGGGGTCACCGCGCCGGTTATGGCCGCCTGCGCCGGGCGGCCCGTCGCGGGGGCGTGGGGTGGCCCGGGCCCGGCCGGGACGGCGGGCCTGACGGGGATGGCGGGGCTGGTCGTGTCCGGGGGCATGGTTATTCGACTGGTTCGACGGCGGGGACGCCGAGTTGCCTGGCCAGTTCCCAGTACCGGCCCTCGGGCAGGACCAGGCGGGCGACCCGCAAGATGGCGCGGGGGTCTTCACCGGGCGGGCGCAGCACGTAGACCGTCTCGTCGGTCTTGCTGCAGGTCACGACGAGCCGGTCGTGGTCGGCCAGCACGATGCTGGCCGTGTCCGGCGCAGCCGGGGCCGGGCGCAGCGGCCCGGCCGGGGCGGGCCGCAGTGGCCCGGCCGGGCCGGCCGGGCTGCGGCGGCGGCCCGGCTTGGAGGGCGGCTTTCTGCCGCCGCCGCAAGGCGGCCAGCACCGGCTCGGTCAGCAGGGCCACCAGGATGAGCAGGCCCAGCGCGACCAGCATGGTCTTCAGCCACCCCGGCATCCCCGCCGCAGCCGCCGCCGCTGCCCGGTCACCGGGTGCCGGTGATGCTTCACCGGCGCCGGCGCCGGCGCGCGCGGCGGTGCGGTGGTGCGGGGTGCCGGCTGGGGGTCACCCCTGAGGGGTGCGCGGCCGCCGGGCGGGGGAGCCGGAGCACGGTCCCGGGCTGCAGGGCGTCGGGGTTGCTGCCGATCACCTGCCGGTTGGCGGCGTACAGGGCCGGCCAGCCACCGGCGATGCCCAGCCCGGCGGCGATCCCGGACAGGGTGTCCCCGGCGGTGATCGTGTACCGGGCCCGGGCCGGGCCGGGCAGCACCAGCACCGCCCCGGGATGCAGCACGTCCGGATCCCAGCCGATGACCTTCAGGTTGCTGGCATACAGCGGCGGCCAGCCACCCTGGATACCGAACCGGGCCGCGATACCCGACAGCGAGTCACCCGGCTGCACGACATACCTGGTAACCAGGCCCGGGGCCGGGCCCGGCCCGGCCACGGCCGGTGCCGCCGGGGCGGCCAGGGCCGCGGATGCGGCCAGGTGCCGCCGGGTGCCGCGGTGCGGCCGGTGCCGCCGGTGCCGCGGGTGCGGCGGGTGCCGCGGGTGCGGTGGGTGCGGCGGGTGCGGCCGCGTTGTGGATGCTGGTGAGGATGGTTGTGCTGGTTGTGGTGCTGTGTGTGGTGCGGGTGGTCGCCTGGGCCGGGCGGGCAGATCCGGTCAGGCCGGCCGCCGCCAGGGCGGCCAGCATGAGGGTCCAGGCGAGCACCACGCACGCGGACGTCGTCCACGCACGCATAAGGCTCTCACTTTCCTTCCGAAAGGGGATCAGCGCCGGGCACTGCGGGCCCGGGACGCCGAAGGGGGGTGAACCACTCGGGAAGGAAAGCGACTTAGGCCGGCGGGACCTCCGGCAGATACGAACGCCACACCGGCTTCACCGCGGCGCGGCGCGCCAGCCGCAGCAACATCAGCATGAGTGCCGTGATCAGCGCCGCGGCGCCGCCGGACAACGCCCGGCCGCTGTTCCCCCCGGCGCTCCCGCCCGGGCCGCTGCCGCTGCCCGCGCCGCCCGGCCCGCCGGGCCCGGCCGGCCACCGCGACGACACCGGCGCTGACGGCGCCGGACCGCCGTCACCGGCTGCCCCGGCGGCCTGGGCCGCCAGCGGGCGCAGGCCAGCGCCCAGACCGGGAACCGCTGCCCCGGTCAGGCCGGCGGCGTGAAGCGAGACGATCATTCCCCCGCCACCCAGGCCAGACGGCCCTCGCGGACCGGTCACGGGGACCAGGGTCCCGGTGCCGCCCGCCGCCGCCGGGGGCAAGACGAGAGGCAGCCCGCCGGCCGCGGACACGAGCGGGGACACCGTGCCAGTGACAGCCGGGAGCAGCGTCCCGGTCAGGCCGGTCAGGGTGCCGGTGACAGCCGGCAGGAGGGTCCCGGTCAGGCCGGTCACGGTGCCGGTGACAGCCGGGAGGAGGGTCCCGGTCAGGCCGGTCAGGGTGCCGGTGACGGCCGGGAGGAGGGTCCCGGTGAGGCCGGTCAGGGTGCCGGTGACAGCCGGCAGGAGGGTCCCGGTCAGGCCGGTCACGGTGCCGGTGACGGCCGGGAGGAGGCGTCCCGGTCAGGCCGGTCACGGTGCCGGTGACAGCCGGCAGGAGGCGTCCCGGTCAGGCCGGTGACGGTGCCGGTGACAGCCGGGAGGAGGGTCCCGGTCAGGCCGGTGACGGTCCCGGTGACAGCCGGGAGGAGGGTCCCGGTCAGGCCGGTGACGGTGCCGGTGACGGCCGGGAGGAGGGTTCCGGTGAGGCCGGTGACGGCCGGGAGCACGGTTCCGGTGAGGCCCGTGACGGCCGGCAGGAGGGTCCCGGTGGCGCCGGTGAGGGTGCCGGTGACGCCGGGGAGGACGCTGCCCGTAACGCCGGTCACGGCGGGAAGCACCGTTCCCGCGACGCCCGTCACGGCCGGCAGGAGCGCCCCGGTGACCCCGCCGACGGTCCCCGTCACAGCCGGCAGGACAGTCCGGGTGAGGCCGGTCACGGCCGGGACCACGGTCCCGGTGACGCCGGTGGCCGCCGGGAGCACCGTCCCGGTGACGCCCGTCACGGCCGGGAGGAGCGTCCGGGTGACGGTCCCCGTGACGCCCGTCGCGGCCGGGAGGACAGCTGCGGTGCTGCCGGTGACGGTCGCGGCGGCCGGCAGGGCGGTCCGCGTGACGCCGGTGACGGCCGGCAGGACGGTCTGGGTGACCCCGGTCACGGCCCCGGTCAGGCCGCCAGCACCGGTGTCCGCACCGCCCGCGACGCCGCCCGGCGCGGTGGCCTCGGTGACGGTGCCGGCCGCCGTGGCCAGCGGGCCGGCCGTGACGCCGGTCAGGCCGGCGGCAAGCCCGGGCAGCGCCGCGGCCGGCTGGCTGGCGACCAGCGGACCCGGGCCCGGGCGAGACGGCGCCGGGCGCACCCTGGGCCACACGCTGGACCGCGCCGCTAACGCCAGACGCGGCGGCAGTGGTGGCGGTGGCGGGGGCGGGCGGCGCGCCGCTGGCAGGACCAGCGACCGTGCCGGCGACCGTGCTGGTGGCGGTGCGGGCGACCGTCGCGGTGACGGCGCTCGTGACCGTCCGGGTGACGGTGCTCGTGACCGCCGGCACCACGCTGGCGGACGCGGCGGTGGCCGGGGCGGACGTGGCCGATGCCGGGGCCGGCCTGGCTCTGGGGCTGCGACCCGGCGGGCTGGCCCGGCGCCGCGGGACCCCGGCCCTGGGTGACGCTCTGGACCGTGTGGCTGACGCTGGCCAGCGCACCGCCGGCCGGGGACTGGCCCGCGCTGCCGCCAGGCGCCTGCCCCGGCGGCGTGCTGGCCGCTGCCGCGTCCGCCGCTGGGCCCGTGCTGGAGCCGCCGGACCCGCCCGGCATGATGTCCTGGGTGACCCCGCGGACGGCAGACGCTGCGGCACTGGCGGCCGGGGCGCTGCGCTGGCCGGGGCACTGGCGGCCGGGGCGGGGACCTGGTTCGCGCCGCCGCTGGCCGCGGGAGCGGCCGGGACAGGAACGCTGGCCGCGAGGGCAGCCGGAGAGGAGGCCGCGCTGGCAGCGGGTGCCTGGCTGGCCGGCCCCGGCTGGCCCGCAGAACTGGGCTGGCCGGCAGAGGCGGGCTGGGCGGCGGCTGCGGTGCTGGGGGCTGGCCCGCGGAGGACGGCCCCTGGCCGCCGCTGCCCGGCGCGGGCGTGCTGCCCGGCCCGGGGAGGAGACTCTGGGCGGCGCCAGCCACCGAACCAGCCGCGGATGCGGCACTGCCCGGCAGGCTTGCCGTGAGCCCGCTGACACCCGCGGCCGCGGCGGGGCCGGAGGGCTGCGCGGAGCCGGGGGTCTGCGCTGATGACCGGGTTCTGGTCGGCGGACGCCCGCCCGGCCAGGAGCACAGCAAAAACCAGCGCTGCGGCCAAACCACCGCACGCGTACAGGCAAACCCTCACGACCCAGTAAGGCCCTTGAGAGGGTCGCGGACCCCTCCACGGCGAATACGCTACCCCCCGATCCCGATATTCATCCATATCCCGGCACCCGCCGGACTGGGCCCCACCTGCGGTCCTGTCCGAGTAAGGGGCGTCTTCCTGCATAAAAGCGGCTAGCCGTGCAGAAAAAAACATGAACCTCAGGGAGGCAATGCAGTGCCAGGCAATACCGAAAACGCGGTACCGGAAGACCGGAATCCCGCTACCCCGGACGCGGTGCTATACGAGGCAGACGGCCCGGTCGCGGTCATCACCATCAACCGGCCCGCCGCGCGGAACGCAGTGAACCAGGCGGTGGCTGCCGCGATGGCCGCGGCCCTGGATGACCTGGACGCCCGCCCGGACGTCCAGGTCATCGTGCTGACCGGGGCGGGCGGCACGTTCTGCGCCGGCATGGACCTGAAAGGCTTCCTGGCCGGGGAAAACCCGGCCGCCGGCGGCCGCGGGTTCGCCGGCATCGTGGAGCGGCCGCCGGCCAAGCCGGTCATCGCCGCGGTCGAGGGATACGCACTGGCCGGCGGGTTCGAGATCGCGCTCAGCTGCGACCTGATCGTGGCCAGCCAGGACGCGTTCTTCGGGCTGCCGGAAGTCACCCGCGGCCTGGTCGCCGCGGCCGGCGGGCTGCTCCGGCTGCCCCGCCGCATCCCCTACCACCTGGCCATGGAAGTCGCCCTGACCGGGGACCGCATCCCCGCCCCGCAGCTGCACCGGGCCGGCCTGATCAACCGGCTGGTACCGCCCGGCCAGGCTCTCGCCATGGCCACCGACCTGGCCCGCAGGCTCAGCCAGAACGCGCCGCTCGCCCTGGCCGCCACCAAACAGGTCATCGTGCAATCCGCCGACTGGCCCGCGGCCGAGGAATTCGCCCGCCAGAACGAGATCACCGCCCCCGTATTCGGCTCAGCCGACGCCATCGAAGGCGCAGCCGCCTTCGCTGAAAAGCGCGCCCCAGTCTGGCGTGGCCAGTGAGGCTGCTGAGGTAACCGGGGCCCTCCTGGCCGCCCGGCCTGCGGCGGGCTGGGCGGCCCGCCCCCCGCGGGCCGCGCCCGCCCCTTAGGATCGGGGCGCAGACTGGCCCACACCAGCGGCTCACCACCAGACTCTCGATGGGGACATTGATGTGCGGAATTGTCGGCTGCCTGGCCCTCGCCCTGGAGGCAGATCCGGACCAGAACTGGGTGCATACGGCCACGGAGCGGATCACCCACCGGGGACCGGATGACGAGGGGTTCTACAGCGACCCCGACGTCGCCCTGGGCTTCCGGCGACTGGCGATCATCGACCTGTCCCCCGGGGGCCACCAGCCGATGCGGTCCGCTGACGGCCGCTACTGGATGGTCTACAACGGTGAGATCTACAACTACGTCGAGCTGGCCAAGGAACTGCGCCAGCAGGGCGTGACCCTGCGGACCACCTCGGACTCCGAGGTCCTGCTGGAGATGTACGCGCTGCTGGGCAAGGAAGTAGTTCACCGGCTGCGCGGCATGTTCGCGTTCGCGATCTGGGACACGTGGACCCGGGAGCTGTTCTGCGCCCGGGACCAGTTCGGCATCAAGCCCTTCTACTACACCGAGGACCAGCCTGAGGATCATGACTGGCTGGACGGCCAGGCGGCCCCGCCGGGGCTGAACGGCGGTCAGGCCCCCGGCGGCTCGGCATGGGACACCCGCCCGGCCGGGCGGCACGCGGCCGGGCCGGCCACCCCGGCTCCCCCGCCGCGGGCCGCGGCCCCGTCGTCAGGGTCGCCCGGGCGGCACGGCCGGCATGCGGCAGGCCCCGACCAGCCAGCTCAGGACCAGCCAGCTCAGGACCAGGCAGCTCAGGGCTATCCAGCCCCGGGTGGCCCGGGCGCAGGCGGCCCCGGCCGGCTGCTGCGGTTCGCCTCGGAACGCAAGTGCCTGGCCAGCCCGGGTGAGCTGAGTGCCCTCGACCGGGACGCGCTCCGTCACTACCTGGCCTTCCAGTACGTGCCGCCGCCGGAGGCACTCACCCCGCCGATCCGGGTGCTGCCGCCCGGGCACGCGCTGATCGCCCGGCCTGGCGGCAGCGTGGACGTGTTCCGGTACTGGCGGGCCGACCTGCGGCCCGCGCCCGCCCCGAGCGAGGGTACGGCCGCCTCGATCCTGGCCGTGATGCGGGACTCGATCGCCGTGCACCTGCGCAGTGACGCGCCGCTCGGCGCGTTCCTGTCCGGCGGGATCGACTCGGCGGCGATCTGCGCCCTGGCCGCGGAGCACCGCCCGGACCTGCTCACCTTCACCGTCGGGTTCGAGCGTGAGGGCTACAGCGAGATTGACCGTGCGCAGGAGACCGCCGCCGCGCTCGGCGTGAAGTCGATCCCTTACGTGATCAGCGCGGAGGAGTTCTTCACCCACCTGCCGCGGATCATCTGGCATCTGGACGACCCGATGGCCGACGCCGCGGCGGTCCCGCTGTGGTTCGTGGCCCGGGAGGCCAGCAAGCACGTCAAGGTGGTGCTGTCCGGCGAAGGCTCGGACGAGCTGTTCGGCGGTTACGCCATCTACCACCAGCCGGGGATGGTCCGGGCCGGGGAACGGCTGCCCGGGCTGGCCCGGGTGCCGCTGAAGCGGGCGGCCTCGATGATCCCGGCCGGGGTCAAGGGCAAGGGTTTCCTGGAACGGACCTCGACCCCGCTGCGGGACCGCTACATCGGTAACGCGCACGTGTTCGTGGACGGCCAGGTGGACCTGGTCGCCCGGGGCCCCGGCTCCCCGGCAGCCAGCGCGTACGCCGTCACCGCCCCGGTCTACGACCAGGCCGCCGAGGCGGGCCTGGATGACACGTCCACCATGCAGCTGGTGGACATCAACACCTGGCTGCACGGCGACATCCTGGTCAAGGCGGACCGGATGACGATGGCGCACAGCCTGGAGCTGCGGGTGCCGTTCCTGGACCGCGAGGTGATGGCGGTCGCGGCCCGGCTGGCCCGGGAGGAGAAAATCGGCGGGGGTACCACCAAGCTCGCGCTGCGCCAGGCGATGGCCTCCGTACTGCCGCAGGCCGCGGCCGAACGAGCCAAGCTGGGTTTCCCGGTGCCGATCGGGCACTGGCTCAAGGGTGAGATGTACGGGTGGGCGGACCGCCTGCTGCGTGAGGCCAAGACCGACGAGTGGATCGACCGGGACGCGGCGCTCAGCATGCTGGAGCGGTTCCGGGCGGGCGAGCCCGACGTCAGCTGGCGGCACATCTGGGTGCTGATCGTGTTCTCGCTGTGGCACCAGATCTACGTGGAGCGGGTGTACGACCCGGCCGCGCTGGGCTGGGAGCACGCGCCGCGGGCGGGCACTGCCTGGTGACCCTGGGGGGGTCAGCCCGTCATCGGGGCCAGCCCCGGACCCTTGCCGGGACCGTAGGCGGCCAGCTTGTCGCGCAGCCGCCCGCGGCCGCGGTGCAGCCGCGACATCACCGTGCCGATCGGGGTGCCCATGATCTCGGCGATCTCCTTGTAGGCGTAACCCTCGATGTCGGCCAGGTACACCGCGACGCGGAACTCCTCCGGCAGGTCCCGCAGCGCGCGCAGGATCTCCGAGTCCGCGAGCCGGTCCAGCGCCTCCGCCTCGGCCGACCGGGCCTGGGCGGCCAGCGGGTCGGCGGGCATCTGCCACTCCTGGAAGTCGCCCCCCGAGGCCTGCCGCGGCTCACGGCGCCGCTTGCGGTAGGTGTTGATGAACGTGTTGGCCAGGATGCGGTGCAGCCAGGCCTTGAGGTTGGTGCCCGGGCGGAACTGGTGGAACGCGGCGTACGCCTTGGCCGAGGTCTCCTGCACGAGGTCCTCGGCGTCCGTCGGGTTGCGGGTCATCCGGAGCGCAGCGGGGTACAGCTGGCCGAGGAACGGCAGGACATCCTGCTCGAACCGCCGGTCCCGGTCCGGTGCCTCTTCGCTAGTCCCCATCGGTCACTCCACTACTCGATCGAAACCCTTCACCCTAAAGACGTATGGGAGCGCCCATCCGCTCGGGTGAATCGGGTAACTTTTCCCCCGGTGTTCGCGCTCTCTTTACTACCCCCTGAATCTGAGAGATTCCTGAAGGCCCACTGTGGGCCCCGGCTGCGCTCGACCAGCAGGGCATGCTGTGCCCTACAAGTACTTCGGAGCCGGCCGGCCCCCGGACTGGCCGGCCAGCGCAGAGATCGTCATCGACCCGCGCAGGGGAATCTGCTTCTAGTGTCGCTCACACCGGCCCCGCTGAACAGGCCACCCGCCGCGGGCAGGCCTCTTCTGCCCCTCGGCCGCGCGTTAAATCCAGCCGTGGTACCACATGTGCGACAGCCAGGACGTATACGGGATGATCTTGGCCGTCAGGATGGGGTACAGGTAGGCGAAGTTCAGCAGCACCCCGAGCAGGTAGGCGCCGACCACCGCCGAGCCGACCGTGCGGCGCATCGCGGACGCCCGCGCCGGGCCGATGATCAGCCCGAGGCACAGGGTGATCGACAGGATCAGGTAGGGCTCGAACTCCAGCGCGTAGAAGAAGAACTCGGTCCGGTGGTCGTGCAGCGCGAACCAGAACCAGGGCAGCCAGCCCACGGCCACGGCCAGCAGCAGCGCCCCGGCCCGCCAGTCGCGGCGGGTCAGCCACCAGGCCACGCAGACCAGCAGCGTGGCGATGGACGCCCACCAGATCAGCGGCGTGCCGATGGCCAGCACTTCCTGGGCCTTGGAACTCGCGCAGGTCCCGTGGGTGCCCCCGGCCGGGCACTGCCAGAAGAACGCGACGGGCCGGCTCATGACCAGCCAGGTCCACGGCTGCGACTGGTACGGATGATGCGTGGTCAGGCCCAGGTGGAACTGGAGCATCTGCTTCTGGTACTGCACGAACGAGGCCAGCGCGGAGATCACCGGGATGTGGATGCCGTTCTGGGCGGCCCACTGCCGGTCATATCCGGTGCTGGTGAAGAACCACCCGGACCAGGTGACCAGGTAGACCGCCACGGGCAGCGCGCCGAACCAGACCGGCATCCAGCCGTGCCGCCGCAGGGTGCCGGCGAAGTCATTGGGCAGCCCGGCGGCCCGGCGCGCGCCGATGTCCCAGGCGATCACCAGGGCGCCCAGCCCGAGCACGTACCAGATCGCGTCCCACTTCGACGCCAGGGCCAGGCCGATGCACGCCCCGGCGCCCACCCGCCACCAGGGGATGCGCCGCCACTGGATGCCCGGCCACCGGTTACCGGGCCTCCGGGATCCGGCCGCCTGCCCGGCTCTGCGGCGGCCAGGTCTGCGGTGGGCGATGCCCCCCGCGCCGCCCCGCCGAACGCGCCGTCCACCGCCGCGGCCAGCCGGGCCCGGGTGACGTCGCGGTCCACGACCAGGCAGCCGAACGCGGCCAGCACCCAGAACATCAGGAAGATGTCCAGCAGGGCCGTGCGGCTCATCACGAACTCCAGGCCGTCCAGCGCCATCAGCAGGCCGGCGATGCAGCCGAGCAGGGTGGACCGGGTCATCCGGCGGGCGATCCGGGCCAGCAGCAGGATGGCCAGTGACCCGATCAGCGCGGACGCGAACCGCCAGCCGAACGAGTTCACGCCGAACGTCCACTCGCCGAACGCGATGAACAGCTTCCCGACCGGCGGGTGGACCACGAACTCCCCGCCGGTGCTGAAGATGTGCGTGTTCCCGCGCACGAGCAGCGAGTTCCGCGCGCTCACGTAGTTGTGCTCGACGCCGTACCGCAGGATGCCGAGCGCGTCCGGCACGTAGTACGTCTCGTCGAAGATGACCTTGTCCGGCACGTTCAGCTGGTTGAACCGCAGGAACGCGCCGAACGCGGTGACCAGCAGCGGGCCCAGCCAGCCCCACAGCGCGCTGCCGGGCATGGGCGGGACCATCCGGGCCAGGAGGCCGGATGGCTGGTCAGTGGTCGCGGCGGGCTGCGCCGTCGTCCGAGAGGCCATCATCGGAAACATGGTATTGGCCGGCCGGGGCGTGCGGGCGCCAGATCACGACGTATTGGTGTGCCTGCCGCAACGTGACGGTGCCCAGGACATAGCACCAGTACCCAGCGCGGGGACTTTGCCTGGGGACATAGCGTGGTGCCCGGCATGAACACCAGCGACCCACCCGCCAGCCAGCCCGCCGCCAGCGACCCGCCGCCAGCGAACCCGCCGCCAGCGAACCCGCCGCTGCGGAGGGCTTCGGCACCCTCACGGTGGCCGCCGTGCCCATCGGGCGGCCCGGCGACGCGTCACCGCTGCTGGCGCAGGCCCTGGCCGAGTCGCCGCTGGTGGCCGCCGAGGACACCCGGCGGCTCAAGCGGCTGGCCTCCACCCTGGGCGTCGAGGTGACCGGCCGGGTCGTCTCGTACTGGGAGGCTGTCGAGCGGAGCCGCGGCGGCCGGCTGCTCGATTCGCTCCGCCAGGGCCACGACGTGCTGCTGGTCTCCGACGCGGGCATGCCCACGATCAGCGATCCCGGGTACCGGCTGGTGGCGGCCGCGGCCGAGGCTGGTGCCCCGGTCCGGGTGCTGCCCGGGCCTTCCGCGGTGACCGCGGCGCTGGCCGTGTCCGGCCTGCCCACCGACCGGTTCTGCTTCGAGGGCTTCCCGCCCCGCAAGGGCGGCGAGCGGGCCCGCCGGTTCGCCGAGCTGTCTGCCGAGCCCCGCACCCTGGTCTTCTTCGAGGCCGGCAACCGGACCGGGGTCACCCTGGGCGAGCTGGCCGCAGCGTTCGGGCCCGGGCGGCGCGCGGTGGTCTGCCGGGAGCTGACCAAGACGCACGAGGAAATCCGCCGGGGCACGCTGGCCGAGCTGGCCGGCTGGGCCGAGGGCGGCCTGCTCGGCGAGGTCACGCTGGTCGTCGGGGGCGACCCGGGAGGACCCCGGCTCACCCTCGAGGAGGCGGTCGCCGAGGTCGCCCGCCGGGCCGGCGACGGCCAGCCCCGGAGCGAGGCGATCGCCGCCGTGGCCCGGGAATCCGGCCTGCGCCGGCGGGAGCTGTACGGCGCCGTGGTGGCCGCCCGGCAGCCCGGTCCCGCCAGCCCGGACACGCAGGCCGGGCCGCCGCGCGGGTGATCTCTGCCGGTCGCCGAAATCCGTTCAGGACCGGTCCGGGGTTGCCCCTAGGCTGGACCCATGTCCGCGACGACCCGTCACATCCTGACCGCGCCCGCCTGGCCGTACGCCAACGGGCCCCGCCACATCGGCCATGTCTCCGGCTTCGGCCTGCCGTCCGACATGTTCAGCCGGTACCAGCGGATGGCGGGGAACCGGGTGCTGATGGTCAGCGGCACCGACGAGCACGGCACCCCGATCCAGGTGGCCGCGGACGCCGAGGGGCTGACCGCCCGCGAGCTCGCCGACCGCTACAACCGGGTGATCGCGGAGGACCTGCGCGCGCTGGGCCTCTCCTACGACCTGTTCACCCGGACCACGACCCGCAACCACTACGCCGTGACGCAGGAGATCTTCCTCGGGCTGCTCAAGAACGGCTATATCTTCCCGCAGACCACGCTGGGCGCGATCTCCCCGTCCACCGGCCGCACCCTGCCGGACCGCTACATCGAGGGGACCTGCCCGATCTGCGGGTACGAGCACGCCCGCGGTGACCAGTGCGACAACTGCGGCAACCAGCTCGACCCGGTCGACCTGATCAATCCCCGCTCCAAGATCAACGGGGAGACGCCCAAGTTCATCGAGACCGAGCAGTACTTCCTCGACCTGCCCGCGTTCACCGAGGTGCTGCGCAAGTGGCTGGTGGGCAAGACCGGCCAGTGGCGGCCGAACGTGCTCAACTTCTCCCTGAACCTGCTCGACGAGCTGCGCCCCCGGGCCATCACCCGCGACCTGGACTGGGGCGTCCCGGTCCCGCTCGACGGCTGGCGGGACCGCACCGACAAGCGGATCTACGTGTGGTTCGACGCGGTCATCGGGTACCTGTCCGCGTCGATCGAGTGGGCCCGCCGGTCCGGCGATCCGGACGCCTGGCGCGCGTGGTGGCAGGCACCCGGCGCCGAGTCCTACTACTTCATGGGCAAGGACAACATCGTCTTCCACTCCGAGATCTGGCCCGCGATGCTGTTCGGCTACAACGGCCAGGGCAGCAAGGACGGCAGCCCCGGCGCCCTCGGCGCGCTGAACGTGCCGACCGAGGTGGTCTCCAGCGAGTACCTCACGATGGAGGGCCGGAAGTTCTCCTCCTCCCGGTCCGTCGTGATCTACGTCCGTGACTTCCTGGGCCGCTACGACGTGGACGCGCTGCGCTACTACGTCGCGGTGGCCGGGCCGGAGAACCAGGACACCGACTTCACCTGGAGCGAGTTCCTCCGCCGCAACAACGACGAGCTGGTCGCCACCTGGGGCAACCTGGTCAACCGCTCGGTCTCGTTCGCGGCCCGCAACATCGGGTCCATCCCGGAGCCCGGCCAGCTGACCGAGACGGACCGGGAGATCCTGGAGCGGTCCCGGGCGGCCTTCGCCCGGGTCGGCGCCTCGCTGGACCGCTCCCGGTTCAAGGCCGGGGTCAACGACGCCATGCGCGCCGTGGGCGACGCCAACAAGTACATGTCCGACCAGGCCCCGTGGAAGCTGCGCGAGACCGACCCGGAGCGGATGCGCACGATCATGCACGTGGTCCTGCAGCTGGTGGACGACGCGAAGACCATGCTCACGCCGTTCCTGCCCGGGTCCTCGTCCACCGTGTACCGGATGCTGGGCGGCGAGGGCACCTGGACCGGGATGCCCCGGATCGACGAGGTGGACGAGGACGGCGGCCCGTCGTACCCGGTGATCACGGGGGACTACGACGCCGACGCCGCCCGCTGGGAGTCCCGGCCGATCACGCCGGGCACCCCGCTCGCCACGCCGGAACCGCTGTTCAGGAAGCTGGACTCCTCGATCGTCGAGGAGGAACTGGCCCGGCTTGAGCAGCCGTGACCAGGCCGGCGGAGTGAGCAGCGCACCAGAAGCCGACCAGTACGGCCGCCCGCCCGCGCCGGACCCGGAGCCCCTGCCGGCCACCGCGTTCGACAGCCACTGCCACCTGAACCTGGTGCCCGGCCCGGTCGCGGACGTACTGGCCCGGGCCGCCGCGGCCGGCATCACCCGGGTGGTCACGGTCGGCACCGACCTGCCCTCCTCGTACTGGGCCGTGGCCTGCGCGGCGGACTACGACCCGGTGTACGCCGCGGTCGCGATCCATCCGAACGACACCGTGGCCGTGAGCGGTTCCGTTGCGGAGAAGGAAGCGGCCCGGGAGGAGATCGCCGCACTCGCGAGCGAGCCGCGGGTGCGGGCGGTAGGCGAGACCGGGCTGGACTACTACTGGGACGACGCGCCGCATGAGCTGCAGCAGGAGTGGTTCCGGGCGCACATCGCGATCGCCAGGCAGGCCGGCAAGGCACTGATGATCCACGACCGGGATGCCCACGACGACGTGCTGCGCATCCTGGAGGAGGAGGGGCCGCCGGAGCAGGTGGTGTTCCACTGCTTCTCCGGCGACGCCGCCATGGCCAAGCGCTGCGTGGCCGCGGGCTACGTGCTGAGCTTCGCCGGCACCCTGACGTTCAAGAACGCCCAGCCGCTGCGGGACGCGGCCGCGGCGGTGCCCGCGGACGCCATCCTGGTCGAGACCGACGCCCCGTTCCTGACCCCGATGCCCAACCGGGGCAAGTCCAACTCCCCGGCGCAGGTCGCGCACACGCTGCGCGCGCTCGCGGACATCAAGCAGCTGGACGTGGCGGAGCTGTGCGCGATCATCGAGGCGACCGGCGAGCGCGTCTTCGGGCCCTGGTGAGTGGGCTGCTGGCGCCCAGGCGAGATCCGGGAGCTCGCCCGGCGGCTGGACGTCCGGCCGTCCAAGCGGCTCGGCCAGAACTTCGTCACCGACGCCGGCACCGTCCGGCGCATCGTGTCCCTGGCTGAGCTGCAGCCCGACGACGTGGTGCTCGAGGTCGGGCCCGGTTTCGGCTCGCTCACCCTGGGCCTGCTCCCGGCGGCCCGCCAGGTCATCGCGATCGAGGTCGACCCGTCGCTGGCCGCCGCGCTTCCGGTGACCGTCGCCGCCCATGAACCCTCTCTTTCTCGCAAACTGATCGTCCTCACCGCCGACGCCGCGCGGGTCGGGGCCGGGGAACTGCCGGGCGACCCCCCGACGGCGCTGGTCGCCAACCTGCCGTACAACGTGGCGGTGCCGGTCGTGCTGCACCTGCTGGCCGAGCTGCCCACGCTGCGCCGCGGGCTGGTCATGGTGCAGGCCGAGGTGGCCGACCGGATGACCGCGCCGCCGGGGAGCCGGGTCTACGGCGTGCCGTCGGTCAAGCTGGCCTGGTACGCGGACTCCCGCCGGGCCGGGCCGGTGCCGCGCACGGTGTTCTGGCCGGTGCCGAACGTGGATTCGGGGCTGGTCGCGTTCACCCGCCGGGACCCCCCGGACGTCGATGTGCCGCGCGCCGGCGTGTTCGCGGTGGTGGACGCGGCGTTCTCGCAGCGGCGCAAGACCCTCCGCGCGGCCCTGGCCACCTGGGCCGGGTCGGCCGCGGCCGCCGAGCGGATCCTGCGGGCGGCCGGGGTGGACCCCGGGGCGCGGGGCGAGTCGCTCGGGGTCGCCGAGTTCGCCCGGATCGCCTCCGCCGCTCAGGCGGGGATCCCGTGATCGTGGTCAAAATCTGCCACCCAACGCCCTCTACTGACCGTGATCATGAACGGCAGCCGCGGTTTATGCCCTCCGGGCGGGCCGCTACGATCGGGGAATCGTGACCGCTGTGACCGCGCGGGTGCCCGCGAAGGTGAATCTCCAGCTCTCTGTGGGGCCGCCCGGTGCGGATGGCTACCACGACCTGGTGACCGTGTTCCATGCCCTGGCGCTGTTCGATGAGGTCACCGTGACCTCCGCGAACACCGACAGCGTGGTGGTCACCGGGGAGGGCGCCCGCAGCGTGCCGCTCGGCCCGGACAACCTCGCCGCCCGCGCGGTCGCCGCGCTGGTCGACGCGGTCGGGCCGGGGGTCCGCGACTCGCCCGGCCTGGCCATCGAGATCAGGAAGCGGATCCCGGTCGCGGCCGGGCTGGCCGGCGGCAGCGCCGACGCGGCCGGGGCGCTGGTCGCCTGCAACGAGCTGTGGGGCACCGGGCTGAGCCACCAGGAACTGTCCGAGGTGGCGGCCAGGGTGGGCAGCGACGTCGGGTTCGCGCTGCTCGGCGGGACGGCCGTGGGCCTGGGCCGCGGCGACCGGGTCACCCCGGCCCTGGCCGCCGGGACATACCACTGGGTGCTCGCGTTCGCCGACGGGCAGCTGTCCACTCCCGCGGTGTACGCGGCCTGTGACCGGCTCCGGGCGCGCGCCGGGGAGCCCGGCCCGGCCGGGAAGCCGGCCTCTGGCGGCCGGGCGGCCCCGGGCCGGAAGCCGCCGTCTGGCGGCCGGCCCGCCCCTGGCAGCACGGCAGACCCGGGCGGGCGGGCGGCCCCGGGCGTGACGCCGGCGTCCGGCGGGCGGGCGGCCTCGGCCGGGAAGCCGGCGTCGGGCGGCACGCCGGCGTCTGGCGGGCGGCCCGGTACCGTGCCGCCACCGCAACTGGATACGGCCCTGATGGCCGCGCTCCGCTCGGGTGACCCGGCCGCGCTGGGCCCGTTGCTGAGCAACGACCTGCAGCCCGCCGCCGTGTCGCTGCTGCCCCGGCTGCGCCAGACGCTGGCCGCGGGCCGGGAGTACGGCGCGCTGGGCGGCATCGTGTCCGGCTCGGGGCCGACCTGCGCGTTCCTGGCCCGGGACGGGGCGCACGCGCGCGACCTGGCCGTCGCGCTGGCCGGCGCCGGGGTGTGCCGGACGGTGGCCAGCGTGACCGGCCCGGCCCCGGGCGCGACCGTGATCAGCGTGCCCGCCGACGGGAGGCCCGGCGGCCTCCCGGGCGGCTCGGAAGCCGGCCGGCCGGTGGGCCGGCCGTGAGGAAGCAGCGACGGCCGGCCGGCAGGCCGGCCATGAGGACGTCCGTACCAGCATGAGCAGTCCCGCGGTGAACCTGGTCAACCTGGAGCGCGCGGTCAAGGCCTACGGCCAGCGGCCGCTGCTCGACGGGGTGTCCGCCGGTGTCGCGGTCGGCGACCGGATCGGCATCGTCGGCCGCAACGGCGCGGGCAAGAGCACCCTGCTGTCCGTCCTGGCCGGGACCGAGGCGCTGGACAGCGGCCGGGCCACCCGGACCCGGGGGTTGCGGACCGGGATGCTGGCCCAGCGGACCGAGCTGACCGGGACCGTGGCCTCGACCGTCGTCGGGGACCTGCCCGAGCATGCCTGGGCGGCCAACCCGCGGACCCGGTCGGTGCTGGCGGCGCTGCTGCCCGGGATCGACCTGGCCGGGCCGGCCGGCCGGCTGTCCGGCGGCGAGTCGCGGCGGGTGGCGCTGGCCGCGGTGCTGATCGGGGACCACGACCTGCTGCTCCTGGACGAGCCCACCAACCACCTGGACGTCGAGGCCATCAACTGGCTGGCCCAGCACCTGGCCGGGCGGCCCGAGGCGCTGGTCGCGGTGACCCACGACCGGTGGTTCCTGGACGCGGTGTGCAACCGGACCTGGGAACTGGCCGACGGCCAGCTGCACGCCTACGACGGCGGGTATTCCGCGTACGTGCTGGCCCGGGCGGAGCGGGCCCGGGTCGCCGAGGCCACCGACCGCCGCCGGCGCAACCTGCTGCGCAAGGAACTGGCCTGGCTGCGCCGCGGGCCGCCCGCCCGGACCAGCAAGCCCCGGTTCCGGGTGGACGCGGCCAACGCGCTCATCGAGGGTGAGCCACCGCCCCGGGACGAGGTGGAACTGACCCGGATGGCCACCGCCAGGCTGGGCCGGACCGTGATCGAGGCGGAGGACGTCACCGCGACGGTCCCCTCGGGACCCAGCGGGCCGCGGACCCTGCTCCGCGACGTGACCTGGCAGCTCGGCCCGGGCGAGCGGGTCGGCCTGATCGGGCCGAACGGCAGCGGCAAGAGCACGCTGCTGGACCTGCTGGCCGGCGTGAGCGATCCGGGCGAGCCCGCCGGGACCGACGAGCCCGGGGACGCCGGGCCGGGACTCGACGTGACCGGCGAGATCATCCGGGGCAAGACGGTCCGGCTCGGGTACCTGCACCAGCGCGATGCCGGGCTGGATCCCGCGCTCACCCCGCGCGAGGCGGTGACCGAGGTGCGCGGCACGCTCGACTCCGCCCAGGGGGCCGCGGCCGCCAGCCAGCTGCTCGACCGGCTCGGCCTGCGCGGCGACACCCAGTGGACGCCCGCCGGGGAGCTGTCCGGCGGGGAGCGGCGGCGGCTGCAGCTGCTCCGGATCCTGATCGACGAGCCGAACGTGCTGTTCCTTGACGAGCCCACCAACGACCTGGACGTGGACACGCTCACCGAGCTCGAGGACCTGCTGGACGGCTGGCCCGGATCCCTGGTCCTGGTCAGCCACGACCGCTACTTCCTGGAACGGGTCACCGATCACGTGGTCGCCCTGCTCGGGGACGGCGACCTGTCGTTCCTGCCGGGCGGGGTCGACGAGTACCTGCGCCGCCGCGCGGCGGGTGCGGGTGCTGCGGCCCGGCCGGGTGCTGCCGGTGCCGGGACCCGGCCGGCTGTCGCTGGCGGTGCGGCTTCCGGCAGTGCGGCCGGGACGGGCCAGCCCGGTACGGGCCAGCCCGGCGGGTCCCAGCCGGGCGGGGCGGGGGCGCAACGGGCGGCGCGCAAGGACATGCAGCGGCTGGAGCGCCAGATCGACCGGCTCACGAGACAGGAAGAGAAGCTGACCGTGGCGCTGGCCGAGCACGCCAGCGACTACGTCCGGCTGACCGAGCTCGGGGCCGAGCTGCGCGCGGTCCAGGACGAGAAGGCCCAGCTCGAGGAGCAGTGGCTCGAAGCCGCCGAGGACACCTGACCCCAGCGCCAGGCAGCAGCGCGGTGCATTGTGTGCGCCCCGCTGCGCACAATGCACCGCGTTGATGAGTCAGGGGCGGTAGGGCTAGGCATCCAGCGGGGCGAGCAGGACCCGGAGCAGGTCGGCCAGGGTGCGCCGGTCGGCCTCGCTGAGCCCGCTGAGCAGCGCGTGCTCGCTGCGCAGGAGGTCGGCGAGTGCCCCGTTGACCCGGTCCACGCCCGCCGGGGTCAGGGTGACCAGCACGCCGCGGCGGTCCTGCGGATCGGGCTCCCGGCGGACCAGGCCCACCTCGGCGAGCCGGTCCACCCGGTTGGTCATCGTGCCCGAGGTGACCAGCGTGGCGCGCAGCAGTGCCCCGGGGGTCAGCTGATACGGGGCTCCCTGCCGGCGCAGGGCAGACAGCACGTCGAACCCCCAGATATCCAGCCCGTGCCGGGCGAACGCCACCCGCCGGGCCCGGTCCAGGTGCCTGGCCAGCCGGGACACCCGGCTGAGCACCTGAAGCGGCTCCACGTCCAGGTCGGGCCGCTCGGAGTGCCAGGCGGCCACGAGATCGTCCACCTCGTCGCGCGCCAGCGCCGCGCGCTGGGCTGGCCCTCCGGGGTGTTCATCCATGCGGGCAGCATATCTCTTGACATCAAGACTGTGACCCGGGTAGACAGGGCCAATCAAGTATCTCGACGTCGAGAGAAACGAGCGGGCGATGTGGGATCCAGGCACCTACCTCCGGTTCGGCAGCGAGCGGGCCCGGCCGTTCTTCGACTTGCTCAGCCGGGTCGGCGCGGACGACCCGGGGTTCGTGGCCGACCTGGGCTGCGGGCCCGGCAACCTGACCGCCGTGCTGGCTGCCCGCTGGCCCGGCGCCCGCGTGCTGGGCGTGGACAGCTCGCCGGAGATGATCGAGGCCGCCCGGGCGGAGCTCGCGGCACCTGAGGCGAAGGCCGCGGAGGGCGCGGCAGCACAGGCTGCAGGCCTGGGAGTGGCGGCGGTTCCGGCTGGCCGGCTGGAGTTCCGGCTGGCCGACATCCGGACCTGGCAGCCGGAGCAGCCCGTCGACGTCATCACCTGTAACGCCGTGCTGCAGTGGATCCCCGGCCACCGGGAACTGCTCACCTCGTGGGTGCGCTGGCTGGCCCCGGGCGGCTGGCTGGCCTTCCAGCTCCCCGGCAACTTCGACCAGCCCAGCCACACGATCCTGCGGGAACTGGCCGGCACGCCCCGGTGGCGGCCGCTGCTCGAGGGCGTCCAGCTGAACCGCCAGGCCGGCGACCCCGCCGACTACCTGGCCCTGCTGGCCAGGGCGGGCTGCGAGGTGGACGCGTGGGAGACCACGTACCTGCACGTGCTGCCGGGCGAGGATGCGGTGGTGGACTGGTATCGCGGGAGCGGGCTGCGCCCGGTGCTGTCGGCCCTGCCCCCGGCGGAGGCGGAGGAGTTCCTGGCCGGCTACCGGGACCTGATCCGGGTGGCCTACCCGCCGGCGCCGTACGGAACGGTGCTGCCGTTCCGGCGTGTCTTCGTGGTCGCCCGGGTCAGGAGCGGGCGCGCTTGACGACCTCGCTGGAGATCCGCGGCTTGGTCTCCAGCTCTGACAACCCGTTCCAGGCCAGGTTGATGAGGTGCGCGGCCACCTCTTCCATCTTCGGCTTGCGGGCGTCCAGCCACCACTGCCCGGTCATGGCCACCATGCCCACCAGCATTTGCGCGTACATCGGGACCAGCTTCGGGTCGTAACCGCGGGCCGCGAAGAAATCGCTCAGGATGTACTCGACCTGGCTGGCGATATCGCTGATCAGGCTGCCGAAGGTGCCCGCGCCCGAGGCCGGGTGCGAGTCACGGACCAGGATGCGGAACCCGTCGGCGTCGTCCTCGATGTACTTGAGCAGAACGATCGCCGCGGCCTCGAACTTCTCCCGGGTGTGCTGGCCGCCCAGGATCCGGGTGGCCATGCCCAGCAGCCGCTCGACCTCGCGGTCCACCACCACCGCGTACAGGCCTTCCTTGCCGCCGAAGTGCTCGTACACCACCGGCTTGGACACGCCCGCCTGCGCCGCGATCTCCTCGATGGAGGTGCCTTCGAACCCGCGCTCCGCGAACAGCCGCCGGCCGACGTCCAGCAGCTGCTCGCGGCGCTCTTTTCCGGTCATCCGCTTGCGGTGATTCGAGCCCGGGTCCGAATTGGTCATCCGCCCATCATGACGCCATCACGCAGCCTTCCGGTCACCAGACTTCGGCGCCTGGCGGTCGGTCATGGATCCGAGCGACTTGCCCCGCACCCCGGTCAGCCGCGCGGACAGCCGGTCCCCGTCCGGCCAGCGGACGTCGTAGGCCCAGCCCAGGCGCTCGGCCCAGGCGATGACCCGCGCGCTGATGTCGATCTGGCCCTTGAGCGCGCCGTGCCGGGCGCAGGTCGGGTCGGAGTGGTGCAGGTTGTGCCAGGACTCGCCGAACGAGGGGATGGCCAGCCAGGCGACGTTGCGGGACTTGTCGCGCACCTCGAAGTCCTCGTTGCCGAACGTGTGGCAGACCGAGTTGATCGACCAGGTCACGTGGTGCAGCAGGCAGATCCGGACCAGGCTGGCCCAGAAGAACGCGGTGAGCGCACCGGCGATGGACATCGACCAGAGTCCGCCGATCAGCGCCGGGAGGAGCAGTGACACGGCGACCAGGCCGGGGAACCAGCGCGAGACGCGGCTGACGTCCTTGTCCGCCAGGAGGTCCGGGCAGAACCTGGCCTGGGAGGTCCGGTTCGGGTTGAAGAGCCAGCCGACGTGCGCGTAGCCCAAGCCCTTGGTGAGCGCCTTCCAGTCGGTGCCGAACCGCCACGGCGAGTGCGGGTCACCTTCCTTGTCGCTGTACTTGTGGTGCCGGCGGTGGTCCGCCACCCAGACCAGGACCGGGCCTTCGATGGCCAGGGTGCCCGCGATGGCCATCGCGATCTTCAATCCGCGGTTCGCCTTGAAGGACGAGTGGGTGAAGTAGCGGTGGAAGCCCATGCTGATCCCCATCCCGGAGATCACGTAGAAGACCAGGGCGATCACCACGTCGTGCCAGCCGAGCCAGCCCAGGCTCCAGGCCAGCGGGACGGCGGCGAGCACCGCGAGAAGCGGGATGGTCACGAACAGGCCCACCAGGAAGCGGTCCAGCACCGAGCTCGGCTCGGGTTCTATCTCCGGCATGGGTGTGCGCCGGGTGACCGTGGGGGCCGTAGCCGGGATAGTCCTGTCCGGGACGGTCTCGGGGGAGGCAGTCATGTGAACCTCACTCTGCTCTCGGGGCCTGGGAGGTAGGTCCTCGCGTCGCTGTCCCCGCGCCGCTACCCAGGTTCGCGGAAATCATGACGCTTACGTCACCGTAACCTACGAAACCGTAACTTGCACACGGGGCATGGTTAAGATTTCGCCAAGTGGCCACCTAATCAGCGCAGAGTAACCACCTCGACACGTCTCGCATGCCGAGACATGTTTGCGGCGGGGCGCCACCCGCCGCGCCCCGGCGTTCATCCTGGCTACCCGGTCATCAACCGAACCCAGATCGCTGGCGGTTCGCGTCCCGTCATGGTGGTCCGCAGCCGTCTCGGCTTAGGGCCCGGTAAAGTTTGGCGACGAGAAACGATCCCGGGTCGTCTAGCCAGGCAGGACGAGGGTCTTTGGACGCCTTAACAGAGGTTCGAATCCTCTCCCGGGAGCTCTGTAGCAGGTGAGCGAGGTTCGATACGACTCAACTGCGTCAACTCCAGCGCATCGAGCCCTCCTGGGTCGACCATGATCGAGCGGGCCCAGCCCTCGATCCGCCGGTAGAGGTCGGCGCTCTGCCTGACTTTAACGCTCAGGCAGCCGTGATAGTCGTCACCCACGTTCTTGCGGACTGGTCCGCGGGTTGTGCGTCTTGAGGATGGTCCGCGGAACTGGCTGGATCGGCGGCAGTGACGCCTCGCCAGAACTGTTCCCGCCGCGGAACATCGGCGGTCTCGTGGATGTGTACGCGGATAGGTCAGGTTTCCCGGGCCAATGCCGACCGTGTCCAGGAAGCTGCAGGAAGAACCTGATCAGCGCCAGGATCGCTGTTGACGAAGACCACGCGATCCTGCCTCCTGCGGGGCTTGCTCTTCGCCCCCTCGCACCAGTAGGCGATCGCCCCGGCGATCAGGATCTCCCGCTTCGGTTACAGCGGCCGATCTCGGCCGGCCGCCGCAGCGCGGACCGCCTCTCGCCGGGCCTCGCGAAGCTGGCCGCTCCACCTCCCAGTAGCGCTGCGCCCCCTCGGCGGACCGCTTGCGGCACTCCTCGTAGCTGAGCCGCTCGGGACGCGGCATGTCCCGGACCCACAAGGAGACGGAGCTCTTGGAAACGCCTAACGACGCCGCGATGTCGTCGTAGTCGAGGCCCTGCTCTCGCAGTTCGCGGGCCCGGGCGCGCAGGGCGTCCTTGGCCCGGGGGCGGCGCGTCCATTCCGGTGGCGGCTCACCTTGCAGCGCCTCATTCAGGGTCTGGTTGCTGCCGATGCCGAGGATCTCCTTGATCTCCCGGCGGGACCGCCCGGCCCGGCGTAACGCGATGGCCCGCTCCCGCAGCCGCTCGGCCTTACTCGAGGGACTCTGGCCGTTACCATTTAACTGTATCGAATTCATGTTCGAAGCCTAGCGCCGGGTGCCGACAGAATTCCGGCGCCGGTGACGCTCCGCGCCGGGCCGGCAGCAACTGGCCTGCCGGGCCGTGGGGAGCCCGCTACGTTCCGCTGAGCAGGAGCTTCACCCCACCCAACCGGCCTCAGCCCGACTGGCCGGACGGTATCCTTCGAGAGTCGGGCGCGTGAACTGATGTGCCGGGTGAGCAGGGCGATCAGTGCGGGTCACGATGGCGCGACCGGGGAGCGGGATCCCGGTATCCGGGGAGCAGCAACCGAGGAGCACCGCCAAGTGAGTGTGAGCCGTCCGGCTGCGGTCATCGTCCTGGCCGCGGGCGAAGGTACGCGGATGAAGTCCGATACCCCGAAGGTTCTGCACGCGATCTGCGGCGAGACCCTGCTGGGGCACGTGCTGGCCACCGCGCGGGAGACGGATCCGGTCCGTCTCATCGTGGTCGTGGGTCACCGCCGCCGTGAGGTCACCGAGTATCTGGCCCAGTACGCGCCGGACGCCCAGCCGGTGGTCCAGGACCGCCAGGGCGGCACCGGCCACGCGGTCCGGACGGTGATCGAGGAAGTCGGGCTGGATCACGGGACAATCGTGGTCACCTACGCGGACGCGCCGCTGCTGCGCGGGACCACGCTGGCCGCCCTGGTCCGGGAGCACCAGGCCACCGGGGCCGCCGCCACCGCGCTGACCGCGCGAGTTCCCAACCCGCACGGCTACGGCCGCATCATCCGCGACGAGTCCGGGGATTTCCTGGCCATCATCGAGGAGGCCGACGCCACGCCGGCGCAGCGGGCCGTGGACGAGATCAACTCGGGGGTCTACGCGTTCGAGGCCCATCTGCTCGGCGACGCGGTCAAGCGGGTCCCCACCGACAACGCCAAGGGCGAGGAGTACCTCACCGACGTGGTCGCCATCCTGCGGGCCGAGGGCCACCACGTGGCCTCGGTGACCCTGGAGGACCCGGATGAGGTGCTGGGCGTGAACGACCGGGCCCAGCTGGCGCGGGCCCGGCACATCTTCAACGCGCGGCTGCTCGGCACCTGGATGGGCGCGGGGGTCACCATCGTGGACCCCGCGACGACCTGGATCGACACCGGGGTGAGCCTGGCCCGCGACGTCGAGATCGGGCCGGGGACGCAGCTCGAGGGCCGCACCATGGTGGGGGCGGGGGCCCGGGTCGGTCCGGGCTCGCAGCTGCGTGACACCGCCGTGGGCGAGGGCGCCAGCGTCATCCAGTCCTTCTGCCGGGAGGCCGACATCGGGGCCGGCGCGGTGGTCGGTCCGTTCGCATACCTTCCTCCGGGAAGCAAGGTCGATGCAGGTGGCTCCGCAGCGGGTATGAACGAATCAGGAACCGGCGCTGGCGGCCAGATGACCGGCAGCGGACGGGATCCCGCCCAGCAGGATCCGGGCGGCCAGGGTCCTGGCGGACGGCACAGGACTTTCAAGCACAGGACTTTCGAGCACCGGGCGCCGGGGGGCGCCCCGCCGGGGGACAGGACGCCGCAACGAGTGAGGGAGCTCAGGGAGCGTGACCGGCATCACCGCGTCCGGCGAGAAGAAGCTGATGCTTTTCTCCGGCCGGGCCCACCCCGAACTGACCAGTGAAATCGCCCGCAACCTCGGCATCGAGCCCACTCCGGCCCGGCTGTTCGACTTCGCCAACGGCGAGATCTTCGTCCGCTTCATGGAGTCGGTCCGCGGCAGCGACGCGTTCGTGGTGCAGAGCCACACCGCGCCGATCAATCAGTGGATCATGGAGCAGCTGATCATGGTCGATGCGCTCAAGCGCGCCTCGGCCAAGCGGATCACCGTGGTCGCGCCGTTCTTCGGCTACGCCCGCCAGGACAAGAAGAGCCGCGGCCGCGAGCCGATCTCGGCCCGGCTGATGGCGGACCTGTTCCTGACCGCGGGCGCGGACCGGATCATGGCCGTGGACCTGCACACCGCGCAGATCCAGGGTTTTTTCGACGGCCCGGTGGACCACCTGTTCGCGTTGCCGATCCTGGCCGGCTACGTCGAGGGCAACCTGGACGTCTCGCAGGTCACGGTCGTGGCCCCGGACGCCGGCCGGGTCCGCGTCTGTGAGCGGTGGACCGACCGGCTCGGCAGCCCGCTGGCCATCATCCACAAGCGCCGCGACCCGGACGTAGCCAACAAGGTGGCGGTCTCCGAGGTGGTCGGGAAGGTCGCCGGGCGGACCTGCATCGTCGTGGACGACATGATCGACACCGGTGCGACCATCATCAAGGCCGCCGACGCGCTGTTCGAGCAGGGTGCGGCCAAGGTCATCGTCACCGCCACGCACGGCGTGCTGTCCGGCGGCGCGGTGGACGGGCTGAAGAATTCGCGGATCAGCGAGGTCATCGTGACCAACACGCTGCCGATCCCGCACGACAGCCGGTTCGACAAGCTCACCGTGCTGTCGATCGCGCCGCTGATCGCCCGGGCCATCACCGAGGTGTTCAGCGACGGCTCCGTGACCAGCCTCTTCGACGGCCAGAGCTAGCCCGGCCGGGATACTGAGCAGGCCCGGACCCCCGAGGAGGTCCGGGCCGCTCTGCCGCCCCCGGGCCGCAGACCGGCGTAGGTCATCCCCCGGACCCATCACCGGCCTGCGGCGTCTTGCGATCCCGAAGGTGACCGCTGTCTTCGCCCCCGCAAGCGACGAAGACGGCGGCCACCAGCTCGGCGCACGCATCCGGCTGCGTTGCGTGCTGTTTCCCCTCAGTCCGGGATCGCTGGCTCCCTGGTCAGGGCTGGCGCACGCATACCAGCCCTGACCAGGGGACTTCGCGGACTGCGCCCCCGTTTGGCGGTCCGCGGTGATCCCGGTCGGCCCCCCGGCCTGGTTTCCCCGGCCGGCGACTTGTTCCTGCTTGCCGTGCTGAGTAAGAGAATGTCAGTGGGCTCTTGCGTCACGATTGATCCGTGATTGAGCCCCGAACATCAGGTACGCCCGGCAACACCCTCCGCCGGAAGCTCCCGCGATGGCCAAATCAGGTTCATCATTGAGTGACGGCTTGGCCAGTTCCGTGACTTACGGTGTCCGGGACGGACGCACCCCAGTGAACGAGGCGCGAGCGATGCGGTTTCGGATACTTGGGCCAGTTGAGGTCCAGGTTGACGGGGGCTGGAGCAGCATCAGCGCACCTAAGGGGCGCACGGTGCTGGCCGTGCTCCTGTTGCGGTCCGGTGAGGTTGTCTCAACCGACCAGCTGATCGACGAGGTCTGGCCGGGCAGCCCACCGGCCAAGTCCGTCAACCTGATCAGCGGCTATGTTCACAAGCTCCGCAGGCTGATCGGCGACCCGCAGGGCCGGGTGCTGGCGACTCATTCGCCCGGCTACAAGATGCTGGTGGCCGCCGATGACCTCGACGCCCGCCAGTTCACCCGGCTGGCCGCCGAGGGCCGCCAGGCCCTGTTCGCCGGGGACAGCCCGCGCGCGGCTGGCCTGCTGGGCGAGGCCCTCGGGCTGTGGAACGGCAGCCGGGCCCTGCCGGATGTTCCCCCTTCGCCGCTGGTCAGCGCGGAGAGCAGCCGGCTCGAGGAAGCCCGGGTCGAGGCGCTGGAGCTGCGCATCACCGCGGACCTCGGCTGCGGCCGCCAGGCGCAGGTGGTGGCCGAGCTGCGCCGGCTGATCGCCGATCACCCGCTGCGCGAGGGCCTGTGGGCCCTGCTCATGCGCGCGCTGTACGGCTCGGGCCGCCAGGCGGAAGCCCTGGAGGCGTTCGCCCAGGCCCGGGACGTCATCGCCGACGAGCTCGGGGTGGAGCCGAGTGCCGAGCTGCGGCAGCTGCATCAGCAATTGCTGCAGGCCGACGCGGGCTCAGGTTCTTTCTCCGCAACGAAAACCGCCGCGGCCGGACTCCCCCTTCACCGGCACTCCGGTGTCCCCGGCTGGGCCGGTTCCGGCGGGCGGGCGACCCGGGACCGTGCCGCGGCACCCGGACGGCCCGGCCCGGTGACCGGGTTCGCGCCCACAGCGATCCTGTCCCCGCCGCCGGTGGCGCAGCTGCCCGGCCGACATCCCCGACTTCACCGGCCGGGCGGAACAGGTGCAGAAGCCTGCGTGACCTGCTGGCCGACCCCCGGCCGGCCGGACAGCCCGGGGGCGGTGGTCGTGGCGGCGGTGATCGGGGCCGGTGGCCTGGGGAAGACCACCCTGGCGGTTCATGCCGCCCATCTGCTGCGCGGGCAGTTCCCGGACGGCCAGCTGTACGCCAACCTGCGCGGCGCGAGTCCGCAGCCGGCCTCGCCCAGCGACGTGCTGGCCCGGTTCCTGCGGGATCTGGGATGGACCCGGAGCGCATTCCGGCGGGCGAGGAAGAACGTGCGGCGCAGTTCCGGAGCCGGGTGACCGACCGCCGGGTGCTGATCGTCCTCGACGACGCGCAGAGACGCCGCCCAGGTCCGTCCGCTGCTTCCGGGTAGCGCCTCGTGCGCGGTCCTGGTCACCACCCGCAGCCGCATGCCCGACCTGGCCGGGAGCCGCTTCGTTGACCTCGATGTCCTGGAGGCCGCGGAGGCCAGGGACATGTTCGCCGGCATCGTCGGGCGGGACCGGGCCGAGGCCGAGCCCGAGGCCACCGAGGAGGTCCTGGCCGCCTGTGCCGGGCTGCCCCTGGCGATCAGGATCGCCGGGCGCCCGGCTGGCCGCCCGCGGCAGCTGGACCGTCGCACCATCGCCGTCCGGCTCTCGGACGAGCGGCGGCGGCTCGACTGGCTGAGGACCGGCAACCTGGCCGTGCGGGCCTGCTTCGAGGTGAGCTTCTCGAGCCTGCCCGGCCCGGACGGCCGGACGCGGGATCGACCCGACCCACGCCTTCCGCCTGCTAGGCCTGTGGCAGGGGCCGTCCATCGGCCTGCCTGCCGCTGCGGCCCTGATCGGGCAACCGGAGGATGCCGTCGCCGACGCCCTTGAGGTGCTGGTCGACGCCCAACTGCTGCAGGCCCCCGCGCCCGACCGCTACCGCTTCCACGACCTGCTCCGGGCCTACGCGGCCGACCGGGCGTCGGCGCAAGAGAGCGCAGCGGACTGCGGGACGCCGCAGTGCGCGCCGGTTCGGCCTGGTACCTGCACAGCGTGGCCGCGATGGCCAGGATGGTGTCCCCGTACCGGTGACCGGTCCCGCTTGGACCGCCGGACGCCACGTCCAGCCGCTGAGCTTCGCAGCGCCGGATGAGGCACTGGACTGGTGCGAGATCGAGCGCGGCGAACCTGCTCGCCGCGACCCGGCAGGCGGCACTGAGCGGGCTGTACGAGGTCGCCTGGCAACTGCCGATCGCCTCGCTCAGCTTCTTCAACCGGCGCACGTACTGGGCCGACTGGGTCGAGACCCACCGATCGCCCTGGCCAGCGCCCGTCAGATCGGGGACCGGCGCGGCGAGGCCTGGTGCTCAACAACCTCGGCATCGTCTACGCGCGCCGCCTCACCGGCGACGCAATCGGCTGCTTCGAGCAGGCGATGGACATCCGCCGGGAGATCGGCGACCGGCCCGGGGAGGCCCAGACCGCGACCAATCTGGCGGACACGTACCTCCGCATCGACCGCGTCGAAGAAGCCCTCGACCTGCTCAACCGGGCGCTCGCTATTCACCGGCAGGAGGGCCACCAGTATGGCGAGGGAGTGGCCCTCAACAATCTCGGCGAAGCTGTTCCTCGCGAAGGGCCGGGCTGCAGAGGCCGTCCCGACGCTGGGCCAGGCCCGGGACATTTTCGCCCGGATCGGCGAGTTGCGCGGCGAGGGTTACGCCCTGACCAATCTGGGTGAGGCCCACCTGGCCCTGGCTGAGCCCGGGACCGCCGCCGACTGCTTGCAGCGGGCGCTGGAGGTGCGCCAGGCGCTGGGCGACCGGCTGGGCGAGGCGCAGACCCTGCGGGATCTGGGCCAGGCCCGGCTGGCAGGCGAACGGCCCGCGGAAGCCCGTCAGCTCCTGACCCAGTCCTTCGCCATCTTCGAGGACCTGGGCGACGAAGCCCAGTTGTCGGCGATCCGCCGGCAGCTCGCATCCCTGCCCGCGTGACTGCGCCGGTGATCCGTTAACGGCGACCATTGGCTGGCCCGCCCGGCCGGCCAATGATCAATTAGGTATTCGCATAAAAGGCCGTGTGCTAGTCGCGTAATATGCTAAACCGCCAATATCGGGGTTTTTCGTCGTCCTGGCTCACGGGGGTCAGGGGAACTCAGGGAGGACGATCATGGGGAACGATGCCAAGGATGCTGCCCAGCCTGCGATGACGCAGGAATCGCAGCCGGGCATGACGCAGGAGTCCAAGCCGGGCATGACGCAGGAGTCCAAGCCGGGATGACGCAGGAGGCCGAGCCGGCGATGACGCAGGAGTCCAAGCCGGGCATGACGCAGGAGTCCAAGCCGGGATGACCAGGAGGCCGACCGGCCATGACGCAGGAGGCCGAGCCGGAGATGACGCAGGAGTCCGAAGCCCGGCGATGACGCAGGAGGCCGAGCCTGCCATGACGCAGGAATCGCAGCCGGCCATGACCCAGGAATCCGACCCGGCCTGATCCGGCCGCCCAGCGGCCCGGACGGGCACCGCAACACGGGTAGCTGAGCCGTGCGGGCTCGGTGGTCACCTTCGCTGACTGCGAGGGTGACCACCGAGCCCTTTCTGTCCGCTGATCCTTCCGTGCCGGTGCGCGTGCCGCAGGCGGCCGGACGAGCCGGTCCCTCTCCCGCGGATCGGCCCGGCCAGGGAGAAGCGACGCCGGCGGGCATGCCTTCAGAGTGACCCGGTCCGGGGCTCGCACCGGGCGGACCGGGGACCGCCCGGTGTGAGCTAGACTCCTGCAGGCACGTGCTTTCGCGTGCCTGTCGGTTGTCGTATGCGGCCCCGGTGCCCGAGCGGTTACCCGGAGAGGCGCTGCCCCGGCAATCTAGTCCGCTTCATAGGGAGTAAGTACCGTGCCCGAGGTCAGCATCGCCGCAGAGCCGCGCACCGAGTTCGGCAAAGGTGCCGCCCGCCGGGAGCGCCGCGCAGGCCGGGTTCCCGCCGTGCTGTACGGCCACGGCACCGACACCCGGCACCTGACGCTTCCCGGCCACGCCGTCATGATGGCGCTGAAGACCGCGAACGTGCTGATCCGCCTGGATGGCCTGCCCGGCGGGAACCAGCTGGTCCTGCCGAAGGCCGTGCAGCGCAACCCGATCCGGGGCTCCGTGGAGCATGTGGACCTGATCCTGGTCCGCAGCGGTGAGAAGGTCACGGTGGACATCCCGATCCAGGTGACCGGCGAGGTGTACTCGGGCGGCCTGCTCGACCAGCAGATGGTGCAGATCGCGATCGAGGCGGAGGCCACGCACATCCCGACCGGCATCGAGGTCAACGTCGAAGACATGGAAGTCGGCACGGCGGTGCACGCGGGCGACCTGGAACTGCCGGAAGGATCCTCGCTGGCCGTGGAGCCCGAGGCGCTGGTCCTGCACGTGATCGCCGCGCCGACCGCCGAGCAGCTGGAAGCCGAGATCGGTGCTCCCGAGACCGCGGCGGCCACCTCGACCGAGCCCGCTCCCGTCCCCGAGGGCGAGACCCCGGCCGAACCTGCCACCGAGGAATAGCCTGGCCGGCGCGTTCCCGGCGGGGCCGTTCCCGGCCGGGCGGCCGGGAGGCGCGGCCGGATTGCGGAGGGCACCGTGTGGTCCGTCCTGCGGGCGGTACTGGGCTCGGCCAGCACCGGGTTGGCCAGCACGGGGTCGGCAAGCACGGGGCAGCCGAGGCGAGAAGGACATGGCCGACGAACGCTGGCTGATCGCCGGGCTGGGCAACCCCGGGCCCGGCTACGCCGGGAACCGGCACAACGCCGGGTCCATGGTGGCTGACGAGCTCGCCGCCCGGATCGGGGCCCGGTTCCGGGCGGGCAAGTTCCGGTCCGTCATCGCCGAGGGCCGTCTCGACGGCACGCCGGTCACCGTGGCCAAGCCGCTGACCTACATGAACGAATCCGGCGGCCCGGTCGCCGGCCTCCGCGGCTACTACCACCTCGACCCGGGGCACATCGTGGTCATCCACGACGAGCTGGATCTCCCGTTCGGCACGGTCCGGCTCAAGCTGGGCGGCGGCGACAACGGCCACAACGGGCTCCGCTCGGTGACCGCCGCCCTGGGCACCCGCGAGTATTACCGGGTACGAGTCGGCATCGGGCGCCCGCCGGGCCGGATGGATCCGGCCGCGTTCGTGCTGAAGGATTTCAGCGCCGCCGAGCGCAAGGAACTGCCGTTCCTGATCGACCGGGCGGCGGACGCCACGGCGGCCCTGCTCAGTACCGGGCTGGCCGCGGCCCAGAACGAGTTCCACGGTGAGGCGCCGGGGGCGACCCGATCCTGAGTGACTCCGACCCTGGTAAGCGTCCCGGTGAGCGGTGCCCCGTGAGCGGTGCCCCGTGAGCGCGGCCCAGGTGAACACGGGGCGTCACCGGGTCGACCAGCCCGGATTTTTTCCGGGCTCGTCGTGCATTACCGGGCCCGGAACGCTAGTTTCGCTGCAATGAAGGCCCTGGTCCTGTCGGGGGGCGCGGGAACGCGGCTGCGGCCGATCACCCACACCTCGGCCAAGCAACTGCTTCCCGTGGCGAACAAGCCCGTCCTCTTCTACGGCCTCGAGGCCATCCGGGATGCGGGTATCACCGACGTGGGGCTGGTCGTGGGGGATACCGCGCCCGCCATCGAAGAGGCAGTGGGGGACGGCTCCGCGTTCGGCCTGAACGTCACCTATATCCGGCAGGAAGCGCCGCTCGGCCTGGCCCACGCGGTGCTGATCGCCCGGCCGTTCCTCGGCGACGACGATTTCGTCATGTACCTGGGCGACAACTTCATCGTGGGCGGGATCTCCCCGCTGGTGGACGAGTTCCGTGCGACGCGGCCGGACGCGCAGATCATGCTCACCCAGGTGCCCGACCCGCGGGAGTTCGGTGTCGCCGAGCTCGACGGCACGGGCCAGGTCATCGGGCTGGAGGAGAAACCGCGCGAGCCGAAGAGCGACCTCGCCCTGGTCGGCGTCTACATGTTCACCCCGTGCGTGCACGAGGCGGTGCGCAACCTGAAGCCCTCGCGGCGGGGGGAACTGGAGATCACCGAGGCTATCCAGTGGCTGCTCGACCGCGGCCGGAAGGTAGCGTCCACGACCATCTCCGGGTACTGGAAAGACACCGGGAACGTCGCGGACATGCTCGAGGTCAACCGGCTGGTGCTGGAGACCGCGGAACCGGCCCAGCGCGGCGTCGTGCACCCCGGATGCGAGCTGATCGGCCGGGTGGTGATCGAGGAAGGTGCCGAGGTGAGCGCGTCCCGCATCGTCGGCCCGGTCATCGTGGGTGCGCGGACCCGGGTGGCCGATTCCTACATCGGCCCCTTCACCTCGGTGGCGGAGGACTGCACGATCACCGACAGCGAGATCGAATACTCCATCGTGCTGCGCGGCGCGTCCATCAGCGGGGTGCGGCGGATCGAGGCGTCTATCATCGGGCGCAACGTGGAGGTGACACCCGCACCGCGGGTGCCCAAGGCCCACCGGCTCATTCTCGGTGATCACAGCAAGGTGCAGATCAGCTCATGAGGATCCTGGTAACTGGCGGCGCCGGGTTCATCGGCTCGCACTACGTCCGCACCCTGCTCTCGGGCGGTTACCCCGGATACGAGCAGGCCGGGGTGACGGTCCTGGACAAGCTGACCTACGCGGGCAACCTGGCCAACCTGGACCCGGTCGCCGGGAACCCCCGGCTGCGCTTCGTCCAGGGCGACATCTGCGATGCCCCCCTGCTCGCGACCCTGCTCCCCGGCCACGACGCGGTGCTCAACTTCGCCGCCGAGACGCACGTGGACCGCTCCATCGACGGCGCCTCGGACTTCGTCGCCGCGAACGTGGTCGGCGTGCAGGTCCTGCTGCAGGCCTGCCTGGACGCGGGGGTGCCCCGGGTGGTGCAGGTCTCCACCGACGAGGTCTACGGCAGCATCGCGGAAGGCTCCTGGGCCGAGGACGCGCCGCTCGCCCCGAACTCCCCCTACTCGGCCGCGAAAGCCGGCGGTGACCTCATGGCCCGGGCCTACGCCCGGACCCACGGCCTGAACGTCAGCATCACCCGGTGCTGCAACAACTACGGCCCATACCAGTTCCCGGAGAAGGTCATCCCGCTGTTCGTGACCAACCTGCTGGACGGGCTGACCGTGCCGCTGTACGGCGACGGCGGCAACGTCCGCGACTGGATTCACGTGGACGACCACTGCCGGGGCATCCAGCTGGTGCTCGAGCAGGGCGCGGCGGCCGGCGTGTACCACATCAACGGCGACGCGGAACTGACCAACCTCGAGCTGACCCGGGCCATCCTGGAGCAGTGCGGGGCCGGATGGGACCGGGTGACCCCGGTGGCGGACCGCAAGGGCCATGACCGGCGTTACTCGCTTGACGACCGGGCGCTGCGGGCTCTCGGGTACGCGCCGCGTACCCCGTTTGCCGAGGGCCTGGCGGCCACCGTGCGCTGGTACGCGGACCACCGCCCGTGGTGGGAGCCGCTGAAACGGCGGGGGCGGCGGGCCGGCGGCCGGGTCCGGCCGCGAGCCCGAGACGGCCGGCCAGGGCGGCCTGGCCCAGTGACCCGGTGGCTGGTGACCGGGGCCCGGGGGATGCTGGGCCGGGATCTGGTGACCGTCCTGGAAGACCGCGGCGAGGCCGTGACCGGGCTCTCCCGCAGTGATCTCGACATCACCGACGCCGGTGCCGTCGGGGAGGCGCTGGCCCGCTGGGAGCCTGAGGTGGTCGTCAACTGCGCGGCCTGGACCGCGGTGGACGACGCTGAGGCCAGCGAGGACGCCGCGCTCCGCGTCAACGGCGAGGCCGTGGCCGGGCTGGCCGCCTGCTGTGCCGCGCGGCGGGCTGCGCTCGTCCAGGTCTCCACGGACTACGTGTTCGACGGGCTGGGCCGCGAGCCCTATCCGGAGGACGGGCGGCCGGCCCCGCGCACCGCGTACGGCCGGACCAAGCTGGCCGGGGAACGGGCCGTCCTGGAGCAGCCCGGCCTGGCCGGCTACGTGGTCCGCACCGCCTGGCTCTACGGGGCGCACGGGCCGAACTTCGTGGCCACGATGACCAGGAAGGAACGCGGGCACGAGCAGGTCCACGTGGTGGACGACCAGCGCGGGCAGCCCACCTGGTCGATGGACGTGGCCGACCGTATCCACGCCCTGATCGCCTCGGCCGCGGCGCCCGGCGTCTACCACGCGACCAGCAGCGGCGAAACGACCTGGTTCGGGCTGGCCCGGGAGGTGTTCCGGCTGCTGGGCGCGGACCCGGCCCGGGTCCGGCCCGCCACGAGCAGCGCGCTGGCCCGCCCCGCGCCGCGGCCCGGCTACAGCGTGCTCGGCCACGCCGCCTGGGAGCGGGCCGGGCTCACCCCGATCGGCGGCTGGCAGCAGGCTCTGCAGCGTGGCCTGCCCGGGCTGGCGGCCGCGGCCGCCGCGGCCGAGCCGGCTCCCTAAGGCGTCCCGCGAACGGACCGTTAATGGGCCGGACGTGAGCTGCGCAGCTGGGCGGCGTAGCTCAGGCAGCTGGCGTAGCCGGGCAGGATGCCGCTGTCCCGCGCGGTGCGCAGGGACGGGGCCGTGGCGTCCTTGTCCGACAAGATGGGTTTGACGTCCACCGGCCACTCGATGGCGATGTCCGGGTCGAGCGGGTCCACGCCGTGCTCCCCCGCGGGGGTGTACGGCGTGGAGCAGAGGTACAGCACGGTGGCCTGGTCGCTCAGGGCCATGAACGCGTGCCCGAGACCCTCGGACAGGAACACCGCCCGCCGGTTCTCGTCGTCCAGCTGGACCGCGGCCCACGCGGCGAAGGTGGGCGACCCGGCCCGCAGGTCCACCACCACGTCCAGGATGGCGCCGGCCGCGCAGCTGACGTACTTCGCCTGGCCAGGCGGGACGTCCGCGAAGTGAATACCCCGGATTACCCCGCGGCGGGATACTGAGCAGTTTACCTGCGCGATTCCGAATTGGTAACCGAGTGTGTCCATAAACTCACCACCGCGGAACCACTCGTGCAGGCTCCCGCGGTCATCCCGGTGGATTGGCGGGGTGAAAGCCCAGGCACCCTCGATGCTGAGCGATTCCATCTGAAGCTCCTCTGCCGCGGCTGTATTGCCGTTATGCTCAGGTGCTGTTTCCTGGCTGGTGGGCCCGTTGCGCACCGCACGCCGGTCAAACGCTATCGGCTAACGCTAACTTCGCGGAAAGCCGGGACGCAGGCTAACACGGTCGGCAGATAATAGATAACGAAGGCATAACAGCATCTGCAGGCCGTCATCGGCGCCCAGGGGCTGGACGTCCTAACCAGTAGTCTCGCGCGCTGAGCGCGCCTGCTGCCGCTGCGGCATATCTCGCAGGGGGCGTCCATATATGGCGGACGTATCCACTCATGGAGGCTGGGGTTGCACGTGTTCACGGCTCGCGGTGCAGGCCGACCACCAGGTCCGGGGTGCCCGAGCACGCTGGCGCTCAGGTGACGCTGCAGTCCGCCCGGCTCAGCCTCCTGGCCGACGGCGACCCTGGCGATGCGGCCCTGCTCCACCGGCTGCTGCGCATCGCCCAGCTGCGCCTGGCCGAGCAGCACGACAACGGCGAGTTCGTGTTCACCGTCACCGGTGAGCGCAGTACTAGTCAGCACGGGCCCGGTGGCACGTGGCGGCTGCGGCGGGCCGGCACGAGCCTGAGGTACGGGGCGATCACCGCGCTCGGCCTGCTGCGGCTGCCCGAGCCGGACCAGCGGACCGTGCTGGCCGGGATGACCGCCGAGGACCTGGTCGGCCAGCTGGCCAAGGGCATCGATGAGATCAGCGGGCTCGGCGACGCCGCGCTGGTGTGCTGGGCCGCTGCCGAGTGCGGGCACGGGGACACCGAGCATGCGCTCCGCCGCCTCGCCGCGCTGGACCAGGCGGAGCGGCCCGTGGACGTGGTGTCGGCGGCGTGGGTGGTCTCGGCACTGGCCGCCGCCCGCCCGGTGGCCGACGTGGAGCGGCACCTGGCGGCGGCGCGGCAGCGCCTGCTCGCCGCGCGCGGCGCGGCGGTCTACCCGCACACCACCGGGCCGGGCGCCCCCTGGTACCGCGCTCACGTCGGCAGCTTCGCCGACCAGGTGTACCCGATCCAGGCGCTGGCCCGGCTGCACCGCAGCGCGGACGATCCGGAGGCGCTGGCCGTCGCGGGCACCGTGGCCCGGGCCATCGTCTCCGCCCAGGGCGCGGGCGGCCAGTGGTGGTGGCATTACGACTCGCGGTCCGGCGCGGTCGTGGAGGGCTACCCGGTGTACAGCGTGCACCAGCACGCGATGGGGCCGATGGCGCTGCTGGACCTGGCCGACGCGGGCGGGGATGGTCAGCTGGACGCGATCCGGCGCGGCCTGCGCTGGCTGGCCGGGCCGCCCGAGGGCGCCGTGGAGCTGGTCCTCGACGAGCCGCCGATCACCTGGCGCAAGGTGGCGCGGGCCGATCACCGGAAGGTCGTCCGCGGGCTGCGGGCGGCCTCCACCCGGATCGTGCCGGGCGCGCGGGTCGCGGCGCTGGACCGGGTCTATCCCCCGGGCGAAGTCGATCATGAGTGCCGGCCGTACGAGCTTGGCTGGCTGCTTTACACCTGGCTGTCCTGAGGCTGGCTGTCCTCAGGCCGACCGTACTTCTTGTTGGGGGTGGAATGAGTCACGGCACTGGTGACGGGATGCAGCGCGAGCTGTTCGGCCTTCCGGTCGACGCGCTCACCATGGATCAGGCCATCGCGCGGTGCACCGACGCGATCGATCACGGCCAGCAGCTGTCCATCGGGGTGATCAACGCGGCCAAGGTCGTGTCCATGCAGCGGAACCCGCAGCTGCGGCAGGCGGTGGCCGACTGCGACATGGTGCTGGCCGACGGCCAGGCCGTGGTGTGGGCCAGCCGGGTCCTCGGCGCACCGCTGCCCGAGCGGGTGGCCGGGGTCGACCTGTTCATGAACCTCCTGGCGGCGGCCGAGGAGCGCGGTGACCGGGTCTACTTCCTCGGCGCGCGCCCGGACGTGCTGGCCCGGATGCTGGAGCAGGCTGGCCGCCTGTTCCCCGGGCTCCTGGTGGCTGGTTCCCAGGACGGGTACTACCAGGCCGGCCGGGAAGGCGAGATCGCGGAGGACATCCGCCGCTGCCAGACCGACATCCTGTTCGTGGGCATGTCCTCGCCGCGCAAGGAACTGTTCCTGGACGAATGGGGGACGGCCACCAAGGCGCACGTGGTGCACGGGGTGGGCGGGTCGTTCGACATCCTGGCCGGGCTTACCCGCCGCGCCCCGATCTGGTACCAGGAGCACGGGCTGGAGTGGCTGTACCGGGCGTACCAGGAACCGGTGCGGCTCGGCCGGCGGTACCTCACCACCAACTTGTCGTTCATGGCCCTGGTGGGGCGGGAGAAGCTGCGCCGGGACAAGGCAAGCCCAGATCGGGCCAGCAGGGCTCAGGCCAGCGGACCAGGGCAGCCAGGCAGGCCAGGACCAGGCAGGGGAGCGCGCGTGAGCACCGTCGTCGTCGTTGGACTGGGATACGTGGGACTCCCGCTGGCCATGCGGGCCTGCGAGGTCGGGCACCATGTCGTGGGCTACGACGTGGACGAGGCCCGGGTGAAGCTGCTGGCGGACGGGGAGTCCTACATCGAGGACGTGCCCGCCGGGGACCTGAAGCAGGCCCTGGAGAGCGGCCGGTTCCTGCCGTCTACCGACGAGGCCGCGTGCGCCGGTTTCGATGTCGCGGTCGTGGCCGCGCCAACGCCGCTGCGTGACGGCCTGCCCGACCTCACCTACCTGGAGAATGCCTCCCGCACGCTCGCGAGGCACCTGCGCACGGGGGCGACCGTCGTCGTCGAGTCCACCTCGTACCCGGGCACCACGCAGGAGAAGGTGCTGCCGTTGCTCGAGGAGGGGTCCGGGCTCGTCGCGGGCCGGGACTTCCACCTTGGCTTCAGCCCGGAGCGCATCGACCCGGGCAACGCCACGTGGACGCTGGTCACCACGCCGAAGATCGTCTCCGGGATCGACGCGGACTCGCTGCGGGTGATCAGGGCCTTTTACGACACCATCGTGGACCAGACCGTGGTGGTCTCCTCGCCGCGCGAGGCGGAGCTGGCCAAGCTGGTGGAGAACACCTTCCGGCACGTGAACATCGCCCTGGTCAACGAGCTGGCCATGTTCGCCCATGACATGGACATCAACGTCTGGGAGTCGATCGAAGCGGCGTCCTCCAAGCCGTTCGGGTTCATGCCGTTCACCCCGGGCCCGGGGGTGGGCGGGCACTGCCTGCCCATCGACCCGTCCTACCTCTCGTGGCGGGTGGAGCGCGCGCTCGGCAAGAGCTTCCGGTTCGTCGAGCTGGCCGACGATATCAACCGCCACATGCCGGACTACGTGGTGAACCGGATCATGATGTCGTTCAACAACCGGGGCCGCGCGGTCCGGGGCGCCCGCATCCTGCTGCTCGGGCTGGCCTACAAGAAGAACACCGGCGACGCCCGGGAATCCCCGGCGGTCCGGGTCGCGCAGTTGCTCACCACGATGGGTGCGCAGCTGCGGGCGGCCGACCCCCACGTGGTGGAGGGCACCGCCGTGGATGGCCTGGTGCCACGGGTCGAGCCAACTCCGGCCGAGCTCGCCGACGCCGACGCTGTCGTGCTGCTCACCGACCACGATGCGTTCGACTACCCGGCCATCCGCGAGCACGCCCAGTACATCTTCGATTGCCAGCGCCGGCTGGCCGGGCCGAACGTCGAGACCCTCTGAGCTGATCATGCGCATCATCTGCGTCGCTGGCGCGCGGCCTAACTACATGAAGGTCAAGCCGGTCATGGACGCCCTGGAAGCCGCCGGGGCGGAGGTCATCCTGGTGCACACCGGGCAGCACTACGACGCGGCCATGAACGACGTGTTCTTCACGGAACTCGGCATCCGGCGGCCGGATCATTTCCTCCAGGTCGGCTCGGCCAGCCAGGCCGTGCAGACCGGCCGGGTGATGGCCGCGTTCGAGCCGCTGGCCGGGGAGCTGCGTCCCGACGCGGTGGTGGTCGTCGGCGACGTCAACTCCACCGTGGGCTGCGCGCTGGTCACGGCCAAGTCCGGCGCCCTGCTGGCGCACGTGGAAGCGGGATTGCGCAGCCGTGACTGGGACATGCCCGAGGAAGTCAACCGGGTCGTCACCGACCGGCTGAGTGACTACCTGTTCGCGCCGTCCGCGGACGCGGTGGACAACCTGCGCGCCGAGGGCTACCGGCCCGACCAGATCCACCTGGCCGGCAACGTCATGGTGGACACCCTGCTGGCCAACCTCGACCGGGCCCTGGCCTCGGACGTGCTGTCCCGGCTCGGCCTCAGCAGCGGCGGGTACGCCCTGGTGACCCTGCACCGCCCGGCGAACGTGGACGACCCCGGGGCGCTGGCCACCCTGCTGTCCGCGCTCGACGAGGTGGCCCAGGCGTGCCCGATCGTGCTCCCGGCCCACCCGCGCGCCGCCGGGCAGTTGCGCGAATACGGCCTGTCTGAGCAGGTGCAGATAATACCGCCGGCCGGCTATCTCGATTTCGTCGCTCTGCAGGCGTCGGCCCGCCTGGTGCTCACCGATTCCGGCGGGGTGCAGGAAGAGACCACCGTGCTGGGCGTGCCGTGCCTTACCCTCCGGGACAACACCGAGCGTCCGGTCACCTTGACCGAGGGAACCAACCAGCTGGTCGGACGAGACCGGGAGCGCATCGTCAAGACCGCGCTGAGCGTCCTGGACGCGCCGCCGCCGCGGCGCTGCCCCGCGCTCTGGGATGGCCGGGCTGGCCAGCGCATCGCGGCCACGCTGCTTTCCGGCGGAGGGCCGGCCGGGCACCCGCGGCCGACCGACCTGGGCGGCTAGCTGACCTGGCGGCCAGTGCCCCGGGGGCCGGTGCCCTGGCCATGCTCATGCACCAGGCCGGCAAGACACCCGGGACGCATGGCTTCATCACCGCCGGGGGCGCGCTGGGCGGCTGGGGAGACGCTTACTCGGGGATCGCGCGGTCGGCCGGCATCCGGGCCGCGCCCGTCCGGCGGCCGGCCGGAGTCCACGGCAGCCGCACCGGGTGCCGGTCCAGGAAGGACGCCGCCGCGAAGACGGCCACAATGGTCAGAATGAACAAGCCGATCAGGGCTCTTTTCGATGAGCCTTGCTGCTCGAGCGGCCCGCTATCCCCAGCCATTACTGTTTCAATACGGTTATTTGCCGTAGCGCCATCGGCCGCCTGCTGGGCCTGGAACTGGCTGGTGACCAGGCGGGTGACCAATGCGAAGGTACGGTGCACCGCGACCGGGTCCGTAGAAGCCGTGCTTACCTCCAGGTAAGCATTGCTGTAATTGGGATACTCCAGATTGTAGCTGTTCAACAGCTCAACGTCATAAGCGGCATTCCCGCCGCCGCGCAGTACCTGCTGCTGTTCCCGCGGGCTCATGGCGCTGACGGCGAGAGTTCCGGCCGCCTCCAGGATCGACCCGCCCACCGCTGAATACGCGTTGGGGTGGGCCCCGGAGATCGGCGGGATGAAAACCAGGGTGCCGACCTCCGCGTAGGTCGGCGCGCTGTGCTTGAAGCTGTACTCGACGCCGACGGCGATGACGAGAATCACCAGGACAGCGACGAAGTGCCGCCGCAGCAGCGCCAGGGCCCCGAACAAGCTCACGAGCAGCGCCCCATTCCGTCCTCGGGCCAGTCGTCCCGCATGCTCCCCAACCCCCCTGGCCGGCGCACCCGCCCGGGAGCCCGCCACGATCGACACAAGCCAGGATAAAGTCCCGCCGGTGCGTCCGGGACGAAAGCGCCAAAAGGCCAGGCCAGATCAGGCCAGGAGGGGTCGAACCGCCGCAAGGCGCTGAAATGCGGTAGCTCCGCCGGTACCATAACGCAGGGCCGGACTTGCCGCACCGTCGGCCGCAGGGGACGAAGCGGGAACGCGGGCCGAATCCGGTCAGCGGTAAACCATCCCGGCATCCGGTGCGTCAAACCGGTGTAGCGGGTTTCTACAGTGGGGCGGGTAAATGGACCTGGTGGCGTCAGGGCGCACGTTGCGCAGGCGATGGATCCTGACTTCTTTTCTGTTCCTGCTCACAGTGGTGGCGGCCCTCGCGGCCTGGGTCAAGCTCCCCGGGCCCTACCAGGCCGAGTCGATGACCGTGCTGTATCCCTCCCAGCAGGCGTCGAAGCTGAACGGCGACAACCCGCTGATGAGCTTCGGCGGTTCGCTCAACGTGGCCGGGGACATCGTCCTGCGTGAGGTCAGCGCGCCGTCGTACGCGGCCCAGCTGGCCGCGCACGGCTACACCAGCTCGTTCACGATCGCGGATGACCCGAACACCACTGGCCCGATCCTGGACGTCACGGTGACCGGGAAAAATCAGAGCCAGGTGGAGCAGACGCTGAACGGTGTCACGGCGGCGGTGAAGAACCAGCTGGCCGTGATTCAGCAGAACTACAAGCCCGCCAACCGGATCACCAGTCAGGTCGTTTCCACCCAGCCCACGCCCCAGCTGCTGGTCAGTAAGAAGGCCAGGACCATCGTGATCGTCCTGGGCCTCGGGCTGGTTCTCACCTTCGCGATCCCGCAGGTGGTTGACGCGGAGATCGCCAAACGACGCGGCGCGCGGGGCCAGCGGGTGAACAGCAATTTCGCCTCCGCCGCCCAGTACGCCGGTTCACGACCGGAGAAGGTGACCGAGTCAGAGCCGGCTGACCGTGAGCCGCAGCCCGCGTACCAGGGCTCGCCCACCGCCTCTGCCGAACGGGCACCCCGGTACAGCGCGTCCGCCCGGCCGGACCAGGCCCCGCCACGGCCCGACCGTTATCCGGCGGAGCGGTCCGACCGGTCGGCCACGGACCGGTATAGCAGCCCGCCGCCAGGAAGGCTCCGGAACGGGTCAGCCGACGCCGGTGCGAATTCCCCGGAGCGCCATCGGTCCGAGGGCACCCGCATCTAGGTCGCGCACTCGCGCCCATCAGCATGGGTGACGTCAGCCAGGGGTCCCAGCCAGAATGGCTGGGACCCCTGGCTGCGTTATGCGCCCAATACCCCGCCACAGGAACGCAGTGGCCCACCCCGTACCCCACTGAGACGTGCGGGGATGAAACCCCGGCCGGTCAGGCGGGCCGGCCGGGCCCACGGGCCTGTGGGCCGGCGGGAAGGACCCGGCCGGGCTGACTTACCGGTTACGGGCGCAGGCCGCCGGGAAGGCGGGGAGGCGGACGTCAGCCTCTCGTCCGGGGCGGCGGATCTGCCGGGGCGGATGCCTTCCGCCGCCGAGGGCGTCAAGGGCGGCCCCAGGCGGCGCGCACGGCAGGTGCCGGAAGGCGGCGGGCCCAGGTCACGGGAGCGCGGACCGCGGCTCCCGGGATGCTCAGCGGAGGAGATGCTCAGCGGAGGATGGGTGCGCGGATGACCGGGATGGGGTCGGTGTCACTGAAATCCGGAGCTGTCAACGGTCCTGGTGGCGGTCCCGGTGGCGGTCCTGGTGGCGGTCCTGGCCTCCGCGGGGGCTGTCCCCCCGAACCGGCGGAACTGGCCGGGGTGACTGCGGATTGCGTCGTGGCCAGCCGCCAGAACGCGCCAACGCAGCCGATCATCAAGAAAGTCAGGCTGGCCGCCATCGCAAACGAGAAGGCGTCGAACGTCGCGAACGCCACCGTGGGCACGGCTACCGTGGCGGCCAGGATCTGCCCCAGCTGCCGGGTCTCCGGATCGGTGGACAGGCGGCGGGCGTTACGGGCGCACATCCAGGCGGTGATGAACAGCCCGAGCAGGGCGAGCAGGCCGATGAAGCCGATCTCGATCAGCGACAGCAGGTACTGGTCGTCGGTGAAGAAGTAGGTGGCCGGCAGGAAGGTGCCGAATCCGCGGCCCAGCCACGGGTGCTGCTGGATGAAGGGAATGGCCGAGGAGAACGCGCCGGTCCGCGAGGTGCTGCTGGTGTCGGACCCGACCTGGCCGAACAGCGACCGGAACTCGCCGAGCAGGCCCGGAATGGTGGCGTACATCCCGGCTAGTGCCACCAGCCCGGCCACGTAGGCGATGCGGCGATCCCGCTTCGGCCAGGTCGGCAGGATGACCAGGCTGGCCACGATGAGCGCGATAACCCCGGTCCTGGACACGGTCATCGGGAGGGCGACGCCGATCAGCGCGACCTGCAGCCACCGGCGCAGCCGCTTGCCGGGCGGCGCGAACCGGGCCCGGTGTACCGCGATCGGCAGGCAGATGGCCAGCACGCAAGCCAGTTCGATCGGGTCGATGGCGGTCGCGGACGGACGGTTAAGCTGATTCCTGGTCAGCAGGTCGGTGAACGGCGTCTGCGCGGTCAGCCCGGGAATCTGGATGTACTTGGCGGCGTCCAGACCGGTGACGAACTGGGTTATGGCCAGCACGGACATGGCCGACGCGCCGAGGACGATCCGGCCGAGCAGCGTCTTCAGGCGCTCCATGCTCGGGATGCCATCCGCGGCGACCAGCATGATGCCGAGCCAGCCGAGGATCAGGATCAGGCCGCGGTCGGCCCCGTTCTGCTCCAGTGACGGCAGCGTGCGGCGGTTCGCCGAAATGTAGGCGGCGATGACGACGCAGGTGAACAGCACCGCGGCGACCCGGACCGGCTGCCGCCCCCGGGCCAGCGCCAGCCCGGGGACCAGCAACGTGACCAGGTACAGGACGAGGAGCAGGCCGCCGAATATGGTGTCCGGGCCGCCTGCCCCGCCGAGCGGCCCGAACGTCAGCGGCGACGGAATGACCATGAGCAGGAACGTGTAAAAGGTGAGCAGCGTGACCGCGTCGGTGCGGCGTAGGCCGGTATCGGAGCCGGGAAGCTCAATTGCCTGGGCGGTCACCGTGCGCTGCCTCCGGGAAGATCAACAGGACCGATCAAAACTGCGCGGATCAGAGGAGTGCGGACCCATCGACCCCCCGGGTTCCTGCACAGCGCTACCCGGCAGCTGAGTTCCCGCCGCCGACCAAAGCTCACACCACATTACTGCCTGATTCCGGATCATCCTGGGGAAACGCTGAGATACGGGACGCACCGGTCATGGCGGCGGCCGCCGGTCTTACTGCGGCAGCAGCCGGTCCGAGCAGCCGAGCTCGCCGGGCCGCAGCGACGGCCTGAGCAGTGCGGTAATGGCGAACCGCGATTGCGGGTGGCCCCGCGCCACCCAGGTCAGCTCGCTGGCGATGGTGAGCCAGAAGTAGCACCAGGAGGCGAGCACGCCGTTACGCCGCCGGTACAGGCGTACCCGGTTGATGATCTGCATGGCGTGGGTCTTGTCGTTGCGGCCGGACGCACCGCCGATATGCTCCGCGACCGAGCGGGGCTCGTAGCGGGTCAGCAGGCCGAGATCGCGGGCGCGGAGCGAGAAGTCCGTCTCCTCCGAGTACAGGAAGAACGACTCGTCCCAGCCGCTGAGCTTGTCGAAGCATTCCCCGGAGATCAGCTCCACGGCGCCCTGCGCCCAGTCGACCACATGCGGGTACGTGTACTCTGCCGGGCTGGCGATCCGCTCGGACACGGCGGATAGCCGCGTCTTTTCCAGCCCCACCGCGCGCAGCAGGGTGGGCGTGCGGCGCAGCGACGGCTCCAGGGTGCCGTCCGGGGAGCGGAGCTGCGGCACCACGATCCCGGTACCGGGCTCCTGCAAGGCCTCCACGAGCGGCACCACCGAATGCGGGGAGAGCCGCACGTCGGGGTTGAGCACCAGGATCGCGCTGGCCGGGCCCGCCTCACGGACTCCCCGGTTGATGCCCGCGGCGTACCCCACGTTCGCCGACCGCACCACCCGGCAGTCCCCCCGGGCGGCGACCAGGTCGGCGGTTCCGTCGGCGGAACCGTTGTCCACCACCACCACCTCGGCGGTGCACCCATCCAGCGCCCCGGGCAGGGAATCGAGTAGATCCCCGATTTCCCGCGAGCTGTTGTAGGTGACGATTACCACGGCCAGGTCGGAAAGCACGATTGTGATCATAGGGGCGCTGAAGCCCGATATCAGCCGGTCGGGGACCGGGCAGCCGATAGCGTTGCCCCTGTGCAGTTGCTCCTGATCGCCCCCACCTGTGACGGCGACGACGTTGGCGAGGCCTGGGTCGGCTACCAGTGGGTCCGCCTGCTGTCCGCCCGGCACCAGGTGACGCTGCTGACCTACCACAAGCGCGGTAGCAGGCCCGCTGCTGACCAGCTTCCCGGTACGCGGGTCATCGAGTGGACCGAACCCGCTGGCCTCGGCCGGGCGGAGCGGCTGAACAGCATGCTCAAGCCCGGCTACGTGCCGTTCTACTTCCGTGCCCGCCGCTGGATCCGGCGGGCGCTGGCCCAGGGAGAGCGTTTCGACCTGGCCCACCAGCCGGTCCCGGTCGCGATGCGCTACCCGTGCCCGGTGCGGGGGCTCGGCATCCCCTACCTGATCGGGCCGGTCGGAGGCAGCCTGGAGTCCCCGCCGGCCTTCGCGGCCGAAGAGGGGACGGCGCCCTGGTACGTGGGCCTGCGGCGCCTCGACGCGCTGCGCATCCGCTTCGACCCGGCGCTGCGCGACACCTACCAGCAGGCCAGCTGCGTGCTCGGGATCGCCCCGTACGTCAAGGATTTCCTGTCTGGCACCGCCATCAACCGGTTCGAGGTGATGAGCGAGACGGGGATCAGTGAACTCCCCGTCCCGGCCGGCCGGACCGGGCGCCAGGATGGGGCACTCGGGCTGCTCTTCGTCGGCCGGCTGGTGCGCACCAAAGGGGCCAGGGACGCGATCCGCGCGGTCAGCCTGATCCGCGATGTCCCGGTCGTCCTGGACATCGTGGGGGACGGCCCGGACCGGGCCGCCTGCGAGGCGCTCACCGCCGAGCTCGGGCTGTCGGCCCGGGTGAGGTTCCACGGGCGGCTGCCGCGCGAGGAGGTCGCCGGGTTCTACCGGGCGGCTGACGTGTTCGTCTTCCCGAGTTACCGCGAGCCGGGCGGGAACGTCGTGTTCGAGGCCATGGCGCACGGTCTGCCGCTGATCGTCAGCGATATCGGCGGCCCGGGGAACGTGGTCGACGAGTCCTGCGGTATCCGGCTGCACCCGGTCACGCCCGCGGAGTACGCCCGCGACCTGGCGGCCGCGATCACGCGGCTGGCCGACCCCCGGCTGCGCGGCCTGCTCGGCGATGGCGCCCGGGCGCGGGCCGCAGAGGTCGCGCTCTGGGACAGCAAGGTCCAGCATCTGGAAGCGATCTACGCGGAGGTGCTGGCCGGGCGGCAGGCACCCTGACCCCGGCCGGTCCGCCGGTCAGCCGCCGAGCGGTTTGTTGTTCTTGTCCCAGACGTTCCCGGACCAGACGTTGCCGGGCGCATGGGGGTCGAAAGCGGTTATGTAACCGTAGTAGCCGGATTGCGGGTAGTAGATGGTGCTGAACCGGTTGTTGGTGATCTGGATGTTGTGAGCCTGCGGGCCGCCGGGATTCTGCCCGCCGTAGACGACGTAGCCGCCGCCGGCCAGCAGGTTGTTGTTGATCACCACGTTGGCCTCGACGCCGAAGTCCTCGAACAGGCTGACCGCGTCGGTCTGGCCGTTGGGATTGAACACCGTGTTGTGCTGGATGGTCAGCGGGACGGTCGAACCGTTGGACGTGGTGCCGTTGAGGTGGCTGTCCGCTGAGGCGAGGGCCTCATCGTGGATGTAGTTGTTCTCGATGAGGCCGATGTAGAGCTGCACCCCGGTCGAGGCGTCCGCGATGTTGTTGCCCAGCACCCGGGTGCCCATGGCTTCGCCGGTGACGTCCTTGATGCCGGCGAAGATGCCGTTTTCCCCATGGCTGCCGTCCGGGCTGGAAATCGTGTTGTCCTCGATGGTCACGTTGCTCGGGTTCCCGGTCAGGTTGACCCCGTCACCGTTGATGTCGTTACCGGAATTGCTGATCGCATCGTCTTTGACGGTCGCGTTGGAACCGGTCACGTTGACGTAGCCATGCACGGAGTAGCCCGCGAACACCGCACCGTTGCCGGAGACTTCGACGTCACCCTGGGCGTTGGACGACCAGCCGGGCCCGCGGGACACCTCGGCGGGCACCGAACGCAGGCTCACTCCCGCGGGCACGCCCGTGTTCGTCGCGTCGGGGAACCCGCACAGGTGCGGGTCCGGGCCGCAGTTGACCGATCGCAGCACCTCCGGCTTGGCCCCGTGCTGGCCGGCCTTCTTGCCGGAACCCGAGCCCGAGGGCGCCGAGGCGAGCGCCGACGAGGGCGGCGAGGTCGCCGGGGTGGCCTGGCCAGGCACGTCCGAACTCGCCGTGCTGGCGCCCCGGTTGCTGCCGGGCATCAGCACGAGCCCGGCCACTACCGCGGCCACCACCAGCACGGCGCTTGCCGCCACGGACAGCAGCATGGGGCGCGACATCCGCCGTCGTCTTCGGCGGCTCGCCATCCCGCGCCCCTAGCGCAGTGCCGACTTCAGCACGAGCGCCACCCGCTCCTGCTGTTGCGGCGGTAATCTCAGCGAACAGCGGCAGGCTGATGATCTCCGCGGCCGCCTGCTCGGTGACCGGGAAGGTGCCGTCGGGGTAACCCAGCCCGGCGAACGCCGCGGTGCGGTGCACCGGCACGGGGTAGTGGATGCCCGCGCCGATCCCGGCCGCCTGGAGCTCCTTGAGCACCCGGTCCCGGTCGGGCACCCGCACCACGTACAGATGCCACACATGCTCGTTGCCGTCCAGGGTCCGCGGCAGGACGATCTCGCCGACCTCGCCGAGCAGCGTGTCATAGCGCCGGGCCGCGGCCCGCCGGGCGGCGTTCCAGCCCGCCAGCCGTCGCAACTTCGCGGACAGCACGACCGCCTGGAGGCTGTCCAGGCGGCTGTTGACCCCCATCACGTCATGCTCGTACTTCCGCGGCGATCCGTGGTTCCGGATGGCCCGGAGCCGGGCGGCCAGCTCGGCCGAGGCGGTCAGCACCGCTCCCGCGTCACCGTAGGCGCCCAGATTCTTCCCGGGATAGAAGCTGGTCGCGGCGGCGTGGCCCAGTGCTCCCGCGCCCGCGCCGAGGCGGCGTGCTCCCTGAGACTGGGCCGCGTCCTCGACCACCCAGCCACCGATCCGCTCGGCCAGCGGCATCAGCTGCTCGACCGGCGCGGCCTGCCCGTACAGGTGCACCGGGATGATGGCCCGGGTGCGCGGGGTTACCGCGGCCGCGGTGGCGGCGCAGTCCATCAGGTAGGTCCCGTCGTCGGCGCAATCGACCAGGACCGGCGTGGCCCCGGCGCGGCGCACCGCCTCCGCGGTGGCGATGAAGGTGTTGGCCGGCAGGATGGCTTCGTCACCCTCGCCGACACCGAGTCCGCGCAGCGCGATCTCGATGGCATCCGTGCCGTTGGCGACGCCGACGCAGTGGCCGGTGCCGATGAACGCGGCGTACTCGTTCTCGAACGCCGCCACCTGCGGCCCGTCGATGAACGCGGTCCGGGCCAGCACCTGCGCCCAGCCGTCCGCCACGTCCTGGGCTACGGCGGCGTGCTGCGCCGCCAGGTCAACCAGCGGGACCGGCGCTGCCACGCCGTCCCCCCCTGTCCTGATCACCGAACTCGTGCCTCCGCATCCGAAATGATGGTGTTCCCTTCCGAGCCCGGCGCGATCTTGTTGAAGTCCTCGATGTCCACCGTGCCCCGCGACGCGCTGCCAGCGGCGCCTGGCCTTGTGCCGCCATGCGCCCTGCCCGGTGCGCAGGGCATCCATGGCCAGCTCTGCGCGGCCCGGGCGGTTCCCGGCCTGCGTCGCGAGACCGTAGACCTCCTCCTGGATGGCCGCCGCGTGGTCCAGGCTGAACCGCCCGGTCACCAGGCTGCGGCCGTATTGCCCGAGCCGGTCCCGGGTGGCCGGATCGTCCAGCACCGCGGCGAGGATCGTGGCCAGCCGCGCCGCGCCCCCGCTCCGCCAGTCGGAGTCGTGCTCAGTGCCACCCCAGCCCTGCGCCAGGAACAGCGGCGCGGATTCGGGGGTGAGCAGCTTCCAGAAGCCGCCCACGCCCTGCACCACGAGCGGCTTGCCGAACGCCATCCCGCGCAACGCGGAACCGCCCATGCCGAGGACCACGTCGGCTGCCGCATAGGCCGGCCGCGGGTCGAGCATCTCCCCGGCCAGGACCACCACCCGGCGGGCGGCCCGGGCATTCGCCTGCGCGGCGGCCGCCTCGACCTGGGGCCGGGCCGGGCCATCGCCGACCAGCACCAGCTGGACCGGCGTGCCGGAGGCGGCCAGGCTGCCTACGGCGTCACACGCCGACAGCATCCCTTCCAGCTTCATGGGCACCATCCGGCAGACCTGCGCCAGCAGCGGCACCGCCTGGTCCAGGCCCAGGTCGGCGCGGAAAGGCCCGGCGTCAGTGCCCGGCGCGTTGGACATCACGTCAACCGGCGGTTCCAGCAGCCGGACCAGGGACCGGCCTGACGCTTCCTCGTGGCGCAACAATTCCTCGGTGCCGACGATCAGCGGGAGGTTGCGCGGCAGGAACGGGGCCACGGCGCCGGACATGATCGTGCACACGACCGGCACGCCGAGCCTCAGCCGGGGGCCCAGGATCCCTTCCACGGCAGGCGGCCACTCGTATCCGTGCACCACGTCGATGCGCCGTTCCCTGACCAGCGCCGTCAGGTGGCTGAGAGCGCGCGGGGAAAGAGTGCGGGTGGCCCGGGGATCGAGGGTCACGTGCGGCAGCCCGAGCTGCTGCACTGTCCCGACCAGCGGCCCGGGCCGGCTGACCACGGTGACGTCGTGCCCTCGCTGCCGCACGGCCGCCGCGATCTCGACCGCGTTCAGCTGCGAGCCGCCTATCTCCATCGTGTGCGGGTAGACCAGCACCTTCACGTGTGCAAAACCCCCCATGCCTGCCGCCGCTGTCCCGCCAGCCGCACCCGGCCGGCCCACCCAGGTGATGGCATCACCAAATTTACTGAGAAACCAGGCTGATATCCGGCGGGCCAGGTAATTCGTGCTCGAATCTGGGCAACTAGCCCGATTGCTGTACGTGTCGCCCCGGCCGCGGTTCCGCCGCGGCCGGCGTGAATCCGATGGCCGCGGCCAGCGCATCCGCCCGGCGGGCCCATGAGTGCCGGGTGGCGAAAGCCCGGCACTGCTCGCGCAGGGCCTGGTCTTCCCCCCCGCGGGGACCGGGCACCATCCGGTGCACCGCGCTGACGAACTCGGCCGGCGTGCTGGCCAGGGTCATGATTTCGGCGGGCCCCTCACCGGCCACGGCCAGGCCCGCCCGGGCCAGGTCTTCCAGCAGCCACCGGGCGCCCGGCAGGTCGGTGCTGACCACCGGCCGTCCGGCGGCCAGGTACTCCAGCGTCTTCAGCGGGAACGACGCCCGGTTGAAGTCGCTCGCAGTATAAGGCGTGATGCCGACGTCGATGGCGGCCAGGTAGGCCGGCACGCTGGCCGCCGGGACCCGCCCGGTGTAGTGCACCGCAGGGCGGCCGGCCAGTTCGGCGAAGCGCTCCGCTTCCCATCGCGGGTCCCGCGGGCCCACCAGGAGCAGCGCGAACCCGGCGTCGCTGAGGGCGGTCAGGATGTCCAGGTCGATCCGCTCGGACAGCTGGCCGACCAGGCCTAGTACCGGCCGGGGCAATCCGGTGGGAGCCGCCCTCTCCGGCGGCCACGGATCGCTATCTGAGCAGCCGTTCGGGATCAGCACCGGGTCCGCGCCCAGGGCCGACCAGTGATCGGCGAGGGTCGGCGACACCACGGCCACCACATCGGCCCGGGCCAGCGCCAGCCGTTCCTGGCCGCGGAGCCGGTCGGCCGACAGGCCCATCAGGCCTGCCCCGGCGACGTAGTCGTCGGTGCAGTACAGCACGTTGACCGCGGGACCCCACCGGCCCAGAACGTCTTCCAGGTACCCGGATACCACGGCGGACGGCCGCACCCGCAGCCGCCGCAGTGCCCAGCTGATCTGGGCCCGCAGCAACGGCGCGGTGGTGGCGCGCACCCCGGGCCGGGTCAGGCCGGGCAGGGCGACCGTGGTCAGCCGGGTGACCCCGGGGGCCGGCTCGGACAACGATGGGACGATCCCGCCGGTCACCCGGCCGCTCAGCCGGGCCGGGGTGATCACGGAGAGCGGCGGGTCCACCCAGAGGACCCGGGCGTACCGGGTCATCGCCGTCACCATCTGCCGTTCGGTGCCGGGGATGCCGTCCCACGGCACCGAGGCTATCCACACCAGGTGGCGGGGATCAGTCACGGACCCGGTCCGCCTGCTGCCGCGCCGGTCCGTCTGGTGTCGTCGATCGGGTCATCAGCGCTCACCTCCTGAAGTTCGTCGGCCGGTGCCGGGGTCCGCCGGAGCAGCGACCGCATCGGGTAGACCACCGGCGCGTACACGGCCATCCCGGCAATGATGGCCGCGGTCAGCCCGAGCAGTCCTTTCCCGAGCACATGGATGACGAGCAGCGAGACCGTGGCCATCAGCACGCCGCCGAGGGCCGGCCGCAGGCAGGCCCGGGCCAGCGAGGTCACCGGGATGCCGGCCCGGGACAGCGCCCACAGGAACGCCGGGCCGACCAGCGCGGCGGCGACGACCACATGCCCGGCGCTCACCCCGGTGATGCCGCCCAGCCTGGCCCCGACCAGCAGCACCGGGATCAGGGTGACCAGCCAGAGGCCCTGAATTGCCATCAGCGTGTTCCGCTTGCCGACCGCCGCCATCGCGTCGTAGAAGAGCCCGTAGGCCACCCGCAGCAGGCCGAGCATGGCCAGCAGGCTCAGCGCGTGCGCCGCACCCACCCACCGCTCACCGTAAACGGCGCGGATCAATGGCTCGGCGGTGGTGGCCAGCAGCACGCAGGCGGGCACGGTCAGGGCCATCAGGAGTCCGAGGGCCCGGCTGAAGGCATCCGTCAGCCCTTTCCCGGAATCGGCGACCCGCGAGAAGCCGGCGAAGGACACCCGCTGGACGGCCTGCGAGATGCTGCTGACCGGCCAGCTGGAGATGTTGAAGGCCAGCTGGTACAGGCCGAGCATGGCCGGCCCCAGGGTGGCGCCGACGATGGCCGAATCGACGTTGAACACCCCCAGGGTGAGCAGGCTCGCGCCCGCCAGCGGCAGGCCGAACTGCAGCAGCTGGCGGGCATCCGCCGTGTTCCAGCCAGGGATCACGAAGATCGGCGCGGCGATGACGGCCACGATCAGCGCGACGATGCAGCCGGCCAGCGAGCCCCACGCGAAGCTCATCGCGCCCTGCCCGGAGAAGGCCAGCCAGACCGTCACGCCGGTGCTGACCACGAAGTTGGCCAGGTCGACCATCATGCGCCGGCCTTGCGCGAACTCCCGGGTCAGCAGGGCCAGGGGGACGCTGGCCAGCCCGTCGATGATGACGCAGATGCACAGGATGCGCAGCATGAAGGTGGCATCCGGCGAGCCGAGCAGCCGGGCAATGGAAGGCGCGCAGGCGTAGAGGCCGACATAGATCACGGTGCTGGCCACCACGGACAGGGTGAACACGGTGCGGGCGAAGCTCCGGATGTCGCCTTCCCACCGGATGATGGCCGCGCTCACCCCGAGCTCGTTGGCGCTCAGCAGGACAGCCAGGACGATCTGGGACACCGCGTACAGCCCGAACACCGAGGGGCCGAACACGGTCCGGGCCAGCACCACCCCGACGGCAAAGTTGCTGATCCGGACCACGATGGTGTTCAGCATGCTCCACCGGGTGCCGGACCGGACCCGGCTCTCCAGGTCCTGGGCTGGCTGGTCGCCAGGCGCGAGTACCCGGGGCCGCAGCGAGGCGGCCATCGGGTACATCGGCGGCTCCAGGACCACGGCCAGAGCCGGGCCGATGACGTCGGCCACCCGGCCGGGCCGCCGCTGCGCACCCGCGCCGGCCTGCCGCACCGCGACGTACACCGTGCGCAGCCGGAAGGCCAGCAGGCCCATGGCCGCCAGCGCGGCCGCGGCGCCGATACCTACCTCCAGGTCACTGCCGTGACCCAGGCGCCGTGCGGCAAACACGATGAGCCCTACGCCGGCCGACACGGCCACGGGCACGGCCAGGCCGGCGCCCGGGATGCGCGGCCAGATGGCCAGGGGTCTCAGTTCGGTCAGGAACCACGGCACCAGGAACAGCAAGGCCACGGCGACATTGACCACGGCCACGGCGAGCAGGCCGCGCTCGAAAGCCCCGGCGGACAGCGCCGGCACCAGGGTAACCAGCCACATCAGCTGGAAGATCAGCCCGCGCCGGGACGAGGCGAGGACCGCGAAGTAGTCATTGGCCAGGGCGTAGAAGACCCGGATCGTGGCGAGCGGCGCCAGCCAGACCAGGACCGGCGCGGCCGGAGCCCACGCCGGTCCGTAGATGAGCTGTATTAACGGCGCGGCCAGGCTGCTGATCAGCACGCATACGGGCAGGGTCAGCGCCGCCAGCAGGTTGGCGGACGACATGAACGCCGACCCCACGATCTGCGGCCCGCGCCGGAATCGGGCGAACGCGACCGGCGCCGCGTCCCGGACCGGCTGGGACAGCACCGTCACCGGCCAGCTGGCCACGCACAGTGCGAGAACGTAGTAGCCGAGGTCGGTGGCGTGCAGCATGTGCCCGACGACGATCTGGTCCACGTTGGTGATCGCGAACGCGAGCAGGCCCGAAGCCATGAACGGCAGCGCGACCTGGAGCACGGCGCGGACCGAGCCGCGCCGGACACCGATCCGCATCGCCCGGGGCGAGAAGGTGATGAACAGCACGGCCGAGACCGCGCTGCCGGCTATCCGGCCCACCGCGAAGCCCATCAGCCCGTGGCCGGTGGCGACCAGGGCGATCGTGATCGCCACGCCGATCCAGTTGTCAACCTGCTCGATCACCACCCGGAGCCACGGCGACCGGCGCTGCAGCATCGCCCGGGGTGCGGTGACCAGGCCGCTGATCAGGATGCTCAGCGTCACCCAGCGGATCACCTGGGCGGCGCCCGGCGTGCCCATGGTCGCGGCGAGCGCGGGCGCCCCGGCGTAGACGCCCGCGTACACGGCCACGCTGGAGGCGAGCGCGACCGTGGTCACGGTCGGCGCGACATCCTCCGGGGCCGTCCGCCACAGGGTCAGCGCGCTGCCCGCGCCGAGCTGGCCGATGCTCTGCGCGCCGAGCAACGCCACCACGACCACGCCGAAGGCCCCGAATTCCCGCGGGCTCAGCATCCGGGCCAGCACGAGCCCGATGACCAGGGTGCCGGACCGCGCGGAGACGGCGTCGAGGAATACCCGGCCTATCCCGCCGCCGACCCGCTGGGTCAGCCGGCGCCGCCCTTGCGGCGGGCGGTGATGACCATAGGTGGCGCCGGGCCGGCCGCGGCGATGAGCCGGGCCCGGGTCATCACCGGGCACCATGCCACCCGGCGGAGCAGTCAAGGTAAACCAACCCCCAGGCAGGTCTGGTAAGCCTCCGGGGAAGCGGGCCCGGTCGAGGCAGGCAGCAAGAACACCACAATCTCGTTCTGGCCCGGCCATCTGGTCCGCAGCGCGGCCCGGGCAAAGACCGCCGGCCCGGAAGGCGGGCCGGCGCCCAGCCGGGTGCTGGCGGGTGCACCCGCGACGCAGCGGTCAGATCGCACTCGGGACCATACCATGTGGGGCAGGCCGGGCAGGTCCCTACTCGTCAGCCTGTTTCACGTTATTGCCTGTCAGGGCCCGGGTCAGCGCGGTGTCCTGGCATCGGCACATCCTCCAGGCTGAGCTCGTAGGCATCATGGGTGACGCCCCCGGCGCCGAACGAAACCTTGAAGTCGTACTGCGGTGCGTTGAGCTCCCGCCCGGCGTCGAGAGTGCTGGTGCCGAACGAGAAGTAGCGGCAGCCCAGTTCGCCCGCCAGGGCGATGCCCCGTTCCACGACCAGATCGGTGGCGCACGCGTCGCGGCCCGCCTCGGTGGTGGCCGTGTAGCGCACCTGGAGGACCGGGCCCTCGGCGGTGAACAGGTTGCCGCCCACCAGGTCATCGCCGATTTTCGCGGTGATCAGGATGATCTCCTTGGGGAACCGGTCGTGCAGGTAGTCGATCTCGGCCAGCGAGTGGGTCGGTGTCGCGCCGTGCCGGCGGCCCAGGTTTGCCTCGAGCACCTGCCAGTAGGCGGTGGCGTCTTTCCATCCCTCATCGACCTGCACGCCGGCCGCTTCGGCGCGCCGTCGCCGCTGCCGGCGGCTGGCGGCGACCCGTCCCCGGGCAGCCAGGTTGATCACCGCCGCCAGGTCACAGCTGGACTGGCTGGCCCCCAGCCGGTACAGCGCGTGCACGTCGTCCGCGGCCGGCTCGGCCTGGTAGATCTGCGGCAGGGCCTTGTAGTGCAGCCGGGCGAAACCGAGGGCCCGGTAGTGGGCCGCGATCCCGGACAGCACTCTCATCATTGACTCGCCGCGCAGTGACCCGTCGTGCACCAGGCCGCCGTAGGTGAGGCCGGGATGACTGGTCACCACCGAGGCGTCAGCCGGGTCCTCGGCGGCTGGCAGGGCCCCGATGGGCCACCCGCGGGAGTTGGTGATGAGCAGGGACCGGTCGCGGAACCGGTCGCCGTGGTAGGAGAGGTAACGGCGGGTATGCAGCATGGTGCCGTTCACCGCACGCGCCACCAGGTCGTCCCACGCGGCTGCCTGGTCGGGGAGGTAGTCCCGGATGAGCTCAGTTGCCACCGCGTTGCTCCCCCACAGAAACTGGCTGGCTGGCCCGGTTTCCCCCCAGCAGGTGGCCGGCTCAGCCTCGGAGTGTAGCGATCCAGGTTAGTAGAGCGGCAATCTGGGCGCGGCCGGCCGGTCACCAGGCTCTGGGCCTGGTGACCGGCCGGCCGCCGCGCACGCTCAGCCGCGCAGCCGGAACCGCTGCACCTTCCCGGTCGCCGTCCTGGGCAGGGCGGCGACGAACTCGATGGACCTCGGGTACTTGTAGGGCGCCATGTGCTGCTTCATGAAGTCCTGCAGTTCGGCGACCTTCGCCTCGGTGCCGGCTGCCCCGCCCGCCAGGACCACCGCCGCGTGCACGATCGTGCCCCGGTCCGGGTCAGGCCTGCCCACGACCGCGCACTCCGCCACGTCCGGGTGCTGCTCGAGGGCCAGCTCGATCTCGGCCGGGGCGATGTTGTAGCCGGCCGAGACGATGATGTCGTCGCTGCGGCCCTGGTACCACAGGTAGCCGTCGGCATCCCGGATGTAGGTGTCCCCGGTGATGTTCCACCCGTCCTGCACGTAGTCCGCCTGCCGGGGGTCGGCCAGGTAACGGCAGCCGGTGGGGCCGATAATGGCCAGCCGGCCTGGTTCCCCGTCGGCGGCGGGCGTGCCGTCCGGCGCGAGCACCTCAGCCTGGTAGCCGGGGATCGCCTTGCCGGTCGAGCCGGGCCGGATGCTGTCGCCGGCGGCGGACACGAAGACGTGCAGCATCTCGGTGCTGCCGATGCCGTTGACCAGGCGCACCCCGGTCTGCTCGAAGAAGTCGTCCCACACGCTCTTGGGCAGGTGCTCCCCGGCGGAAATGGCGGTACGCAGCCCGGCCAGGGCCCCGGCCTTCCCGGCCCGCAGCATGGCCCGGTACGCGGTCGGGGAGGTGAACAGCACAGTGACCCCGAAGTGCGCGACGGCCTCGGCGAGCTCGGGCGGCGTCGCCCGTTCCAGCAGCAAGGTGGCCGCGCCGGCCCGCATCGGGAAGACCAGCAGGCCGCCCAGGCCGAACGTGAAGCCCAGCGGGGGAGTCCCGGTGAACACGTCGGTGGGCTGGCTCTGCACCAGGTGCTGCCCGAAGGTGTCGGCGATGGCCAGCACGTCGCGGTGGAAGTGCATGGTTGCCTTGGGCACGCCGGTGGTACCGGACGTCGCCGCCAGCATCGCCACGTCGTCGGCGGCCGTCACCACGTCGGTGAAGGTGCCAGGCTTGGCCGCGCAGAGCTTGGTCAGGTCGTCGTTGCTGGTTCCGCCGTACGGCACGAGCGGAAGGCCGGGGGCGGCACCGGCCAGTTCCTCGGTGAACCGGTGGTCACAGATGGCCACGGCGGGCTGGGTCAGCTCGGTCAGCGGGCCAAGCTCCAGGCTGCGCAGCATGGGCATGGTGGCCACCACCACCCCCCCGGCCTTGACCACGCCAAACCAGGACGCGACGAGCCACGGGTTGTTGGGGCCCCGGAGCAGCACGCGCTGTCCGGGGACCAGCCCGAAGTCCTCGGTCAGCACGTGGGCCACCTGGTTGGCCCGGGTCAGCAGTTCGCCATAGGTCCAGCTGTCCTCGGCGGTGAGCAGGCACGGCCGGTCCGGCCCGTGTGCCGCGATGACCTCGTCGAGCAGCGCGGTGGCGCAGTTGAGCTGCTCGGGATACTGCAGTTCGGGCAGGTCGAACCGGAGCGTGGGCCACTGCTCGGCAGGTGGCAGGTGGTCGCGGCAGAACGTGTCCGCATGCGCGGACGGCGAAAGCTTCACGGGCGAGCCCCCCAGGAAGAGAAACCGGACAGGAGCAGTATGCTCCCGAATTGACGCCAGTCAAGGAAAATGCATGAGAAGCCCGGTTTGGGCGGGGTTCCGTGGCTGGCGCCGGTCAGCGCGCCTCAGCCCGGCATCCCCGCGCGGTCCGGGACGCGCTCCAGGTCAAGCTCGCAGGTCTCGTGGATGACGCCGCCGCCCCCGAAGGAGACCTTGAAAGCGTACTGCGACTCGTTGAGCTGGCGGCCCTCGTCGAGGGTGCTCGTCCCCATCGAGTAGAACTCGCAGCCCCGGGCCGCGGCCAGGGCGATGCCATGCTCGATGACGAGGTCGGTGGCCGACACCGTCCGGCCCTCACTGGTGGTGGCGGTGTACCGCGCCTGCAGCACCGGCCCCTCGACGATGAACAGGTTCCCGGCCACCAGGGTGTCGCCGAGCTTCGCGGTGAGCAGGACGACCTCCGTGGGGAACTGCTCGTGCAGGTACTCGATCTCGGCCAGGGAATGCGTCGGGGTGGCGTCATGCCGGGCGGCCAGATTCTCCTCCAGGATCCGCCAGTACCCGGCAATGTCGTCCCAGTTCTCCTCGGTACGCACCCCGGCCGCCTCGGCGCGCTTCCGCCAGGCTTTCCGGCCCGACCACACCCGGCCCCGGTGCGCAAGCTTGATCACCGCGGCGAGGTCGCGGCGGTAGCGGTCAGCGCCCAGGCGTGACAGCGCATACTGGTCGTCCGCGGCCGGTGACGAATGGTAGATGGACGGCACCGCCCGGTACCGCAGCCGGCGGAAGCCCTGGGCCCGGTATTCCGCCGCGACCCCCGCGAGGGCCTCGATCAGCAGCCCGCCGTACAGGGTGCCGTCATGCACCAGCCCGCCGTAGGTCAGGCCCGGGTGACTGGTCACGACGGACGGGTCGGCGGGATCCTCCGCGGCCGGGAGTACCCCGGTGAGCTTGCCGTTGGACTTGGTGACGACCAGCGATCTGTCCCGGAACCGGTCGCCGTGGTAGGCGAGGAACTTGCGGGTGTGCAGGATGGTCCCGTTGGCCGACCGTGCGACCAGGTCGTCCCAGGCCGCGGCGTCGTCAGGGCGGTAGGCGCGGGCCAGGCCGGTCCAGGCCGCCGCCTCGGCCGCCCTGGAACCTGCGGCCGCCGGGCCGGCTTGGCCAGCCGCGGCGCGGGTATCAGGCGCCTCGTTCTCCCTGGCCTTCGTCGAGCCCGCCACTCGGATCCCCTCCGCGACCACCTTCAGTCCCCTCCCCGATCACCCTCAGGCTGGGACTGTAGCGACGGGGTCGTGGAATGGCAATCGCCACCCAAAGGGATGGAATGTCAGCCAGGAGGATTATGCTCCCTTATCGACGAGCGTGACAGTAAGCGCTATAAGAGCAGCCCGGTGCCCGCTGGCGGGCGGCGGGCGCACGGTGAGCCGGGGAGGGCAGTGGCGGCATCGCTGCGGGCGGACGGCCAGCCCGGCGGACCCCGGCCGCGTCAGCTGATCATCACCATCTACGGGCTCTACGCCCGGGACGAGCCGAACTGGCTGCCCATAGCGTCGCTGGTCCGCCTGATGGCTGATCTGGGCGTGGAGAGCCAGGCCGTCCGGTCATCTGTCGCCCGGCTCAAGCGCCGGGAGCTGCTGACCAGCGTGCGCCGGTCGGGCACGGCCGGCTATGCGCTGTCCCCGACCTCCCTCGAGGTGCTGCGGGAAGGCGATGCCCGGATCTTCGGCCGGCATCGCGCGGCCGCCGGCGACGGCTGGGTCCTGGTTGTCTTCTCGGTGCCCGAGAGCGAGCGTGACCGGCGCCATAAGCTGCGCTCCTGGCTGTCCCGGCTCGGCTTCGGCACCGTGGCGCCCGGGGTATGGGTGGCGCCCGGGCACCTGGCGGGCGAGGTGACCGAGGTCCTGGCCCGCCGGAACCTGAGCGGCTATGTGGACATCTTCCGGGCCGACCATCTCGGTTTCGCGGATCTGGCCGTCAAGGTCGGGCAGTGGTGGGATCTGGGCCGGCTGTCCGCCGAATACGAGCAGTTCATCCGCGGCTACCGGCCGCTCGCCAAGCGGGTCGGCAGCCACGCCCTCACCGGCCAGCAGGCGTTCCGGGAGTACGTCTCGATGCTGGTCGCCTGGCAGCGGCTGCCGTACCTGGACCCGGGGCTGCCGCTCGAACTGCTGCCCGCGCACTGGAACGGGATAACCGCGGGCAACGTGTTCGCCGAGATACATGATCATCTTGGCGGGCCGGCCATGCGGCACGCGGAATCAGTCATCCTGGGCGCCTGACGGGTGATTTCCACGATATTGTTCCGGGCATGGTAAGCGGATCAACACGGGGCGGGCGGCACCCCCTGCAGGCCCAGTCCAGCGGAGAGCGTGTCGTTATCGTGGGCACCGGCGAAACGGCGAGCCTGACGTTCGAGTACTTCTGCTACGATTCCCCGCACGAGGTCGTCGCCTTTAGCGCGGAAGCGCCATTCATTACCGCTGACACGTTCAACGGCCTGCCCCTGGTGCCCTTTGAGGAACTGGCGAAGGTGTATCCGCCGGAGGATTACCGGGCGTTTGTCTCGGTGTCACTGACCCAGCTCAACCGGCTCAGGAGGCGCCTGTACGACGGGGTCAGGGCGGCGGGCTTCAGCTGCGTCTCCTATGTCAGCAGTCGCGCGTTCGTGCTGCCCAGCGCTCAGATCGGGGAGAACGCCTTCATCCAGGAGCATGTCTCGGTGCAGCATAATGTGCGCCTCGGCGATAACATCTATCTCTCGAGCGGGACGTGTGTCGGCCATAGTTCCGTGGTCGAGGATGACGTTTTCACAGGACCGCACGTCGTCATCTGCGGAATGTGCCGGATAGGCAGCAGCACGTTTATGGGCGCCAATTGCACCATAGCCCCCGAGGTGGCGGTGGCACCGGATTGCGTTATCGGCGCGGCCGCGAACGTGCTGACCGATACCGAGCCACGCGGGGTTTATGTCGGCAGCCCGGCCCGGCCTACCGGGCGGGACAGCTTTGCCCTACTGCATGTTGAAACTGGCTGACCGTTTACCGTGGCGGGGGCGCGGCCGGCCGGGGCCGGCGCACGTCAGGGAGCGGGGCCGCGCAGTCAGCGGGAGCCAGGTCCGGCGCGCTCAGAGGATCTGGGCGAACGCGAGGTCCGCGGCGGAGGCCCGGTCCAGCCCGCGGGCCAGCACCTCGCCAACCTTGAGGCCGCCGGCCTGGAGGCGCACGATCGGCTCGGGGCCGACCGCTGACGGCAGCACGCCCATGTGCCCCGGGTGCGGGGCCTCCGGCGGCCACACCGGCACGCCAGCCGCCGCCGCCGCGGCCCGGTCAGCGTCGCCCCAGTACTGGACCAGGACGGTCCCCGGCGCCAGCTCGCCCAGTGCGGTCACGGCGGCCGCGCCGAGCACCGGTTCCGCCGCGGGCCGCAGCGCGAGCAGGACGGCGTCGGGCGGCCCGGCCAGGGACTCCGCGCCCAGCTCGGCGGCCTGCACCACGCGCGCGCCGCAGGCCCGCAGGTAGTCCGCGATGAACGGGGCGAACGGGTTGTCGCAGAGCAGCACGATGTCGCTGCCGTAAACGGCGATGCCGGCGTCGTGCAGCTGCTTGACGGCCATCGGCCCCAGGAAGGAGAAGACGCCCACGGCGGGATGCGTCTCGTTGGTGCCCGCGACCGGGATGCCGCGGCTGCGGCAGGCCTCCAGATCGACGTCAGTGCCGCGGTACTCCCAGCTCTCGTACATCAGCGGGATCACCGCGGACGGCTTCAGCTGGCCGACCATGGCCGCGTCGATGGGCCGGACCTGGCCGCTATTGGTCACGATGTCCGCCGCGCCGGCCACCCCGGGGGTCTTCGCCGGGATCAGCTCGATCCGGTCAGCCACCCCGGCCAGCCGGGCCAGTTCCGCGGTCCCGGCGGCCAGTTCCTGCGGCGTCGCATAACGCGTCGCAGCGGCCAGGGCATACACCTGGGCCCCGGCCAGCGCGGCGAGCACCGGCGTGACCGCGTACGCGCCGGTCGCCGCCTCGGTCAGCACGACCTGGCCGGCCAGGTCCAGCTGGCAGCGCTCGATGGCGGCGGTCATCAGCCGGACCAGTCGCCGGCCGTCCAGGCCGGGCCGCCCGGATCGGACCGTTATGGATGAGACTGGGCTGACCATGGATCCTCATGCTCTTCCGGCGGGCGTCGCCACCCCCGCGGCGGCGTGGATCACCGAGACCACCTGATCCTGCTCGGCCTCGGTCATCTGGTGGAAGAGCGGCAGGATGAGCGAGCCGGCGGTGAGCCGCTCGGTGACCGGCAGCGGGCGGTGCGGGTGCTCCGCGTAGGCGGGCTCGGTGTGCGCGGCCATGATGCCGCGCCGCGCCGAGATGCCCGCCTCCGCCATCAGCCGCAGCAGATCGTCGCGGCTGGCCCCGAATCCGTCCGGGAGCAGGACCCAGAACGACTGGTAGTTGGTCCGGCCGTAGGCCGGATCACCGGCCATCGACAGGCCGGGCAGGCCGGCCAGCATCTCCTGGTAGCGCGCGGCCAGCGCCCGCCGCCTGGCGATGAGCCGGTCCAGCTTGGCCAGCTGGACCAGGCCGATCGCGGCCTGCACGTCGGTCATCCGGTAGTTGAAGCCGACCTCCAGGTAGTGCTCGATCACCGGCTGCCGGCTGGCATGACGCTGGGCGGCACTGACATCCATGCCGTGCTCCCGCAGCCGGCGCAGCCGGGCGGCCACCGCCTCGTCGGTGGTCACCACCATGCCGCCTTCTCCGGTGGTCAGCAGCTTGCGCGGGTGGAAGGAGTACGCGGCCAGGAAGGCGCCCGCCCCGGCTGGCCGGCCGCGGTAGACCGAGCCGACCGCGCAGGCCGCGTCCTGGACGATGACGATGCCGCGCGGCTCGCAGAGCGCGCGGAGCGCGTCCATGTCGGCCGGGATCCCGCCCTGGTCCACCGCGATGACCGCGCGGGTCCGCCCGGTCAGGCAGGGCTGCACGGTCTCCGGGGTGAGATTCTGCGTCGTCGCGTCCACGTCGGCGAACACGGGATCGGCCCCGACGTAGCGGACCGCGTTCGCGGTCGCGATGAAGGACAGGGACGGGACGATGACCTCGTCCCCCGGGCCGATGCCCGCGGCGACCATGGCCAGGTGCAGCGCCGCGGTGCACGAGGACACGGCAACCGCGTGGCCGCCGCCGAGGGCGGCCGCGAAGGCGGCCTCGAACTCGGCCACCCGCGGGCCCTGGGCCACCCAGCCCGAGGCCACCGCCGCGGCGGCCGCATCCGCCTCCTCCTGGCCGAGCCAGGGCCGCATCACCGGGATCGTCACGGCGCTGTCCCCGCCGCCCGCTGCTCGTGCCACCAGGAGACCAGCTGGGACAGGCCGGCCTCCAGGCTGACCTCGGCCTTCCACCCGAGCCGCTCCGCGGCACGGGACACGTCGGCCAGCCGCCGGGTCACCCCGTTGACGCCGCGGGGCGGCCCGTACTCCAGCTCCAGGTCCGCGCCCATGACCTGGATGAGCAGCTGGGCGAGCTCGGTCAGGCTGGTCTCGGTGCCGCTGCCGATGTTGAACACCTCGCCGCTGACATCGCCCGCCGCGGCCAGCAGGTTGGCCCGGGCGATGTCCTCGGTGTACACGAAGTCCATGGTCTGCGTGCCGTCGCCGAGAATCAGCGGCGGCTGCCCGGCCTCGATCCGCTCCATCCAGCGGATCAGCACCTCGGTGTACAGCCCGTGGATGTCCATCCGCGGGCCGTACACGTTGAAGTACCGCAGCACCACGTAGTCGAGGCCGCGCATGGCGCGGAAGCTGCGCAGCAGGCCCTCGTTGAACGTCTTCGCCGCCCCGTACAGGGTGTCGTTGTCGTAGGGGTGCTGCTGCTCAGTGGTCGGGAACTCCTCGGCCAGGCCGTACACCGACGCCGACGACGCGGCGACCACCTTGCGCACGCCGGCGTCCGCGGCCGCCTCGACCACCTCGTAGGTGCCGTCGACCAGCACCTCCAGCGCGAGCCTCGGCTCGGTGGCGCATTGCGTGATCCGGATCGCGGCCTGGTGGAAGACCAGGTCGATGCCGGTCATCAGGGAGGTGACCAGCTCGCGGTCGCGGATGTCGCCCTCGACCATCCGGACCTTCCCCGCCGCCAGCGCGCCGGCCAGGTTCCCCGGCCGGCCCCGGACCAGGTTGTCCAGCACGATCACCTCGGCGGCCTCCGCCGCGACGAGCTGGTCGACGATGGTCGAGCCGATGGTGCCCGCGCCCCCGGTGACCAGGCACCGCTGTCCCTTGATCATTTGCTCGCCTCCATGGCTTCCGCCACCCGGGTGGTGACCGGGATCCGCGCGCCGTCCTGCTCGGCGCTGCGCGACGCGGCCTCCAGCGCCGCGAGGACGCGCAGCCCGGACCAGGCGTCGGTGAGCGGTGCGCGGCCCTCGGTGATCGCGCCGGCGAACTCGGCCATCACCGAGTGCAGCGCCTCCTTCTCCGGCAGGGCCGGGATGCTGGTGTCGCCAGTCCGGTAGGAGATCAGGGTCTGTCTCCGCTCGTCCGGCGCGACCGTTTCGGCGGGCAGCCGGTCCACTCCGCGGTCGTGGATCATCAGCCGGGCGGGCGGGTTCATGTCATCCCACACGATCGTCCGCCGGGTGCCGCCGATGACCGTCGTCCGGATCTTCATCGGGCTGAGCCAGTTCACGTTCACGTGGGCCAGGACCCCATTCGACATCCAGAGCGACAGGTAGGCCAGGCAGGCCCGCCCGGTGCTGACCGGGTCGGCCGTGTGGGCCGCCACCGCTACCGGCACCACGCCCTCGGGCAGCACGAAGTCCAGGATCGACAGGTCGTGCGGGGCGAGGTCCCAGAGCACGTCCACGTCCGGCTGGATCAGGCCCAGGTTGACCCGGACCGAGTCGACGAACTGCACGTCACCGATCTCCCCGGACCGGATGAGCTCGCGGATGCGCTGGACCACCGGCGTGTAGCAGTAGGTGTGGTCGCACATCAGCACGAGCCCGGACCGCTCGGCCAGCTCGGCCAGCTTCACCCCCTCGGCCACCGAGGCGGTCAGCGGCTTCTCGACCAGCACGTGCTTGCCCGCTTCCAGGGCGGCCCGGACCAGGTCGAAGTGCGTGGCCGCCGGGGTGGCGATGGCCACCGCGCTGACGTCCGGGTCAGCCAGCACCTGCTCATAGCTGGCGGTGGCCCGGACCGGCGTGTACCGGTCCAGGGCGGCCTGGGCCCGGCCCAGGTCCCGGTCGCACAGCCAGTTCAGCTGGAACGCAGGGGTTGCCCGGGCGGCCCGGATGAGATTCGGCCCCCAGTAACCCGCGCCGACCACGGCCAGCCCGATTGGCGACATGCAGGATCCTCCCCGATCAGTCAGTTGCTTTCTCCGCGCCCCGGCGTGAGGGGTGCGCCGCCCCGGGGCGGCGCACGGCCTAGCCCATGCCGCACCGCGGGTGTCACTGACTCGACGCGCAGCCTGGCCGGCGGGATGACATGCTGACCACACTTTGCCGCACTTTGCCGTAAATTGCCCGGTCATCCGCAGCTTTGCAGCACACCATCACGCTCGGCGTACTGGTCGCCGGTCTCGGGGCACCGCCAGCGGCCCGCACCCGCCTCGGCCAGCGGCGCTGGCCCGGCCGACCCAGCCGATCCGCCGGGCCGGCACCCCGGCGACCAGCGCGAAGTCAGGCACGTCGCGGGTCACTACCGCCCCGGCGGCGACCAGCGCCCAGCGGCCGATCACGCAGCCTGCCACCACGACCGCGCGGGCACCCAGCGACGCTCCCTCGCGGACCACGACGCCCTCGGCGTCCCAGTCGTCGGGCCGCTTGACCTTCCCGTCGGTGTCGGTGGACCGGGGGTACATGTCGTTGGTGAGCACCACCGCGGGGCCGATGAACACGCCGTCCTCCAGCCGGGCCGGCTCGTAGACCAGCGCGTAGTTCTGCAGCTTGACGTGATCACCGATGATCACGCCGGGGCCCACATAGGCGCCACGGCCGACGATGCAGCCGCGGCCCAGCCGGGCGTTCTCGCGGACCTGGGCGAGATGCCAGATGGTGGTGCCCGGCCCGAGCGCGGCGCGCTCATCCACGTCGGCCGAGGGCAGGATCCGCGCACGGTCCATCAGCGAGCTCCTTGTTTCTTTTCTATCTAAATGGGCCCGGGTCGGCCATGTCCTGACGTGACCGGCATCACCGTGCATACTTGCCCGTTGTGGTGAGTGTCGTCGTTCCAGCGCACAACGAGGGCCGGGTGATCGCGCGGCTGCTCGGCCGGCTGGTGCAGGCCGGCCCGGCGGGTGACCTGGCCAGCCCCGATGGGCTCGACATCATCGTCGTGGCCAACGGCTGCACAGATGATACGGCGGACGTGGCTGGCTCATTCGGGCCGCCCGTGCGGGTGCTGTCCATCCCGGTCGCCTCCAAGCGTGACGCGCTGCTGGCCGGTGACCAGGCGGCCAAGGACTTCCCCCGGATCTACGTGGACGCTGACGTGGAACTGGGGGCCGGCGACATCCAGGCGCTGGGCGCGGCGCTGGGCCGTCCCGGCACGCTGGCCTGCGGGCCGGGGCGGGACCTTGACCTGGCCGGGCGTCCCTGGCTGGTGCGCTGGTACTACGCCGTCTGGGAGCGGCTGCCCGAGGTGCGGACCGGGCTGTTCGGGCGCGGCGTCATCGGGCTGAGCGAAGCCGGGCATGCCCGGATGGCCGGCCTGCCGCCACTGCTCGCCGACGACCTGGTCGCCTCGCTGGCGTTCACCCCCGGGGAGCGGGTGATCGTTCCCGCGGCCAGGGTCGTGGTGCATACCCCGCGGACGGCCCGTGATCTGCTGCGCCGCCGGGTCCGCGCCACCATGGGCGTCAACCAGGTCGCGGCGGCCGAGGGTGCACCGGAGGCCACGGCCCGTACCCGGCCGCGGGACCTGCTCGCGATGATCCGGGCCACGCCGCTGATCGCACCACAGGTCGCGGTGTTCCTCGCGGTGGCCGTGCTCGCGCGGCGGCAGGCGGCCCGTGAAGTACGGCGGCGGGAGTACTCGACCTGGCTGCGCGATGAGAGCAGCCGCAGCTAGGCCGGCCCGGCGGGAGGCCCGGGGCCAGGCCGGCCGGACCGGCGCGGAGGCCGTGCGCCCGCGCCGGCCCGGCCCGGTTTTCCGGGGCGCTGGAAGGCAGCACCCGGCTGTTAACGCAGAGTTTCCAATAGGTAACTAAATGCTCACTGTCACGACATTCCTTCTTTAGTCATGAGGTGCCCGTCAACCATCTAGTTTGGTGAGGCGTCTTTCCCTATGGGCCCGGGGGTGATGGGCAGGCCGTGATAGACGAGGACGGTGGGGTCGGGTGTCTTCTGGGAGCACTGCTGTCTCGGGTGCCCGGCGCGCCCGGGCACGGGGCGCAGCCGGTCCGGCCGCCTGGACTGGCTCGTATCTGCGCCGCACGGTCCTCGCTGACTGCCTGTGCGCGATCGCGGCGGGCGGGGTCGCTTATGAGCTGCGGTTCGACGGCACCAGCTACGGGTCGACCGTGTATCTCGGGTTCACCGCCCTGCTGCCGATCCTGTGGATCGGCGCACTCGCCCTGGCTGGCGGCTATGACCAGCGGTTCATCGGCGTCGGCTCGGATGAGTTCCGCCGGGTGATCAACGCGGCGGTGACGCTGACCGCCACGATCGCCATCCTGTCCTACGCCGTGAGGTTCGACACCGCCCGCGGTTACGTGGTCATCGCGCTGCCCTGCGTCGCGGTCTTCGACCTGGTCGTCCGGCACCGGCTGCGCCGGTGGCTGCACCGGCAGCGCAGCCGCGGTGCGTGCATGCGCAAGGTGGTCGCGGTGGGGCACGCGGCCGCGGTCGCCGACCTGATCGGCGAGCTGCGCCGGGGCACGTACCACGGCCTGTCGGTGGTCGGGGCGTGCCTGGCCGGCGGCAGCATGCTCGGCGAGATCTCCGGGGTCCCGGTGCTCGGCGGCCTCACCAACGTGACCACGCGCCGTCGGCTACCTCGGTGCGGACACCGTCGCCGTGCTCGCCTGCCCGGAGATGAACGGCATCCGGCTCCGCGAGCTGGCCTGGGACCTGGAGAAGACCGGCACCGACATGTGCGTGGCCGCGGCCCTGCTCGACGTGGCCGGGCCCCGGACCACCATCCGCCCGGTCGCCGGGCTGCCGCTGCTGCACGTGGACCACCCGGAACTGGCGGGCGGCAAGCGGGTGCTCAAGGGCGTGTTCGACAAGGTGGTCGCCCTGACGGCGGTGGTCCTGATGGCGCCCCTGTTCGCGGCGATCATGCTGGCCGTGCGGCTCGGCGACCGCGGCCCCGTCTTCTTCCGGCAGACCAGGGTCGGCAAGGACGGGCACACGTTCTCGGTGTGGAAGTTCCGCACCATGGTGGTGGACGCCGAGCAGCGGAAGGCGGAGCTCGCGGCGCTCAACGAGTCCGACGGGGCGCTGTTCAAGATGCGCAAGGACCCCCGGATCACCAAGGCGGGCACCTGGCTGCGCCGGTACTCCCTCGACGAGCTCCCGCAGCTGTTCAACGTGGTCCTCGGGGACATGTCCCTGGTCGGGCCGCGGCCCGCGCTGCCCGCCGAGGCGGCCAAGTACGGCGACCACATGCGGCGCCGGCTCGTGGTCAAGCCCGGCATCACCGGCCTGTGGCAGGTCAACGGGCGATCCGACCTGCCGTGGGACGAAGCGGTCCGGCTCGACCTGCGGTACGTGGAGAACTGGTCGCTCGCACTGGACTTGCAGATCTTGTGGAAAACCTGGTCTGCGGTCATCCGGGGGCATGGCGCCTACTAGCCTGTGAGGCTCACCCCGCCTGAGAAGGGGCGCCTCCCTGATGAGCACTGCCTGATGACCACCGAGGATGACCGCCTGGCCCGGGACCTGGCCAGCGAAGCCGGACGCCTGCTGCTCGCCCTGCGCGCCGAGGGCGGCGAGCCTGGTGCGCTGCGCAAGGCAGGCGATGAGCTGTCCCACGAGTTTCTCGCCGCCCAGCTCAGCCAGGAGCGCCCCGGGGATGCGGTGCTGTCCGAGGAGGGCCGCGACGATCTGGCCCGGCTGGACGCCGACCGGGTCTGGATAGTGGACCCGCTGGACGGGACGAGGGAATTCGGCGAGCCCGGCCGGACGGACTGGGCCGTGCACGTGGCGCTGTGGGAACGCGGGGAGCTGACCGCGGGCGCGGTCGCCCTGCCCGCCCAGGCCGCGGTGCTGAGCACCGCCGAGCCGCCTCCCGCGCCGCCCGCGCTGATCCCGGGCCGGCCGGTCCGCGTGCTGGTCAGCCGGACCAGGCCGCCTGCCCTGCTCGACCAGCTGGCCCGGCAGATCGAGCTGACGCTGATCCCGATGGGCTCGGCCGGCGCGAAGGCGGCTGAGGTGATCCGCGGGACCGCCGACGCGTACGTGCACAGCGGCGGCCAGTACGAGTGGGATTCGGCGGCGCCGGTGGCGGTGGCGCAGGCCGCGGGGCTGCACGCGTCGCGGCTGGACGGCTCGAAGCTGGCTTACAACCAGGCGGATCCTTCCCTGCCGGATATTCTTATCTGCCCGGCGGGGCTCGCCGACGTCCTGCTGGATGGTCTGCGCGTGGCTGGTTGTTCAGCTACGCAGTAACGCTCCCGCGGGGAGAATGACCTGATCCTGTCCCTGCCCGACGACCGGAGTCTGCTTGATGGCCGTGCGTTCCGACTATTCGCTCTCGCAGCTTGAAGTGCTCGAGGCCGAGTCCATCCACGTCATGCGTGAGGTAGCCGCCGAGTTCGAGCGGCCGGTCCTGCTGTTCTCGGGCGGCAAGGACTCCATCGTCATGCTGGCCCTGGCCGAGCGGGCGTTCTGGCCGGCCAGGATCCCGTTCCCGGTCATGCACGTGGACACGGGGCACAACTTCCCCGAGGTCATCGAGTACCGGGACCGCCGGGTCGCCGAGGCCGGGGTCAAGCTGGTGGTGGCGTCCGTCCAGGACTCCATCGACGCCGGCCGCGTGGCCGAGGAGACCGGCCGGCGGGCCAGCCGGAACCGGCTGCAGACGACCACGCTGCTCGACGCGATCGAGGAGAACCGTTTTGACGCGGTGTTCGGCGGCGGCCGCCGGGACGAGGAGAAAGCCCGGTCCAAGGAGCGCGTCTTCTCCTTCCGCGACGAGTTCGGCCAGTGGGACCCGAAGAACCAGCGCCCCGAGCTGTGGAGCATCTACAACACCCGGATCCGGATGGGCGAGCACATCCGGATCTTCCCCCTGTCCAACTGGACCGAGCTGGACGTCTGGCAGTACATCGCCCGGGAGAAGCTGGACATCCCGTCGATCTACTTCGCCCACCAGCGCCGGGTCTTCGAGCGGGACGGGATCCTGCTCGCGGACAACGAGTTCACCCCCCGGGGCGACGAGGAGCCGGTCTTCGAGACCACCGTCCGCTACCGCACCGTGGGGGACATGCCGGTCACCGGGGCGGTGGAATCCACCGCGACGACGGTCTCCGACGTGATTGCCGAGATCGCGGTCACCCGGATCACCGAGCGCGGCCAGACCCGCGCGGACGACCGGACCAGCGAGGCGGCTATGGAAGACCGCAAGCGGGAGGGTTACTTCTAATGACGGCCACGGCGTACGACGTCCTTTCCCCGGAAGGGAGCAGGCCGATGGACATCCTCCGGCTGGCCACGGCCGGCTCGGTCGATGACGGCAAGAGCACCCTGATCGGGCGGCTGCTGTACGACTCCAAGGCGATCTTCGAGGACCAGCTCGCGGCCGTGGAGCAGACCAGCAAGGCCCGCGGCGAGGACTACACCAACCTGGCGCTGCTCACCGACGGACTGCGCGCTGAGCGGGAGCAGGGCATCACGATCGACGTGGCGTACCGCTACTTCGCCACGCCGCGGCGGAAATTCATCATCGCGGACACCCCTGGTCACATCCAGTACACCCGCAACATGGTCACCGGCGCCTCGACCGCCGACCTGGCCATCGTGCTGGTGGATGCGCGCAACGGGCTGACCGAGCAGAGCCGGCGCCACGCCTTCCTCACGACCCTGCTCCGGGTTCCCCACCTGGTGCTCGCGGTCAACAAGATGGACCTGGTCGATTACGACCAGGCCGTCTTCGAGCGGATCAGCGAGGAGTTCGCCGCCTTCGCGGCGAAGCTGGAGATCGGCGACCTGAGCTTCATCCCGATCTCCGCCCTGCACGGCGACAACGTGGTGCAGCGGTCGGAGAAGATGCCCTGGTACGACGGGCCCTCGCTGCTGCATCACCTGGAGCACGTGCACATCGCCTCGGACCGCAACCTGATCGATGTGCGCTTCCCCGTCCAGTACGTGATCCGGCCTCACCAGGCCACCGACCCGGCGCTGCACGACTACCGCGGGTACGCCGGCCAGGTCGCGGGCGGGGTGCTCAAGCCCGGTGACGAGGTGATGCACCTGCCGTCCGGGCTGACCACGAAGATCGCCCGGATCGACACGGCGCGCGGCCCGGTCCCGGAGGCCTACCCGCCGATGTCGGTGACCCTGGTGCTCGAGGACGACCTGGACATCTCCCGCGGCGACATGATCTGCCGCCCGCACAACCAGCCGATGGCGTCCCAGGACGTCGAGGGCATGGTCTGCTGGATGGCCGAGAACAAGCAGCTGGGGGCCCGGGACCGGCTGGTGGTCAAGCACACCTCCCGGACGGTGAAGGCCATCGTGCGTGACCTGCAGTACCGGCTCGACGTGAACACCCTGCACCGGGACGAGAACGCCGAGCGGCTCGGGCTGAACGAGGTGGGCCGGGTGAGCCTGCGGCTGACCCAGCCGCTGTTCTTCGACCCGTACAGCCGCAACCGGCAGACCGGCGGCCTCATCCTGATCGACGAGGCCACCAACGCCACCGTCGGCGCGGTCATGATCACTGAAGGGCGCTGAACGGCTGGTAGTTAGCGCTGTGAGCTAGCCGGGCAGCTGGCAGCGCATCAAGGGGGTAGCGGTCCAGGGGGTCAGCTCATCCGCGGAGGGCGCCGCAACCCGGCGGCCCGCCGCCCAGCCGAGGCGGGAAGGCGCAGTGACCCCATTCCACGACCTGCACGACTACATGTCCCTGGACCGGCTGACCGGGCTGCGGCTCGCGCCGGACGGCAGCTGGCTGGCCGTGACCGTCTCGGCCCTCGCCCCTGACGGGCGGACGTTCAAGCCCAGCATCTGGCGGGTGGACACCGGGGGCGGGCGCCCGGCGGCCCGGCTGACCCGCTCCGCGGAAGGGGAGGACAGCCCGGCGTTCCTGCCGGACGGCTCGCTGGTTTTCCTGTCGTCCCGCCCCGCCCCGCCGGGCACCCGCCCGGGCGGCCAGGCCTCCCGCCGGGAGCCGGCCGCCTCCCCGGGTCCGGTCACCGGGCCAGAGCCGGACGCCCCGCCGGCCACCCCGCCGGCCGGGGCGCAGCCGGGGCCGCCCCCGGGCCCCGAGCAGGGGCGTGGCCCGGATCCGGCCGGCCAGCGGGCCCTGTGGCTGCTCCCGGCCGCGGGCGGGGAGGCCTGCCGCGTCGTGGCCCCGGCGGGTGGCGTCAGCCAGCTGGCCACCGCCAGCGGCTCGGGACTGGCCGTGTTCACCGCGGCGGTGCTGCCCGGCGCCAGCGGGGCGGCTGGTGACGCGCAGCAGCGCCAGGCCCGTGCCGATGCCGGCCTGACGGCGATCCTGCACGAGACCCCCCTGGTCCGGTACTGGGACCACGACCTCGGCCCGGATGAGCAGCGGCTCCTGGTCCTCGACGTGCTGGCGGGCCAGGACTCCTGGAGCACGCCCGCGGCCGCCAGCACGGACGGGGCCGGGGCCGCGCCGCGCCCGCGGGACCTGACTCCCCAGCCGGGCCGGGCCCTGGATGAGCACGCTTTCGAGCTGACCCCGGACGGGCGCGTGGCCGTCACCGGATGGTCCGTGGACGACGGCGGCGGTGGGCTGCGCAAGAACGTCGTGCTCATCGACACGGGCAGCGGTGAGCGCCGGATTCTGCTGTCCGCCCCGGGATTCGACTTCACCGCCCCGCGGATCTCGCCCGACGGCAAGCGGGTCGTCGCCATCCGGGAACGGCACGAGAGCTACGACCAGGCCAGCGCGCTGACCGTCGTCATGGTGCCGCTGGACGCGGCTGCGCAAGGGGCGGTGCCGCTGGACGCGGCTGCGCAGGGACCGGTGCCGCTGGACGCCGGGTCATCCGGCGATGGGACGCCCGGGACCGGAACGGAAACCCTGGACCTGCTCCCCGGGCTGGAGTACTGGCCCGCGGAGCTGGCCTGGGCGCCGGACGGCTCGGCGGTCTTCGTCACGACCGCAGACCACGGCCGGGGCCCGGTGCTGCGCGCCGACCTGGATACCGGGGCCGTCACCCGGCTCACCACTGATCACGGCGCCTACTCCAGCCTGTGCCCCTCGCCGGACGGGCAGTTCCTCTACGCCCTGCGCTCGGCGATGGACAGCCCGCCGCTCGTGGTGCGGCTCGATGCGGCCCGGCCCGGCGAGCCCGAATTCCTCGCCGGCCCGGCTGCCCGGCCGCCGCTGCCGGGCAGGCTCGAGGAGATCGAGGCCACCGCGGCGGATGGAACCCCGCTGCGGGCCTGGCTGGTGCTGCCCGACGCCGCGACCCCGGACCGGCCCGCGCCGCTGCTGCTGTGGGTGCACGGGGGCCCGTATTCGAGCTGGAACTCCTGGTCCTGGCGGTGGAACCCGTGGCTGATGGCGGCCAGGGGCTACGCGGTCCTGCTGCCCGATCCAGGCTTGTCCACGGGCTACGGGCAGGAGTTCCTGGCCCGCGGTCACGGTGCGTGGGGTGGCCTGCCCTTCACCGACCTGATGGACATCACCGATGCCGCCCTCACCCGCGCGGACCTGGACGCCGGGCGGACCGCCGTGATGGGCGGGTCCTTCGGTGGCTACATGGCGAACTGGATCGCCGGGCACACCACCCGGTTCCGGGCCATCGTCAGCCACGCCGGCCTCTGGGCGCTGGAGCAGATGTTCAGGACGACGGACTGCCCCGCGGAGTGGCGCCGCCAGCTGGGGTCGCCCGTCACCCAGCCGGAGCGGTACGCGGACAACTCCCCGGACCGGCACGTGTCCGCCATCACCACGCCGATGCTGGTCATTCACGGGGACAAGGACTACCGGGTCCCGGTCGGCGAGGCGCTGCGGCTGTGGACCGACCTGGCGGGCCGCCCGGGCCACCTGGCCGGGTCCAAGTTCCTCTACTTCCCGGACGAGAACCACTGGGTACTCGGCCCGGGCAACGCGCGGGCCTGGTACGAGACCGTGTTCGCGTTCCTCGGCCAGCACGTGCTCGGTGAGCCGTGGCGCCGCCCTGGCCTGTTGTGACCGGGTCTGCGGTGACCGGGCGCCCGTGATGGGGGAACTGCGGCCGGGGTACCTGCGACGCTGTGCCAGGCTGGGCCCATGACGCGCGCGAACCTGGACAAGCGGCCCGGCGAGGTCTCGGCGATGTTCGACCGGGTCGCCGACCGCTACGACCTGATGAACGACGTCCTCTCACTGGGCCAGGACCGGTGGTGGCGGCGCATCGTGGCCCGGACGGTCGGAGCCCGGCCGGGCGAGCTCGTGCTCGATCTCGCCGCGGGCACCGGGACCTCGTCCCGGACCTTCGCCGCGGACGGTGCCACCTGCGTGGCCTGTGACTTCTCCCTGGGCATGCTCCAGGTCGGGGCGCGCAGGCAGCGGTCGGCCCAGGAGAGCCCCCCGGCGGCTGGTGCGGCCGGCCGGGCCGGCCAGGTGCGGTTCGTGGCCGGAGACGCTCTCGATCTGCCCTTCCGCGATCAGGCCTTCGACGCGGTGACGATCTCGTTCGGGCTGCGGAACGTGGCCGACCCCGGCGCCGCGCTCGCCGAGATGCTCCGGGTCACCCGGCCCGGCGGGCGGCTGGTCGTCTGCGAGTTCGGCCACCTGCCCTGGCCGCGGGTGAACACCCTCTACGAGTCCTACCTGGCGACCGCGCTGCCGATGGTCGCGCGGCGGCTGTCCGGCAGCCCGGAAGCCTACGACTACCTGGCAGAGTCGATCAAGGACTGGCCCGCCCAGCCCGAGCTCGCCCGCAGGATGGCCGGGGCCGGCTGGTCGGCAGTACGCTGGCGGAACCTGAGCCTGGGCGTCGTGGCCCTGCATCAGGCCCGGCGCCCGGGCTGACGGCCGCCAGGCCCGGCCGGGCGGACCGGGCAGCCACCGCGGGGCGGGTTCGCAGGCGCGGCAAGGGAAGGTCTAGACTCCGGAAAGAGCACTTGTGAAGCGGTTCACAAGATAGTCAGGACGATCTTCCGTGACCCACGAAGTCCCCCCCAGCCTCCCGCCCGCTGACGCGGCCGCGCCGCCGCGCGGGCGCGCCCCGGGCGGGTCTCCCGACGCTAGGCCGGCCTCCGCGGCGGCCACGTCCGCCGCACCGGCCAGCACCGCACCTCCGGCACCGCACCCGCCGGCACCCGGCCGCCAGCACCGCATCTGCCAGCACCGGGCCCGCCACCGCCGAGGAAGCTGACGTCATCGTGGTCGGCGCCGGGCCGGCCGGCTCGGCGACCGCCTCCTACCTGGCTCGCGCCGGGGTGGACGTGCTGCTCCTGGAGAAGGCCCAGTTCCCGCGCGAAAAGGTGTGCGGCGACGGCCTTACCCCCCGCGCGGTCAAGGCCCTGATCGGCATGGGCGTGCCGGTCCGCGAGCAGGACGGCTGGGTCCGGAACAAGGGCCTGCGGATCATCGGCGGCGGGGTCAGGCTCGAGCTGCCCTGGCCCGAACTGTCCAGCTATCCCGGTTACGGCCTGGTCCGGACCCGGCTCGACTTCGACGAGATTCTCGCCCGCACGGCGCAGAAGGCCGGTGCGCGACTCCTCGAGGGCGTTACCGTGACCGGCCCGGTGCTCGATGATGACGGGCGCATCACCGGTGTGACCGCCCGGTCCACCGCCGACGCTCGCGGGCCGGAACGCAGCTACCGCGCCCGGGTCATCGTCGCGGCGGATGGGAATTCATCCCGGCTGTCCCTGGCCATGGGACTGAGCAAGCGTGACGACCGGCCGATGGGGGTGGCCGTGCGCACCTACTACACCAGTCCCCGGCACAACGACGATTACCTCGAGTCATGGCTGGACCTGTGGGACGGGCCGCGGCAGCTGCCGGGCTACGGGTGGATCTTCGGCATGGGCGACGGCACCAGCAACGTGGGGCTCGGCATGCTCAACACGTCCGAATCGTTCGGCAACGTTGACTACCGGGACCTGCTGCGCCGGTGGCTGGCCGGGATGCCGGCCGAGTGGGGTTACGTCGAGGAGAACCGCACCCTGCCCATCCGGGGGGCCGCCCTGCCGATGGGCTTCAACCGCACCCCGCATTACACCCGGGGACTGCTCCTCGCCGGGGATGCGGGGGGCATGGTGAACCCGTTCAACGGCGAGGGCATCCCCTACGCCCTGGAGTCCGGGGAGCTTGCCGCCCAGTTCATCGCCCAGGCGCTGGCCCGGCCCGATGCCGCCGGGGCCGAGCGGGTGCTGATGGCCTACCCGCAGGCTCTGAAGGCCGCCTACGGGGGCTACTACACTCTCGGGCGCAGGTTCGTTCAGATGATCGGCAACCCGAAGGTCATGCAGTTCGCGACCAGGCACGACGATGCCGCGCCCGGCGCTGATGAGGATCACCCTGAAGTTGCTGGCCAACCTCACCGAACCGCGAGGCGGGCATGCGACGGACCGGGTGATTCACGCACTGTCTAAGATGACGCCCGCGGCGTAGGCATTTTCGTTCTGCCTCGTAGCCGGAGCGCAACATGGAGAAGGGGAAAGGAGGCGCGTCATGCTGAGCTTGTATGTTCCGATCATCGTGCTCGGCGGGCTGGCCGCCATCTTCGCGATCTTCTCGCTCGGACTGGGGGCCTTCACCGGCCCGAAGCGCTGGAACCGGGCGAAACTCGATGCTTACGAGTGCGGGATCGAGCCGACCCAGCAGCCGGGCGGCAGCCGGTTCCCGGTGAAGTACTACCTGACGGCGATGCTGTTCATCCTTTTCGACATCGAGATCGTTTTCCTGTACCCGTGGGCCGTGGCGTACGACAACCTCGGCGCCTTCGGCCTCGTCGAGATGGTGCTCTTCATCGTCACCGTTCTGGTCGCGTATGCCTACGTGTGGCGGCGCGGCGGTCTGGAGTGGGACTAGCCGATGGGTGTCGAAGAAAAGCTGCCGAGCGGGATCCTGCTCACCACGGTCGAGAAGGTGGCTGGTTACGCGCGGAAGAGTTCGGTCTGGCCGGCCACCTTCGGCCTGGCCTGCTGCGCGATCGAGCTGATGCAGACCGGCGGGGCGCGGCATGACCTGGCCCGGTTCGGCATGGAGCGGGCCTCCAACACGCCGCGCCAGGCCGACCTGATGATCGTGGCCGGCCGGGTCAGCCAGAAGATGGCGCCGGTGCTCCGGCAGATTTACGACCAGATGGCCGACCCCAAGTGGGTCATCTCGATGGGTGTGTGCGCCTCCAGCGGCGGCATGTTCAACAACTACGCGATCGTCCAGGGCGTGGACCACGTCGTGCCGGTGGACATTTACCTGCCCGGCTGCCCGCCGCGGCCGGAGATGCTGCTGGACGCGATCGTGAAGCTGCACGACAAGATCCAGAACATGAAGCTGGGCGTGAACCGTGAGCGCGAAGTGACCGAGCTGGAACAGGCCCGGCTGCGCCGGCTGCCGCTGACCGCCAGCCTCGCGGCCGGCCAGTCCCACAACCCGGCGGGCGGCCCCACCATGCTGGGCACTCCCGGGTTCGGTACGCCAGCACTGGGTTCGCCCACCGTGAGCGCCGAGGACCTGGGCTCGCGGGCCGCGGCCGAGCCCGAGGGGGCCATCCGCCGCGGCGCACGGCCGGACGAGGCGGGAGCGGCCGGTGAGTGAGAACACGCCACCCAACGGGGCCGAACCTGACGAGGCGGCGCTGGCGGGCCAGGAGCGCCTGAACGAGCAGGTCGTCCGGACCGGCATGTTCGGGACCCAGACCACCGGGGACACCTCCGGGTACGGCGGCCTGCAGGTCCGGCGGCCCCCGCCGCCCTTCACGCCGCGGCCCTACGGCTCGTACTTCGACGAGATCGCCGACGCGCTGAGTACCCGCCTGGAGGCGGATGGCAGCGGCTTCGACGAGGCCGTGGAGCGGGTCATCGTCGACCGCGGCGAGCTCACCCTGCACGTCCGCCGGGAGCACCTGGTCGCGGTGGCCAGGCAGCTGCGCGACGAGCCGTCGCTCGCGTTCGAGCTGTGCGGTGGCGTCTCCGGGGTGCACTACCTCGCCGATGTGGGCCGCGAGCTGCACGCGGTTTACCACCTGGTGTCGATTACGCACAATCGCCGGCTGCGGCTCGAGGTGAGCGTGCCCGACGCCGATCCGCACGTGCCCTCCTTGGTGAGCGTCTACCCGACCTGCAACTGGCACGAGCGCGAGACCTGGGACTTCTTCGGCATCGTCTTCGACGGGCATCCCGGGCTGACCCGGATCGAGATGCCAGACGACTGGAAGGGCCACCCGCAGCGGAAGGACTACCCGCTGGGCGGGATCCCGGTCGAGTACCGCGGCGCCACCGTGCCGCCGCCGGATGAGCGGAGGTCGTACTCGTGACCACCCAGGCAGGCGGGACAGGAGGGCCAGCCGCGGACGGCACCGAAGGCACCGAGGGCCGCGTTTACAACGTGGCCGGCGGGGACTGGGACGAGGTGGTCCAGGCCCTGCAGGACGGCGCCGACCCGGAGGACACCGAGCACCTCGTCGTCAACATGGGCCCGCAGCACCCGTCCACGCACGGCGTGCTGCGCCTGGTGCTGACGCTGAACGGGGAGACCGTCACCGAGCTGCGGCCGGTCATCGGGTATCTGCACACCGGCATCGAGAAGAGCATGGAGTTCCGCACCTGGACGCAGGGCGTCACGTTCTGCACCCGCGCGGATTACCTCTCACCCATCTTCAACGAGACGGTGTACTGCCTCGCGGTCGAGAAGCTGCTCGGGGTGGAGGCGGAGGTGCCTGAGCGGGCCAGCATCCTGCGGGTCATGATGATGGAGCTGAACCGGATCGCCTCGCACATGACGGCGATCGGCACGTTCGGCCTGGAACTCGGGGCCACCACCGTGTTCCTCTATGCGGTGCGCGAGCGCGAGCGGATCCTCGACCTGTTCGAGCTGATCACCGGGCTGCGGATGAATCATGCGTACGTGCGCCCGGGCGGGGTGTCGCAGGACCTGCCGCGAGGCGCCCTCGACGCGATCCGCGAGTTCCTCGGCCGGATGCCGCACCAGCTGGGTGAGCTGCGCTCGCTGATGGATGCCAACCCGCTCTACCTGGGCCGGACGAAGAACGTCGCCTACCTGGACCTGGCGGGCTGCATGGCGCTGGGCGTGACCGGCCCTCTGCTGCGCGGCACCGGGCTGCCCTGGGACCTGCGCAAGAGCCAGCCGTACTGCGGCTACGAGACGTACGACTTCGAGGTGCCCACCCAGGACACCTGCGATGCCTACGGGCGGTACCTGGTCCGCATGGCCGAGTGCGACGAATCGCTGAAGATTATCGAGCAGGCCAGCGACCGGCTGGCCGGGCCGAGGCCGGAGCACGACCCGGTGATGATCAGTGACCCGAAGATCGGCTGGCCGGCCAAGCTGGCCCTGGGCGGTGACGGTCTGGGCAACTCGCCGGATCACATCGCGCACATCATGGGCCAGTCGATGGAAGCACTGATCCACCACTTCAAGCTGGTCACCGAGGGATTCCGGGTGCCTGCGGGGCAGGTGTACACCGCTGTGGAGTCGCCGCGCGGCGAACTGGGCTGCCATGCGGTCAGCGACGGCGGCACCCGGCCGTACCGGGCGCACTTCCGCGACCCGTCGTTCACCAACCTGCAGGCCGTCGCGGCCATGGCCGAGGGCGGCATGATCGCCGACGTGATCCCCGCCGTGGCCAGCATCGATCCAGTGATGGGAGGCGTGGACCGTTGAGCAGGCGCTGTCGAGTACGCGGTGCGCGACCGGCATCGATGCTCCGCATGCATGGGAGGCGTGGACCGTTGAGCAGGCGCTATTGGAGTACGTCGTGCCCGCCCTGCACTGATGCTCCGCATGTCATGGGAGGCGTGGACCGGTAATGGCGCTCTCGCAGGAGGTGCGCGCCCGGCTGGAGCCGGACGCCGCACAGATCATCGGCCGCTATCCGGTGTCGCGGTCGGCGCTGCTGCCGCTGCTGCACCTGATGCAGGCCGAGGAGGGTTACCTCACCCAGGACGGCATCGAGTTCTGCGCTGAGCGACTGGGGCTGGCCAAGGCGGAGGTCACCGCGGTGGCCTCCTTCTACAGCATGTACAAGCACCACCCCGTGGGCGACTACCACGTCGGGGTCTGCACCAACTCCCTGTGCGGGGTCATGGGCGGCGACGCCATCCTGGCCGACCTGGAAGACCACCTGGGCATCGGCGACGACGAGATGACGCCCGACGGCAAGGTCAGCCTGGAGCACCTGGAATGCAACGCCGCCTGCGACTACGCGCCGGTGGTGATGGTCAACTGGGAGTTTTTCGACAACCAGACCCCGCAGTCCGCGCGGAACCTGGTGGACGGCCTGCGGTCCGGCGCGGAGGGCATCTCACCCACCCGCGGCGCGCCCCGGCTGTGCACCTGGAAGCAGGCGTCCCGGATCCTGGCCGGGTTCCCCGACGGCCAGGCCGCCGAGGGGAACACGGCCGGTGAGCCCTCCCTGGCGGGCCTGAAGGTCGCCAAGGAGCAGGGCTGGACGCCCGACGACGCGTCCAGCGCCGGCAGTTCCGGACCATCAGGATCCGGAGGGACCCCAGGCCGCGCCGCGGCGCCGCGGCCCACGAGCGGGAACGGGAAGACCACGTGACTACTCTGCTGACCCCGGAGCTCACCGCGTTCTGGGACGAGCCCGACTCGTTCACCCTCGCGGGCTACCTGCGCCACAACGGGTACCGCGCCCTGTCCAAGGCCCTGGCCATGCAGCCCGACGAGGTCGTCCAGACCATGAAGGACTCCGTGCTGCGCGGCCGCGGCGGTGCGGGCTTCCCCACCGGCCTGAAGTGGGGGTTCATCCCGAAGGGGGGCGACAAGCCGCACTATCTGGTGGTGAACGCCGACGAGTCCGAGCCTGGCGCCTGCAAAGACATGCCGACCATGCTGAACAACCCGCAGGCGCTGATCGAGGGCATCGTGATCGCCTGCTACGCGATCGACGCGCACCAGGCCTTCATCTACGTGCGCGGCGAGGTGCTGCACGCCGTCCGCCGGCTGCACCTTGCCGTGGCCGAGGCCTACGAGGCCGGTTACCTCGGCACCGACATCCTCGGTTCCGGGTTCGACCTGGAGGTGGTGGTGCACGCGGGTGCGGGTGCCTACATCTGCGGCGAGGAAACCGCGCTGCTCGACTCGCTGGAGGGCTACCGCGGGCAGCCCCGGCTGAAGCCGCCGTTCCCCGCGGTGGCCGGGCTGTACGCGTCCCCCACGGTGGTCAACAACGTCGAGTCCATCGCGACCGTGCCCTACATCCTCGGCCACGGGGCCGCGGACTTCGCGGCCTACGGGACCGAGAAGTCCAAGGGCTTCGGCATCTTCTCCCTGTCCGGGCACGTCACCCGGCCCGGCCAGTACGAGGCGCCGCTGGGCATTACGCTGCGCGAGCTGCTGGACCTGGCCGGCGGCATGCGGTCCGGGCACCGGCTGAAGTTCTGGACCCCGGGCGGCTCGTCCACCCCGCTGTTCACCGACGAGCAGCTGGACGTGCCGCTGGACTACGAGTCGGTCGCCGCGGCCGGGTCCATGCTCGGCACCCGGTCGGTCCAGCTCTTCGACGAGACGACCTGCGTGGTCCGTGTCGTGCTGCGCTGGATCAAGTTCTACGAGCACGAGTCCTGCGGCAAGTGCACGCCGTGCCGGGAAGGCAGCTGGTGGGTGGTCCAGCTGCTCGAGCAGCTCGAGCAGGGCGAGGGCAGCGAGGCTGACCTGGACAAGCTCCTCGATATCTGCACCAACATCACCGGGCGCGCGTTCTGCGCCCTGGGCGACTCGATCGAGGCCCCGGTGAAGTCGTCCATCCGTTACTTCAAGGACGAGTACCTCGAGCACCAGCGGCACGGCGGCTGCCCGTTCGACCCGGCCGCGTCAACGCTATTTGCCATGGAGTCCGCCTGATGACCGTGCCTCCGAACCAGCAAGTGCAGCCGAACCAGCCCGCCAAGGCCGGCCCCGCCCCGGCCAGCGCCTCGGCCGCCGTGGCCAAGCCGGCGGACGGGGTCACCGTCACCATCGACGGGTTCGAGATCACCGTGCCCAAGGGGACCCTGGTGATCCGCGCCGCCGAGCAGCTCGGCATCCAGATCCCCCGGTTCTGCGATCACCCGCTGCTCGACCCGATCGGCGCCTGCCGGCAGTGCCTGGTGGCCATCGACGGCCAGCCCAAGCCGCCGGCCTCCTGCACCACCACCTGCACCGAGGGCATGGTGGTGCACACCCAGCTCACGTCGCCGGTGGCGGAGAAGGCGCAGCGCGGCATGATGGAGCTGCTGCTGGTCAACCACCCGCTCGACTGCCCCATGTGCGACAAGGGCGGCGAGTGCCCGCTGCAGAACCAGGCCATGTCCACCGGCCAGGGCGAGACCCGGTTCGACGGCGTGAAGCGGACCTTCCCCAAGCCGATCGCGCTGTCCACGGAGGTGCTGCTCGACCGCGAGCGGTGCATCCAGTGCGCCCGCTGCACCAGGTTCGCCGACCAGATCCCCGGTGACCCGCTGATCGAGCTGCTCGAGCGCGGGCCGCAGGAGCAGGTGGGCGTGGCCGAGGGCGTGCCGTTCGACTCCTACTTCTCCGGCAACACCGTGCAGATCTGCCCGGTCGGCGCGCTGACCGGTGCGGCCTACCGGTTCCGGGCCCGGCCGTTCGACCTGGTGTCGGAGCCGAGCGTGTGCGAGCACTGCGCGGCGGGCTGCCGCCAGCGCACCGATTACCGCCGCGGCATGGTCACCCGGCGGCTGGCCGGCAACGACCCGCAGGTCAACGAGGAATGGAACTGCGACAAGGGCCGCTGGGCGTTCACCTACGCCACCCAGCCGGACCGGCTCACCGGCCCGCTGGTGCGGGGCGCCGACGGCGTCCTGGCCCCGGCGTCCTGGCCCGAGGCCTTCGCGGCCGCCGCCCGCGGGCTGGCCGCGGCGCACGGCCGGGCCGGCGTGCTGACCGGCGGGCGGCTGACCGCCGAGGATGCCTACGCCTACGCCAAATTCGCCCGGGTCGCGCTGGGCACCAACGACATCGACATGCGGGCCCGCCCGCACTCGGCCGAGGAAACGGAGTTCCTCGCGGCGAACGTGGCCGGCCGGGACATCGAGGTCAGCTACACCGACCTGGAACGGGCTCCGGTGGTCCTGCTGGCCGGCTTCGAGCCCGACGACGAGTCCCCCATCGTCTTCCTGAGGCTGCGCAAGGCAGCCCGCGCAGGCACCCTGACCGTGTACTCCATCGCCCCGCTGGCCAGCCGCGGGCTGACCCGGATGTCCGGGGTCCTGCTGCCCACCGTCCCGGGAGGCGAGGCCGCCGCCCTGGGCAGCCTGATCAGCGGCACCGGACTGGATGACGCAGGCCGCGCGGCCAAGGACGCCCTGGCGGCCGATGGCGCCATCATCCTGGTCGGGGAGCGGCTCGCGGAAGTGCCCGGGGCGCTCAGCACCGCCGACCGGCTCGCCCGGGCGACCGGCGCCCGGCTGGCCTGGATACCCCGGCGGGCGGGTGAGCGGGGCGCCATCGAGGTGGGCGCGCTGCCGAACCTGCTGCCCGGCGGGCGCCTGGCCGCCAGCTCGCAGGCGCGGGTGGAGATGGCCCGGGCCTGGGGCGTGGCCTCCCTGCCCCCGCTGCCCGGCCGGGACACCACGCAGATCCTGGCCGCCGCGGCCGGGGGTGACATCGACGCGCTGGTGATCGCCGGCGTGGACCTGGATGACCTGCCTGACCCCGACGCGGCCCGCGCCGCGCTGGAGGCCACGCCGTTCGTGGTCAGCCTGGAACTGCGGCCGAGCAGGGTCACCGACCGCGCCGACGTGGTGCTCCCGGTGGCGGCGGTCGCGGAGAAGCCGGGCACGTTCGTGAACTGGGAAGGGCGGCCCGGCACGTTCAAGCCGGTGCTGGAGGTCCCGGGTGTCGAATCCGACCTGCACGTGCTGCGCCGGATCGCCGACGAGATGGACGTGCACCTGGGCCTGCCCGACGCCGCCGCGGCCCGCCGGGAACTCGCGGGCCTTGGCGTGGTGGGAGGTTCCGGGTCCGCCGCGGAGGCGGTTTCCTCGGAGACGGCACACGGGGCTTCGCTCCCGTCGGCACCCGACACCGGCCCCCCGGAGCCGGGGGAGGGTGAGGCTCTCCTCGTCACCTGGCACCAGCTGCTGGACGCCGGGCGGATGCAGGATGGAGAGCCGTTCCTGGCCGGGACGGCCCGGCCGGTGGTGGCCCGCATGTCCGCGGCGACCGCGGCGCAGGCCGGGACCGCCGACGGCGGTAAGGTCACTGTGGCCACCGCGCGGGGTTCGCTGACCCTTCCGGTCGAGGTGGCCGTCATGCCGGACCGGGTGGTGTGGCTGCCGACCCGGTCGGCGGGATCCGAGGTCCGGCGTGAGCTCGCGGCCGGACACGGCAGCCTGGTGACCCTGAGGAGTGCGGAATGAGCGGCCTGGCCAGCGTGGCGGCCCGGGGCCTGACCGGCGCGTCCGGCGGCCATGCGCGCGTGCTCGCGGCGGCCGATCCGACCCTGGCCAGCTTCTATCACCAGCCCTGGTGGCTGGTGGTCATCAAGGTCCTGTTCGTCTTCATCTTCCTGATGGTCATGACGCTGTTCGCGATCTGGGCGGAGCGCCGGGTCATCGGCCGGATGCAGCAGCGGCCCGGGCCGAACCGGGCCGGGCCGTTCGGCCTGCTCCAGTCGCTGATGGACGGCATCAAGCTGCCGCTGAAGGAAGACATCATCCCGACCAACGTGGACAAGCTGCTGTTCTGGCTGGCCCCCGCGATCGCGGTGATCCCCGCCTTCATCAGCTTCGCGATCATCCCGTTCGGCCCCGAGGTCTCGATCTTCGGCGTGCAGACCCCGCTGCAGCTGGCCGACCTGCCGGTGGCCGTCCTGCTCGTGCTGGCCATGAGCTCGATAGGGGTCTACGGCATCGTGCTGGCGGGCTGGGCGTCCGGGTCCCCGTACCCGCTGCTCGGCGGGCTGCGCTCGTCGGCCCAGGTGATCAGCTACGAGATCGCGATGGGACTGTCCTTCGTCGCGGTCTTCCTGTACTCGGGCTCGCTGTCCACCACGGCCATCGTGACCAAGCAGTCGGGCGCCAACACCTCGTTCCACCTGTTCGGCGCGATCCTGCACTGGCCGTCCTGGTTCGCGGTGCTGCTGTTCCCGTCTTTCGTGATCTACGTGATCACCATGGTCGGCGAGACCAACCGGCTGCCGTTCGACCTGCCCGAAGGCGAGGGCGAGCTGGTCGGCGGCTTCCACACCGAGTACTCCTCGCTCAAGTTCGCCCTGTTCTACCTGGGCGAGTACATCAACATGGTCACGGTCGCCGGGCTGGCCAGCACCCTGTTCCTCGGCGGCTGGCGGGCGCCCTGGCCGATCAGCGTGTGGCCCGACGCGAACACCGGCTGGTACCCGCTCATCTGGTTCCTGATCAAGGTCCTGCTCGTGCTGTTCTTCTTCGTGTGGCTGCGCGGCACGCTGCCCCGGATCCGTTACGACCAGCTGATGCGGTTCGGCTGGAAGGTCCTCATCCCGATCTCGCTGGTCTGGATCCTGGTCATCGCGACGATCCGGGTCTGGCGCACGCACGGCGGCAGCCCGGCCGTCTACACCGTGGCCGGCCTGCTGGTCGTCGCGCTGCTCACCGTGCTGTTCATGGGCGACGCCGCCGCGCAGCGCCGCACCCAGGCCGCCGAGGAGGCGGCCGCCGACAGCGCCCTGCCCGTGCGGGCGGGCGGAACCCCGGATGAGCCTGGTCCCGCCGATGGCGGCCCCGGCTTCCCGGTGCCCCCGATGGATCTGCCGCACTACCACGGGATCGGGGTAGATGTATCCCCCTCGGAGATCACCCCGGAGGAGTCCGGCGAGTCCCGGGCCACGACGAAGGAGGTGACCGGTGCCTGAGTTCCTGGGCCCCATCAAAGGATTCGGGACCACCTTCCGGACGATGTTCGAGAAGGTTGACACCGTCGAGTACCCCGAGGTGAAAAACCCGACCGCGCCCCGTTACCACGGCCGTCACCAGCTCAACCGCTGGCCGGACGGGCTGGAGAAGTGCATCGGCTGCGAGCTGTGCGCCTGGGCCTGCCCGGCGGACGCGATCTACGTGGAAGGCGGCGACAACACGCCGGAGGAGCGGTACTCCCCCGGCGAGCGGTACGGCGCCGTCTACCAGATCAACTACCTGCGCTGCATCCTGTGCGGGCTGTGCGTGGAAGCCTGCCCCACCCGGGCGCTGACCATGACCAACGAGTACGAGATCGCGGACGACAACCGGGAAACCCTGATCTGGACCAAGGAGCAGCTGCTCGCGCCGCTGCTGCCCGGCATGGAACCGCCCCCGCACGACATGCGCCTCGGCCAGACCGAGCGGGACTACTACGGCCTCCGCACCGCCGGGGTGCCCGCCGGGCCCCCGCCGGCCTCGGGGCCGGAAGGCGAAGCCGGGGAGCCGGTCTGGGCGCTGGCCGCCGCCGGGTTCTCCGAGGCCGGGGAGCCGTTGGCCGGATCTCCCGAGTCCGGATCCTCTGAGGCCGGGTCAGCTGAGTCCGGGTCGCTGAGTCCGGGTCAGCTGAGTCCGGGTCTCCTGATGCGCAGTCCACCGAGAACGGGGCGCAGCAGTGATGCACGGCAACGTACTGGCCATCACCGACGTAGCCTCCACCACCCAGCAGATCACGTTCTGGCTGCTCGCCGTGGTCTCCGTAGGCTCGGCGCTCGGCATGATCCTGGCCCGCAAGGCCGTGTACTGCGCGGTCCTGCTGGCCGTCGTGATGCTCTCGCTGGCCGTCCTGTACGCCCTGCAGAACGCGCCGTTCCTGGCCTTCGTCCAGGTGATCGTCTACACCGGCGCGGTGCTCATGCTGTTCCTGTTCGTCCTGATGATCGTGGGGATCAGGTCCAAGGACTCCATCGTGGAGACCATCAAGGGCCAGCGGGTGGCGGCCGGCCTGGGCGCCATCGGCCTGCTGGTGCTGCTCAGCCTGACCGTGGGGCACGCGGTCCTGGGGACCGCGGCCCCGGCCGGGCCGTCGTTCGGCGCGAACAACGTCTACGCGATCGCCAAGCTGATCTTCACCACCTACGTGTTCCCGTTCGAGGTGACCAGCGCCCTGCTGATCACCGCCGCGCTCGGGGCCATGGTGCTCGCGCACCGGGAGCGCCTCACCCCCAAGCTGACCCAGCGGGACCTGTCCCGGCTCCGCGTGTCCAGCGGCCATCCCGCGCCGCTGTCGGGCCCCGGGACGTACGCGCGGCACAACGCCGTGGACATGCCCGCCCTGCTGCCGGACGGGACCCCGGACGAGGCCTCGGTTCCGTCAGCCATCCGGGGGGTGCCCGAGACACCCGACCAGCGGCGCACGCTGCTGGGCAGCAGCGCCGCCGCGATGCGCAGCGCAGCCGGGCCCGGTGAGTCCGGCGGCGACTCCGGCCAGGAAGGTGACGCCTGATGAGTCCCGGGAACTTCGTGGCGCTCGCCGTGGTCCTGTTCGTGATCGGCGCGGTGGGTGTCCTGGTGCGGCGCAACGCAATGGTGATTTTCATGTGCATCGAGCTCATGCTCAACGCGGTCAACCTCGCGTTCGTGGCCTTCGCCCGCATGCACGGCAACCTGAACGGCCAGGTCATCGCGTTTTTCGTGATGGTGGTCGCGGCCGCCGAGGTCGTGGTAGGCCTGGCGATCCTGTTGGCGATCTTCCGCACCCGCAGGTCCGCGTCGGTGGACGACGCGAGCCTGCTGAAGTACTAGCTAGGACCGGCTGACGTAGCAGCCCGCTGACCCGGTCAGCGGCTGCTGAAGCACGAGGAGTAGCGCAGTGACAGGCTCACTTGCGGTTGCGACCACGGCCGCGGCCCATGCCGAGACCACCTTGCCCGCCGTCGGCGCGCAGCGGGCGGCGTGGCTGCTGCTCGTGTTCCCGCTGTTCGCCGCGGTGGTGCTGCTGCTGGGCGGGAAGCGGACCGACCGCTGGGGGCACCTGCTGGGCGTGGCCATGCCGCTGGCCGCGTTCGTCTACGCGCTGATCGCGTTCGCGCAGATGCTCGGCTACCCCGGCGATCAGCGCAGCCGGGACGTCCAGATCTACAACTGGATCTCGGCCGGGGCGTTCAAGGTCAACGTCGGCCTGCAGCTCGACCAGCTGTCGATCTGCTTCGTGCTGCTGATCACCGGGGTCGGCTCCCTGATCTTCATCTACTCGGTCGGGTACATGGCCCACGACCCGGGACGGCGCCGGTTCTTCGGCTACATGAACCTGTTCCTGGCCGCCATGCTGCTGCTCGTGCTGGCCGACAACTACCTGGTGCTGTACGCCGGCTGGGAAGGCGTCGGCCTGGCCTCCTACCTGCTGATCGGGTTCTGGCAGCACAAGCCGGCCGCGGCCGTGGCGGCCAAGAAGGCGTTCATCGCCAACCGGGTCGGTGACGCCGGGCTGTCCCTGGCCATCATGCTGATGTTCACCACGTTCGGCACGGTGTCGTTCGCCGGGGTGTTCCAGCACCCCGGCGCGGCCAGCCCGGGTGTGCTCACCGCCATGGGGCTGCTGCTCCTGCTGGGGGCGTGCGGGAAGTCGGCCCAGCTGCCGCTGCAGTCCTGGCTGCTGGACGCGATGGAGGGCCCCACGCCGGTGTCGGCGCTCATCCACGCGGCCACCATGGTCACCGCGGGCGTCTACCTGATCGTCCGGTCCGGGCCGATCTTCGACCTGAGCGCGGACGCCCGGCTGGCCGTGGCTATCGTCGGCGCGGCCACCCTGCTGTTCGGCGGGATCATCGGCTCGGCCAAGGACGACATCAAGAAGGCGCTGGCCGGGTCGACCATGAGCCAGATCGGCTACATGATGCTGGCCGCCGGGGTGGGTCCGGCCGGCTACCCGTTCGCGATCGCGCTGCTCCTCGCGCACGGGTTCTACAAGGCCGGGCTGTTCCTCGACGCCGGGTCGATCATGCACGGGATGAACGACGAGGTGAACATGCGCCGCTTCGGCGGCTTGTTCTCGGTCCTGCCGATCACCTTCACCACGTTCGCGGCGTGCTACCTGGCCATCATCGGCATCCCCCCGTTCTCGGGGTTCTTCGCCAAGGACACGGTGATCGACGCCGCCTATCACGATGGAACCACCACGGGCTGGATCATCGGCACCGCGGCGCTGATCGGCGCGGGCATCACCTCCTTCTATATGACCCGCATCCTGTTCATGACCTTCTTCGGGAAGCGCCGCTGGGCGGAGGACGCCCACCCGCACGAGGCACCCCGGGTGATGACCTGGCCGGTGATCGTGCTGGGCCTGGGTGCCCTGGGCTTCGGTGCGTTCGAGATCCTCGGCGACCGGCTGTCCAAGTTCCTGGGCCCGGTGAGCGGGTACACGCCGCCCGAGCCAGGCGTGTTCACGCTGGCCGGCATCCTGGCCCTGGTCCTCGCCGTCATCTTCGGGGTGGTGGCCTGGCTGATGTACGGGCGCCGCCCGGTGCCGGAGACCGCCCCGGCCGCCGGGTTCCCGGTCACCGCCGCGCGCAAGGACCTGTACGGGGACGCGATCAACGAGTCGCTGCTCATGCGGCCGGGGCAGTGGCTGACCCGGCTGTCCGTCTATTTCGACAACCGCGGTGTGGACGGCCTGGTCAACACGACGGCCGCGGTCATCGGCGGCACGTCGGGACGGCTGCGCCGGATCCAGACCGGCTTCGTCCGCTCCTACGCCCTGTCCATGTTCCTCGGCGGGGTGCTGCTGGTCGGCGCCCTCCTGCTGGCGAGAATCTAGGAGACCACGGCTCATGAGCACGTTTCCCTGGCTGACCGTGATCGGCGCGGTGCCGTTGGCCGGTGCGCTGGTGATCGGCGTGACGCCGGGCGTGTCCGCGCCGGGCAGCGAGGCCGACCGGGCGGCCCGGCGCCTGCTGGTCAAGCGGCTGGCCCTGGTGTTCTCGCTGATCACCCTGGGGCTGACCATCGCGATGATGGTGGCCTTCTCGCCCCACGGGAACGAGTTCCAGTTCACCCAGACCTACCAGTGGATCCCGCAGTTCGGCGTGCACTACGCGGTCGGCGTGGACGGGATCGCGCTGGTGCTCATCGCCATGACCGCGGTGCTGATGCCGGTGGTCATCCTGGCCTCCTGGAACGACGCCGACCCGTCGGCAGCCGAGGAGGCCGCGGCGGCCGCCGCTGGCGGCTCCGTGACCCGGCCCCGGCGCAGCGCGAAGACCTACTTCGCGCTGCTGCTCGTGCTGGAAACCATGATGGTCGGCGTGTTCGCGGCCACCGACGTCTTCCTGTTCTACGTGTTCTTCGAGGCCATGCTGATCCCGATGTACTTCCTGATCGGCAGCTTCGGGGTCGGCCAGCGCCAGTACGCCGCGGTCAAGTTCCTGCTCTACAGCCTGTTCGGCGGGCTGCTCATGCTGGTCGCGGTCATCGCGCTGTACGTCTACTCGGCGCACGGCGGCCACCCCGGCACGTTCCTGTTCACCAGCCTGACCCACGTGACATTCAGCCCGCTCGTGCAGAAGTGGCTGTTCCTCGGCTTCTTCATCGCGTTCGCCATCAAGGCCCCGCTGTGGCCGTTCCACACCTGGCTGCCGGACGCCGCCACCGCGTCCCAGCCCGGGACCGCGGTGCTGCTGGTCGGCGTGATGGACAAGGTCGGCACGTTCGGGATGATCCGGTACTGCCTGCAGCTGTTCCCGGCCGCGTCCCGCTACTTCACGCCGCTGATCCTGGTGCTCGCGGTCATCGGGATCCTGTACGGGGCGATCGTGGCCATCGGCCAGCGGGACCTCAAGCGGCTCATCGCGTACACGTCGATCTCGCACTTCGGGTTCATCGTGCTCGGCATCTTCGCGCTCACCACCCAGGCCCGGACCGGCGCGACGCTCTACATGGTCAACCACGCGTTCTCCACCGGGGCGCTGTTCCTGGTCGCCGGCTTCATGATCGCCCGCCGCCGGTCGCAGCGGATCGCCGACTACGGCGGCGTCTACCAGGTGGCCCCGCTCATGGCGGGCCTGTTCCTCATCGCCGGCCTGGCCGGGCTGTCCCTGCCCGGGCTGTCCACCTTCGTCAGCGAGTTCCTGGTCCTGGTCGGCACGTTCAGCCGGTACAAGGTGGCCGCCTCGTTCGCCACCGCGAGCATCATCCTGGCCGCGGTCTACATCCTGTGGATGTACCAGCGCACCATGACCGGGCCGGTGCAGCCGGAGGTCGCGGACATGCCCGACCTGCGGCCCCGCGAGCTATGGGCGGTGGGGCCGCTGATCGCCGTGCTCATCTTCTTCGGGGTCTACCCGAAGCCCCTGCTCGACGTCATCAACCCGGCGGTGCACGACACGCTGTCCCAGGTGCACGTGACCGACCCCCGGCCCCAGCACCCGAGCACTGTCAGCGCGAACGCGGCAAGTTTCCGGTTCGGTAACCGGCTGATCCTCGTGAGCGCAGGCGGCGCGCAGACCCAGAAGGGAAACACCCCGTGACCGGGTCCCTCGCACTGGCGACGATTCCCACGCCGCACATCCAGTACGGCCAGCTCTCGCCGTTGCTGCTGGTCTTCGGGCTGGGCGTGGTCGGCGTCCTGGTCGAGGCGTTCGTGCCCCGCGAACTGCGCCGCCCGGCCCAGCTGATCATCACGCTGGGCGGCCTGGCCGTCGCCTTCGTGCTCACCATCGTGGTCGCCGCCACCTCGTCGCTGTTCGCCCACGGCGGGCACGGGAACGTCGCGGCGATGGGAGCCGTCGGGGTAGACGGTCCCACGCTCTTCATCTGGGGCACGATCCTGGTGCTCGCCCTGGTCAGCGTGCTGCTGATCGCCGACTCTTCCCGCGACGACCAGACGTTCGTGGCCCAGGCGGCCACCACCCCCGGCAGCGCCGAGGAGCGCGCCGCCCAGCTGGCCGGCGCGGTGCACACCGAGATCTACCCGCTCACCCTGTTCGCGGTCGCGGGCATGCTGCTGTTCCCGGCGTCCAACGACCTGCTGACCATGTTCGTCGCGCTCGAGGTGCTCTCCCTGCCGCTGTACCTGCTGTGCGGGCTGGCCCGGCGGCGCCGGCTGCTGTCGCAGGAAGCCTCCATGAAGTACTTCCTGCTCGGCGCGTTCTCCTCGGCGTTCTTCCTGTTCGGCGTGGCCATGCTCTACGGCTACGCCGGCTCGGTGTCGCTGGCGGCCATCGCGGCGGCGGCGGCCAGCAACGTCGGCAGCCTCACCCTGCTCTACGCGGGCATGGCGCTGCTCGGCGTCGGCCTGCTGTTCAAGATCGGCGCGGTCCCGTTCCAGAGCTGGAAGCCCGACGTCTACCAGGGCGCACCCACCCCGGTGACCGCGCTGATGGCCTCCTGCACGCTGGTCTCCGCGTTCGGCGCCCTGCTGCGGGTCTTCTACGTCGCGTTCGGCCAGCTCACCTGGGACTGGCGGCCGGCCATGTGGGTGGTGGCCATCCTGACCATGGTGGTCGGCGCGATCATCGCCATCACCCAGACCGACGTCAAGCGGCTGCTCGCCTACTCGTCCATCGCGCACGGCGGCTTCGTGCTGACCGGCGTGATCGCGGCGAGCGTGGCCGGCTTGTCCAGCAGCCTCTTCTACCTCGCGGTGTACGGATTCACCACGATCGGTGCGTTCGCGGTGGTTACGCTCGTCCGGGACCAGGCGGGCGAGGCCGCGCACCTGTCCAGCTGGGCTGGCCTGGGACGGCGCTCACCGCTGGTGGCCGGCGTCTTCGCGTTCTTCCTGCTGGCCTTCGCCGGTATCCCGCTGACCAGCGGCTTCACCGGGAAGTTCGCGGTGTTCCAGGCGGCCATCGCCAGTGGTGCGACCCCGCTGGTGATCGTGGGTGTGATCGCCAGCGCCATCGCCGCGTTCTTCTATGTCCGGGTGATCGTGCTCATGTTCTTCAGCGACCCGGCCCCGGCCGGCCCCACGGTGGTGGCGGTGGCGGCCCCGGGAGTGTTCACCGGCATAGCCGTGGCCGTCGGGGTCATCACCACGCTGGTGTTCGGGATCGTCCCCCAGCCCCTGCTCAGCCTCGCGAACCATGCGGCCCAGCACTTGTTCGTCCGCTGACCGGCCCGGGACGCACGCGCGTTCCGGGCCGGGCGGCGGGGTGTCCGGGTCCCAGCCGGGGGGAATATTTGGGACGGCGGTAGCTTGGGCATGGCGCGAGGATGACCTCGGCCGCCCTGGTCAGGCCCGCCCGAGGCGGTGCGTGACCGCCGCGATGACCGATGACCGGGAGCCTCATTGATCGCCGCCGTCCCCGTTGAGCTGACTGACGCCGCGCTGTCCGCCGAAGTCGTTGAAGGGCTTGCCCTGGTCGAGACGCAGCTGGCCGACGCCACGCGGTCGGAAGAGGAACTGCTGGCCGAGGCGTCCACCCACCTGGTCGAGGCCGGGGGGAAGCGATTCCGGGCCACGCTGGTCCTGCTCGCCTCGCACTTCGGCAATCCCCGCGATCCGCGCGTGGTCTCGGCCGCGACCGCGGTCGAGCTGACCCATCTGGCCACCCTGTACCACGACGACGTGATGGATGAGGCAGTCATCCGCCGCGGCCACGAGAGCGCCAATTCCCGGTGGACCAACACCATCGCGATCCTGACCGGCGATTTCCTGTTCGCCCGGGCCTCGCAGATCCTGGCCTCGCTGGGCCACGAGGCGGTCGGGATCCAGGCGGACACCTTCGCCCGGCTGGTCGGCGGCCAGATCGCGGAGACCATCGGGCCCCGGCCCGGACAGGACCCGCTGAAGCACTACCTGCACGTGGTGAAGGACAAGACCGCGTCGCTGGTGGCCACGGCCGGGCGGTTCGGGGCCATGTACTCCGACGCCCCGGCCGACGTGGTGGCCCGGATCGACCCAGCCTGCGAGGCGATCGGCATCGCCTGGCAGCTGTCGGACGACATCCTCGACGTGGCCAGCGAATCAGACCAGTCCGGTAAGACCCCCGGCACGGACCTGCGGGAGGGCGTGCGCAGCCTGCCCGTGCTGCACGCGCTCGGTTCCAGCCGCCCGGAGGACGCGCGGCTCCGTGACCTGCTGGCCTCCGCCGACCTGACCGACCCGGGCCTGCACGCGGAAGCCCTGGGCCTGCTGCGGGTCAATCCCGCCATGGCCGAAGCTCAGGCTGATCTGCGGCGCTGGGCGGCTGTGGCCCGCGAGCAGATCAATGGCCTGCCTGACGTCCCGGCCCGCGCGGCGTTCGAGAGCCTGTGCGACTACGTGGTCGAGCGGACCGGCTAGCTCTGTTAGCCCGGGGGGGCGACCTCCCCGGAACCCCCCACTTGCCCGCTTCCGTATGCACGTCGCCTGCTGCAGGTGCCGGGTTAATCGCCGGCTCGGCGAGGACACGCCTCCGGCGCGCCTCCCCTCGCCAGCGAGCTAGCCCGGGGGGGCTCCCCCGGCCCCCTGGTCCCCCCGGCCTCGCCGCCTCGGCGAGGACCCGGCTCCGCCGCGCCTCCCCTCGCCGTCGAGGCGGAGCCAGTAGCCGACGGGGAACAGCCGCACGTTCAGGTGGTCGTCCACCAGCCCCCACAACCCGCGGCGGGCGAACAGGGCGATGAGGATCGCGACCAGGCCCAGGATGATCAGGTACCACGCGTTGTACGAGGCCAGCGTCTGCTGCAGCACGAGGTAGACGATGGTGCCGATGATCGGGCCCTCGATCGTGCCCAGCCCGCCGATGATGGTCGCGAACGCCATTTCCGCGGTCCACTGCACGCTGAACACCGCGCTCGGTTCCACCTGGAGCTGGCTGATCGCCAGCAGGGCGCCCGCGGCACCGCAGCCGGCCCCCGCCACCACGAACACCAGCAGCCGGGCCAGGCCGACCCGTGCGCCGGAGCTGCGCGCGGCCACCTCGTCGTCGCGGATGGCGGTCAGCACCAGGCCGAGCCTGCCGCGCAGCAGCAGGTAGATAGCGGCCAGCGTCAGCACCGTGACGGCCAGCCCGGCCCAGTAGGTGTAGGCGGTGAGCAGCGTCGGGCTGAACCCGCCCAGGCCGGGCAGCGGCATGCCGGTCCCGCCGCCGATCGAGGAGAACTTCTCGATGATGAGCATGATGGTCGCGGCGAGCACCCAGGTGGCGATCGCGAAGTACCCGCTGCGCAGCCGGGAGACCAGCCACCACATCGGCAGCGCCGCCACCCCGCAGCCGATCGCCGCGACGGGCAGCGCGGCGAACGGCGAGGCGCCGTGGATGGCGAGAATCAGCACGAAGTAGGCGCCGAGTCCCACGAACGCCTGCTGCCCCACCGACACCAGGCCGGCGTAGCCCGCCAGCAGGTTCCACATGCTCGCCATCGTGAGCACGATGAACCCCTGCACCAGGATGGCGGTGGTGCCCGCGTACACGACGTACGGGAGCATCGCGAGCACCACGATGACGATCAGTGCGCCTGCCGCGGTCCAGGCCACGTTCCTGCGGGACCGGGTGACCCGGAATTTCTCCGCCGAACGGGCGGTGGTTTCTGTGACCATGCTCACGACTGTGCCCTCCGGGTAATCAGGCCCTGCGGGCGCAGCACGAGCACAGCGAGGAAGACGATGAACCCGGCGAGGAGCTCGTCGGAGATGTTGATCTGCGCGCCGATCTGCTGGGCCACGCCCAGGACCACGCCGCCGACCAGGGTGCCCCACAGGGAGCCGAGCCCGCCGATCACCACCGCCGCGAACGCGAACAGCAGGATCGTGTCGGTGCCCGTGGTCGGCGAGAGCTGGGAGTACATGCCGTAGGCGATGCCGCCCAGGGCCACGGTGCCGAACGCCAGCGCCGCCGCGATGCCGAACACGTGCCGGTAGTCCGCCCCGGCCAGCTGCGCCGCCTCCCGGTCGTCGGCGACCGCGCGGATCAGGCGCCCATACCTGGATTTGGACAGGAAGTACTGCAGCCCGAGCAGCACGATCACGGCGACCGCGAAGATGACCACGAGCAGGTAGCCGATCTGGATCTGCGAGCCGATCTTGAAGGAGCCGCTCACCAGGGGCAGCCCGGTGCCGATCGCGCGGCTGTTGGCCGTGAAGAACTGGAGCAGGCCGTTCTCGATCACCACCGACAGGCCGAAGGTGACCATCAGCGTGGTGAGCACGCTGCGGTCAAGCGCGCCCTGGATGACCGTGCGCTGCAGGACGTAGCCGAGCAGCGCCATCACCGGGACCACGATGACAAAGGACCAGAGCACCGGGATGTGGGTGACGGCGATGACGCCGATCGCGATGTACCCCGCGACCACCGCGAGGTCGCCGTGCGCGAGGTTCACGACCTTCATCACCCCGAACATCAGCGACAGCCCGCAGGCGAACAGCGCATACAGCCCGCCCGTCAGCACCCCCTGGATGATGGCATTGACCCAGGCCATTACGGCTCGCTCCCTTCGCCGGCCTGGCCGGACGAGGCGGCGGAGGCCAGGCCGAAGTAGGCCGCCTCGACCTGGTCCGCGGTGACGTCGGCAGGCCTGCCTTCCAGGGTGGTCCGGCCCTCCAGCAGGCACTGGATGTGCGAGGCCACCCGCAGGGCCTGGCTCACATCCTGCTCGACGAGCAGCACGGTGAGGCCGGTGGCCAGGATCTCCGGCAGCATGCCGTAGACGCGCTGGACGACCACGGGCGCCAGGCCGAGCGACAGCTCGTCGAGCAGCAGCATGCGGGGGTTGGCGACCAGGGCCCGGCCGATGGCGACCGTCTGCTGCTCACCGCCGGACAGCTGGGCGGTGAGCTGGTTGCGGCGCTCCCGCATCCAGCCGAACATCTGGTACACCCGCTCGATCGTCCACGGGCCCGGCCGCGCGTACGCGGCGCCGACCTGCAGATTTTCGTGCACGGACAGCGACCCGAACAGCCGCCTGCCCTCCGGCACCATGAGGATCCCCTGCCTGGCCCGGCGCTCGGGCCGCAGCCCGGTCACGTCTTCCCCGTCGAACCGGACTGAGCCCGCCGTCGGGTGGTGCAGGCCGGCGATCGTGCGCAGCAGCGTCGACTTGCCTGCTCCGTTCGCGCCGATGATCGCGTAGACCTCGCCGGGGAACACCCGCAGCGAGATCCCGTCCAGAGCCCGGAGCTGCCCGTGGTGCACGACCAGGTCGCTGACCTCCAGCAGCGGCGTGCCGGTTTCCGCCCGCTCCCCGTTTCCCGGTCCGGTCACGGCTGACTCCGTTCCCCGCCCGCCGCCCCGTCCCCGTCGGCCGCCGAGGGTGATTCCAGGGACCCGCCGGCCAGCGCCGCGGTGACCTCCGTGCCGAGGAAGACCTCACGGACCGCGGGGTCGGCCAGCACGGTGGCCGGCGCACCGTCGCCGACGAACTTGCCGCCCGTCAGGCAGATCAGGCGGCTCACCACGGGGGTGAGCGCGCGCACCACGTGCTCGATCCAGATCACCGCGGTGCCCTCGGCGTTGACCTCGCGGACGATCTCGACCAGCTGGGCGACCTCGGGGTCGGTGAGGCCGCCGGCCACCTCGTCGAGCAGCAGCAGCGTGGGCTGCGTGGCGAGGGCGCGGGCCAGTTCCAGGCGTTTGCGTTGCAGCAGGCCGAGCCGTTCGGCGGGCACGTTCGCCTGGCCGGACAGGCCGGTCCGCTCCAGCGCCGCGACCGCGGCCGTGTAGCTGGCCCGCCGCCGCAGCCCGCCGCCCTGCTGGGCGGCGACGAGGAGGTTCTCGAACACGGTCATGTCCCCGAATGGGCGCGGCACCTGGTACGTGCGGCCGACACCCAGCCTGCACCGCGCGGCTGCGTCCAGCCCGGTGACCGTGCGCCCGCTGAAGCGGATCTCGCCCCCGCCGGGAGCGAGATCCCCGGAGATGAGGCCGAACAGGCTCGTCTTGCCAGCACCGTTCGGCCCCACGATCCCCACCGTGTCGCCAGTACCGACGGCCAGCGACAGGTCCTCCGCGATGACGACCCGGCCGAACCGTTTCGTCACGTGGTCGAGCTCAAGCAGCGGCTCGCTCATCCGGTCACTGGTTGGTCGGTTTCAGGTCGGCGGTGATCTTCGCGTCCGGCTGCAGCGTGTTGTCGAACGACCTGCATCTCCACCGGGTACTTGGTGCCCTTCTGCCACTGCACGCCGAGCGGCGGGGTGATCGCCACCCCGGGAGCGGGTTTGCCGGAGGTGAAGTTCAGCGGCCCGGCCAGCGCCTGGATGTTCACCTTGTGGATGGCGTCGGCGACCTCGGTCTTGTCGTGCGGGTCGCTCACCATGGTGAGGGCCGCGTGGGCGACCTCGAACAGGCTGTAGTTGCTGATGTTGGAGTTCCACTGGCCGTGGGAGGCCTCGAACTCGTTGGCCATCTGCTGGCAGGTCTCCCCGGTGAAGGAGGACTTCCACGGCAGCGTCGGCGCCCACCAGGCGTCGGTGGCCACGTTGTAGGCCAGGGGGCCGAGCGCGTAGGCGTCGGGCGGGAACAGCAGCACCTTGGCCACGGTGGCCAGCTTCGGCTTGAAGCCCTGCTGGACCGACTGCTTCCACATGGTGGCGAAATCGGGCGGCAGCGGCACGTTGGTGAAGAAGTCGGCGTTGGCCGCCTTGAACTGGGAGATCATCGAGGAGTAGTTCGTGGTCCCGTCGGGGTAGGCCGAGGACAGGACCATCTTGTAGCCCGCTGCCGTGGCGATCGGCGGGAACACCGCGCGGAACGCGTTGCCGTCCGAGTCGTTCGGGAACGCGGCCGCGACCACCTTGTTGGTGTGCAGCTGGGCGTGGATCCGGTTCCACATCGGTATGAACGCCTGGACCAGGTGCTCGGCGCCCAGGAAGTACATGACCACGTACTTGGGCTTGAGCGTCGGCTTCTGCGGGTTGCCGCCGAGGTTGATGTACCAGGACTCCCACGGAATGTTCGCGCAGATCAGCGGGGTGTGCAGCGATTCGGCCTGGCTGGCTACCGCGTTGACGGTCTCCGGGGTGGACGACGCGAACAGCAGGTCCACGCCGTCGCTCAGGATGGCCGTCTTGGCCAGGTCCCCCGCCCGGGTCGGGCTGGACTGGGTGTCATAGGACTTGATGGTGACCGGGTAGGTCTTTCCGCCGATCTTGAACCCGTTCTTGTACGGGGTGGTCTGCTTGATCTTGGAGATCACCCAGTTGTCCGGCGCTCCGAACCCGGCCAGGGAGCCGGTCAGCGGGTGGATCCAGCCGATGGTGATGCCTTTGGTGCCGCCCGAGCTAGCGCCCTTGATGCCGGAACTGCACGCTTCCAGCAGTCCGCCACCTCCCACCACCACCGCGCCGGTGCCGACCCCGCGCAGCAAGCCGCGTCGGCTGATGCCGGCGGCCTGGCCGGTTCTCGCGGACTGCTCAGTCTGGTCACTCATCTGTCATCGATCTCCTTGTGAGGTCGTATCGCAGAGATTGGGACCGGGACGCACGAACGCGTGCAGCCAGTCCCCTTCAGTCAGGGGGCACCTGATGACCGGCAGATGCTCAGAGGTCACGCCGCCGCTTCCCTGACGTTCCATTCCGTCTCCTCGACGTCCGCCCCCTTTGCGCCGGCGTGCGGGACACCGGCGTCCAAGGCCCGCCGCCAAGCCAACGCTCGGCTCGGGGCTGGGCCCTGCGGGATCAAGGCAGTGCTAGTGTGCGCTTAGCGTACGGCTATGCGCAATACGGATAAGCGCAACGGGAAAATTTCCTCATAGGCCCCAACGCGCCCACTGGGGGCCCTCGCACCTATTAGTTATCAGCCTTCGCCCTTACTGTTACTGCGTTGTTACCATTAGCCCTCGGGGCGGGTTCAGGGCAGAGGTCCCGGCGGCCGGGAACCTGACAAGGAGAATGCCACATATGTGGCGTTCGGCCATGGCGTTACGGCGACCGTCCCGCAGCGTTCCTCGTATCGCAGCAGCGCAAACCCGGGGCTGGCCCGGCTCCCTTTCGCCGCTCACGGCTTGCTGACGTTCGAATACACAGAAGTAATACCGCTCTAACGCGGCGCGCCGGCGATCAGGATCCTGGGTGTCCCGGGACGTTACCGCGATGGCGGATCATGAGGACATGAGCCAGACCGGAAACAACTCCTCCACCACATGGTTCGTCACCGGGGCCTCCCGCGGGTTCGGCCGGGAGCTGACCGAGCAGCTGCTCGCCCGGGGTGACCGGGTGGCGGCCACGTTGCGCCGGCCTGTCCAGCTGGATGACCTGGCCGCTCACTACGGGGACCGGCTGTGGGTGCGCGCCCTCGACGTGACCGACACCGCGCAGATGCGGCGCGTCGTCCGGGAGGCGTTCACCGATCTCGGGCGGATCGACGTGGTGGTGTCCAACGCGGGTTATGGCGTGTTCGGCGCGGCCGAGGATCTCACCGACGCCCAGGTCGAGACGGTGATCTCGACCAACCTGACCGCCTCGATCCAGCTCGCCCGGGCGGTTCTGCCGTACCTGCGGGCCCAGGGCGGCGGCCTGCTGATGCAGATGTCGAGCATGGGCGGCCAGCTCGCGTTCCCCGCGTTCTCCATGTACCACGCGACCAAGTGGGGCATCGAGGGCTTCTATGAGTCGCTGGCCGCCGAAGTCGAGCCGTTCGGCATCCGCACCATCCTGGTCGAGCCCGGGATGATCCGGACCAGCTTCTACCAGGCCGCCACGCGGGTCCCGCCGGGCCGCGCCTACCAGGGCACCCCGGCCGACCGCGATGCCCTGCCGCTGGACGACATGCCGGGGGATCAGGCCAAGGTGGTCGCGGCCATGATCGCCGCCGCCCTCTCCCCGGATCCGCCCCGCCGCCTCCTGCTGGGATCGGATGCTTACCGCCTGGTCCATGAGGCCCTCACGGCCCGGCTCGCCGACATCGAGGCCCAGCAAGATCGCGCGGCCTCCACGGACGTCAACGGCTGGCTGCCCGCCACCCCCTGACCCGGGCCCTGGCACCCGCGCCCGGCGTCCGGCTACCCCCGGTGCCGGCCCCACAGGAAGTAGGTCAGCGGCGCGATCCCGGCCGAGTTGACGACCGTGAGCAGCGGGACCCACATCCACTTCGCGCCCCGGATCTCACTCGCCGGGCGGCGCTTGAGGTCGACCAGCGCCGCCGCCTTGAGGCTGGTTTCCACGGCGGCTCCGATGATGATCAGCCGCTGCGTGCGCGGGCTGAGATCGCTCCACTTGGCTCCGGCCACGACACCCTCCGCATACCTGGCTGGGACTTGCGCTGGCTTGCCCGATGCTGGCTTGCCTGATGCTGGCCTGCACTGTACATCGGCGGTTACTGGTCGCGGTCGCGGCGGAGCCGCTCCAGCACCTCGTCCGGGCTCTCGGTGGTCACCCGGATCATCGCGCGGACCGCGTCGGCCAGCGCGACGCGGGGGACGTCCAGCTCGATCGCGGCCGAGTGGGTCCACCGGGTGAGTTCCCGGTAGAGTTCCGGGCTCAGGTCGAGCGTGATCCGCACCGGTTTCGACCGGATCGCCGTCTTGCCGGCCGGGGCGGCCCCCGGTTCCGTGCGCCTGGTGGCGGCGGCCGCCATCTGCTCTTTGCGGCGTTCCCGCTCCGTTGTCATGACGGCACCTTCCCGAGGGGAACGCATCGTTCGATGAGGTCGTGGGCCACGCCGCGCCATACGTCGCGGCCTATCTCGGGAATGGGGACACCGAAGCTCTGCGCGTACGCCTCGCGCCTCGGCACGGCCGTTCGCAGCACGTCATAGCCTAGGCCCTCCAGTACTTCGCGGGCGCTGGTGGTGGAGTGGGCCCGGGCGACACACCGGTTCAGCAGGACCGCGGCCCGGGCGGGCCGCTCCCGGAACGCCTCGACCTCGCTGATCTCGTCGCGCACCGGGGTGGTCCGGTTGATCTCGATGGGGCTCGGCGCGCAGGGGATCAGGATCTCGTCAACGTACCGCATCGCCGACCGGGCGATGCCGGCGTGGTCCTCCAGCTGCGGGGCGTCGATGATCACCACGTCGTCTGGATGGGCGATCTCGGCGACCCGCTGATGCAGGGTGCGCGACGGCAGGGCCACCATCCGGAACGGGAAAGCCATCCGCGGCGGCAGCCCCGGGTCCATGGCGGCCAGGTCAGACCACTCCAGGGCGCTGCCGGACGGGTCCGCGTCCACGAGCAGGACGGCCCTCCCGGCCTGGGCAAAGATGTGTGCCAGCCAGACCGCCGAGGTGGTCTTGCCCGTGCCCGGCTTCAGGTTGAGCAGGGCGACGCTAAGAGCCGGCATGAACGCAGTATTGCAGTGCCTACGGCATTACGGAAGACTCTTCCGGGGAATGCGGGCTGCGGGGCGGGCGGTCCAGGCCGCCCTGTCGCGGCGGAAAGCCGACTTCCCACCAGGTTACGGATGTTACCCCGCAGTTCGTGCCATGGGCAGGGCCGATGTGCCCACAGCCTGTGGACCGGTTACGGCCCGGCCTGGACCGTCGGGTGATAGAGCCCGCGGGGACAGCCCTGGCCGGGACCTGCCCGGCCAGGACCTGCCCGGCCAGGGCCGCGGCCGTGCCGCGTCAGGGAGGCTCAGGAGCAGCAATACTTACCGTCCCGGCCGGCGGCCGGCCTACTCGTTCTTCCATTCGCCGCCCCGTTCCTGGGCGTACCTGCGCTGCTTGTCGAGCGAGTCGCCGTAGCGGTCGTACACGTCCTCAGCGGTGTTGTCCGTCTTGTCCGACAGCCGGTGAGTCTGCAACTTGACCACTGATATGAAGCCCCAGACCGCAAGGATCACTACCACGGCTGCGATCAGGTACTGCCACCACATCAGGATCACCTCGATCCGTTGTCGCGGTTCTGCTCCGCGACTACCTCTCTTCTGCGGCTACCCAGCAACGGCGCGTTCACTCCAGGGGTTGCGAATCTGGGTCGGCCAGCGTCTCCTCCGCATCCAGCCGCCGGGCGGCAGACGGGCGCGCCGCCGCGCCGCGCAAGCCTTACTTTCCCTAACGGTCTTCACGGGCTGGATGACCCGTCTGGCCCGGGCGGCCGTGGCTGGTAGAGACCCACCAGCACCCCGTAGCGGGCCGCGCCGTCGCCGGCGTCGTCGAGGCTGGTGACCAGGTCGTTGAGCGTGCTGGCCAGCTGGCGGGCCTGATCCGCGGTCAGCCGGATATTGCGCAGCACCAGCAGCGGTTCTCCCTCAGCGGTGGCCATCTCATCCCCGACGGCCTGGAGCATGACGCCGGCGTGGGCGGTTCCCTGCTCCCCGGGAAAGCGGAGCAGGCGGGCGGTCCGCTGGTAGTACTGCTCGGTGCCGCCGCGCACCTGCCGGGTTTCCGTGACCGCCACCAGGCCGGCGTCGCGGAGCACCTTGAGGTGGTGCGCGATGTTGCCCTTGTGGCTGCCCAGGGCCGTGGCTAGCTGGCTGATCGTCGCCGGGTGCTGGCCCAGCGCGAACAGCAGCCGGTGCCGCAGCGGATGCCCGAGGGCCCGGTACTGGGCGGCCGAGGTGACGGTCAGCTCCGCGTCGGGCGGCTCGCTGGATGAACTCACGGAGTAAGTGTCTAATATTCTTGACGCTTTTTCAACTGCCGTGCTTTACTACCCGCATCCCCGGCCACCCCGACCCTGGCCGGGCACCCACGGAGGACACCATGCAGAAAACCGACATCTCCTCGATCACCCGCGACCTGGCCGGGCTGGTCGCGGAGCGCTACGTGTTTCCCGGCCCGGCGGCCGAGATCAGCCGGCTCCTGGAAACCGGGCTCGCGGAAGACCGCCACGCGGCCGTCCCCGACGAGCAGGCCCTGGCCACCGCGCTCACCCAAGACCTCCAGTCGCTCAACGGCGACAAGCACCTGCGGCTGCTGCACAGTGCCGCCGAACTGCCCGGTGCCGCCGAACTGCCCGGTGCCGCCGAACCGCACAGTGCCGCCGAACTGCCCGGGCCGGCCGGTCAGGCCGAGCGTGGTGACGAGGCCGCCGAACTGGCCGCCATGACCGCCTACGCAGAACGCACGGCGGGCGGGATTGCCCGGGCGGAACGGCTCGATGGCAACGTCGGCTACCTCGACCTGCGGCCGCTGCTGTTTCCCCCGGTCGTGGCGGGGGAAGCCGTGGCCGCTGCGATGACACTCATCGCGCCGGCCGAGGCGCTCCTCCTCGACCTGCGCCGGTGCCTGGGCGGCTCGCCGGACATGGTGGCCATGGTGTGCAGCTACCTGTTCGGCGACGAGCCGGTGCATCTCATCGACATCATCGACCGGCCCGCCGCCGACGGCACGGCCGCGGTCCGGCAGTCCTGGACCATGCCGTTCACGCCCGGCCGCCGGTTCGGCCCGGACAAGCCGGTCTTCGTGCTGACCAGCGGCACCACGTTCTCCGGCGGCGAGGAACTCAGCTACGACCTCCAGCAGCTCGGCCGGGCCATCGTGGTCGGCGAGCGCACCCGCGGCGGCGCCCACCCGGTCGAGCGGTTCCCGATCCGCCCGCACCTGCAGGCGACCATCCCCGTCGCGCGGGCTCACAGCCCGGCCTCCGGCGGGAACTGGGAAGGCACCGGCGTCCTGCCCGACGTGCAGGTGCCCGCCGGCGAGGCGCTGGGGGTCGCCTACCAGCGGGCCCTGGCCCACGTGGTCGCGCTGGGGGACGAGGGGGCCCGGACCGAGACCAACGCCGAGGCCCGGCGAGCCCTGGACGCCTGCCACGCCCCGGCCTGACCGGCCGCCAGGCTACTCGTTTAACTTTCGTTCATCTTTGCGTCGGTATTTCTTCGTTTGGATGACGTATTTTTGTCACGAGGAGGAGCTGGAACCGGCTGGACCACGCACACGAAAGGGCCGTTGGTGGCGAAAACCCGGGCCCGGGGCTTGCCGAGCGCCCTGGATGAGGTGCCGGTCAGCCGATTCCACCTCCGGGCGGTCCTGGTCTCCGGCATGGGATTCTTCACCGACGCCTACGACCTGTTCGTCATCGGGATCGCCGCCACGCTGATCAGGCAGCAGTGGCACCTGGGTTCGGGCCAGCTGGCCCTGCTGAACAGCACCATGCTGGCCGCGGCTTTCCTGGGTGCCGTGGTGTTCGGCCGGGTGGCCGACCTCCTGGGCCGCACGCGGGTGTACTGGCTGGTCGCGGTGATCATGGTGCTCGGCGCGCTGGGCTCCGCGCTGGCCCCCTCGTTCTGGGTGCTGATCGTGTTCCGCTTCGTGCTCGGCTTCGGCGTGGGTGGTGACTACCCGGTCAGCGCGGTGCTGATGAGCGAGTACGCCAACCGCCGGGACCGCGGCAGGCTGGTCGGGATGGTGTTCTCCACCCAGGCCCTCGGGCTGATCGTGGCCCCCCTGATCGCGCTGGCGCTGCTCGGCGGGGGCGTCAGCGATGGCCTCGCCTGGCGGATCATGCTGGGGCTCGGGGCGGTCCCGGCCGCCGCGGTGCTCTACCTGCGCCGCCGGCTGCCCGAGTCGCCCCGCTACCAGGCCCAGATCCAGGGCCGCCACGATGCGGCGGTCGACAGCCTGGCCCGGTTCAGCGAGGGACGGGTGATGGCGGTCCCTTCGCCCGCCATCACGCACCAGATGGGCCTGCGGTCGTTCCTGACCAACCGCCGGTGGCTGCTGACGCTGGCCGGCACGGCCGGCTGCTGGTTCCTGCTGGACTACGCCTTCTACGGCAACACGATCTCCACGCCCCAGATCATCGGGCTGATCTCGCCGCATTCGTCCATCATGACCACGATCGCCATCCAGCTGGTCATCTTCGTGGTCGCCGCGGTGCCGGGCTACCTGCTCGGCGTCGCCCGGATGGACCGCGTCGGCCACCGGCGGCTCCAGCTGATCGGCTTCGCCATGATGGCGCTGTGCTTCGCGGTCATCGGGCTGGTGCCCGGGCTGACCACCGCGGTGGCACCGTTCCTGCTGGTCTACGGGGTCAGCTACTTCTTCACCGAGTTCGGCCCGAACATGACCACGTTCGTGATGCCCAGTGAGGTGTTCCCGGTCACCATGCGGGCCACCGGGCACGGCATCTCGGCCGGGGTCGGCAAGCTGGGCGCGTTCATCGGCGTGTTCCTGTTCCCGCTCCTGCAGCCGACGCTGGGACTGCGCGGCACGCTCCTGCTCACGGCGGCCATCTCGGTCCTGGGCCTGCTCCTGACCCTGGTGCTGCCCGAGCCGGCCGGCCGGAGCCTGGATGAGGTGTCCGGCGGCGAGGCGCTGGTCGGCGGCCTGGCCGGGGGTTACCCGAGTCCCGGGGAGTCCCCGTCCGCGGGGCCGTTCCTGGCGGACGTCCCGTCGTCGGACCGCAGGCCCGATACCCCGCCGGACCGGGCGGCCTGAGGCTGCGAGGCCTGGGGCTCCGGGTTCTCGGCCTGGCCGTCCTGGGCCTGGCCGTTCTGGGGCCCGGCGGTGTGGGGTTCGGCGGTCTGGGGCTCGGCGGTCCTGGGGCTCGGCGGTCGTGGGGTTCGGCGGTCTGGGGCTCGGCGGTGCGAGGCTGGGCGGTCTGGGGCTCGGCGACCCCGTTCGGCATCGTGGACGGCCCGCCCGCGGTGACGGGCAGCGCGACCAGGGAACCTTCCTCAGGCTCACCCAGCCGGGCCCAGATGCGGTTCAGCTCGGACTGGTAGTACAGCGCGTGGAGCGAGAGGAAGAAGCTCAGCACCAGCCCGATCCAGCCGTTGCAGGAGCGGTCCATGCCCGCGTCTTCCTGCATCTGGCCGATCCGCTCGCCGGACCGGTAGATGGACACGAACGGCGGGACGATGATGATCCAGCCGATCGCGACGGCGAGCAGGGACAGCGTCGGCTCAACGTCGATCTTCTCGTCGAAGTCGCGGGCCTCGCGGTTGATCTTGTAGTACCAGACCAGGTGGTAGATGCCGAGGGTGATCAACGGCCAGACTAGCCAGACCAGCCAGATGTTCCGGGTCTTGCCTGCACGTCCTGTCATGCCGTCCCCCCGAACGTCGAGTGTCACCCGCGGTACCACGATGACCAGCGGGGATCACTTTTCGTAATTGTACGGTTTCTGGGCGCTGTGATCTAGAGGCGGGGCGGCGGGCCGGTCAGGCGGGAGCGCCGCCCCGGCCCGCCCCCTCCGGGCATTGGCTGACGAGGCGGGGCGCGGCGAAGCCGTGTCCCCTCCGAGTCAGCGATCGCGGGGGCCGGGGGCTCCGGGGGTAGTCCCCCGGGAAGGCGGAGCGGGGGGTCGTCCCCCCGGGCTAGCACTGAACCGGCCGATGTCCTCCGCCAGCCCGGGGGCGGCCAGCGCGGACAGGCCGTGGCGGAACTCGCTGGCCATCGCCGCGTCCTCAGGGAGGGACAGGCCTTCCAGCGTGGACTCGCGGTCGCTGCGCAGGCAGGCCTGCGGCAGCGCGGCGAGTTCCCGGGCCAGCGCCTCCGCCGCGCCCCGTGACTCCCCGGCCGGGACGACGCGGCTGACCAGGCCCATGGCCAGCGCCTCGGCGGCCGGGACGGCCCGTCCGGTGAGGATCAGGTCCAGGGCCCGGCCCAGCCCGACGATCCGGGGCAGCCGGACGGTGCCGCCGTCGATCAGCGGCACGCCCCAGCGGCGGCAGAACACCCCGAGCACGGCGTCGTATTCGGCCACTCTCAGGTCGCACCAGAGCGCGAGTTCCAGGCCGCCCGCGACCGCGTAGCCGCTGATCGCCGCGATCACCGGCTTGGACAGCCGCATCCGGGTCGGGCCCATGGGCCCGTCACCGTCCGGCTCGACCCGGTTCCCGTCCGGGCCGCCGATGGCCTTCAGGTCAGCCCCGGCGCAGAACGTGCCGCCCGCACCGTAGAGCACGGCTACGCGGGCGGTGTCGTCCGCCTCGAACTCGCGGAATGCCTCCGCCAGGGCGGCCGCGGTCGGGCCGTCCACCGCGTTGCGCGCCGCTGGCCGGTCCAGGATGACCGTGCTGACCGGACCGTCCCGCTCGACCCGGACGCTCATCGCGCCACGATTAGCTGGCCTGCCCGGCTCGCCCGCCCGGCTGGGCTGCTCAGCCGACCTGCCAGGTGTCCGAGCCGGCCAGCAGCTCGGCCAGGTCGCCCTCGCCCTGGCGGGCCCGGGCGGCAGAGATCTGCTCGGCCATCAGGTCGTCATAGCTGGCCCGCGGCTGCTGCCGGAACACGCCGATCGGGGTGTGGGCGAAGTCCGCGCTGTCCAGCCGGGACAAGGCGAACGCGTAGGACGGGTCCGCGGCGTGCGCGTCGTGGACGACCAGGGAATCCGGGTCGGCCCCGGCCACGTCCACGGCCTCCAGCGAGCCGGTGCGGCCGAACCGGAGCCCGCGGCCGCCGTCGGCGCCGAACCTGACCGGCTCGCCGTGCTCCAGCCGGATCAGCGTGTCATCCCGGGACTCCGGGCTGGTCAGTGGCACGAACGCGTCGTCGTTGAAGATCGGGCAGTTCTGGTAGATCTCCACGAACGCGGTGCCGCGGTGATCAGCGGCGGCCCGCAGCACGCTGGTCAGGTGCTTGCGGTCGGAGTCGATGGTGCGGGCCACGAAACTGGCCTCGGCGCCGAGCGCGAGCGAGACCGGGTTGAACGGGGTGTCCAGCGAGCCGAACGGCGTGGACTTGGTCACCTTGCCCTGCTCCGACGTCGGCGAGTACTGGCCCTTGGTCAGCCCGTAGATGCGGTTGTTGAACAGCAGGATTTTGATGTTCACGTTCCGCCGCAGCGCGTGGATCAGGTGATTGCCGCCGATCGACAGCGCGTCGCCGTCCCCGGTGATCACCCACACCGACAGGTCGGGGCGGGAGGCGGCCAGCCCGGTCGCGATGGCCGGCGCGCGCCCGTGGATGGAGTGCATCCCGTAGCTGTCCACGTAGTACGGCAGCCGGGACGAGCACCCGATACCCGAGATCATCACCAGGTTCTCCCGGGGGATCTCCAGCTCGGGCAGGAACGACTGGAACGCGGCCAGGATCGCGTAGTCGCCGCACCCGGGGCACCAGCGCACCTCCTGGTCGGACTTGAAGTCCTTGGTGCCGAGCTTCTCGTCGGCCACCGGCACCAGGGTCAGCGAGGCCGGCCTGCGGCCAGCCTCCAGCGCCCCGTCGTTGGCCCCGCCGTTTGCACCGTTAGACATTGTCGATCACATCCTGGATCACGCCGGCCAGTTCGGCGGCACGGAACGGGAGTCCGCGCACCCGGTTGTAGGAGATCACGTCGGTCAGGTAGCGCCCGCGAAGCACCAGCGAGAGCTGCCCCAGGTTGATCTCCGGGACCAGCACCTTGTCGTAGCTGGCCAGGACGTCGCCGAGGTTGGCCGGGAACGGGGACAGGTTGCGCAGGTGGGCCTGGGCCACCGAGCCACCGCCCACCCGGATGCGGCGCACGGCGGCGCCGATAGATCCGAACGTGGATCCCCAGCCCAGTACCAGCACCCTGGCCTGGCCGTCCGGGTCGTCCACGGCGAGCGGCCCGATGTCGGCCGCGATGCCGTCGACCTTCGCCTGCCGCAGCCGGACCATCCGGTCGTGGTTGCCGGCGTCGTAGGAGATGGTGCCGGTGCCGTCCGCCTTCTCGATCCCGCCGATGCGGTGTTCGAGGCCGGGGGTACCCGGAATGGCCCACGGCCGGGCCAGGGTCTCCGGGTTCCGCTGGTAGGGCCGGAAATCGGGCTTGCCGTCCGCACCCTTCCATTCGCCCGGGCTGGAGAACGAGAATTCGTCCCGCAGCTTCGGCAGGCCGGCCGGGTCGGGGATGCGCCAGGGCTCCGAGCCGTTGGCCAGGTAGCCGTCGGACAGGATGATCACGGGAGTGCGGTACTTGGTGGCGATCCGCACCGCCTCGAGCGCGATGTCGAAGCAGTCGGAGGGAGTGGACGGAGCCAGCACGACCACCGGGGACTCCCCGTTCCGGCCGTACAGCGCCATCAGCAGGTCGGCCTGCTCGGTCTTGGTCGGCATGCCCGTGGACGGCCCGGCCCGCTGGACGTCGATGACGATCAGCGGGAGTTCGAGGGAGACCGCCAGGCCGATGGTCTCCGCCTTGAGGGCCATGCCCGGCCCCGAGGTGCTGGTCACCCCGAGCGCCCCGCCGAACGATGCACCGAGCGCCGCGCCGACGCCGGAGATCTCGTCCTCGGCCTGGAACGTGCGGACCCCGAACCGCTTGTGCTTGGACAGCTCGTGCAGGATGTCCGAGGCTGGCGTGATCGGGTAGGCGCCCAGGAACAGGGGCAGCCCGGACCGCCGGGACGCGGCGACCAGGCCGTAGGACAGGGCACTGTTGCCGGTGATGTTCCGGTACGTGCCCGGGGCCAGGGTCGCGGGCTTGACCTCGTACTGGACCGAAAAGGCCTCGGTGGTCTCGCCGAAGTTCCAGCCCGCCTGGAAGGCGGTGATGTTCGCCTTCATGATCTCTGGCTTGTTCGCGAACTTCGACTTCAGGAACTTGAGCGTGCCCTCCAGCGGCCGGTTGTACAGCCAGGAGAGCAGCCCGAGCGCGAACATGTTCTTGGCCCGCTCGGCTTCCTTGCGGGAGACGTCGATCTCCTCGAGCGCCTTGACCGTCATCGACGTGACCGCCACTGCGTGCACGTTGTAGCCGGACAGCGAGCCATCCTCCAGCGGGTTGGCCGCGTAGCCGACCCGGGTGAGGTTGCGCTTGGTGAACTCGTCGGTATTGGCGATGATGTCCGCGCCGCGCGGCACGTCGGCCAGGTTGGCCTTGAGCGCGGCGGGGTTCATCGCGACGAGCACGTCGGGCGCGTCGCCCGGGGTCAGGATGTCGTGATCGGCGAAGTGCAGCTGGAAACTGGATACCCCGGGGAGCGTCCCGGCGGGCGCCCGGATCTCGGCGGGGAAGTTCGGCAGGGTCGAGAGATCGTTGCCGAACGCGGCCGTCTCCTGGGTGAAACGGTCCCCGGCGAGTTGCATGCCGTCACCTGAGTCACCAGCGAAACGGATTATGACGCGGTCGAGCTGCTGGACCTGCTTGGTCACAGTCGGAGAACCTCCTCGGCGCGCCGCCGGCCGGCCCCTTGGACGGAGCGACGCCAGCGAACACCGCGCCCGGTACGCACCACGTCCGGGGCTGAGTTGGGATTGTGTCAATGTTACAGCGCCGTTGCGCTGCTCCCGCGGCGCAGAGGGGTTCCGCTAATAAGTAGTGACCTATCTCACACCAATTCGGTTCACCTGCTGAGCGCGGAACCGGCAGGGTGCCGCGGACGACGGTGGAGCTACCCCTGGAACGTCGCGGGCGGATCCCCGGTTCACCTGGGGATGCTGGCTGGCCGGCCCCGAGTACCCTGGGCCGGTGGCTGCCGTGGACCTCCCTTCACCGCGTGCGGGCCGCGGCACCAGCGCGGCCGCCGGCATGGGTACCGCTGCCGCGGACACCGTCGTCCTGGACACGGCCCGGGGTTACGCGCTGTGGGTCTTCGACGCGGGGCTGGCCTGCTGCGCGGTCGAGTGCGCCGCCGCCCTGAGCCGGGTGAGCGGCGCGGCCCGGCCCGGTGAGGCAAGCCCGGACGGCCCGCCCCCGGGCAGCTCAGGCCCGGGTGGCTCAGGCCCGGGTGGCTCAGGCTCAGGTAGCTCGGGCCTGGGTGACGAGAGCCCGGGGGACGCTGCCTCGGGCCAGCGCCGCGCCAACGTGTTCGTCGTGGCTGGCACGGTCACGGACAAGCTCGCGCCGCTGGTGGTCCGCGCCTACCAGCGGGTGCCAGAGCCCAAATCGGTCCTCTCCTTCGGCGCGTGCTCCAACAGCGGCGGCCCGTACTGGGACTCCTACTGCGTGACCAAGGGCGTGGACCAGATCATCCCCGTCGACGTCTACGTGCCCGGCTGCCCGCCCCGGCCGGAGGCGCTGCTGCACGGCCTGGACGTGCTGGCCCAGCTGGACCCCGCCGCCGGGCGCCCGGCGGGCCGCCCATGACCAGGGCACCGGCCCTGACCCCGGAGGCGATCACGGGCCGGCTGCAGGCCGCGCTGACGGAGATCCTGCCCGCCGGGACCGGGCTCGATACCGGGATAAGCCCGGACATGCTCACCGTGACGGTGCCCCCGCACGCCTGGGTGGCCGCGCTGGCCTGCGCCCGCGATGAGCTGGACTGTGATTTCTTCGACTGGCTGACCGGGGTGGACGAACTGGACGCCGGGGTGGCCGTGCTGGCCCACGTGTACTCCCTGGCCGGCAGGCACCACCTCGTCCTGCGCACCCTGCTGCCCGGCGAGCCGGCGCTGGCCACGGCCACCGGCATCTACCGCGGCGCGGCGTGGCACGAGCGTGAAACGCACGAGATGTTCGGCGTGCTGTTCGAGGGTCACCCCGGGCTCGATCCGCTGCTGCTCCCCGATGGCTTCGAACCGGCCCCGTTGCGGAAGAATTTTGTCCTCGCCGCGCGGCGCGACCGGGACTGGCCGGGCGCGAAGGAGCCCGGCGAGACCGCGGGTGCGCGCGTCCGCCGCCGGCCGCCGGCCCCCGCCATTCACGACGGGTGGCCCGCCTCGTGACCGCTGACCTGCCCGCCCGCAGCCGCGGCGTGATCGGGCTCCTCGAGGAGAACTGCACGGTGTGCATGCTGTGCGCGCGGGAGTGCCCGGACTGGTGCATCTACATCGACTCGCACAAGGAGCCGGTGCCCAGTGCTGGCGAGCCCAGTGTTGACGAGCCGGGTGTTCCCGAGGCCACTGCCCACCAGGCCGGTGCCCGGCAGGCTGGTGGGCAGCCGGCCAGCGCCGGCCGGCCGGGGCCGTCAGCGGGTCCGGAACGTGCTGGACCGCTTCGCCATCGACTTCTCGCTGTGCATGTACTGCGGGATCTGCATCGAGGTCTGCCCGTACGACGCGCTGTTCTGGGCTCCGGACTTCAGTTACGCCGAGCCTGACCTGCACGACCTGACCCATGAGCGCGGGCGGTTGCGGGACTGGATGCAGTCCGTGCCGCCGCCTCCGGCCCATGATCCGGGCGAGCCGCAGCCGAAGGAACTGCTGGCGGCCGAGACCGCGGACGGCACCCCCGGGCGTCCTAGCGGAAGTTGACGAACTGCAGCGCGAGGTCGAGGTCTTTGCCCTTGACCAGGGAGATCACGGCCTGAAGATCATCCTTCTTCTTGGAGGAGACGCGCAGTTCCTCACCCTGGACCTGGGCCCGCACACCCTTCGGGCCCTCATCGCGGATGATCTTGCCGATCTTCTTGGCGTCCTCCTGCGAGATGCCCTCCTTGAGCTGGAGCCCGATCCGGTACTCCTTGCCCGAGGGCTTCGGGTCACCCGCATCCACGATCTTCAGCGAGACCTGGCGCCGGACCAGCTTGTCCTTGAACACGTCCAGGACGGCCTTGGCCCGTTCCTCGCTGTTGGCCCGGATCTCCACGCCGTGCTCCCCGGACCAGCTGATCGACGCGCCCACGCCACGGAAGTCGAAGCGGGTCGAGACCTCCTTGGCCGTCTGGTTGAGGGCGTTGTCGACTTCCTGGCGGTCGATCTTGCTGACGATGTCGAAGCTGCTGTCGGCCATGCACGGCTCCCTTCCCGTCGGTGGTGCATGCGGGATAAGACTTAGTGGAACGCGCCCCTCGGGCGCGCCGCTGGAACACCGAGTCCTGAGGCTACTGCGCCGCGGGGGAGCCCGGTGCATCCGCCGCGCACCGCCCATCTGACGGGCGGGTCTGCGGGCGGTCCGCGGGCCCGGCGCGGGCCGCTGGCCAGGCCAGGATGGCAATGGGACGAGAACCTCGCGTGTCCGCTATTCTTCTCTGTGCCGTCCAAGCGACGGCGCACGGCAGGTTGCCCGAGTGGCCAAAGGGAGCGGTCTGTAAAACCGTCGGCTTAGCCTACGTTGGTTCGAACCCAACACCTGCCACTACCTGCGGAAACGGCCCGTGAGCTGGGGATTACCCGGCCTCGCGGGTCTTCTCTGTCTTGTTCCGCTGTGTTTCATGATGTGCCGCTGTGAGCCGCTGCGTAGCAGTGGTTACGGACATATGGCGGACGGAATCAGACCGGAGCAAGCGGTTCACCGCACGCTGGCTCCGTGGTCTTGCCGCGCATCCACGGCCCGCTCATGGCGAGTCTGCTTGCTCCTGGAAGATCGTTTCTAGCGCTCGATTGGCCTGCGCAGAGCCCGTGGGCCGCGTCGCCGGGGAAAGCTGTGTCCGCCCGGGACAAGCCAGCGCCGGTGCATTGACTCCGGGACAGTAAGTCGCACCATTGTCATCGAATGTCGGACGCTTGATGCTCAGCGGATGCTCGCCTAGTCCAACAGGTCGCCTAGCGGTGCTGTAGCTGCGGCCGGCTCGGCCTCCGCTGGATCGGCCAGGCGTATGCCGATCCGGTAGCGGCGTGTTTCCCGGCCGGTGTTAATCGACCACCGGGTCGTTTCCTCCGCTGCAACCACCACTCGCTTGTTGAAGAATGGTCCAAAGCGACGCAGCTATTTGGTCGTTGGCCGCGATGAATACCGATCGCTGATCGGTCATCTTGAGTTCCGCCCTGTGCGTGGTACTCACGGTGGTCAAGACGCCGTTGAGCGTGACGGGGCGCACCTCAACCTCGTTGATCTTTATCGCGTCCTGGATCGTCCTCGCCGAGGCACGGGCAAGCGAGGTGCGGCTACTGCGGCGTCCAGATCGATCTCGTCCTGGATCACGTGGCCTGTGAGCTCGGAGAGGTGCTTCGCCACGCGCGGTCCGAAGCGGCGCAGTTCGCGTGCCAGCTGTCGTGCTGTCTCCAGCGCCGCCGTGTCCTCGGACTGTGCCACCAGAGTGAACAGCTCGCGCATAGCAGCATCGACCAGCGTGTCGGTGCCGGTGGAAACTGCCACCTCGTCCCCCGAAATCTGCTCACCGGGGCCGTAGGTCGGAATGTCCGTTCGACCCCGCTCCTGACCAGCAATCCTGCATCCTTTAAGGCGCACTGATGCGCAGACGCTCGGCCGTCGAGTCGCTCAGGCTGGGCGGTTTCCCAATCTGTGCCCGCCTCCCTGGGATTATGGGGCGGAGGAGCTGGCACGAAGACCTTTCACGCTTTTGAGATTTGCGCCGGTAAGGTTCGCCCGGTAGAGCCTCGCGCCCGTAAGGTTCGCATGTTCGAGGTCCGCGCCGGTGAGGTTCGCGCGTTCGAGGTCCGCGCCGGTGAGGTTCGCGCCGACGAGGCCCACGTGTACGGCGTACGCCCCGTAAAAGTCTGCGCGGACGAGGTCCGCATGGTAGAACATTGCGCCTTCGAGGTACGCGCCCCCGAGCTCGGCACCGCCGAGGTGCGCGTCCCAGAGGATCGCACCGTCGAGGTGCGCCCCGCCAAGATCCGCTAGATCGAGGTCAGCACGAATAAGATCCGCGCCGCTGAGGTCCGCGCCGAGGGCCTCGGCGCTGGTGAGGTTCGCGCCGCGGAGGTCCGCATCGGTGACGTTTCCATTTTCGAGGTTCGCGCGGCTGAGGTTCGCGCCGCGGAGGTGCGCGTCGAAGAGGTTCGCACCGAAGAGGTTGGCGCCGCGAAAGGACGTGTGGATGAGCTGGGCGGCGGCGAGCTGCGCATGATTGAGGTCGATGAGGGTTGTGTGGCCATCGTTGGCGGTGTTGCGGGTGCCTACGACGGTGAGGGCGGCTTGGATGTCAGTCGGTGGTGGTGGCGGCGGGAAGGCCTGCCGTGCGATTAATGGGGCGCGATCGCGGACGAAGGCGCAGAGAATCGCGACGACAGTGGGCTGGTCGCGGGGGGAGTCTTGCATGAGGCGCTGGAGCGCGTAGATGCCACCGAGCCGGACATCGATAGAGGAGGAACCAAGATTGGTGACGGCGGCGTTGTAACGGTCGGTGATCTGTCCCTGCGCGGCGATTTTCAGCTGATCGTCGGTTGCACGGACTGACAGGGCGGCGAAGATGAGGGCTACAACAGCTGCGAGGCCCGGCAACCCGGCGACCGCAATGGCGACCCAATCACGACGCGGAGGTGGCGGGACAGGGGCCGAAGACTGCATGTACGTATGAATGCCCAGGATGATGTGCTTGTGCACCGACTGGTGGGCTAGGGTTCGGTTCTCGCAGCGCATACTGCAGTCAGCGTCACCGTATCCAGGCCGAGGTCATAGCCTCCCACAGCAGTGCAGCCCTCGATAGTTGCGTCCGGCATGGTGGTGTACCGACCGGGCCCGTGATGGGCGTGTGGGATTCCAGAACTCGGCCACCGGTGTTGACCTGGGCTTCTACGCGGCCCGCTCGTATTCGTTGATGAGGCTGCCGAGAATGGGCCGGCGCTTGATCCTGTGGGTGCCGATAACTCTGTCATGGCCCGCTGACCTGGTCTCTTGTGATTGATGAGGGACGGGCAAGTTCGGCATCCGGCTGCGCGGGAGCCACGCAGTCCGGCAGTTTCAGTGCTCATGACCCTGCGATTCGCGTACCTCGCCGTGCTGCGCGTGTTCGGCTGGCTGGCCTTGCTCGCCCGGTCCGACCGGGCCAAGGACGCCGAGATCTTGATCTTGCGCCATCAGGTCGCCGTGCTCCAGCGCCAGGTCAAGGTTCCGCGGCTGTCGTGGGCCGACCGGGCGGTTCTGGCCGCGCTGGCCCGGCTGCTGCCGGACAGCCAGCTCCGCCAGTTGCGGCTGATCGCCTCGCCCCGGACCCTGCTGCGCTGGCACGCCGGCCTCGTCCGGCGGCACTGGGCGTACCCGCGCCGGACCCCGGGACGGCCCAAGACTGACCGGACGGTGCGTTCGCTGGTGCTGGAGATGGCCCGCGACAATCCGTCCTGGGGGTACCGGCGCATCCATGGCGAGCTGGCGGGCCTTGGACGGAAAATCGCGCCGTCGACGGTGTGGCAGATCCTCAAGGACGCGGGCATCGATCCCGCGCCCAGGCGGACTGGGCAGTCCTGGCGGGCGTTCCTGGACGCCCAGGCCACGACGATCCTGGCCGCCGACTTCTTCCACGTCGATACCGTGTTCCTGCGCCGCCTTTACGTGCTGTTCTTCATCGAGCACGGCACCCGGCGCGTGCACCTGGCCGGGATCACCGCCCACCCGACGGGGGAGTGGGTGACCCAGCAGGCCCGCAACCTTCTGATGAACCTCGATGATCACGCGGACAGTTTCAGGTTCATCATCCGGGACAGGGACGTCAAGTTCACCAGTGCCTTCGACGCAGTGCTCACGACGGCCGGGCTGCGGATCGTCAAGACCCCGGTGCGGGCGCCGCGGGCGAACGCGATCGCCGAGCGGTGGATCGCCAGCGCCCGCCGCGAGTGCCTGGACCGAATACTTGTCACCTGCGAACGGCACCTGCAGCTGGTCCTCAGCGAGTATGGCGATCACTACAACTCGCACCGGCCGCACCGGGCGCTCCACCAGAGTCCGCCTGCCGGGCGCGAGCATCCGCCCAGTCTGGGTGCCAACGTTCGGGTCCTGCGCCGGGACCGGCTCGGCGGCCTGATCCACGAATATTCGCAGGTCGCATAAGGTGACACGATTTCCGGCACCAACAGGGTCCATTGGCCGCGGCTGGAATCTCAAGAGGTGGGACCCAGTTGTGGCGCCAGCAGTCACGTAACCAGTCGGTGACAGGTTCCCGCTCTCAACCATTGCGGGCGGCCTGCACCGTAAGGCGCGCTCATGCCGAATAGAGTGTTACCTGTTTCCGCAATTTAGACAGGCCGACCCTTGGCTTTTGCATGCGACCGCTGGCCCTAGCCTCGACCATAAGGATGAGGAGGGACAGCAACAGTACTCAAAGTTCTACTCGCTGGGCGACTCAGGGAATGCCTGACATATAGAAGCCGCAGCTCTTGATCTTCGGCGGCGTTGGGGACGATGATGGTTCTGGCGAGGCATGCATTGCAGCAGCTAGCCGAGATGATGAATTTGATTGACCTAGTCCTAGACCAGTAGAACCATTCTGCTTGGAAGGTGCAGGCGTCGTCAACCAGTAACGCTTCGGGGCTGGAGAAGCAGTTTGAGATCCGCTGTTTGCAGATGGAAGTGATATTTGCGATAGCGAGCATTTGTCATGGGTGACGATGGCTCGGACTTCTGACCTCGGTACGTCGATAGAGCTAGGGCCATGACACTCGCTTGAATTGAGGCGAAGCGAGATCACGTCGTCACTTGTATCGTTTGGATCGATTGCCCCGAGAATAACATTGTAAGGTGGCGGGGCTACGACCGACGCAGGGCAAATACGCGAGACGGTCCTAAACGCCTTGCTAGCAAGGGAGAGATCCGCGACCTCGGTTCGTGGGTCGGTGGGTGAGATCGTAACCACGAGTACAAGACTTAAAAGGGTCAGGACTGCAGCGACAGCGGCAGCCGAGACTGCCCACCTGAGGCGGTCATTTATTCTCTTGGCGTGCCAATTGGCTCCAACGACAGCCAACTCGACAAATGTAGCCGCCTCCTGCTGACCTTCCGGAAACAGATCTGCCGGGGGATTGGTGATCGGCGCTGATACAGCCCACAAAAAGGTGGCTGCCGTAGCAAACCATAGGAGAAGTGTGGCCAGTCCGATAACTAGAACCCAAATCGGCAACGTCTGGAATTTGGTGACTACGCCCGCCGTAATGAGGATCACTGCGGCAGCACTGGCTATTCCAAACCCGGCCTGAGCGCGTGAACGGGCCGCCTCGGGCTTGTTAATCTCACGGGCATAGTACGCATTAGCGGCAGCCACGACATCTGGAGGGGCAGCTGCGCCTTCGTTGTCCCCAGGGCTTGGTTCCTGACCGGACTGGTCCGTAGCCATGTGGTCAGTATGGCGGAATGTCTCTTGGTTGTCCCGGTCCTTTGGTGGAGTCGTGTCGAGAATCTAGCGACTCTAGCACATGAACACTACGTTGGCGCGCCGCTCCAGAGGCGATGGGGTGTGGTTTCAACGGCGGAGGTTTACTTTAGGGGAAAAGTGGCAATCTTGACAATTTATGGTGTTTTTACACAATCTGCTGTGGAGTCCGAGGACTTCCTCATCTGCCGCGTACCGGGCAGTGGTGCTGCCGGTGGGGGCTGCGTCTGCGGCAGACTGAACGGGTGTCTGCTGATGACGTATGGGCTCCTCTGGCTGAGCGGTTCGTGGATGGGCACTACGGGACGTTGCGCGGCCGGGTGCGCACCCATGTGATCGCGTGCCATCTCCGGGAGCATCTGCCAAGGCCGCCGGCCGCGCTGGTCGATGTCGGAGGTGGAGCGGGCAATCAGTCGATTCCCCTGGCCAGGGACGGCTATCAGGTGGCCATTGTGGATCCGTCGGCAGCGATGCTCGCCAAGGCACAAGCCCGGCTGGAGTCCGAGCCAGCTGAGGTTGCCAGCCGGGTCCGGCTGGTCCAGGCCAGCGCCGCGGAGGCGCGCCATGCGCTGGGCGGCATGCGGTTCGCCGGCGTCCTCTGCCACGGGGTCATCATGTATGTCGATGACCCGCAGCCATTCGCCGCCGCGCTGGCAGATCTGGCCCAGCCAGGAGCGATCGTATCCCTGGTAGCCAAGAACGCCGACGTCATGGCCAGCAGACCGGCCCTGGAGGGCAACTGGGCCGGGGCCCTGGCCGCCTTTGACACCGACCGCCAGCTCAACGGGCTCGGCCTGGACACCCGCGCGGACACCATCGACGGCCTCACCGCTGTCCTGGCCAAAACCGGTGTGAAGCGAATTGCCTGGTACGGGGTGCGCCTGTTCACCGACAGCTGGACTCCCGCCCACCTCGGCGCCGGTGCCGAAGAACAGGCCCTGGAAGTCGAACTTCAGGCCAGCCGCCGCGATCCCTACCGGCTCATGAGCCGCCTATTCCACATCATCGGCAGGCGCCTGCCGAGCCATTGACGAAGAGTCTCCTCAGGAGGAGGAGACGCCCCGCACTACGAAAGCAAACGCACTCACATGCCGCGGAGAGTGTGCATGATCCTTGCGGGGAGCGTTGGACCCGCGTGACGTCCAGGCCTCTCGAGGACCACAGAGTGTGACGGATGGTCCTGCGCTAACCGCGCACATCCCCGCCGATATGCGCCGCCTTCGATTCAGGGCTGATCGCCACACGCTGTGTCCGTATCTGGGTTTTCTGTGCGCCTGTGATCCGGTGGCAGGAATACGGAAAACAGGTTCGCGGCCCGGTCGAGCTGGCTGAGGATGCATGCCCTGGCCTGCTCGCCGAACGGGGGCCGGGGCGGCTGTGATTGGCGTGATTTGCCACTTGCCGTACCGCCGGGGTGGGCTGGAACGTCGGCCGGAGAGCGCCCTGTGCGGCTCGGACGGGATGGTGCCGGCTAGCGCACCCGAATCTCGCGCGTCGATGCGGACGATCCGCTGGCGTGCCGCCCGTTCCGCCAGCACCCGGCGGAATCCCTCGGCGTCGGGGACCTCCGGCACGCGTCTTGACGTACCTGGGGCACCTTCGTTTCCGGCTGGGAACGCTACTGGGTGGCCGTGGCGGGTGCCATCGCTGCCTTGTCGATGCCTCCGCGACTGGCCGACCAGCAAGCGTCCTCGTAGACCTCGCAGCTGACCATGCGGCCCTGCTCGATGATGACGTGAACGATCGCAGCCGCCGCCGGGCCCTGGAGCAGCCGCCGCAGCCGAGCGGCGTCCCGTGACCCGATCAGCCGGTGCGGTGACCCCAGGACCCGCTGGAAGAGGAACCGGGCGGCGCCCTCGGTGCCGTAGGTGCTGAGCCCTGCGCACAAGACGACCCGCTGCCGCGGCTCGGCGCACCACACGTTCGAGGCGGCCACGAGCAACGTCAGGTCCTCGTGCGGGATCCCCTTCTGGGATCGTTGGTCCCATGTGAACCGCCGCCCGCCGGCCCCGATGAGGTGCTTCTGCGCCTCCAGTACGAGTTGCGCAGACGGGTACTTCTTGTTCACCAGCTCCAGGAAGCTCTTCGAGTACTCGTTACGCAACGGTCCGCCGAGCAGCAGCACGTCATCCTGGAGCCGCCCCGGATACTCGGCGCTCATGTACACGGACACCTTCTTGCGCTTGTAAAGCGCCAAGACCGTGCGGGCGCCGACGGCGACGGCTCGCAGCTCGCCGATGGCGGTTGTGTGCGATCGGGCTTCCCCTGCCCCGGGGGGCCTCGTAGCGTTCGTTGAAACGATGACGTCGATCGGGTGGTCCCGGTTCAGGGCGAGGAAGCGACGGGCCGGCTGCCTAGCCGTCAGCGAACGAAGCAGCAGGCCACCGTAGGGGATAATACCCAGAGCCAAGCCCATCAGCCCGAGTGTACGATCGAGGTTCATCTCGCCACCACACGTCTGTCCGCACCCGCGCGGGGACGCCCCGCTGCCAGCAGACCCCCTTACATTGCCTCAGCGAGGCGCCGCCAGGCAAGCGGCTGGGCACCGTGGGGAACGGGACCCGTCCGTGCTCGGGAAGAGTGCGCGTGGCGGCGTGGCGTGTGCTTGTCCCTGCCGACGGCGAGGGCCGCACGCTCGTACGCTAATTGTTGGCGTCATCGGGATCTGTCCGCTGACCGCCGCCAGGAATTATCCGGAGACGGTCAGCCCGTCACGGGGCATTACTGCACGCGAAGCTGCGGCCGTTCCTGATCCGCCGTTAGGCGCGCAAGACGCTTTATGCCGGCCACTCGTGGACAGCGCTCAGATAACGCATTCTGCGCGGAGACCGTCTGCCGATTGGCCTGTCATGTGCCCTAAATTAGGCTGTGGGTGCCGAAAACCTATGCCACCAGGCGATACTCGTGAATCACTCCTCCAGCGCGGTCGCGCCGGAGGACCCGGAAGTGATCCAAGTCCGCGATGCCATCGGGCAGCGGTCGCAGCGGCGCGGCTTGGGTCAGGGCGCGGTGCGGCCGGTGCGCATTGTAGAAGTCCTCGTACTCGCGCAGCGCGATCATCAGATGCCGCTGATTCCAGATCAAGGTCCGGTCCAGGAGCTCACGGCGGCAGCTGCCGATCCAGCGTTCCATGATCGAGTTCATTCGTGGCGCCTGAACGGCGGACCGGACGATTCTGACGCCAGCGGCCTGGAAGACCTCGTCGAACGCGGCGGTGAAGCTGGCGTCCCTGTCATGCAGAACGAACTTCACCCTGGTGCCCGCGTCCTGCAGGTCCATCAGCAGGTTCCTGGCCTGCTGGACCACCCACGACTGGACAGGGTGCTCGGTGGCACCGAGGATCCGGATCCGGCGGGTGCCGTGCTCGATCACGGCCAGCACGTGGACCTTGGTGCCGTTGAGCAGGTCGGTGGTGAAGAAGTCCAGCGCCAGGATCCCCTGGGCCTGGGATCGCAGGAACTCGGCCCAGCCCGGGCCGTCCCGGCGCGGAGCGGGGTCGATCCCGGCACCCTTGAGGATCTCCCAGACCGTGGACGGCGCTACCGTGATGCCGAGCCTGGCCAGTTCGCCGTGGATGCGCCGGTAGCCCCACGACTCGTTTTCCCTGGCCAGCCGCAGCACCACCGACCGGACATCACGGCGCACCGGCGGCCGGCCGGACCGGCCGCGGCGCGACAAGCGCGCCCACCGTCGGCGGAGGATCTCACGGTGCCAGCGCAAAATGGTGCCGGGAGTGACGATGAGCCGCATCGCCGCGAGGCGCTCGATGGGCAGCGTCCCGGCGAGCAGGGCCAGCCACGCCCGGTCCGGCCACGTCAGCCTGGACTGAGCCCGCGGCCGTTCACGCTGGGCGACGGCAAGCTGATGGCGCAGCATCAGGATCTCGGCGTCCTTCCACCACGACTCCCGTCGCGACAGGACCCGCAGCGACATGGCACGGGAGACGACGACGAAGATCAGCTTCAAGCCCACAAACCGAGGATCATCGCACCCCCAGACTGGCTCGCCAGGCACCGGACGCGGGACTGCGCCGATGGCGTTCGGCGGAGCATCGGCCCTGGCGGCGCAGGTTTTCGGCACCCACAGGATCAGCAGGCAGGAGATTGCCCACAGGGTCAGGCAAGGAGCCGGAAGTCAGGTCACAATAGTAGACAAAACTATCAGACATCTTGTCCATTCTTAGTGGCTTCCGCGAAATTCATCCAAGTTGGGCGGTCGGCGGTCGTCATAAGGCTGCCGAACAGACTTTGAGTACCGGCTCCACATTTCGCGCTCCTGGCTCAGTTCCTTTGGAAGGTTGAGGCTCAAGGCTTCGGCTAGCGGTTTACGACCAACATCTACCAGAGATCGTACTGCAAGCGCCCAGTCGTCGGTCGTTACCACAGCGAGTTGATACCACAAAGTAGTTGCCGCTATCAGGATGACGCTTGTTACCAGGAGAGTCAAATAGTTCGCATGATTATTGCTAAGACTCACGAAGGCTATCAGTGCGACTACCATGTTCCCGTACAAGAGACACACAAAGAAATCGACACCAGCTCGTGCGGCGTCTACTTGCTGGGTAAGCTGCTTTGGCGCAGCCGCACTCAACTCGTACCACAGCGCTTGCGAATCCAGGCGGTAGCGCTGATATCCATATTCTTCATGGCGACGGATAGCATTACCGAGCCGCGTTGGTGCTATCTGCCCATCGTCTACAGGATATCGACGCAGACGCTCTGCCAGCAGCGCTCGTTGCACTTTCGTCCGCGACTTGTCTCGTTTAGCCGATCGCTGCACGTCTCTATCTGCTGCCAGCGCCGTCAGCTTCTGTTGGTCTTCTTGCGTCAGTGAACCTTTAGCTTCGAGTGCACGCAGTCGAATCCACTCTCGACGTCCTGACAAAAGCTCCTTGGAGCGCACCTGACGAGCTCGGCTCTTACTAGCCAGCCATTGAGGCCAGAAGAGATAACCCTCAAGCATCCGGTAGAGAGGTACCTGCAGTGCGCTGAGGATCAAACCGATAACGACGGAAACGGCAAGCGCCACAAGCGATCGTTGGCCTATGCTAGTCTTGGATAGCTCATCGGCCAGTGAGATTCCGCGCAGGCTAGGCAGTACAAAGATCCCGAATAGGAATACGTTAACCGCCGTGGGTAGAATCCAGCCAGCAACAAGCGACCAGCCACCCCCGAGGATGCTCTTAGCGATGTCGCTCACTTCCGGCCACTATCTCCGTACTTGAAAATTCGATTTCTTTATCATCACTATCATTCGTCATCGTCGCCAAAATCCGGCCCGGGTGAACCCGTGAAACTTGGACCGGGTGGTCTGGATGCGTGTGTATGTGAACCGGCGGTTTCGTATTCCTCGACAATTTCCGCTGGGATGCGCCCACGCTCGCTGACCTTGTGACCGCGCGCCCTAGCCCAGGCTCGAATCTCGGAGGCATGCTCCCTTCCTGGTCCGGCACGAAGTGTCCCTCGGCGTCAACTTAGGGTCTTCACTCGGCGGGCATGCTTGATGTAGGGGCCTAGAGCCTTGCGGAACTGCTCTGCATTGCGGCTGCTAAGGTCGATTTCATATGAAACGCCATCGAACTTAAACGACACGGTTTCACTGGCTGGCCCGTCACCGAAGTCGTCTACGAAAGTGATTTGCACCTTTTGGGCCATAACTGTTCCTCCGGGAGAACTGGAAGTTGGCAAGCTGTTGACTAATCATCTGAGATGAAAACCTCAGTCTGCTTCAAACCCCTCAATCTTGACGCCGCCATGAAGGAAGATATCAACCCGACGCTTATCCTGCTCGATCGATCACCATCTGGGCTGGCAGTGTTGCGTTGGCCGATCGCAGCGGGCGGGAGACTGGTTCGATGACGTCGTCGGGAAGGTCCTCAGTGTTCGCCGGCTTCCGGTTCCCGCGGGAGGTGATCTCGGTCGCGGTCCGCTGGTACCTGCGCTACGGGCTGTCCTACCGGGACGTCGAGGAACTGCTGGCCGAGCGCGGCATCACCGTCGATCACGTCACCATCTACCGATGGGTCCAGCGGTTCACGCCCGAGTTCATCGAGGCCGCCCGGCCGTGCCGCCATGTTCCCGGTGACAGGTGGTTCGCCGATGAGACGTACGTCAAGGTCGCCGGCCGGTGGACGTATCTGTACCGGGCGATCGACCAGCACGGCCAGGTCATTGACGTGCTGCTGTCCGCAGCGGCGTGACCTGGCCGCGGCCCGGCGGTTCTTCACCCGGGCGCTGCGCGCCGGCACGATCCCGGCCGAGGTCACCACCGACCGCGCCCCGGCCTATCCGCGGGTCCTCGACGAGCTGATCCCCTCAGCCCTGCACACCGTCGAGCGCTACGCGAACAACCCGGTCGAAGCCGATCACGGGCGGCTGAAAGCCCGCCTCCGGCCGATGCGCGGCCTGAAGCGCCACCGGTCCGCGCGGACCCTGGCCGCCGGGCATGCCTTCGTCCAGAATCTCCGCCGCGGCCACTACGAACTCGCCACCGACGTCCCCGCCCGCCACCGGATCCGCGCAGCATTCGACGAGCTCACGATGGCCATCTGACAGCCGGTCATTCTCGTCAGCGCGCTCTGTCATGCGCACTGATCGGCCAATGCAACACTGCCGTCAGGACTGTTCCGCAGAATGTGGGGCTTCGCAGCCGTGCTTGGACAGGTCGCAGACCCGCCGGGACGGCACCCCGGCCGGGTACCTCCTGCCCGGTTCGCTGGCACTACCCAGGCTTCCCCCGGGCAGGTCCGAGATTCAGGGTGAGCGGTTCTGATCCGAGCCCGGTGCGGTTCTTGCCGTCCACGGTCAGGGTGACCGCGCCAGGGTTGCCGAGCTTCAGGGTGACTGCCTGCCGTTCTGTCCACGTCTTCGAGGTGCCAGTATCGACGATGCCCTGGAAGATCGTCGCGCCGCCCGGTGTGGTGAGGTCGGCCCAGCAGGGTTCGCTGACTGCGGTGACCGAGATCACCACGGCGCGGGCATGGGCCGCCGCGGGCGGCGGCGGGGTGGTCTTGGGGGCCGGGTGCTTGCGCGCGGCCTTGTGCGTGGTGGCGGCAGGCGTGCGGGCCCCGGCCGCAGAGCTGCCAGCGGTGCCAGGGGCCTCGAAGTGATAGGTGAGCAGTCCGGCGAGCGCTGCGAGGACGGCCAGCAGCGCAACGCTCCAGCCCCAGTGCGGTCGGTGGCGCTGGCTGGGCCGAAGGGGGGTGGATGGGCCGGGTCCGCTGGCAGCGGCACGGGCCGGGGGCAGGCCGTGGCTGGAGTCGTACTCCCGGATCAGCGGCTCGGGGTCGGTGCCCACGCTGCGGGCGATGGCGCGGATGTGCCCGCGCGCATAGAAATCTGCGCCGCAGGCGGAGAAGTCATCCGCTTCGATTCCGCGGACGATTCCTTCCCTGATGCAGGTCCGCTGGCTGACCTGGGTAGTGGTGAGGCCAGCCTGGCGCCGCGCCGTTGCCAGGACCTCACCGATGCTCACGCCACGCCTCCACCGCCAGGCCGCGCCCTGGGGGCCGCCCACGGCGTGATGGCCTGCGAATGCCATTCTCCTCCCGATCACGGCCGCGAGTGCCTGCCAGGCGCCGGCATCTGGTTACCATCCGGCGAGACCGCTCCGGGCCTCCTGGCCTTCACCGGAGCGCGGCCCGGTCACAGCGTGATCGGCGGCAGCGGGCAGCCAGTGTTCCCCCGCACCGCCGCCGCGCCGTGTACCGCTTCAAGACTCCTCGCGTGGTTCTTGACCTGGGGTTTCATGATTTCGGCTGGGCGGCCTGGTAGTACTGGCTGATCACGCCACCGGGTACCTTCCGCCGCCGGACTGGCAGGTTCAGCAGGCCTGCGCCGGTTCCGGCCAGGAGGGCCAGGACTTCGCCGAAGGTGGGTGCCCGCCGGGTGAGTTCTGGCAGCGGCAGGTGTGCCTGGGCTCTGGTAGCGGTTGCGGCGGCCGTCTTCCAACTTGACCATGTAGCCGGCCTCGGCCAGGCCGGCGACGATGCCTTGGGCGCTGCGTTCGGTGATGCCCAGGCGGGCCGCGATGCCGGGCAGGCGCACCCCGGGTTGTTGTGCGATGCCCAGCACCCGGGCGTGGCTGGCCAGGAAGGCCCGGTCCGCCACCAACATAGTTACCAGATTCCGGAAATCAGTTGCTAGTTTCTGGATGCGAGCGTAGCGTGAAAGGCACGCACCGGAACTCAGCCGCCGAAGGCGGCCAGCTACCCGGGGCTACCGGAGGAGCGCATGCCCACCGGTCTGGTCATCATCGTGGCCGTGCTCATGGCGCTCGAAGTGGCCGCGAACCCGGCTGAGGCTGTCGGTGCCCGATGCGGGCTGCCGGGCCAGATCCCTGGCCTGGCGGCTGCGGACGCGGCAGCGGTGACACGATGAACGCTTTCACCGCCACAGATCTCGAGGCCGCTGACCTTCTGGCCCTGGCCCGGCTCGATGACGACGGCGCGCCGTGTTCCGGCGGGCCGCCGCGTCCGCAGCTTGCCCGCCCTGTACCGGACATGATCGAGGGATCGGGCACGGGCGCGCGCGGCCGCGGAGCCTTACGCGGCCCGGGCCCGGCAGAGGCCAGAGCCTCCCGGACCAGCCGCCGGTGCACCCGGCTACCTGCGGGCCAACTGCCGGACCGACGGTGCTACTCGCCGTTGGTCAGACGCGGTCGGTCCCGCCGGCGGCCGCCTTGCTGCCGGTCTCGGCGGGCGGCGCGTCGGGCATTGCGTCGGGCTTGGGCACGCCCTTGAATGTGAGCTGCGCTTCGGGTCCGGTGCCCTCCACATCGACTATGACGATCTGGCCGGCCTTCAGCTCGCCGAACAGGATCTTCTCCGACAGGTTGTCCTCGATCTCCCGCTGGATCGTGCGGCGCAGCGGCCGGGCGCCGAGCACCGGGTCGTAGCCCCGCTCGGACAGCAGCGTCTTGGCTGCGGGCAGCAGTCCCAGGCCCATGTCTCGGTCCTTCAGCCGGTCATCCACCTTGGCGATCATCAGGTCGACGATGGTGACGATCTCCTCCTGGCTGAGCTGGTGGAACACGATCGTGTCGTCGACGCGGTTCAGGAACTCCGGCCTGAAGTGCCCCTTCAGCTCCTCCTGTACCTTGGCGTCCTCATCCGGTCACGCGAGCCCTTCGACTCGCCGGACCGGGCAAAACCGACGGACACCCCCTTGGAGATGTCCCTGGTGCCCAGGTTCGTCGTCATGATGATCACTGTGTTCTTGAAGTCCACCACCCTGCCCTGCGCATCGGTGAGGCGCCCGTCCTCGAGGATTTGCAGCAGCGAGTTGAAGATGTCCGGGTGGGCCTTCTCGATCTCGTCGAACAGGACCACGGAGAACGGCCTGCGGCGCACCTTCTCAGTCAGTTGGCCGCCTTCCTCGTACCCCACGTAGCCCGGGGGCGAGCCGAACAGCCGGGACACGGTGTGCTTCTCCATGTACTCGCTCATGTCGAGCTGGATCAGCGCGTCCTCATCACCGAACAGGAACTCCGCCAGCGTCTTGGACAGCTCCGTCTTGCCGACCCCGGACGGGCCAGCGAAGATGAACGACCCGCCGGGACGCTTGGGGTCCTTCAGGCCGGCCCGGGTCCGCCGGATGGCCTGCGACAGCGCCCTGATGGCCACGTTCTGCCCGATCACCCGCTTGTGGAGTTCGTCCTCCATGCGCAGCAGCCGCTGCGACTCCTCCTCAGTCAGCTTGAACACCGGGATACCCGTCGCGGCCGCCAGGACCTCAGCGATCAGCTCCTCATCCACCACGGCGACGACGTCCATGTCGCCGGCCTTCCACTCCTTCTCCCGGGCACCCTTCTTCGCCATCAGCCGCTTCTCGTTGTCGCGCAGCGCGCCGGCCTTCTCGAAGTCCTGGGAGTCGATGGCCGACTCCTTCTCCCGGCGCACCTGGGCGATCTTCTCGTCGTACTCGCGCAGGTCCGGCGGTGCGGTCATCCGGCGGATCCGCATCCGCGAGCCCGCCTCGTCGATCAGGTCGATCGCCTTATCCGGCAGGAACCGGTCGCTGATATAGCGGTCCGCCAGCTGGGCGGCCGCGACAAGCGCGTCATCGGTGATCGACACCCGGTGATGCTCCTCATACCGGCCGCGCAGGCCCTTGAGGATCTCGATGGTCTGGGAGATGGCCGGCTCGGCCACCTGGATCGGCTGGAACCGGCGCTCAAGCGCGGCGTCCTTCTCCAGGTGCTTGCGGTACTCGTCCAGCGTGGTGGCGCCAATGGTCTGAAGCTCGCCGCGGGCCAGCATCGGCTTCAGGATCGAGGCAGCGTCGATCGCACCCTCGGCAGCGCCCGCCCCGACCAGCGTGTGCAGCTCGTCGATGAACAGGATGATGTCACCGCGGGTCCGGATCTCCTTCAGGACCTTCTTCAGCCGCTCCTCGAAGTCGCCGCGGTACCGCGAACCGGCCACCAGGGCGCCGAGGTCAAGCGTGTAAAGCTGCTTGTCCTTCAGCGTCTCGGGCACCTCGCCCTTGACGATCTTCTGGGCCAGCCCCTCCACCACGGCGGTCTTACCCACACCCGGCTCGCCGACCAGCACCGGGTTGTTCTTGGTCCGCCGGGAGAGGACCTGCATCACCCGCTCGATTTCCTTCTCCCGGCCGATCACGGGATCGAGTTTGCCCTCGCGCGCCGCAGCAGTCAGGTTCCGGCCGAACTGGTCCAGCACCAGCGAGGTGGAGAGCGCCGCCTCCGACGGCGCGACCGCAGCGGCCGGCTCCTTGCCCGGGCCGCCGTGCAGCAGCTGGATCACCTGCTGACGGACCCGGTTCAGGTCCGCGCCCAGCTTGACCAGCACCTGGGCCGCCACGCCCTCACCCTCGCGGATGAGGCCGAGCAGGATGTGCTCAGTGCCGATGTAGTTGTGCCCGAGCTGCAGCGCCTCGCGCAGCGCCAGCTCAAGCACCTTCTTCGCTCGCGGCGTAAACGGGATATGGCCCGAAGGCACCCGCTCGCCCTGGCCGATGATCTCCTCAACCTGCCGGCGTACCGCTTCCTGGCTGACGCCCAGCGACTCCAGGGCCTTGGCCGCGACACCTTCACCCTCATGGATCAGGCCAAGCAGGATGTGCTCGGTGCCGATGTAGTTGTGGCCGAGCATCCTGGCTTCTTCCTGAGCCAGGACCACCACCCGCCGCGCCCGGTCGGTGAACCTCTCGAACATTTCTCGTGCCCCTCACCGAGCGGCCGGCGAGGCAACTGAAATCTTGCTCGTCCCTTCCGCATGGCTAGCCCGTGCACCGGGCGACGTTGCGCATGCGGATGTCGCACAAGTGAAACCTTCCCCGTCGCCAGGGCGCCCACCCCAACGGCGCAGTGTTCCCAGCTACGCCAGGAGCGAACGCCCGCGGCGGACCAGCGAACGGGCGGCGGACCAGCGAACGTGGGAGGCGTTCAGATCAGCCAGCGGCGCGCCGCAGGGATGCGATGCGCCGCTGGCCAGCCCACGATGGCCAGTGAGGGTCTCGTCGCAGGTCGCTCGCTTCAGGCGGGCGTCATCGGACGGTGATGGGCGGCTCTGATGCTGCAACTGCTGTTGCACGCATCGGACTAGTTGCCGCGTCGGCGATCCGGCCCGGCGAAGGAGCGGGACGAACCCTGACCCCGTGCTTGCAAAATTACTTGCTCTCTGACGTGCAGAAACGCTGTCTGCCGCCTAGGGCGGCTGCTGGTCGGGAGTCATGCAGGGGCCAGAACCAGGCTTGACGGCCCGCGGAACGGACTCGAACCCCCATGAAAACCGACTTGAACCCCCATGGCGCCGTGACCGGCCGCGGTGCGGCGTACTGCTAGCCCATCGCCAGCCTGTGCACTGGACCGGGTGTCGGCTTCAGCGAAGGTCCCAAGAGCTTCAATCACGCGAAGTGATCGATCACATGGCCGGAGCCTGTTGGGCTCGAGTACACGATTGGGGCGGTGAGCTGCGCCTTCTCGTATCAGCGCGGCGTTGTCATGCGGCGATCTGGTACTCGTGGATGAGTCCGCCGAGGACCTTTTTCCGGCGGATCTGGTGCTCGGCGAGGTCGATCGGCTCTGGTGGCCGGGTCTCAGCTTGAGCCGGTGCGAGCTGGCCGAGCGCGCGGTGCGGCCGGGCCGTGTTGTGTGCCGCAGGTACTCAATTAACAGGCAGCGCAAGTGGTGTTCATGTACGACCAGCAGCCGGTCGAAGACCTCGCGGCGCAGGGTACCGGTGATCCTTTCGCAGATCGCGTTCGCTCTCGGCGCTTGCGGCGGGCAGACGAGAATCCTGATCCTGTACGTGCCGAAAACCTCGTCCACGTCATGCGACCAGGCGATATTCGTTGATCAGGCCAGCGATGGGGATGTGTTTTCGGACGCGGTAGTGGTCAAGGTTGACCGGGTCCGGTAGCGGCTTCAGGGGTGCGGCACCATACAGGGATCGGTGGGGCCGGTGCTGGTTGTGGTGGGCCTCGTACTGGCTCAGGATCCGCCGGAGGTGGGCCTGGTTCCAGATGAGTGTGCGGTCCAGCAGTTCGCGCCGGCATCCGCCGATCCACCGTTCGGCGATGGCGTTCATGCGGGGCGTCTGGATGTTGCAGAGCACGGTCCGGATGCCAGCGTCGGCGAGGACGGCGTCGAACGCGGCGGTGAAGTTCGATCCGCGGTCGCGGATCAAGAACCTGGCCCGGTCGGCCTGGCCGCCGAGATCGATGAGTAGGTTGCGCGATTGCTGGGTGGTCCACTCGCCGGTGGGATGCAGGGTGACCCCGAGGATGCGGATGCGCCGGGTCGCATGCTCGATCACGGCCAGGACGTAGGCCTGGGTGCCGTCGAGCAGGTCGACGGCGAAGAAGTCCGCGCCAGGATTGCGTCGGCCTGGGAGTGCAGGAATTGGGACCAGGCTGGCCCGGTCCCGCCGCCGGGCGGGGTCGAGGCCGCTGGCCTTGAGGATTTCCTGCACGGTCGAAGCCGCGACCTTAACCCCGGGTCCTGCTAGCCCGCCGTGGATTCTGCGGTATCCCCAGTCGGGGTTCTCGCGGGCCAGCCGTCGGACCAGCATCCGGATGCTCCGCCGGGTCGCCGGCCGGCCAGTCGTACCCGCGGATGGACCGGGTGGCCCAGCGGCGGCGGACGATGTCACGGTGCCCGCGCATGATCGTGTCCGGGGTAACCAGCAGCCGCAGTCCCTGGCGCCGCGCTTTGGGTATCACGCCGAGCAGGGCCGCGAGCAGCGCCCGGTCCGCCCAGCTCAGGTTTGGCCTGCGCGACTGCCGTCTTGCAGGACCGCGAGCTGATGGCGCAGGATCAGGATCTCCGCGGTTTTCCATGTCTCATCGCGCCGGGACAGCCGCAACGACCCGGCTAGCTGGATGATCAGGAGGAACACGAACCGCAGGCACATGACCGGTGATCATCACCGGCAGACGGCCGGTAGAGCAAATCTGCTGGTCAGAGCCGTGGACGAGATTCTCGGCACGCACAGGCACCGTCGGCGATTCCGGCCGCGGTAAGAGCGCGGTCGCTGGCGAGATCCGCTCCCGGTTGGGGCACTTGATCGCCTTTGCTGGGCTTTCCGGCTGCCGGTCGTGCGGGACACCACCCTGTGAGCTGCGCGCCTGTTGTCCCGCACCTGTCAGCGACGTGACTATGCAGCCTCAGTCCGCCCGCGGGCTCACTCAATCGGCTGCCTGGCGATCAGCGGCGGCTCGCGGCCGGCCAGTAGCCAGCTGGCGACGGCGGCGATCAGCGGCAGCCCGATCAGCAAGATCAGCACGTCAGCCAGCGGCAGGTCGCCGAACATGGCGGACAGGCTGCTGTGCGCCCAGGCCAGCCCGGCGATCACCGCGCCGGCCATGCCGAGGATCGCGCCGAGCAGGCCGAGAGCGGCGGCGGTCGCCGCGGTGATCATCCGCCGGGTCGCGCCGCTGGCGCCGGTGGCGGTGAGCGTGCGCAGGTCTCGCGCGGTCTCGCTTCGGATCAGGCCGACGGAGGCGGCCAGCACGCCGAGCGCGATCACGATGCCCAGCGCGGTGGCGCCGCCGGCGAACTCGCCCAGACCCGGCGCACTGGACTTGGTCTCGGCCGTCACGCCGTGGGCGAGCGCGAGCTGGCTGGCGGCGTTGATCTGGGCGGCGGTGAGCGGGGCCGGTGCCTGGATCAGCCAGCCGTTCAGGCTGGCCTGCAGGTGGTACTTGCTCACCGCGTACTGAGTGATCACCGTGTTCGGCGCGGAGGTGCCGCTGGGCAGGCCGCTGGCCGTCTGTATCGCGGGGCTGGCCAGGCAGTCGTTGCTCAGCGTGCAGGGAGGGCCTTGGCCCGGGGACTGAGTGGTGCTCCAGGTCATCTCCAGGTGCGGCACGCCCGCTAGTCCTGGCCGCATGGTGAGGATGTCGGTGCCCGGAGCGATCTGGCTGGCCTTGATCCCGTACGCGGCGAGCAGCTGCGGGGTGGCCACGTACACGGTGCCAGTGAAGTTGGACGGGCTGTTTTGCGGCGTGCCCGCCTGGGACAGCGTGACCGGGGATTCCAGTGGCACCGACCGCGTGTGCAGGCTGGCAGCGAGGCTGCTCACCTGCCCGCCCAGGCGGGCTGCCTGGGCACTGCTGAGCTGCGTTATCAGGCCGCCGCCCTGGCTCTGCTGCGTGTAGATGATCAGCTGGCTGCCGGACAGGTTGGGGCCGGTCCAGTTCAGCGGATTATCGAACTTGATGCTGGCGACGAGGCAGATCCCCATGGCCGCGAACACGGCGAACGTAGTCGCCGCCAGCGCGGCACCGGACCGGGCCCGGTAGCGGACCAGGTCGCGCAGTGCGATCCGGATCGCGACCGGCATCCTCGGTCGGGCGCCGGCTGCCAGCACGCTAATGGCCAGCGGGGCGAGCAGGACGATGCCGACGATCACGGCGACCAGGCCGGCCAGCAGGAGTAGCGCGCGCCCTTGGCCGGCGTGCCCTTGGCCCGTCACCCCGGCCAGGCCGCCGGTGAACGCCAGACATGCGACGCCGACCGCGAACACGATGACGCCGGGCAGGGCGGAGCGGTGCAACGCCCTAGGCGGCGCCGGGCGGCCGGACAGCGCGGCCACCACCGGCACCGCGGCCATCGTCTTGGCCGGGCGGCGGGATGCCAGCACCGACGTCGCGACCGCGAGCACGACCCCGATGGCGAACGCCCACCACGGCAGGTTCGCCGCGTCGACCACGTGGCCGGTAGCCTGCTGCAGCGCCGGCACGTAGGCGAACCAGGCGGCGAGGCCCAGCACCGCCCCGGCAAGCGCGGCGGCCACGCCGACGGCCACGCCGTTGACGATCATGACCAGGCGGAGGTTGCGTTCGGTCGCGCCGATCGCGCTGAGCATGCCGAGGGCACGCAGCCTGCGCTGGGCCATCACCGAGAAACCGGCTACCGACACCAGGCCGATGAACACCAGGCCGAGCACCTCCACCACCAGGACGACCGTCGCCGACGGGAGCCCGCTCACGAAGGCCGAGGGGAACGCGAACGTCGCGGCCGCTGGCATACCGGGCAGCGTTCCGTTGCCGTTGCTGATCGCCTGCTGGACGGCAGGAGAGGAGCCCAGCAACAGCGTCACCTGGCTGGGATGCGGGACCTGGCCGGGGGCGGCCAGCGCGAACTCGTCGGCCAGGTTGCTGGGGTCCTGCACGATGCCGGTCACCTGCCAGCTGGTGCCCGCGGCCTGCCAGGTGCCGCCCACGTGCGTGCCGTACAGGCTGGCTACCTGGCTGGTCAGCGCGACCTGGCCGGGGCCGGCCGGGTAGGAGCCGCTGACCAGGCTAAGCAGCGGAGAGTTGTAGTGCCCGTGCCGATTCTCGGCGCGCAGCTGCACAGGCTGGGTGGTGCCCGTCGCGATGTCCTGATTCTCGACGAGATCGGCCGGGCCCCAGCGGCCCTGGATGGCGGCGATGTCGGCGGCCAGGTGCGGGTCGGTGCCGGGCAGCGTGACCAGCGCGGCAGCGGTGCCGAACGTGGCGTAGTTAGGGTTGGGGAGCTGCACGTTCGTGACGACGCTGGCGCCCCAGATCGTCGCCGCGACCGCCATGGTGAGCAAGCCGAGCACGAGCAGATGCTGGCGCCACTCGCGGCGGAACAGCCGCCAGCCCCAGCGCATCACCGCCCGGCGGGCGACGATGCCGGATCCCGGGTCCCCGGCCAGGTCGGGGGGTTCGCGCAGCTCGATGCTCACCGGATCTCCCCAGGCGTGAGGAGGGATTCGGGGCCGGGCGGCCGGGTGGTCTGGCCGGCCACCCGCCCGTCGCGCAGGAATACCACGCGGTCGGCCCAGGCGGCCAGCTGCGCGTCGTGGGTCACCACCACCGCGGCCACGCCCCGCTGGCATGCCTCGTGCAGCAGCCGCATCACCTCGTCCGCGTTCACCGAGTCCAGGGCGCCGGACGGCTCGTCGGCCAGCAGCAGGCGGCGGTCCCCGACCACCGCGCGGGCGATCGCGACCCGCTGCCGCTCACCGCCGGACAGCTGATCGGGGAACCAGCCGGCCCGGTCAGCCACGCCCAGCGTTTCCAGCGCGGCCAGCCCGGCCGCGCGCGCCTTCGGCACCGCGACGCCGTCCAGTTCCAGCGGCAAGGCGGCGTTCTCGGCGGCGGTCAGCCCGGGCAGCAGATTGAAATCCTGGAACACGTACCCGATCACCCGGCGCCGCAGCCGGGCCCGGCGGCCCGGCTGCATCCCCGCCAGGGCCATGCCGCAGACCAGCACCTCCCCGCTGGTGGGTTCCTCCAGGCTGCCGGCGATGGTCAGCAGCGTGGACTTGCCCGACCCGCTGGGCCCCATCACCGCCACCATCTCCCCGGCCTGCACCGACAGGTCCACCCCGCCCAGCGCGTGCACCGTGGCCGGCTCCTGACCGTAGGTCTTGGACACGCCGCGCAGCTGCAGCACGCTCATCCCTGCGCTCCCGCCTTCCCCGCCTGGTCCCGGCCGGCTCACCGCCGGGCTCCCAGCCGGCGAAGCTGCGGAACCGGAGCGGGGACGGAGGCGGGCCGGGAAGGCCCGGCAGCGGCCCGCCTGAGCCGCGTCTCGGCGGCATCCAGCCACCGGGTCACCGCGTCCAGCCGGAACAACTCGGCATCCACCACCAGCGCCAGGCCCAGATCATCCCGGGCCTCGCCCTCTTTCAGCCGCGTCCACTGCTGCATCAGCTCCAGCAGGTACAGGCGGTGCGCCTGGATCACCTCATGCGCGTCGGTACCGGGCACCCGCGCGGCCACCAGGACCTTCATCACCAGCTCGTCGCGGGGCGGGGAGGTCAGGTCCGGCGGGGTGCGCAGCCAGGCGGCCAGCGCCTCCTCACCGCGGGGCGTGATCCGGAACCGCTTCTGCGGTCCGTCTTGCCCGGTGCCGTCGGATTCGGCCAGCCCGTCACGTTCCAGCCGGCCCAGGGTCTTGTACACCTGACCCACGTTCAGCGGCCACACCTCACCGGTCCCGGCCTCGAATTCCTCCCGCAGCTGCAGCCCGTACTTGGGTCCTTCGGCCAGCAGCGCCAAGAGGACGTGCGGGACACTCATGACCTCACCATGCCAAGCATCATGCCGGGAATAATACCCGGCATACTCGCCTCGGGCAAGGCGGACTGTGCGCAGCGGGATGCGCGCACCGAGCCACCCGGTTACCAGGGCGCGCTCCGGAGCGCTCGTCAGCAGGTCATTCCCGGCTCGACGCTGGGTTCCACGCCGAGCCTGGGCGCCTATCGGCACAAACGGGGGCGCAAACGCTGGATCGGACTCTTGGAATAGGTCGCCTAGTCCCCACCAGCCCATTGCCACTTTCCGGCTTACTTGGTCTGCCCCCGTAGCAGGCAGAGCGCTACCGGCAGGTGCCTTTTTCGCGGCGGCCCGTGAAAAAGGGACCCGGAAACCCGATTTCCTTAGTGTCAGCGGATCGTGCGGTTGTGCGTGCCGATAATCTCGTCCACGTCATGCCATCAGGCGATATTCGTTGATCAGGCCACCGGCCCGAGCTTGTCTTCGGACGCGGTACAGGTCGAGATCGACCGGCTCGGGCAGCGGTTTCAGCGGGACGGCGTCGCTGAGAGAGCGATGCGGCCGGTGCTGATTGTGGTGGGTCTCGTAGTCGCGCAGGATCCGTCGCAGATGAGCGGGGTTCCAGATGAGGGTGCGGTCCAGGAGTTCGCGGCGGCATCCGCCAATCCACCGTTCGGCGATAGCGTTCATGCGGGGCGTCCGGATGTTGCAGAGCACGGCCTGGATGCCGGCGTCGGCGAGGATGGCGCCGGACGCGGCGGTGAAGTTTGAGCCGCGGTCGCGGATCATGAACTTGACCTGATCTGCCTGTTCGCCGAGGTCCATGAGGAGGTTGCGGGCCTGCTGGGCGGTCCTTCCCCCGGTGGGATGCAAGGTGACCCCGAGGATGCGGATACGCCGGGTGGCGTGCTTGACCACGGCCGGCTGGTCAAGCAGGCGTCCCGGCGGCAGGTGGCGGACATGCGATCGGCCATGACCTGGCCCCAGAGGCTAGCCGAGCTGGCTGATCCGGCGCAGGATGCTGGCGGGCGGCTCGCCGCCGGCGAGGTCGATGTCGCTGGTGACACGTCCGCCGGCGAGCCTGATCTGGCGCTCGCACCTGGCTACGACCAGCGGGTCGTGCGAGGCGAGCACGACCGTCATCGTGTGCTCGATGCGCAGGCCGGCCAGCAGGTCGAGGATCCCCACGCCGCAGTCCGCGTCCAGGTTGCCCGTCGGCTCGTCCGCCAGCAGCAGCGAGGGCATGTTGATCAGCGCGCGGGCGATGGCGACACGCTGCCGCTCGCCGCCGGACAACCCCGACGGCAGCGCGCCTTCCCGGCCCGCCATGCCCACCGCCGTCAGCAGGTCCATCGCCCGTTCCCGCTTGTTCCAGCTGGTGCGGAACGGCAGCACGGGCGCGAGCACGTTGTCGGCGGCGGTTAGCGCCGGGAGCAGCGCGCAGCGCTGGAAGACGAACCCGGCCGTGCGCCGGTAGCGGTCAGCCGCCGCGCCGCGCAGCGCGGTCACCTCGGTGCCGTCCCGGCGGACCGTGCCGGCGTCTGGCCGGTCGACGGCGCCCATGAGGTTCAGCAGCGTGGTCTTGCCCGCTCCTGACGCGCCGGTCAGCCCCACGAACTCGCCTGCTTCGATCGTGAGGCTGACGTCATCGGCCGCCACCACGGGTCGGCCCGGGCCGGTGTCGTACCGCTTGCTGATACCTCGCAGCTCGATCACGTGTCATTCACCCCTGGCGCGAACCCGAATATGCGCCTACTGTATCGCTTACCTAGCGACAATGTAACGGGGAAACGGGGACCCCGGACGATCAACGAGGAGGCTTGTCGTGGCGGGCGCGGAAGTCAGCTTCAGCTCGGTGAGCAAGACATACCGGACCGGCGCGGGGCTGCCGGTCCGGGCGCTGGCCGAGGTCACGCTGGACATCCCGGCCGGGCAGGCGGTGGCGGTCACCGGGCGGTCGGGCTCGGGCAAGTCCACCCTGCTGCACCTGGCCGGCGCGATGGACACACCCGACAGCGGCACGCTCACCGTCGACGGCAGCGACCTAGGTGCGATGAGCGAGGCGCAGCGCACCCGCTACCGGCGCGGGGTCGGTTTCGTGTTCCAGCGGTTCCATCTGCTGCCCGCGCTGACCGCCTGCGACAACGTCGCCGCCCCGGTGCTGCCGTTCCGCACTGGCTATGACAAGCGGGCCAGGGCGCGCGACCTGCTCGCCGCCGTCGGCCTGGCGGGCCGCGAGCACGACCTGCCCGCCAAGCTGTCCGGCGGCCAGCAGCAGCGCGTCGCCGTCGCCCGGGCCCTGGCCGGCGACCCCCGCCTGCTGCTCGCCGACGAACCCACCGGGAACCTCGACTCCGCCACCGGCGCCGAGGTCCTCGACTTGCTGTTCACATTGCACCGCGACCGGGGCCTGACACTGGTCCTCGCCACCCACGACCCCGCGGTCGCGGCGCGGTGCGACCGCGTCATCGAGCTCCAGGACGGCGCCGTCAGCGTCGATGCCATGACGGTCCGTGACCAGGTGAGCGAGGCCGGCACATGATCAGGCTGATATGGCGCGGGGTGCGGTTCGCGCGCGGCCGGGCGGTGGCGCTGGCTGCCGGGATGCTGGTGGCCGCCGTCGCGTTCTCGCTGCTGACCGCCTCAGTGGCGGTGAACGCGGCCACGGTGCGGGGCACGGTCAGCGCGAACTTCCGGGGTGAGTACGACCTGCTCGTGCTCCCGCGCGGCTCAGTCCAGACCGGGGCGGGTAAGCACCTGGTGCAGGTGAACTACCTGTCGGCCAGCACCAGCGGGATCACGATGGCGCAGTACGCCACGATCGCCCGGCTGCCGGGGGTCGAGGTGGCGGCACCGCTGGAGATCGTTGGCTACCTGCTGGAAACCGCCTACATCCCGGTGGTCCTGTCCCCCGCCGCGGCCGGCCGGTCCGGGGCGCGGGTGCTGGTCATCAGCTCGCGATACACCGCGGACCAGGGGCTGTCGGTGTATCCGCCGCACGACGAGAGATACGTCTACATCACCACCGATCACGTGACGCCGCCGCCGCCGTCGCCGTCGCAGGAGTCCGACGGCCGAGGCCCGGTCATTACAGTGTTCGGGCCGACCGAGCGGCTCCCTGACGGCAAGAGGGTCATCGTCTGCCCGGTCACCTTCCCTGTGCCCTCTGGCCAGTCCTCCCCGTTCCAGCGGACGTCAGGGCTGCTGGACGGAGACTGTTACTCGCGGACCGGCGGAACCCCTGGGCCGGTCGAGGGCATGGTCGCCTGGTCGTTCCCGGTCCTGGTGGCGGGCATCGACCCGCGCGCGGAGAGCGAACTGACCGGGCTGGGGCGCGCGGTGACCTCCGGGACGTACCTGGCCGAGGATCAGCGACCCGTGGTGTCGCCGAACGGCCCCCACCATCCCTCCACGGACGTGATGCCGGTGCTCGCCAGCACCGCGTCCTTCGACGGCGACACCGATCACGTGACGGTGAGCCTGCTGCCGTCGTCGGCGGTGACCGTGGCGCGCTCCGGCAGGTCACAGGCGGCGATGGCGCGGGCGTTCGGGTCGCTGGCGGGCACGCCGGTGATGCAGGCGACGATCACCGGCGCCGCCGCGTGGCGGCGCCTGCTCACCGAGCTGAAGCCGGCCAGCGACCTGAACGCCGTAACGCAGTTCGTCGGCCAGTACTGGACGTCCGGCCCGGTGACCTACCGGCCGGGTCCAGGTGGGCAGCTTGCCCCGGTGCCGGTCAGCAACCCGGTCTCGGTCTGGACGGCCGGGCGCGACGTATCAGGTGACCAGTACGTCAAGGCACCCCCCGCCGCGGCCGACACCGGGTACCGGGCACTCACCGAAATGAAGGAGACCGTCGGGGGAGGCGCGGTCGAAGTGGGCGGGCCACCTTATCTCCAGATCCGGCTGGCAGGCGAGTTCGACCCGGAACGGCTGGCGGGGTTCTCCGGCGGCGGCCCGGGATCACCGCTGGCCAGCTACCGGACGCCGCTGCTGACCGGCGCGGACGCGGCCAGCCGCGCGGCGCTCGGCAGCCAGCCGCTTGAACCGGACGGGAACATGGCCGGGTACGCTCAGCAGCCGCCGCTGCTGTACATGACGCTGTCCGGCGCGGCGGCCCTCGAGAAGACGGCGCGGTACTACAGCCGAACCGGCACCCGGGCAGCGGCGCAGCTCAGGTCGACGGTAGCGGCGCCGATCGGGTCGATCCGGGTGCGGGTGTCCGGGCTGCGCGGCACGGTACCGGAGAAGCTGGACAAGATCGGCGCGATCGGCGAGGAGATCGACAAGGCGACCGGCCTGCAGGTGATCGTCACCGCCGGCGCCTCGCCGTACCCGGTCACGATCGGGTTGCCGGCCGGCAAGTTCGGCCGGCCCGCCCTACGGCTCACCGAGGACTGGACCCAGACCGACAGCGCGCTGCTCGTGCTCCACCAGGCCGACCGGGAATCGCTGGCGCTGCTGGTGCTCATCCTTGTCGTGTGCGCGCTGTTCCTGTCCGGCGCGGCGCTCGCCGGGGTGCGCGGGCGGCGCACCGAGATCGGCGCGCTCCGCGCGGTCGGCTGGGGGCGTCGGCAGGTGTTCACGATGGTGCTCGGCGAGGTGGTGACGCTGGGCATCGCGGCAGGCCTGGCCGGCGCCGGGCTGTCCGCCTGTCTCATCTCCGGCCTCGGCCTGCACGTCCCGCCGTCGCGGGCGCTGCTGGTGCTGCCGGTCGCCATCGCGCTGGCCGGCGTCTCCGGGCTGGCGCCATCCTGGGCGGCGTCGCGAATACCGCCGGCCGAGGCGCTGATGCCGGCGGCGAGGGCACCACGGCGCGGCGGGCGCCGGGTCCGGACCGTCACCGGACTCGCCATCACCGGAATCGTCCGTACCCCCGGCCGCAGCGCGATCGCCGCGGCCGGGCTCGCCGTCGGCGTGGCCGGGCTCACCGTCCTGCTGGCGGCGCACGTCTCGTTCGCCACGTCGATCGGCGACAGCGAGCTGGCCGGCCTGGTGAACGGGTCGACGCGGGGCAGCGACCTGGTCTCGGTGCTGCTCACGATCGCGCTCAGCGCGGGTGGCGTCGCCGACCTCACCTACCTGAACCTGCGCGAACGCGCCGGCGAGCTGGCCGCGCTCGCCGCCTCGGGCTGGGGCCGCCGCCAGCTCGGCCGCCTGCTCACCAGCGAGGCCGTGGTCACCGCGGGCACAGGCTCGGTCGCCGGCGCCGCGATCGGGCTGACCGTCGCCGGGGTCGCCTTCGGGCTGACCCTGCCCGTGCTGGCGACCGCGGCCCTGGCCGCCGCGGGCGGTACCGCGGTCACGCTCGCGGCCGTGATCAGCGTCCTGCTGCTCACTTCGGGACGTCCATTGGCGGAGGTGCTGGCCGCGGACGAATGACGGGAGGTCCATGGGCCGCGCCGAACCTCGTTCATAGCCGGCGGCGCCCGCCGCGGCGGGCACGGTGAACGCGGTCTCCGCCACCAGCACCCGGGCTGGTGGCGACCGGACGCTGGACTATGCTCATTGCTTACATAGCGACAATGCAAGAATGACACCAGATCGTTATCTAGCGGCAAGGCAAGGCGCATGCCCCTGCAGCACGCGGTCCTGGCCCTGCTGGCGGACAGGCCAGCCCACGGCTACGAGCTGAAAGCCAGCTTCGAGCAGGCTGTCGGCGACCAGTGGGGCGGGCTGAACATCGGCCACCTGTACCAGATCCTCGACCGGCTCTCCCGGGATGGCCTGATCGAGTCCCAGCGCCAGCCGCAGCAGGTCAAGCCCGACCGTCTCGTGCACCGCCTCACCCCGGCCGGCCGCGCCGAGCTCGGCCGCTGGCTCGCCGAGCCGGCCGTCCCCGCCCGCGGTTATCGCGACGACTTCTTCCTCAAGGTCATGGCCGCCGTCCGCTCCGCCGACCCGGCGGTGCTGCCCGCCGTGCTCAGCGGGCAGCGCGCGCACCTGCTGCGGCAGCTGCATGCCCTGGCCGGCGCCCGCGCCGCCACCAGTACCACAGCTGTCGAGTCGCTGCTCATCACCGCGGCCGAACTGCACATCCGCGCCGACCTGGGCGTGGTCGACGCCGCCGAGACGACCCTCACCACCGACACCGCCCCCGTCGGCGAGCAGGCATCGGCGGGCATGACACCACCGCAGAGCGCAGCGGGCTAGCCCTGCCACACCCTGCTGGCCAGAGCCGCGGACGAGACTCTCGGCACGCACAGGGTGAGCTGGGGTGGCATCGCCGATGGTGCCCCGGGGACGACGTCCGCCCGGCCGGTTGTCCCTGCCCAGGACCGCCGGGAAACCGTGCCGCCGGCTTCCCGTTTCCCGGGCGCGGCACCAGCCTTGGCGAGCGCAGCGAACGACTCAAAGCTGCGCCGGGCACGTTTCATCACGCCCCCGTGAAGGCGAAGCCGCACGGAGTGGCGGACTGCCCGGCGGGGGGAGCAGGGCCCCGGCGGCAGGCAGGTGAACCCCGCCCGGCGGCTCCGCGGGCACGGAGGGCCGCGCACATGCCCGGCGGGTGACTGCCCGCCGGCACCGCCGGTACCGCTCACCCGCGGCCAGGACTTCCTGGCACGGCCGCGTGCCAGGCCCCGGGACAATGACACGGCACCGCGCGGGCCACTGATGGACCTTTCATGGACCTGCCGCCGGCCTGCGGTTGACCTCACGCCCCGGCGCCGCGCCGGGTGTGCGGGTCAAATATCCCTGTCACCAGCGCACCCGCGGGGCGAGAGTCACTCTCAGATGGAGGGGTTCCAGATCGAGGGGGGATCGACCCCGTATCCCCACATTGCTCTATGTGCTACAGCGCCGAAGTCGATCTACAGCAGACGGATAGGCCGTATGCACTCTGACGTGCAGAAACGCTGCCTGCCGCCGAGGACAGCTGCTGGTCCGGAGTGATTCAGGGGCCAGAGCCAGGCTTGACGGCCGCGGAACCGACTCCAACCCCCATGAAACTGACTCGGACCCCCATGGCACAGTGACCACGCGCAGTGATCGAACATATGGTCGTTAACCGGGCTAATGCGCGCCGAACGCTGATTACGCGCGACTGGATCTGAGCAGTTCGCAGACGTCCGTGGAGGGTACCGTGTCCTGCTCTTTGGCCCCGTCGGGGCGCGTTTGTTCAGGCGCGTGTGACGCTCCTGACGAGCTGGTCTGTCAGCGCGTGCTGATATTCGGGGTCTTGTGTGTCGCGGCCGTCTTCCCAGCGGGTGAGCGTGGCGATCAGTGCAGCCCCGAGGATTGCGTTGGCAGCGTCGCGGGAGTCGCTGATCGTGAATTGGCCGGTGGCGGCGCCCTCGTCGAGGAGCTTCCGGAGTGGCACGGCGAGCGCCGTGTCCTTCGCGGCCATGAGGGTTCCTAGTCGTCCGGTGGCTCCCGCGAAGGAGAGCAGGCCGGCGCATACCCCGGGCTGCCCCCCGAGGAACCCTGCGAGCGCGGTTATCGCTGAGCGCAGCTGGGCGAGGGGTGGCTGGGTGGTTGTGACGGCGAGCTCGATTGTCTGGGCGGCAGCGCGCAGGTGTTCTTCCAGCAGGAACGCGACCAGGTCGTCGCGGCCGGAGAAGTGGTAGTAGAGCGTTGCGCGGGCTGAGCCGATCAGTGCGGCGATGTCCTCCAGCCGGAGTGCCTGGTCGGGGCGCAGCACCTCCTCGCTCGCACTGAGCAGTCGCTGGACCAGCTTGGGCGGTGGCCTCCTCATGCGGCCAATTATAGCCCTGGATCTCGATCAGAGTCTGGACTGTGATCCAAGAATGGATTACAGTCTGTACTGTGATCCAAGATCGGTACTGCCCCAGCATCCGCTGAGGCGAGGGTGATCGGCCATATGGAGGGATCATGAGTGCGAAATGGACGAGCGATGACGTGCCCGGCCAGCAGGGACGGCTGGCCGTGGTCACCGGCGCGAACACCGGCCTCGGGTTCGAGACCGCCCGGGTCCTCGCCGCGCGCGGTGCGTCGGTCGTGCTGGCCGTGCGGGACATCGAGAAAGGCAAGCGCGCCGCCGCCCGCATCGCCGGCGCCGCCCCTGGCGCGGACGTCATGGTCCAGCCCCTCGACCTGACCTCGCTGGATTCCATCCGCGCCGCCGCGGGCGAACTGCGGGCCACGCACCCGCGGATCGACTTGCTGATCAACAACGCCGGGGTGATGCTCACGCCCAGGCAGACCACCCGTGACGGGTTCGAGCTGCAGTTCGGGACCAACCACCTGGGGCACTTCGCCTTCACCGGGCTGCTGCTCGAGCAGATGCTGCCGGTGCCGGGCTCCCGCGTGGTGACGCTCAGCAGCCTCGCGCACCGCATCGGGGCACGGATCAACTTCGACGACCTGCAGGGGCAGCGGTCCTACAGCCGGGTGGCCGCCTACAGCCAGTCCAAGCTGGCGAACCTGATGTTCACCTACGAGCTGCAACGCCGGCTGTCCGCCGCGGGCACCACCATCGCGGTCGCCGCGCACCCGGGCTTCGCCGGCACCGAGCTGGGGCGCAACCTCCCCGCGATCGTCGCGTTCAGCTACGCGCGGGTGAGCCAGAAGGCGGCGATGGGCGCCCTGCCCACGCTGCGCGCCGCGACCGACCCCGGCGCGCTCGGCGGCCAGTACTACGGCCCGCGCGGGCTCTTCGGGACCCGGGGCTACCCGAAACTGGCCCACTCCAGCCGGCAATCCCATGACACCGCCATCCAGCGCCGCCTGTGGACAGTCTCCGAAGAGCTGACCGGGGTCACGTTCCCGGTCTGACCCGGCCCGGCCGAAGGCACAGCAACTCAAGACGCAGCAGCGCTGGGGGTCGCTGCGACCCTGGCCCGGCGAGCTTGCCGCGGCCGACGCGTTGCTCTGACGATCAGGACAGGAGGATGCCGGATTACCAAGATGACACCCACTGGTTCCACAGGTTTCGCGGGATCTCACAAAAACTGACCGAACTGCACGAGCACGGCCATGAGGTGACAGCGCTCGTGCGCGACGACGCCCAGGCGGAAAGGACACCACAATGAGCCACAAGGACCTTAACGCGGTTAACCGGAAGAACCCGAAGCGGGTCGCGATCGTGATCTCGAACCCCGTCGCCTCGACGACCACCGGCTGGCCGGTTGGCTTCTGGTGGTCCGAACTCAGCCACCCGTACTTCCGGTTCACCGAACTCGGCTACCAGGCCGAGATCTTCAGCCCCGAGGGTGGTGCGTGCGCCGCCGACGCAAGGAGCGACCCCGAAGACGCCTCACAGTGGCAGGCCGAGGACGTCATCAGCCGTGGCTACAAGCACGACCCGGACTTCATGAATCTCGTGCAGAACACCAAGACCGTGGACGAGATCAGCCTGGACGCCTTCGACGCCATCATGGTTGCCGGGGGGGAGGGCCCGATGTTCACGATGGAGAAGGCGACGAATCTGCACGCCAGGTTCGCGGAGTTCTTCGAGGCGGGCAAGATCGCCGCCGCGCTGTGCCACGGCGTCGCCGTACTTCGCTACGCCACTTTGTCCAACGGCGACCCGCTGGTGAAGGGTCGCACCGTCACCGGCTTCACCAACATCGAGGAGGACTTCGTCGATGAGGCGGTCTGGTCGGCCGGCGAGCTGCCGAGGGCCACCCATGTCATGCCGTGGCGCATCGAGGACGAAATGAAAAAGCTCGGGGCCAACTACATCCAGGCTGGTCTGTGGAGGGGCTTCGCAATCCGTGACGGCAACCTCATCACCGGGCAGCAGAATTACAGCGGCGCCGAAACCGCTGATGTCATCGTCCGAGCGCTTGGCGAGTAGCCCATTCCGACAGCCTGCTCCGGTACGGGCCTACCGGCGCGAGGTGCACCCGTGAGGGTGACAGCCCGATCGCCGTGGCCAGGGTGCGGATCGAGATCGGCGGGATCGCGGCTGCACGCGGTCGCGGCTGCTGGAACCCGCGTACGGCCTGCCCTACCCGCCGCCGACTACCCACCTGCGCGAGTATCTCGGCGCGCTACGCCCGCAGCTCGACGGCGCGGACACCGGGTACCGCGGCGCCACAGTGACCTTGCACCCGTTCGGCGCCACGGCGGTGGTGGCCGCGATGGGGCCGCAGGCGCAGAACGGGCCTGCATCTCGGTGAAACCGACTGGAACCCTATGGCGCCGACCGGGGCCGGCAGCCCGAGGCAGGCTTGCCGAGAGTTGTCGTCGGGCCCGCCACCTCGGACAGGACCGCTTATCAGGCGTTCCGGGTATCCGTCACGCTAAGTGAGAGGCCAGCTAGGATCTGCCGGGGCATCGCTCACATAACGCCGAGTGCCTGGAGTGCTGCCGCCCGTAACGGACCCCAATCTCTTGTCTCGGGGATCAATCGTCACTGCAGCCACGTCGGCGGCGTCGCGATAGCGCGGCGCGATGGTTACGTTGCGTAGTTGCTGGTTTGCCCGTTTCGGGCGTGGGCGCGGCTGGCGGGCTGCGGAGTGCCCGTTCGCTGGACCGGCGCGTGGCTTGCCAGGGGGCCGGGCTGGGCGACTTTAGCGGGTGCTCTTGATGAACGCCAGGGCTGTTTCGGCGACGTCTTGCCAGCCGCTGTCGAAGACCAGGGAATGGCCGCGGTCCGGGATCTCCTGGATTTGGGTGGTGGCGTGGTTGCGTTTCTGTTTTCTGTAGGAGGCGGTGGCGATGGCATGCGGGGCGATGTGGTCTTTCTCGCCGGTGATGAGCAGCATGGGGCCGCGGCGGGGGTTCTTGGTGTCCACCTTGATCTCGGTGAGCGGGTTGATGTTGGCGGTCGCGGCCTGGAAGAGCGGGATCCCTGAGCCCGGGACGGGATAGGCCTCATACAGCCGCCGGGCCTCGTTCTCGCTGATGGCGTTGGCGAAGGAGTAGCGGAACTGCTCGTAGGTGAGCATGACCGCCCGCCGGTAGTTGGCCGGGTTGCCGATGACTGGCATGGCCGAACGGAGCGCGGACAGCGGCAGTGGCAGTACCCCGCGGAACGGGGCCGAGTCGATCGCGACGGACACGCTGGCCAGTCCCTGGCCGGCGAGCTGCTGGGTGATCAGGCCGCCGAAGGAGTGCCCGATGATCGCTGGCTCGTGCCGCAGCGCCGCGATCGCTTCGGCCATGTGGCTGGTCACCTGCCCGACGCTCTTGCCCGCGAAGACCCGCGGGTTGGCCCGGGCCTCGCCGGTGGTTTCCGGGTCACCGGGCCAGCCGGGGGCGATGGTGGCGTAGCCGTTCTCCTCGAAGAAGGTGCGCCATGGCTGCCAGCTCGAGGCGAGCATCCACAGGCCGTGAACGAAGACGACCGGCGGCAGGCCGGTCGCGTTGGCCCGGTTGATGTCGTGTGTCTCGCTGGTGCTGAGGCTCATTGATATACCGCCATCCGGGACGGGAACTGGGAATCCGCCAGCGCGCGTGACCGGCGGGCAGACTGTCGGACTGCTGCCTATCGTTGCGGGCTGCCCGCGGGAAGTCGATGTCCGGGGAGGCACGGTAACCGGTCGCAGATTGTTCTGGGGGACAACGTCCTGCCCGGGCGGGCCGGGAGGAGCTGGTATGTTCCGGCGGCGTGACGGTTACCATTGGCCGGTGGAACAACCGCCACCGGACGATGCCGGCGCCGGTCTCGCTTTGCTCGGCGCGGATCTCAGGGAGCGGGCCGGCGATCTGGCTGACGGGATGGCCGCGCGGATCAGGGCCGCCGTGCCGGTCTACGGTACCGGCGCGGTGATCAGCGACGAGGAACTGCGCCGGACCTGCCTGGACAACATCGGGTTCGTCTTCGGCCCGATCGGGCGCGTCCCAGCGGCCACGTCCCCGGAATCACGCGAGAACGGGAGACGGCGCGCGCGGGCCGGCGTCCCGCTGACCGCCGTGATGGCGGCCTACCGGGTGGCGGCCCGGTACCTGTGGGACTGCCTCGCCGACACCGCCGCACGCAGCGCGGTGCCTGCCGGTGTCACGCTCCGTGCCGCCTCCGAGATGTGGCTCGCCCTGGACACCTTCACCCAGGAGATGGCCGACGGCTACCGGGAGGAGATCACCTTCCAGGTCCTCAGCCAGGAGGAGGAACGCTCGGCCGTGGTCCAGGCGCTACTCGAAGGCCGGCTGGACGAGGCCAATCTCTGGGAGGCGGCGGACATCCTGCGGATCCCGCTGCGGGGCAGTTACGTCGTTATCGCCGCGCAGGCACCAGGTCCCGGACGGCATGCCCTCCCGCAGGCGGAGGCGGCACTCAAGCGCATGGGGGTGATCTCGGCGTGGCGGCTCCTGCACGATGCCGAAGTCGGGATCGCGTGGCTGCCCGGCCCGCGGGCTGACCTTGTCCGCCTGGCGGATTCCCTGCACTCGCTCAGCCCGGGCCTGGTCGGGGTCAGCCCGTGCTACGACGATCTCCGGCACACCGCCCGGAATCTCAGGCTGGCCAGAATCGCGCTGCGTACCGCGTTCGCCGCTCAGCGCGTCACAGTCTTCGACCGCGACCTGCTCGCCGTCGCGGCGGGCAGCGACCCGGAGGTAATGCGGCACGTTGCCGGCACCATCCTGGCCGCGCTGGGCCAGATCCCGGCGGGCCAGCGGCCAGTCCTGCTCACTACCCTCGGCGCCTGGCTCGACAATGGCGGCTCTGCCAGCAAGGCGGCCAGCGTCTTGTTCTGTCATCCCAACACGGTCCGGCACCGGATGCGCCGACTCGAACAGCTCACCGGACGCTCCCTGTCTGATCCCCGCGGAATAGCCGAACTGAGCCTCGCCTTCGAAATCGACCGCCGGGACGAGCCCCCCTCACCCGAGGCAGCTGCAAGCGGCTCATAGGCAGAGAGGGGCAGCGCCGAGAACTTGACTTGCTCATCACCTCCTGTAGTGCCAGTCCCACCGCAGTGGCCACGCCGTGCCCTGTGCTGGCCGCCCCGTTCACGGCGTGCGGGATACCGGACTGCGCCGTCTAGCGGTGTGAGCTGGGGTGGCATCGCCGATGGTGCCCCGGGGACGACGTCCGCCCGGCCGGTTGTCCCCCTGCCTGGGACCGCCGGGAAACCGAGCCGCCGCCTTCCCATTTCCCGGGCGCGGCACCGGTTCTTCCCGTAGCCATCGGGCTGCCCGGCGCGGCACCAGCCTTGGCGAGCGCAGCGAACGACTCAAAGCTGCGCCGGGCACGTTTCATCACTCCCCGTGAAGGCGAGGCCGCACGAAGTGGCGGACTGCCCGGCCGCGGGGGGAGCAGCAGGCCCCAGGCGGCAGGCAGGTGAACCCTGCAGCCGGCGGCTCCACGGGCACGGAGGGCCGGCGCACAGGCCCGGCGGGTGACTGCCCGCCGGACCGCCGGTACCGCTCACCGGAGGCCAGGACTTCCTGGCACGCCCGCGTGCCAGGCCCCCGGACAATGACAGTCACCGCGCGGGCCGCTGATGGACCTTTCATGGACCTGCCGCCGGCCTGCGGTTGACCTCACGCCCCGGCGCCGCGCCGGGTGTGCGGGTCAAATATCCCTGTCACCAGCGCACCCGCGGGGCGAGAGTCACTCTCAGTGCAGGGGTTCCAGATCGAGGGGGGATCGACCCCATACCCCCACATTGCTCTATGAGCTATGGCGCTGATCTTGATATCCGGCCGACGGATCGGCTGCCTGATCTCTGACGTGCAGAAACGCTGCCTGCCACCTGGGACGGCTGCCTCAGCACCGCCGACCGCCCCCGCCCGCGCGGAGCCTCTAACACGACCACCTGCGAGCCGATCCCATCGGGGGCGACATCTTCTCGCCACTCGGTCAGCTCAGCCGCCGCTACCAAATGCCGCCCGCACCTTCCCCATGCGCCCGCTCACGTCTCGGCTGGCTGGGCTGTCACGGGAAGATTGCGCATCGGCAGGATCCTTTGCAGCCGCGCTGGATGGCCGGCGGGATCTCCGTGATCTGCGAGATACTGCCGGCACCGGGTGCAGTTCCGAGCGGATCTGATCAAGAAGCCGCTCGCCGGAGAGGTTGGCGGCATCAGCTGCCCTGCGGAGCGCACAGTGGGGCGGCCCGTTCATGCTCAAGGGCGTGACCAGGCTCGACGACGCAAAGCGCGCGGTCAACGCCGGCATCACCGCGATCTCGGTGTCTAACCACGGCGGCAACAACCTGGACGGCACCCCGGCCACCATCCGGATGCTGCCGGGCATCGCCCGGGCCGTGGGCGACCAGGTCGAGATGCTGCTCGACGGCGGCGTCCGCCGCGGCGGCGACGTGGCCAAGGCACTCGCGCTGGGCGCGAAGGCGGTCATGATCGGGCGTGCGTACCTGTTTGGCCTGGCCGCAAACGGCCGGGCAGGCGTCGAGAACGTGCTGGACCTTCTGCACGCCGGCCTCGACTCTGCCCTACTCGGACTCGGCCACTCCTCGGTCAGCGAGATCTTCCCCGCCGACCTGGTCATCCCCGGCGGCTTCACCCGGCGCCTCGGCGAGTGACGGGGCGGCACTGCTAGTGCTGCCGCGCCCCGCTCGGCCGCTCGGCCGCCTTTGGCGGGGTCGTAAAGCTAGAGACGGCATCGATGAGCGCAGCCCGATGCTGGCGAATCCGCTGGCTCGCATCGGGGTCCTGGCCGGCTAGCGTGCGGAGTGCGGGCGGGGCGCTGAGCCAGCTCTCGCTGAGTCGCAAGACCATGGCGAACAGGTCGATGGCCGCGATATCCGCGTTCAGCTTGCCGCTCTTCTGCGCACCCTCGATCGCTGCGACCTTTATCTCGAAACTATGCACCTCGGCCTCTGTCGGCTCCGCACGCTCGAACGTCCGCCAAGCCGCCAGTCTTGAGGTCTGCGGATGGGCGACGATGTAGTCGAATCGTGCCGCTGCGAAGGCAGCAAGGTCGTCTGGGATGAATGGAACTTCGCGGTCGAGGGTCTCGATCCGCCGCTCCAGGACGGTGTGGAACAGTCGGTCCTTGTCGCCGAAGTAGACGTATATCAGACGCTTGTTGTAGCCAGCCCGCTCTGCAATGCGGTCAACGCGAGCACCGGCCAGGCCGAACTCGGAGAACTCCTCCGTCGCGGCAGCGAGTAGCAGCTCTCGGGTGCCCTGAGCGTCACGGGGGCGACTTCTCAGCGCTGCTGGCTTCTGCATTGGTAGTCAGGGGCGCGGTGCCTGTGACGGCCCGTTTCCCCATCCCCCTTTCAATTGCGGTTTTCCCGCATACGGCTTACCGATGACCTTCCTGACATGGTTACGCTGCCTTCGGATAGCGGATGGTGCAGCGGAGCCGGTAGAGCCCGTGCCCGTTGAACCAGTCCTCAACAAACTGGCACCCGGCGATGAACCCGGTTCGCAGCCGTTCCATCGCCATCACCGCCGACCGCCTCGGCCGGAACCCGAACGAGGACGGCAGGAAATCCGCCTCGAACACCGGCTCCAGCACGATCTTCGCGGCCTGCGCCATCCTGTCGCGGACCGTCATGCCCAGCGGCCGCTTGCTGCCGTCTGGTTTCGGGATGTCCGCGCGCCTGGCGGGCGCGGGACGGTACGTGCCCTCGCGCAGGTCAGCCTGAAGTTCCGCCGGAAGCCGCGCAACCCCGGTGCCTACCCGGACAGGACTCACACCTGTAAGCCTGGACCAGCTTTCAGGACGCAACATAGCCCCATCTTAGCGGAAGTAACTAACTGTTGACATACTTCGCCTCGACCTCTACGTTGTAACTATATGGTTAGTGATAACGAAGGGAGATGAAACAACCGTGCTCACTGTCGGGGAAACCATCACCACTGAGTCGAACCGACCGCAGCGTCCAGGTCTCGTCCCGTGCCTGGTCTTCATCGGCCTGGTTACCGCCGTTCTTGGCAGCCTCGGCGCACCGCTGGTACCCACCGTCGCCAGTTCTGAGCACGTAAGCTACGTCGCCGCCCAGTGGACGCTCACTGTGAGCATGCTCGCCGGGGCGGTCACCACTCCCGTGTTCGGCAAGCTCGGCGACGGACCTCGGCGCAAGACCGTCGTCCTGATGGCCCTGTCCATCGTGCTGGCCGGATGCATCCTCGCGGCCCTGCCCACCGGCTTCTTCGGCCTTGTTGTCGGCCGGGCACTCCAAGGTTTCGGGATTGGCCTGACGGCGCTGGTTATCGGTGTCGCCAACGAGGCGTTCGAGGGAGTGCATGCGCGCGCGGTCGCCGGGCTCCTGTCCGTCACCACCGTTGCGGGAGTGGGCATCGGCTATCCGCTGGCGGGCCTAGCGACGCACCTGTGGGGGCTGCCCGGGGCCTACGCCGCCGGTGCCGTGATCGTCGGCGCGGCCCTCGTCTCGGGCGCGCTCACGCTCCCGAGCAGCAGCAGTAAGAAGCCGGTACGGACCGACATTCTCGGCGCCGTCCTGCTTGCCGTCGCTGTCGGAGGTCTCCTGTTCGCAGTCAGCCAGACGGCGACCGACATCGCGCGAGTCTGGGTCGTCGCGGCGGCAGCACTGGGAGTCGTCGTCGGGGCGATCTGGGTCTGGTGGGAGCTTCGGACCTCTGAGCCGCTGGTTCAACTGCGGCTGCTAAGGGTGCCGGCAGTCCTCGCAGCAGATATCGCCATGCTCCTCGGGGGCATAGGCATCTATGTGCTGATCTCGGTGGCAATCCGGCTCGTCCAGACTCCGACCAGTTCCGGCTACGGCTTCGGTGCCTCCGTCATCACCGCCGGACTCATGCTCACACCCTTCTCAGCTACCGCGTTCCTCGCCAGTCGCACCATCCCGCCCCTGGTGCGACGCAGTCGCGGTAATCTGCTGCTGCCCGCCGCCTGCGGCCTCGTTCTGCTGTGCCTGGTGGCATTCGCCTTCCTGCACAGGTCCCTCTGGGAGGTCTTCGTCGTCGTGACCGTCGCCGGCTACGGAGTCGGCGCGCTCTACGCGGCAACGCCCGGGTTCATCGGGCGCTCGGCACCGCAAGGGACCACGACGAGCGCCATGAGCTTCAACCTCGTACTCACAACGATCGGCGGCGCCATCGGGAGCGCGCTTTCAGCGCTCGTCCTCCAAACCGCCACTGCGCACGGGGCCTCGATTCCCACCGGCCACGGATACGTAGTTGCCGCGTTCGTCGGCGCGGGCGTCCTGGCCGTCGCCGTGCTCCTCAGCTATCTGCTCCGCCCGCGCTCTGGCTACGTCGGCGGCAACGAGCCTGCCCTCGCCGAATAGAAAGGAAGAGCCATGAGCCTGCCCGCAATGCCCATGCCGGGCGTCTCGCCGTGCCCTGAGCCGTTCGCCCCGAAGGCCGACCCGGCCGCGCTGGAGGACCTGCGCGCGCGGCTGCGCGCGACCCGCTGGCCCGACGCGCCCGAGGACGCCGGCTGGTCGATCGGCGCCGACCTGGACTACCTCCGCGAACTCGTCGCCTACTGGGCCGACGAGTTCGACTGGCCGGCGCAGGAGGCGGCGCTGGCCCGGCTCCCCCGCTACCGCGTCCGGCTCGGGGACTACCGGATCCACTACGTCCACGCCCGCGCCGCCGCCCCGGCCGGCCCCGCCCTGCCGCTGATCCTCACCCACGGCTGGCCCGACTCGTTCTGGCGCTACACCAAAGTCATCCCCCTCCTGACCGACCCCGCCGCGCACGGCGCCGACCCCGCCGACGCGTTCGACGTCATCGTCCCCGACATCCCCGGCTTCGGCTACTCCGACCGCCCCGTCGGCCCGCCCCCCGACGCCGTCGCCGTCGCCGGCCTGTGGGCCCAGCTCATGACCACCCTGGGCTACCCCCACTTCGGCGCCGCCGGCGGCGACATCGGCGGCCACGTCAGCCGCTACCTCGCCCTCGACCACCCCGACCGGGTGGCGGCGGTGCACCGCACCGACGGCGGCGCCGCCGTCTACGCCGGCGACCCCGCCGACCTCGCCCCCGACGAACGCGCCTACCTCGACCGCGGCGCCGCCTGGGCCGCCGCCGAGGGCGCCTACATCGCCATGCACCGCACCAAGCCCCAGACCCCCGCGTTCGGCCTCACCGACTCCCCGGCCGGCCTCGCCGCCTGGATCGTGGAGAAACTCCGCACCTGGAGCGACAACGACGGCGACATCGAGCAGTCCTTCACCAAAGACGAGATTCTCACCAACCTCACCATCTACTGGCTCACCGCCACCATCGGCTCCTCCATGCGCATGTACCGCGCCAACGGCCTGATCCCGGCCGCCCAGCACGCCCGCCGCGTCCAGGCCCCCTCCGGCTTCTCCCTATTCGCGGGCGACATCTCCCACCCCCCCAGGACCTGGCTCGAACGCACCGCCAACGTCGTCCGCTACACCCAGCCACCCCGCGGCGGCCACTTCCCCGCCTTCGAAGAACCCGAACTCTACGCCCAGGAACTCCGCACCTTCTACCGCCCCTACCGGGACCCAGCAGGCTGAGAGCCAGATCGCTGACCGCACCGGCAAGGTACTCGGGCGTGACGATCACCTTGCCAACCGCGCTGGCCTCCGCGCTTTCGCGCACGGCAACCATCGACGGGATGGAGCCTTCCGCGCATGACCCGGCGGCCATCCGCAAACCTCCGAGCTGTTCCCGTCCAGCGCAGCGGCCTGTGGGGTTCCAGAACTCGGCCACCAGTCTTGACCTGGTCTTCTATGCGGCCCACTCGTACTCGCTGATGAGTTCGCCGAGGGCGCGCGGTGCTTGATCCGCTCATGGGAGGGTCGGCGTGGGGTCGCCGGACTGCTGCGGGCGAGGTCGCGGCACAAGGTGGCGCCGCGGGCTTTCCCGTAGGGAAGGCTGGCCAGGGTTCCGGCGAGGCCCGCTCCGGCGGCCTCGCCGGAACGGGCCTCCTTGACGTCCGTGCTGGCAAGCCCATCCCAGGCCGGTAATCAGGTGAACGTGCTAGTAGCAGCGCTTGCACGGACGCTGTCCGTGCCTGTCCGTGGTTTCGCGTGCCCGGCCCAGTGAGCGCACGGACATATGGCGGACAGGACTGGGCGCAAAGCCCGGTATCAGCTGGAAAATCGCAGCTCATGGGGCATATGGCCGCTTCAGGACCGGCGGACTGTAAAACCGTCGGCTTAGCCTACGTTGGTTCGAACCCAACACCTGCCACTCAAAACTCCAGGTCAGACCCGGTCCCGGTATTCCCGGATGCCGGGTCTGATGCGTGTCCGGGAGCGGTCCGGCAGACCGTTCCCGGTGGCTGTGGGCCAGTGGTGGGCCAGATCTGGCCTGGTCAGCGGCTTAGGGGACCGGAGCGCCCCGGGATCGGCTGTCCGGGGCCGTGATCCGTAGAGCCGGTCTACCTAGGCTGCATTTCCGCAGGTCACAGACGTGTAACCGGATCTGGGCGGTGGTATCAGGTCCAGTTGTGTCCCGTTGAGTCCAGCTGCGGCACGGACGCATGACGGACAGGATTCCCGGCGTCTGCGCGGATTTTTGTGGGCCAGCCGGGGGCCAGTGGCTGGGGCTGAGGGCTTGCTCGATGTGCTGGCTGGCGATCTGGTCGTGGCCGGGTATGCAGTGAGCGTAGGTGGTGAGCAGGACATGCACGCTGTGCCCGGCGCGGGCAGCGACTTCGGCGGGCGGGGCGCCGGAAGCCAGCCACAGCGACAGGGCGGCATGGCGAAGGTCGTAGGGGCGGCGTGCCGGCCTGGGTGCCTGCTTGGCCTGGGTTGGCTGCGGCGCGGGCCTGGTGCCAGATCCGGCCGTAGAGGCTTTCGCTGAGCGGGCCGCCGCGGGCACCCCGGAACAGCCGCCCATCTTCGGCGCACCCGAAAGCCCGCAGGTGCCAGCGGAGGAGACGGGCAAGCTGCGGCGGAATCGGGACCGTCCTGATGGCGCCTTCCGGGCGGTGTTTGAGGCTACGGAGTTCGCGTGGCGTTCCGTTGCCAGTCCAGGCACGCGCCGACCGGGGAAGGGAGGCCGTGAGGGTCAGCTGTCCCCAGCCGCGTGCGGGGACGATGCAGGAGCTGGCACGCAACGCGACCGCTTCGGCGGGGCGCAGGGCCGCGTAGTACAGGCAGCCGAAGAACGCGGTCAGCTCGGGGCGGATCATGGTGACCTCGGCCAGGATCGCCTGCACCTCGGCGGGGGTGGCCGCTGACCGCGGGTCCGCTGAGCGGGACGATCTCGGCGGCCGCCAGGTGATGCGGTCCAGCGGGTTGGCTTCCAGCAGCCCGAGTTCTGCCGCGTAGCTGAGGCAGCCGTGGAAGACGGCGCGCTTGCGGGTGATGGTCGTGGCTGCGGCCCGGGTCCCGTCCAGGCGCAGGATCAGGGCATCCAGCGCCCGCCGGGTCACGGCCGGATCGGCCAGGGCAGCTAGCGGCAGGCAGTGATGCCGTGCCCAGGCCAGCGCCGCGGTGGCTGGCGGTCCGGGATCAGCGCCGGCCTGGGCCGGGTTGAACGCGTGCCCGTAGAGGGCGGCACGCAACACTGCTGCTGGCGGCCTGCCCCGCCCGGGCGTGAGGAGAGCCGGGGTGATGGTGGCCAGCGCGTCGGCGATCCCGGCGCGGGTATGGGCTGCCGTCCGGGGCCATTTGATCGCAGCGTAGGCCGCCGCGTGTTCCAGCCAGCTGATGGTGACGGCTTCGGGTGTCGCCCAGGACGCCGGTTCCCCGGTTCCGGGGCTGAAGTCCAGGCCTTTGCGGGCCGCGCGGATGAGCTCGGCCCGGTAACTGTCCGCCAGGCCCCCGGTGATGAACGACCGCGACCGGGCCCGGCCAGCCGCATGCCAGCGGACCTCGAACGGGCGGTGACGGCCCGGCCTGCGGCGGATCGCATGGATACGGACATCAAACACGTTCGTGGTAGTCAACCCCCTCAGCCACCGCAGCGCGCCACCGCTTACTTGACCGGCCACTCTGGTCGCCGCCTAACCCAGAGCAAGCTCTGGGTTAGGCGGCCATCAGGAAGGTCAACGCGACACCAGGAGAGGCTGCCCAGACGCACAAGAATCCAGCCGCGGGCGGGTGGCTGTCAGCTGACCCAGCCAGCGGGATACGGGCGTCGGCAGCCACGGAGGTGGAGCGCGGCGGAATGCGTCAGCGCCGTATATTCGGCGCCGAACGATTTAGTACGCCTCAGGGCTGGGCCGGCCCTCAGTAATTTCCGTTCGCCGAAAGGCAGAGACCGATGATGACCCGGCTCAAAGTGGGCACGGAATTCAGCTGGCCGCGATCAAAGCCGGCCGGATGACCATCGAAGGGGCGTGCGCCGTGCGCCACGGCTTCCTGCTTGTTCGGCTTCCAGGAACCCCGTGCCGCACTGACCCGCAGAGCCTCGCACTGGACTGCCTGGTACAGTCCAGGGCTAGCATGGGTCCATGCCAGGTGAGCCGATGACCAGGCGCGGGCGCGCCAGCCGGAAGCGGATCGTTGAGCAGGCGGCGGAGCTGTTCGCCGAGCGCGGGATCGCGGCCACGACCGTGGATGAGGTGCTGGCCGCCGCGGGGGCGGGCAAGGGCCAGTTCTACCACTACTTCCGCGGCCGGGACGAGCTGGCCGCGGCGGCGGTCGGGTTCCGTTGCGCGCAGGTGGTGGCCGGGCTGACCCAGGCCCTCGGCGGCGTGTCGTCGCTGGCCGGGCTGGAGGAGGCGCTGGCGGGGTTCATCGCCGGGTTCGAGCAGGCGGGGCTGCCGGGGTGCCCGATCGGGACGCTGGCGGCCGAGGTCGCCGACCGCAACGAGGAGGCCCGGCTGCAGGCCGCTGCCGGGTTCGACGCGTGGGAGCGGCTGCTGGCGGACGCGCTGGAGCGGATGCGGCAGCGCGGGGAGCTGCGCGCTGACGCCTCGCCCGCCGTGCTGGCCACAGGGCTGCTGGCCGCCGTCGAGGGCGGCATGGTTCTCAGCCAGGCCCGCAAGGACATGGCGTCGCTGCGCCTCGCGGCGGAGGCGGGCCTCGCGCTGGTGCGGGCGCACCTGAGCTGAGTCTGTACTAAAACGTCCACTTGCTGCTAGCCTCAGGACTGTACTAATACGTCCAGTCTTGGAGGCTGCTCGTGACCGCCCAATCTGCTTCGCTGCTGGCTACCCGCCGCGGCAGGCTGCTGCTGCTACTGCTGTGCGCGGTGCAGTTCCTCGACGTCGTCGATTCCTCGATCATGAACGTCGCCCTGCCGTCGATCCGCCGCGACCTGGGCTTCTCGGCGCAGGACCTGCAGTGGGTGCTGTCGGGCTACCTGGTCACCTACGGGGGGCTGCTGCTGCTGGGCGGCCGGGCCGGGGATCTGCTCGGGCGCCGGCCGATGCTCGTGGCGGGCACCGCTGTGTTCGCTGCCTGCTCGCTGGCAGGCGGCCTGGCCGCCGGCGCGGGCATGCTGGTCGGTGCCCGGCTCGGGCAGGGCGCCGGCGCGGCCATGATGGCGCCGGCCGGGCTGTCGATCCTGACCACCAGCTTCAACTCGGGCGATGACCGTAACCGGGCGCTCGGCGTCTGGGGCGCGGTCTCCGGCCTGGCCGCGGCGGCCGGGGTGTTCCTCGGCGGCGTGCTGTCCCAGGGACCGGGATGGCGGTGGGTGCTGTTCGTTAACCTGCCGGTCTGCGCGCTGATCATCTTCGGCGCCTACCGGCTGGTGCCCGGCGGGCGGCCCGCCGCCCGGTCTGCGGGTTTCGACATCCCCGGCGCGGTCCTGGCTACCGGCGGCATGCTTCTCCTGGTCTACGCCCTGGTCCGGGCGCCGGACCAGGGCTGGGGCAGCGCCCGCACGATCGGGGAGCTCGCCACCGCGGTCGTGCTGCTCGCCGCCTTCACCGCCACCGAACTGCGCCAGCGCGACCCGCTGTTCCCGTTCTCCATCTTCCGCGTCAAAGGGCTGGCGGCCTCGGATGCGGTGCAGATGATCGCGTTCGCCGCGTTCGTGTCGGTGTTTTACTTCCTTACCCTCTACATGCAGAACGTCGTGGGCTTCAGCCCCATCCGCAGCGGCTCGGCCTACCTGCCGGTGACCGCCGGCATCGTGGTCGCCGCCGGAGTCTCCTCCCGGCTGTTCGCCCGCATCGGCACCCGCCCGGTGATCGTCGCCGGCGCGCTGATCGCCGCCGCCGGGATCTGGTACCTGTCCCGTATCCCGGTCCACGGCACCTACCCCGGGAACCTGCTCCCGGGCTGGTGATCATGGCCATCGGGATCGGTGCCGTCCTGGTCTCCGTCACCACCGCCGCCAACGCCGGCGTCCCGGCGGACAAGGCCGGGCTCGCCGCCGGCCTGCTGAACGCCTCCCAGCAGCTCGGCACTGCCCTCGGGCTGGCGATCTTCTCCGCCATCGCCACCGCGCGCACCAGCGCGCTGCTCGCCGCGCACGCCCCGCGGGATGCCGCGCTCACCGCGGGCTTCCACCGCGCCCTGCTCGCCTGCGCGTTCTTCCTGCTCACCGCCGGCGTGTCATCGCGCTGCGCGCCAGCAACAGCCGCGGCGAGCCCGCCACCGAACCCAGCGGCTCGGCACCCCGGCCGCCCCCGGCCAGGTCCCCGCGCCGGA